>NZ_SDPT01000005.1:2500-5640 GCF_004135605.1 Sphingomonas desiccabilis | reverse complement strand
TTGGTTGCGGGGACAGGATTTGAACCTGTGACCTTCAGGTTATGAGCCTGACGAGCTACCGGGCTGCTCCACCCCGCGCCAATTGCGAGCGTTGGCTTCAGGGCGCTTTTTCCGAAAGGCGGGAGCCTTTCGCAAGGCCGACTGGCCGTCGCGCCTTATTGGCGCGGAAGCCAAAGCCGCGGATGCGGCTGCCGGCGCCTGAGGCCAACAGACAAAGTGAATGGGTGTTTGTGAGCACGGGCTTCAATGCCTGGCGACGACCTACTCTTCCATCGCTTGAGCGATAGTACCATTGGCGCAGTCTGGTTTCACGGCCGAGTTCGGGATGGGATCGGGTGGGTCACAGACGCTATAGCCACCAAGCAATGAAGCCGGTGCACACAAGGTTTTCAAATCGATTGGCAAGGCTGGGAGACATCCGCATGCCGGACAACCCAGGGTTGTCGTTGATGGTGGGACTCTTCAAGCGCGAATAGGACAATTAGTATCGGTTAGCTACACACGTTACCGTGCTTCCACATCCGATCTATCAAGGTCGTGGTCTCCGACCGTCCTAAGAAATCTTATCTCGAGGGAGGCTTCCCGCTTAGATGCTTTCAGCGGTTATCCCGTCCGTACATAGCTACCCTGCTGCGCCGTTGGCACGACGACAGGTACACCAGAGGTACGTTCACCCCGGTCCTCTCGTACTAGGGGCAACTCCTCTCAAATTTCGACGCCCACGGCAGATAGGGACCAAACTGTCTCGCGACGTTCTGAACCCAGCTCACGTACCACTTTAATTGGCGAACAGCCAAACCCTTGGGACCTGCTCCAGCCCCAGGATGTGATGAGCCGACATCGAGGTGCCAAACAACCCCGTCGATATGAGCTCTTGGGGGTTATCAGCCTGTTATCCCCGGCGTACCTTTTATCCGTTGAGCGATGGCCCTTCCACGAGGGACCACCGGATCACTATGACCGACTTTCGTCTCTGCTCGACTTGTCAGTCTCGCAGTCAGGCTGGCTTATGCCATTGCACTCTAACAGTCGGTTTCCAACCGACCTGAGCCAACCTTCGCGCGCCTCCGTTACTCTTTAGGAGGCGACCGCCCCAGTCAAACTACCCGCCACAGAGGGTCCCTGAACCAGTTTCATGGTTCGAGGTTAGACAGTAAACAACAACAGGGTGGTATTTCACTTGATGGCTCCACACCAGCTGGCGCCGGTGCTTCAAAGCCTCCCACCTATTCTACACAGTTCTTGTCCACTGCCACTCTGAAGCTGCAGTAAAGGTGCACGGGGTCTTTCCGTCTAACCGCGGGTACTCCGCATCTTCACGGAGAATTCAATTTCGCTGAGCATGTCCTGGAGACAGTGGGGAAGTCGTTACGCCATTCGTGCAGGTCGGAACTTACCCGACAAGGAATTTCGCTACCTTAGGACCGTTATAGTTACGGCCGCCGTTTACCTGGGCTTCATTTCGGAGCTTGCACCCCTCCACTTAACCTTCAGGCACCGGGCAGGCGTCAGACCCTATACGTCGTCTTGAAGCCGACTTAGCAGAGCCCTGTGTTTTTGCTAAACAGTCGCTACCCCCTGGCCTGTGCCCCCCATGAGTGCTTGCGCATACATGGGGCCTCCTTCTTCCGAAGGTACGGAGGCAATTTGCCGAGTTCCTTCAGGACACTTCTCTCAAGCGCCTTGGTATACTCTACCTGACCACCTGTGTCGGTTTCGGGTACGGTCTATACGGTGGGGCTATTTCCCGGGACAGCTTCGAAGCCAGTGCAATCCGATAAGCACTGACAACACACGCCATCCGTCACACACCACCAGGCTGCGGAATATTAACCGCATTCCCATCGACTACCCCCTTCGGGCTCGTCTTAGGGGCCGGCTCACCCTGCGCGGATTAGCCTTGCGCAGGAACCCTTGGTCTTTCGGCGAGAGGGCATCTCACCCTCTTTATCGCTACTCATGTCTGCATTCGCACTTCCGATACCTCCACGGTCGGTTACCCTCCCGCTTCACAGGCGTACGGAACGCTCCGCTACCGCGTGATCAAAGATCACACCCTAAGCTTCGGTGCGTGTCTTGAGCCCCGTTACATCTTCGCCGCAGGAACCCTTGTTTAGACCAGTGAGCTGTTACGCTTTCTTTAAAGGATGGCTGCTTCTAAGCCAACCTCCTGGTTGTTTTGGGATTCCCACATGCTTTCCCACTTAGACACGACTTGGGGACCTTAGCTGTAGGTCAGGGCTGTTTCCCTTTTGACGACGGACCTTAGCACCCGCCGTCTGTCTCCCGAGTAGTACTCCTAGGTATTCGGAGTTTGGTTAGGTTTGGTAGATCTCGCGACCCCCTAGCCCATCCAGTGCTCTACCCCCTAGGGTATTCGCTCGAGGCACTACCTCAATAGTTTTCGCGGAGAACCAGCTATTTCCCGGCTTGATTGGCCTTTCACCCCTAAACACAACTCATCCGGTAACTTTTCAACGTTAATCGGTTCGGACCTCCAGTGCGTGTTACCGCACCTTCATCCTGGTCATGCCTAGATCGCCGGGTTTCGGGTCTAATGCATCAAACTAAAGGCGCCCTATTCAGACTCGCTTTCGCTACGCCTACACCTAACGGCTTAAGCTTGCTTGATACATTAAGTCACAGACCCATTATGCAAGAGGTACGCGGTCACCCCATAAAGAGGCTCCCACTGCTTGTAGGCAATCCGTTTCAGGTACTGTTTCACTCCCCTCATCGGGGTGCTTTTCACCTTTCCCTCACGGTACTAGTTCGCTATCGGTCATGTACGAGTATTTAGGCTTGGAGGGTGGTCCCCCCATGTTCAGACAGGATTTCACGTGTCCCGCCCTACTCGAGTCCTCATCCATCACTTTCGCATACGGGGCTGTCACCCGCTATGGCGCTCCTTTCCAGAAGCTTCTGCTAGTTGAAGATGAGGCACTGGCCTGGTCCGCGTTCGCTCGCCACTACTAACGGAATCTCGGTTGATGTCTTTTCCTCCGGCTACTGAGATGTTTCAGTTCACCGGGTTCGCTTCACCAAAGCTATGTATTCACTTCGGTGATACCTCTCCCATTTAACCCGGCCGATGTTTGCACACCGGCTGAATTAAATGGTGAAGGTGGGTTCCCCCATTC
>NZ_SDPT01000004.1 GCF_004135605.1 Sphingomonas desiccabilis | reverse complement strand
CGGCGCATAGGCGACGTGTTTGAGGTTGGCGAAGTCGAGCGTCTTCTTGGCACCCGAATAGCCGCCCAGCGCGCTGATCTTCCAGCTGCCGGTCTGCCAGTTCATCTCGCCGCCGAACTGGCGATAGTCGGTGCTGTTGCGATATTCCTTGCTCAGGAACTCGTGCTGGGTGTTGGTATAGGACACGTCGCGCAGCACGATGATGCCGCTGTCAGCCAGCGTCGTCGCGTCGAACTCGTGGATTGTCTCCAGCGTCGAGTTGCTCGATGCGGAATAGCCGGCCGCGTCATATTCGTCCTCGACCGTGTCGTACGAACCGGCAAAGGCGTCGAAGACGAGGTTGAACTGGTCACTCGGCTGATACTGGATCGAGCCCGACAGGCCCAGCCGGTCCTGGTCGTTCTGATAGACGCGGTCCCCGACCTTATCGAGGAACACAATCTTGTTCTTCATGTCATCGGTGAAAGTCACGCCCGCATCGCGCGCCAGCACGGCGATCGCCTGATCGCGGTTCTTGCCGGCCTTGTCTGTCCAGCGCGAGATCGGACGGAAGTTGATGCCCGAGTTGGAGTCGGTGCGGTTGGTGCGCTGCTGCTTGGCGACCGACACGAGCACGCCGAAGTCGCCAAAGGTGTTGCTCGCCAGGAACGAGAAATTCGGGTCGATCTTTTCGGAGATCGAGTTGTACGCACCCTCGGCGCTGCCAACCAGGCGCAGGCCGGGGTTGTCGAACGGCCGCGCGGTGCGGATGTAGACGGAGCCGGCGATGCCGCCCTCTTCGTCCGCGGCGGTCGGCGACTTCTGAACCGTCACCGACTGGATCAGTTCGGAGGCGAAGATGTCGAACTCGACGTCGCGCCCGCCCGAACCCGAGGCGGTCGCCAGCTTGTTGATCGACACAAAGGTAAACTCGGTCGGCAGGCCGCGCACGTTCACGCGGGTGCCGAGGCCCCGGTCGCGCTCGATGGTGACGCCGGGCACGCGCTGCAGCGCTTCGGACAGGTTCTGCTCGGGGAAATCGGCGATGTCGGTCGCGACGATCGAGTCCGAGAAACCGATCGTGTTGCGCTTGATGTCGATCGCTTCCTCAAGGCTGCGGCTGTAGCCGGTGACCACGATTTCCTGAGCGGGATCTTCGTCCGCGTCCGCAATCGGCGCCGTCTGGGCAGAAGCGGATGCCGCCAGCAAGGAAGCCGCAGCGGACCCGACTAGAAGATGCGCAGTCCTTTTAAGCCGAGTGTATTTCTGAAGCACCTTACCTCCATTTGGATATTCCATCGGTGGGAAGATGCATTGGCGCGGCGCATGCCTACGTTCTCCGACCTGCGAAACCTCCGCAGCCACTCCGTATCGGTTGCGATCTCCGCTACCTGCCCGGCGGTTGCTTGACGTGCCGATGCCGGCGCGCCGCCTCTCCCAAAGACTCCGCTCGAACCTTCCCCACCAACTCCGCACAAGTGTGTCGACAAGGTCGCCGACGCGCTGCTGCTGCGGCAAGAGCTATGCCCAACCGCCTCAGGAGCCCCGTTGAAGACGAGTTGTTACGTCGGCATGACGCACACTCTTGATTAGTGGCGATGAAGGACGCGCGCGTGCTACGCGCGACGATGGTTGGTGATCAGGTTGGCTTGCTGACGGGGCGCGCAGGCAAGGTCCAAGGCGGTAAATCTGAGCTCGCGACTAGGCTCTCACTCGGATCCCTCGCATGGTCACGGTTGCGAATGCCGACGGTGCCGGGCGTGCTAGGGTGATCACCCCCCGCAGGCCAGCGGGAGGCGCTGCTGGCAACGCAACGAGCAGAACTCAGCTATGCGGCGATCGCGCATCCGTGAAGACGTAGCGTGCAGCCTGTACGCCACGGCGGCGATCGCATTGCTCGGTGCGACCGAGGGGCAGCGGCCATGATGGCGGCGCGAGTTTGGCCAATCCCGCACCACGAGATAGAATTGCATCTGCGCGCGACCACCTCGACCATCTCCCCGCATCCAAGCGACGCGAGCTCGCGCACGTCGTGCGCGTGCTGTTCGAGGAATTCACCACCGCGCTCGCCGGGGCCACGCAGAACTGGAAGTGCATGGGGCGCATCCTCAAGCTCGTGCTCTACGGCAGCCATACACGGGGCGACTGGGTCCATGATCCTGTCGGTGGTTTCCACAGCGATTATGACATCCTCGTCGTCGTCAATGACGAGCACCTCACCGACTTCGAGCTGCGGTCTGCGGCTGAGGACCGGCTGATGCCGACGTCACCATCAACAAAGCGCTGACTGCACCGGTCGGCTTCATCGTCCATAGCCTCGACGATTTGAACGCGCAGCTCGAGCGGGCGACCGTTCTTCATCGACATCGTCGGCGGCCAGCCCATCTCACGGAGGAAAATGGCCGTGAGCTGACTGGAAGGTTACGAGCCGCCGGACACGGAAAGCCGACGCTTGTTTATTTCGCCGCGGGGCCGCGATTACCGTGTACGAAGGTTCAGAGTTGCTTGGACAGCCCTCTAGACGGACACACCTCCACTGCGGTGCTGTCCTTCATCTCGCGCTTGCGGTGGAGCTGAAGTCTGCGGTCCTCAACAGCGGCCCGCATGGCGCTCTGCCATGTAGCGTCCTGGCGAGGTGCCGAGTGCCTTGCGGAACATCGTCACGAAGCTGGGTACGCTTTCATAGCCCAGATCGCCCGCGACCTGCTGGATCGAGGCGCCTCCGGCGAGCCACCTCACCGCCAGGATCACGCTGAACTGCTGGCGCCAGCGGCCGAAGCTCATGCCCGTCTCGCGCCGTATCAGCCGCTCCAGCGTCCGTGTGCTCATGCCGGCCCTGTCAGCCCACGCGTCCAGAGTTCCCCGGTCCGCCGGCGTCGCCATCATATGGTCGATGATGCGGCGAAGGCGCGGATGCGTTGGCATCGGCAGGTGCAGGTCCTCGGCCTTGGCGGCTGCCAGCTCATCGAGCAGCACTGTCACCAGCCGTGAGTTCGCACCGCCCTCCTCATACAGGAGGGGCAGATTGGCGGAGCGGATCAGGAGTTCACGCAGCAAGGGCGTGACCGATACCGCGCTGCAGGTCGCCGGAAGGTGGACGGCGACATCCGGGGCAACAAAGGCACCGTAGCCCTCCAGCGCACCCGTCACCTTCATCGCGTGTACCGCACCGCCCGGTATCCAGATGGCGCTGCGCGGCGGAACGATCCACAGGCCGCCTTCGACTTCGCAGCTCAGCGCGCCGCGCTGCACGAGCAGCAGCTGGCTCTTGGCGTGGCGGTGTGGATCCAGTTCGAAGTCGCCGAAGGTCTCGGACGCGAAGCCGTACGTTACGACCGGACGCGGCACATCGTCGGGCTCGACCCAATCGGTCTCATCCGAGAGGTCGTTCAGGAGCGGCATGGGCAGCCCTCGCCCTCAATGGCGGATCTGGATAACAAACTGTCGAGCCTTCGGAATGACGCCAGCTTCGGCGCCTCGTATCTGCTCGCTTCGCATCCGTCGAGGCCGATCGGCCTCCCATCGCGAGGACATCAATGACTAGTTTGAACAGCGGTCCCGTCGGCCAAACGCTTATGCAGCTTCACCGGGATGCCGAAGCGGCGGACGCACCTTTCATCCAGAAGATGATGGCCGACCTCGAAACGTCGGGCGAGACGATCGAACAGGCAGCGACGCAGCTGATCGCTGACGAGCGCAGCGACTATCGCAAAGTATATAGTGGGCACGCCGAGCACTTCCTGTCCGTGACGCCGCAATATGGCCGCTTCCTCTACGCGATCGCTCGCGCCTGCAAGGCGAGACGGATCGTGGAGTTCGGCACTTCGATGGGGGTCTCGACCATCTATCTCGCCGCGGCGCTGCGCGACAATGGCGGTGGGCAACTCATCGGGTCCGAGCTGGAGCCAGGCAAGGTGGCGCGGGCACGGGCGCATGTCGAAGCGGCAGGCCTTGCGGACCTGGTAGACATTCGCGAGGGCGATGCGCTCGAGACGCTCAAAGATGTCGGCGGTGAGGTCGATCTGGCGTTGGTGGACGGCGCCTGGTCGCTGTACCTGCCGGTGCTCAAGCTGATCGAGCCGCGGCTGCGGCCCGGCGCGGTGATCCTGGCCGAGAACGCCTTTGCAGACGATTACCTTGAGTATGTCCGCGATCCCGCGAATGGCTATCTCGCATACACGCTTCCGATCGACGAAGGTCGCGGCAATGAATTTGCCGTGCGAGCCCTGTGACGGTTCCGGTGGTGTCGGATCATAGAGCCGCGAAGGCTCCCGGCCGGCTCAGCAAGGCGCTGCTCGGCCTGTTCATGAAGCGGGCGGCCATTGCGGCGATCGAGGACGTTGCCGATGGCTTTCGGCTCGTCACGCTGAGAGGGGCGGCGCTCGAAGGCGCGTCCTGGGCGCCAGGGCACAAGATCCAGGTCGCGATGGGCTCCACATTCGTCGCGCGGACCTATACTCCAATGGATTGGGACGCGGCGGCGGGAAGCACCCGCATCCTCGGCTATGCGCACGGCGGCGGCCCGGGAAGTGCGTGGTTGCGCGGCCTCAGGGTGGGCGACGAATGCGAACTCTTCGGGCCGCGCAGCTCGCTCGATACCGGTCGCGCGACATTGCCGCTGGCCGCCTTCGGCGATGAAACCTCGATCGGGCTCGCTTACGCGCTGGCATCGACGAACCGGCTCGACCCCATGCGCTGCTGCTTCGAGGTCAACGATATCAGAAGCGCCAGCCAGGTCTTGGCGCGCCTTGGCTTGCAAGGAGCGACGCTGGTCGGGAAGCGCGGAGACGATGCGCACCTCTCAGATTTGGAGGCGGCGCTCGGCCCGACCGTTGCCGCTGGCGGCTCTTTCGTGCTGACCGGCAAAGCCAGCACGATCCAGCGGCTTCGGCAAAACCTTAGGTGGGAGGGCGTATCAACAGCACGCATCCTCACCAAAGCATATTGGGCGCCCGGAAAACGAGGGCTCGACTGACCCGCAGACCAACTGCGGCTCCGCTGGACCGCGGTTGGCCGCTTTGAAGAGACCCGATTACCGACATTCAAGCCAAGTTCCGCTCACCGATAGAGGCCGGTCGTTCAGGACGTGCTGAGCGTCGTTCGTGCCTTATTGGTCAAGAAGCCGCTTTCCAGGATGCATCACTCGCGGACAGTTCAAGCGGCGGCAGCGCGTTCGATCTCGGGGGCAAGGGTCGCAACGAAAACATCCATGGTCCGCTCGCCCAGGTCGACCACCTTCGCGCCGCCACCAGCTACGACCGCCACATCGGTGATGCCGATGACGCCCAAGATCAGGCGCAGGTACTGGGTGGCGATGTCGCGGTCCCGAATCGGCGAGCCCTCGGTATAGACGCCGCCCGAGGCGAGCAGCACCGTGGCTTTCTTGCCGGTGACCAGACCACTGCCGTCGAAGCCCAGGGTCAGCCCCTTGCGAACAATATGGTCTACCCACGCCTTCAGCGCTGCGGGTACATTATAGTTATAAACCGGCGTTGCGATCACGATGTGGTCGGCGGCAAGTATCTCGCCAACCAGCTCATCCGACAGACGCAGCGCCCCCTTCATCTCCGGTGAGTGCTGCTCCGGCGGCGTGAAATAGGCCTGGAGCCAAGGCGCGGTCACGAACGGCAGGTCGGTTTCCATGAGGTCGCGAGCGACGATCTCGCCATGGGGGTGCGCGGCCTGCCACTCTGCGACGAAGCGACGGGTCATGGTGCGCGAGATGGAATGATCGCCGCGCGGGCTGGTCTCGACGACGAGAAGCTTGGTCATGATGGTATCCTTGAGCTGGTTATCCGAAGCGGAAGCCGGAGATCGGCTTTCCGAGCGCATGTCCGTGGAAGGCGGTTCGGCCGGGCTCTCCGGACGCGGCACCCGCCGCCACCATCAGCGGCAGCAGGTGGTCTTCGCGCGGCTGCGCCTGACGGGCGCCGGGAGCCTGCTCCCAGGCGATCAGCGAACGGTCCCGCGTGTTGCCATCCGCCATCGCTTCGCGCAGCCATGCGTCGAAGGCTTGCGCGTCGGGATCGGCTCGTCCGCTGCCGCCCATGAAGCCGCGCATATTGTGGTAGCTCTGGCCGCTGCCGACGATCAGCACGCCCTCTCCGCGCAGTGGGGCCAGCGCGCGACCGATGGCGAGATGTGCTTCGGGATCGAGCCCCTGCTTGAGCGACAGTTGAACAGTCGGGATGTCGGCTTCAGGGAACATGACCTTGAGCGGGACGAACACGCCATGATCCCAGCCGCGTCTCTCGTCTGCGCCACTTTCGATGCCCGCACGACAGAGCAGGTCGCGGACCCGCGCTGCCAGCGCCGGATCGCCGGGCGCGGGCCATGTCAGTTGGTAGGTGTGTTCGGGAAAGCCGCCATAGTCGAACAATAGTGGCGGCGTCGCCCCGGCGTTGACCGTCGGGCGCGCCTCTTCCCAATGACCCGAAATTACGAGGATCGCGCGCGGCTGCTCTTCGAGCGTTTCGGCGAAACCGAGGAGATATTGCTCCAGCTCCGTCCACGCCTTCCGCATCGGACCGGGATCAAGGAAGAAGCACGGGCCGCCGCCGTGGTTGATGAAGAAGGTCGGTTGCATGACGCCGATCTAGCCGCCACGCAGGGCAAGCAGGAGAGATCAAATTGTGATCGTCTCCATCGGCGGAGATGATGGACCATGATCGGCAACCTCAGCCTCGATCAGTTGCGCGTACTGGTGACGATCGTCGACGCAGGCAGCTTCTCTGCCGCAGGTCGGAAGCTCGGGCGCGCGCAGTCGGCGATCAGCCAGGCGATCGCGACGTTGGAAATGCTGCAGGGCGTCGCGCTGTTCGATCGCGGCGGCTACAAGCCGCGCCTCACCGAAGTAGGACGCGTCCTCGTCGACCACGCGAGATTGGTGCTGGCGAGCGCCGCGCGGTTCGAGGCGGTGGCGGCGGGCGCACGCCAAGGGCTCGAACCCGAACTGGCGCTCGCTATCGACCCGCTCGTTCCGACGGCGCCGCTGATCGACAGTTTGCGTGCCGTCGGGGAAACCTTTCCCGACCTGCCGGTCAGCTTCTCGACCGAAGGTCTGGGCGGTTCGCTGCGGCGGCTGCGGGACGGCTCAGCCGCGCTGGCGATCTGCTTGCTGCTCCCCCACTTGCCAGAAGATATAGCCGCGTACCCGCTGCTGCGGATCGGCATGCGGCCGGTTGTCGCACCCTGTCATCCCTTGGCCTCGCTGGGCCGCCCCGCCCGGCGCGACGACCTGGAGCCCCACGTCCAGCTCGTGCTCTCCGACCCGGTCGATCCGTGCGGCGCGAACTACGGCCTGTCGAGCGCGCGGCTGTGGCGCTTCGTGGATCTCGGCCGACGGTTCGACTTCTTGGTTGCCGGCTTCGGATGGTGCCGCATGCCGGAGCATCTGGTCGCGGCACCCATCGCCGACGGGAGATTGATCGAGATCGAGATCGAGGACGATCCAACGCCCAAGGAAGGGCTCGTCATCTATGCAGCACACCGGCGGGACCACATGCTGGGTCCTGCCGGCCGCTGGCTCCTCGACACGCTGCGACAGCGCATTGGGCGTTGACCGAAAGCCATCTACGATTGCAACGCCTCGACTTCGTAGTTCTTCGCCCAGGCGTTCAACTCGCCTGGGAAGATGTCGTGCACCAGAAAGAACCGGTCCCAAAACGGCGTCTCTCGCAGCTTCTCGCAGAAGAGCTGGTAGCTGTGGTGGTCCTTGGCTTCGATCATCCAGATGTCACTGATCTTGGCCGTGTAGAACTCGACATCATACCAGTTCAGCCGAACGCGTCCCCTGAACGCGTCGAGGATGGGCTGAAACGTCTCGCGGGCATGGGACAAGCGCGTCTCGAAGGAGAAGCCCAGCCATTCCGGCGAGGTCTTGACCATGAAGAACGTCGTGAGTGCGGCTTCAAACTGAACGGGTTGCGTATTCATGATGCATCCTTGCGTCGCTGATTGACGTCCTTAGGATGCGAGCATCTGCTCAGATCCACTACTCGCATTGGTTCCGATGACGGCACAGGCTCCCGACCAGCGCGCACGCCCTCGCAAACAGCCACGACAGGCGCGTGCACGGCATACCGTAGAGGCGATCATCGAAGCGTCTGCTCGCATTCTGGAGGAGCAGGGGCATGGCGGGTTCACTACCAACGCAGTGGCGGAGCTGGCCGGCGTCAGCATCGGCACATTGTACCAATATTTCCCCGACAAGGACGCGCTGCTCGGCGCGCTGATCGCCCGTGAGACGACCCTCCTTGTCGAAGAAGCCGAGGCTGCCTGCTCGATGGCAGCGGGAGAGCAAGCGCTCAATGCCCTGATCGTGGCGGCCGTGCGCCATCAGGTCCGTCGCCCTCGACTGGCGCGGCTACTCGATTTCGAGGAAGGCCGTCTGCCGTTGGATACGGAGACACAAGTCGTCAGGACCAGGTTCATGGCAATTCTTGCGGAAATCCTCGCTCGCTCGGACCTTCCCAGGCAGTCGGAAATGGCGACTGCAACGGGCGACGTCGCAGCAATCATGCGCGGGATGATCGATGCCGCCGGTGAGCGAGGTGAGCACGGGGAGGAAGCGCTTGTAGCGCGGGTTCGCCGAGCCGTACTCGGCTATCTTTTGATAGCGACTTGCAGCTGCCCCTAGCTGCCGTACCTGTTACCTATGCAAGCTGACCAGCGTCTCGTGCTTCCGGCAAATGTATCGACAAACACGCGCAGCTTGCAAAGGGGAGAGGCGGTCATTGTTGCACGGGAACCAGGATCAGTCGGCGTTTGCGGGGGCTAGTCGCTAAGCGACATGTAGTCTGTTAGGTGTTGCAAGCCGGCCGGTACTGGACCGAAACCTGAACGGCTGCTCGCGGCCAGAAATCGGCATTAGCTGCCGTTCGCCAGTAGCGTCGAAAGAACGAGTGCGGTCTCCCCGACACGGTCATACTACTTTGTTGGGTCAACCACCTTAGCCGCTTACCCTGCCGCGGGCGCTCAAAGGCCGATGATCGCGGCGCGAGGAGTATTTGCGTCCGCCCTCCGCTCCCTTATCAGCGAGCAGCTAGGGGAGGAATAGATGAGACGAGCAGAGCGGCGCCCCTCTATCGTTGGCGAGCGATGGCCGATGTTCTGGGCAGGATGTGCCGCGATCAGCGCCGGTGTGGCGTTGCATCTGCCGATGTTCGCCATGGCGCACCAGATGGGAAACCACTTGGCCGGTATGCCTATGGACGGCTGGATGTACGCCGGTATGGCGTTGATCCTCGTCGGGGTGCCTGCTGCGATTTTTGGCGCACTCCCCAAGCACCGCGTACGTCACGGTGCCGATGCAGGCACGATGTTCGAAGCGCCCGATGCGACGCCGTTCGGTGGCTGGCACGGCGCCGTACTGTTCGTGCTCACGCTGGGATTGATCATCGACACGATGAAGCCGGCGACGCTCGGTTTCGTGCTCCCGGGTATGCGCCATGAGTACGGCATTCCCGCTGCGTCTGCAGCCCTTCTTCCCTTCGTAGCGCTGCTTGGCACCACCGTCGGCTCCTTCGTGTGGGGCTGGCTTGCGGACATCTACGGCCGGCGCGTCTCCATCCTTCTCTCCACCATCCTGTTCGTCTCCACATCCATTTGCGGCGCAATGCCGTCCTTTGGATGGAACCTGTTGATGTGCTTCCTGATGGGCTGCTCGGCCGGCGGGATGCTCCCTGTGGTCTACACGCTGCTCGCTGAAGTCATGCCGCCCCGACACCGCAGCTGGGTGCTCGTGCTCGTAGGGGGGACCGGGCTCGTCGGCGGGTATCTTGCCGCCAGTGGCGCGGCGCATCTCTTCGAGCCCGAGTTCGGCTGGCGCAGCCTCTGGCTTCAGGGCTTTCCAACCGGACTGCTTCTGCTTGCCCTTGCCCGATGGATCCCGGAATCTCCACGATTCCTGCTCGAGCAGGGGCGCGAAGCGGAACTGGCGCAAATGGCCCGTCGCTTCGGCATCGTGCGTCGTGAGCCAGTATTGCAGCGACCCAACGCGGCACCCGCGGCTCAGCACCATGGACAGCTTACGGCAGCGCTCGTGATCACCGCCCTCTCGTGGAGCTTCGTGACGTTCGGTTTGCTTCTCTGGCTTCCTTCCGACCTCCAGGAGCGCGGCTACAGCGCCGGGCTCGCCAGTGGAGTCATCGCCAGCTCCGCTCTGATCGCCTTGCCGACGATCATGCTGGCAGCGTTGCTCTACAGCCGGTGGAGCAGCAAATGGACGCTGATCGGCACGATATTGCTGACCCTGTTCGGGCTCGCCGGCGCTCTGCTGCCGCCCGTCATGTTGGCGTCCCCGCCGCTGTTGATCGCCGTCATTGCGATGCTGGTCGTCGGCAGCAACGGGATGATCGCGGTGCTGCTGCCCTATGCGGCGGAAAATTACGCCTTGGGCGTGCGGGGTCGCGCCACCGGCCTGATTGCAGCCAGCAGCAAATTCGGCGGCGTGGCGGTTCAGGGGTTCGCGCTGATCGGTCTGATACCGACGCTGGGCGGCGCCGCGCTGGCGCTGTTGCTACCCATGGCGGCTTCCGCGGGCCTTGTCGGTATCGTGGGAAGAGAAACGCGCGGGCGCAGCTTGCGCGATCTGGAAGCGACAGCCTGACGGGTCGCCGTTCTCCGGCAGAGTCGTGTCTAGCCACACTGACGCCGAGCCCTGTCACACGAACGGCAGCTTTCGGGTTCGTCGGCGCCCCTGCTGAACGACCGGGTATGAGGCGCATAGCTGGCCGGCAGGTCACAACGTGAGGTGCCTACCACTTCAAAGGTCACGAGCGGAATGCCAAGTTTGCAGCACATGCTCGAGGAGCAGACACCCCGCGGCGGGCGGCGACGTCGCTGCAAGTCTTGGTCGGGATGCTTGGCGCTAAATTTCGCCCCTGGCCGCGGCGTGAGAGGCGATAAGCTGGTCGATGTTCTGCAGGAAACTTGCCAGTACGGGCGAGGGGTTGTCCGCGCGGTAGCCGGCGGCGATCTCGATTGTCGGAGGGCGGCCCCTGAGCGGCCGACTGACGACTGAGCGGGGCAGCAACGGCTCCACATAGGCTGGAAGGAGGGTGAGCCCCCCGGTGGATGCAACAAGCGAGATCCCGGTCGCGAAGCCGTCTAGAAAATGGCTCGGAGAAACGGTGACCTCGTGCTCACGCAGATAGCACTCGACAATGCCGCGCAGAACGTGCGGTGTGTCCGTGTACCCGACGAACGAGACGCCATCGAGTTCGCGCGGGTCGATGTCGGCTTGAGCCGCGAGAGGATGGTCGAGTGGGAGCACGACTACGATCGGCTCGTACGCGATCACCTTGTAGGTGACGTCCGGCTGCGGTTCGAGACGCGAGACACCGACGTCGATCTCGCCCCGCTGGACCGCGGCTGCGACCGCTGGCGAGAAGTCGCTTGTGACCCGGAAGTCGATGTCCTTCAGTTGATCGCGCAGAACCTGGGTGAAGTGTGAAAGCCACTCGACCTCCTGCCCGGTAAGAAAGCCGACCGAAAAGCTGGCTTTGACCGGGCGAGCCGCGCGCCTTGCCGCGGCGACTGCCTCGGCCGCCTGGGCGAGCGCGAGGCGGGCATGGTCGAGAAACGCCCGACCGGCCTTCGTAAGCTCAACCCCTCGCGAGGTGCGCACAAACAGTTGTGCGCCGACCTCGAACTCCAGGTCGCGCAGCTGGCGACTCAAGGAAGGCTGCGCCGTGTGCAGGCGCTTCTCGGCCGCCAACGTCAGGCTGCCTTCCTCGGCCACGGCGACGAAATACCTTAGATGGCGCAGCTCCATCCGTTATGCCTAGCAGGTATGACTCGTAAAGCTACAAAGTCTTTCCGCTTCTCGACTCTCCAGTCCATATAGCGCTCATCTGAAGAAGATGGACTGGCCGTTATGCCAGTCAGGTATCGCCAACAGTTCACCCGCGTGTCGCGCATCCCGTGCTTTTCGGGGCGAGAGCGCCTGTGCCGAAGGAGCAGGATGATGCCGTCCGACCCGTTCGCTGCGCTGACCTTCATAACCGGTCCCGCAATCCTGACCAACGCCTGCGCCATCCTGCAGAACGGCGTCAACATCCGCTACAACCTGGCGATTACGCAGTGGCGCGAGTTCCGCGCATCTGTCGCAGAACAAGACGACAGGCTTGCCCTACTCTTTGTCGACCCGAACCTCGCCCTCCGGCTCGCCGAACAGCGCGTTCGCCTGCAGCTCCGCGCGCTCGGCCAGCTGAACGCGGCCGCGGCCCTGTTCGGCGCGGTCACGGTTTGCGGGCTGGTCGGTGCCTTCCTCGTCCAAACGCTTTCGGTGCCTGCGGGCCCGGTTAGCCTGTTCATGGTCGTCGCGGGCGCCGCTGCGCTTGCAGTGATGCTCTCGGCGATCACGACCCTTTTCCTCGAGGGCGCCTGTGGCCGGTCGATGGTGCGGTTGCACTACCCTGCGGCCGACTATTCCACACGCCGCGCCGCAACGGGAGCCTCCTGAAGGCGCGCCGCGCTCCCCTTCACCCATTCTGTCGGCGGAGGACCACCGAGCCGGCAGCAAACCCAGCCAAGAAAGGCCCTGACATGACCACTGTATCGATCGTTACCGGCGGCAGCCGCGGCCTCGGCCGCAACACCGCCCTCAGCATTGCCCGCCGCGGCGGCGACGTAATCTTCACCTATCGCGACAACGCCGAGCAGGCGCAGGCGGTGGCGGCGGACATCGAAACGCTTGGCCGCAAGGCCGCCGCGCTTCAACTTGACGTCGGCAATGTTGCCGCGCTGCCGGATCTCGTCGAGCGGGTTCGGGCCACGCTCCAGTCGTGGAGTCGCGAGAACTTCGATCACCTGGTCAACAACGCCGGCCACGGCGAGATGGCAGGCTTCGCCGAAACGACCGAGGCGCAGTTCAACAAGCTGTTCGACGTGCACGTCAAGGGTGTGTTTTTCCTCACTCAGGCGCTGTTGCCGTTGCTTGCTGACGGCGGGAGGATTGTGAACTTCTCGTCGGGCCTTACCCGGATCACGTATCCGGGCTTCTCCGCCTATTCGGCGGCGAAGGGCGCGATCGAGATCCTCACGCTCTATCTCGCCAAAGAACTCGGCAGCCGAGGCATCACCGCAAACACGATCGCGCCCGGCGCGATCGAGACCGACTTCCTCGGCGGCGCGGTGCGCGACACGCCCGAATACAACGAGGCCTTCGCCAACATGATCGCGCTCGGGCGCGTTGGTGTCCCCGACGACATCGGGCCGGCCGTAGCCGGCCTCCTCGGACCCGATAACCGCTGGGTGACCGCGCAGCGCATCGAAGTCTCCGGCGGCCAGAACATCTGACGCCAAGCTCGACTGTATCGGCGACAAACCAAGGAGAAGAGCAATGACCAAGATACTGATCGTCCTTTCGGCAGCCGACAAGTGGACGCGGACCGACGGCTCGCTTTACGAGACCGGCGTCTGGGCACAGGAGTTCGTCGATCTCGACAAGCCGTTCCTGCGCGCCGGCTTCGACGTTGACCTCGCCAGCCCCGGCGGCGTGGTGCCCACCATGGACAAGCGCAGTCTCGACCCCAAGCTGGTGGGCGAGGACGTCGCCGAATGCATGCGTACCTATCTTGCGCAGAACGCTGAGCGGATCGAGCATCCGCTGGTTCTCGCCGACATCAATCCCGCCGACTACGGCGCGATCGTCGTCCCTGGCGGGCACGGCCCGGTCGAGGATCTCTACAAGGATCCGGACATGGGTCGGGTGCTGCTCGAGGCCGACCGGCAGCGGAAGGTCATTGCGGCGGTGTGCCACGGCCCCGCCGCGCTGCTCGCGGCGCGCGACGCGAGCGGCAGCTGGCCCTTCGCCGGGCGCAAGATGACCTCGCTCACCGACGAGGAGGAGATTGAGTTCGGCACCGCCGAGAACGCCCCGTGGCTGCTGGCAGAAACCTTGCGCAAGCTAGGCGCGGCCTTCGAGCAAGGACCCAACTGGAAGACCCACGTGGTCCAGGACGGCAACCTGCTGACCGGACAGAACCCGCAATCGTCGGCGGCGCTGGCCGAGATGGTCATCGCGGCGCTGCGCTAGTGCCGAACTGCCAAGTGCCCGCGAGGCCGGTTCGCGCCGGCCTCGCGGTCTCCGTCATGAACTCAGGAGCAAGGACTAAGAACTATGTGACGGCCCGCGACGGCGTCGAGATCTTCTACAAGGATCTCGGACCCAAGGACGTCCAGCCGATTCACTTCCACCACGGATGGCCGCTGTCGTCCGACGAATGGAACGCGCAGCTGCTGTTCTTCCTGCATCGCCGATCGACTGGGGAAAACGCCGGCCGACTTCGTGCAGCAGGCGGCGGCCGATGTCCTCGATCACGCTGTTGATGTGGATGCGCGAGGGAACGTGGTGGATGAAGAAGATCAGCACTGTGATCGAGCAGACCGCCAGCAGCAATGCAATCAGCACAGCAAGGTTCGGGACGAACCCGGCACCGCCCGTCTCCTCCGGCGAGCGGATCGTCCGCAGCACGATGAGGCAGTAGAGGAAGGTCGCGATGAAGGTGCCCAGCGTCACCTGATTGCCGCGATCGCGCATGAAGTTGCTGAGCAGGCGTGGGCCGTATTGTCCCGACGCATAGACCACGGCGGCAATGGTGACGGAAAAGACGGTGCCCGCCACCGTCACCATGGACCCGCCGATCGCGGACAGAAGCTGGCGTGCGCCGCTGGGCCGCGACGCGTAGAGCCACGGCAGCCGGTCCATCCAACCGGAGCCTTCATAGCTGTCCAGCCACACCATGCCGCCAGCCAGAAGCACGGCGGCGAGCGCCATCAGCGAGGGGAGGAACCAGTAGCTCTGACGCAGTTGGTCCGCCAGGCGGAGCAGCCCGGCCCTCATCCGTCATGCCGGGGCAGCGCGGCGCGGTCGCCCGCCCGCGTAGCCGCTATCACACTGAGACTGCCGTCCGTTTCCAAGACCACGGCCGCCAGGCGGGTGAGGTCTCCGAATCCGGCGCCGCGCACGGCCGCGCGCACCTCGTCGCGTGTGACCCGTTCGCTTGCCAGCGCATCGTCGCGGAAGCGACCGTCGGCGAGCAGCACGCGTGGCTCCGCCTTGGCAAGCTGCTCTACGGCGCGCGAGCGACCCGAACTCCATGCAACGACGAACTGCAGCGCCGCGAGCAGCGCGAAGGCGAGCACGCCTTCCGCAAGCGCCACGTCCTTCGACAGCAGGATCGTCGCCAGCGTCGAACCCAGCGCCACGGTAACTACCAGGTCGAACGCGTTCATCTTGGCCAAGGTTCGCTTGCCGCTGATCCTGAGAATGGCGACCAGCGCGACATAGGCGAGCGCGCCGACCAGCAGCACGCGGCCCAGCCCCTGCCAGCTATCGAACAGCATGCGACAAACCTCCTGCGTGCATCACCCGGCCCCATGCTCCTCAGTGCAAGGCATCCAGCCGCTGCCTGACTCGGAGGGGAACGCTTTGTGTGTCCCATACGGTCCAGCGGAACCTGGAAGCTGACCCGGTCGCTGTTCAACTATGCCGGACGCGACGGACCTGGACGGAGGCAACCCGAGTCGGATCGGCCTCGCCGCCGACCGCACCATGCTGGCCAGCGAGCGCACGCTGGCGGCTTGGTGGAGAACAGCGCTGGCGGCGCTGGCCGCCGCGGTGGGATTCGCCAAAATAGCCGGGGACATCGGGCCGCCCTGGCTGCCGCGGCTCGCCGCGATGCTGCCAATCCTGCTTGCAGGATTGGTGCTGTTCGTAGCTGCTCGCCGCTACGTCCAGACCGCGCGGCGAGTGGAGGCGGAGTGCGTCGAGCGAGTGCCCACGGTCGAACTGTGGCTCGGCACCGGCCTTTTGGCCGCACTGGCCGTCGCAGTCACGGTGCTGGTCTGGTCGGAGTAGGTCAGTCGGAACTGCGACCTGCGGCGCGATTGCCGCAGCGGATGAGGCGGAAGGTGGCGACCGCGGCTTGCCGATGGATCACCGCTTTGCGGTAAGCGGGAACAGCAAGCATTTCCAACAAGGTGTCCGCGCTAGGATAGCGCGCAACGAACGCTGTACCGGCGATAGGCTTTGGCGCCCGTCAACGCCTCGGCCGCGGCTGGGGGGCGTCGCGGTAGAGCGCGTACGAGGCGGCGAACTGGTCCCATTCAGGCTCACGTGATCCGACGCGCGTGGCGGAAACGGGCGTAGCGGTTGAGGAGATCGTTGCTCAGTTGCTTCCCAGTATGGCCGGTCACGTCATGCGACTGGTCGCCTTCGGAGGAGTGCGCAACGGCACGGTAGTGAAGGCGATCCGAAGCGGCTTCGATGCGGGCATTCGCTACGAAGGCACCTTGCCGGAGGACATGATCGCGCGAAGGCTTTCGCGAACATACGCTGGGTGGCGGCCGCCGCGCCTGCCTATCTCGAGCGCTTCGGTTCCCCCGCCACCCCACAGGACCTGCAGGAGCATCGCTGCGTGCGCATCAGGAAGGGGGTGGCGCGGCAAGCGGGAAAGGATGCTTTGGTGAAGTGGCTAGCAAGGATAGGCCCTGCGCGGATATGGCCGCCTTCATGACGATGCCGACCGATGAGGAACTCGCAGCACTGGGGGAGGCGTTCGACCTGTTCACGCGCCGCTACAAGCTGGCGGAGGCGCTTTCCCCCGAAAAGCCGCTCAACGAACTGGATAAGCAGGTGCTGTTCTACGTCGCCAAACACCCGGACTGCGGGCCGTCCGACGCCGCGCGTTTTATTGGGGTCGCAAACACCACCATTTCGTCGGCGACCGATCGTCTTGCCAAGCGCGACCTCCTCGAACGACACCGGCCCGAGGCGGATCGCCGCTCCGTCGCGCTTCGCCTCACTCCCGGCGGACAGCAGCGGGTGGACACCATGTCGGCCATGTACGGTGAACTCCACCGGCGTATGCTGGAACCGCTGACGGCGGACGAGCGGGGACAGCTCATCGCGATGATGGCAAAGATCATCTCGTACGACCCTTGAATAGTACGAAGTTCGTCGTATCATCCCGGACGCGCAGATCACGCGCGACCGGGAGTGGCGGATGGCTATCAGGATAAACGGAACCGAAGTCGCGCCGCCAGAAGACGCGCGCGTGTCGCTGCTCGATCTGCTGCGCGAACGGCTGCACCTCACCGGCACCAAGCTGGGCTGCAACCAGGGCGCA
This sequence comes from Sphingomonas desiccabilis, assembly GCF_004135605.1. Classification (GTDB taxonomy): domain Bacteria; phylum Pseudomonadota; class Alphaproteobacteria; order Sphingomonadales; family Sphingomonadaceae; genus Sphingomonas; species Sphingomonas desiccabilis. The sequence goes on along the minus strand of NZ_SDPT01000004.1, from coordinate 155,953 downwards.
TGCGGCGCGTGCACGGTGCTGGTCGATGGGAACAGGGTCCTCTCCTGTCTGACGCTTGCCGTGCAGGTGGACGGCCGCACGGTGACCACGATCGAGGGGCTGGGCGCCGATGGCCTCCATCCGCTTCAGGCGGCGTTTCTCGAGCATGACGGTCTCCAGTGCGGCTATTGCACGCCCGGACAGATCTGTGCCGCGTCGGCGATGCTGGCGGAGGTCGAGGCCGGCGTGCCGAGCTACGTCACGCGCGACCTTTCCGGCCCCGTCCGCCTCTCGCGCGACGAGGTGCGCGAACGGATGAGCGGCAACCTGTGCCGTTGCGGCGCGCACAATGGCATCGTCGACGCCATTCTGGCGGTCGCAGCGGAGCGCGCGGCATGACCCCCGTTTCCTACCTGCGTGCGGGCAGCGCTGCTGATGCGCTCCGGCTGGGCGCAGTACAGGGGCACCGGCTTCTCGGCGGCGGGACCAATCTGGTGGACCTCATGCGCAAGGGCGTCGAACAGCCTGGAGTGCTGGTCGATGTCACAGGCCTGCCGGCGCTGATCGAAGAGGCGGCGGACGGCAGCATCGTGATCGGCGCCGCCGCCCGCAACAGCAGCGTTGCGGCGCACCCGCTGGTGCGGACCCGCTACCCGATGCTGTCGCGCGCGATCCTCGGCGGCGCCTCCGCGCAGATCCGCAACATGGCGACCGTCGGCGGCAACCTGTTGCAACGGACCCGGTGCCTGTACTTCGCCGATGCCGCGGGATCGCGATGCAACAAGCGCGAACCCGGCAGCGGGTGCGACGCCCGCGGCGGGTTCACGCGCTACCATGCGATCCTTGGGGCGTCGCCAGCGTGCATCGCCACGCACCCGTCCGACATGGCAGTCGCGCTGGCGGCACTGGATGCCCGCGTGCATCTCGCAAGCGCCGAGGGCGTGCGCACGCTCTCCCTGCTCGATCTGCACCGCCTGCCGGGCGATCGCCCGGACCTGGAAACGGTGCTCGCGCCTGGCGAGATGATCGTGGCGATCGAACTTCCCCCGTCGGACGTTGCGGCGCGTTCCATCTATCGCAAGGTGCGTGACCGGGCGAGCTACGCCTTCGCGCTCGTCTCGGTCGCAGCAGGGCTCGCGTTGGACGGCGACCGGATCGTGGACGTGCGGATCGCGCTGGGCGGCGTTGCGGCCAAGCCGTGGCGCGCCTTGCGGGCGGAGGCGACGCTGCGCGGCGGACCGGCCACAGCCGAGGCATTCGCGCGCGCTGCGGAGGTGGAGCTTGCCGAAGCGGCCCCGCTGCCGGGCAACGCATTCAAGGTGCCGCTGGCGACGCGGACGATGGCAGCGGTCCTCGCCCAATTGAGCGGAGAGCAGGCATGAGCAGGGTACAGAACGTCCTCGTCGGCTCGGTCCGCACCGCGCTTGGCTGGGTTCCGGCACAGTGGCTGCCCGGCGGCACCCCCGATCCGCTGATCGGCCGGCACGGTGAGATCGGCCGGCAGGCGTCGCGCGTCGATGGTGCGCTCAAGGTGCAGGGGCAGGCACGCTTCTCGGCCGAAGTGGCGATGGAGGGGCTGTGCTACGCAGCCCTCGTGCACAGCACGGTCACGCGGGGGCGGATCGCTCGGCTCGACACGGCTGCGGCGGAGGCGGCACCGGGCGTGCTGCTCGTCGTCACCCATCGCAACATGCCACGGGTCGCCAGCCCGTCGCTGATCTCGATGACCGACCCGACCGCTACCGGCAACAGCAGCCTGCCGATCCTTCAAGACGATCAGGTGCACTATAACGGCCAGGTGGTCGCGGCAGTGGTGGCCGAAACCCAGGAGCAGGCCGACCATGCCGCATCGCTGATCGCGATCGACTATGAAGCCGCGCCCGCCGAGACGCGCTTCGAAGAGGCCAAGGCCGGCGCCCGCGTGATCCCTTCGCTGCTGATCGAGCGCAACCACCTGTCGTTCGGGCGTGCCGAGCGCGAGCTGGCGCGATCCCCGCACAAGGTCGACAATCGCTATCGAACGCCGTGGCAGAACCACAATGCGATCGAGCTCCATGCGCTGACCGTTGCCTGGGGAGACGACGAGCTCACGGTTCACGACACCACGCAGATGATCGCGGCCGAGGCTGCGACGCTGGCCAAGCTGTTCGGGCTCAAGCGCGAGCAGGTACGCGTGCTGTCGCCGTTCGTGGGCGGCGGGTTCGGCGGCAAGGGCTTCTGGGATCATCAGGTGGCCGCCGTCGCGGCCGCGCGTATGGTCGGCCGACCGCTCAGGCTTCAGCTGAGCCGCGAAGGCGTCTACCGCATCATCGGCGGTCGCAGCCCGACCGAACAGCGCGTCGCCATCGGCGCCGACGAAGACGGCCGCTTCACCGCATTGCTGCACGACGGCTGGTCAGTGATGCCGCCTTATGGTGCGTGCCCGGAAGCCTATACGCTGGGCACGCGTGCCGCCTATCGCGCAAAGAGCTTTGAGATCCTCCAGCGCCACGTCGACATGGCGGTGGTGCCCAACACCTTCATGCGCGCGCCTGGTGAGGCGATCGGCACCTTCGCCCTGGAAAGCGCCGTCGACGAACTGGCGCATGCGCTGGCACTCGACCCGATCGAGCTGCGCCTGCGCAACCTGCCGGACAAGCATCCGATCACCGGCGCGCCTTTCTCGCAACATGCGCCGGCCAAGTCGTGGGCCGACGGTGCCGCACGCTTCGGGTGGGAGCGCCGCTCGACGACGCCGGGCGCGCGACGTGAGGGCGAGTGGCGGATCGGCATGGGCTGCGGAAGCGGAAGCTTCCCCTATGTGCGGATGCCCGGCGCCGCCGTTCGCCTCTCGGTCCGACACGACGGCACCGCCAGCCTCGCCTGTTCGGGACAGGAGATGGGGATGGGCACGGCCACGGTGCTGGCGCAGCAGGTCGCGGATCGGCTGGGCCTGCCACTTGCCGCCGTTTCGATTGAAATCGGCGATTCCGCTCTGCCGGCCGCGCCGCTGGCCGGCGGATCGGGCCAGACCGTGTCGATCGCCGGCGCGATCCTGGCAGCGGCGGAGAAGTTGCCCGCCGAACTGCTGCGCCTGGCCGGTAACGACAGCCCGCTAGCGGGGCTGCGACCGGGCGAGGTTCGCTTGGCGCGGGAAGGGCTTGCCGGTGCCGAGGAGCCGAGCCGGCACGAGAGCTTCCGATCGATCCTGACGCGCGCCAACCGCGACGAGGTGAGCGTCACGGCCTCTGGCACGCCGCCGCTCGAGATGCTGAAGTTCGCGATGCACAGCACGGCCGCCATGTTTTGCGAGCTGCGCGTCAGCGACGTGACGGGAGAGGTGCGGGTGGACCGGCTGCTCGGCTCCTTCGACTGCGGCGCGATCCTCAACCCGCGCACGGCAGCGAGCCAGTTCCGCGGCGGCATGATCATGGGGCTCGGCCTCGCCTTGACCGAGGAGACGCTGTTCGACGAGCGCAGCGGCCGCATCATGAACCCGACCCTGGCCGACTACCACGTCCCCGCGCACATGGACGTGCCGGAAATCGAGGTGATGTGGACCGACATTCCCGATCCGCGCTCTCCGCTCGGCGCACGCGGCATCGGGGAAATCGGCATCACGGGCGTGGCGGCGGCGGTCGCCAATGCCGTGTTCAACGCGACGGGCAAGCGGGTGCGCGACCTTCCGATCACCCTCGACAAGCTACTTTGAGGAACTTGGAATGGCGCTTCGGTGATGGCCTGGTAGTGGATGGCCAGCCCTTCTCCGAACCAGGATCGCCACGCTGCGGAGGGTTTGTCCGCCGTCTTCCAAGTGCTGGCTATAGCCTTCGGGAGCGCCTGCTGCGCCTGATGCCCTTCGAGCGCGATCCGGATGGCTATCTTTGCTCGGGTCAAACGATCGTCACTCACCGGCGATGTCATCACGGATTAGCGGTTTTCCACAGACGGTGCAGCGCGCGCGGAAATCGAGTCCGTCGTGCCAAGTTCGGTGAGAATGGCGATGGCCGACCAATCTGCAAAGCACGCGTCCAGGCAAACTTTGTCCCCTCCCATTTTTCGGATCGCGACCCGGGCCCTGGACTCCGTCGAACCGACGTTGCTTCAGCTCAGCTATTGCGACCAAAGTCGCAATAATTAGCGCGAAGTTTACTGCCGGACGGGATGCTCGTAGCTAAAATGCAGTTGTCCGATCGCGAGCCCCGTGGCGATTGGCGCCGCCGTCGGCTCCTACGGCGCTTCATCCACCAGCAGGACGTGCAGGTATCGCGGGCCATGCGCGCCGCGCACATATTGTCCTTCGATGTCGGTAGTGCCGGAGACGCCGGTCACCCAATAGTGGGCGCGAGCCTCCCGCAGACGTGCTGGAATGTCTTCAAGGTGGGCCACGATCGTTCGAGCTTCAACCACCACCACATGATGGAGCGCCAGGAAATTTGGCAGCATGGGAGTGGCAGGGCCGGTCTCGAATATCAGCGAGCCCGTTTCCGCCACGCCGGCGATCGCCCGCCCGACCGCCGCCGCTTTATCCGGCGCGCAGGTCTCCCGCAGCGCAATGCCGCTCCAGTCGCAGGCGCGCAGGCGCGGGTCCGGCGGCAGGTAGATCGAGCGGGGGAGGGCAGTTGCGTCCAGATAGGCGGCTGCGGCAGCGGGAATGCCCGACCAGTCGCGCACCGGCTCGAAGGTGGCCGCGACGCTCGCAAGCCCCAGTTGCGCCAGGAACTGCGGGATGAGCGCTTCATGGGCTAGGAGGGGGCGCTCAGGATCGTTTGCCAGGATCGCCGCCTCGCGGGCGATCGCACCGGCTGGCCGAGAGCCTTCCAAGCGGCCGAGGATGGCGTCCCGAGCGCTCACCGGCGCCGCCCTTGCGCATATTGTTCCAGGAAGGTCTTCCCCTCGGGCGCGGGAAGATCACGGTGCCGGGTCCACGCTCCCGCCAACGGCAGCCGCGAGATCCAGCCCGCCCGCGCGCGCTGCCGCATGACACGTACCGCGAGCGCACTCCCGAGGCGGTAGAGCCGCGGGTGTCGCACGCCCCATGCCCAGAGCCCCAGCGCCCGGCGCACCGTCTGCGGCTCCAGCCCTTCCCGCCAACTCTTCTCCCGCCATCCCCGTAACAGCGTGGGCAGGGGGATTTTGACGGGGCAGACCTCCTGGCACTTGCCGTTCATCGTGCAGGCATGGACCAGGTCGCGGTTTGCCGACAGCCCGTCGAGGGCAGGCGTCAGCACCGCCCCCATGGGGCCGGGATAGGTGCTGCCATAGGCGTGGCCCCCGATCTGGCGAAACACCACGCAATGGTTCATGCAGGCTCCACAGCGAATGCAGCGCAGCATTTCCGCCAGACCTTCTTCGCGCATCTGTGTACGGCCGTTGTCGACCAGCACGATGTGCATTTCCTCTGGACCGTCGCGATCGCCGGCACGCTTGGGGCCGGTGTAGAAGGTGGTGTACTGGGTAAGCGCCGCGCCGGTGGCCGACCGGGCGAGCATCCGCAGCATGTGGATGGCGTGCGGCAGCGACGGCACGACCTTCTCAATGCCGGCCGTCACGATATGAACGCGCGGCGGCATGATCGAGAGCTCCGCGTTGCCCTCGTTCGTTACGGTGCAGACGCTGCCGGTGTCTGCAATCAGGAAGTTCGCACCGGAGATGCCCACGTCCGCGTCCAGCATCGCGGAGCGAAGGTGGCGCCGGGCGCTTTCGGCCATTGCCGCAATCGTTTCTTCCAGATGCGGCTCGCGGTGCCGGGCACGAAATAGCGCAGATACCTGTTCGCGGGTCTTGTGCATCGCCGGCCAGACGATGTGCGAGGGGCGCTCGCCGGCCAGCTGGATGATGTGCTCGGCAAGATCCGTCTCGATCCGCTCGATCCCGGCTTCGGCGAGTGCATGGGGGAGGCCGATCTCCTCCCCCAGCATCGACTTCGACCGCGCGACGGAGCGCGCGTCGGCACGCTTGCAGATGCCGATGACGATTCCGCAGGCTTCGTCAGCGGTGCGCGCCCAGTGGACGGTGGCGCCGGCGGCTTGGGCATTGGCCTCGAACTGCTGGAGGTAGTGGCCGAGGTTCGCGACAACATGGTCCTTGATCACCGCCGCACGGGTACGTGCCGCCTCGAAGTCCGGAAAGGCGCCGACCGCGGCGGCACGCTTGGCCTCGGCAGTACCAGCGGTGCGTTCGACCGCAATCTTCAGGACAGGGTCGGCGAGTGCATCCTCGACGCGTTGGGTGAAGCCGCTCATGGCTCCTCGCCGATGGCCGGGCCGTCGGCCATGCCTGCCAGCACCTCGATGGTGTGAAACACGCGGGTAGGCGCACCGCGCCGGTGGAGCTTTCCCGCCATGTTCATCAGGCAGCCGAGATCGCCCGACAGCAGCAGGTCCGCCCCGCTGGCCTCGACTGCCGCCGCCTTTTCCTCGACGATCGCGTTGGAGATGCTCGGGTATTTGACGCAGAAGGTGCCGCCGAAGCCGCAGCAGGTCTCCGCGCCGGAAAGCGGCATCTGGCGAAGCCCGGCTACCGCTGAGAGCAGCCGGCGCGGCTGTTCCTTGATGCCGAGCTCACGCAGACCCGAGCAGCTATCGTGATAGGCGACGCTCGCGTCGAGTGCGGCCGCCGGCCTCCACCCAAGTACGTCGTCCAGATAGGTCAGGATTTCGAACGTGCGTGCCGCAAGTGCTTCGGCACGCGACAGCCATCCCGGATCCGTCGCGAGCAGTTCCGGATAGTGGCATCTGATCGTGCCGGTGCAAGATCCGCTCGGCACTACGACCGCCTCATAGGGCTCGAGTAGCGCGATCGTCCGGCGGGCGATTGCGGCAGCGCCCTCGCGGTCGCCCGAGTTGAGTGCGGGCTGCCCGCAGCAGGTTTGGCTCCGGGGGACCACCACCTCGCAGCCGGCGTCTTCCAGCGCGGCGAGTGCGGCAAAGCCGACGCGCGGCCGCATCGCGTCCACTAGGCAAGTGACAAAGAGCGCGACGCGGGGGCGGGGAGAAGGGCTCATGTCACTCCGCATCCGGCGGCGAAGCGCGAACCGGGCGCTCCGACCCCCTCATTGCAGGTTCACGTACATGCCGCCGTCCACCAACAGCGCCGCGCCCGTGACATATGCGGCCATGTCGGAAGCCAGGAACACGATCGGCCCCACCATGTCTTCCGGCTGGCCAAGGCGTCCCAGCGGCGTTCGCGCCTCCATGTACCGCCGCTTCCCGTCGTCCGCGAGATCCTCCTTGTTGATCTCGGTAAGGATGGTGCCGGGGAGCACCGAATTGCAGCGGATGCCATGCTTGCCGAGCGCGATCGCGGTCGACTGCATCAGCGAATGCACTCCGGCCTTCGTGGGCGTGTAGTGGGTCTGGAACTCGCCGCCGACCAGGGCGGAGATCGAGGACACTGCCACGATCGCGCCACCGCGGCCTTGCGCCACCATCTGCCGTGCCGCGGCCTGCACCATGTAATAGGCACCATGGAGGTTGACGCGGAAGGTCCGCTCCACCGTCTCCGTCGGCATGTCGAGAAAGGCATGGAATGGGCAGATGCCGGCGTTGCTGATCATCACGTCGACACCGCCGAAGGCGTCCACCGCACGCGCGACGAAGTCGGTCGCCGTCGCCGCGTCGGCGACATCGCCCTTTACAGCCAGACCGCGCCCGCCGGCTGCCTCGATCGCTGCGATGCAGCTTTGGGCGTCCTCGTCGCGGCTATGGTAGTTGATCACCACGTCGGCGCCATGCTGGGCTGCACCGATCGCCGCCGCTCGCCCAATCCCGGTCGAGGCGCCGGTGACGAGCACGGTCTTTCCTTCCAGCAGCTTCACGATCGGCAATCCTCTTCCTGCTATCGGCGCTTCTGGGAGCGCGCCTTGGGGGACCAGCCGAGATCGCGGCTGATCTGTTCGGCGGTACCGCGAACCTCGTGGCTGAGCGCGCCCATCCGCTCGTCATCCATGTACTGCGCCGCGCTCGACAGGCTGATGGCGGCGACGATCTTGCCCGAAGCGTCGCGGACCGGGGCCGCCACGCAGCGAATGAGATCCTCATTCTCCTCAAGGTCGAAGGCGTGGCCGGCACGGACATAGCCGCGCATCCGCTCGAGCCAGGTGGCATAGTCGATCGACGGCGCGCCCTTGCCCTGCTCGCGCTCGAACGCGCGCTGCCATTCGGCTTCGGGGGAGTCGAGCAGCAGGGCCTTGCCCAGGCCCGTGGAGGTCAGCGGCTGGCGATCGCCCACGCGGCTGGAAATGTCGACCCGGCGGCGGCCGGGGATCTTGTCCAGGTAGAGCGCGAGCTCGCCGTCGAGCCGCCCGAAATGCACCGTGTCCTCACTCTGGGAGGCCAGCGCCTCCATCCGCGGACGGGCGATCTGCACCACATCGGCCTGGCTCTGCGCCAGGAAGCCGAGCTGCAGGAGCTTGGGGCCCAGCTGATAGCCTTCGCGCGGGAGGTAGGTCACAAAACCGCGATCGATCAACGCATTGGCCAGCCGGTGGGTAGTCGAGCGGGTCAGCCCCATGCGCGCGGACAACTCCGCGAGCCGCACCGGTCCGTCCACCACCTGGTCGAGCAGGTCCAGCCCGCGAAGCAGCGTCTGGCTTCCCTGCACCTTCGACGGCCGCTTGCCGTCCAGCAATTCTTCGTTTGACGCGGTATGTTCCATCTCGTAACATCCTATCCCACAAATTGAGAATGTAAATGGGCCCGGCGTACTGGGCAGGTTGAGGCTGAAACTCACCTCATAACACTGAATTGCGCACCATGTGATGGTATCGGTAACAGTGAACAACTTCGACCGCTGACAAGAGCGGCGACCAGGAAAGGGGATGGTGCGAATGGAGTACACCGGGCTTCCCAGGATCAAGCACGTCCGCGCGTTCACCGTACGAGGCGGTGGGGCAGATTATCACGACCAGGGCGAAGGCCACTGGATCGACGATCACATCGCCACCCCGATGGCGCGCTATCCCGAGTATCGCCAGTCGCGCCAGAGCTTCGGCATCAACGCGTTGGGCACGTTGGTGGTGGAGATTGAGGCGGAAGACGGCACGATCGGCTTTGCGGTGACGACCGGCGGCGAGCCCGCCTGCTTCCTTGTCGAGCGGCACCTCGCCCGCTTCCTCGAAGGCCGCAACCCGGCGGAATATGAGAAGATCTGGGACCAGATGTACTTCTCGACCCAATACTACGGCCGCAAGGGGCTGGTGGTGAATGCCATCTCCGGCGTCGACCTCGCGCTGTGGGACCTGCTCGGCAAGCTGCGCGGCGAGCCGGTACATGCGCTGCTCGGCGGGGCGGTGCGCGACGAGCTGCAGTTCTACGCGACCGGCTCGCGGCCGGACCTGGCCAAGGACATGGGCTTCATCGGCGGCAAGATGCCGCTCCATCACGGCCCCGCGGGGGGGATCGAGGGGCTCAGGAAGAACATTGCCGAACTGGCGACGATGCGGGAGCGGGTCGGCCCCGACTTCTGGCTGATGCTCGATTGTTGGATGGCGCTCGATGTCGACTATGCGACCCGCCTGGCTCTTGCCGCGAACGAGCACGGCCTCAAGTGGATCGAGGAGGCGATCAGCCCCGACGACTATTGGGGCTATGCGGCACTGAAGCGCAACGTGCCCCGGGGCATGCTGGTCACCACCGGCGAGCATGAGGCGACCCGCTGGGGCTTCCGCATGCTGCTCGAGATGGATTGCTGCGACATCCTCCAGCCCGATGTGGGCTGGTGCGGCGGCATGACCGAATTGCTCAAGATCTCGGCGCTCGCCGACGCGCATGGCAAGCTGGTCGTGCCGCACGGCTCGTCCGTCTACAGCTATCACTTCGTCATCACGCGCCACAACTCGCCTTTCGCCGAGTTCCTGATGATGCATCCGGCTTCAAGCGAAGTGGTGCCGATGTTCCACCCGCAACTGATCGGCGAGCCTGTGCCGGTGAACGGCCGCCTGCGCGCGAGTGCGCTCGACAAGCCCGGTTTCGGCGTCGAGCTCAACCGCGACCTGCCGATGCACCGCCCCTACGCGCGCTGACCCACCCCATTTGCCAGATCCAACGAAAGTAGCTCTTCCATGAAATTCTGCCGCTTTGGTGCCCGCGGATCCGAGAAGCCCGGCGTCGTCGACGCGCAGGGCGTGCTGCGCGACTTGTCCGCCATGGTCGACCGGTTGACCGTCGCTGCGATCGCCTCGCTCGGCGACCTCGACGTCGAGAGCCTGCCCGCCGCCGAAGGGGCCCCGCGGTATGGCGTGCCCGTCGAGGGCATCGGCAAGATTGTCGCGATCGGGCTCAACTACGAGGACCATGCGATCGAGTCCAACCTGCCGATTCCGACGGAGCCGGTGATGTTCATGAAGGCGCTCTCCAGCCTTACCGGACCCAATGACGAAGTGATGATCCCAAAGGATTCCACCCACACCGATTGGGAGGTCGAGCTGGGCGTGGTGATCGGGAAGACCTGCCGCTACGTCGAGGAGGACGACGCGCTGGCGCATGTGGCCGGCTTCACGGTCGCCAACGACGTTTCCGAACGCTTCAATCAGAAGGAGCGCGGCAGCCAGTGGTCCAAAGGGAAAGGCCATGACACCTTCTGTCCCGTAGGTCCCTGGTTGGTAACCCCGGACGAGGTCGCCGACTGTCAGAGCCTGGACATGTTCCTCGACGTGAACGGGGAGCGGATGCAGACCGGCAACACCCGCACCATGATCTTCGGCGTCAAGCAGATCATCAGCTACGTCAGCCGCTACATCACCCTCTATCCCGGCGACCTGCTGATCACCGGTACCCCTCCGGGGGTGGGCGAGGGCAAGAAGCCCGACAAGATCTTCCTCAAGGCGGGGGACACGATGCGCCTGGGAATCGCCGGACTTGGCGAGCAGCAGCAGAACGTCGTCGCGTGGCGCCACTTGGGTGACGAGGTGCTGGGGTGAGCGTCTTCCCGGACCGGTTCGCCGGGCAGGTTGCCGTCGTCACCGGCGGTGCCTCGGGGCTTGGGCTTGCCTCCGCCAAGCGGATCGTCGCCGAAGGCGGCAAGGTCGCGCTTTGGGACGTGGATCCAGAGGCGCTCGCCGCTGCGAAGCATGGGATCGGGGCGGCGCATGTCGTCGCTCTCGACGTGTCGGATCAGCCGGCGGTCGAATCGGCTGCGGTCGCTACCTTCGAAGCGTTCGGGCGGATCGATGTGCTCGTCGCTTCCGCCGGCATCACCGGCGCGACCAAGCCGGCGCACGAGTTCCCGATCGACAGCTGGCTCCGGGTGATCGATATCAACCTCAACGGCATCTTCTACTGCGCCCGCGCGGTGGTGCCGTACATGCTGCGCCACGGCTATGGCCGGATCGTCAACGTGGCGTCGGTCGCGGGCAAGGAAGGCAATCCCAATGCGTCCGCATATTCCGCGTCCAAGGCAGGCGTGATCGGCTTCACCAAATCGCTCGGCAAGGAACTGGCGGGTAGCGGTATCATCGCGAACGCCCTGACCCCGGCCACCTTCGACAGCCCGATCTTGAACCAGCTGCCGAAGAGCCAGGTCGAGTACATGCGCTCCAGGATCCCAATGGGGCGCCTGGGCGAGGTCGAGGAAAGCGCGGCGATGGTCTGCTTCATGGCCAGCGAGGAGTGCAGCTTCACCACGGCCGCGACCTTCGATACCTCCGGAGGGCGCACGACCTTCTGAGCTGCCCCCGTTCCGAGCGCGACCCCCGGCAAGAGGCGGCGCGTCACACGAGAGGAGACCCATGGAAGCCATTCCGTTCGTCGACGCCCATGTCCATCTCTGGGATCTCGGCCACATCCGGTATCCCTGGCTGACCCCGCCCTTCGCCGAGGGGCCCGCGGGCGTGACCGAGCCCATTGCCCGCGACTATCGCCTCGACGACTATTGTGCCGATGTCGGGCGCTGGAACGTCCGGGGCGTCGTCCACATCGATGCCGGCGCCGACCCTTCGCAGGCGCTGGACGAAACCAAATGGCTCGAGGCGATGGCTGCCGAACGCGGCATGCCCAACGCCATCGTCGCCTTTGCGCCGCTCCATGATCCCGGGGTCGAGCCGCTGCTGGAGGCGCAGGCCGCCAACTCCCACGTCCGCGGCATCCGCCAGATCGTCAACTGGCACACCAATCCCCTGCGGACCTACACGCCGCACGACGTCACCCAGGCCGACCAATGGTGGGCGGGCTTCGGCCTGCTCGCGCGCTATGGCCTGTCGTTCGACCTGCAATGCTATGCCGGGCAGATGGCGGGTCTGGCCCCCCTGATCGAGCGGCATCCAGACATCCCGGTCATCATCAACCACATCGGCATGCCGATCCCGACCGAGCGGGAGGGGCTGACCCGCTGGCGCCACGGATTGCGCACGCTCGCGCAATCCCCGCACGTCGCAATCAAGCTGTCGGGCGTCGGCTTCATCGACCGGGCCTGGACGGTCGAAAGCATCCGGCCGTTCCTGCTGGAGGCGATCGATCTGTTCGGGACAGACCGCTGCCTGTTCGCAAGCGACAGTCCTACCGACAAGCTGTTCGCCCCCTTCGACCAGCATCTTGAAGCCTATCACGCGATCGTCGCCGACTTCTCGGAAGACGAGCGTCGCGACCTGTTCGGGCGCAATGCCAACCGCGTCTATCGACTGGAGCTCGACCTGTGATGGGCGCAAATCCGCTGCTGGGCGTGCTGTTCCACTGGATCGGCGGCCTCGCCTCCGCCAGTTTCTACGTCCCCTACAAGGGCGTGAAGCGCTGGAGCTGGGAGATCTACTGGTTGACCGGCGGCGTCTTTTCCTGGCTGCTCGCGCCGTGGTTCTTTGCCGCGATCCAGACCGAGGACCTGCTCGGCGTCCTTTCCCGCACGCCCACCCCCACCTTGTTGTGGCCGGTGCTCTTCGGCCTGCTGTGGGGCTTCGGCGGCCTCGGCTACGGCTTGGTAATGCGCTACCTCGGGCTGTCGCTCGGCATGGCGGTGGTGCTGGGGTTGTGCACCGTATTCGGCACGCTGATCCCGCCGATCTTCCAGGGCGACTTCCAGGAGAAGCTGCTCGACACGCCATCGGGCAACATCATCCTGTTGGGCCTGGTCATGACGCTCGCGGGGATCGTCGTTGTCGCGATGGCGGGCGCGCGCAAGGACGCCGCACTTTCGCCAGAGCAGAAGTCAGCGGCTGTCGCCGAGTTCAACTTCCGCAAGGGCATTGTAGTCGCGGTTTTTGCCGGCATCATGTCTGCCTGCTTTGCCTTCGGTCTTGCCGCGGGCGAACCGATCAAGCCGCTGTCCGCTGCGGCCGGAACGGGCCCGCTGTGGACCGGCCTCCCGGTGCTGTGCCTCGTCATGTTCGGCGGGCTCGTCACCAACGCTCTCTGGTGCGCGTTCCTGATCCTGCGCAACCGTAGCGCAGGCGAGTGGCGCGGGGGCGGGAAGGGCGCCGGGGCGCCGTTGCTGCGCAACTACCTCCTGTGCGCGATCGCGGGCACTGCCTGGTATTTCCAGTTCTTCTTCTACACCATGGGCGAAAGCCAGATGGGCCGCTTCGGCTTCTCGTCCTGGACGCTGCACATGGCGAGCATCATCATTTTCGGGACCCTGTGGGGCTTTGCGTTCCGCGAGTGGAAGGACGCGCACCCGCGCGTTCGCGCGATGGTGTGGGGTGGCGTCGCCCTGCTGGTACTGGCCACCGTGGTGATCGGCTACGGCAACCTCCTGGGCGCATGAAGTGAGGCTGAGGATGCCGGGTACACCCGCGCGTTCGATGGAAGACTATCGAGGTTGATCGCCCCGCGCCGGGTCAGGCGGAGCGCAGCACATTGTCGGAAAAGGAGCGCGCTTCGACCTCGGACCAGTCGAGTTCCTCCAGCAGGCGACGGTAGATATCCTCTGCGACGTCCCCGTTCTGCCGCATCTCGTTGAGCGCGGTGCGCTGATGCTCGACGACCTTGAGGTGCAGCGTGTCGAAGTCGGAGGGCGCTTGCGGATCCTCGGCATGCGCGGCGACTGCCCCCGCGGCGCCGTAGCGGACGCGAAGCGCCTTGGCAGCATCGCTCTCGTCGCCGGCGAGCACCGCGACGCCAGCGTCGATGATCCGTCGGCGTGCCGTACCCAGCTTCGTCGCCAATCCGGCGTCCTCGCCGATGTCGAGCCATCGGATCAGGGGCCCCAGCGTCAGCCCCTGGACGACGAGCGTGCCGATGACGACGGTGAACGCGGCGAGCACGATCAGGTCGCGTCCGGGCATGCCGGCCGGAAGGGCGAAGGCGGTGGCAAGCGTCACCAGTCCGCGCATCCCTGACCAGCCGAGGATCAGCGCGGCACGCCAGGGCGGCGGCTTGGGAAGCCAGGCGGGTGCATGATGGCGCGAGATCAAGCCTTCGAACGCGCGCACCAGCAACACCCAGGCGAGCCGCGCACCCAGCACGGTCGCCAGCACGACCAGGGAAAACACGATCGCGGGAAGCCGCTCGGCGCTGTCCAGCCGCAGGAGCACGTCGCGGGACTGCAGCCCCATGATCATGAAGGCGACCACGTTGAGGACCAGCACGCCCGCAGACCAGACCGCGCGGCTCTGGATCCGATCGCGGGCAGGCTGGCCGAGGGGACGCCGCTGCGCCACCAGCAGACCGAACGCGACCACCGCCAGTACGGCGGAAAGATGGAGCCGCTCCGCAAGCAGCCAGATCGCGAAGGTGACGGCGAAATCGGCGAGGCTCGAGCCGAGCGTTCCGGAAAAGAGCGGGACGATCCGCAAGTACAGCCAGGCCGCCGCCAAGCCGAACAGGATGCCGCCGGGCGCTGCTGCGGCGAGAACGAGCGGGGTGGTGGCCGTGTCGGTGTTCGTGGCCAGCGCAACCGCCAGCCCGAACAAGAGAAGGGCGGTGGCGTCGTTGAGCAGGCTTTCTCCTTGCAGCAGCAGCAGGCCGCGGCGCGGTATTCCCACTTCGGACAGCACGGCCTCTGCCGCCGCGGCATCGGGCGGTGCGACGATCGCGCCGAGCGCGAATGCTGCGGCAAGCGGAAGTCCGGCCACGGCGACGCCAACGAACGTGACGGCGGCAGTGGTCACCAGCACGGCGAAAACCGCCAGCGACAAAAGCGGAAACCAGAAGCGGCGCAGGCCCCTCAGGCTGGTGTGAAAGGCGGCGTGAAGCAGGGCCGGGGCGATGAACAGCGCCATCGCCAGGGCCGGATCCACGTCGATGTCGGGTGCAAAGGGCAGCAGCGCGAAGCCGATGCCGGCCGCCGCCAGCAGCGTCGGATACGGGACGTTGAGCTTGCGCGCGACGACCAGCAGCAGAAGCGCCGCGACGAGGATCGCATCCAGGCCTTCGAATAAATGCACCCGGATCAACGGTGCGCGCAGCGATTGGCTCCAGCGCCCCCGGCGACGACCCGCCGCTGGGCGCCGGAGCCTTGCCGCGCGGCCGCTGAGGTCAGCGCGCCTGCGGGCGCGGCAGCTTGGTACCCAGCAGGACCAGCCGATCGCCGGTGATCCCGAACCAGTGTGGAACTCCCGCCGGGATCAGGATGACGTCGCCGGGAACCAGCTTGCGGGTCGTGCCGCCAGTGATCCGGCTTCCTTCCGTCAGCCCGGGTCGGGTGACCTTTGCCTCCTCGAGCGTCCCGCCGGAGATCATCGTGCCGGCACCTGCGACGACCAGCGCGTATTCGGCCTCCTCCGGATGTACGGCGGGACGGCCGGGCGCCTTCCAATATTCGAGCGCCGCTATCGTCTTGTCGTCGCGCACCAGCGGCCGGCTGGAGAAGCCTTGCCCCGGCTTCATGGCGCGGCCCATCTCCTCTACCTGCGCGGCTACGTCCGCGGCGCTCGCAAAGCTGGTGGGATCGCCGCTCTGCGCTGCGGCCGGTGTCGCTGTGATGAGCAGCAGTGCTGCGCAGGCGCTCCGCCGCAGAAGAGAGCGCACGGACGAGTGGCGCGCTTGCGACGACGACGTTTTGAAAAGCTGCATTACGGCCCCTCCTGTTCGACTTCTTTCGTCGAAGCCTAAGCTGCTGCCGCAAGGATAGGAAGCGGCGAGAGAAACCACCCTGACATCGGCGATCCAATGAAATTCTGGACGGGTTTGCTTTCCGGAGGTGGCAGGGACGTGTTTCCCTTGTTAGCCTGCTCGTCGTGCCCATCGGCCCCGACGGCCGGGAAAGAAAAAAGGGGGAGAGGATGATCGTGGCGGAACAGGGAAGTGGCCTGACGCGGCGGGACTGGCTCGGCGGCGCTGCCGCGACCGCGGGCTTGCTTGCGATACCGGGACAGGCGGCGGCGCGTCGCCTCCGGCCGAGCGACCGGGTGAATGTCGCGGTGATCGGCGCCGGCGGCATGGGCGCGCAGAACATGGCCAAGCTCACCAGCCAGAACATCGTGGCGCTCGCCGACGTGGACTTCGATCACGTTGCTAAGAGCTTCGTCGACAACAAGGGCGTTGCTCGGCCTGAGATGCAGCCCCTGAAGGCCGCCTATGATCGAGCCGCCCGGTTCGCCGACTACCGGCGCATGTTCGACGCCCGCAAGGACATCGACGCGGTGGTGATCGCGACGCCGGACCACCACCATGCCATCGCCGCAAAGCAGGCGATGGAGCGCGGCCTTCATGTCTATGTGCAAAAGCCGCTGACCTATACGGTGCGAGAGGGCCGCACGCTGCTGGAGGTCGCCCGGCGCAATCCCAAGCTCGTGACCCAGATGGGCAACCAGGGCCATTCCGGCGACGACGGGCGCCGTGTGGTCGAGTGGATCCGTGCGGGTGTGATCGGCCGAGTGCGCGAAGTGCATGTCTGGACCAATCGCCCGCTGTGGCCGCAAGGCGAGGCCCGTCCCGCGGCGGTCGCTGCCCCCTCCAGTCTGGACTGGAACCTCTGGCTCGGGCCGGCGCCGGTGGATTGGGGCTACCACCCCGATTACGCGCATTTCAACTGGCGTGGATGGGTGCCGTTCGGCGTCGGCTCGCTCGGTGACATGGGCGCGCACCTCGTCGACTTCCCGGTCTGGGCGCTGGAGCCAGGACTTCCTACCCGCATCGAGACGCGCCACAGCCGGTGGGGAGGCGACACGGACATCTGGGACGGCAAGCCGCCCGCCGATCTCGGCAGCTACCCGCTCGCCAACATCACGACCTATCAGTTCGGGCGGGCGAAGGGCGGGCCGCTCACGATGACGTGGTACGACGGCGGGCTGATGCCGCCGACTCCCACGGCCATGCCCGCGACCGCGCGCATGAACCCGGACGGCGGCGTGCTCTATGTCGGGGACCGCGGCATGCTGATGCACGAGACCTATGGGGAGAAGCCCGTGCTGATCGGCGATGGCGTGGCCGAGCGCGCTGCCGCGGTGCCGATGTCGCTGCCCCGGATTCTGGGTGGGCGCGACGGGCACGAGATGAACTGGATTCGCGCGATCCGGGGCGAGGAGGCGATCTCCTCGCCATTCTCGGTGGCCGTGCCGCTCACCGAGACGATGCTGCTCGGCATGGTCGCGCTGCGCGCCGACCAGCCGATCGAATATGATGGCGACCGCATCACCAACGTCGCCGAAGCCAACCAATTTCTGGATCGGGAGTATCGCAAGGGATGGGCACTATGATCGCAGCAATCGCAGCCAGTGTAACCCTGCTGGGGGCCGCGATGGGCACGGCCGCCGTAACGGGCCAGTCGGGGCCGCGCCCGGAGGATACCGAGGTCTGGCAACCGACGCCTCCGGTCGTCGCACCGGGGCCTGCCACCCAGACGCCGACTCCTTCCGATGCGGTCGTCCTGTTCGACGGAAAGAACCTCAGCCAGTGGGTCTCCACGAAGGACAAGTCACCCGCGCGCTGGACGGTGGCCGATGGCGTGCTGACGGTACGCAAGGGGACCGGCAACATCGAGACGAAGCAACGCTTCCGCAATTACCAGCTCCACCTGGAATGGCGTATTCCGGCCAACATCACGGGAGAGGGGCAGGCGCGGGGCAACAGTGGCCTCTTCCTGGCATCGACCGGTGACGGCGACAACGGATACGAGCTTCAGATCATGGATAGCTTCCGCAACAAGACCTACGTCAATGGTCAGACCGGCAGCATCTACAAGCAGTTCGCGCCCCTCGCGAACCCCGCGCGTGCCCCAGGCGAATGGCAGAGCTACGACGTGATCTGGACCGCCCCGGTATTCGCTGCCGACGGCTCGGTGACGAGCCCGGCCTATGTCACCGCCTTCATGAATGGGGTTCTGATTCAGGATCATGTCGCACTGAAGGGCGAGACCACCTACGTCGGCGCGCCGGCATACAAGGCGCATGGGGCCGCGCCGATCAAGCTGCAAGACCATGGCGACCCGAGCCCCCCGATCAGCTTCCGTTCGATCTGGATCCGCGAACTGAAGTGACGGCGACGCTGGCGGCCCAGAAGGGCCGCCAGCCGGCAGGCGCTAGTCTGACACCCTGTTGTTCCCCGAGCTGCATGGCGCAGAATCCGTGCCATCGCCGCCCGTACCCCTCGCCACGTGGGAGACACCACGAGCCTTCCTGCACTTCGGTGCGTGCTGCGGGCAGTGTTGCTGCGTGGACGCACCTCGCCCGTATACTTTCAAGCTGTGCGCAAGTCCTTGACACCCTCTCTACTAGATTGAACAAGTAAATTACTTATTCGAAACCGGGAAGGACATCGGTCGACGAGGGAGGGTGGGATGGTTGCAGGAAATGTTTCCGCACGTCGTTTCGCGTTGTTGGCTACGTCCGCAATTGCGTTCGGCACGTTCGATGCCGCCGTCGCGCACGCGCAAGATCTCAGCCAGGTCGACCCGGAGGCGACGGAGCGCCCGCAGGATTCGGTCGCCGCTCCCACGCAGTCGGACAGTGACGCCTCCGATATCGTCGTGACCGGCATCCGCGCCGCTCAGGCACGCGCGATCGAGGTAAAGCGCGAGGCGGATAGCGTCGTCGACGCGATCAGCGCCCAGGACATCGGCAAGCTGCCGGACGTCACCATCTCGGACTCGCTGCAGAGAATCCCCGGCGTTCAGATCCGCCGTGAGGCGGGGGAGGGCGGCGCCATCAACATCCGCGGTCTGCCGCAGGTGACGACCCTGATGAACGGCGAGCAGTTCCTGGGCGCCAACTCCGTGACCACGGTGCAACCGAATTTCACCGACATTCCCTCGCAGCTCTTTTCGGGCGCGACGGTCTTCAAGTCGCCGACCGCCTCGCTCCAGCAGGCCGGTCTTTCGGGCACGGTCGACCTGCTCACCCGGCGTCCCTTCGACCTCAAGAGCGGACTGACGGTCGCGGGCGCGGCCGAGGCGCAATATGGCGACAAGACCGAGAAGTGGAACCCGTCCGCCAACGGGCTGGTGTCGTATAATTCGGGACGGTTCGGGGTTCTGGTCTCGGCCGCCTACAGCGACCTGACCCTCTCGAACAGCTTCCGCGGTATCCAGGACTATGGCGTCACGCTTCGCAACGAAGGCGGCAGCGCGACGAACCCCGGCGATTTCGCAGTCGGCAACTACCAGCGCGATGCCAACGGCCGAGTCCTCTACAACACCACTCCGAACACGGACGGAGACCCCGCAACCTCCTGCGTCGTTCCGGACCCCGTCGGCACGCCGCCCGCTGTCGGGGGCACGCGCTGCTCGCCACTACTGGTCAGTCGCGGCACCCCGGTGCGCAACGGCGCTGGCGAGATCGTGGGCTTCGACGTCAACGGCGATGGCGATGCGAACGACGCCTTCATCACGCCGCAGTCGCATACCGCCTGGAATCGCATCACCAGCCGCGAGCGTTTCGGCGCGAATGCCTCGTTGCAGTTCGAATTCTCGGATGCGTTGCGGCTGACGGCCGACGGCTTCTACACGAAGCAGACGCAGTATGACCGTACTGCCGGCTTCCAGTTCCAGATGGTCGACTGGCAGTCTTCGCCGTTCCTCCCCACGGCTTCTCGTGACACGGGCGCGGTGGTCAACGGGTATAATCTCAACACCGTACAGAGCTATGCCTATGACCTGCCGAACTTCGACAGCTATGCGGAGACGTTCCGCATCCGTTCGGAGTCGCAGAACTACAACGTCCAGCTCGACTGGAAGCCGAGCGAGCAGTTCAGCGCCACGGTCCGCGGCATCTACGGAAAGGCCAGCCGCAAGCTGGACCAGTCCTATGCCCAGTTCAACCTGACGGACGGCCATCAATGGGCGTACGACGGCGTCGGCAACTATCCGGGCGGGGACATCCGTTTCAATCCCACCGGCTACCGCGTCTACAGCCAGGACGCGACCGTCGACTATAGCAGCGGCAAGCCGGTGTTCGGCTTCTCGCAGGCGTTCCTCGATCAGGTCGGGGACGTGTCGCGCTACGGCCTCAAGACCATTTCCTCGGAAAACAACATCTACCAGGATGGCGATCTGTGGGCCCTGCGCGGAGATGCCGAGTGGAGGGCGAGCGACAGCTTCCGCCTGAAGTTCGGCGGCCGCTACGGCGAGCGCAGCGTCGACCAGTTCACTTTCGAACGCATCTCGCCCTTCTATGCGGGCAACACCGACAATCCGGCCAATCCGGCGGGCGGCTGCTACGTCAAGTGGAAGGCGTTCGACGTCAACCTGGGCGACAATGCGTGTCCGGTCCGGGATGCGGCAGGCAATCCCTACACTGCAGGTCTCACGCGCCAGGGGAACGACCCGGTCTTCGCCGGCCTGATGAAGCAGTATCAACTGCCTGCCGCCGGCGCGCCGACGCTGTGGGTGCTCGATCCCAAGGCGATGGACGATTCCGAGGCGTTCCAGAACAGCTTCTATCCCGGCAGCGTCAACAATGTGAACCCGGCGGACTCCTTCGGCATCAAGCTCAGCCAGATCTCCGGCTATGCCGAGGTTGCCGGCGAAGGCGAGCTGTTCGGCCTGCCGTTCAAGGCGAACGGCGGCGTCCGCGTCGTCAACACCCGCTTCACCGTGCGGCAGAACATCGTCGGCGTACCGCAGCCCTATGGCGTGTCCGGCGTCGACGCCGGGGATCTGCTAACGAAGCGTGAATTCACCGACTTCCTGCCTGCCTTCAACGTCGCGGTGGACCTCAGCGAAGGACTGCGATTCCGTGCCGCCTTCGCCAAGACGATGACGCTGCTCGACTTCCTGCAATGGGGCGGCGGCCTCAACGTCAACTATGCGATCAACACCGCCACGGGGCTGTTCGAGGCTCGTGGCGCCAACGCGCGCGGCAACCCGCAGCTGGAGCCGTGGCGCGCGGACAATGCCGAGGCGAGCCTCGAATACTACACCGGCCAGTCCAGCCTGGTCGCGCTCGGCGCGTTCTACATCAACGCCGACAGCTTCATCGAGAATGCGACGGTTATCCGGAACGACATCCCCGATAACGATGGGGTGATCCGCCGGCCGGTCCCCGTCAGCACGACTCAGCAGGGCGAGGGCGGAACGCTGAAGGGCATCGAGGTATCGGCCCGCCAGGCGCTCGCCGATTATGGGGTCGATGGCTTCCTGAGCGGCTTTGGCTTGGATGCGAACTACACGTTGTCGCTCGGAGACACGGGACGGGTGGATCTGGCCGGAAACGACCAGCCGTTCCAGGACAACTCCAAGCACCAGATCAACGCCGCGCTCTGGTACGAGAAATACGGCTTCCAGGCCCGGATCGCGTACAACTACCGCTCCAAGCGGCTTGTCTCGTCCGATTACGGCGGCATCGCCGGGCTTGCCCAGTACCAACGGCCGACCAACTATCTGGACGCATCGATCTCGTACGACGTGCTCCCGTACATCACCCTGTACGGCCAGGCGTCTAACCTGACGGCGGAGACGGAGCGCTACTACCTCACGTTCAGCGATCAGGTGCTGTTCGAGAATATCTACGAGCGGCGCTTCATCGCCGGAGTACGCGCCCGCTTCTGACGGCGCCGGAATGGTTCACGTTGCCGCCGCACTCGCGCAAGTGCGGCGGCTTTCGTCTGCGGGCATGCCTTCGCACGGGAGGAACGGACAGGATGGACCCGATCCGAAGCATCGTGATCGTGGGCGGCGGCACGGCCGGTTGGATGGCGGCCGCCTATCTCGCGCGCCGGCTCGACCACCTGCGGCTCTCGATCACGGTGGTCGAAAGCTCCGGGATCGGGACAGTCGGCGTCGGCGAGGCGACGGTGCCCGCGATCCGCGATTTCTTCGCCGCTGTGGGTCTCAGCAATGCCGAAGTGCTGCGCGAGACCGAGGGCACCATCAAATATGGCATCCGCTTCGACGGGTGGAAGGCGCCCGGCCACCGCTTCTTCCACCCCTTCGGCCTCTACGGCGCGCCGGCGCGAGGCGTCGCCTTTCACCATTACTGGCTGAAGCTGCGGCAGTCGGGCGATCCGACCCCGCTTGGTGCCTATTCGCTCGCGACCCAGCTGGCCGAGCAGGGTCGCTTCCTGATGCCCGCGCAGAACCCTGCAAACGACCTCGGCGTCTTCGATTTCGCGGTCCACTTCGATGCAAGCAAGTTCGCCGGGTTGCTGCGTCGACGTGCAACGGCGGCCGGTGTCGTTCACGTCGATGGACGCATCGATCGCATCGAGCGGGATGGGGAGGCCGGCCATGTCGCAGCGGTCCTGCTGGAGGATGGGCGGCGGCTCGCCGGGGATCTCTGGATCGACTGTTCCGGCTTTCGCAGCCTGTTGCTCGGGGAGGCGCTGGAGGTTCCCTATGTGGACTGGCGCCGCTGGCTGCCGGTCGACCGTGCGATCGCGATTCCCTGCCGCCCGCGTGACGCCGCGCCCGAGCCATTGACCGTCGCCACCGCGCGTCGCGCCGGCTGGCAGTGGCGCATCCCGCTACGCCACCGCATCGGCAACGGGCATGTCTATTGCTCCGACTTCCTCGACGATGCGTCGGCGGAAACGATGCTGCTGGAGCAGCTGGAAGGAGAACCGCTCGGCCAGCCCAACCATTTGCGCTTCACCACCGGCCACCGTGCGCGCTTCTGGGAGCGCAACGTCGTGGGGCTGGGGCTCGCCTCGGGGTTTCTCGAGCCGCTGGAATCGACCAGCATTTCGCTGATCCAGACAGGGCTCGAGCGGCTGGTGCGCTTCTTCCCGGACCGCGCCTGTGATCCACGCCTGGCCGCGATCTACAACTATCAATCCGTGCTGGAATTCGAACGGCTCCGCGACTTCCTGCTGCTGCATTATTTCGCGAACGGCCGCCACGGCGAACCCTTTTGGGACCACATGCGGACGATGTCCCCGACCGAGGGGCTGCAGCTCAAGCTCGACACCTGGCGCGTGAGTGGCGAGTTCGTCCGTCGCGAGTGGGAAACCTTCCAAGATCCGAGCTGGCTGAGCCTCTACGCCGGGTTCGAGGATCTGCCCGAGCATCCATCACCGCTCGCCGACCGGTTCAGCATCGCGGAGCTCACCGACACCTTCGCGCGGATGCGGGCGGCGATTGCCGCAACGGTTGCGCAGGCCGAACCCCACGCCGCCTTTCTGGCACGGACTGTGGGTGACGGAGGCGCCAAGCGCGCAGCTACCCGCTAGATCTCGTTTCTCAGCGCACAAATTTCCGTCCGCAGCTTCTCCGCAGCCCCCACGCCCTTGGGCGTGATCGCCAGATAGCGTTGCGCCTCTGCGGAGAAGGCGGGCCAGCGCGGGAGTGCGCCGCCGTTCGGATCGCCCCGCAGCGCGAAGTTCACCCAATAATCCTGGAGCGATGCTCCGCCGCCAATCGGCCGCGCGTCCATCACATATGGGATTTCAATTGCATGGCTGGTGAGGCCGCCATCGGGCGCAAGGTCGAACTCGTAGCTCCACACGGGCCAGCCCTGACGGACGAGCTGGGTGGCGAGCGTGATGGCTGGGCAGCGAAACACCCAGTCCGTCTCGATCTCCAGCGCCGGGTGGCCGAGCCGGGGATCGCGCCCGGGCGTGCCGAACGCGTACAGCCGCTGCGCCTCGGCCGCGCGCCGGCCGTAGACGCGTTGCAGCGTCTCCGTGGTGTCGGTCGTGCCTTTCTTCGGCCCGAACTCGGCACGGTTCGTTCCGATGATGACGTGCTTCCGCGGCGCCTTTGCAAGCAGGCGCCGCGGCGAGGCCGGCAGCACCCGGCCATCGATGGTCGTCTTGAGCCAGAGGAAGCCATTGGTGTGCAGCGACGGATCAGTCAGCTGGGTGTCGATTCCCAGCAGGCGCTTTACCGGGGCCGCGCGGAGCCCGGCGAGACCGTGCCCGCCTGCCAGCTGCTCCGCCTGATCGGCGATCGCAAAGGCATCGCGCAGCGGCCGGAAGGGCTGGCCGAAGCCCGGCGTGCCGCTCTGCAGGATCGCGCGCTGGAACAGGTTCCGTGCGTCTGGCGCCGCAAGCATCAGCGAGACGTCCTGCGATCCTGCAGACTCGCCGAACAGTGTCACCTGGTCCGGATCGCCGCCGAAGCGGGCGATGTTCGCGCGTACCCAACGCAGCGCGGCGATCTGGTCCATCAGGCCGTAGTTGCCGGCGGTGCCGTCGAGCGCCGCCTGCCGGGGAGCGAGGAACCCGAGCACGCCCAGCCGATACTGGATCGCCACCAGCACGACGCCCTTTCGGGTGATGCGCGACTCCACAACGCCGCCGGCCGATCCCGCGCGATTGCTGCCGCCGTGGATCCACACCATGACCGGCCGCTTGCCCGTAAGGTCCGGCGTGCGGATGTCGAGCGTCAGGCAATCTTCGCTATAGTGCGCGGCGTCGGTGCGGTTCCAGCCATCGTCGTTCTGCGGGCAGGCAGGCGCCCGCACCTTGGCGGGGCGCACGCCCTGCCAGGCGCGTACCGGCTGGGGCGCGGTCCAGCGCAGCGTCGCGAGCGGTGGCGCGGCATAGGGGATGCCCTGAAAGACCAGTGCGCCATCCTCCGCGATGGCACCCTCGATCGTTCCGCCGGCGACCGCGACGCGCGGCGGAGCCGGGGCGGCGCCGAGGAGCAGCAGCGCTGCGAACGGCGCGAGGACACGGGCGCTCATCGCGCCACCGTCACCGACTGCTGGGGGACGTTCCACCCGCGCAAGGTGAGCGACGGCGCCGCCGAGACGCTCGCCGGATAGCGTACTTCGATCCGCTTGCGTTCGCCTGGGAGCAGCGCGACGTAGTTGTCGCTGTAATAGGCTGGCAGGATGCGCTCGCCGCGCCCGTCCACCAGCGTCAGCTTGGCGTTGAGCACCGGCACCGCGCCCGGATTGGCCAGGGTCACCGCGATCATCCGGTCGTCGCCATCCGGGATCGGTGCCGCAGCGGTGGCATCCAGCGACGCCTGCGCCAGGTCGTTCAGCGCCCGATACGAAGCCGGGTCACGACCGCGCCAATAGAAGTTCTCCGCGACCACCCGGTTCTGCCTGTCCAGCAGCTGGAGGCTCACCAGCACCATCGGGTTCTGCGTAAAGATCCGGTCGAGCGGTACCGCCCCTAGCCTCGTTGCCTGGTTCGCGGCGGCGTGCACCCGATCGGTTCGGGTGAACAGCTCCCGATTGTCCAGGCTAACCACGCGCGTTCGCGCGGTGAGGCCGGGCACCGCCGCTTGCGTGGTGTTGAGGACCACCAGCTCGTTTCCCGGCAGGTTTAACTGCACGTGCAGCGGCTCGGCGGCCTTCTTCGCCCCATAGTAAGCGGCGTGGGTGTCATAGTCCCAGCTGTAGATCTGCCACGCGTTCGACGGCCACGCCGGGTGCGTCATCCACAGCAGGCGGCCTGAATTCTTGGTCCAGAGATGCCCCAGGAACCCCTCGTACATCGCCTTGTGCGTCTCGAGGTTCATCATCTGCGCCTTGCGCTCGAAGTCGGGGAAGCCGCTGGCGCCACCGAACATCGTGCCCAGCGTCTGCATGAACGTCTTGGTGTCGCCGTTCCCCGCGAAGTGCCAGTCATGGTAGGCAAGGGTGTCGCTGAGCGGCCACAGTTCGCTTTCCGGCACCGATGCGCGCACCGACTCCAGCGTGGAAAGCGACGGGGTGCCCGTCTCGACCGAGAAGCCGGTCGCCAGATCGGTGAAATAGCCGACCGGGGGGCGATAGTTGTACGGGCCCGACCCTTGCAGATTCACCACGTTGGAGCTGCCGGTGAACCAGCGCGTGCCGTCATGTTCGGCGATCACGTCGTCCAGTCCCTCGTTGAGCGTGGGGTAGGGAACCCCCTCGTTGCGGCCGAACCAGAGGATGATCGACGGGTGATTGCGATAGCGCTTCACCGTGTCCACCGCATTGGAGAGGAACAGCTGCGGATCCTGCGGTTCGACCTGGAAATTCTGGGTCGACTGCCAGAAGTCGTTGAGGATCATCATGCCGTTCTCGTCGGCAAGCTCGAAGAATTCCTCCTCGTTGTTGTTGCCCATCCAGTTGCGGATGACGTTCATGTGCGCCTCTTTCTGGAGGCGGAAATAGGGGGCGAGCCGCTCGCGGCTGATCTGCTTCATCGCATCGTCCATGCCCCAGTTGCCGCCGCGCGCGGCGATCGGCACGCCGTTCACACGGATCGTGAGGTGCGGCTCGGGCATCTGCTGCGGCACGGGGGTGACGGCGGGCGACCGCTCGCCGGCCGCAGTCAGCGACTCCGCCCAGCCGCGCGGGCTCTGCTTGATCCCCTCATGCGTCACGTCGATCAGCTTGGTGCCGGCAAGCTTGCCGTCGGTGGTCTGCACGTTGACGCGGCGCAGGGCACCTGCGCTGTCGAACAGCGACAGGTCGTAGCTCACCTCGCGAATGCCGAAGCGCTGCGTCTTGGTGTCCGAAAGCTGGCCGTCGGCGAGCGCCTCCAGCGAAAGCTGATAGAGCGCCGCCTCGCCATAACCGTTCGGCCACCACAGCCGCGGGTTGCGCACGCGCAGCGCCGGGAACTCGGCGGGCGTGAAGACGACCCGGCTCTCCCCCGGCGGCGCCGACACCGTCTTTTCCACCCGTACGTCACCAAATGCCGCGCGCACCGTCACCTGCCGCGCGCTCGTGCCGCCGTTCTCCACCGGCACGGTCACGTGGACATCTGCGACGTCGGTGCGGGGCAGCGGCAGATCGGTGATCACCTGCGGGTCGAGAATGCGGACGTCGCCGTGCGCCACCAGTTCGACCGGACGCCACAGGCCTGTGTTGCGATCGCGGATGCCCGGAATCCAGTCCCAGCCCTCGGTCGCGATGAAGGTTGGGCCGTCGATCGCAAGCTGGCCACCATTCTCGCCGACGCCCGCCGCAATCGACTGTTCGTGCGGAATGCCGGGGTGCGGCGGCGGCGACACGCGGATCGCCAGCCGGTTCTCGCCCGCCACCGGCACGAAATCGAACTGGCCGCGGATGAAGGCGCCCTTGGTGGTGCCCAGCCGCTGGCCGTTGGCCCAGATCTCCGACGCATAGTTGATGCCGCCGAAGATCAGCGTCAGCCGCTTGCCGGCCGCTTCGGGCGGCACGGTGAAGCTGGTGCGGTACCAATAATCCTGGCGCGCCAGCGTCTCGGGAATCGCGAGGTTGTTGAGCCCGTAATAGGGGTGCGGATAGACCCCTCGGTCGACCAGCGTGGTCAGCACCGTGCCGGGTACCGTCGCCGCATGCCAGGTGCCGCTTGCCCGCGCCGTCCGCGACAGAGTGGCCCCATCCTCCTTGACCTCGGGGGCTGCGGCCAGCCGCCAACCGTGGATCGTCCACCGCCCGTCCGCATTGCGGACGAGCGGCGCAGTGGTCTCCGCGGGTCGCATCTTGGGTGCGGTGATCGCCTTGCCGCGTGCCTGGGGCAGGGTCCATGGGTCCTGCTGGCGCCAAAGCCCGGTGTTCGCCTGCTTCTGCCACTCCCAGCCGACGCCCACGCGCCAGATCTGCACCAGGTCGAAGTCGGGGCGGTCGCGGACGGCAGCCGCGATCCTCTCCGGCGTCAGTGCCGTACCGGTGAAAGCGGCGTGCACCAGCGTGCCACCGAAGTGGCGTCCGTCGATGACTGGAGCGATCCCCAGCCGCGGGGCGACGGCCGTTGAAGGCGCTGCCCCGCGCCCCACGCGGCGGCCATCGACATAGAGGGTGAGGGTCCGCCCGTCCGACACAGCCGCCAGATGCGTCCACTTGGCCCGTGCAAGAACAACCCGAACGGAGACCGTCTGCCCACCATCGATCGCTTCCGGCCGGCCTTCGCGCAGTTGAAGCCTTCGCGTCGTGCCTACCGGGTCACCGACTGACACCAGGGTGGCGTCTGTCCGGGCTTCGTCCGGCCAAACCCAAGCCGAGATCGACCAGGGCGCGCCCGCTGCCACTGCCGCGTCGCCGCCTTGCAACGGACGCTCGATGCCGATGCCGCCTTTCAGGAACGCCGCGTTATACGGACCTGCATTGCCGGGTGCCTGCGCCATGCTTGAGGCGGCCGTGCTCGCAAGCAACAGCATGGCGGCAAAGGACAGCGCACGCATTCAGGTCTCCCCCGGATTGACGCGGCTCCTGCTGTGCCGCTGTCGACAATTGGCGTCGGCCTGTTTGTTACATTAAATTCCTTTTATCGGAAGCTCCGGACTTCAGCGGTCAACAATTCGACAGCCCGTCGACACACCGACAACTTCAGCGTCACGCACGCTTTCGTCGGTGCCACCAGTCCGGCAGCACTGCATGGCACCGCCTGCAGGCCGCGCCGCGGCTCATCTTTCAGGAAGGACGTCGCAGCACCCATGTGGCGCAGCCGACCAGTATCGCTGCGACGATCAGCGCAAGGACCCAACTCGGCCGCACCGCCCAGCAAAACAGGCCGAAGCCAACGGCCATCCCGAGCCAGGAGGCGAGCTTGGCATGGCGGGGCACGGCCCCGCGCTCGCGCCAGGCAACCAAAGCCGGCCCGAAGCGCGGATGCCGCAACAGCCATAGCTCAAGCCGAGGGGACGAACGTGCGAAACAGGGGAGCGCCAGGATCAGGAAATCGGTAGTCGGCAACAGCGGGATGAACACGCCGATGAAGCCGATTCCTACCAGCACGAGGCCCAGGCACAGCCACGCAATGCGCGCGCTTCGCCCCCGCCGCAGCAGTGTCACCTCCGCGGCCGGCGGTTGTTCAGTCACCGGTGGGTGCCCGTTCGCCGCAGTCCTGTTCCATGCGGCTCTCCCTTCCCACGACGTATCCTGTCGACGATAGCCAGCGGCAGCCGGCCGGGAAAGCGTTGCCCCCTCAAAGCAGCGCCACGAGCGACAGCAGCAGGGCCGTCGTCGCCGCGTTCAGTGCCATGGCCATGCCTGCGAAGGTGCCGGCGGTCTCGCTCACCTGAAAGGCGCGGGCGGTGCCCAGGCCGTGGGCAGTGACACCGACTGCAAAGCCGCGCGCGCGCTGGTCCGTGATCTTCAGCCAATTGAGGAGCGGCGTTGCGACCATGGCGCCGAGGATGCCGGTGATCAGGATCGCAACGGCGGCCAGCGCGGGAATGCCGCCGATGCCTTCCGCGATCGCCATCCCCACGGGCGTCGTCGCCGAATGCGGCGCCAGCGTGGCCAACACCGCCGGCGAGGCGCCGAATGCCCAGGCGATCGTGACGGCGCTCACGATCGCCGTCACGGAGCCGGCGAGCAGGGCGGCCAACACCGCCTTGGCCGACTGGCGCACCAGCGGCCAATTGCGCCACAGCGGCACGGCCAGGGATACCGTAGCGGGACCGAGCAGGAAGGTGAGCGTCGCCGTTCCTTGCGCATAGGTCCGATACGGCGTGCCCGTCGCGTACAGGATGACCGCCAGCACCGGCACCGACATCAGCACCGGATGGGCGAGCGGGTGGCGGTTGCTGCGACGCGAGATCCTGTCCGCGCCCTCGAACACCAGCAGCGTGGCTGCGATCCACAGCAACGGCGTCTGGAGCAGGGAGGCAATCCCGCTCATGCGGCGATCTCGTCGCGGGCGGAGACCCAGCGGAACACGAAGGCGGTGACCGCGATGGTCAGCAATGTCGCGACCACGCAGGCGACGACGATCCCCACGCCATCGCGCGCGAGCGCCGGCCCCTCGTCGATCAGCCCCATGGTCGCTGGCACGAACAGCACCGCGAAATGCCCGATCAGCCAGGTTGCGACCGCCTTCAGCTCTACCCGCTCGCCGGGGCGGAGTTTCAGCCAAGCGAACAGCAGGAACATGCCGAGCACAGGACCCGGCAGGGGCACGCCAAGTCCGCGGTTCAGCGCTTCGCCAAGGAGTTGGCAGAACAGCAGCAGGGCAATCGCGGCGATCATCGGGTGTCCATGGGTGAGGGCAGGCCTCCCTGCGCTGAAGCACAGCGTCCGAGCGAAGTACATCCGGCACCGGAGGGTAGCCGCGGCGCGGGAAACCGCTGCTCGACCCGGCTCTCAACCCCCGCCTCCTCAGGAACGCTGTGGAGGAAGCGCCGGGGAGGCGGGGAGCGCGTGCTAAGCCTCAGTCGCGCCGCTCGCGCCGCCGCCACAGCATGGTCCCGACCACGCCGCCCACCGCCGCTGCCGCGACGGCACCCGCCGCATAGAGCGCGGTCGGCGTCGGCGCCTCGTGCCCAGGGCGCAGCCGGCGCAGCAACCCGCCGCGGTTCGACAGCGCTTCGAACATCTCGTCGGGGCCTTCGGGGTCGAGTACCTCGTTGTCGGCCAGCCACTTCTCCACGCTGTTGAGGTCCGGATCCTGATAGGGGCGCAGGCGGCGTCCGGTGGCGGGGCTCAGGCTCTCGATCGCCGCGATCAGCGAACCGGTTTCGGCCATGCGCCGGGCGACGACCTCCGGCTCGGTGGCGGTATGCTCGGCCACCAGCGCATGGGCGACGTTGGCGATCGCCGGGGCCGCATGGGTGTTCGCCGGCCGCGTCGAATCGATCGTCACGTCGCATTCGGTGTCGAGCCGCATCGACCGGTTGTTGAAGTTGGACGATCCCACCCGCAGGATCTCGCCGTCGGTGACGGTTACCTTCGCGTGGATGTAGATCGGCTCGCCCGCCTCGTTTTCGGCATGGTAGAAGCGGAAGCGGCCGTAGCGATCGCGTCGGCGCAGCGCCCCAATCAGCCGCGCCCGCGCGGTATCCATCGCGATCGGCTCCAGCCAGCCCTGGGCGCTGACTGGGTTGACGATCACGATCTCAGGCCCCTCGGGCTCGTCCAGGCGCCGGGCGATCGCCTCGGCGATCTTGCGCGACGCGAAATACTGGCTCTCGGCATAGATCCAGCGTTCTGCACGCGCGATCAGGTCCAGATAGAGCGCCTCGATCTCGCGCACCGGCGGCTGGCCCGGCATCTCCGGCGACGAGCGGGAGATCGCGACCTCGACCTCGGTGAAGGTCGCGTCCAGCCCGTCCGGCCAGGGCGGGCTCACGTTTTCGGCCGGCTCGGGCAGCCTCTGGCCGCCCGCCAACTGCCAGCGGGTGCGACACAATTCACCCAGTGCCTTTGCCACCGGCCCGGCGAGCGCCGTGGTCGCATCGTGCCAGGGTCCGTAGGGAGTGCCATCGGGCTCGATGCGCGCAGGCTCGTCCGCGCGGTGGTCGCGCGTGTCCCAGCGGTCGGCCGTCATGTCGATGCCTCCGCAAAAGGCGAGGCAATCGTCGATGACGACGATCTTCTGGTGGTGGGAGGCGGCCGGGGGATGAAATCCGTCGAGCTTGGCGGTGATGCGCGGGTGCGCCATCCAGCGCAGGATCGTGAGGATGGTGCTGCCCCGGAACAGGGACTTGATGGCGCCGGTGTCCCAACGCAGGATGTGGACGTGCAGGCCTTTGCGGGCCTCCACCAGCCACTCCAGGAACGCGCCCACGCGCGCTGGAGCCTCGTCCTCTTCTTCGGTCACCAACTTGATGCGCCCGTCGAAGTCCCAGCCGATCAGCAGCAACTGCTGTTCCGCCCTGCGCATCGCCGCGCGCGCCAGCCGGAAATAAGCGTCGGCATCGATGATGACGGCGGCGCGGGTCGCCTTCTCGATCCGCCAGCAGTTACGACCCGGTTCGAGCGGGGGAGAAAGCCTGGCCATCGGTTCTACAGGATCTCGCGGATCGCTTCGGGCGGGCGGCCCAGCCGGACGCCCTTCTCGGTCTCCACCAGCGGTCGCTCGATCAGGATGGGGTGCGCGGCCATGGCGTCCAGGATGGCCTCGTCGGAGGCACCGGCGAGCCCCTGTTCCTTGGCGATCGACTCGCCTTTGCGCAGCCCCTGTGCGGGCGTGATCCCAGCGCGCGCATAAAGCGCGGCGAGCGCTTCTCGGCTCGGCGGCGTCTTCAGATATTCGACCACCTCCACGTCCACGCCCGGCGTGTCGCTGAGGATGGCGAGCGCCTCGCGTGACTTGGAGCAGCGGGGATTGTGCCAGATGGTCGCCTTCAATGCGTTCTTCCCTGCTGCTGAGTGGACGGGCGGTAGAGGGGCGGGACCGGCGCGGGGAACTTCCATGCGCCGGCCCGGCCCGCGATCATGCGACCGGCTGCTTGGCCAGCCATTCCTCCAGCCACTTGATCGTATACGCCCCCTCCCGGAACTCGGGGTCGTCGAGCAGTGCCTGGTGGAGCGGGATGGTGGTCTTCATTCCCTCGATCACGAACTCGTCGAGCGCACGCTGCAGGCGCAGCAGGCATCCCTCGCGGGTACGGCCATAGACGATCAGCTTGGCGATCATGCTGTCGTAGTAGGGCGGTACCTTGTAGCCGGCATAGAGGCCGCTATCGACGCGGACGTGCATGCCGCCCGGCACGTGATAGGCCGCGACCTTGCCCGGGGAGGGGGTGAAGGTGCGCGGATCCTCGGCATTGATGCGGCATTCGATCGCATGGCCGCGGAACTCGATCTCGTCCTGCTGGACCGACAGCGGGTGCCCCTCGGCGACGCGGATCTGCTCGCGCACCAGGTCGACGCCGGTGATCATCTCCGTCACCGGATGCTCCACCTGCAGGCGGGTGTTCATCTCGATGAAGTAGAACTCGCCGTCTTCCCACAGGAACTCGATCGTGCCGGCGCCGCGATAGCCCATGTCGGCCATCGCCTTGGCGACGATCGCGCCCATGCGGTCGCGTTCCTCGGTCGACAGGATCGGGGAGGGGGCTTCCTCCAGCACCTTCTGGTGGCGCCGCTGCAGCGAGCAGTCGCGCTCGCCCAGGTGGATGGCGTTGCCGTTGCCGTCGCCGAACACCTGGAATTCGATGTGCCTGGGATTGCCCAGATACTTTTCCATGTACACGGTCGCGTCGCCGAACGCGGCCTTCGCCTCCGTGCCGGCCTGCTGCATCAGCGTTTCAAGCTGGTCGGGGCTGGTGCACACCTTCATGCCGCGGCCGCCGCCGCCCGATGCCGCCTTGATGATGACGGGATAGCCGATCTGTTCGGCCAGCGCCTGTGCCTCGGCCAGGTCGCTGATCGCGCCGTCGGAGCCCGGCACCAGCGGCAGCCCCAGGGCGCCCGCGGTACGCTTCGCCTCGACCTTGTCGCCCATCGTCCGGATGTGCTCGGGCTTGGGGCCCACGAAGATCAGGTTATGCGACTCGACGATCTCGGCGAACTTGGCGTTCTCCGACAGGAAGCCATAGCCCGGGTGGATCGCGTCCGCGCCCGTCACCTCGGCAGCCGAGATGATGTTGGGGATGTTGAGGTAGCTCTCGGCCGCGGACGGCGGGCCGATGCACACCGCCTCGTCCGCCAGCCGCACGTGCATCGCGTCGGCGTCGGCGGTCGAATGGACCGCCACCGTCTTGATCCCCATTTCGTGGCAGGCGCGATGGATGCGGAGCGCAATTTCGCCGCGATTGGCGATCAGCAGCTTCTTGATCTCGGCCACGGGCTTACTCGACGACGACGAGCGGCTGGTCGAATTCGACCGGCTGGCCGTTGGAGACGAGCACGGCGGTGACGGTACCGGCGGCCGTCGCCTGGATCGGGTTCATGACCTTCATCGCTTCGATGATGACCAGCGTGTCGCCGGCCGCAACCTTCTGGCCGACCGAGACGAACGGCTTCGCGCCCGGCTCCGCGGCCACGT
The DNA here is from genome assembly GCF_004135605.1 of Sphingomonas desiccabilis. GTDB lineage: Bacteria > Pseudomonadota > Alphaproteobacteria > Sphingomonadales > Sphingomonadaceae > Sphingomonas > Sphingomonas desiccabilis. The sequence goes on along the minus strand of NZ_SDPT01000004.1, from coordinate 122,129 downwards.
ACACGGTGCCGACCATCGGCGACTTGACCGCATCGGCGGTCGCGGTCGGTGCCGAGCCGCCGGCTTCGGCCGGGGCGGCTGCGGGCGACGCGGGTGCACCCGCCATCGGCGCCGGTTGCGGGGCATAGCCCTGCGGCATCGCCATCGGCATCTGCGCGACCGGCGCTGCCTTGCGCGCGACGCGAACCTTGCGGCTGCCGTCCTCCACCTCGATCTCGGTCAGCTGAGTCTGGTCGAGCACTTCCGCCAGCTGGCGCACCAGCTCGATGTCGATCGCCATGGTGGCGGGTTGCGTATCTTCTGCCATGTGACCCCCAAGGGAAAAACCGGGCTCCTGTCAGATGCGCGCGGCGGCTTCAAGCGCCAGCAGGTAGGAAAGCGCCCCGAATCCGGCGATGGTTCCCTTTGCCGCCTGTCCGATCAGGCTGGTGTGGCGAAAGCTCTCCCGTCGATGGGGGTTCGACAGGTGCACCTCGATCACCGGCGTCTTCACCGATTTGATCGCGTCGTGCAGCGCCACCGACGTGTGGGTGAAGCCGCCCGCGTTCAGCAGCACGGCGCGCGCCTGCTGCGCCTGCGCCTCGTGCAGCCAGTCGATCAGATGGCCTTCGTGGTTCGACTGGCGCAGGTCGATCTCCAGGTCGAGCTCGCGGGCGCGATCCTCCAGCATGCCGGCGATGTCGTCCAGCGTGTCGTGGCCGTAGATCTCGGGCTCGCGCAGCCCCAGCAGGTTCAGATTGGGGCCGTTGAGGACGAAGACGGTTGCGGGGACGGTGTCGGCCATGCGCTGCCTTTCGGTTGCGGGCCGGGATGCCGGCACCCTATATGCCCGGCCATAGCCGCGAGCGCCGAACGAAGTCGAGACGCGCCGCAACTCCGACGACAGCCAAGGCGAACCCGAATGCACAATGACGGCACCATCTCCATCATCGTCAACGGCGAGCACAAGCGCGTCCGCGCCGGCCAGACCATTGCCGAGCTGGCCGCCGAGATCGGGCTGGTTCCGGAAAAGGTCGCGGTCGAGCGCAACCTGGAGGTGGTGCCCCGCTCCACGCTGCATGAGACCAAGCTCCACGACGGCGACGAGCTGGAGATCGTCCACTTCGTCGGCGGCGGCGACCATGGGGTGGCGGTGGACGAGGACCGCTGGGAGGTCGCGGGCAAGCGCTTCCGCTCGCGGCTGATCGTCGGCACCGGCAAGTACAAGGACATGGCGCAGAACGCCGCCGCAGTCGAAGCCTCGGGCGCGGAGATCGTCACCGTCGCCGTTCGCCGGGTGAACGTCACCGATCCGAAGGCGCCGATGCTGACCGACTATATCGATCCCAAGAAGATCACCTATCTGCCCAACACCGCTGGCTGCTTCACGGCCGAGGACGCGATCCGCACACTGCGGCTGGCGCGCGAGGCGGGCGGCTGGGAGCTGGTGAAGCTGGAGGTGCTGGGCGAGGCCCGCACCCTCTACCCTGACATGGTCGAGACGCTGCGCGCGACCGAGATCCTGGCTAAGGAAGGCTTCAAGCCGATGGTCTATTGTGTGGACGATCCCATCGCCGCCAAGCGGCTGGAGGATGTTGGCGCGGTGGCGATCATGCCGCTAGGCGCGCCGATCGGCTCGGGACTGGGCATCCAGAACAAAGTCACGATCCGCCTGATCGTGGAGGGCGCCAAGGTGCCGGTGCTGGTCGATGCGGGCGTCGGCACCGCGTCGGACGCGGCGGCAGCGATGGAGCTCGGCTGCGACGGCGTGCTGATGAACACGGCCATTGCCGAAGCCAAGGACCCGATCCTGATGGCGCACGCGATGCGCGCTGCGGTGGAGGCGGGGCGGCTCGCCTATCGCGCCGGCCGCATGGGCAAGCGCCGCTATGCCGATCCCTCCAGCCCGCTCGCCGGACTGATCTAAAGCAAGTCCTGGTGCTGGATCGTGGAACCGCAATCGGCTCCACCCGTTCTTCTTCCCGATGGCTGAACGGCGCGCTTCCCGCTGCTGCCGCGGCCACCGAGAGGAGATCGATCATGGGTGAACTCACCGACAAGATCAAAGGCAACGTCAACGAAGCGCTCGGCAAGGCGAAGCAGCAGAGCAACGATCCGGCCACCCGCGACGAGGGCGCGGCGCAGGAAGGCAAGGGCAAGGTTCAGCAGTTCGCCGGCAAGGTGAAGGGCGCCCTCGGCGACGACATCTGAGCGATCCAGAGTTCCGCGAGAGCGGAGGCATCGGGCCGTCTCGGGAGACCGGGGCGGCCCTTTTTGCACGCGTGGCTTAATCGGCGACCTGAACGCAGTTCCGACCTGATGCCTTTGCGCGGTAGAGCGCCTCGTCCGCACGGTTCAGGATGGTGGCCGGATCGCTTTCTGGATCAATCGCCACCAAGCCGATGCTGGCGGTGACTCTGGGGCCCTCGATCTCGAGCATCGCACTCGGCAGTTCCACCTCCAGCTGCTCGACGGCGTGGCGCAGGCGCTCGCATGCCGCCTGGGCCTCCTCCGGACTGATCCCCACGAGCAGAATGGCGAACTCTTCACCGCCGATGCGCGCGAGGCAGTGCCTTCGATCGATCGTCGCGGCGGTGATGCGCGCGAATGCCTGGAGCGCCAGATCGCCGACCGCATGGCCGAAGCGGTCGTTGACGGACTTGAAGTGATCCAGGTCGACCAGCGCGACGCTGCCTTGGCTGCTTCCGACTCGGCAATGCTCGATCTGATTGCGCAATCGCTGGAGGAAGCTCCGCCGGTTGACGAGACCGGTCAGCGGATCGGTACTTGCCGCGATCTCGAGCGCCAGTTCCGTCGCCTTTCGCGCGGAGATGTCGCGCAGGACCACGATCAATCCCTGCCCGGCGGTGCCGCCCAGGCCACGCAGAGCGGCCTCGAACCAAGCCGGTTCCGGGGTCTCGCGCGGACTGCGAAATTGGGCAGTGTGGGCAATGTCGGGATTGGCGAGCGCCTGACGATGCGCGCGCCATAGGACGTGCTGATCCTCCGGATGCACCAGGGTGAAGCCGTGCTGCCCCAGATAATATGCGGCCGGCCGCCCGGCGACCTGGGTGACGGAGGGGGAGGCGTGGAGAATAGTCCCGTCCGGCGCCACTTCCAAGATGACGTCCGCGGATCGATCCGAAAGGAGGCGGAACCGCGCCTCGCTCTGCGAAAGGTCGCGGATCGCTCGGCGATGCTGTTTGAGCAGTGCCGACACCGGCAGCACCAACAGCGCGGCGCAACCGACGTAGAACTGGAAAAAGAGAATGCGGCTGAGCGGTGGGGTCGGAATCGCGTGGATCGGTCCGTGGCCGGTCACCGAGAGCGTGCCGCCAATCGCCACCAGCAGGACGATCGAGCCCGCAGCCCCGATCCGCACATACAGCATCGTGGCTGCCAGCATCGGCAGCATGGGCAGGAACAGCAGCGGAATGTCGTCTTGGAGGAAGACGCCCGCGACCACCACCGCCACCAGTCCCAGCATCGCGACAGGGCCCATCTTCTCCCGCAGCGGCACCTGGAACCAACGTCCGACCTCACCGCGCAGCAGCAGCATGATCAGCGGCGTAAAGGTGATGGTGCCAAGGCCATGGCTTGTGAACCACCGGATTGCGGTTCGCTCCCAACTGGCGTCGGTAAGGAGCGATATCGCCGTTGCAGCGATCACCGCACCGACCAGAGGCCCCAACACCCCCGCGACGAGCAGGAACATGACGACCCCGGCAACCCGATCAAAAAAGTGCCCCTTCCAGCGGCGCAGCAGCCAGGCGGGCAGCGTCGCCTCGGTCATGGTCGCGGCCAATAGTGGGGCGGCCGCAGCCAGCCCCATGCCGAAGCACACCGTGGCGGCAAACATGGCGACCCCGAACGCGGGCAGCAGCCATCGCCATTGCTCCGGCGGCCGCAGCGACAATGCTGCGATGACCAGTCCGGTGTTCGCCCAGATGAAGGCGATGCTCCCATCGAAGCGGGTCAGCACCAGGCTCGCTGTCGAGAGCACCAGCGACGCCAGGCCAAGGCGAGCGACGCTGCTGATCATGCTAGGGGCGGGAAGAGCGGCAATCACAGGGGTTTGCATGGCGTCCGAAGGTTAACAACGACTTTAGGTTCGCGCCTTGCAGGCATTCGCGCAAGCCGTTGCGTGTCGCTGACGATGAAGCTCTGCGGCTCTGGAGGGTCGCTTGACCGCGCTGCCCGCATCCCACTATCGACGGGACGAAGAGAGGTGCCGATGAACAAGCTCTATCCCGATGCGGCCTCGGCGCTCGAGGGGCTACTCCGCAACGACATGCTGATCTGCGCCGGCGGCTTCGGCCTCTCGGGCATCCCCGAACGGCTGATCGACGCGATCGAGGCTTCGGGCGTGACCGGCCTCACCATCGCCAGCAACAACGCCGGCATCGATGGCGTGGGGTTGGGCAAGCTGCTGCGCTCGCGCCAGGTGAAGAAGATGATCTCCTCCTATGTGGGTGAGAACAAGGAGTTCGAGCGCCAGTATCTGTCCGGCGAACTTGAAGTCGAGTTCTGTCCGCAGGGCACGCTTGCCGAGCGCTGCCGCGCGGGCGGGGCGGGCATTCCCGGCTTCTACACCAAGACGGGCGTTGGCACGCAGGTGGCCGAGGGCAAGGAAGTGAAGGTCTTCGACGGGGAGGAGTTTATCCTCGAGCGCGGCATCCGCGCCGACCTGTCGATCATCAAGGGGTGGAAGGCCGATGAGGCCGGCAACCTGGTGTTCCGCAAGACGGCACGCAACTTCAACCAGCCGATGGCGACCGCGGGTCGCATCTGCGTGGCCGAGGTCGAAGAAGTGGTGCCGGTCGGCAGCCTTGATCCCGACTGCATCCACCTGCCAGGCATCTATGTGAAGCGCATGATCGTGGGCGCTCCATATGACAAGAAGATCGAGTTCCGCACCGTGCGGGAGCGTCCCGCGGCATGATGATGTTGCGTGCAGGACATCGGCTCGCGCTGGTCGGCGCAGCGGCCGTTTCGCTGCTGCTGCCGGGCTGCGTCGCGGCCGTGCCGGTGGGCGCTGCGGCCGTGATCGGCAAGAACGTCATGTTCGCCGGCTCAGACGACGACCAGACAAAGGATGCCGAAAAGGCCGCGCGCAAGCAAGCGCGCAAGCTCGAGCGCGAACAGCGCCGCGAGGCCAAGCGCCGCGAAAAGGCCGAGGAGGAAGGCATTCCCCCCGCGCTCCAGGCGATGACGGCACCCGCCCGGCCTAGTTCGCCAGTCGCAGGCACCGTCCCGGCCGGTATGCAGTACCTCTATGGGTCGGGTGAGGCGGCGGCGCTATCGTCCCAAGCCTATCGCGCGCTCGCCCAGCACGTCCGCGCCAGCGCCGACTATCGCCAGGCCGGCATCGAAGTCGCCTCGGTGGTGCTCGCTCCGGGTTCGTCGCTTGCCAGCCCGCACTTCGTGGAATGCGGCGCCAAGCCGCTGGCGATCGTGCTCGACATCGACGAGACCGTGCTCCTCAACCTCGGCTACGAAGCCGATGAGGCAGCGCGTGGCCTTTCCTACGACGACGCGCGCTGGCGCCGCTGGGAAGCGACCGGCGCCGGCAAGGTCGATCCGGTGCCCGGCGCGGTCGAGGCAATCAATGCCGCGCGCAAGGCAGGCGTCGCCGTCGTCTACATCTCGAACCGCACCGCCGCCAACGCACCCGCGACCGCGCGCGCACTGGAAGGGGCGGGGCTCGGCAAGGCGATTCCGGGCGAGACCCTGCTCCTCAAGGAAGAGGGTGCGGGCAGCGGCAAGGATATGCGTCGCGCTCAGGTGGCGGAGACTCATTGCGTCGTGGCACTGGTCGGCGACCAGCTCGGCGACTTCAGCGACCTGTTCTCCGCGGCGGGCATGACGCCTGCGGCTCGCCGCGCAGCTGCCGACGGCATTCAGATCGAGCCGCTCTGGGGTGCAGGCTGGTTCATGCTTCCCAACCCCGTCTATGGCAGCGGCCTCAAGGGGGGCATTGGCGAGGTCTTCCCCGCCAATCGCCGCTGGACCGATCCCGGTGCCGCTGCAGCGGCCGACGCCCCCGCCGGCACGCTCAAGGAGTAACCCCATGCCCTGGACCCGCGACGAGATGGCGGCGCGCGCCGCTCGGGAACTGCAAGACGGCTTCTACGTGAACCTCGGCATCGGCATTCCGACGCTGGTGGCCAACCACATCCCCGAAGGGGTGGAGGTAACCCTCCAGTCCGAAAACGGGATGCTCGGCATCGGCCCCTTTCCCTACGCGGGCGAAGAGGATCCTGACCTCATCAACGCCGGCAAGCAGACCATCTCGGAACTGCCGCAGTCGGTCTATTTCGGCTCGGAACAGAGCTTCGCGATGATCCGCGGCGGCCACATCGACCTGACGGTGCTGGGTGCGATGGAGGTCAGCCAGGACGGCGACATCGCCAACTGGATGATCCCGGGCAAGATGATCAAGGGTATGGGCGGCGCCATGGACCTGGTCGCCGGGGTCAAGAAGATCATCGTCGTGATGGAGCACACCTCCAAGAACGGCGACCCCAAGTTCATCCCGGCCTGTACCCTGCCGCTTACCGGCAAGAACGTGGTCGACATGATCATCACCGACTTGGCCGTCTTCCAGCGCCCCGATCACCAGACCCCCTTCCGGCTGGTCGAATGCGCCCCCGGCGTGTCGGCAGAGGAAGTGCGCGCAAAGACCACCGCGGCCTACGAAGCCTAGTCCCGCATCCCGCGTAAAGGCAGGGATCCACGGCCAAGCAGAACCACGGCGATGGTCTCGCACTGCGGACCGTGTCTGTGCGGGCCACGGCAACTTTACGAGCCTAGCCGTTTGGGCACGATCCTTGCCGAAACCCTTGCGTCCGCGTAAGAAACTGTTACTCGCGCGCCATGGCTAGCCGTCCTCTCACCCTGTACGAAAAGATCTGGGCCGATCACGTCGTGGAACGCCGTGACGACGGCACCTGCCTCGTCTACATCGACCGGCACCTCGTCCATGAGGTGACCAGCCCGCAGGCGTTCGCCGGCCTGCGCGCCGCCGGCCGCCCGGTGCGCCGCCCCGACCTCACGCTCGCGGTGCCGGACCACAATCTCCCGACCACGCCGCGCGTGGACGCCGAAGGCAACCGCCTGCCGATCGCCGACCCCGCCGGTGCGAGCCAACTCGCGGCTCTGGAGCGCAACGCGCCTGAGTTCGGCATCCGCTACATCGACGCGGTCGCCGCCGAACAGGGCATAGTCCATGTCGTGGGCCCGGAGCAGGGCTTCACCTTGCCCGGCACGACGCTGGTCTGCGGCGACAGCCACACCTCGGCGCACGGGGCGCTCGGCGCACTCGCGTTCGGCATCGGCACCAGCGAGGTCGAACATGTGCTCGCCACCCAGACGCTGCTGCTCAAGCAGTCGAAGACGATGGAAGTGCGCATCGAGGGGGCGCTCGGCTTCGGCGTGACGCCCAAGGATGTCGCGCTCGCTATCGTCGGCCGGCTGGGCGCTGCGGGCGGCACCGGCTATGTGCTCGAATATACCGGCAGCGTCATCCGCGACATGTCGATCGAGGGCCGGCTGACCGTGGCCAACATGTCGATTGAGGCGGGTGCGCGATCCGGGCTCATCGCGCCCGACGACAGGACCTTCGCCTATCTCCAGGGCCGCCCGATGGCGCCGAAGGGCGCCGCGTGGGACCAGGCCGTCGCCTATTGGCGCAGTCTCGCGACCGACCGGGGCGCCCAGTACGACGCGATCATCACCATCGACGCGGCCGACATCTCGCCCTCGCTCACCTGGGGCACCAGCCCGGAGGACGTGGTCTCGATCACCGGTGCCGTGCCCGATCCCGACAGCTTCGCCGATCCGGCCAAGCGCACCGCCGCGCGCAAGTCGCTCGACTATATGGGTCTGGAGCCCGGCACGCGGATGGAGGACATCGCGGTCGAGAACATCTTCATCGGCAGCTGCACCAACAGCCGCATCGAGGATCTGCGCGCCGCCGCCGAAGTGCTGCGCGGCCGCCGCATCGCCGCTGGCGTGCGCCAGGCGCTGGTTGTTCCCGGCTCGGGTTTGGTCAAGCGTCAGGCAGAGGCCGAGGGGCTCGACCGCGTGTTTACCGATGCCGGGTTCGAATGGCGCGAGCCGGGTTGTTCGATGTGCTTGGGCATGAATCCGGATCGGGTACCCGCCGGTGAGCGTTGTGCCTCCACGTCCAACCGCAATTTTGTGGGGCGACAGGGGCCCGGCGCGCGTACGCATCTGGTGTCGCCGGTAATGGCGGCGGCGGCGGCGGTGACGGGTCGCCTGACCGATGTACGAAGCTTGATGGGGAAATAAGGGATGAAGCGAGCATTGTTGGCGCTGGTGGCTGGCGCGATCCTGAGCGGCCTTGCCGCTGCCTATGCCGCGAGCGCCGAGCGTTCGCCGTCCAAGCGCGCGGCCCCTTCGGGCAACGCCGCCACGCGCTGATCCGCGCGACCCCGATAAGGCTGATCATGGAACCCGTTACTCGCGTCGAAGGGCGCGCCTATCCCTGGGGCGCGAAGAACATCGACACCGACATCATCATTCCCGCACGCTGGCTGAAGACCACCACGCGCGAGGGGCTGGGGCAGGGCGCGTTCGAATCCGTCCGCGCCGAAGCCGGCAATCTCTTCGATGATCCCCGCTACGCAGGCGCGCCGCTGTTGATCGCGGGCGAGAACTTCGGCTGCGGCTCCAGCCGCGAGCACGCGGCCTGGGCGCTGGGCGACATGGGCGTGAAGGCGGTGATTGCGCCGAGCTTTTCCGACATCTTCTCGGGTAACGCTTTCAAGAACGGTATCGTCGCCGTGGTCTTGCCGCAAGAGGCGGTCGACCGGTTGGTGGAGGTCGCGCGCGACAGTCCCGTCACCGTCGATCTGGAAACGATGACCGTCACAACGCCATTCCAGGATCGCTTCGCGTTCGAGATGGACCCGTTCCGCCGGGCTTGCCTGATGCAGGGCCTGGACGAAATCGGCATCACGCTGGCGCGGGACGAAGCGATCGCGGGGTACGAAGGCAGTGTGGCGCAGGCCCGTCCGTGGCTCAGCGCCACCGCGGGCAACGCACCAGGGCGGGCTGCTGCGGCTTAGCGTCCGGCCGGAAGCGGTCCCACGAGGGTCGCCTCTTGCTCTCGCGAAGCCAGGAGGCAGGGTTCCGCAACCTACCGTCGTGCTCTGCTGAACCCTGGCTTCCCGACCCTGCGCGGCACCGGGGAACCGGACCTCATCGCGCATTCCCCGCGTGTTGGAAGAGGTGGGGTGACAAGGCGCGCGAAAGTCACCGCACACCCTGACCGCAAAGCCTCGCCCGTTGCCTTGCCGCGGCCTGCATCCTATCTGCGAAGCAGTAGATTAGGGGACCAGCATGACTACCTTCGACGACCGCGAGCGCGCGTTCGAAACCAAGTTCGCACGTGACGAGGAAATGGCCTTCCGCGTGACCGCGCGTCGCAATCGCCTGCTGGGCCAGTGGGCGGCCGCGAAGATGAAGCTGACGCCCGAAGAGACCGACGCCTATGCCAAGGCCGTCGTGCAGGCCGACTTCGAGGAAGCTGGCGATGGCGACGTGATCCGCAAGCTGGTCGGCGACCTGACCGCCGCTGGTGTGGCGACCGACGAGGCGACCGTGCGCAAGGCGCTCGACGAACTGACCGTCGAGGCGCGCCGCCAGTTGATCGAGGCACGCTGATCCATGGCGATGGCTGCGGCTGACATCGAAACGCTGATCCGCGCCGGCATTCCCGATGCGGTGGTCGAAATCACCGATCTTGCCGGCGACGGCGACCATTATGCCGCGCGGGTCGTGTCTGAGAGCTTTCGCGGAATGCCGCGCGTGCGCCAGCATCAGGCCGTCTATGCCGCGCTTGGTGGTCGCATGGGGGGCGTGCTGCACGCCCTGCAATTGACCACGGCCGTGCCCGTACAGGAGTGAAGAAATGAGCGAAGACACCAATGCCCGCATCGATCAGCTCGTAAAGGGCAACGAGGTGGTGCTGTTCATGAAGGGCAGTCCGCTGTTCCCGCAGTGCGGTTTCTCCAGCCGGGCGGTCGCCATCCTCAACCATCTCGGCGTCGAGTTCGAGAGCGTCGACGTGTTGCAGGATCAGGGCATCCGCCAGGGCATCAAGGCCTATTCGGACTGGCCCACCATTCCCCAGCTCTACGTCCATGGCGAGTTCGTCGGCGGCTCGGACATCATGATGGAAATGTACGAGAGCGGTGAGCTCGCCCAGATGTTCGGCGGCGAACAGCCGACTGCTGCCTGACTCATTCGACGTCCGCTTCCAGGCGGGAGCGGACGTCGCGGCCACCCGCGCTCGGCCGCTTGCGCAATCGCAGGCCTGCCGCTGGCGTGGCGCCTGTCGGCGCCGGGCGCACATTGTATTCCGGCGTGATGACGCCGTTCGATCCACGTTTGCCGGTGTCAGCGCGGGGCATTCCACCCGCTCTCTGCGGTGTTGCAAATGCACCCGCACCGCCTGCGAGCACCGAAAGCCGAACGCGGCACAGTCGCCGGGGCGGTTCTTTGATCATGCGGCATGGGTACCGGGTGGGCGAACCGACGCCAGTGGAGTGCGCCGGCTCGCCCGTTGAAGCGCGCAATCGCGCGGTACGACCAAGAATATGCAGGGGACGTGCCAGAAGGCCAGACCCACGCGGATCCGCGGTGGGTGCTGGTTAACGGCGCGCGAGGAGCAGGCGCTCCTGTAAGGAAAACCGACGCCGCGGAGAGCGGCTCGTTTCCGTCAGTGCCTCTTCAACGCACGGTCCGCCGGAGCGATCCGACACCTATTGACTACAGATGTAAATGGGTGGACTACATGCGTAGTCAGGAGTCGCGGAATGCCCGAACGAATCAGTGATGCCGAACATGTCGTGATGGAGGTGCTGTGGGACGAAAGCCCGCTCACCGCGCAGGAGGTGGTCGAACGGGTGCCGGAAGACCGCGCCTGGAGCGCCAACACGGTCAAGACGCTTCTTGGTCGCCTGCTCGCCAAGGAAGCCGTCGCGCATGAAGAGGACGGTCGCCGCTATCGCTACCGACCGCTCGTCGCCCGCGAGGACTATGTCGTGGGTGAGTCGCAGCGGCTGATCGACCGTCTGTTCGGCGGCAGCCTTACGCCCCTGGTGGCGCACCTCGCGCGTCGCGACCAGCTCAGCAACCGCGAGATCGAGGAGATCGAGTCCTTACTTAAGGAGCTCAAGCAATGATTGGATGGGCGGTAGAGACGCTGATCGCGTCGACGTTGCTGATGCTGCTGGTGCTGGTGCTGCGCGCGCCGACGCGCCGCGCTTTCGGCCCCAGTGTCGCATATGCGCTGTGGCTGTTGCCCGCGATTCGCATGGCCCTGCCGCCGCTCCCGTCGCCATTGCGGCTGGTGGAGACCAGTCCCATCGGCGCGCCGATCCCGCCGGGAGCCCTGATGCTGATGCAGCCGGTGGCGGCGATCCCGGCGGTGCCGCAGGGATGGGGGATGGCCGATGTGCCGGGCCTGGCCGTGCTGTTCTGGTTCGCCGGTGCTGCGTTCTTCTTCTGCTGGCACGTGGTGCGCCATGCCCAGTTCTGCCGACGCGTGCTCGCGTCCGGGCGCGGCTATGACGTGGCACAGGGGAGGGTGCGAGTGTTCGAGACGGACGCTGCCTCGGGCCCGCTCGCCTTCGGGGTTTGGCGCCGCTACGTCGCCTTTCCGCGCGACTTTGCCGAACGCTACGACGACCAGGAGCGCACGCTCGCACTCGCGCACGAGCTTGGCCATCACGCCCGCGGCGACCTGCTCGCCAACTGGATCGCGCTCGCGGTGCTCGCCTGCCACTGGTTCGACCCGATCGCCTGGCGCGCCTTTCGCGCCTTTCGCGCCGACCAGGAGATGGCCTGCGATGCGATGGTCCTCGCCCGCGCGCGCCCGGGCGTTCGCCATGCCTATGGTCGCGCGATCGTGAAGTCGGCGCACGGCGGCGCCGTTTCGGCTGCCTGCCACCTCCACACCGTGAACGAGATCAAGGGGAGACTGAAGATGTTGTCCAAGCACCGCAGCGTTTCGCCGTTCCGCCGCGTCGCAGGCTCCGTCGGGATCGCCGGGATCGCGATGGGCGCGCTCGGTCTCACCGCCTCCGGCACCCACGCCGCAGAGACGCTGCGCACCCGCGTGAGCCATACCACCGGGATCGACATCACCCGTATCGAGCTTCCCACGCCGCAGCTTCTCCAAGCTTCGGTCCCCATGCCACCGAGCCCGCCGACTGCACCCGGAGCCCCGCTGCCTCCCGCTGCACCCGCCGCACCCGCCCCGGGCGTCGCCCCCGTGGCGGCGCCGGTGCCACCCGTGCCGCCCACGCCCCCGGTGGTGGTTACGGCCCACCGCGGCGCCGGGGGCGAGCCGGTGTTCGAGAGTAACTGCGGCAACGAGGGGCAGCCCGGCGCCTATGTCATCAATCGCCGCCAGGGTGACCGCACCGTGATGGTGGTCTGTAACGACCGTATCAACGCGACCGTGCAGGCCGCGACTGCGAGCGGTGCCCAAGCCACCGCCGCTGCCGCTTCCGCTCAGGCCGCCGCCAATATTGATGCCGCCGCGATCCAGCGTAACGCGCTCAGCAGCGCGCTCGCCGGACTGCGCGGCACCCGCGCGACCCTTGCCACCAACCCCAACCTCCCCGCCGAGGATCGCAAGGAAGCGCTTGCCGAGATCGACCAGAGCATCGCTGAAATCGAGCACCAGATCGCGCACCCCGAGGTGGATTGATCCGGGAGGACGAGACGCCGCCCATCCGAGGGAGGAGATAGGTACTTCCTCGCTGGGTGGGCCTTTATCACCGATCGCACGACGTGGTCCGCCCCCGATCCGTCCCCGTCGGCTGGCGCGGGTTCCTTGGTCGTCCAACAATTCAGGATCCGCCCCGTATGGGTCTTGAGCAGCGGCATGGCACAACGGCGCTCGGTGACGGTACGCTGATCAGGGGTGAAGGTGGCGAAAAGGGCTGCAACCTCCACCGCGTTGACCGCCTGGCAGCTTCAATGACGGCTCCGCCGAGGAGCCCTCGGGTCTGGGTGCGCCGGCTTCGGATATGCCGCGCAGTGCTAGTTCTACCTGGAGCGCGCGTCGTCCGCCTCCCGTTCGAAGTTCGGACCCTCCGGCGCGAGCGGGTGCGGCAATGCGCCAGCGAGCCGCTTCGCGGCCAGCCGGATGCCGCCCAGCGGGCCATATTGGATGATCCATGCCTTGCGTGGCATCGTGCTGGCGTTGCATCCGGCGCGATGCAGCGTCGTGGGAGTGTGGAGCGTGATGCCCCCGAGCGCCAGTGGACAGGAGATGCTGCCGGCGATCGAGGGTTTGGCCTCCTGACCTGGCCGGCCCGAGGGGCGCAGCACCCTGCGGTGGCGAACCAGTGGCCCCAGATGACTCCCGGCGAGAAAGGTCATGCAGCCGCTTTCCAGCGTCACGTCTTGCAGGGGGATCCAGAAATGCAGCTGTCGGGGCCGTGATCCGCGCCAGAGCGCAAAGGCGGCGTCCTGGTGCCAAGGCGTCGCGGTCCGATTGCGCGCGCCCTTGTAGATCACGTGGTCGAACGATCGCGAGACCGGTCCCGCAAGCCTGCGCGCCAGCGCCGTGCAGCCTCGAAACACCGCGGTCTCCAGCAGGGCAGGCACGAGGGTGGCGGCGTAGTTCAGTTCCAGCTGGTCCCACCCGTCGAGCGCCCGGCCGGAGCCTTCCTCGTGGTGCCCGCCGCCTTCTCGAGGATAGCGTACCAGGAACGGCTGCGCGGCCGGCGACCGGGCTGCCCGCACGAGCGCCCAGTCGAGCAGGCGCTCCACCTCGCGCACCTCGTCGCGGCCGAACATGTTCGGCACCACGGCAAAGCCATCGCGCCGCAGTGACGAGGCTGCCGAGAGAACGGCATCCTCGCCGAGGGAGAGGTTGTCGGAACGCCCGGGTGGACTAGCAAAGACCATCGTGGCTCCCGGACGAAGAACGGAGCGCGAGCTTAGGTGCAGGCAAATGCTGCCGCTATCGGAGATGGCTCGGAAACGGATCGATGTCTGAACCCGAGAGGCGACCCGGCTGAAATCTGCGCAAACCTTGTGCCGCGGGGTTCGAGCGGCCATGTCGGGAGCATGACGCATCCCCCGACCGGTGTTCCGATCGCGCTGGAGCCGTTGGTGCTGCGCGTCCTGGCCCCCAACGCCTCTCCCTACACCCACACGGGCACCCAAAGCTATGCGGTGGGCGGTGGGGACGACGCTGCCGTGATCGATCCCGGTCCGGTCGATCCGTCTCACCTGGATGCCCTGCTTGCCGCTGTAGGTGCGCGACGGCTCGTCGCGATCCTGTGCACCCACACCCATCGTGACCACAGCCCTGGGGCGCGGCCGCTTGCGGAACGAACCGGGGCTCCGATCATCGGCTGCGCGCCGCTGACGATGGACGACGCCGGTCCGCGCGCAGACGCCGCTTTCGACACCGCCTATGCGCCCGATCGGGTGCTCGTCGACGGCGAGAGGGTCTCCGGCAATGGCTGGTCGCTCGTGGCGGTCGAGACGCCCGGCCACACCTCCAACCATCTCGCCTTCGCGCTCCCGGAAAGCGGCGCCTTGTTCAGTGGCGACCATGTCATGGGCTGGTCGACGACCATCGTCTCGCCGCCGGACGGCGACATGGCCGCGTACATGGCAAGTCTCGAGAAGCTGATGGGGCGCTCGGACCGCATCTATTATCCTGGTCACGGCGAGGCGGTAGAGAACCCGCAACGCTTCGTCCGCGGCCTGCTCGGTCATCGCAAGGCGCGCGAGGGGCAGATCCTTCGCCTGCTGGGCGAGGGCATCGGCGCAGTGCCGGCGATGGTCGCACGCATGTATGTCGGGCTCGATACGAAGCTGCTGCCGGCGGCGGAACGCTCGGTGCTAGCGCATCTGATCGACCTTGAGGGTCGCGGCCTTGCGGTGGAGGCAGGCGAATGGCGACGCAGCTGAGGCCGGGCATAGTGCGCACGCTGGTGGCGCTGCTGATCGGCGCGGCGGTGACGCTCGGTGCAGTGCTGGTCTACCAGCGCTACACCGAGGATTATGTCGTGACGCAGGAGGAGGACGGCACCGCCGTCACCCGTCTCATAACCGCACGCCTGTCCGGCGCCTCTAGCCTCAAGGTCGCCGAACTCTCGGGCACGCTCCAGAGCACCGCCACCGACGTGCGGGGCTATGGCGTGCTGAAGTCGAACCAGGTCATCAAGGTGCCTTTCTCCGTCGACTATTTCGTGGATGTCTCGCGGATCGGCGCCGGCGACATCCAGTGGTCCGAGGCGAGCCGCACGCTGATCGTGGACGCACCCGACGTCACCGTCGCCAAGCCCAATGTCGATGAGTCGCAGCGCACCATGGTGCGGACCCAGGGCGTGTTCGTCACCCGCGCCGCCGGCGAGAACCTCGCCCGCCGCACCTCCCAAGCCGCCCAGAGCAAGGCCGGAGCCGAGGCCCGCTCGCCGGAGCGGATGGCCCAGGCGCGCGAAAAGGCCCGCGCCGCACTTGCCCGCCTGCTCGGCGCGCCGCTCGAAAGCATGGGCTATGGCGACGCGCGGGTGCTGGTGACCTTTCCCAATGAACGCCGCTCGAAGGATCCCGAGCGGTGGGATGTCACCGCTCCGATCGATGAGGTGCTCGCCAACCGGCGCTGAACCCCTCCGGCGCTGCCTGCCCATCGCGCGCAGCTATATGCGCGCACTATGCGAAAGCGGGGAATCGATCTCGAATTCCTACGCGGCGCGGACCTAATCCCCACGGCCTTGGCGCCCCGGCTGTCGGCGGTCGCCACACCCTTGGGGGCATGCATGAACTATTTCCGCCGGGTCGCCGTCATGGCCCTTCTTACGCTGCCGTGCGCTGCTCAGGCCCAGTCGGCCGGGGGCACGGAAGCGCCCGAAACGTCGCCGCCCGTCAGCGTCAGCGGCTCGGCGGCGATCGCCTCCGACTATCTGTTCCGCGGCGTCTCCCAGACGGATCGCGAGCTGGCCGTCCAGGGAGGGATCACCGTGGCCCACGACAGCGGCCTCTACATCGGTCTTTGGGGTTCGAACCTCGCCGGCTGGGGCACCTTCGGCGGCGCCAACATGGAGCTCGACCTGATCGGCGGCTACAAGGCGCAGCTTTCCGACAGCGCAACGCTGGACGTAGGGCTCACCTGGTACCTGTATCCGGGCGGTGCCGACGAGACCGATTTCGCCGAACCCTATGTCAAGCTGACCGGCACCACCGGTCCTGCGACCCTGACGGCGGGCGTCGCCTATGCGCCCAAGCAGCAGGCGATCGGCAAATGGTATGACGACGGCGCGGCCGCCGCAGCCGGGCTCTACGATCATCCGGGCGCGAAAGACGACAATCTCTACCTCTGGGGTGACGCGGCGGTCGCCCTTGCTGGCACTCCGGTGACCGCAAAGGCGCACATCGGCCACAGCTGGGGGCAGGACGGGCTGGGCCCCAACGCGACTGCGGTCGCCCCGACCGGCGAATATTGGGACTGGTCGCTGGGCGCCGATGCGACCTGGCGCAATCTGACCTTCAACGTCTCGTACATCGATACCGACATTTCGAGCCGCGAGGCCGGCTATCTGCGGCCGAGCTTCAGCAAGGGCCAGGATGGCACCGGCAACATCGCCGGCGGCACGGTGCTGGTCTCCTTGACCGCGGCCTTCTGAAGGAGACGAACCGATGCAGGACCTGCTCTGGATCCTCGTCATGGTCGGGCTGCTGGCGGCGACGCTGGCCTATGCCCGCCTGTGCGACCATGCGTGAGGTGACGCCATGACGCTCGACCTCTGGCTCGCGGCGCTGACCGCGGTTGCCCTTCTCGTCTATCTGGTGGCGGTGCTGATCCGCCCCGAACGCTTCTAGAAGGAGGCGGAACCATGACCATCCAGGGATGGATCCTGATCCTCGGCTTCGTCGGCATCCTGCTGGCGCTCACCAAGCCGATCGGCATGTGGCTGTTCGCGTTGTACGAAGGTCGCCGCACCCCGCTGCACCTCGTGCTCGGTCCCGTCGAGCGCGGCTTCTACAAGCTTGCCGGCATCGACCCCACGCAGGAGCAGGGCTGGCGCCGCTACGCGCTGCACATGCTGGTGTTCAACTTCGTGCTGATGGCCTTCACCTATGCGGTGCTGCGCCTGCAGGGCACGCTGCCCGGCAACCCGCAGGGGCTGGCGGGGCTCTCTCCGCACCTCGCCTTCAACACGGCGATCAGCTTCACGACCAACACCAACTGGCAAAGCTATGGCGGGGAGTCGACCATGTCGAACCTCAGCCAGATGCTGGGGCTGACGATCCACAATTTCCTGTCGTCGGCGACCGGCATCGCGCTCGCGTTCGCCCTGTTTCGCGGCTTCGCGCGGCGAGAGGCAAAGGCAATCGGCAATTTCTGGGCCGATTGCACCCGCGTGACGCTCTACCTGCTGCTGCCGCTCTGCGTCGTGCTCGCGCTGTTCTACATCGCGAGTGGCGTGCCGCAGACGCTCGCCGGCGTCATCGGCATCGACACGCTGGAAGGCGCGCGCCAGTCGATCCTGCTCGGCCCGGTCGCCAGCCAGGAAGCGATCAAGATGCTGGGCACCAATGGTGGCGGCTTCTTCAACGCCAACTCCGCGCATCCGTTCGAGAATCCGACCGCGCTCACCAACCTGGTCCAGATGCTGTCGATCTTCGCGATCGGCGTGGGCCTGACGTGGTGCTTCGGCAAGGCCGTCGGCAACACCCGTCAGGGCTGGGCCATTCTGGCCGCGATGATGATCCTGTTCCTGGCGGGCGTGACCGTCGCCTACTGGCAGGAAGCGGCGGGCAATCCGGTGCTTCACCAACTCGGGGTCGCCGGCGGCAACATGGAGGGCAAGGAGGCACGCTTCGGCATCGCCGCGTCGGCGCTGTTCGCGGTCGTCACCACCGCGGCCTCGTGCGGCGCGGTCAATGCGATGCATGACAGCTTCACCGCACTGGGCGGCATGATCCCACTGTTCAACATGCAGCTGGGCGAGGTCGTGATCGGGGGCGTGGGCGCCGGCATCTACGGTTTCCTGCTGTTCGCCATCCTCGCGGTGTTCGTCGCGGGGCTGATGGTGGGCCGCACGCCCGAATATGTCGGCAAGAAGATCGAGGCGCGCGAGGTGAAGCTCGCGGTGCTTGCGATCGCCGTCCTGCCGCTGATGATCCTGGGTCTGACCGCCTTGTCGAGCGTCCTGGAACAGGGTCTTGCCGGGCCGCTCAACAAGGGGCCGCACGGGTTCAGCGAAATCCTCTACGCCTTCACCAGCGCGGTGGCGAACAACGGCTCGGCCTTTGCCGGCCTGACGGCGAACACGCCCTGGTACAACGGGCTGCTGGGCGTTGCGATGTGGGTGGGACGCTTCTTCATCATCGTGCCGATGCTGGCGATCGCCGGAAGCCTCGCTGCCAAGAAGCACACGCCGGAGAGCGCGGGCTCCTTCCCGACCACCGGCGGCCTGTGGGTCGGCCTGCTCGTCGGCATCGTGCTGATCGTCGGCGGCCTCACCTTCCTGCCGAGCCTCGCGCTCGGTCCCATCGCCGATCATCTCGCGATGATCCGCGGCCAACTGTTCTGATCGAGGGCGCCACCATGGCCCAGAAAAGCCAGACCAAGAGCCTGTTCACGGCCGACCTCGTCGTGCCCGCGATCCAGGCTTCGTTCGTGAAGCTCAATCCCAGAGAGCTGATCCGCAATCCCGTCATGTTCGTCACCGCCGCGGTCGCGGCGCTGATGACGGTCCTGCTCGTCGTTGGGCAGGACGATCTCACCACCGGCTTCAAGCTCCAGCTCGTCGTATGGCTGTGGCTGACCGTCCTGTTCGGCACCTTTGCCGAGGCGCTGGCCGAAGGGCGCGGCAAGGCTCAGGCGGCCTCGCTGCGCGCCACCAAGGCGGAACTCACCGCCAAGCGGCTCAAAAACGGGCGCACCGAACAGGTCCCCGCCAGCCAGCTTCGCGCCGGCGACCTGGTGCTGGTCGAGACCAACGACCTGATCCCGGCCGATGGCGAGGTGGTCGAGGGCGTCGCCTCGGTCAACGAAGCGGCGATCACGGGCGAAAGCGCGCCCGTGATCCGAGAAGCAGGCGGCGACCGCTCGGCAGTGACGGCAGGTACTCGCGTGATTTCGGACCAGGTCACCGTGCGCGTCACGGTCGACCCCGGCCAGGGCTTCCTCGACCGGATGATTGCGCTGGTCGAGGGCGCCGAGCGGCAGAAGACCCCGAACGAGATCGCCCTCACCCTGCTGCTCGTCGGCCTGACGATCATCTTCCTGATCGCGGTCGGCACCATTCCGGGTTTTGCCAGCTATGCCGGCGGCAGCATCCCCGTGGCGATCCTGTCGGCCCTGCTGATCACTCTGATCCCGACCACCATCGCCGCACTCCTGTCGGCGATCGGCATCGCGGGTATGGACCGGTTGGTTCGCTTCAACGTGCTCGCCAAGTCGGGCCGCGCGGTGGAGGCCGCCGGCGACGTCGACGTGCTGCTGCTCGACAAGACCGGCACCATCACCATCGGCGACCGGCAGGCGAGCGAGTTCCGCCCCGTCGGCGGGGCAAGCGATGCCGAACTCGCCGAGGCGGCGCTGCTCGCGAGCCTTGCGGACGAGACCCCCGAGGGTCGCTCGATCGTGGTGCTGGCTCGCGACAAGTTCGGCGTCCACACCGCCGCGCTGCCGGCGGGCGCGGAGGTGATCCCCTTCACCGCCCAGACCCGTATCTCGGGCGTACGAACCGGCGACGCGCTGATCCAAAAGGGTGCGGTGGACTCGGTGCTCCGGGCCAATCCGGGCGTCGGCGAGACGGCCGCTGCCACCGAGCTGCGGCGCGTGACGGACGAGATCGCCCGCGCGGGCGGCACGCCGCTCGCAGTCGCCAAGAACGGGCGGCTGCTGGGCGCCATCTTCCTGAAGGACGTGGTGAAGGCCGGCATCCGGGAGCGCTTCGGCGAACTGCGCGCGATGGGTATCCGCACGGTGATGATCACCGGCGACAATCCCCTGACCGCGGCAGCGATCGCAGCCGAAGCCGGGGTGGACGACTTCCTCGCCCAGGCAACGCCGGAGGACAAGCTCGCGCTCATCCGCAAGGAGCAGCAGGGCGGACGGCTGGTCGCGATGTGCGGCGACGGCACCAACGACGCGCCCGCGCTCGCCCAGGCCGACGTCGGCGTCGCCATGAACACCGGCACCCAGGCCGCACGCGAGGCCGGCAACATGGTGGACCTCGACAGCGACCCGACCAAGCTGATCGAGGTGGTCGGCCTCGGCAAGCAGCTGCTGATGACGCGCGGCGCGCTCACGACCTTCTCGGTCGCGAACGACGTGGCCAAATATTTCGCGATCATCCCGGCAATGTTCGTGGCGCTCTATCCGGGGCTCGGCGTCCTCAACGTCATGGGGCTCGCCACGCCGGAAAGCGCGATCCTGTCGGCGATCATCTTCAACGCGATCATCATCCCGCTGCTGGTGCCGCTGGCGCTCAAGGGCGTGGCGTACCGGCCGATGGCCGCCGGGCCCCTCCTCGCGCGCAATCTCGCCGTCTACGGCCTGGGCGGGCTCGTCGCCCCCTTCGTCGGCATCAAGATCATCGACCTGGCCGTCAACGGCCTGGGCCTCGCCTGAGGAGCATCTCTCATGGGCAACGACCTTTCCACTTCGCTGCGGCCTGCGATCGTTCTCACGATCCTGTTCGCGATCCTGCTCGGGATCCTCTATCCTCTGGCCATGACGGGTATCGGCCAGGCACTTTTTCCCTTCCAGGCGAACGGCAGCCTGGTGCGCGACGCCAGCGGACGCGTGATCGGCTCGGCCGTGGTGGGCCAGGCCTTCACCTCAGACCGCTATTTCCAGACGCGCCCCTCGGCCGCCGGCCAGGGCTATGACGGCCTGGCGTCGTCCGGCTCCAACCTCGGCCCCGCCGCCCAGGCACTCACCGACCGGGTAAAGCCCGATGTCGCCAAGCGGCAGGCGGAGGGCATCACCGGCCCGCTTCCGGCGGACCTGGTGACCGCCAGCGGCTCCGGACTGGATCCCGATCTCTCGCCCGAAGCGGCCCTGGCCCAGGCGCCGCGGATTGCGGCGGCACGGGGACTTCCGATCGAGCGCGTCCGCGCGCTCGTCAACCAACGCACGGAAGGCGGCGCGGTGCTCGGCGCTCCACACGTGAACGTCCTGGCGATCAACCGCGCGCTGGAAGCCCTTCCGCGCTGATGCCGCTATCCGGCGACGACCGACCGGATCCGGACGCCCTTCTGCGCCAGGCGGCGCAGGAGGGCCGTGGCCGTCTGAAGATCTTCCTTGGCGCCGCCCCCGGCGTCGGCAAGACGTACGAGATGTTGTCGGAGGGCGCGGCACGGCGCCGCGACGGCGTCGACGTGGTGGTCGCAGTGGTCGAAACCCACGGTCGCGCAGAGACCGAAGCGCTCGTCCGCGGGCATGAGGTGCTCCCCCGGCGAGACGTCCCCTACGAGGGGCGCACGCTGCACGAGATGGATCTGGACGCGGTACTCGCCCGGGCGCCCCGGCTCGCGCTGGTCGACGAGCTCGCCCACACCAATGCGCCGGGCAGCCGGCACCCCAAACGCTTTCAGGATGTCGAGGAGCTGCTGGCGGCCGGGATCGACGTCTACTCCACCATCAACATCCAGCACGTGGAGAGCCTGAACGACGTCGTTGCGTCCTTCACCCGCGTCCGCGTGCGCGAGACGGTGCCGGATCGTATCCTGGAGATGGCGGAGGTCGAAGTCGTCGACATCCCGCCCGACGAACTCATCGAGCGGCTGAAGGCCGGCAAGGTCTACCTCCCGCACGAAGCGACCCGTGCGCTCAACCACTTTTTCTCCAAGTCCAACCTTTCGGCCCTTCGGGAACTGGCGCTACGGCGCGCGGCCCAAGCCGTCGACGCCCAGATGTTGGAGCATGTCCGCGCGATCGGCGTCGGTGGCACCTGGGCGGGCAGCGAACGGATCGTCGTCGCGGTGAGCGAGCTGCCTGGGGCGGATGGCTTGGTCCGCGCCGCCAAGCGGCTTTCCGACGCCCTCAAGGCGCCCTGGACGGCGCTGTTCATCGAAACCCCGCGCACGGGCCAGTTCACCGACGCCCAGCACGCGCGGATCGCCGCGACCATGTCGCTCGCGACCCAACTCGGCGGCGCGATCGCCACCGTGCCGGCATCGTCGGCGCTCGAAGGCATCCAGGCTTTCGTGGCGGACGCCCGTGCCACCCAGCTGGTGGTCGGCAAGTCGAAACGGTCGCGCTGGTTCGAGCTTCGCTACGGCTCGGTCGTCGACCGGCTGGTGCGCGGCACGCCGGGCGTGACGGTGCACGTGCTCCCGGTCGAAGAAGTGCCGGGGCCGGGGGGAAGCGAGGCCACGCAGGCGGGTCGCACGCGCGGTCGCGGCTGGGGATCGCCCGTCGGCTATGGCCTGACGCTGCTGGGTGTGGCGGCGGTGACCGCGCTGGCGAGCACGCTGTTCCACGTCCTGAACCTCGGCAATGTCGCGCTGCTCTACCTGCTTCCCGTCATGGCTGCCGCAAGCCTCTATGGCCTGCGCACCGGCCTGTTTGCGGGGCTGGCGTCGAGCCTGTGCTACAATTTCTTCTTCCTGCCGCCGACCGGCACGCTCACCGTCAACAATCCGGAGAACATCGTCTCCGTCTTCGTCCTGCTCGGCGTCGCTGTGGCGACCAGCCAGTTGACCGCACGCGTGCGCGCGCAGGCGGATATCGCAGCGGCAAGCGCACGCACCAACGCCACGCTCGCCGGCTTCCTCCATCAGCTGAGTGGCGTCAGCGAAGCGGCAGAGGCGGCGCGGGTGATCTGCAACGATGTCGGACGCCTGTTCGACGTTCAGGCCGTGTTGCTGGCGCCATCCTCCGGCGGAGGCCTGGGCGTGCTTGCCGCGACCGATCCCGACTATCGCCTCGACACCATGGACCTGGCTGCCGCCAACTGGGCGTTCGACACGGGCGGAGCCGCAGGGAAGGGGTCGGGGACGCTCGCCGCATCCGAATGGCTGTTCCAGCCGCTGAAGTCCGGCGCCGGCACGCTCGCGGTATTGGGCCTTGCGCGGGAGAACGGGAGCGAGCCCGTCCGCGCCGATCAGCTGCCGCTCCTCACCAGCCTCGTGAACCAGGCCGCGCTCGTGATCGAGCGCCTGCGCCTTCAGGCGGAGATCCGCGACGTGGATGCGGTCCGCACCCGCGACCGGCTGCGCGCGGCGCTGCTGTCGTCGGTTAGCCATGACCTGCGCACGCCGCTTACGGCCGTGCTCGCGGCTGCCGATGCCCTCGATCATGGCGCCACGCCCGAACTGATCGGCACCATCAAGAGCGAGGCGTCACGGCTTAACCGCTTTGTGGCCAATCTCCTCGACATGACCCGCGTGGAGGCGGGCGCGCTGAAACTCAGCGTCGAGGCGGTGGACCTGAGCGATGCCGTGGCGGGCGCCGCGCACGACGCGCGTCGAGCGCTGGAGGGCCATCCGGTGCGCCTTGACGTCCCTCCCGACCTGCCGCTGGTGCGCGCCGACCCGCAGCTGCTCCACCACTGCCTGCTGAACCTGCTGGACAACGCCGGCCGCTATGGGGATCCCGGCACCGAAATCGTCATCGAGGGCCGGCACCGGTACGGCCAGCTCCGGCTCGCTGTGCTCGACCATGGGCCCGGACTGCCGCCGGGCCGCGAGACCGAGGTATTCGAGACCTTTCGTCGGCTCGAGGGCTCGGATCGTGCGGCCGGAGGAACCGGCCTCGGCCTCGCCATCGTCAAGGCGTTTGCCGAGGCGATGGGATTGGGGGTCGAGGCGGGCAACCGGGAAGACGGCAGCGGCGCTGCGTTTGCGATCCTCTTCCCACCATCCCTCATCGTGCGCGACGTCGCGCAGGAAAGCATCTCCTGATGGCCGCCAGAATTCTGATCGTAGACGACGAGGTCGCCATCCGCCGCCTGCTGCGCAACACCCTGGAGCGCGCGGGCTATGCCGTGGCGGAAGCCATGAACGGGCGAGAGGCACTGGTGCAGGCAAGCGCACACGAGCCCGATGCCATCCTTCTCGACCTGGGACTGCCCGACCGCGACGGCCTCACCCTGATCCCGATGCTGCGCAAGCAGGCCAATGGCGTGATCCTGGTGGTGTCGGCACGCGAAGCGACGGAAGAGAAGGTGGCGGCGCTGGACCTTGGCGCCGACGACTATGTGACCAAGCCTTTTGACACCGACGAGCTGCTTGCCCGGTTGCGTGTCGCGCTGCGCCACCACGGCGGCTCCGGCGTGACGCCCAAGCTGGTACGCCGCGGCGACATTACCATCGACCTCGACCGGCGCCTCGTCTGCCGTGCCGGCCGGGAACTGCATCTGACCCGCAAGGAGCATGACGTGCTGGCGGTGCTCGCCCGGCACATCGGCAGGGTCGTCACGCACGAGCGCATCATCGCCGCCGCCTGGAGCGGCGAAGAGGACCCGCGCGTGGAATATCTGAGGATCGTGATCCGCAATCTCCGCCAGAAGTTGGAGGCGCCCGGCCCCGTAGGCAGCGTGATCGCCAACGAACTCGGCGTCGGCTATCGGCTGCGGTCCGATAGCTGAGGCCTGGGACCGATAGCGCCGCACTATGGGCCCGCTATGCGAAACCTCTGAATCGATCTCGAATTGCTACGGACCGGGGGATAGCTGGGCCGCCACAACGGGGAATGTGGCATGGGCACGTGGCATCGGTCGTGGAAAGCGAGCATCGGGCTCCGCGCTGTCGGGATGGCCTTGTGCGGCCTCGCCTGCGCGGCGATCGCGACGCTCACGAGCTATCCGCCAGCTGCCCCGGGCCTGATCCCCTGCCTGCTCGCCGGCCTCGGCGTGCTTTCCGCGAGCGGGGGAGGCGCGCTGACATTCCTCGGGCCGCGGCTGCTGACACCGGTGCGGGTCAGTGCGCGCTGGCAGCACAATCGCGCCGCGCCGTCCTGCCCCGCAGACGCATGGTCCCCGAGCGCGACTGCCGTACCGGAGTTACCGGACGCATCGCTTACGCCTGGACCCGCGGCAGCGGCCGGAACGGCTTGGTACGAAGTCCGCTCAGCCGCGACGCAGACTCTTGAGAGGACAAGGGCATGACCAACCTCGCCGCACGCCTGGTGGGCGTCGTCTGTCTTGCGGCCGCCGGGGCAAGCACGCTCCTGCATCGCGCCATCTTCGTTGCGGCGCAGAGCGGCCCGGCACAGGCGGCCGAGTTCGCCGCTGGGCTGCTCAGTTTCGTGCTCGCAAGTCTCGGCGTCCTCCTGCTGACGAACGGCGCCCGGTTGTTCGAGCGTCCGGCACCTCCGGCCGCGAAGCCGGTGGAGGTGCTTCCGGTTTCAGAGCCTGGCGCCGGAATGGACGAGTCCGCCGCCTGCGATTCCCGCTATGGCGTAGCCCGGCTGCTCTCCGAGCGCGCGATCCAAAGGGCGTCGCTCCCGCAAAGCGGCTCGTCCCGCGTGCGCTCCTGAGCCGCTCCCCACGCATCGCTGAAGCAGGCCCATGCCGCGTTGCGGCTGTCTAGAGGACAGCCGACCGGTGCGGCGCGGACACCAGCAGTTCTGGAGCGGCGCCTGGCTCGGTGACCTCCCGCTATACGAGCGCTATGCGAAACCGCGGAAACGATCTCGAAACGCTATGCCGCGCTCCGTAGATCGCCGGGTGACGGGCCATGGAGCCCGTCCTACCGAGGTACAATCGACATGATGTCGGACGTTTCTCCAGAGCCCGCCCAACCGGGGCGCATCATCTACGTGGGGCAGGACTGCGCGGGCCACTGGCTGGTGCAAGACAGCGGCAAGACCCTGGAAGGTCGCTTCGTCTCCTATGCAGCGGCCATGCACTATGCGCGCGAGGAGCGCGAAATCTATCGCGCAGAGATCGCGATCGCATCCGCACCGCTGGTCCCGCTGGTTTCCTTCGATCCGGTAGCGCCACGGCGCGCGCTCGCCCGCGCGGCATGAGGCAGGCGGCCATGCACGAGCTTCTTTCCATCGCGCCGGGCTCGATCCCGGTTCACCGGCTGGCAAGCCCAGCGCCTCACAGCCGGACCGTTCGCCGCTCGGCGATCCAGGATCCGCGCTGGGCTGCGGTTACGGCGCACCTTGCGGCGCTGCGCGAGCAGGGGCGTCATGCGATCCGCATCGTGGATGCGGACTGCGGCGCCGGTGCGCTGCTGCTGGGCGCACTCCTTTACGCCCGCGCGCTTGGGTTCACTGCGATAGAGGGGCGGGGGATCGAGGTTTCCCCGCCGTTGGTCGGCCGCGCGCGCGCTTCTGCAGCCCGCTTGCGCAACCCGGCGATCGGCGTGACCTTCGAGGTCGGCGATGTCGCAACCGCACTCCGCGACGAGGCGGAGGTGCCGGCGGACCTGCTGCTCTGGCACCGCTATCCAGCGCAGGACGCGCCCGACGTCAGGGTGGCGCTCAGTCGGGCCGCGAAGGTCGTGATCGACGACAGCGCCGCTGCCGCAGACAGGTGGGCGGCATGACCGGGCGCGACCTTCGGTGGCGGGCGGCGGGCCTGCTGGTGAGCGCCGCCGCTTGCGCCGGCACCTTCTTCCACCGTGACGGCTCGCCGCTTACGATCGTCTCCTTCCTCCTGGCGATCGTCGGCATTGTGCTCATGCTCCATGGCAAGCGGGTAGCGGTGGCCCTGCGCGCGGAGCGCCGCGGCCATTGCCAGACGGCGGCGGCAATCCACACCCAGCGGATGCGGCGGCAGGAGCGTCGTCCCGATCGCCTGCGGCATTGAGGACGCGGTGCTATGCGTACTGCGGTCGGGCGTACTCCAGGTCGAGGACGTCCCCCTCACCGCCGTCGCCGCGGCGGTGGGGACGCCGGTTCATGTCGTCTCGGCCGCCAAGGTGAGGGCTGCCGCCCCTCCCGCGGTCCCCGGGGTTCACCGCATCGTTCGCGTCCGCTCGATCCCCGGGACTGCAGTGCTGCGCTTACTTGCATCGCAGGGAGTCGATGCCGATGTCTCCTCCGGCGCGGAGATGCGACGCGCTCTCGCAGCCGGAATTGCGCCGTCCGCAATCGGCTTCTCCGGAGTAGCCAGGAACGGCGTGGCCCTGGCCGCGGCGCTCGACGTCGGCATTGGGCGCTTTACACTGGAGCTGGAAGAAGAGGGCAGGCTGCTCTCCGCTCTGGCACTCGCGCGCGGCACCCGAGCGAGCGCGCTGCTGCGCGTAGCCCTTCCCGACAGCCATTCCGGCATCGGGCTTGCGGCGATTTGCGCCGTCTACGGACGGCTGAGCGGCTTGGCGGGTTTGGAGCTTCAGGGACTGGCGATCCATGTCGACGCCTTTCTCGACTTCGACGCACTCCGCAGGCTGATCGCGCGGCTTCGGGCCGGCGGGCACCGTGTCGACCGCGTGGATCTCAAAGGTCCCCCCGGCATCTTCAACGAAGCTGCGCTGCGCGCGCGGGCGCATAGCTGGCGCCTCGCATTCGGCGTCGAGGCGGCCGACATACTGGCTGGCACAGGCATCCTCCTGGCCCGCGTGCTCCAGGTCGAACGGACCCCACTCCACGCTCGCGTCCTTGTGGACGCCGCGGTGGTCCTCCCTGGGCGCGTTCGTGCCGTCCAGCCCCGTGGGCAGCACGTCATTGCCCGCGTGGTCGGCCTCGGCTCGCCCGATCGGTCCATCGAGGCCGGGAGCGAGGCGGTGCAGCGCGGTGACCTCGTCGTGCTGCATCCGGGCCAAAGCGGTGTTCCTCAACTGCTGGTGGATGGAAGCCGGTGCGAATTCGATGGAGATCGCCTGCTGGGCTCCGCACGAGCTTAGCGGGATTTCCCAGTTAGGACCCCGCGGCCGTGGAGCCCGTCCGATCACACGACCCCCGCGACCTTTGGCCCTCTCAACATAATTCTTGCTATCGTACTTAGAACCGCCACTAAAAGTCGGCTGCCCGTACGCACTACCGCCACCGCTCACAGGTGCCGCTGCCGTTCGGCTCCCAGTCCATCACGGACCCGTCGAGCGACCCTCGGTCGCGCAGGACCAGGAAGGTGCGCTGCTTGCAGCCGAACTCGTGCTGACCGAGCAGGCCGGAGCCACGCGTGCGACCATCGCATGGCGGCTCGGACATCGACCCGGCGAACGCACGGATCCGCGTCAT
This sequence comes from Sphingomonas desiccabilis, assembly GCF_004135605.1. Classification (GTDB taxonomy): domain Bacteria; phylum Pseudomonadota; class Alphaproteobacteria; order Sphingomonadales; family Sphingomonadaceae; genus Sphingomonas; species Sphingomonas desiccabilis. The sequence continues at coordinate 93,997 of NZ_SDPT01000004.1, read as the reverse complement.
CGTTGAGGAGGTGCCGTCCCACGATCTTGGAAGCCGCCCCACGCCTTCCCGCCCTGCGTCGATGCCGCACCCTGCGCAGCGGATCTGCTCGCGGCGCGCTTGTCGCTCTCGCCCGGCGGGCCGGCGCGTCCTGGGAATCGCCTCCTCAGCCCTGCCGGAGCGCGCGCCGCGCCTCCTCCGTCACCGTATACACTGCCTGTCGTTGTGCGCCGCGGTTCTGGTGGTCGACGCGATAGCCCTCGTAATGCCGCCGGACGAGCCCAGCGCGCACCAGCTCCGAAACCGCCCGACTGACGTTGGTGCGGCCCGACTGTCGCACACGCTTGCGCACCTGGCTCTCGATCACCGCCTCCGCCTCGACCGGATCGGCCGGCAAGGCACGCCTGGCCTCCAATTCCGCACGCACCTTGCCGGCGATCGCGCGCCGCCGCGGATCGCGCTGCGCCACAGGCATCAACGCCTCGCACAGCCAATCGCGAACCGGCACGCGACGATTGCCCTCCCGCACGAAGGGGCCGGCCGAACCCGTCTGCGCGCTTGCCTGGGCGATCAGGTTCAGCACCATGAAGCTGTAGCGCGGACGCTCGCACAGGGTGGACAGGCGCTCTAGGACGGCAGGCAGGTCCATGGACCGGGCCGGTGCCGGGGTGACCGGCTCTTGGGGCGCTGGGACCGCGAAGAGATCGGGCTGGAACATGGGAACATTCCAAGCACAGAGCAGCTGCGATGTGAATCCCTCCGCGATCCGCATCCATCTTTTGACCACGAATGGCACTTTACCCGGGTGAAGTGCCACGGTCGGCAGTCGGCGGCAGGTGGTCACGCCTTGCATCCACTTTTGACACCGCTTACCAAAGAACATGCCCATCAAGAGGCAAAGGAGAGGGCCGGTGCCGAAATCGACCGCGCAAGCTTGCAATCGGCAGACCCGTTCCGCCGAAGCGTTCGCCAGGCACGTCCCCGTTGCAGCACGCCCATCCGCAGCGTACCGCTGTCTGCACGCGCTCGGCGCCCCCTCGTTCGCCCGCCTTTCCGCTGCGCACCGCGCAGCCTGACGTCCCAAGAGGAGCCACCATGTTCGAACGCACCTATTACGCCACCCACCCCGACATGATGGAGTGCGTCTCCAACGACGAACTGCGCGACCGCTACCTGATCCAGGGCCTGTTCCGCGAAGGCGAGTGCGTGCTCAACTACACCCATGCCGACCGCTTCGTGATCGGCGGCGTGGCCCCGGGCGCCGAGCCCGTGAAGCTCCCCGACCAGACCGAGCCCGCGTCTGCCGCCGGCCACCCCTTCCTGGAGCGCCGCGAGCTCGCGATCGTCAACATCGGCAAGTCCGAAGGCACCGTCACCGTCGATGGCGAAACCTTCACGCTCGGCAACAAGGACTGCCTCTACGTCACCATGGGTGCCAAGGAAGTGGTCTTCGCCGGCCAGGGCGCACGCTATTATCTGGCGTCCTGCCCCGCCCACAAGGAATTCCAGACCCGCAAGCTCGGCATCGCCGATGCCAAGGCGCTGGAGCGCGGCAGCCTGGAGGAATCCAACGAGCGCACCATCTACCAGCTTGTCATCCCCGGCGTCTGCGACAGCGCGCAGCTGGTGATGGGCCTGACGGTGCTCAAGCCCGGCAGCGTGTGGAACACCATGCCCCCGCACATCCACGAGCGCCGCAGCGAGATCTACTGCTATTTCGAGCTCGACAATCCCGACACCGACCGCGTCATGCACTTCATGGGCGAGGGCGAAGCGATGCGCCACATCGTTGCCGCCAACGAGGAAGTCGTGATCTCGCCGCCCTGGTCGATCCACATGGGCGCGGGCACCAAGGCGTATGCCTTTATCTGGGCGATGGCCGGCGAGAACCAGGACTATACCGACATGAACGTGCTGGACATCTGCCAGCTGGCTTAACGCCACCTGCTCCCCTCCCCGCAAGGGGGGGGCTAGGGGTGGGTTCCGAGCCGCAAGGCTCGGCCCGCCCCCGCCAGCCCACACGCGCCGCGCCCACCCATTCTCCCTCCGCGACGGAGAAGAGGAGTTGAAGATGACCAGTCCCTTCGATCTTTCCGGCAAGGTGGCGGTCGTCACCGGCGCCAACACCGGCATCGGCCAGGCGATCGCCCTCGCCCTCGCCGCCGCCGGTGCCGATATCGCCGCCGTCGGCCGCACGCCGGCCGAGGACACCGTCGCCAAGGCGCGCGCGCTCGGCCGCCGCGCAGAGATCGTTTCCGCCGACCTCTCCACGATCGAACCCGTGCAGCGCTTGGCGGACGAGACGGTGGCGAAGCTCGGCGGGCTCGACATCCTGGTAAACAACGCCGGCATCATCCGCCGCGCCGATGCGGTGGACTTCACCGAAGAAGACTGGGACGCAGTGGTCGACACCAATCTTAAATCGGTGTTCTTCCTCTGTCAGGCCGCCGGCCGCCACATGATCGCCAATGGTGGGGGCAAGATCATCAACATCGCCTCGATGCTGACCTTCCAGGGCGGCATCCGCGTGCCGAGCTATACCGCGTCCAAGTCGGGGATCGGCGGCCTCACCAAGCTGCTCGCCAACGAATGGGCGAGCAAGGGCGTGAACGTGAACGCGATCGCGCCCGGCTATATCGCCACCAACAACACCGCAGCGCTTCAGGCCGACGAAGTCCGCAACAAGTCGATCGTCGACCGAATCCCCGCCGGCCGCTGGGGCGACGCGTCCGACCTCGGCGGCGCCGCCGTGTTCCTCGCCAGTCGGGCTGCCGACTACGTCCAAGGCCATATCCTCGCCGTCGACGGCGGATGGTTGGCCCGCTGATGACCACGAAGCGCCTGCTCGCCTTTGGCGAAATCATGTACCGCATGTCCCCTCCGGGACGCGAACTGCTGCTCCAGACGCCCAAGCTCGACCTGTGGGTCGCAGGTGCGGAGGCCAATGTCGCCACCGCCCTTGCCCGCCTCGGCCACGACGTCGCCTTTGCGAGCCGCCTGCCCGACAACGACCTTGGCCGCGCCGCGATCGGCACCCTGCGCGGGCATGGCGTCGACACGCGCGGCATCCAGCTCGGCGGCGACCGCATGGGGTTGTACTTCGTGACCTCGGGCGCCGGCATGCGCGCCACGGAAGTCATCTACGACCGTGCCCATTCCGCCTTCGCCGAGGCGCCGGTCGAGGCCTGGGACTGGGACAGGCTGCTTGACGATGTCGATCGCCTCCACCTGTCGGGCATCACCCCCGCACTCGGCCCGGTACCGGCGCAAAGCGCCCTTGCCGCCGTCCGTGCCGCGGCTGCCCGCGGCGTCGCCATCTCCTTCGACGGCAACTATCGCGCCAAGCTGTGGGAGCGCTGGGACTCCGATCCGCGCACCATCCTGACGGAGCTCGTCTCCCATGCCGACCTGATGTTCGGCAACCACCTCGACATCGCGCTGCTGCTCGACCGCACATTCTCGAGCAATGCCGAGGAACGTCGACGTGAGGCCGCAGAAGCCGCCTTCGCCGCCTTCCCCAAGCTCCAGATGATCGCCTCCACCGCCCGCCACGTCGAGCATGTTGACCTCCACCGGCTGTCCGCGCGCATCGACGCCCGCGATCGCGCCGCCCAGACCGAGGAGATGGAGCTTGCCGGCATCGTCGACCGCATCGGCGGCGGCGACGCCTTTGCCGCGGGCGTGCTCCACGCGCTGCGCCGTGGCGGCGACCTCGACACGGCCGCCCACACCGGCCTGGCGCTCACCGCGCTCAAGCACTCGCTGCCGGGCGACGCGAGCATCTTCCGCCAGGCCGATCTCGACGCCTACCTCCAGGGCGGACTCGATGTCCGCCGCTGAGGGCTGGACCCGCCGCGGCGCCATCGCCGGCGTCACCGCAAGCGGCGCGGCCCTGTGGGCGGCAAGCGCTGCGAACGCCGCCCCGGCGGGCATCGTGCGCGCGCCGGCCGGCGATTTCGTCGGCACGCGCGAGGGCGGCGTCCACGCCTTTCGCGGCATCCGTTACGGCCGGGCCGAGCGCTTCCGCGCGGCCGTGCCCGTCGCTCAGCCCGGCACCCGCGTCGCCGCCCAGCGCTTCGGCCCGATCTGCCCGCAAAAGTCCGAAAGCGACGAGCCCCGGTCCGAGGATTGCCTGTTCCTCAACATCTGGACCGCAGAGCCGCGCGCCGCCGCCAAGAAGCCGGTGATGCTCTACATCCACGGAGGCGCCTATTCGAACGGCACCGTCACCGATCCGCAGACGCATGGCCATCACCTCGCCGCGCGCGGTGACGTGGTGGTGGTGACGGTCAACCACCGCCTCAACGCCTTCGGCTATCTCTACCTCGCGCGGCTCGACCCGCGCTTCGCCGACAGCGGAAACCTCGGCCAGCTCGACCTGGTCCTTGCTCTGCAATGGGTCCGCGATAACATCGCTGCGTTCGGGGGCGATCCGAACTGCGTGATGGTGTTCGGCCAGTCCGGCGGCGGTGCCAAGATCGCCACCATGATGGCGATGCCCGCGGCCAAGGGCCTGTTCCACCGCGCCGCGACCATGAGCGGCCAGCAGGTCACCGCCTCCGGCCCGCTCAACGCCACTGCCCGCACCCGCGCCTATCTACGGCGGCTTGGGGTGACGGAAACCGACCTCGGTCCGCTGCTCGCGATGCCCACCGAGCGGCTCGTGGATGCCCTGGACGCGACCGACCCGGTTCTGGGCGGCGGCGTCTACTTCGGCCCCGTGCTCGACATGAAGTGGCTCACCCGCCACCCCTTCTGGCCAGACGCGCACCCTCAGGGTCTCGCCGTCCCGATGCTGCTCGGCAACACCCATGACGAGACGCGCGCGTTCCTCAGCCCGGACAGTCCGAAGGTGCGAGGGCTCAACTGGGACAATGTCGCCGATCGCATCGCGCCCGAGCTGCGCATCGACATCCTCCCCGAATGGGTCGTCACGCAGTATCGCGAGCACTTTCCCGACTGGACGCCAACCCAGGTTTTCTACGACGCGACCACGTGCGGCCGCAGCTGGCGCGGCCAGGTGATCGAGGCGGAGGAGCGCGCGCGTGCCGGCGCCCCGGGCTGGGTCTACCAGCTCGACTTCGGCTCGCGTACCGATCCCCGTCGCGGCGCCTTCCATACCATGGACATCCCGCTGGTGTTCGGCACGCTCGATGCGCAGGGATCGCAGACCGGCACCGCCGCGGATGCGCGCACGGCCTCGGCAGCCATCCAGGAGAGCTTCGTCGCCTTCACCAGGGCCGGCGATCCGAACCATGCCGGATTGCCGCACTGGCCGCGCTACGATCTGGCGACGCGAGGCACGATGGTTTTCGACACCCGCTCGCGCGTGGAAAACGACCCGCGCGGCTGGCAGCGCGAGCTGTTCGCGCGCGTGCCCTACATCCAACCCGGCACCTGATTTGACCATGTGACAAGGTGTTGACACCGGTTACGATCGGTCGCATGTCTATGACACCGGTTACTAGAACAGAATAAACCGGTTGAACGACGCGCCGAACCAGCGTCGGATCGAGAGGATGTCGGACCGCGGGCCTTACGCCTGCCCTCCCGAGCCGTGCGCCTGCAGCGCGTCAGGAATCGTCGCCGATGCCGTGCGTCGGCCGTGAGGGGAGAGATTTCGCATGACCATGTCCCGTCGTACGTGCCGCGGATCGTTGCGCCTGGCCGGCGTTTCGCTCGGCGCGATGTCCGCGGCGCTGTTGCTTCCGCAGGCTGCCTTTGCCCAGGCGGCCGAGGTGCCGGAAGCCGTCGCTCCGGGCACGCCCGCCCAGCAGGATCCCTCCCCCGCCCAGACCGCAGTCGTGCCGGCCGACCAAGTGACGCCCGACACCGCCGCCCAGGTCGCATCCCCGGAAGCGGACGCGGGCGGCGAGATCGTCGTCACCGGCTTTCGCCAGTCGCTCGGCGCCGCGATCGCGCTCAAGCGCAACACCGTCTCTTCGGTCGACGCGATCGTCGCCGAAGACATCGCCAAATTCCCCGACCAGAACCTCGCCGAGTCGCTGCAGCGCATCCCCGGCATCTCGATTCAGCGCGACGCCGGCGAGGGTCGCGCGATCACCGTCCGCGGTCTCGGCGCGCAATTCACCCGGGTGCGCGTGAACGGTCTAGAGACCGTCGCCACCTCTACCGATGGCGCCAGTTCCAACCGCGACCGCGCCTTTGACTTCAACGTGTTCGCGTCCGAGCTGTTCAACTCGATCGTCGTCCACAAGACCGCAGAGGCCTCGCTCGACGAGGGTTCGCTCGGTGCGGTCGTCGATCTCAACACCGGCAACCCGCTCGCCGGAAAGAGCGGCGTGACCTTCGTCGCCTCGGGCCAGGCCTCGTACAACGACCTGTCCAAGAACTGGGGCCCGCGCATCGCCGGGCTGCTCTCGTACAAGAACGATGCGGGCACCTTCGGCGTCGCCGTCTCGGGCGCTTACCAGAGCACCAACAATTTCGAGCTCGGCAACAACACCGTGCGCTGGGCGCAGGGCGTGTTCGACTCCGTCGACGGCAACGCCTGCTTCTCGCAGCCGAACCGTGGCGGTACCTATGTCGGCACCCCCGGCGGTGTTTGCGACCAGGTCGCGCTCGCCTTCCACCCGCGCATCCCGCGCTACGGGTCGGTCCGCCACGACCGCGAGCGCCTTGGCCTGACCGGTAGCGTCCAATGGGCGCCGACGGACGCGACCAAGATCTCGATCGACGCGCTTTATTCGCGCTTCAAGGAAACGCGCGAGGAGAAGTGGGGCGAGGTGCTGCTGCGCTCCAACGAGCGGCAGATGAACGTCCGCGACTATACGATCGACGACAACAACAACCTGATCTCCGCCACCATCGACGATGCCTGGGTCCGCACCGAGCATTACCTCCGCGAATCCCAGACCGAATTCTACCAGATCGGCGGCAGCTGGGATCAGGACGTCAGCGACAGCTTCCGTTTCACCCTGATGGGTGGTTACTCCAAGTCCAACGCCACGATCCCGGTCGAAACCACCTTCGTGTTCGACGATCGCGACGCGCAAGGCTTCAGCTACGATTACACCAACATGAAGCGGCCGGTGATCAGCTTCGGCACCAGCGTCACCGATGCGGCCAACTTCCAGCTCGCTGAGATCCGGGACCGTCCGTCCAAGACGGTCAACGACTTCCGCACCGCTCAGCTACGCACCGAATGGGACGTGACCGAGGGACTGAAGATCAAGTCCGGCGCCATGTACCGCCGCTTCTCCTTCGATACCCAGGGCTTCTCGCGCGACGCGGTGGTCTGCCCCAATGCCGGCGGGGCGGACGTGGTGCTCGGCACCATTACCTGCACGCCCAACAGCAACATCGGTCCGACCTCGGTCTATGGCTTCCCGGCCGGCAATCTCGGCGAGCTGTTCAACCTGGGCAAGGCGGGTCAGCCGAGCGGCACCACGACCGAGTTCCTGATCCCGAACATCGGCGCTGCAGCCGACTACACCGGCCTGTATGACCGCACCGCCAGCGTGCTGGTGGGCGACACCCGCAGCGTGTCGGAGGAAGTGACCGGCGGTTATGTCCAGTTCGACATGGAAGGCGAAATGCTCGGCCTGCGCTACGCGGCCAACGCCGGCATGCGCTATGCCCACACCGCGCAGAAGTCGACCGGCCTGACCTCGGCTTCGGCTGGCGGCGTCACTACCAACACCCCCGTCACCGTCGAGCGCAGTTATGACGACTGGTTGCCGGCGGTGAACGTCGCGCTGTTCCCGCATGAGGACATCGTCCTGCGCGGCGCCATTTCAAAGGTCATCACCCGGCCTTCGCTCGGCAGCCTGACCCCGGGCGGCTCGGTCGACGGGTTCAACTACCGCGTGAACTTCGGCAACCCGCAGCTCGATCCCTTCCGCGCGACCTCCTTCGATCTGTCCGCCGAATATTATTTCGCGCCCCAGTCGCTGTTCTCGGTCGCATTGTTCAAGAAGAACATCGCCAGCTTCCCGGTCTCCGGGACCCGCAGCGGAACCTTTGCCTCGACCGGCCTGCCACTCGGCGTGATCCCGGCGAGCTCGCCGGCCGCCCAGGCACCGGAAGGCCAGCTCTGGCAGATCAGCGGTCCGGTCAACGGCGAAGGCGCGTCCCTGAAGGGCATGGAAATCTCACTGCAGGCGAGCTTCACCTTCCTGCCGGGCTTCCTCAAGAACTTCGGCTTCCTTGCCAACGCCACCTTTGTCGACTCCAGCGCCAGCTATTCGCAGGGCGGTCCGGCGACCGAGGTGATCCAGCCCGGCGTCAGCCCGACCGGCGCGATCATCCCGGGCGGCACCCTGGGCGCGCTGCCCAACACCACCCGCGACGCCACCCTCTACGGCCTCTCCAAGCGCGCCTACAACGGCACGCTCTACTATGAGGATGCGAAGTTCTCGGCGCGTGCCTCGGTCAGCTATCGCAGCCCGTACATCGACGGCGCCTCGGCGACGGGCAATCTGTTCGAAGGCTATGACGAGACCGTCAACGTCGACGCTTCGATCCGCTACAAGCTGACCGACCAGTTCGAACTCTCGCTGGAGGGCACCAACCTGACCGACGAGTATCGCGATCGCTGGGTCGATATCGACGCTCGCCGCAACTATGAGTCCAACCACTTCGGGCGGACGTTCCTGATCGGCGGCCGCTTCAAGATGTAGGCCGTCCCGGGCGCCCCGCTCCTCACCGCAGGGCGCCCCTTCTTCTTCCGGGAATTCTCCATGATCGATCGGCGACAGACGCTGGCCGCGCTCGGCTCCGTAATGGCGGCCGCCGCCGCAGGCTCGGCACGGGCCCAAGAACCCACCCCGCCGGCGCGGGGCACGCCGCCCGATCCCACCGAGATCCTCGAACTGTGGCCGGACGGCGCGCCCGGCGCCCCCGCGACCCTCCCGGTCGAGCGGATCGAGGAGCGCAGCAAGGATCCGGCACTGTCGGATCGCGCGGTCAGCGGCACCCACCGCCCGCGCCTGGTCGTCTTCCGCCCGCGTAAGCCCAACGGATCGGCGCTGATGGTCGCGCCGGGCGGCGGCTATGTCCGCGTCGTGCTCGACAAGGAAGGGTTCGAGATCGGCCGCTGGCTCGCAGAGCGGGGCTGGACCGTGTTCGTCCTCTTCTACCGTCTGCCCGGCGATGGTTGGGCGGCGGGCCCCGACACCCCGCTCCAGGACAGCCAGCGCGCGATGCGCCTCATCCGCTCGCGGGCGCAGAGCTACGGCATCCGCCGGGATCGCGTGGCGGCGATGGGCTTTTCCGCCGGCGGCCATGTCTGCGGCGATCTCGCCACCCGCTACGACGCGCGCGTCTATGCGCCCGTCGATGCCGCGGACGAGCTGAGCGCCCGCCCCGACATCGCCGCCCCCATCTATCCCGTGCAGTCGATGCGCCTGCCCGTCGCCCACGGCGGCTCGCGCAAGCAGCTGCTGGGCGCCAACCCTACGCCCGAGCTCGAAGCCGCGCACAGCCCCGAAAACAACGTCCGCGCCACCACGCCGCCCTGCTTCCTGGTTCATGCCGAAGATGATGCGACGGTGCCCGTCGAAAACAGCCTGACGTTGCGCGCCGCGCTCAAGCGCGCTGGCGTGCCGGTCGAGACGCACTTGTTTACCGAGGGCGGCCACGGCTTCGGCATTCGCGGTGCGGCCGGCAAGCCTGCGGCGACCTGGCCCGCATTGTTCGCGCGCTGGGCCAAGTCCCACGGTTTCGGCTGAACGCGCGCCGGTGATGCTGACACCGCTGACAGATATTGGAATGGAGACGCTTCAGGTGGCGACCGTAATGCAGCAAAATGTCGATCGCATCGCCGAGACCTTCGTGCGGGCCCGCCGCGAGGGCACGGCGATCGTCGACTATCCCGGTACCATCCCCGCGGCGCTGGCAGAGGCCTATGCGGTGCAGGACCGCGCCCTCGCGCTCGACGGCCGCCGGGTCGCGGGGTGGAAGGTCGGCAAGATCGACCCGCGGATCGAGGGCGTGAACCGTCTCGCCGGCCCGATCTTTGCCGACCAGGTCGTCACCGCCACGGACACCGGAACGCCGATCGGCATGCCGGTATTCCGCGGCGGCTTCGCCGCGGCGGAGGCCGAGTTCCTGCTGCGCGTCGGCACCGCCCCGGACCCCGCCAAGCGCCAGTACACGATGGAAGAGGCCATCGATCTCATCGACGCCGTCCACGCCGGCATCGAGATCGCGAGCTCGCCGTTCGGCGGCATCAACGCGCTCGGCCCCACCGTCACCATCTCCGACTATGGCAACAACAACGGCCTGGTGATCGGCCCCGCGATCGACAATTGGCGCAACGCCGGCATCGCGGACTGGCCGGTCGAGCTCACCATCGACGACGCCCCCATCGGCGCCGCCACCGCCGCCACCATGCTCGACGGTCCGTTCGGGGCCGCGCGCTTCCTGTTTGAGCTGCTCGCCGCCCGCGGCATCGCGCTCCAGCCCGGCGACTGGATCTCGTCCGGCGCCGTCACCGGCGTCCACCAGGTGTCGGTCGGCGCCCGCGTCGACGTCCGCTTCGACGACCGTCTCGCCACCGCCTGCACCATCTTGGCGCGGTGACAAGTCCCGCTCGTCCCGCCCCAACCTCCAGTACCCCGGCGAAGGCCGGGGCCCAGTTGGGAAAGCCTCTGAACAGCGCGTTCCCGCTCGACCCGTGCCGCAACTGGACCCCGGCCTCCGCCGGGGTACAAGTTCGCCTGAAACATCCCGCGCGCCGCCCTGACCTGCCACTGTAGAACTACCGCCACCGGCCGAACAGACGGAGACCACCCGCACCCCGGCGGCCCGAGGAGAGAGAATGACCCGTTCCCCCATTTCCGCGCTGGCCCTCGCGGTCGCCCTCCTCGCCGCCCCGGCCGCCGCCCAGACCCAGGCACCCGCCGCTGCCGCACCCGCCGCCGACCAGAGCCTGATCTTCCACGCCACCCTCGACACCGGCTTCACCGCCGAGCACGCAGCCGGCGACCCCGTCCCCAATTTCCGCAGCGGCATGAGCACCGTCGCCGATGGCGCGATCGGCGGCGCCGCGCGCTGGTCGGACGCCGGCTATGTCGCGTGGAAGGCGCCCGGCAACATGCGCGCCGAACGCGGCACCCTCGCCTTCTGGTGGCGCGCCCGCGATCCCTTGAACGACGTGCCCTTCGTGATCTTCCGCACCGGCTTTGCCGATCACACCAGCTGGGACATGGCATTCCTGCGCATCGACTGGAACGGCCACGGCTTCGATGCCTTTGTCACCGACGCCAACCTCGCGCGAATCCGCGTCTCCTACACCATTCCGCAAATCCCCGACTCAAACGCATGGCACCACCTCGCCTTCGCCTGGGACGAGACCCTGGGCGTCCGCCTTTATGTCGACGGCCGCGAAGTCGCCGCCAAGCGCCAGGTCGCGGACCTCGACTCCGGCCTCGACCAGTTCGGTCTCGCCGGCCGCGTGATCTCACCCCACCAGGTGCAGAGCCGCTACAACTTCATGCGCGGCTCGGACGTCGACGACCTGCGCGTCTATGACCGCATGCTCGGGGCTCCCGGCGTGATGGCGCTCGCCGCTAGGCAGGAGCCGGGGGCACCCCCGGCCGACGATGCCGCCGCCCGTCGCACCGCCTGGCTCCACCGCTATGGCTGGGACCGGCAGAGTCCGCCCGTGCTCGCTGACCCCGCCACCACCATCCGCAAGGTCGAGTTCGCCGACGCCAAGGACCTGAAGCAATGGATGTGGAAGGGCGTCGACGGCATTCCTGAGACCACCTGGCCCGGCGTCTACAACCGTTCCAAGCTTCCTGGCCGCGACGATTATTTCGAGCTCCCCGACTGGAATGTCTATGTCGAGGGCGGCAAGGCCTATGACCTCGCCATCCCTGCCGGCGAGCGCGTCAACCGCGTTGCCATCCGCGGCGCCGCCTATGGCACGCTCGCCTATGCGCCCGAGGGCGGCGACTATGCGACGCTCGCCAAGCGCCCCCAGGGCGTGGTCCGCACCAGCGACAGCTTCGCGGCGAAAACCGGCGGGCACCTGCGCTTCACCAACGTGATGCAGGAACAGCCGATCCAGGAGATCTGGGCTTATCACGTCACGGCAGGACCGCCGCCCAAGGGCCTGTTCAGCCTCGATTATGTCGTCGATGCCAAGGCGTCGTCACAGCTTCCCGCCCTCTCCGCCCTCAACGCCTACGTCGCGGGCCGCTATGCGCCCGACGAGCAGGCCACCGCCGTCGCCATGCCGGCCGGCGGCATCAAGACCGCGGTCGGCGCCGGCAGCTCGGCCGAGACCGGCGCCGCCGTCCGTCGTGCCGACGCCCGCCCGATCGTCCACCTGCTGGTCCCCTCCAACTACGGCGACGCCTTTCCCGACAGGCCGCTCGCCCGCGCCTGGGACTATGGCTGGCAGAACCTCCACGCGGGGCTCGACGGCATCGCCATCGACCTGCCGGCGATGCAGCTGAAACCGGACGCCAAGGGCCTGATCCCGCTCAGCATCGTCGTCCACGATCCGATCTGGCCCGAACGCCAGATGATCGACGTGCAGGTCTCCGTCCGCCCGGGCGAGGCGCGCACGCTGTGGCTTGACCTGCGCGACCGCATTCTCACCAACGACAGCTTGTACCTGACGATCGCGTCGGCAGCGCCCGACTTCAGCGCCGATGCGCTCGATGGCGCCAGGCTGCGCCTCGTCTTCAAGGACCGGGGCGAAGCCGCCAAGGAGCATGCCGCCGACCGCTTCAACCAGGTGAAGGACAATTGGGGATTTCTGGTCGAGGAGCATACCGCCTCCAAGAACGCCGGCCTCTACCGCCGGCTGTTCGCCGACATTTCCGACCTGCTGCGCGTCGATCCCGATCATGCGGAGGCGCGGCGCTACTGGGCCGACATCAACTACCGCCCGGAAAACATGCCGGCCTTCACCCAGCCACAACCGCCCGCCGGCGTGCCGCTCTGGGCATTTCGACAACTTGAGGATCTGAAGCTGGTCCGCCAGTTCGTGAACTGGTGGATCGACGAGCGCCAGGTGCCCTATGGCGACTTCGGCGGCGGCATCTCCGACGACACCGACCTAACTCAGCAATGGCCGGGCCTCGCGCTGATGGGTGTCGACCCGGACAAGATCAACGCGTCGCTGCGCGCGCTGGACGAGGCCGTCTACAAGAACGGCATGATCGAGAACGGCCTGGGCGTCCTCACCACCGACGAGCTCCACGCCTATGAGGAAGGGCTGAACGCCGACGCGGAACGCCTCTACCTCAACTGGGGCGAGCCGCGCACCGTCGAGCGGATCATGGCGACCACCCGGGCGCTCGGCGGCATCATCACCCGCAACCCGGCCGGGCACCTCCATTTCTCCTCGAACTGGTACGGCGCCCGCAAGGTCTACCGCGAGGGGGCGTTCGAGTGGCAGAAGCCCTACAGCTTCACGGTCCTCCACGGCCCGATCCTGCTCGGCCTCTACAACGCCAGCCCGGCAGCGCGCGGGCTCGTCACCGGCGTCGTCGACGGGCTGATGGCGCACGGCACGCAAGGAGCCGATGGCAGCTGGAACTATCCCAACGAGGTCAACTGGCGCACCGATGCCACCCGCGTCGGCGACGGCGGCGGTGCCACCGTCCCGCTCCAGTCGGCCTGGGCATCCTGGCGCTTCACCGGCGACGCCAGATATCTCCGCCCGATCGAGACCCGCCTTGCCAAGGCGGGCCTGGGGGCGCTCGCCGAGTTCAACGAGAACGCCTTCCACGCCCTTCCGGTGGGCGGGCAACTGCTCGCGACCTCGCCCGTCAAGGCCGAGACGTCGGGCGACCCCTTCGCGCTCTACAGCGCCTGGGCGGCAACCGGCGATCGCAGCTGGCTCGAACGCCTCCACGCCGACGCCATCGCCGACAAGGCGCAGCACATGTACATGTATACCGAGGGCCACTGGTGGTCCGACCGCGTCGACCAGCCCAATGAGATCCTTCAGCGCGAGCGCCTGGGCGGCATCGCCCTGCGCCGCAACCAGACCTGGCCCGGCAACACGGTCAGCTGGCGCTTCGACCAGCCCGAGGCGGCGACCCAGGTCGCAATCCTCGTGCCCGATCCCAAGCCGGACGCCTTCCGCGTCATCGCCTATAACACCAGCAGCCAGCCCCAGCGCGCGACCATGACCGGGTGGACGGTCACGGCCGGCAGCTGGACCATGAAGGCGGCGACCAGCAGCGACGGTGGTACCACCCTCACCCCCGCCGACACGCGCCATTTCACCCTCGAGCGCAGCGCTTCGACCGAGGTGACCTTCGCGCCCGGCACCACCACCGTGCTCGACTTCACTCTCGACCAGGCGAGCACCCCGGTCGAGCAGCGCCCCGACCTCGGCATCGGCACCGACGACGTGACCGTTCAAGGCCGGCGCGTATCGGTGAGGGTCCACAGCCTCGGCTCGCAACCCGCCGCCGGCGGCACGGTGACGCTGGTCGACGGCAGCGGCCGCGAAGTCGCGCGCGCGGCGGTACCGGCCCTCGCTGCTCCGATCGACCTGAGCCCGAAAACCGCGACCGTCCGCCTGACCATTCCCGGCGGCGTCGATCCCGCCACCCTTTCGGTCCGGACCGCCCTCACGGGGGACGCGCCGGAGGTTACGCGTCTCAACAACGCGGTGCCGCTCGCCGGGCTCCTCCGGCGATGAAGGCGACGCGGCGCGGCGTCCTCGCCGGCCTCGGAGTGCTCGCCACCCCGGCGCTTGCGCTCGGGAGCCGGGACGACCTTCGCGCCGCCCTCGACGCGGCCGAGAAGGACAGCGACCCGGCAAGCGCGCTAGGCCGCCTCGCCCGCTTCGATGCCAGCGCCCTCCCGCCTGGCCAGCGCCTCGACCTGCTCACCGCCCGCGCAGGCCTCGCGCTCGACGCACGCCTCGCCTCCGCGACCGGCACGCAACGCTTCGCCCTCCTCCTCCAGCAGCGCAGCGGCACCGGCGTCACGCCCGAACGCACCCGCATGCGGCTGACGCGCGAAGTCGGTCGCCTCACCGCCCGTGCCGACCGACTGTTCCGCGGCCTCGGCCGCACGCAAGGCTCGGTCGGCGAGCGCTACCGCGCCCTCTTCGCCGACCCGCAGTGGCATTATCCCGACAGCGACGCCGGCCGCGACCAGGCGGTCGCCGACATGAACCGCGTGCTCGCTGCCGCCCGCGCACGCGTTCCTGCGCTGCTCGGCCCCGTTCCGCCCTTCTGCCTCGACGTCAGCGCCCGCCGCCTCTCCGCAGCCGAGGTCGCCGCCGGCCGCGGCGGCTATCGCGAGCTCCCGACTCCGGAAAAGCCCGGCGCTTATGTCGTCGACCTCAAGGACATCGCCCGTCGCCCCAGCTGGAGCCTCAAGGGCGCCGTCCACCACGAGCTGCTCCCTGGCCATATGACGCAGATGCCGATGGAAGTGCTCGCCGCCCCTCATCCGCTCCGCCTGCGCTTCGCCCCCTCCTATGCCGAAGCATGGGGCATGGTCGCGGAACAGCTCGCCGCCGCCGACGGCGCCTACAAGCGCGACCCGCTCGGCGAGCTCGGCCACATCCACTGGCTGCTGTTCCGCGTCACCCGCGGCCTCGCCGACCTCGGCATCCATCTCGACGGATGGAGCATCGACCAGGCTCGCGCGCAGCTGATCGCCTGGCAAGGCGAGCCCGGCTATTTCGCCCCGTTCGAGATCGATCTCCCCCGCCTTGCCAAGGAACCCGCCACCCGCGCCGCCGAGGCCATGGCCTGGCTCGACCTAGCCGACACTGCCGCCCGCATCAGGCCGGCCGTGCGGGTCCGCTTCCACCAGGCCATGCTCCGCCACGGCCGCATGCGCACCGAAGCCTATGGAGATTGGAAGCGCCTCATCTGAATCGCGCCGCCGTACTCCGGCGGAGGACGGCGGCCCAATCCGGAAGATCCCCGAAGCGCGCGCGCACCGATCGCCGCGGCACCGCAACTGGACCCCGGCCTCCGCCGGGGCACAAGAAGAAGCCGCCTCCGTTCGCAGCCTCCCCGTGCTCCCGCGACGGCGGAAGCCCTGGGTACCATGCGCCCCATTCGTTCTCCTGCGACCCCGGGTTCCCGCCTCCGCCGAAACCCGGGCGCGTCCCCTACAGCGCGCGATACCGGAAATCCCGGAACCGAGCCTCCCCCGCTCCGGCCGAATAGAGGCCCGGCCGCAGCATCAGAAACCCGCCGCGCACGTTGTGGTGGTACCCGGACACCTCCATGCCGCGATCGAAGCGCTTCCACGTCCGCCCCTCATCGCCGCTCAGGTGGATGGCGATGACATGCTCCTTGTTCGCCACGCGCATCCGCAGGCGCCGGCCGTACGGGTTCGCCGGTCGCCCCCGCTCGATGCCGTACTGGTGGGTCACGAACCGCGTCTCGTCGAAGCCAAGCCCGCAATAGAGCTTGTCGTCATAGAACAGCACCAGCCCCGCGGTGCCGCCGGGCGCGATCTCGATCGAGCATTCGAACTGGTACGCGCGGTCGCCCGCGATCAGCATCAGCGGCGAGGAGTCGCTCGGCGCCTTGCCGGTCGCCTTGAGCACCAGCGCGCCATTCTCCACCCGCGCCCGGGCGGCCTCGTCCGGCCCGGGCTGAAAGAAATTCCACTTGGCCCCCAGCTGCAGGGTCCGGAAGTCGTCCGACAGCGGCTGCCCGTGCGGCAGCGCGGCGCCGCCCTTCGGCCTGGCGATCGGCTGCGAGAGGTCACCGCCCTTCATCCGGAACCAGCCATCGGCGGTCCACTCGATCGGATCGAGCAGCGCCTGCCGGCCCAGCGTCCAGAACCCGTTCTCGAAGCCGTGGTACACGGACCACCAGCTCCCGTCCGGCGCCTCGACCAGGCTCGCATGTCCCCGCGACCACCAGCGTTCCGACAGGTCGGTAGTGCGTACCACCGGATTGGCCGGATCATTCTCCCACGGTCCGTGCAGCGAGCGCGACCTTGCCACGATCACCATGTGCCCAGTGGGCGGCCCCGCCGTCCCGCCGACCGCGGTGATCTGGTAATACCAGTTCCCGTGCCGCACGATCTTGGGTCCCTCTGGCGAGAAGCTCTCGACGTCCCAGTCATCGGGATAGCGCCAGGGGTCATAGACATGCTCGACCTTCCCCACGGTCGACAGCCCGTCGTCGGAAAGCCGGATTCGGTCGCCGCCCGACAGGAACAGCCAGCGCGATCCGTCCTCGGCCACCGCATGGCACGGGTCGATATGCTCGTGCAGCCCCAGCGACTTGGGGTCGGACCACGGGCCGTCGATATGGTCGGCCCAGCTGACATAGATGTCGTTCGGCGTGGCCTTCACCGGGATGTAGAGGAAATACCGCCCCTTGTGCTTCTCCAGGCTCACCGCCCACACCGACCCGATGTTGCGGCTGAGCGCGGCCTTGCGCGGCTGCCAATTCACCAGGTCGCGGCTGTGCCAGATCGTCAGCCCGGGATAGCTGTCGAAGCTGGAGAAGGTCATGTAGTAATCTCGCCCATCCTTCAGGATGGCGGGATCGGGATGGTCGCCGGCGAGCAGCGGGTTCAGGAACCGCCCGTCGCCCAGGTCGGCGATCCGCTGGTTGTCAAAGCCCCGCTTCCAGTCCGGAGCCGGGCGCGCCTTGCAAGCCTCGGGCGCCCCCGACGTGCCCGCGGCCCGCGCGGGCGTTCCGCTCAGCATCGCCGCTGCACCGCCGGCAAACGCCGTCCCCAGCGCCTCGCGCCTGCTCAGTCCCATCGTGATTCTCCGGCTTGGGTGCGGCAGCGGGCGGCGTTTTGGCGCCGCCCGCGCTTGCCTTCAGACTTCCTGCGCGCGCGCCAGCTTCGGCGACAGCAGGTGGACGCACAGCAGCGCCAGGAAATAGGCCGCGCCCGCGACCGCGAACAGCGGCACATAGCTGCCGATGCTGTCGAGGACATAGCCGGCGTACTTGGCCATCAGCATGCCGCCGATCGCGCCCACGGTGCCGCCGATGCCGACCACCGAACCAACCGCCGCGCGCGGGAACAGGTCCGAAGGCAGCGTATAGAGGTTGGCCGAGAACGCCTGGTGCGCCGCGGTCGCAATGCCGATTACCAGCACGGCCAGCCACAGATTGTCGATCGACTGAGCAAAGAACACCGGCACCACCGCACAGGCGCAGATGAACATGGTCATCTTGCGCGCATAATTGACGCTCTTGCCCGCGTTGATGAACCGGCCGGACAGCCAGCCGCCCGCCACGCTGCCCAGATCGGACAGCAGGTAGATCGCGACCAGCG
Source organism: Sphingomonas desiccabilis (assembly GCF_004135605.1). GTDB lineage: Bacteria > Pseudomonadota > Alphaproteobacteria > Sphingomonadales > Sphingomonadaceae > Sphingomonas > Sphingomonas desiccabilis. Next base: position 75,805 of record NZ_SDPT01000004.1, on the reverse strand, counting down.
GCGGCCCGAAGCTCAACAGATCCAGGTCATAGCGCTCCCCCAGATAGCCCGGCAGCCAGAACAGGAAGAACCACCAGATCGGGTCGATGAAGAACTTGCCCAGCGCATAGGCCCAGGTCTCGCGCACGCGGATCAGCCGCTTCCAGGGGATCGCCGTCACCGGGTCGGCCGGATCCTGCTCGATCCAGGCGCGCTCCGCCCGGGTCACTTTGGGATGCTCGCTGGGACGGCGATACATGAGCAGCCAGGCGACCAGCCACAGCAGGCTGACCAAGCCGGTGATGATAAAGGCCGCACGCCAGCCGTAGGTGACGGTGATGATCGGCACCACCAGCGGCGTGATGATCGCGCCGACGTTGGCGCCCGCGTTGAATACGCCGATCGCCAACGCCCGCTCGCGCGCCGGGAACCACTCGGTCACTGCCTTGATGCTCGCGGGGAAGTTGCCGGACTCGCCCAGGCCCAGGCCGAACCGCGCCATGGCGAACTGCGTCACCGAATAGGCGCCGCCATGGGCGATGTGCGCGATCTGCCAGATGACGAAGGCGATGGCATAGCCGAAGCGCGCGCCGATCACGTCCATGATCCGGCCGAAACCCAGATAGCCGATCGCATAGGCCAGCTGGAAAAAGAAGATGACGTCGGCGAAGTCGGTTTCGCTCCAGCCGAGGTCCGCCGACAGCGTCGGCTTGAGCACGCCGATCATCTGTCGATCGACGTAGTTGATCACCGTCGCCGTGAAGAGGAGCGCGACGATCCCCCAACGATAGCGACCCGCCCGCGCTACCGCGCCTGCAACCGGGTCAGCCCGTCCGTTCTCCATGCTTCATCTCCGACATACTCTCCTGCCGGGCGGCGGCCTCTATCGTGCCGCTCACCCGAAGCGTTCCAAACCGCGCCTCGACACGTGCCCCGACCGCCACCTGGTGGACGCCGGTCACCGCACCTGAGGAGACCCATTGCCCCGGCTCCAGCGCCCGGCCGCGCGCGGCCAGGCTCTCGACCAGAAACGCGACGGCGCCGAACGGCCCGTCGAGCATGGTGCGCGCGCTCGCTTCCCCGACGCATGTATCGTCGACAAAGGTTGCGACCTGCCAATCCTCAAAGGTCCGGCTCGACCAGTCTGCCACCGGTGCCCCAATCAGCAATGCGTTATGATTGCCGAAGTCGCTGATCGTGACCAGCGGTCCGTCCGCATTAATTCCCGCATAGGGCGAGCTCGCGATCTCGAACCCGACATGCACCGCATCGACCAGCGCGACCGCGTCTTCCGGCGAGAGCCGCTGCGTGCCCGGCTTCGGCGACCGGCCGATGCGCAGCAGATATTCGGCCTCCACCGCAGCGAATCCCCCGGAGATCACCGGCAGCCTGGCCGGATCATCGCCGGCGCTCTGGATCTGGTCGGCGAAGATCGGTCCCGCGAGCCGCGGCACGCCCAGCGTGTCGCTGTAAGGCGCCGGGACCCGACCCACCTTCCACCCGGCGACGGCTCCGCCGTGGAACGCGATCGCATGGTCCTGCACGCCATAGGCAGCAGCAAGCGAGGTCGGACGCACGCCCGGATAGGTCGGAAGCGCCGCGCCTGTACGCCGTGCCTCCACAAAGGCCCGCGCGATCGCCTCTTCCCCGCTCATCTACCAAAACACCTTCTGCATCTCGCAGGCATCGCTATTGGAAACCGGTGTCAGGGGCAAGGCTGTTTCTACTGCGGCCATCTACGCATCAGAAGGAGCGTGCGGAGGCGGACCCGTTGCAAACTCGCTGTCCGCGGGCGCGATAGCGGTACCATTTCCGTTGACCTCGGTAGGTCGATGTGCACAGTCCGCCTCAAATAGAAATTTCGGAGGGATGTCGCGTGGGCCGCAGTTTGCTCGTTGGACTTCTACTTTTGTCGTCGGTCGCGCCGGTCAGCGTCACTTCGGCGCAGACTGCCCCTGCGCAGCTTCCCTATCGCGACCCGCAGCTGCCCCCTGCCGAGCGCGCCCGCGATCTCGTCTCGAAGATGAGCCTGGAGGAAAAGGCGCTTCAGCTCGGCCACGACGCGCCTGCGCTGCCCCGGCTGGGCATTCCCAAGTATAACTGGTGGAATGAAGGTCTGCATGGCGTGGCACGTGCGGGCATCGCCACGGTATTCCCGCAGGCGATCGGCATGGCGGCGACCTGGGACGTCGACCGGATGCGGAACACCGCCGACGTGATCTCCACCGAGTTTCGCGCGAAATATCTCGAACGCCGGCATCCCGACGGCGGAAGCGACTTCTATCGCGGCCTCACGGTGTGGTCCCCGAACCTCAACATCTTTCGCGATCCGCGCTGGGGGCGCGGCCAGGAAACCTACGGAGAGGATCCCTATCTGACGGGCCAGATCGGCACCGCGTTCATCCGGGGGCTGCAGGGCGACGACCCGAAATACTTCAAGACCATCGCGACCTCGAAGCACTTTGCCGTCCACTCCGGCCCGGAAAGCAACCGCCATCGGGAGGACGTGTACCCGAGCCTCCACGACCTGGAGGACACCTATCTGCCGGCGTTTCGCACCACGGTGACGGAGGGCAAGGTCGCGTCGATCATGTGCGTGTACAACGCGGTCTGGGGCGTGCCGGGCTGCGCCAACGCCGTCCTGCAGGAACAGTATCTACGCCGTGCGTGGGGATTCCAGGGCTATGTGGTCTCCGACTGCGGTGCTGCGGCAAACATCTATCGCAAGGATGCGCTGCACTACACCGACACCGCTCCGGAAGGCGTCGCCGCTGGGTTCGAAAACGGCATGGACCTGATCTGCGGCGACTACCGCAACGGCATGACGACGGATCCGGAGAACATCGTGGCGGCGGTGAGAGCGGGGCACCTGAGCGAGGCGACCGTGGACCGCTCGCTCCAGCGCCTGTTCGAGGCACGCATCCGGCTCGGCCTCTTCGACCCGCAGCTGCCGTTCGCGAACATCACGGCCAAGGACTATGACACGCCCGAGCATCGCGCCAAGTCGCGCGAGATGGCCGAGGCGTCGATGGTGCTGCTGAAGAACCAGGGCAATCTGCTGCCGTTCAAGAGCGCGCCTCGCACGATCGCCGTCATCGGCCCCAATGCCGACAGCTTCGATACGCTGGTGGGCAACTATTACGGCACGCCATCCCAGCCGGTGACCGTCCTCGACGGCATCCGCGCGCGCTATCCCAACGCGCGGATCCTCCATGCCCAAGGCGTGGGCCTCATCGGGCCGGCAGAAGCACCGGTGCCCGACTCCGCCTTCCGGGGGTTGCGCGTCCAGCACTACGCCAACCGCGACTTGCAGGGCACCCCAAGCGCCACGGAGACCGCGACCAACGCCCAGGTGACGTGGAGTGGCGACCGCGAAAGCTCTGCGCGCTGGACGGGCACGCTGGTGGCGCCGGAAACCGGCGAATACCGCTTCCGCTTCTCCACCGAGAACGGCTACCGCGTCTGGATCGACAATAAGCTGGTCGTGGACGAGTGGGGCGTCGGCGACGCGCCCTCGATCCTGGCCGGATCCATCCGCCTGAAGCGTGGCAAGAGCTATGCGGTCCGTGTCGAGGGCTTCCAGCGCGGCGCGCGCGGCCAGCAGCAACTCCTGTGGAGCCTGCCGAGCGCCAACGGCGACGATGCGGTCGCAGCCGCCGCCCAGGCCGACGTGGTGATCTTCGCAGGCGGGCTTTCCGCGCGCATCGAGGGCGAGGAGATGAAGGTTCAGGCGAAAGGCTTCGCCGGCGGGGACCGCACGAGCCTCGACCTGCCGGAACCGCAGCAGAAGCTGCTCGAGCGCGTCCATGCCACCGGTAAGCCGGTTGTCCTGGTGCTGATGAACGGATCGGCGCTGAGCGTGAACTGGGCCGACACGAACATCCCTGCAATCGTGGAAGCCTGGTATCCGGGTGGCGAGGGCGGCCATGCCGTCGCCGGCCTGCTCGCCGGGGATTACAGCCCCGCCGGGCGCCTCCCGGTCACCTTCTACACGTCCGCCGACGACCTGCCTGCGTTCGACAATTATGCGATGCAGGGGCGAACCTATCGCTATTTCAATGGGGAGGTTCTCTACCCCTTCGGCCACGGCCTTTCCTACACCCGTTTCACCTACGGGAATGCGCGCGTCAGCAACAAGACGATCCAGGCGGATGGCTCGGTGACGGTGTCGGTGGATGTGACCAATTCTGGCGCGATGGACGGGGACGAGGTCGTACAGCTGTACGTGGCCCATCCCGGCAAGGACGGCGCTGCGATCCGGACGCTGCAAGGCTTCGAGCGGGTCCACCTCAAGAAGGGCGACACGCGCACGGTGCGCTTTGCGCTCAAGGATCGGCAGCTCAGTTTCGTCGATCCGCAGGGGCGCCGCCGGATATCGGCGGGGCAGGTAGACCTCTGGGTCGGAGGTGGTCAGCCGGTCTCACGGCCCGGCTTGGCACAAGCCGCTGGAGCGGCGACCTCCTTTGCGATCTCGGGCGAGAAGCTGCTCCCGCGCTGAACGCTGCCGAGCACTCCACGCTGTTCGGGACCCTGCCTGTGGTGAAGATTGCTCCGCCCGGTGCGGAGCGATCGGCCCTCCGTGCCCTTGACCTGCCGATCCCCGCATCGACACCCATGATCGAGGCTGCCGACCAGAGGGCCCCCGGGTGCCGCGAAGCGCATCGGCGCTGCCTGGAAGAAAGGCCAGTCACCCCTGCCCGGCGGCGCATCCAAATGCCGCTGGCAAAAAACTTCGCTCGGCCGCTATGGATGGACCATGACCAAGGCGTCCCAGCCCACCATCAACGACGTCGCACGCCTTGCCGGCGTCTCGAAGAAGACGGTCAGCCGCGTCATCAACAACAGCGATCTCCTGAACGAGGACACGCGCAAGCGCGTCGAACAGGTGATTGCCGAGCTGGGCTATACCCCCAATCCGCAGGCCCGCGCACTCGCGTTGCGCCGCAACTTCGTGATCGCGCTGATCCACGACAACCCGAACGCGCAGATGGTGCTGGGCGTTCAGCACGGCCTACTGGAGGTATTGCGCGATACCGAATTCGAGCTGCTGGTCCACCCGGTCGACCGCGGCGATCCCGAGATGCTGGGCGAAATCCGCCGCTTCCTCGAACGCCAGCGGCCCTATGGGGTCATGCTGCTGCCGCCGATTTCGGAGAACGACCAGCTTGCCGGGCTTTGTGCGTCGATCGGCTGCCGCTATGTTCGAATGGGCTCGGCGCCCTTCGACACGCCGCAGAACATGGTCGCCTCCAACGACCGCGAAACGGTCCGGCATGCGATTGCGCACCTGATCGAAGCCGGGCACCGCCAGATTTGCGTCATCGCCGGCCCTCGCGGCTTCCGCTCGACGCTCGAGCGTCAGGCCGGCTATGAAGAGGCCATGACGGCGGCCGGGTTGCCGTTCGACCGCACCTGGATCGCCCCTGGGGACTACACCTTCGATTCCGGAATGCGCGCCACCGAGCGGCTCCTCGATCTCCTGCCCCGTCCCACCGCGATCTTCGCCTCCAACGACGAGATGGCGGCTGGCGCCATCCACGTCGCGCGTCAACGCGGCCTGGAAATACCCGCCGACCTGTCGATCATCGGCTTCGACGACACCACCATCGCCTCCCACCTCTGGCCGCCGCTCACCACCGTGCGCTGGCCGATCGAGACCATGGCGCGGGCAGCGGCGCTCAAGCTGATCGGTGAGGGCGCAGGAGACGGCGGCGACAGCGACGAACATGCGCTCTTCCTCTCGACCTTGATCCGCCGCGCGTCGGTCGCGGCACCCGCCGTACGAGATATCTGATAAATTGGCTGGACAGGTTCCGGCCGCTTTTGCATCCTCCCGGCAGCACACGGCGGCTCCGCCCGTCCCCCTTCTTGCCTGAGGCTGTTCGATGACCAAGCTCGCGCTGCACCCCGATCGGCTGTTCCCCGCCGATCCCAGCACCCGCGCGATCGCGCGGCGACTGTACGAACGGATCGCCGGCTTGCCGATCCTCTCGCCTCATGGCCACACCGATCCCGCCTGGTTCGACCGCAACGAGCTGTTCGGCAACCCGGCGAGCCTGCTGATCATCCCGGATCATTATGTCTTCCGCATGCTCTACAGCCAGGGCGTGCCGCTGGAGGAACTGGGCGTCCCGCGCGTCGACGGCGGCTCGACTGAGGCCGATCCGCGCGCGATCTGGCGCCGCTTCGCGAGCCACTATCACCTGTTCCGCGGCACGCCTTCGCGCATGTGGCTCGACTGGGTCTTTGTCGAGATCTTCGGGCTCGACGAAGTGCTGTCGGCGGCCAATGCGGACACCTATTACGACGCCATTGAGGCCGCGCTGAAGCAAGAGGCGTTCCGTCCCCGCGCGCTGTTCGAGCGCTTCAACATCGAGGCGATCGCCACCACCGAGGGCCCGCTCGACCCTCTCGACCACCATCGCGCGATCCGCGCGAGCGGGTGGCAGGGCAAGGTCATCACCACCTACCGCCCCGACCCCGCCCTCGATCCCGAGTTCGAGGGCTTCCAGCAAAACGTCGAGCGACTGGGTGAGCTGGCGCGCGAGGACGTGTCGAGCTGGAAGGGCTATCTGCGCGCGCACGAGAACCGCCGCGCCTATTTCCGCGAAGTCGGCGGCGCGACCGCAACCGACCACGGCCACCCCAGCGCCGCCACCGCCGATCTCTCGGAAGCGGAGGCCGAGCGCCTCTACGCCCGCGTCCGCTCCGGCAGCTGCACCGCTGCCGAAGCCGAGTTGTTCCGCGCTCAGATGCTCACCGAAATGGCACGGATGAGCATCGAGGACGGCATGACGCTCCAGATCCACCCCGGCGTCCACCGCAACCACAATGCGACCGTCATGGCGCAGTTCGGCCGCGACAAGGGCGCCGACATTCCGATGGCGACGGACTTCGTCGGCGCGCTTCATCCCTTGCTCAGCCGCTATGGTTCTGACCCGCGCCTCAACATCATCCTCTTCACCCTCGACGAGGACAGCTATGCGCGGGAGCTCGCGCCGCTCGCCGGCCATTATCCGTCCCTGCGGCTCGGCCCGCCCTGGTGGTTCAACGACAGTCCGGAGGGCATGCGTCGCTTCCGCGAGCGGGTGACCGAGACCGCCGGCTTCTACAACACGGTCGGCTTCAACGACGACACCCGCGCCTTCCTGTCGATCCCGGCGCGCCACGATGTCGCGCGCCGGATGGACTGCGCCTTTCTCGCCCGCCTCGTCGCCGAGCATCGGCTGCCCGAGGACGAGGCGCACGAGGTGGCGCAGGCGCTGACCTACGAGCTCGTCAAGCAGGCCTACAAGCTGTGAGCGCACGCCTTTCGAACGCGACCCTGACCACGCTGCCGCCCGAAGTCGCCCGCCCCGCCTATGACCGCGCCGCGGTCAAGGCAGGCGTCGTCCACCTCGGCATCGGCGCCTTCCATCGCGCGCACCAGGCCGCGGTGTTCGACGCCGCGCTCACCGCCGGCGACCTGCGCTGGGGCATCGTCGGCGTGTCGCTGCGCTCCACCGGCGTGCGCGACCAGCTGGTACCCCAAGACGGGCTCTACACGCTCCTCGAACGTGAGGGCGACGCCCGCCGGTTGCAGCTGATCGGGGCGGTGCAAACCGTGCTGGTGGCGCCTGAGGATCCCGCGGCAGTCGTCGCCGCGCTCGCCAGCCCCGACACCCATCTGGTTACGCTGACGATCACTGAAAAGGGCTACAAACTCGATCCCGCCACAGGCGCGTTGATCGAGGCGGATACGGATGTCGCTGCCGACCTCGCCAGCCTCGACGCTCCGCGAACCGCGCCCGGCTTTCTGGTCGCGGCGCTCGCCCGGCGCCGCGCAGCCGGCATCGCGCCCTTTACCGCGATCAGCTGCGACAATCTGCCGCACAACGGCACGCGGCTGCGACAAGCGGTGCTGCGCATGGCCGCCGCGCACGACGCCGATCTCGCCGCCTGGATCGAGGCGGAGGGCGCCTTCCCGCAGACCATGGTGGACCGCATCGTCCCCGCGACCACCGATGCCGACGTCGCCGAGCTCGCGCAGACCCTCGGCGTCGAAGATCGGGCAATGGTGAAGACGGAACCCTTCACCCAGTGGGTAATCGAAGACCGCTTCGCCGGGCCACGCCCCGACTTCGCCGCGCTCGGCGTCCAGCTGACCGATGATGTGGCGCCCTGGGAAGAGGCCAAGCTGCGGCTGCTCAACGGCGCGCATTCGGGTATCGCCTATCTCGGGGGCCTCGCCGGCATCGACTTCGTGCACGAGGTGGTGGCGCTGCCCGAGGGACGTCGGTTCGTCGAACGCTTGTGGGACGAAGCGGAATCGACGCTGTCGCCGCCGGCCGGCCTCGACGTCGCAGCCTATCGCACCCGGCTGATGGCGCGCTTCGCCAACGCGGCACTCCAGCACCGTACCCGGCAGATCGCGATGGACGGATCGCAGAAGCTGCCGCAGCGGCTCCTCGCGAGCATCGCAGCATGTCGCGCGACGGATACCCGCTGCCCCGCCCTGAAGCTCGCGGTCGCCGGCTGGATGCGCTGGCAGGAGGGCATCGACGATCAGGGCGAAGGCTTCACCGTTGACGATCCGCTCGCTGCGCGCACCGCTGCAGCGCTGGAAGGCACCGGCACCGCCGAGGAGAAGGTGACCGCGCTGCTTGCGCTCGACGCCGTTTTCCCGCCCGCACTCGCCGAGGACGCGGACCTTGCGCGGCTTCTCGCCGCCTGGCTCCACCGCCTCGAGACGGAGGGTGCCCGCGCAACACTTGCCCGGCTCTGACCGGATCAGCGGATCGCGGAGAAGCGGTTTGCGCGGGCGCGTAGCTCAGCCGCCTCGGCTCTGGCGCGTTCCAGCGCGTCATGCTGGGTCGCCTCGAGCAGGTGTTCGATCACGCGACCCAGGTGGCGGCGCATGGCGTGGCGTGCCGCATCCGGATCGCCGGCGGCGATCGCATCGAGGATTGTCCGGTGGTCCTCGATGCGCGGCTTTACCCCTGCTCGCCGCGCGCGGTCCAGCACGGCCACGCAGAGCGGCGAGCGATGCCGCACGTCCCACAGCGTCTCCACCGTCAGGACCATCGCATCGTTCGCCGTGGCCCGCGCGATCTGGCGGTGGAACTCGCGGTCTGCGAACTCGTCCGGGCTGTCGATCCTATTCTCGGCGATCATCCGGTCCAGGGTCTCGCGCAGGGCCGCCACGTCTGCGTCGCTGCGGGTAAGTGCGGCCAGGGCGGCGCACTCGCCCTCCACCAGCCGGCGCGCTTCGATCAGTTCGAAAGCCCCGATGTCCAGATCTGATGGCTGGAGCAGCCCGGGCGCGCCGGCCGTCACATAGACGCCCGATCCCCGCCGCGCCTCCACCAGCCCCAGGATCTCCATGCCGATCACCGCCTCGCGCACCGTCAGGCGACTGACGCTGAAACGATCGACCAGTTCCCGCTCGGTCGGAAGCCGGTCGCCCGCAGCGAAGCGGCCACTGGCGATATCCGCCTGGAGCGCATCGATGATCGCCTGGTAGAGCTTGCGTCCGGCGGGTCGGGTCATGCTGGATTCCTGCACCTGTCCAGCCTAGGCGGCACGACCGCCGCTGTCACCCGCCGGCTCAGACGGTCACGCCTTGTTTCCAGAGCGCAATCTCCCGCTCCCCGTTGCGCTCGGCGCGGGTCTCTGCCCCGGACGCTGTCGCGACCACCAGGTCGAGCAGCCGTTCGGTCACCGCTTCCGGCGCCTCCCCTTCCAGCAGCGGCCCCGCGTCGAAGTCGATCCATCCGGGCTTACGCTCGGCAAGCCCGGTATTGGACGCGATCTTGAGCGTAGGCGCTGGAAACCCCATCGGCGTGCCGCGCCCGGTGGTGAACAGGATCACGGTAGCGCCCGCCGCCGTAAGGGCGGTGGAGGATACTGCATCGTTGCCTGGCGCTTCCAAGAGCACCAGGCCCTTCTGGCGCACGCGTTCGCCGTAGCGCAGCACGTCGACCACCGGCGCGCGACCCGCCTTCTGAACCGCGCCCAGAGACTTCTCGTCCAAGGTCGTGATGCCGCCCGCCTTGTTGCCGGGCGAGGGATTTTCATAGACGGGCTGACCGTGCGCTATGAAATAGCCCTTGAAGTCCTCGACCAACTGGCAAATCTCGCCGAACACCGCCTCGTTCTGGGCGCGCGCCATCAGGATGCGTTCGGCCCCGAAGATTTCGGGGATTTCGGTCAGCACCGGGGTCCCGCCCGCGTTCGCCACCGCATCCGCAACGCGCCCGACCAGCGGGTTGGCCGAGACGCCGGAAAAGCCGTCCGAGCCGCCGCACTTCAGCCCCAGCACCAATTCCGACAGCGGCACCGGTTCGCGCCGGTCCTGCTCGGCCAGCGCAACCAGTTCCTCGATCATCGAAAGGCCGGTCTCATATTCGTCGCTGACCATCTGCGTGGTGAAGGCACGCAGTCGGTTGCGATCGATGCCCGGCGCCGATGCCAGCAGGGCGTCCATCTGGTTGTTTTCGCATCCCAGGCCGATCAGCAGCACGCCGCCGGCATTTGGGTGCTGCGCCAGGCTCGCCAGCATTGTCCGGGTATGGTCGAGGTCGTCGCCGAGTTGCGAGCAGCCGTAGGGGTGCGGAAAGGCATGGACACCTTCTACCCGGCCCGCGAAGCGCCGCGCCGCGAGCTCGGCCAGGCGCCGCGCGGTCGCGCCCACACATCCGACGGTGCACAGGATCCAGATCTCGTTGCGCGTACCCACCGCCCCATTTGCACGGCGGTAGCCATCGAAGGTGCGTCGGGCGACAGGCTCAGCCTGCACGGAAGGGGCAGGCGCATAGGCATAATGCTGCGCCTCCTCCAGAAGCGTGCGGACATTGTGCGTGTGGACGTGTGCGCCGGCCGGGATGTCCACCGTCGCGCGCCCGATCGGCCAGCCGAACTTCACGACCTCGGCACCCGCCGCGATCGGCCGCACCGCCAGCTTATGGCCCTTCGCCACCGGCTCGCACAGCGTCAGCGTCGTGCCGCCGAGGCTCACCGCTTCCCCGGCGGGCAGATCCCGCAGGGCAGTGGCAACATCGTCGCGGGGATCGACCTGAAGCGCGGAGTGGGTGGTCTGCATCGGAAGCGTTCGCCTGCTGAAGAGATTACTCAGATAACTTCTTGCCTCTCTGCCGGCAAGGCACGGGATGCTGCGCATCTACTTGTCTGATGTCCGGCCTCGTACTAGCGTTCAAGTCATCCCTAGCCGTCGTTCCGGCGGTCCTGTTCTCCAGAGGTTTGACGCCCATGATGATGACCCAGACCATGCGCTGGTTCGGTCCCGCGGACCCGGTCGCACTGGCGGACATCCGTCAGGCCGGCGCCACCGAGGTCGTCACGGCACTGCATGAGGTGCCGAACGGCGCCGTCTGGTCGCAGGAGGCGATCGCGGCCCGCAAGGCGCAGATCCAGGAGGCGGGACTCGGCTGGACGGTGGTCGAGAGTCTGCCGGTGCATGAAGGAATCAAGACCCGCACCGCGGCCTGGGACCAGCTCATCGACGCCTATCGCCAGAGCCTGCGCAATCTCGCCGCCTGCGGTATCACCGTCGTCACCTACAACTTCATGCCGCTGCTGGACTGGACGCGGACGGACCTTGCCTGGCCGCTGCCGAGCGGCGCCCGCGCGCTGCGCTTCGATCCGATCATGGTAGCCGCCTATGACCTGCACATCCTGCGCCGTCCGGGTGCCAGGGCAGACTATGATCCTGCGGTTTGCGATGCCGCAGATCGCGCTCTGCACGCGATGGATGAGGCTGCACGGTTCCGCCTGGAGCGCACCATCATCGCCGGCCTGCCGGGCAGCGAGGAGCATTTCACCTCGTCGGAGTTCCTCCGCTGCATCGAGACCTATGCCCACGTCGGCGCCAGCCAGCTGCGCGCCAACCACGTTTCCTTCCTGGAGGCGGTCTGCCCGGAAGCGGACGCACTCGGCATCCGCCTCGTCGTTCATCCCGATGACCCCCCGTTCCCCATCTTTGGCCTGCCGCGCGTCGTGAGCACGGAGGCCGACGTCTCCGACCTGTTCGCACGCGTGCCCAACGCTTCCAACGGACTATGCTTCTGCACCGGATCGTTCGGCGTGCGCGCCGACAATGATCTTCCCGGCATGGTCGAGCGGCTGGGTGAGCGCATCGGCTTTCTGCACCTGCGGTCCGTACAGCGCGAGCCGGACGGCGCCTTCCACGAAGCCGAGCATCTGGAGGGGGACGCGGACATGCCCGCGGTCGTTGCTGCCGTATACGCGCTGCAGCAGCGGGAAGGCCGTTCGATCCCGATGCGCCCCGATCATGGCCACCAGATGTTGGACGACCTCAACAAGCACACGAACCCGGGCTATTCGCTGTTGGGACGGATGCGGGGGCTGGCCGAGCTTCGCGGTCTCGAACGCGGGATCGCGCAGGCTGCACGCACCTTCGCCTGAAGGAACTCCCGGGAGGGAATATCGGCGATCTCGCAAGCGACCTTGTCGACGCAGGGCCCGAGATCGGTGATCTGACCCGCCCAATGCGGAAGGTGAGCCCAGCCTCCCCTGCCCTGAGCCGTATCCGGTGAATACTGATCGAGAAGATTGCCGCCGCTTCAGAAAGCGGAGGATTGCAGGCAGTTCGAGATGCGCTCGACGATCGGCGCATATCGCTCCGAGAGACTCTGGGGATAGCGGAAGCGGAAGGCGATCAGCCGGTCACCCGAGCGGATCGCCTTGGTGTACAGGATCTGGTCGACCCGTGTGCCGGACACCACGAACCAGGTGTCGCCGTTGGTCAGGTCTCTTCCGCCTGCGACCAGGGCGATGTGCGTCAGCCTCTCCTTCTCCATCCGGATCGGCTCGGCCAATGTCGCGCGCGTGTAGTGCGTGCCGGCTGCGATCAGTTGCGCACTGTCCTTGGACTCCAGAACGATGGCATGGCCCTGCGGCGACTCCCGGCGGTCGGGAAACAAGGCTTCCGGGTAGCAGATCGAAAAGGCGAACCGGGCGTTTCGCCAGGTCACCCAGCGATCGTCCGCTGCCGCTGTCGCATTCGTCGACGAGGAACAGGATAGCGCGGCGGCCAACAGCACCGCCGCATAAGCGATTGCGTTCACCAGTCGTAGTCCTGCATTCGACTCCCCTGCATGAAAGGTCGTCCCCGGCTTCCTCCTAGGTAGAAAATAGGCTGGCGACCGAACAAGAACTCCGCAACTCGCCAGGTCGGCGTCGACGCCTGTTGGCACCTTTCCGACAGATATCCTAGCATGCCGCATGACCGTCCAGCAGCGACTTCACCGTACAGCAGGCTTCCGTTCGCAGCTGCCGGAAGCGGCAGGCCCCTGTTCGGGATATTCCTGGCATATTTGCTTACGGTCAGTGGCGCGGTTCGGGCGCAGGATGCGGCTGCGGACCCGCAGGAACGACGGGAGCACCCATCCGCGCCCTCTCCCGGCGCTGTAGCGACGGTGAACCCGTCCTGCGAAAAGGCCGATGCCGAAGCCTGCACCGGGCTCGGATTTCAGCACCTCGAAGGGGACGGCATCACCAAGGACGAGGCGCGCGCGGCGTGGCTCTTCGCGCAGGGCTGCGAGTTCGGCAGCATGCGCGGATGCACGATGGCCGGCTATGTCCATGCCGAGGGGCAAGGCGTCGGTGTCGCCCCTGACGTGGCGGCATCCTTCTATGCACGGGCCTGCGACGGCGGGGAGACCACCGCCTGTTCCAATCTCGGGCTTGCCTATGTCGTAGGCCTCGGCGTCCCGAAGGATCCGGCGCGCGCCAATGCCCTGTTCGGACAGGCCTGCGACCAAGGGGCGGTTGCGGGCTGTGCAAACCTGGGCGCATCCTATTCACTCGGCCGCGGGGTGAAGCGCGACCAGCGCCGTGCAGCAGGGCTGTTCCAGCGGGCTTGCGAGGCAGGCGACACCCATGCCTGCTACAATCTGGGCGTCCTGCACCGCGACGGACTGGGGATGCGGAAGGACTTTAAGCAAGCGATCATGCTGTTCGAGCGGGCGTGTGCGGCGGACGACGCGAGCGCCTGCGGCAACCTCGGCTTCATGGTGGATGATGGCCGGGGCACGGACCGCGACCGGGATCGGGCACTTGCCCTGTTCGACAAGGCCTGCGGCCTCGGTCATCCCGAAAGCTGCTTCACGCTCGGCCGAGCCTACCAGACCGGCAACGGCCGCCCGCGCGATGACGCTCGCGCCGTCGCGCTACTGGAGCGGACGCTCGCCCTTGATCCAGCAACGCCCTCCGCCGCGGAAGCGAGCAAGGCGCTACGCCTCGCGCGCGAGCCCGTCGCCGCCGAACCAAAGCCGTGATGGCGCTTCCGATAGATCGCCACGACGTCGGAGGGGCGGCTAGCCGTCGCCAATCACCTTCCGCAGGCGCCTGGATTGCTGATCAGGAACTGTGAGAGTCGCAGAAAGCTCCTCCCAAGCCTATGCGCGGCGCCAGAGCATCAGACTTTCACGTCCGTCCAGACACCGTAGAACATCAGCCCGGCACCAAGGCACCAGAGCACCGTAGCGCAACGCTTCAACAGCCTGCGATGGCGGATCAGGAAGCTGATCGGGAATCGTTCCAAATTCTGGGCGTTGTGTGCTTCATGAAAGGCAATGATCGTGTCGACCATGCCGTGAAATACCAGATTTCCGGCGCTCAGAATTCCCGCGATGACGGCGGCGAACACCAGCTGGAACAAGCGGGTGCCAAACCACTCCGGTGGATCGAGGCCGGTGAGCCACATGGCGACGATGATCGTCGACGTGATGAGCCAGACCGCGGCAATCGCACCCCCTGCCCACTTCAAGGTCCGAGCTAGTCCGAGGCGCGGTGTCACTGCGATCAACAGCCACGCAGTGCCGGCAACAGACAGCATCCAACCGAAGACATTCACCAACTGCATGCGGCCTCGAGCTAATCGTCGATCTGTGGAACCCGGCCCGCTCCCACCCGGTGTACTCGGTTTCCCAAACACGTGTGGCGAATGCAGATTGCACCGGGACGTACACCGTTCCCTGCCCTCTTAGCGAGTAGGGCTAAAGCTGCCGTGCGCTGCGCATTTTTTCCGTGTCCGCAACGTCCTCGGCGAATTAGCGAAGATCATCACGCGACGGCCGATCAACACGACCGCGCGGTGCAGGCAAACGGCATGAGCGCCGTTGACGCAACGGAAACGGCGGCCTTAGAACCGATCATGACGGTATAAGGGGGGCAGCATGGGTAATGAGCCGACACGCGCGGACGTGGCGTTTTTGGCGTCGCGCCGGGCAAGGACGCTGCTGCTTTCCACGGCCGTCGCCAGCCTTGCCGCGGGGCTGCTCGCTCCCGGCGTCGCCCAAGCAGCAGACGAGTGCGGGGCGGCTCAGCAGGGCGTCGTTACCTGCACCCCCGCCGGCAATCCTTTTGTCAACGGTATCGAATATGCGACGCCCGCCGTCGACCCGAGCCAAGACCCAGGTCTCGACCTGGGGGTCCCGGTCTACGATCTGACGATCAACCTCGACCGGGGTGTCGCCATCCAGCGCGCCGACGGCGCGGGCGTCGCGCTGATCGGCTTCAACGAAGGTGGCGTGACGCTCAACTCCGCACCAGACACCAGCATTGCCGTTACCGGCACCGGCTCGATCGGCATCCTTGCCAGCACGAACGCTGGTGACATCACCATCAACACGCAGAGCCTGACCGCCAGCGGCCGGGCGAGCGGCGGCATCAACGCCAACGCGAGCAGCGGCGATATCACCATCAACGCCGGCAGCGTTGCGGTGACCGGGAACGGCACGCTCGGCATCAGCGCGAATTCCTATGCCGGCGACGTCACGATCAACGCCGGGACGGTGGACGCGACCGGCTATTACACGGGCGGCATCAACGCCTATGTGGGCAGCGGCACTCTCAGCGTCGCCGTGGACCGCGTCACCACCAGCGGCGGCAGCTTCTACAACTACGGCTCGAACGCCATCGACCTGACAGCCGTGGGCGGCACCATCACGGTCGATGCCGGCGACGTCTCGACTGGCGCGGATTATTCCAACGGCGTGCAGGCCGTGTCGTTCGGCACCCATGGCGCGGTGGACGTCACCGTCGATAGTGTTGCTACCAGCGGCTACGCCTCGTTCGGTGCCCAGATCCAGGGTGCGACCGCGGCGCTAAATGCCGGCGCCATCGCCACCACCGGCGACTATGGTTATGGCGCGATCCTGTTCGGCACCGGCGCAGGCGGCGCTACGCTGAACGCGGATACGATTACCACCACGGGCGACAATGCCACCGGCGCCATTGTGCGAGGCTATGCTGACGGCGCCGCAAACGTGTCGGTCGGCACGGTCGTCACCACCGGTGCCGACGCAACCGGCATTTCCGCGGCAGCGCTCGGCTCCGGCGACGTGACCCTGAACGTAGACACAGTCACCGTCACGGGCGTGCGCTCGAACGCGGTGATCGCGACGAGCTACCAGGGCAATGTCGCGGTCAATGTCGAGAACGCCTCGACGATCGGCGACGAAACCTTTGCAGTCGCCGCCCTCTCGCGCGCTGGCGGCGACGTGTCGGTCATCTCGAACAGCTCGATCGTGACGACCGGCGACTATTCCCCTGGCGTCTACGCTGTCGCCGGACCAGGCGGGAATGCCAGCGTCACGGTCAACAACGTCAGCACCGACGGTTTCCTCTCCCGTGCGGTGGATGCGAGGGGCGACTCGGTTGACGTGACGATCAACGGCAGCGTCCGCACCAACGACTTCGGCTCGCCCGCCATCTACGCCGCCGCCGCCAACGGTGTCGCGACGGTGACGAACAACGGCGCGATCGAGACGGCGGTCGGTGGCGGAAACGGCATCGTCGCCCTGGGCTCAGACGGCGTCACGATCAGCGGCACCGGCACGATCGTCACCAACGGTCCGTCGGCTACCGGCATCTACGCCAGCAGCCTGAACGGCGCGACCACCGTCACCGCCACATCGGTCGTCACGGCGGGCACCTATTCGCGGGGGGTGATCGCACAGGGTACGGGCGACGTGACGCTCGACCTGGGAGATGTCATCACAGGCGGCGCGATTGGCACGGCGATCGAAGCGGCGACATTTCAGAACGGGTCCGGTCCGCTTGATGCCGATCTCATCGTCGCGGTCGATGCCGTCACCGTGAACGGCGATTTCTCGCACGGCATCAACGTGTTCTCGAGCAACAACGGCGTCCTGAACATCGATGCGGGCACGGTCACCGTCAACGGCGCCACCGGCATCGGCATTCTGTCGCAGAGCTACACCGCCGACACCACGATCAACGTCGGTTCCGTCGTCACGACCGGATCGGGCGATGCCTACAGCAGCCCCACGGCCATTCGTGCGACCAGCGACACGGGCAACATCGGCATCACCTCTTCGAATCTCGTGGCGACCGAGGGACTGGGCGGGACCGGCGTCTTCGCTGCGACCGCCGGCGACGTGACGATCGACGTCAACGACGTGTCCACCCGGGGAGACAACGCCCCCGCGATCGTCGGGGCCGGCGGCAACACGGCCGTGACGATCCACGGCGACGTCTCGACTGCGGGCGCGAACGCGCCTGGCGTCTATGCGGTCGGCCAGACCGGCACATCGACCGCCACCAACAACGGCACCGTCACCACGACGGGCGCGGGCAGTGGCGGCATCCTCGCATTGGCCTCTGGCGACGTGACCGTGTCCGGCACAGGTGCGGTGCAGTCCAGCGGCACGGGCGTCGACCTCTACAGCTACGCCGGGAACATCGTTGCAGGTCAGGCAGCGATCGTCACCACCGGCGATGGCGCCGACGGCATCCGCGCCGAGACGGCGAACGCGGCGGGCACGGCCGGCAACATCACGATCGACACCGGCACCATCACGACCAGCGGCAATGCGGCCGATGGCATTGATGCGGCAGCCCCGGGCGGCGGCGCGATCGCCATCACCCACGGCGCGATCGCCACCAGCGGCGACGAGTCGTTCGGCGTCGTGGCGGTCGGTCTGGATACCGTG
This sequence comes from Sphingomonas desiccabilis, assembly GCF_004135605.1. Lineage (GTDB taxonomy): Bacteria > Pseudomonadota > Alphaproteobacteria > Sphingomonadales > Sphingomonadaceae > Sphingomonas > Sphingomonas desiccabilis. Next base: position 57,848 of record NZ_SDPT01000004.1, on the reverse strand, counting down.
ACGGTCAGCGGCGGGTCGGTGACCACCACTGGCTACAACGCCGCGGGCGTCTATGCCGTCAGCATCCTGGGCGATGCCTCCGTCGCCAACACCGGCACCATTTCCACGACCGGCGAGTACGCGCCCGGCGCGGTCGCGGCTTCCTATTTCGGCAATGCTGCGATCGACGTGAACGCGATTTCCACCACGGGCTACTCGTCCGACGGCGCGTTCGCGGTCGCCTTCTACGGTGATGCGGCTGCAAGCGTGAATACGGTCAGCACGGCCGGAGACAATTCGATCGGCGTGCGCGTGCAGGCGTACAATGACGCGATCGCCACCGTGGCTGGATCGGCGACGACCAGCGGTGCCTACGCCGACGCCGTCAATGTCCTCACCCAATACGGCACGGCCGCTGTCATCAACAATGGCACGATCCTGACCAGCGGAGTGGAAGCGAACGGCATCGACGCGAGCAGCGGCAATGGCGGCATCGTCATCAGTGGGACCGGCTCGGTCACTACGCGCGGCGACTTCTCCACCGCAATCGCCGCACGCACCACCTCTGGACCGGTATCGATCAGCACGGGCACCGTCGCGACGTCCGGCGCCGGCGCCGGCGGCATCAATGCCTACGGTGGGGGCGGCGTGACGATCGACGCCGACGCCGTGACCACCACGGGACGCGAGGCGTTCGGCATTGCGGCCGGTGGCAGCTACTCGGTGACCGTCACCGCCGACCAGGTGCGTACCAGCGGCGATCGCGCGAACGGCATCGACGCGGCCAGCTTCGGCGGCGACGTGATCGTCGATGTCGGCTCAGTCCGCAGTTCAGGTGCGGACAGCATCGCCATCCGTGCGTTCGGCTTCGGGGGCGGTACCGACGTGCGCGCGACCGGAGCGGTCGTGTCCAATACCGGGGTCGCCGTCCGGATGCGCGCGGGCGGGGTCGGCGGCGGCGGCAATATCGGTCTGGGCGATCCCGCACTCGACGGCATCGCTCGGCTGGTGATCGCTTCGGGCGGCTCCGTCGTCGGGGGCACCGACGCGGTGTGGATCGACGCGGTGCGCGGCGCCGTCATCGACAACGCGGGTACGATCAGCGGCGGCAGCGGCTATGCGCTGCGCGTAAGCGGCGCGCCGGCAACGATCACTAACAGCGGAGCCATCAATGGCCGGTTGCTACTCACCGACGGCAACGATACGCTGACCAACAGCGGCCGTTGGACGCTGTCCGGCGTCAGCGACTTCGGCGCCGGCACCGACACATTGACCAGCAGCGGCTTGATCCGGCTCGCCACCGCCCGCGCTGCGCAGGTGGCGTCGGTCACCGGGCTCGAAACATTCGCAAACAGCGGTCTGCTTGACCTGCGCAACGACATCGTCGGCGATCGGCTGACTTTCGCGAACACGGCCTACACCGGCAGCGGCGACGCCATGCTGGGGCTGGACGTTGCGTTCGGCACCGGCACGGCAGCCGCGGACCAGATCATCCTGGGGAGTGCCGCCGGCACGACGACGATCTCGCTCAACGCCATGGGCACCCCTACCCTGTTTGCGCCGGTCACGCTGGTCGACGTCGCTGCCGCGTCCAGCCCCGACGCTTTCACGCTGCCGGGAGGGTCAACCGAGATCGGATTGATCGCGCTTGGCGTCGCCTATGCTCCGGAAGCGACCGCCTATCAGCTGGTCAGCGCCCCCGGCAGCGCCGTCTATCGCCAGGCCCAGCTGGGTGAGGCGCTGACAACGCTTTGGAACCGGTCAGCCGACGCGGTCAGCGCGCGCTTCTCGTCTAGCCGCGACGCCGCCTGGGCCGGCGAGACCGCGACCGGCTCGGGCAGGCTTTGGCTGCAGTCGCTCGGCGAGATGAACACGCGCAAGGATCGCCGCGACCTGAACTACGCAGGCGTGTCGCAGCCGGACGTCAACCTCGGCTACCGCCAGGATGCGTTCGGCACCCAGGTCGGGTTCGATCTGGTCGACGGCTCGTCCCAGGGCGGGGCGATCGCCGGCCTGACGGCAGGCTATCTAAACTCGACCACGCGCTTCCTGGCCGGCGGCAGCGACCGCTTCGAGGTGGATGCGTTCAACATCGGCCTCTATGCGGGATTCCACGGTGGTCCGTTCTTCGTCAACGGCCTAGCGAAGTACGACTTCTACAAGGTCGACCGGCGAAGCTACCTCGCCGGGCTGGACCGCAACGACGATGCCCATGCGTGGGGAGGCAAGGTCGAGGCCGGCGTGCTGCTCGGCTCGGCGCGCTTCTTCGCCGAACCGCTGGTCAGCCTCGCCTACAGCCGGACCTCGCTTGACGACTTCCAGGTCGGGCCCAACGCGTTCGACTATGATCGCTTCGACGGGCTGCGCGGCAAGGCGGGGCTGCGCCTGGGCGGCCATACCGACGTCGCCGGTTCCACCGTCGCCTTCTATGCCGCCGGCGCGGCCGTGAAGGAGTTCGAAGGCCGCAACGGGCTGCGCTTCGCCAGCGGAGGCCAGACCGTCGAGCTCCGCAGCGAGCGCCTGAACAGCTTCGGCCAGGGCACGCTGGGCATGAACGTGACCATGGCGGGCGGCGTCAGCGGCTTCCTCGAGGGTCATGGCGAGTTCGGCAAGGAGTATCGCGGCGGCGGCGGCCGCGTCGGGCTGCGCGTCCGCTTCTGACCCGCATCCCCCGGCGCCTGCCGAACCCGCGCTGTCGGCAGGCGCTACGGCTCAACAGAAGGCACTTGATGACGGAGCAAGCGACTGACGGCACCGCGGCCACGTCGACGCCGCGGGGCGATGCGGCGCGGGCCTCGTCGCCGGCGGGCACGCAGCTCACCGTGTCGCGCGGACTGGCGGAGTGGCTGCGGCGCCATCGTGCCAGCTTTGCCTTCACCTCCTACCAAACGGCCAGCTGTTCCTGGTCGGGCTGCTCGCCAACGGCACATTTTCGTTCAACCAGCAGAATTTCGCGCGGGCGATGGGGCTCTGCTACCAGCCCGGACGGCTTTACCTGGGCGCGCTCTCGCAGTTCTAGCGGCTAGAGAACATGCTCCGCCCCGGCGAGCGCGCCAACGGCAAGTTCGACATGCCGCTGGTGCCGCGCAACGCCCAGACCGTCGGCGACGTTGACATCCATGAGGTCGGCACTGGTGCCGAAGGCCGGGTGATCTTCGTCAACACCAAGCGCGACGATTTTCTGGTCCGACACACCAAACCTCCCGTCTAGGACGGACCAACCTTTGTTGGTTCAATCGGTGCCATCTGTTGCGCATTTGAAGGGAGATTGCCCAAGGGATCACACTCGAGGGTAGCGGATGCGTTCAGTCATCTCCTGCCAACAAATTGTGGACGGTTGAAGGGATGCGCGCCACAAACCCCGTACCAGCTACGCGGGTTTTTGGGGAGAGACGACATGTACCGGCTCATGGGGCTGCTCGGTTTGCTCGTGACTGCACAGGCTGCACCGAACCCGCACTTGCCCAAGCCGAGCTTCGACACCACCGCACCCGTGCTGCCGGCAACAATCGACCGGGCTGTTCTGATCGTGTCCAAAACCAATGGCTGGCGACACTTCGAGCACATTCCGCATTCCAACGCTGTGCTGATGAAAATAGCGCAGGAACTCGGCCGACCGGCCTTCGCGACCGAAAACGGCGCAGTTTTCAACGACGATCAGCTCGAGCGGTTTTCCGTCATTGTACTGAACAGCGCCAGCGGCGAGTTCCTGACGGCAGCTCAACGTGCTGCGTTCAAGCGCTTCATCGATCGTGGTGGCGGTGTCGTAGCTCTACATGCCGCGGGCGATGATAGTCATGTCTCACCCTGGTACGTCGATACGATCATTGGCACCACCTTCATCGGGCATCCTGGCGCCGCCGACCATATTCAGGCCGCGAAGCTGGTCGTCGATCATCCGGAACATCCGGTGATGACTGGCGTGGCCCTTCCATGGTCTCCCAAGGACGAATGGTATTCCTTTTCAAGGGATCCGGCGACGAAAGGGATGACTGTCCTCGCCCGGCTGGACGAAACGACCTACCGCCCAGGCTCCAAGCTCGCGATGGGATCGCATCCGATCATCTGGACTAATCCGAATACTCGGGGCCGGGTAATCTATTCGGCCTTGGGCCATACCCCTGAGAGCTATGACGACCCAAATCATCGACGCATTCTCAGGAACGCGATCCGCTGGGCAGCACGTTAAGACGTAGTTTTTGCGGACCCCGTATCCGTCCGTAAACATACCCCCAGCCAAGCGTTCCGAACGTCACTGCCTGTGGCCGACCTCCCCAGCTGCCTGATTGCCACTCGGAGATCGTGCTATCTGCGCCGGAGGGGCCGTCAGCGCCCTCCTCGGCTCGTCGCGACCGATTGGCAGAGATATCTCCTGACCCCTCGTAGAGTCGTTCACCTTGCTGTGTCGGCTCCCAGTCCTGTCAGGAACATCGCGACGTTGCTCCCCAGTTCGGACGTGGCGTAGCCGCCCTCCATGATGGTCACCGTGGCCACGTTCAGCGAGGCGACACGCTGGCCCAAACGGCGGAAGTCCTCTCGCTCAAGCGCAAAGTGCGATATCGGGTCTCCACCAAAAGTATCCGCTCCAAACGACAGGACCAGCAGGCGCGTGCCGTGTGCCTCGATCGCCTCGAAGGCTTGATCGAGCGCGGGAGCATAGGCCGCCCAGTCGGTTCCGCGCGGAAGTGGCAGGTTCAGCGTGGTGCCCAGGCCTGCACCGGCCCCGCGCTCGTCGGCATGCCCCCAGTAGAAGGGATAATCGGTCGAAGGATCGGCATGGATCGACACGAACAACATGTCCGGATCCTCGTAGAAAATGTCCTGCGTGCCGTTGCCGTGGTGATAGTCGACGTCGAGGATCGCGACCGGCCCCAGCCCCTGCCGCCGCGCCTCTGCCGCCACGATCGCGGCGTTGTTCAGGAAGCAGTAGCCACCGAGGTAATCGCGGCCTGCATGATGGCCGGGCGGGCGGCAGAGCGCGAAGGCTGCGCTGGACGGGTTTCGTACGACCTCGTCGAGGGCAGTCAGGGCCGTCTGCGCCGACCAATAGGCCGCGGTCCAGCTGTGCGCCGTAATCGGCGTCGCGGCATCATAGCTGTAGCGTCCCAGTCGTGCGTCGATCCGCATCAGATCCAGATCGCGCCGCCGGACGACCGGCCAGGTATAGGCGAATGCATCGCCCTCCCGCCCCGTCGCGACCCAGTCGCGATGCGCGACCTGCAGAAATTCGAGGTACGCCGCATCGTGCACCGCCGCGATCGGCGCCATGCCGCCGTCGCGCGCCGGAATGGCAGGGCCGATGGCGGCCAGGATCGTCTCGGCACGGTCCGGGCTTTCGTGATAGGCGGTCCACCCGCCATTGTGCAGTTCGCGAAGCGGCGCGTGCGCCAGCTGGCGGGGATCAAAGACGCGGATCATGCAAACCGTCCTTCAACGCAGCCCTGCGCGAACGCATAGAAGCGGGCCATCTTGCGGTTCTGGTCGTCGCGCCCACCGCTGCCCTGATGGCCGGCGGTCATGTCGGTCAGCAGCATCGCCGGGCTCGCAGAGGTGGACTGTGCCCGCACCTCCGCCACCAGCTTGGCCGGTTCCCAATAGCCCACGCGGTCGTCCTTCAAACCGGCGGTGGTGAGAAGCGGGGGATACGGCGCCCGCTTCACATTCTCATAGGGGGATATGGTCGCCATGTAATCGTAATCCTCGGCGCTCGAGAGGGGGTCGCCCCAGTCGGGGCGGAACAGCGGAACCAGCGGATGGTCGGCATCGCTCATCGTGTTGAGCATGTCGACGAACGGCACCGATCCGATCACGCCCGCCCACAACTCGGGTGCGGCATTCATCGAGGCACCCACCAGCAGCCCGCCGGCCGACAGACCATAGGATACCAGCTTGTCGCGCGCGGCATTGCCGGTCGCGACCAGGTGGCGCGCGCAGGCGACGAAATCGCCGAAGCTGTTGTGCTTGCGATGCAGCCGCCCGTCGAGGAACCAGCGGCGCCCCTTTTCCGATCCGCCGCGGACATGGGCGATCGCATAGGTCCAACCCCGCTCCACGAGCACTGTCGGGGCGATGTCGAAGACCGCCTCGCTCGATACGCCATAGGCGCCATAGCCATAGAGGAGCAGCGGTGCGCTGCCATCGGCCCTTGCCCCCTTGCGCGTCAGGAGGGTGATCGGCACCTGCTCCCCATCATCGGCAGGCGCAAACAGGCGCCGCACTTCGAACCGGGCGGGGTCGAAGCCTGCAATCCGCTGCCTCGCGACCACGGTTATGCGCCCGCTCGCCAGGTCCACGTCGAGCCAGGTCGGCGGCTCGGCCGGCGTCTCGATCATCGCGCGGCAGGTAGCCGCCCCGTGGTCCTGTCCGGCAGGTACGGTGAGCGCATAGGCCTCGCCCGCGATCGCGACCTCCCTCTCGCCTCCCGACGGGGCGGTCAGCACCAGCCGCGGCAGCACGTCCCGGCGCTCCACCCGCGCAAGGGAGTTCCGGAAAGACACCATCTGCAGGATCTGAATGCCGGGGCGATGCGGCACCAGATCGCCGTGCTCGGCGAACCCGGTGCGATCCACCCGTGCGATGCGGCCGTCCGGAGCCTCCGCATCGTCAATCAACGCGACGAGGCCGCCGTTCCACTCCTCGATCGCGTAGCGCCGGCCCTTGGCGCGCGGCCATACCAGCGACGGCGCAGCTTCCTCGGCCGTGGCGGGGATCAGCCGCACCTCGCTGGTATCCGGCCCCGACAGGTTTATTGCGACAAAGCCGTCCGCGGCCGTCCGCTCGATCTGCAGGAAGATCGCGGGGTCGGCCTCCTCATAGACCAGCACCCGCGCTCCGCCGGTCACAGGGATGCGATAGACCCGGGTCGGCCGATTGCGCGCGTCGCGCCAGATCCAGAACAGGTATCGGGACGATGGCGAGAAGACTACGCCGCCATAGCCATAGGCGTCGGTATCGACGACGACGCGAACCTCGCCGGTGGTGATCTCTCGCACGCAGATGCGGTGCCGGTCGTTGCCGCCGATATCCTCGGCCCAGGCATAGAAGCGGCCGTCGGGACTGACCTGCTGGCCGGTGGTGCGGTAATAGGCGTGCCCCTTGGCGCGCGCAGCCTCGTCCAGCAGCGTCTCGTCGGCGGATCCGCCGATGCGGCGGCGGGAATAGACCGGGTGCGATCCGTCCGGATATGCCGTGGCATAGACCCAGCCGTCGCGGGTCAGACCGGGCTCCGCCGCGCCGAGGGGCGTCCGTGTCTGCATCGCGTCGAAGAACGCCCGTTCCTCCGTCGCGACCCGGGCCAGCACGGCTTTCGCATAAGCGTTCTCCGCCACCAGATGCTCGCGGATCGGTGCAGGAAGCGTCTCCAGGCTGCGCTGGCCCTCCGGCGGCACATATTTCAGCCAGGCGTAGGAATCCGTTCGCGACCGGCCCACCTGCGATCGCACCAGAGGCACTCGCGGCGTGACCGGGGGCCTCGGCAGGCGGAATTCGGCGGCGCGTGCCGGCAGCCCGGTGACGCCCAGCAGCGCGGCCGCACCGGCCTGGGTCAGGAAGCGGCGGCGGGCGGTATCGAAGCTGGTGCGCGGCGTCATCGTGATAGGCAGCCCCGAAAGGTTTGCGGTCGAGGAAACCTAGGATGGCATCGTCCCAGCAGGCAATCGCGAGACGGCGTCGGCGACCGCTTTGGCCCGATTGCGACAACCATCGGCCCTGGTAGCGCGGTCACGACGCTCGAAAGCACGTCAAAAAACCGTAACCTTGACACCTATCGCAAAAGGCAGGGGGCGGTATGCGCAACAATATTTCATTCGGTGGACGAGCCAGCGTTGTCGCGATGGCGGCCATGTTGGCAACCGTGCCTGCTATGGCTCAGACCGCGCCGAACGGCGACACCCAAGAGGGAACCACCTCTGAAATCGTCGTGACCGCGATGAAGCGCAACGAGGCGGCGAGCGACATTGCAGGCTCCGTGTCCGCAGTGACGGAGCGTGACCTCCAGCGCCTGAACGCGCAGAGCCTATCCGATTACGTCACCCGCGTGCCCGGCGTCGTCTTCAACGACTATCAGCCCGGCGTTTCCGAAGTGGTGATCCGCGGGGTCGCCTCGACCACCTATCACGAGGCAAACCAAGCGACGACCGGCTACTACATTAACCAGATCCCGCTGGTGGAACCGGGCTTCCCGCTGGTCATCCCCGACATCGATTCCTTTGACGTGAAGCAGGTGGAAGTGCTGCGCGGGCCGCAGGGCACGCTGTTCGGCTCTTCGTCGCTGGGGGGCGCCATCAACTACGTCGTCAACGAGGCGGATCCGTCGGCGATCGACGCGGGTGCGGAAGGAATTCTGTCCTCGACGCGGCATTCGGGAGAGGCGAGCTACGCGGCGAAGGCGATGGTCAACGTGCCGATCGTCCAGGACAAGCTGGGCGTGCGCGTGGTCGCGCTGCAACGCTACGACGCCGGCTACCTCAACAACGTCGGCACGGGCCAGAAGGGCAGCAACGACCTGCGCGTCCGCGGCCTGCGCGGCTCCATCGTCTTCACGCCGACCGAGACGACCAAGATTTCCGCGCTTGGCATGTATCAGGAGTATGACCTGGACGATCAGACCTATGTCCAGTTCGGCGCCGATCCGAAGACCTATGACCGCAACACCAACGTGCCCGAATACCAGGACACGGAGATCCAGCTGTACAGCCTGCGACTGGACCAGGAGCTGGGCTTCGCCAACTTCACCGCCGTCGGCAGCCACACCATCAAGAAGGCCGACCTGGCGTTCGACGATTCGATCTTCGGTGGGAATGATCCGCGAACGGACACGCCGCAGCTGTCGCGCTCGGTGGGCAAGTCGACCACCGACTATGGCGAGCTTCGCCTCGCGTCGAGCGGCGAGGGTCCGTTCACCTGGCTGATCGGCGGCAACTACACCAAGCTGCGCTCGGACTCGACAGATGCCGCCTTTGTGGAGGGGATCGGCGAGTACATCGATTCCAATCCAGATCTGTTCGACGGCCAGCCGGCCAGCGTCCTGGCACCGGACGATCTGATCCGTCGGACCGTCGCCTCCAGCCGGGTGCGGGAACTCGCGGCCTTCGGCGAGCTGTCCTACACGTTCGCCGACGTGGTCACCCTCACGGTCGGCGGGCGCGTGTTCGAATACAAGTCGCGGCCCCGCTTGCAGTTCCTGCCCAATGCCGAGCTGATCCCGCCGTTCGACTACCAGCCCGGCGCGCGCAAGGAATCGGGCTTCGTGCCCAAGGTTTCGGTGACCTATAAGCCCAGCGACCGGTTCATGGTCTATGGCCTCTACTCCGAAGGTTTCCGGATCGGCGGGATCAACACCTATGCGGTCGCCACGGGCGTGCCCCTCGATTTCGCCAGCGACTCGACCCAGAATTACGAGGTGGGCACCCGCTTCGAGCTGGTGCCGGGCGCCATGTCCTTCGACATCGCGGCGTTCCACATCAAATGGAATGACATCCAGTCGCGGCTGTTCACGCCGGTCGACTTCAACGCCTACACCGTGAACGGCGGTGGCGCGAAGATCGACGGCGTGGAGCTTTCGCTCACCTTCCGCCCGACGAACAATCTCAGCTACACCACCAACCTCACCTACAACGACGCGCGCCTGTCGAGCCTCCTGCCCGACAGCTTCGCACCGGGGGGCGGCTATGCGGCGGGTACGCAGTTGCCGGGGGCGTCCGACTGGATCATCGCCAACCAGCTCGAATACGAACTGCGCAGTTCGCCGCTACGCCCGCGGATCTCCGTCGCCCACCGCTATCTGTCGAAGGCGCCGGTGGCGTTCGGCGCGGCCTTGGAAAAGGGCGACTACAGCATCGTCGATCTCAACGCCTCGATCCGCATTGCCGAAAAGATCGAAGCCGGTCTGTTCGCCAAGAACCTGTTCGACACCTATGGCATCCTGAATGCGCCCTTCTCGTTCGCAGGCAGCGTCACGCGGCCGCGCACGGTGGGCGCCAGCCTGCGCTTTGGGCTTCGCTGACCGGCACGAAGCTATTTGCTGGCGGCGTCGGATCATGGCAGTTTCGCAACGATCAGGATCGTATCGCGGGGGTCGGGCCGATGCAGCACACGGGCAGCTTCGAACGATGTGCGGTGCCGGTATGCGGCCTGACCGACGAGTATCCCGCGGGCTTCGTCGATCCGGTTCACGCGCACGACCGGATTCAGGTGCTCTACGCCTGTTCGGGCGTGATGTCGGTGGTGACGCCGACCACCAGCTTCGTCGTCCCGCCCCAACGGGCGGTGTGGCTGCCCGCGGGCATGCTGCACGAGGTGTCGTGCCGGGGCGCGGTGTCGCTGCGCACCCTGTACATCGATCCCGCCCGCTATGCGCAGGCGCCGGAATGCCGGGTGATCGAGGTCAGCGACTTCCTGCGGGCGCTGATCCTGAAGGTGGTGTCGTTCGGCGACGACTACGACATGCACGGCCGGGCGGGCCGCATCGTCGAGGTGCTGCTGGACGAGATTGCGACCATGCCGATTGCACCGTACGGCGCGACCATGCCGGCCGATCCGCGGCTGCTGCGCGTCTGCAGTGCGATCCTGGCGAACCCCGCCGACAACCGCGATGTCGACGATCTGGCGCGGATCGCCGGCATGGCGCGGCGCACCTTCACCCGCGCCTTCAAGCGGGAAACGGGCATGGGCCTGGCCGTCTGGCGACAGCAGGTGCGGTTGATGGAAGCCTTGTCGCTGATGGCAACGGGCCGGCCGGTGACGACGATCGCCTTCGACGTCGGCTATGATAGCCCCAGCGCATTCACCGCCATGTTCCGGCGCGCCTATGGCGTGCCCCCCACCCTCTACGCCCTCCCCTAGGCCAGCCCGCTTTCCAGACATGGATCCTCGGCCGGCGGGCATCCCTCGCGCGTCGACGCGCCCCCTCATCAACAGGACACGGGCGATCAGCGCCCGGACCAGGAGCAGGAAGAACCTATGGATGCCACCACCGAGGCGCTGGCCGAGCACGACGACGTCGATCCCGAAATCCGGCGCTTCGTCATCGCGCTGAACCACGGCTATGGGCAGTTCTCCGACTTCGACGCGCTGCCGCTGCCCGAACGGCGCGCCGCGGCGGAGACGGTGCGCGAGCAATGGCGGACCGGAGGACCGGTGATGGCCGAAACCCGCGAGGCGACGCTTGCAGGCTGCCGGGCACGGCTGCACTATCCCGTGGCCCCCGACGCGGCCGGCTCCCCGCCGCTCCCGGCGATGCTGTACATCCATGGCGGCGGCTGGACGATGTTCAGCATCGATACGCACGACCGGCTGATGCGCGAATATGCCGCACGCGCCGGCATCGTGGTGGCGGGCATCGACTACAGCCTCTCGCCCGAGGCGAAATATCCGACCGCGCTCGACGAGGTGGTGGAGGCGCTGCGGACGCTGCGGCGGGACGCCGCTGCCTATGGAGTCGACGCGGACGCCCTGGCGATCGGCGGTGACTCGGCCGGCGCGAACCTGTCGGTGGCGGCCTGCCTGCGGCTGCGCGACGCCGGCGAGCCGCTGCCGCGTGCGATGCTGCTCAACTACGGCGCCTTCGACCCGGTGGAGACGCCGAGCTATGCGCGGTACGATGGCCCTGCCTATATGCTGACGATCCCCGAAATGAACCAGTTCTGGGCGAACTATGTGTCGGACGCGGCGGCGCTCAACGACCCCTATGTCGCGCCGGCGAGGGCGAACCTCGCCGAGCTGCCGGCCGCGCTGCTGGCGATCGCCGAATGCGACATCCTGGCGGATGCCAATCGCGCGATGGCGTCGCGGCTGGAGGCAGCCGGCGTGCCCGTCGAGATGCACGTCTATTCCGGTGCGACCCACAGCTTCCTCGAGGCGGTGTCGGTGTCCGGCTTGGCCAATCAGGCGCTCGACGATGCCGCGCGCTGGCTCGCCGACCGCCTGACGGGAGCACGCGCATGAGTTTCGCGCCGCGAGGCCCTGCAGATGTCGTGTCGCTGATCGCAGCCCACCCGCTCGCCTGGGTGGTGTCGCGCGACTTCGACGCCACCCCGCTTCCGCTGCTCGCCGAATGCGACGCGGAAGGCCGGCTGGTGTCGCTGTTCGGCCATTACGCCCGTCGCAATCCGCAGGTGGCCGCCTTCGAGCAGGATTCCGGCGCGCTGATCCTGTTCACGGGACCGCAGGGCTATGTGTCGCCGACGCTCGTGTCCAAACCGCAATGGGGGCCCACCTGGAACTATGCGGCCGTCCGCATCGTCGCCGACATCGCCTTCGTGCCGGAGGAAACCGATGCCGCGCTCCGTCGCCTGGCCGCGCATCTGGAGCCGGACGGCGGCTGGCAGGTCGAAGCGATGGGCGAGCGCTACCCTCGCCTGATCGAACAGGTGGTGGCGTTCCGTGCCACCGTGGTCTCGTGCGAAGCGACGTTCAAGCTGGCCCAGGATGAGGCCGACGAGACCTTTGCAGAGATCGTCCGCGGCCACCCCGACCAGCAGCTCGTCCGCGCCATGCTCGACCAGGGCCGCGAACGCTGACTCCCCGATCCGCCGCCGGACTCCGTTGCGAGCCCCGCCCAGCATGAAGGTCCCCGCATGTCGCTGACGCACCGAATCCTCGCGGCACTCATCGCCGGGCTGGTCGTCGGCCTGGCGCTCACCCAGTTCGACGCCGCCCGCGCGATGCTCACGCCGGCTGCCGAGCTGATCGGCAAGGCCTGGGTCGGCGGGCTGCGGATCACCATCGTGCCGCTGGTGTTCGCCCTGATCGTGACCGGCGTCGCCTCCGCGGCCGATACCGCCCGCGCGGGCGGCGTCGCCGGACGGGCGCTGCTGTTCATCGCGATCGGCCTCACCGCCTCCGCCTTGGTGTCGGGGCTGGTGGTCCAGGGGTTGCTGTCGATCTGGCCGGTCCCGGCGGGCGCGATCGGCAGCCTCGGTCTCGCCCAGACGCTGCCGCCCCAGGCAACGGCGATCACGGGGGATTGGCTGCTGAGCTTCATTCCCACCAACCCAGTCAAGTCCGCAGCAGAAGGCGAGATGGTGCCGCTGGTGGCCTTCGCGCTGCTGTTCGGCTTCGCCGCCACCCGCATCGATCGCAACCGCTGCGCCGGCCTGATCGGCTGGTTCCAGAGCGTCACCGATACGCTGATGGTGATCGTGCATTGGGTGTTGTGGCTGGCTCCGGTCGGCGTGTTCGCGCTGGCGACGGTCGCCGGAGCACGAGCGGGGCTCGCGGCGGCCGGTACGCTAGTCCAGTACATCGTCGTGGTGGTCAGCGCCTGCATCGCCGTCACCCTGCTCGTCTATCCCGTGGTGCGGATCACGAGCAGGCTGGGAATCGCGCCCTTCGCACGGGCGATCGCACCGGCGCAGGTGATCGCGTTCAGCACGCAATCCTCGATCGCCTCCCTGCCGGCCATGATCGAGGCCGCCCGCGGTCCGCTCGGCATCCGCGAACCGGTTCGCAACATGGTGCTGCCGATGGCGGTATCCATCTTCCGCATCACCAGCGCCGCTGCCAATTTCGCGGTCGCCCTCTACGTCGCGGCACTTCACGGCATTGCGATCAGCCCCGGCCTGTTCGCCGCGGGTATGCTGGTGGCCACCATCGTCAGCCTGGCCGCAGTCGGCCTTCCGAGCCAGGTCTCCTTCTTCACCACCATTGGTCCCGTCTGCCTGGCGATGGGCGTGCCGATCGAACTGCTTCCGCTACTGCTCGCGGTGGAGACGGTGCCCGACATCTTCCGGACGTTGGGCAATGTGACCGCCGATCTGGGATTGACGCTGATCGTGGATCGTCAGAACGGAGCACCCGATTAGTTCGACATAGGCACCGCTCTGGACTGCGTCTTGCGACTGCACGTCTGCGCCGCGCGTGGTGCAGTGCCGAGATCCGCTGCAGCCAATCACCCTGCTCCGCGTTCTTCCCCCATGCTGGTGTTCCTCGACTTCGAAGCCTCGTCGCTTGGCAAGCACAGCTATCCGATCGAAGTGGCTTGGGTGTTCGAGGATGGACGATCCGAGTCCTATCTGATCCACCCCGCTCCTGGCTGGACCGATTGGGATGAGCAGGCAGAAGCGATCCACCGCATCAGCCGACCCCATCTGCTGGCGAACGGCTCGCCTCACGCCGTGGTCGCCGCTCGGATGGTGGAAGAACTGAGCGGGCACGATCTGCTGGCCAGCGCGCCCTCCTGGGACGGAAAATGGATGAGCGCATTGCTCCGCGCGGCAGGCCTGCCGCGGCACAGCCTCAGGTTGCGCGACAGCGACGCTGCACACCGCGCGGCAGCCGTGGCGATCCTGGGCCCGATCGTTCCGGCGGATCGTCTTGAGGACGCCATTGTCGACGTCCTCGCCAAGAGCGAGGTGCGGCCGCCCGGCCAGCAGCCGGCGCACCGGGCGCTTGCGGATGCTGAGGATGAGCGGGCGCGGTGGCTGTGCGTACAGGCGACCGCCCGGGAATTCCTCGCGCGGGCGTCATGAGCACGGGAATCCCCCAATCGGCCGGTCCCCATCGCGTGACACCCGACGGCCGGTACTTCGTCGTGCGTGGGCGATTGTGGCGAATCTCCAATCCCGGCCTGGGCGAGGAACGCCGTTCGCAGCTTGTAGCGGAGTTGATGGCGGCTCGGCGGGCCGTCGGTGTCGCACGCCGGTCTGCCGACGGGGATGCGGAACGAGCGGCGCGCGAGCGGGTCGATGATGCCAAGCGTGGCCTGGGCGAACGTGGGCCAGTCTGGTGGGCGGACGGAGCGCCTGACTACAATCGGCACATGGCGCGACATACGCCGTACGCGGAGTGGTTTGCCACGGTGAAGTGACGGCGGCTTTGCCGCCGGGACAGCTGTGCGGCGCGGCAACAGGGTGCCATCACGCTAGCGTAAGGCAGAGGCCAAGCTAGGCGCGAAGTTCGATCAGCGGATCTTCCACGACGTGATCCTGCAGATCGGCCCGGTGCCTCTGCCGACATTGGAGCGCGCTTTGGACGCTTATATCGCCGCAGGGGCAGCAACCCCAACCTGGAGCAGCAGTGTCGAAGCAGACTAAGGCTCACGCGAGAGCGGCGTCACAGCCGCGGACCAGTGAGGGGAAGGCCACAGGACGCTCGTGGCTAGGCTATTCCCGTACGGGCTTTCCCGAATTGAATCACCGCGGCGGATCCAGGTAATGTACACGCACTCTCGATGCGGGTTTTACCCAAGCATCGTCGACCCTTGGTCGTGATCGGGATGTCGCTGACCTTGAGTGCGACATTAGGCTCCGGTGACGGGTGCCGCCCCTTCCCTGCTCCGCCGCCATCCCCCCGCCTCCCTGGGCGGAGCCACTTCGTGTCGCCGCCCAGGGAGCAGAGGCCGCAAGCTCTACTTTCCGCTCTTTCCGCGTGGCTTCTGGTATCCCCAGATGCGCGAGAGCGGGGCGTTCGCCATTCGTCAGCTGACGCAGAGGGTCGAACGCACCCCAGACGCGCTCCCCGCTGCGAGCGGTACGGCAAAGCCACCTGATCCTCTCTTCAGCCATTCAAAAGACAACGGCTCGGACATCATCGGTCAATCGTCCAACGGCAGCGCACGCCGTGCGGCATGTCGGATGACGAGGCTCAGCCCGATGGAGCGGAATGCCTCTCCCAGAGACGGTACAGCAGCGACCTTTGGGGAATTGTCCCGAGACGCTTCTCATCCTCGGCCGACAGGGATGGCACTGCCCTTCCCCGAACCGATGATCTCGGAGCCGTTTCCGGAGCGGCTTGGTTCACGAGCCGCGAAGCGAGCGCCAGCTAGCTTGCACTCCATAGCCGCAGCAGACGGATGCAGGATCACCTCGCGGCCGGGAAGGTCGACATTCGCATTGGGATACAACCCTGAGAAGAGTGGCACGGTCCCGCGCAGAGTTTGGCGAATGCGCTTGCAATCGGCGTCGTTCCCGGGCTGCTCCGCCAGCCGAACCCGGGAAATCACCTGCCCTTTTCAGGGCTGATACGAGCCAGGCGAGAGGTAAGATGCGCATAAAGAACCAGCGCCGTCGCGTTCCTAACTTCCATCCCGAACACGGTGGCGCGCCCTTGTCTGGCTCAGCATCTCTCCTCTTCTGCCAAATCTCCCCGGCCCCAGGATACACCGAGTTCAATAGCTTCGCGGCCCAAATCACAGGCATTGCCAGTTTGCGGACCATTCAAGCCTCAAGCCTTCTATTCGATCGATGATCTCTGTTCCATCCACCGGAAGCTCATTGCGCTGACCAGACGAGCTGAGCAGCAGCTGGAACAGGTTCACTAGGCTGTGAACCCATAAATCGGCGGGCACACGATGCGGGCTCCGAGCATTGTCACGGGACGGGCTGGCGGAGAAGCCAAACGTCATTCTGCCAGTCTTCGTAGCCGAGTAGCATACCGTATCGACGTTCACGTTCATTGGACGACGCTCCCGGCAGGGTAAGCAGCTCCGACATGGCATTCACGCGCCAATCCTCATTGGCAGCGTATAAAAGACCTGATGATGAAGCGCCCCATTCAGCTGCTGTAGCGGCGACACCTTCTCGTGCTTTGTAAATCGGCCGGCCGCAGCATGCCGGTCAAACATCCTCAGGTAACGCAGAACGCAATCGGCCTCGTAGCCGTCAGTGTAGCTGAACATCGCGAGCGGCTTCGTGCCCATCAACATCAGCCCCAACTCGCGGTTCGTGTGGACGAGGTAGGGCAGCGAGCGGAGGCTTTCGGGCAGCAAACAGCGCGCACACTCAGATTACCGGACAAAGCGCCAGTGATCGAAGTCAAATAGCGACCTGTCACCGCTTCCCTTGAAAAGCAGGTATAGATCATGGGTGCCGATCGCGCCCTTTATGGCGGTTTGGCGATCTTCCCAAACGCCAGGCGCGCCGGTGTCTCCGATAGACACCGTCCCGATCACCGGCCCATCAACACGATCCAGTCGCAGCTCGAGCATGGAGCCTGCTACGCCGTTGGCGACGTTGGCGATGAACCGACTCGCCCCGGCGGAGCCAAAATCAACGCCGGCAACCTTGATGTAGCTGCGATCGGTCGTTCGGGTCACGAAGATGCCGGATTTCACATCGCCCGCCGTCGTCACGCCCGGAGCCCAATCGTAAGGCCGGTCCCGATCCCGCTTAAGCCGCGAGGTCCAGGCGATCGTCTCCGCCTCGACGCGCTTGTAAGGGTTGAGCGTCTCAAGCTGCGGCGCGCTCGTCCGGTCCCACCAATGCAAATTGGGAATTGTGCCGTCCGGGTTGTAATCGAATTTGGCGACCGTCACCGAGCGTCGCTCGTGATGCATCGGCGTCAACGCGAAGTTCAACTCATAGTTGAAGCCAAACAGGTACGAGCCGCCCTTGTAATCGATGATGCCAGGATGGTTGCCGGTCGCGCGCGCGTCGTGTGCCATGATCGGACCTTTGTAGGTCCATGGACCCGTCGGCTTGTCGCTCATCGAATAGCCGATCCCTTCGGAGCAGCAGGTCGAGGCAAAGGCCATGTAATAATTGTTCTTACGCTTATAGAACCAAGGACCTTCTTGATAATCCAGGATCCGATCAACCTTGGTGATTGGACCCGAATAGGAAACCATGTCCTTGTTGAGCTTGACGTAATACAGGTCTGGATTGCCCCAGTAGAGATAAGCTTGGCCGTCGTCGTCGATCCACACGGTCGGATCGATATTGTCGTTGGCCGGCGCGATTAGCGGCTTGCCCAACACATCGACGAAAGGCCCCTCGGGCTTGTCGGCGACCGCTACCGCAATGACATTCTTGGGCAGCCCCGCGATGCTGATAGGAGCGTAGAGGTAAAACTTTCCATCTGTGGCAATGATATGCGGGGCCCACGCGTCGTTGCTCTGCACCGCCCACGGGAAGGTCTTTAAGGAGGCCACGGTTCCCCGATCGGTCCAATTCACCATGTCCGTCGAGCTATAGAGCAACCAGTCAAGCATCTTGAAGCCGGCCGCGTCATCCTCGTCATGACTGGTGTAAAGATACACCACACCATCATGCACCAGGGGCGCCGGGTCCGCCGTGAAGCGCGTCTGGATGATAGGCGGACCGCTCTGTGCGCCAGCCAGTTTTGGCGTCGCAATCACGCACAGGATTGCAATCGCCGCTTTGATACCGATCCTGCTCATAGACGCCTCTTTAATGTCGAAACGGGATACTCACGGCGAGTTCCTGCTCCAGCCGCTGTGCCTTGTCGTACGGTCGAGCAGATGTTGCGGATCGGGCTAGACCGATTTGAGCCGCATGGTGCGGGCCGTATACACCTCGACCCCCTGCCACGCGTCCGATTCGAATCGAACGCGGATCTTCGACTTGCCTCGCGTCATCTCCATCGGCAGCGTATAGGTCTGCACGTTGCGAGTTGAAGTCCCCTCGCCCGACAGGCGCTCACGCACCAGTTGCTTACCGTCGATCATGATTCGGAAGTCTTTGTCGCGCTGTCCGCCGCCATAGGCGACCTGAAGCGCCAAGGGACCGGGCGCCACGGCGAGATCAAATTCAAAAAAGCCGGCATTTACGTTCCTGCTGCGGTCGGCGACGTGGGAAACGGCCGCCGATTGGCCGCTGTCAGCAAAGGCGTGATCCACCTCTGGCTGTTGCTCGCCCAGTCGGATGAGGTCGATCGTCCGCTCGGTCAGGTCCGCCCGCTCCCGCGCGGCACGAGTCCACGCGGCTTGCTGTATCGGCCATTCCGCTGTGTCGAAGCGCCGGAAATAGACGGCGGTCCGGTTTTGATGCTGCGCGAAGAACGGCCGCAACGTCAGGTCGCGCGGCTTGCCCTGTTCGCCCAGCCGATATTGGTGCAGCCCACCCGCCGTGACCAATGCGGGTTGCGCCTGATCCGTGACGAGCGCGGGGTCTAGCCCTTCCCACGGACGATCGTTCGCCCCCATGTCGCCGGCCAGCACCAGCGGCCCGCTGAGGAACGCGATCAGCTTTGCATCGTCGGGCATCGCTTCGACACGCACCGGCATGGGCAGCGACAGTTCGATGCGATCACCGGCCTTTAGCCCGGCCAGCATCAGATAGCCGCCATCGCGCACGCCTGCGGTCTTGCCGTTCACCTGCAACAGCGGCGTCCCGCACCAGCCGGGGACGCGGAGCGCCAGCTTCTTCGGGGGCTTCGTCACTGTGATGCTCACCGTGTCGCCCAGCGGAAACTCGGTATCCATATCGAGCCGCGCGTCCGGTGCGTCCAACATGGAGGCGTAATAGAGGTTGATCGCGACCGCATCGCCGCGTTTCCAATAGACGCTCTCACCGTGCTTCGAATGGCTTTCCATACCGGAGCCGACGCAGCACCAGAAATCCTCTGTCGGGTTGGAGTGCACCCGACCCATTCCCGGCGCCAGCGCGGTGAAATAGGTGAACATCCCCGTCCGGGGATCCTGCTGGCTCATAATGTGATTGAGGTGCGATCGCTCGTAAAAGTCGAAATAGCTCGCATCGCCGTTCCAGCTATACAGATGCCGGGTCAGCCGCAGCATGTTGTAGCTGTTGCAGGCTTCGCACGTCTGTTGGTCAAGCCGTTGCGCAAGCTGGCGCGGCAGACCGAAATGCTCGTGGTCCGAATTGCCGCCTATGACATAGCTGTGATCGCGCGTGACCGTGGTCCAGAAGAACTGCACCACCTTTGCCCGATCGGCATTGCCGGTCAGTTCGTGCAGCCGTGCCTCACCCACGATCTTGGGGATCTGGGTGTTGGCGTGCTTTCCGGCGAGTTCGTCGCGTCCGGCCTGAAGCGGATCGACGATCGCGTGGTGGCGCATCCGTTCCGCCAGGATCAGCCAACGACGGTTTCCGGTGCGCTTGTAAAGTTCGGCAAAGGATTCGGTCAGGCCGCCATGCTCGGTGCGCAGAATGTCCTGCACCTGCGTATCGCTCAACCCCTCCAAGATCTTGCCGAGAAAGTCGCCCAGGCCGACCGCTACGGCCAGTCCGTCCTTGACCCCGGCATGTTGATGCGCGTCCAGCGCCCCGGCCACGACCTTGTGATAGGTGTAGAGGGGCACCCACCCGTCGTTCAGGCTGAACCCCGTCGAGCGGATTTCGCCCTTGCGCAGTTCCTCATACACCACTTTCCCGTCCACCGTTTTGCCATCGCGCTCGACCGTGGTGCCACCGGCATAACCATCGCCCTGCTTCGTCTGGATCGCCTTGAGTTGATCGACGATATAGATGGCCCGATCCCGGAATTGCGGATCACCGGTCTGGGCGTGGATCAGCGATACCGCACTCAGATAATGGCCGAGCGAATGGCCAGCGATCCCGCGCGATTCCCAACCGCCATAAACATCACCCTTGGTCGGCATTCCGGCACCGGCGTAGAAATTATGCAGCAGCCGATCGGCGTCGAGCGACAACAGATAGCGCTGGTTCGCCTGAACCGAGGTCAGGAAGATGGACGGCTTCAACCGTATCTGGGACAGGGGAAAGGGCGTCGCGCCGGGCGACGCAGCAGGCGCACCCCATGCGACCGGCAGCGTCCCCAGCGCGATCCCCGCCCCCAGCGTGCCGCGACGCGTCCAGCCCATGTCACTCTCCCGATCAAATGATTGCAGGCACCCTATCGGGCCGTTTTGTATGAGTAAATGTTCACCGGTCGCCATCGCTTTGGTCGCATCGCTGATTACCGGCATCCTGAAGGAGGCTGAGGCAAGGCGCGGTGGTGAGGGAGCTGCTACACATCGCCGAGAGACTGAAGATGCTCCAGGCCACCGATCGAATGGTAGGGATCATGCGCACCGACATGCGGCCGGACTATCTGATCCGAGATCTGAAGCGCCTCGCCGACGAGGTCGGCAAAAGGTATCGCCTTTTCACCTCCAGCTTCTCCTATTTGAAGATCCGGAATGACGTGGAGACCGCGCGTCTCGACTTCGTGGGTAAGATCCAAAAGAGTAGCGTCGTTATCCGTGGGCAATTACTCGGCATCCCGGTCTCCACCATCGTTATCGGGTCACAGCAGAGGAAGGTAACCGGCTGCGACGTGACCTTCTGGCCCGATCTCGGCGTGCAAGCACCAGCTAATTACAGGCGCTGAAGGTTATCTTCAAAAAGGTCAATTGCCATAAGACACAGCTTTGGGCGGCTTCGCCGCAGTCGTTGATCAGTTTGCGAACGACTTAGATGATATTGCATAAGGAATATTGTGGTGCAGCCATGTATTGGCAGCGGATGCCCGTCACGGCTTTGCCGCTGCTCCACAAGCCGTATTGAGTCAAGTAGTTGTCAGGGTTTGCGGGGGCACCAGCAGCGCGAACGGCGTGCACTTATTCTAGATCCGCAAACCGGCCTATCCGCTCTCGTTCAGCGAAGATGTCAATAAATCACGAGACTTGGGTGTAAAAACGCCATTCCGCTTTCCCACTTCGTCGAGCTTGTAGTTGTCTACATCGATCGGGACCAGCTTGCGAACGGCAAAGTACCGAGGCAACCAAGCGTGAAGCCGTTGCGATACATTGCATGAGCAGAGTTTCAACACAGAGGCTCCAGCCGAGTTGTGCGATAAGGCGGTCGATGTAATAGCGCGAGCGGGTGTTCGCGTTGCGGCAGGTTATCGCGCTGGTCGCCAGCGCTGCATAGCCATGTTCGATCGGATGGATGACCGTAGATCCGCACGCGCGCGCCAGCACGCTTTGCCGTTTTCTCGAAGCTCAATCCTCGGCCAACCTTGTTCTTATGGGGGCAGCGGTCCTCGCGCTTCTGATTGACAACACGCCTTTAGCGGCACCGTACGACCATCTACTTGACGCAGCGATCGGTCCGCTTTCGCTAAGCCATTGGATCAACGATGGCATGCTATAGACGAGCGCCTTGCGCGCGTGGGACTCGGCACCCCTGAAACCGGATGAGCCCGACTCATCACTTGTTGAGTTCGCCGGCCAGTAGCGATCAAGGATCTCGCGGCAGGCTTTTTCCGCACCGGCGCATGGCGCACCTGCGTCCGGCAGCAAGGTCAGAGTCTCGCCGCAGTGTCATGCCCGTCAAAGCGGAGAACTCCGCCACCGTCTCGGGTAATGACGGTGCCCGCCGCCATTCCTGACCTGTTGCGGGATCTGTCTTCTTGGGGGCTTTGGGCGCGGCGGCATCTCAACGCCGACATTGTCCGCGTTATGCCAGCAATCCCTCGATCGCTCTGAGCAGCTCAGCGCGCGATGCATCAGCCTTCGGCGGCACCTTGATGGTAATCCCCCCTCCGCGCGTCTTCGTATAGCGTAGGATGACTCTACCGCGGCTACCGGTAATCTCTTTCTCAGACGCGCCCTTTACACTGGGGGCGACCGTCGCCTTTACGAGTCGTTTGGCCACTTCCGGCCCGCTCAGCTTTAGCCCCGTCCTGTTGCGCTCTTCCGCGATGCGTTCGGCCTCGTCGCGCATTCTGGCAAGGGCATTCGGGTCGCCTGTAAGCGGCTTGATGTCGCGCGCGACACGAACGGTGATGTCGTGCGTGTCGGAAAAAGCTGCGATCACTTCGCCTGGCAGGCGCGCCACGTCGAGCAGCCGGCTCAGCCATGACTTGGACAGGTTCAAATGCTCAGCCATCTGCGTCTGCGAGCCGTCGTAGAACTCGGCGAGTGCCACCGTATACTCCCTGGCACGCTCCCAGTCCGAGATATCTTTGCGCGAACGGTTCTCGACGTCTGAGACGCGGAATGCCTCTTCGTCCGTGACACTCTGGATCGTCACCAGATATTCAAATTCGGGGTGATGGTGCGCACGGAGCCATTTGACCGTCCACCAGCGACGAACGCCCGCAATGATCTCGAAATCGAATTCCGGATCATCCTTCAGCCGGCGAACAATGGCCGGAATTCGCTGCTTCTTGGCGGAGAGGAACGAGTCGATGAGATCGCGACAGCTCTCCTCGGTCAGATGGTCGAGATCGCGATTGTGCATTCGCCAAGGGCGGCACCGCTCCGGATCGACCCACTCCGTCCGGTCGGCGACCGTCTTACCCGTCGCAATCCGCGCCAGCGTCTGACTGCGGCTTGCGATAATGCCGTCGGCGGGTGTCGCCTTGTCGAGGTTCTCCTCGATGTCGAGCCCCTCTGTGAACATCGAGCCAAAGCCCTTGTTGCCCTTGCTCATCGGCCCGCTTCTCCCTCATTCTTCCACTCGCCGACGGGAGGCAAGAGCCTGGAGTTGCCACGTGGCAACTGCTCTCCGTCTCCCCGGTCCCGCATGCAGGCCTGCCGTTTGCAATTTAACATTGAACTTCGCCTAAGTCGTTGTTTTTATTGCGTTGTTCCCGCGGTTGCCACGTGGCAACTTCCTCAGATCTGCCCCCCTGCCCTGCTCGCCCAGGTGCGCAGAACGTCCTGCTCGATATCTTGGCAGACTTCGTTCAGATGCTTCATGCAGCGGTTATAGACCTCGTGTGAGGTCACGGGCTTCTCAAGCTCAAAGACCGTCTTCATCCGCGAGCTGGCGTTGTCGATTTCCGCGCTAGTGACCATGACCGACTGGGTCATAGAGCCGCCGAAAACCTGGCGCATCATCGACAGCACCTCACGGTGCATCGACTTGCTCTCGTCCACGCGGCTGCCGACCAGACGAATGAAATTATAGGCAGGCCGCCCCCGACCCGCGAGTTGTTCGAGTTGCTTCATCGTCGTCCGGGTCATGTCGATGAACGAGACCGTTGATGCGAAGTCGACGAGGCTCGGCGGCACCGGGATGACCATGGAATTGGCTGCCTGGAGCACCGCCATCGACACCATGCCCAGCGCAGGCGGCGGATCCATGATCACAACATCATAGTCGTCGACTACCTCATCGACAGCCTGCGCGATCAGGTCAATAATCTCCATGCTCTGGTTCCGGGCCATGTGGCCGGCGATCTCATATTCGAGATTGTAGAGCCGCAGGTTCGACGGGATCAGGTCAAGGTTGTGAAAATGCGTCTTGCGGATAATCTTGCGGACGCCGAGCAACTCCGGATTGTGAAAGTGCCCGTAGAGCGTATCCTCTTCGTCGAGGTCCACGTCAGGACGATATCCGAACATCATGGTTGATGACGCTTGGCTGTCGCAGTCGATGAAAAGAACCCGATAGCCTCTGATCGCGAAATGCTGAGCAAGATGCAGGGCGATCGTAGATTTGCCTACGCCGCCCTTGAAATTGCAGACCGAGATGATTGCAGGGGTGTCGGTTGGCTCCCGCCACGGCCGCGTGCCAAAGACCTCGCGCATGTGATCGAGTTCCTCGAGCGTGTACTGGAGCCGATGTCCGGAGCCGGTTCGCCCTCGTGCCGGAAGGCGTCCGTCGCGCTCGGCTTCTCGCACGGCAGATGCCGTTCGGCCGACCAGGGCCGCAGCTTTCGAAATCGGAAAGGTAGGGCCCTTCTTCTGACCAGTATCCGGATCCACAGCGCTGTCACGAATGCGCTTAAGGATCGTCAGCGACTTTCTATGGAGCACATCCAAACCGCCTTCGATCAGGTCGTCTGGCTGCGTTAGGGTGGGGTCAGTAGCCATCTAAGTCCGCTTCTGTGGGATTGATGGGAGATGATAGCCATCTTGGCACTTTCGAGCAAGAAACTGGCCATCAGACTTACAATTTGACCGATGATCTCCGTGCCTAGCGTACGGGCGCGCGCTTCCTGCGCGCCTGGTGCCGAGCCTGGCCGATGATCTCCGTGCCTCGGGAAGCCGCAGCGCATGAAGATTAGCCATTCGCGTGGGTGAGGTGTGGTCTGTGGGTCGCCACCGATGATCTCAGTGCTTAGCGATGATCTCGGTGCGTCGCAGCGATGATCTCGGTGCGAGCTGACCGATGATCTCGGAGCCCAGTCCTATTATTAGAATCACCCTATAGAAAACCGATTCGCGAATCGTTTTGATTTTCCGAGATTGTGCGTTCGGGGATAGGGGAGGGTGGATAACCGCACCGACATCATCGGTTAATTTGCAACTCTCGCGGCCATTCTCCAGCTCAAACTGCCAACAGGGTTGATTTCGCAGACCAAACCTGTTGAAACATGCCCATCACAGCCCCCGAGAGATTCGGGGGGGAAGGGCAGACCATGAATGGGGATCAGCATAGGCCGCTAGGGCACCAATACGCCCTAGCCATGCTCAACGGCGGGGAGGAGAGCGTTCGCAAGCTCGCTACAACCGCCGGCACCCAGCTCACCTTGGACGCGTTCCTGCGCGTTCAAGACGAAGAACCGGTTCCTGCATTCCTTCATTCGGCGCTTTGTGCGATGTCGCTGCCGACCAAGCGACCCAAAGACGATACGCAGCCCATCGTCCGCGAAGACGGGAAGTATGCGCTGGCCATCAATCCAAGGCCTGTGCTTCAGAACGTCGACGGCAAATCGGTCATGCGAAGCCTTGGCGTGCCTTATGGTGCGTATCCTCGTGTCGCGCTGATCTACCTCCTTTCGCAGGCGGTTATGAAGCAGTCGCGGGACGTTTATCTTGGCCGCAACTTCACGGAATGGATGCGCCGCCTGGGCTACCAGACGGTGTCCTACGGACCCCGCGGGACGGCCAATCTGATGCGCGAGCAGGTCGATCGGTTGTTGGCGTGCGAGTGGCAGATCCGCTGGGATGGCACCGATACGGAGGACAACGCTTTCGCTGTCCGGGACGTCAAAATCTCGAACGAATACGCGGGCTCGCTCAGCAAGAATGGTTCGTTCGCGCGGGAAATCCGCATGTCGGAGGCGTTCTATACCCATCTCATTGAGCATGCTGTACCGCTCAATGAGATCGCCATCCGCGAACTCAAGGGTACGCCGACCGCGCTCGATCTCTACACCTACCTGGCCTATCGCCTCCCGCGGATCGGATCCGACAAGGGCCAGATCATCTCATGGGACCAACTCGCCAAGCATCTTGGCAATGAGGCCGATAGCAAACGGTTCCGACAGACGGTTCGGGAAACCATGCAGATCGTGTCGGCCGTCTATCCCAACGCAAATGTTGACCTCTCCGGCCGGAAGGTCATCCTGCATCCGTCACCCGCACCGCTTGAGCGTAAGCTCGTCGGCCCACACCTCCGACTCGTCGGGGGTGATGCTGCGAAAACGGCACCGAGATCATCGGTCAAACTACGCCATGCAGCGAAGCCCGCGCTCGCGCAGGACGATGCGCCGAAGCTCGCGTTTCCTGCCGGTTCTCTCTCTTACGGCGCTCGTGAGGCCGTCTTCCGCCAAATCGCGTTGACCAAGGGCCATCCGTGGTCGGTGGATGACATGGCCGCTGCATTCCGTAAGGGATGTCCCGATTTCAACCGCCCGCGCACCGATACTGAGTGGCTCCGGATCTGGGAGAAATTCGTCGTCGCCTATGCTGAACGCCGCGCGAGTCGGAGCGACGACTGACCGATGATCTCGGAGCCACTCGTGTTGAAGTGCGCGCAGGGGGAATTTGTCTTTCGCAATGCAGCGGATCTTTCTCCACCTCCAAATTGCTGATTAAACGCGCAAGCGGATGCTTGACATGCCGCAAACCGGGGCGGGGGATCCTGCAATCGCGGAACGCTTCGAAACCGCAGCCGCCTTCACTCAGCTGCACGGTCTGCCACGTTGGGCCTGTGTTGGTCCGCCGACACGCGGCTTCAAGGACGTAGCGAAGGTACCGATGCTCGTGCCCCGGAGATGCGCGGCTAGGCTCCGCAAGCGGGAAGAGGGGAGGGGGATCCGGGGTGTACAGCTGCCGAGGGCGCAGCTCCGCAGGAGATCCGTAAACGGTCAGCCCGACTCGTGCGGCCGATGACGCCGGTCGCCGCGCCGCGGTTTGCGAGAAGTGGCTCGAAGAAGCGGAAGTGGCGGCGAATACGGTCCATGCGTAAACCATTTCTTCCTGCGATCGGCTTGCTGCTCCGAGATCACTGTCGCGGCAGAGCGCGAGATTGCCGAGACTGCCGCCCTGATCGATCGGAAGGCCAACGCGCTTTCTGTGCTGGTCCGTCGGCTGCGGCGCTTCGGCGGCCGCGCGGTTGACGAGGCAAGCGCCCTTACGGCCTCGTCGCTGATCGAAACGGTCGCCGCACTGCTGCGTTCGGAGGCGAAGAGCAGTCGCGTCTTGATCGAGATCGCGCCCGTCGATCCCGACCTTATGGTCTTTGGACAGGAAATCGAGCTGGTGCAGGCGATCGTCAACCTTGTCCGCAATGCGATCCAGGCTTCGGACGACTGCGTCCGGATCGCCGCGGAGGGGCAGGGCGATCGCGTTGTGGTGACGGTCACCAACCGCTGCCGGGAGCAGCAGGCGCCCCAGCCCGGCATGGGCGTCGGATCGCTCGTCGCGCGCGCCATCCTTGAAGCGCATGAGGGCACGCTGGTGCGCGAGACGGATGCCGCCGGCACCGTTCGCGCGACATTGGCCCTTCCCTTGGTCGGAGCTGCCGAATGATCCCCAACCCCGATCCCGCCGGCCGCGGCATCGTATATGTCGTCGACGACGACCACGACCTTGGTCCGGCGGTCGCACGGCTGCTGGTGCGCCAAGGCCATGGCGCCAGATCCTTCGACGATCCGGAGATGCTGCTATCGACCTATGCCGAGGCGCGAGCGCATTGCATCGTCACCGATATCATGATGGGTGACATCGACGGCTTCAGTTTCGCCGACCGCATTCGCGCGATGGATCCTGGCATCGCCATCGTATTCATGACGGCGTGGCCGACGACTGCCAATGCGGTGGACTCGGTGCGTCGCTACGGCGGGCTCGATTACCTCGAAACCGCTCGACGAAGCACGCCTTCTCGCCGCAGTGGCGGAGGGCGTCGCCTGGTCGCGGCAGCAGCGCGACATCCGCGCGCGGACCGAGGGATTGTCCCGGCGGGAGCGCCAGGTCTTCGACCTTCTGGTCCAAGGGCACAGCAACAAGGCAGTCGCCGCAATCCTCGCCCTGAGCCCCAAAACAGTCGAGGACCATCGCGCTGCAATCGTTGCGAAGACCGGCGCCAATGGCTTGGCTCAATTGATAGCGCTTGCGCGGTGAAGCCCACCGACACAAGCCCATGCTGAGCGACACAGCGGCCAACGACGTGCGGCTAGGACGGGCGATCTTGGACCTGCTCACGACGGGGCGCGAAGTTTATCCTTCGCACATGATCCAGGACTTGCGGTGCCGGTATCCCGACCTGCGGGTGGAGCGTATGCGCACTGCGTTGGAACGGCTCCTCACAGAACGGTGCATTGCACGGCTGTGGCACCGATATCTCCTCGCCCGCGACGTCGACGCAGTGCGTGCGAAATGGCTCGAGGCGATCGATCGACAGGCCGCGTGCATCGACGCGGATCTGGCAGGGCCCCCATGCATCACTCCACGCCCGCGAGTTTTTGACGCGCTGGGATGGGTACATGTGAACGGCTGCGAGCCGCCGCCTGAACAAGAGAGTTCGTCCTGCTCACACATCGGTCAGACCGGTAGCCGGCGCGGTCCGCCATCGTCGGAATGCTCCCTTCATGCCGAAAGGCAGCATGACCGACATCCACCACATCCCGTATCGTCCTGTTGCAGAAGCGGCAACATATGCGGCGCCAGGAAGTCAGCATTTGCGCGACAAGGCTCGTCAGTGACCGGAAGCCGTCGGTCCGCTGTCGCCCAATGCGGATGTTTGCGCTCGCGAGCCCGGCTCTCGATGACCGTCGTTCGTTTAGCGGTCTTTTCAGACCGCCGCGACGCCGCCATCCACGAAGAGCTCATGGCCCGCTACGAAGCTGCTTTCGCTCGACGCCAAGAACAGTACGGCATTCGCGACATCCTCAAGGTGGCCCAAGCGGCCGAGCGGAACGCCCTTGATTACCTCTTCTTCAGCCCCCGGTGCCGCATCGAAGTAGCCCCGCATCAGTCTGGTTTCGGTAGCGCCGGGGGAAACGACGTTCACGCGGATGCCGCGATCTTTCAGGTCGATGGTCCAGCTACGTGCAAAGGAGCGGACTGCCGCCTTGCTGGCATTGTAGAGCGACTGCTCGGGATAGGCCTTGGAACCGGCGATCGAGCCGTTGAGGACGATCACGCCTCCGGCCGCCATCAGCGGCAGCGCCTTCTGCACCGTGAAGACCAGACCCTTGACGTTGAGGTCGAACGTCGCATCGAAATCGGCTTCTTCGAGCGCTTCGAGCGGAATGGGTTGGTGCATGCCGGCATTGGCGAAAACGACGTCGACCCTGCCGCGGTCACGCTCGACGCGCTCGTAGAGCCTTGTCAGGTCGGGGAGGTTCGTGACGTCGCCCTGTACACCGATCGCACCGTGACCGATCTGGCTGATCGCCTGGTCGAGCATCTCCTGCCGCCGCGCGGTGATGTAAACCTGGGCGCCCTCTTGCGCGAAGCGCTGCGCGGATGCCAACCCGATCCCGTCGCTCCCGCCGGTTATCACCACGACCTTGCCTTCAAACCGCTTCGTCATCACATGGATCTCTCAATCAAGTGGAGGCCTTCTCCATTTACAATATGGAGGAATCCTCCACTTGGCAAGGGACGGGAGGAAGTATCGTGACTGAAGGTGTCCTGCGCGCCGACGCGGAGCGAAATCGCGAACGCATCCTCGTTGCGGCGGAGGAAGCATTTTTGGAGCGAGGTGCGGGCGTTCCGCTGGAAGAGGTAGCCAGGCGAGCGAAGGTCGGAATCGGTACGCTCTATCGTCGATTTCCGACGCGTGAGGCGCTGCTCGCGGCCACCAGCAACGAGCGGTTCATGGCGGTCGCCGAGACAAGCCGTGCGCGAGATGTGAGCCTTGAGCCTGGAGACGCGCTGCGTCAGTTTCTTGAAGAGCTCGCCAAAAACACGAGCGTCTACCAAACTCTGGCTGCGTCTCTAGGAACCGTTATCCAACACGGGACACCTGGCTGTACCGCGATTACCGCTGAAGGGCAGAGGCTGCTTCAGCGCGCGCAGGAAGCTGGTACTATTCGTGTAGATGCCAGCTTCGACGATATCATTTGTGTGGTGAGCGCAATAGCGATCGCGGTTGAGAAGAGCAGCGCGCCGACGATCCGCATCGCCCATCTGGTCGATCTTCTTCTTAACGGCATGCGCGTACGTTGACGTCGCGGTAACTCGACTAGCCCGATTTTCCGTGTTGAGCATACACGACCGACTTCTCACAATGACTGCCAATGACGTGCTCCCCTGAAACTCCGCCATTTTGAGCTAGAGTCCACCTTCGTGAGGAGATGGACGTGAAGAAGACCAGGTTCAGCGAGGAGCAGATCATCGCGGTGCTGCGGGAGCAGGAGGGCGGGATGAAGACCGCCGATGTGTGTCGCAAGCATGGGATCAGCAGCGCGACGTTGTACGCGTGGAAGGCGAAGTATGGCGGCATGGACGTGTCGCAGGCACGCAAGCTGAAGGTGCTGGAGGAGGAGAATGGTCGGCTCAAACGGCTCCTGGCCGACGCCATGCCCGACAATGCCGTGCTGAAGGAAGTCGCGGCAAAAAACTGGTGAAGCCCGCTGCTCGGCGGAAGGCTGTCGAGCATGCTCGGCAGCTGTTCGGCATCAGCGAGCGTCGGGCGTGTATCATCTTCGGCGTAGATCGAACGTCGGTGCGCTATGCGCCCCGGCGTAGTGATGATGGCGACCTGCGGTCGCGGTTACGGGAGATCGCGGCGGAGCGTCGCCGCTTCGGCTACCGGCGGCTGGGGATCATGCTGGCCCGCGAGGAGAACCTGCGGGTCAGACGCCGACGATGACGCTGCCGCAAGGTCCGAACCAGCGGTGGACCTCGACTTCGTCAGCGACACGCTGATCAGCGGCCGACGCATCCGCATCCTGGCGGTGGTGGACGACTTCGCGCGCGAGTGCCTGGCGCTGGTGGCCGACACCTCGCTGTCAGGCGCGCGTGTCGCTCGTAAGCTCGACGCCATTCTCGCTGCCAGGGGCGTACCGCCGCTGATGATCGTCAGCGATAATGGCACCGAGTTGACCAGCCTGGCTATCCTGAGGTGGACGCAGGAACGGCCTGTGGAGTGGCACTACATCGCACCCGGCAAGCCGCAGCAGAACGGCTACGTCGAGAGCTTCAATGGCCGTCTGCGCGACGAGTGCCTCAACGAGACGCTGTTCGTGTCGCTCGGCCATGCCCGCTTGGTACTGCGGCCCTGGCGCGACGACTACAACCATGTGCGCCCGCATAGTGGTGTTGGCGGGCTGACGCCCGCCGATGCTGCTAGGAGGTTTGTGCAACACCGCCCCAAGGCTCACCATACCAACCCCGGACTCCAGTTATGACTTGTAGAGCTTTGGGGAGCACGTCAGTTAGGCGGGTCGCCTCCAGCGGCACTCCTTAACCCGTGAACAGGATACGCCGAGGAACAGCGCCTGCTGAACTCCGTTTTGGTTTTCCGAAGGAGAAGGCCATGTCCATTCACAAGATGATTGCCGCTCACCCCGATGTCGCGGGCAACCTGAACGAGGATCTGGCGACAGCGGTTCGTCACGCGATGTTCTGTTCGGTGATCTGCACGTCGTGCGCTGACGCCTGCTCGGGCGAGGAGATGGACATGCGGCAGTGCATCCGCACGTGCATGGACTGCGCCGACGTCTGCGAGGCCACGATGAAGGTTGCGACTCGACGCACCGGCAGCAACGAAGCGGTACTACGCGCCATGCTGGAAACCTGCATCCGCACGTGTGAGATCTGTGCCGAAGAGTGCGCCAAACATGATCACGATCATTGCCGCCTTTGTGCAGACATGTGCCGCGAGTGCGCTGAGGACTGCCGAAAAGCGTTACAGACAATTTCGTGAGCCGATCGACGCTGTCGTGGACTTTACGGGGGCTTTTGCGCGGTCGGTCATTCGAAAGCGCTGCTCGCTCCGCCTCCATGGCGGCTAGGGGCTATACAGAACAGGAGGATGCTTCTTACGACCCGGGCGAACTTGAGGAGCGTGACCTCAACGGATGGGATTGAACCCCTTAGAGGGTGGACATGGCGGCAACACCGAGGACAAAGATCGCGAACGCTGCGATGGCATCATAGCCCATCCGCAGCAGCGTACGATTGCCTCGCTCCAGCAGTCCTATGACGAAGGCGCCCGTCATCAGCAGCGCCACCAGCGCGCCGAGCGCTTCGAACGGGCCCGCCGCCGCCAGCACCGGCTCGCCACTGCTGAGGAGGTCGGCTATCAGAAGCAGTGCCAGGTTGAACAGGTTGGTTCCGAAGACGTCTCCGACCGCCAGCTCGTAGCGCCTGGCCCGCACGGCGGCGGTCACCGAACTCAGCTCCGGAAGGGAGGTCGCGAACGCGACCAGCAGGAAGCCGACCATGCCGCTGGACAGCCCCGTCTGCGTCGCGATGCCGTCGGCGGAGAGCGACAGCAGCGCCCCAGCCGCCAGGATGGCGACGCCAAGCAGTGCCAGGTTCGCCAGCATGCGACCGGTGGAGCGCGGATCGGACTTCTCGTGGGCAGGCGCGCTTTCTTGGTCGTCGTCGGTGCGCCGCCAGACGTCGCGCCGCTCGTAGCGGGAGGAAACCCGCATCGCGAGCACGCACGCCACCGCGACGCCGACCGCCCCTAGCCCTACGCCGCCCACGGACAGGTCCCCCCACAGCACCAGGCAGGCGACCGCGCCCATCAGCATCATGCCCAGCACGCCCTGCATCAACGTGCCCGGCTGTGCCGCGACGCGGGTCAGCGCGTCTCGACCAAACACGATGTCCGCGATCACCAGAAGCAGGATGTTCACCGCCGCACTGCCGAGCAGATTGTTGACCGCCAGCGTGGCGTCGCCGCTTATGGACGCAGTGCTGACCGCTGCCAGTTCCGGCAGCGAGGTGATGCCGCCCAAGAGCACCATGCCCGCAAACGCCTGGCCCAAATCAAAGCGTCGGGCGACCTGGTCGACCTGTGTCGTCAGGTGCGTCCCTGCCCACCAGACGACGGCTGCGGCGGCCGCAAAGAGAGCAACAAGCGCGGCGAGCGGCAGCCCGGCAACAAGTTCGGTCATGAGGAACTTCGCTCCAGGCAGGGTACTTTGCTTCGCCCCAACAACCCGCAGCACTCCGCAATGTTGCGCGTCGACGCCTCGGCATCCAGCCGAGTTTCGACGCGACGAAGATCAGGGAACATCTTGGACTGTCGCACGTCCGTGCTTGATGGCAGATGGGGGCACGGGCACGGTTCGTCGATGGATCTTGAGCGGCTCGGTCGTGCTGGTCCTTGCACTGCTCGTGATCGCGCTCTTTCCCTGGGGAGTCCTGCGAGCAGTACTGGCGGACCGGCTGAGCAAGCATTTCGAACGCCCCGTCTTCATCGGCAGCCTAGAGCGGGTCGACCACATCGGCTTCAACCCCACCGTGGCACTTCGCGAAGTCCGTATTCCACAGGCCGGATGGGCCGGTTCTGGCGACTTTCTGCGACTGCAGGAGGCGCGGGTTACCTTCCCTGCATGGGCGCTGCTGACCGGCGCGGTGAAACCACGCGACATCGAGATCAGCGGTCTCCGGCTGGCGTTGGTTCGAACAAAGGACGGACGCACCAACTGGTCGCGCGAAGGAGAGGGGGAGGGGAGCGGCGACGGGATCGGCCTGGAAGCGGTGACCGTGCGCAACAGCGTCATCCACTACCAGGACGCCAAGCAGGACCGGCACACGACCCTTCGCGTCGCCTCGAACGGGCAAGGCTTTCGCGCGGTCGGCCACGGCATGATCCGCGGCGCGCCCGTTCGCATCGCCGTGACCGGTGCCCCGATCGTCCGGTCTCGCCAGGTTCCCTGGCCGTTCCGGGCGCGGATCGATGGAGAGGCGCTGATGATGCACGCGCGCGGGACGATGGACCGCCCACTCGACACGAGCCACATGACGCTCGATCTCGACACGCGCGCCGCCGACCTCAAGCTGGTGGACGCCGTGATCGAAGCGGGCCTTTTCCGCACCCAGCCTGTCGCGCTCAAGGCGCATGTCCGTCATGACGGGCGGGACTGGACGATCACGAAGCTGGCGGGGACGATCGGCCGCTCCGACATCGCCGGCCGGGTCGTCGTGAAGAAACGCGACAATCGCACTAAGCTAGACGGAGAGATCGCCTCCCGCCGGTTCGACTTCGACGATCTTTCGTCCGATCAGGGGCTCGCCGAGCGACGGGCACGCCAGCAGAGGATCGGGCCGCGTGTCATCCCCGACACCCGGATCAACCTCGCCAATGTCGACGAGCTCGACGGGACACTCACCATTCGGATCGATCGGGTGACGAGCCGGAACGGCGATCCTGCCCTCAACTGGCTGAGCGGCAAACTGGTGCTGGATCATCAGCGGCTGGAGATTGCTCCGCTCACCCTCGGCTTCTCCGGTGGCGAGGCGACGGGACGCGCGACGGTCGACCAGCGGGGAGGCGCCGCGCATCCGTCGCTTGCGCTCGATCTCTCGGTGGAAGGCAGTCAGCTCAGGCTGTTCGCCGATGTCGGGCCCGTCACGGGCCGCGTGCAGGCGCGTGCGCGGCTGACGGGTCGCGGCGATACCATCCGCGAGGCGGTTGGTCGCTCGAACGGCCGGGTGGGACTGGTCGTGCGGGACGGCGCGCTGCCCGCTCGCTACGCGGAAGCGCTCGGCTTCGACGTGGCCGGTGCGTTGACGGCCGACAAGGATGCGCGAGCGACGCTGCGCTGCCTGGTCCTGCAACTGCCGGTCAGCGGCGGCGAGGGAAGGGTGAATTCGCTGATCGTCGATACGAGCGCGAGCCAGCTCGTCGGCAGCGGCTCGATCCAGTTCCCGCGCGAGCAGATCGCCATCCGCCTGACAGGCGCCCCCAAGCAGAAGAGCCTGCTGCGCCTGCCGGGCGAGGCCCATCTCACCGGCTCGTTGAGCGCTCCCCGGCTCGCCATTCCGTACGAGACCAAGTCCGTGGGCAACATCCTCAAGGCGGTTGGTCGTACGATTACCGGCCGGCAGGGCGCGCTCGCCACCGACGCCGATTGCGCGGCGCTTTCGACACAGGCGTTGCGCTGAACGGCCGGACGCAATCTCGGCCTCGGGTGAGGCACCATGGCTGTCCCAGCGCGTTGACCGGTCAGAAGGAGAGTGGAAATGCCCGCAAAATCCGCCGCCCAGCAGAAGGCCGCCGGTGCCGCACTCAGCGCCAAGCGCGGCGACACCCCGAAGTCGAAGCTGAAAGGTGCCTCCAAGAGCATGGAGGACTCCATGAGCGAGAAGCAGCTGGAGGAGTTGGCGCACACGAAGCGCAAGGGAAAGTCCGAGCACGACAGCAAGGGCTGAACCATGGCGGACTTCGCTGCCGCCCGCGCCAGGATGGTGGACGTGCAGATCGCGCGGCGCGGCATTCGCGATACGGCAGTGCTCGCCGCGATGCGTACGGTGCCGCGCGAACGCTTTGTGCCGGAGGCGCTCGTCGAATTCGCGTATGAGGACACGCCCCTGCCGATCGGGGCGGAGCAGACGATCTCACAGCCGTTCATTGTGGCGGCCATGATCGAGGCGGCCGAGATCGGGCGGCAGGATCGGGTGCTGGAGGTGGGAGCCGGATCCGGCTACGCCGCCGCCGTTCTCGGCCAGGTCGCCAATCAGGTGTTCGCCGTCGAACGGCATGCGCAGCTCGGCACCGCAGCGGCGGCGCAGATCGAGGCGCTCGGCTACGACAACGTCCAGATCGTGAGTGGCGACGGCAGCGGTGGACTTCCGGCCAAAGCGCCGTTCGCCGCGATCCTGGTGTCCGCCGGCGGGCCGGACATACCCCATCTGCTGAAGCAGCAGCTGGCGGTCGGCGGGCACCTGATCGTGCCGGTGGGAGAACGGGGCGACCAGAAGCTCTGCAAGGTGACGCGCATCACCCAGGATCGATTCGAGGAGCAGAACCTGGGCGCCGTCACGTTCGTGCCGCTGATCGGCGCCCATGGCTGGCCGGAGGACGGCAGCCGTTCGGCGAGCAACCATACCCCCGGCGCTTCGCGCAAGCAGACGCTGCCGGAGATGATTGCCGAAGCGGCAGAGCCGCTGCCTGCATTCGACGATCCGGCATTCGGCCGCCTGTTCGACCGGTTCGCGGATCGCCGGGTGCTGCTGCTGGGGGAGGCGAGCCACGGCACCAGCGAATTCTACCAGGCGCGTGCCGCTATCACCCGGCACCTCGTCGAGCACCACGGCTTCAGCATCGTCGCGGTCGAGGCGGACTGGCCGGATGCCGCCACCGTCGACCGCTTTATCCGCCATCGCGAGCCGCGGCCCGGCGCGGAGAAGCCGTTCCAGCGCTTCCCCACCTGGATGTGGCGCAACACCGACGTCCAGGCGCTGATCCGCTGGATGCACGCGCACAATGCCGACAGGCCAATGCACGACCGCGCCGGCTTCTACGGGCTCGACATCTACAACATGTCCGGGTCGATCGGCGCGGTGCTCGATTATCTGGACCGGATCGATCCCGAAGCCGGTGCCGCGGCGCGCGAGCGGTACGGATGCCTCACGCCCTGGCAGAAGAACCCGGCGACCTATGGCCGCGCGGCACTCAGCCGCGGTTATGCCGAGTGCGAGCGGGCCGTGATCGAGCAGTGCCAGGCTTTGCTCAGGAAGCAGCTCGACTATGCGGCGGAGGACGGCGACGATTTCCTGGACGCGGCGCAGAACGCGCGGCTGGTCGCGTCGGCCGAGCGCTACTATCGGATCATGTATTATGGCGGCGCGGAGAGCTGGAATCTGCGCGACACGCACATGTTCGAAACCCTGCGCCACCTGCTGGACGCCAAGGGGCCGGACGCCAAGGCGATCGTCTGGGCGCACAACAGCCACATCGGCGATGCCCGCGCGACCGACATGGGGCAGGTGCGGGATGAGCTGAACATCGGGCAGCTCTGCCGCGAGGAGTGGGGCGATGCGGTCGCGTCGATCGGCTTCGGCACCCATAGCGGCACCGTGGCCGCAGCGACCGACTGGGACGGCGACATGGAGGTGAAGCGCGTCAAGCCCTCCCGTCGCGACAGCTACGAGCGGCTATGCCACGACAGCGGCACCGAGCGGTTCCTGCTCGATCTTGCGCCCGGACGGCACGAGGCGCTGCGGCGCGCCTTGGCGGAGCCGCGGCTGGAGCGTTTCATCGGCGTCATCTATCGCCCCGACACGGAGCGCTGGAGCCACTATAGCGACGCGATCCTGCCCGAGCAGTTTGACGCCTATGTGTGGTTCGACACGACCCGCGCCGTGACGCCGCTGGGTCCGGAGCACCATCGCGGCATGCCCGAGACCTATCCGTTCGGCGAGTGACGATCGGCCCACGAGAGGGCTGCCCAACTTTCAGGAGGCGCAGATGCACGAGAGCAAATCGGTACGGGTGCACGCATTTGGTGGGCCGGAGGTGCTGCGGGTCGAGCCGGTCCCGATCCCCCAGGCCAAGGACGACGAGGTGCTGGTCCGGGTCGCCGCCGCCAGCCTCAATCCCGTCGACTACAAGACGCGCGAGGGCGAGTTCCCGCCGGTCGGCGAGGACGCGCTGCCCGCCATCCTCGGCCGCGACCTTGCCGGGACGATCGAGGCGGTCGGCACGCGTGGGCACTATATGCTCCGCAAGGGCGATCCCGTGTTCGCCTTCATCGGCTTCGATCGCGGCGGGCAGAGCGAATATGTGGTGGTGAAGGCGCTGGAGCTTGCAGCCGCGCCCGCCTCGACCGATCTCTTGCATGCGGCCGCGGTGCCGCTGGCGGGGATGACGGCATGGCAGGGGCTGTTCGACCACGGCGGCTTGCAGGCGGGTCAACGCGTGCTGATCCATGGCGGTGCCGGTGGCGTGGGACACCTCGCGGTCCAGTTCGCAAAGGCAAAAGGCGCGACGGTGTTCGCGACCGCGGGGACGGACGATCTGGACTATGTCCGCTCGATCGGCGCGGATACGGCGATCGACTACAAGAACCAGCGCTTCGAGGACGTCGCGACCGACATCGACCTCGTGCTCGATCTGGTCGGCGGCGAGACGCAGGCCCGGTCCTTTGCCGTGCTGCGCGACGGCGGCACGCTCGTCTCCACGCTCGATGTCGCCGAACCCGGCACCGGCAGGGACCGCAACATCCGCGTGCCGAAACGCTGGCTGGCACAGGCCAACACGAAGCAGCTCGGCGAAATCGCGGCGCTGATCGACGCGGGCAAGGTAAAGGTCGAGGTTGCCGAGGTATTCCCCGTCGAAGACACGCACTCTGCATACGAGCGGCTGGAGAACGGCCACGTCCGCGGCAAGATCGTGCTGACCTTCTGAGTCAGGCAGGTCGGCCAGCTACCGCATCGGACTTACATGGTCCCCTTCATGCGGGTGTCGGGGGGGCGGGCAGGCCCGTTCTCGCCGGATGCGTTCTAGCTGCCGTGCGGATCGCGCGGGATGTGGCTGCAGCCGACCAACTGGGAGAAGAGGGGAGCAGGGCTCGCATGCTCCCCTCGTATGGGATTCCGCCCGATTACCGGATCCGGCGAAAGCCGAGCTAGGTCGGATCCACGGGTAGGAGCGGAACGATACGCCGCCAAACTTGCATTCTGTCGGTCTTGGTACCTGCCGGGGCACCAGCTGCCCGTCGCCGGGAGCAGGGTGCGCTTCGCGTCCTGCTCCCGGGCAGCTGCCTCAATCGGGCAGCGCATAGGCGATCAGCGCGTCGCTGACTGGCGTTTCCATGAAGTGGTGTCCGCCCGCCATGATCACCAGATACTGCTTGCCGTTCGCTTCATAGGTCATCGGCGTCGCCTGGCCGCCGCCCGGCAGCACATCCTGCCAGATCGTCTTGCCGGTGCGCAGGTCGATCGCTCGGATCAGATTGTCCGTGGCTGCGGCGATGAACACCAGTCCGCCGGCGGTCACCACCGCGCCACCGTTGTTGGGCGTGCCGATGGTGAAGGGCAGCATCGAGGGGATACCAAACGGCCCGTTGGTGCGTGCGGTCCCGAATGCACGGTCCCAGATGATCTTGCCGTCGGCCATGTTGATCGCCCGGATGCCGCCATAGGGGGGCTCCTTGCACAGCATACCGGTGCCGTTCTTCGAGAAAGGCCAGAATTTATTGCGCCAGCCGGCATTCACGTCGACCGCATAGGGCGTGTTCGCCTGCGGATCGCCGGCACCCTCCGCGCCGCCGATCTCACCGCGCGCCTGATCGCGCGGCGCCCAGCCCCGCTTGTTCGCCTCGGCGCGGGGCACCAGCGTGACGTAGTTGGGCATGTCGTTGTAGTTGGCGACGATCACCCCGCGCTGCGGGTCGATCGCGATGCCGCCCCAATCGGTGCCGCCGTTATAGCCGGGGTATTCGATCGAGTGACGCCCGGCCTCGGGCGGCGTGAAGAAGCCCTTGTAGCTCGCCTTGCGGTACTGGATGCGGCAGATCATCTGGTCTATCGGCGACATGCCCCACATATCGCGCTCGGTCAGGTCGGGCTTGCGCAGCGTGTGCCACAGCGACACCGGCTGCGTGGCGGCGCGCTGCTCCGGCTCGACGCCGCCGGAGGGGGCACGGATCTCCCCCACCGGCGTCAGCGCGCGGCCGTTACGCCGGTCCAGCACATAGATGTCGCCCTGCTTCGACGGCAACACCAGCGCCGGGGTGCCTTTGAAATCGACCAGCGTCGCCTGCGCGCCGAAGTCATAGTCCCAGACGTCGTTGCGCACCGCCTGGAAGCGCCAGCGGGGCTTGCCGGTGGTCACGTCGATCGCGACCAGCGAGGTTGCGAACCGCTTCTCCTCGGGTCGGCGCAGGCTGGAATAATAATCCACCGCCGCATTGCCCATCGGAAGATAGACCAGACCCAACTGCTCGTCGCCCGACGCGATCGTCCACATGTTGGGGGTGCCGCGTGCCCAGGTCTGGCCCTCGGGCGGATAGCCGCTCCACTGCGGGTTCATCATGTCCCACGCCCAGCGCAGCTGACCGGTGCGCGCGTCGAAGCCCTGGATCACGCCAGAAGGCGCCCAGCGGTCCTGTCCATCGAGGACCTGATGCCCGGTCACTAGCACCCCGCGCACCAGCGTGGGCGGCGAATTGATCGACACGAAGCCCGGCGGCACCTCTCCCATGCCGACCTTCGCGTCCGTCTGGCCGTTGGTGCCGAAATCCGGGCAGAGCCGGCCGCTGCGTGCATCCACGGCGATCAGGCGCGCGTCCAGCGTGCCTTCGATGATCCGGGTCGCACAAGCCTGGTCGGCTGCCATGCCCGGAACCGCATAATAGACGACGCCGCGGCACGCTGCGGTATAAGGGATCGCCTCGTCCGGCACCTTGGGATCGTAGCGCCAGCGCTCCCGGCCCGTCGCCGCCTCCAGCGCGATCATGATATTCTTGGGGGTGCACAGATAGAGCGTGTCGCCGATCTTCAGCGGCGTCGTCTCCGCGCCATAGGTGTTCCGGATCTTCTCGGACTTCGGCAGGTCGCCGGTGTGGATTACCCACGCCCGCTCCAGCTTGCCGACGTTTGCCGGATTGATCTGCGCCAGCGGCGAGTAGCGCCGGGCGCTGTACGTGCCGCCATAGGCCGGCCAGTCGGCGCCGACCTGCTGACCGGACGGATCCGCCATCCCGGCGGTGCCGGGTGCGGGCAGCTGGCTCCAGATCGGATTGGGCGCATTGGCGTCTGCCACCCACAGGTTCACCCCAGTGACCAGCACCGCCGCCGCCACGCCGCCCAGCGCCAGCTGCCAGCGGTTACGCCGCCAGCTCAGCGTCGGCATCACGAGCAGCACGGCGACCAGCAGCACGACGGGCGCGACGATCCGCGGCACCAGCGCCCAGGCGTCCGGACCCGATTCCCACCAGGCCCAGATGAAGGTGACGGCGACGATGCCGAGATACAGCCAGCCGCCCGCAAGTCGCCCCTTGATGAGCAGGGCGCCTGCCAGCACCATGGCTAGGCCGACGATGAGATAATAGAGGGACCCGCCCAGCACGGCGAGCCACGCGCCTCCCGCCGCCAGGATCAGTCCGATCAGCGCGATCACGGCGCCGACGACGATCGAACCCCAGCTACCCCACCGGCGTGTCTCTGGACCCGCCTGCACTCGCGAAGGGGGACTGCCAAAGGAAGAGGTTCTGGAGTCGGTCACGACGGGGCTCCTTCACGACGACCGTTGCCACGCAAGCTGTGCTGCTTCGCCAGCGCGCAGCGCCCTTTCCGGTCGGATCGAAGTTTGAGTTGCTGCAAGGGACCTGGGACCGGAGGCCCAAGATCAGCTATGGGTTCGATCGGCCGAGATCGCCCTTGCGTGCTTCGCCATGGACGCCGGCGTCATTCTCGACGTCGCCTTCCTGCGTGTTGTCTGCTTCGAGCGCGTCCGGATCTGCACCGGTGCGCAGCAGCCCAGGAGACTGGCCGATGCCGGGATCATCCTCCAAGTCGCTGGTGAACGGGCCTTCGCCTTCGGACTTGCCGTGCTTGGTCGTGGTCATGCTCGCGCTCCTCACGAACGCGTGAATGGACGGAGCATGCATCCGTTCCATGAATGGCTTTGACCGGCAAAGTATTTGGGTGCTGCTGACAGGCGCTCAGGCACATTCGAACGGCAGCCGGTGTGCATGCTATAGCAGACGCGCTGCTCTGCGCAGGGCCACCTGCTTGCTCCGGCACGACGCGTCGGTTCAGGCAATCCCCCTGCCGGGCTTGGCAGGCCGCGACGGTATGAAGCCATCCGAGCCGCGGTAGGAGCCCAGGTCGCCTCTTCTAACGCAAATCGGAGACGGTCCTTTTGCGGCTGGCCTTCTGAACAGCGCTAACATCGGGCGGTCTTGGCTGGATTTGCCGAACCACCTGCTCTCGGTCGATCCCGCCGGTCGTTCTGCCCGGCGCGTTGGCAAACATGTCGGCCATACGCGCGCCAAAGGGCTGTGGCCGCGGCCAGTGCAGTGCCTGCACCGTGCTGACTGACGGGAAGCGGGTGCCGTCCTGCTTCGTGCTCGCCGCCTTGCAAATGGCGAGATCACGACGGGCGAGAGGCCGGCGGGCGAAGGCGAGCCGCGGCACCCGGATACAGCAGGCATTCGTCGAGCGCGAGATCTTCCAGAACCTTCTGCCCCGTACTTTCGCGAGCGACTGAATCGTCTGGAACCTGGAACGGCACGCCAGGCGGGCAGTTCAGACTTGGCAGGCGAGCAAAGCGATCAGGAGCCACAGGATGGGGAGCAACGGTGCGTAAAATCTTGTCGAGGCGCTGATCGCCTTCGGCGTGGGCGCGGTTATTTGGCCTGTGGATGAGCAGCAGGGAAGTGCTGTTTATCACCCCTCCGCGCGATAACTCGGTTAATTGTTGGAATGGCGGCAATTCGGATATCCTTGTCTAACTTATGAGGTTGCACGCCCGCCATCCGGGATCGACAAGAATCGTCGCAAGAAGGGTGAAGGTGAATGCGTTATGGCAACCGGTTCCCGTCCTGGCCGACGCGATATCCATCACGTCATCATCGTAGGGGCAGGGCCGGCGGGGTGCCTTCTCGCGGGTCGCCTGGCGAGCCCCTCCGTGGTCGACCCGCGATTGCGCGTGCGCGGCGTGCGCAATTTGCGAGTCATCGGTGCTTCGATCATGCCCAATATCGTCAGCGGCAGCACCAACGCGGCGACCATGGCCCTGGCGAGCCGCGGGCTTGAACTCTTCCGGCAAGAAGTGGCAGCTTGAGAGTGGCGGGAACGGCTCGCCTCGGTGCACGCACCAGGGGCGAGTGCCGTCGTGCCGAGCGCGCCCCGGCATACACCGCACCAAGACCGCATCGGTCATTGCTTCTGCGGAAGCGGGGGGGATGGGCTGTCCGGCTCCTCGCCCCCGCCATCCTGCTGGCGCTTTCGGCATGCTCACCCGCCAGCATCCTCGCGCCTGACGGGCCGATCGCCGCCGCCAACCGGCAAATCCTCTACAACGCGCTCGCAATCATGCTGGCGATCGTGGTGCCGACGATCCTCGCCACGCTGGCGTTCGCCTGGTGGTTCCGCGCCGGCAATCCGCGGGCACGGTATCGCCCGACCTTCGTCTATTCCGGCCGGGTCGAGATGATCGTCTGGTCGATCCCGATCCTCGTCATCCTGTTCCTGGGCGGCGTGATCTGGGTCGGCAGCCACGATCTCGACCCGCGCCGCCCGGTCAAGGCTGCAGCCGGGCAGACCGCCCCGCCGCTGGAGGTGCAGGTCGTCTCGCTCGACTGGAAATGGTTGTTCATCTATCCGGGCCAAGGGGTGGCCACGGTCAACAGGCTGGTGCTGCCCGTCGGCGTCCCGGTGCGGTTCCGGCTGACCTCGGCCAGCGTCATGAACACCTTCTTCGTGCCGCGGCTTGGATCGATGATCTACACGATGAACGGCATGGAGACGCAGGTGAACCTGCGCGCGGATCGGGCAGGCCGCGTCTATGGCCAGTCGGCGCATTATAGCGGCGACGGCTTTTCCGACATGAACTTCGCGGTCGACGCGATGCCGGCGGCAGACTTCGCCACCTGGGTCGCGCGGACGCAGGGGGCGGGGCCGGTGCTCGATGCCCCTGCCTATACCGCGCTGGCGCAGCAGAGTCAGGACGTGCGCCCCTACAGCTATCGCGCCGCACAGCCCGGGCTGTTCGAGGCGATCGTGATGCAGCGGCTGAAGCCCGCACCCGGCCCGCAAGAGGGTCGCGGCGGCGACCCGCACGTGTCGCCCGGAACGCCGGAGATCAGATGATGCTAGGTAAACTCGACTGGTCGGCGATTCCTTTTGACCAGCCCATCCCGCTCGTCGCCGCCGGCGCCATTGGGGTCGGGATGCTTGGCGTGCTGGCCTGGATCACTCGGGCGGGCCACTGGCCCTATCTATGGCGCGAGTGGATCACGAGCGTCGATCATAAGCGGATCGGCATTATGTACACGATGCTGGCGCTTCTGATGCTCATCCGGGGCTTCGTCGACGCGATCATGATGCGCACGCAGCAGTCGATGGCGACCGGAGGTGCTCAGGGCTATCTGCCGCCGGAGCACTACGACCAGATCTTTTCCGCGCACGGGACGATCATGATCTTCTTCGGCGCGATGCCCTTCGTCATCGGGCTGATGAACTTCGTGATTCCGCTGCAGCTGGGGGTGCGGGACGTGGCGTTCCCGACGCTCAACTCGGTCAGCTTCTGGCTGACCGCGGCGGGGGCGCTGCTGGTCAATGTCAGCCTTGTCGTCGGCGAGTTCGCGCGGACCGGGTGGCTGCCCTATGCACCGCTGTCGGAGACGACCTATTCGCCCGGCGTCGGGGTCGACTATTATCTGTGGGCGATCCAGATCTCGGGCGTCGGCACGTTGATGTCCGGCGTCAATCTGGTGACCACAATCCTGAAGATGCGCGCACCAGGCATGTCGTACCTGCGGATGCCGATGTTCTGCTGGACGTCGCTCGGCTCCAACATGCTGATCGTCGCGGCCTTCCCGATCCTGACCGCCACGCTCGCGATGCTGACGCTCGACCGGTACATGGGCTTTCACTTCTTCACGAACGATGCCGGCGGCAACATGATGATGTTCGTGAACCTGATCTGGGCCTGGGGGCACCCGGAGGTCTACATACTGATCCTGCCTGCGTTCGGCATCTTCAGCGAGGTGTTCTCGACCTTCTCGGGCAAGCCGCTGTTCGGATACCGCTCGATGGTCGCGGCGACCTTGTTCATCGTCGTCGTCTCGTTCCTGGTCTGGCTCCACCATTTCTTCACCATGGGCGCGGGGGCGGACGTGAACGCAGCCTTCGGTATCGCCACCTCGGTCATCGCGGTCGGCACGGGTGTGAAGATCTACAATTGGCTCTTCACCATGTATGGCGGCCG
The DNA here is from genome assembly GCF_004135605.1 of Sphingomonas desiccabilis. Lineage (GTDB taxonomy): Bacteria > Pseudomonadota > Alphaproteobacteria > Sphingomonadales > Sphingomonadaceae > Sphingomonas > Sphingomonas desiccabilis. The sequence goes on along the minus strand of NZ_SDPT01000004.1, from coordinate 13,200 downwards.
CGTCCGTTTCCCGACGCCGATGCTGTGGTCGCTCGCCTTCATGGTGACGTTCGTGATCGGCGGGATGACCGGCGTGCTGCTGGCGGTGCCACCCGCCGACTTCATGCTCCACAATTCGATGTTCCTCGTGGCGCATTTCCATAACGTGATCGTCGGCGGCGTCGTGTTCGGCGCATTTGCGGGCTACACCTACTGGTTCCCGAAGGCGTTCGGCTTCCAGCTCGACGAGACATGGGGCAGGATCGCCTTCTGGCCCTCGGTGATCGGCTTTGTGCTGACCTTCGGCGCGCTCTACGTCGTCGGACTGGACGGGATGACCCGGCGCCTCCAGCACACTGAGGTCGACGAGTGGGTGCCGTGGCTCCACGTCGCGCTTGGGGGCGTCGGCTTCATGATGCTGGGCGTTGCCGCGCAGGTTGTCCAACTCGTCGTCAGCATCCGGCACCGCGATCGGCTGCGCGATGCGACCGGCGATCCGTGGGACGGACGCAGCCTCGAATGGTCGACCGCCTCGCCGCCGCCCTTCTTCAACTTCGCGGTGCTGCCCGACGTGCACGGCGAGGAGGTGTATTGGGGCATCAAGCAGAAGGCGATCGAGGCGCAGCGGCTGGGACCCGAGCCGCGCTATGAACCGATCCACATGCCGCGCAACAGTGCCACCGGCTTCGTCACCGCCTTTTTCGCGACGCTGATCGGCTTTGCGCTGATCTGGCACATCTGGTGGCTGGCGGCCCTGGGTTTCGTCGGCGCCTATGCAACCTTCGCCGTCTTCGCGTGGCGCAAGGAGGAGGAGTATGAGGTACCCGCCAGCGTGGTGGCAGAGGCCGACCGTGCCCGCCGCGCCGCCCGCCATGCCTGGCTGGAGACGCAGCGCGACCGGGAGGTCCCGGCATGAGCACCGCCGCGCCGCACCCCGCCAGCTTCCGCGCGCCGCATGATCCCTATGCCCTGGGCGGCGGGCGTGGCGGCCATGGCAATGACGGGGGCCATCATGGCGAGGCGACCGGCCATGGCGCAGGCGGGCCCGCGTCGAAGCGGATCGTCGTCGGCTACGGCTTCTGGATCTACCTGCTCTCCGACATCGTCCTCTTCTCGGCCTTCTTCGCGGCCTATGCGGTGCTGGCGGGCGAGACCGCGGGCGGCCCCAGCGGCGCCGAGATCTTCGATCGTGGGCGTCTCGCGATCGAGACCGGGTGCCTGCTCCTGTCCAGTTACACCTGCGGGCTTGGCAGCATCGCCGCCGCGCGTCGCCATGGGCGCAGCACGCAGCTATGGCTGGCGGCGACCGGGGTTCTGGGCCTCGTGTTTCTGGGCATCGAGGTGCAGGAGTTCGCCGCTCTGGCCGCCGAAGGGGCGGGGCCGCAGCGCAGTGCCTTCCTGTCGGCCTTCTTCGCGCTGGTGGGGCTCCATGGCCTCCATGTCGGCATCGGCCTGCTCTGGCTGGCAACCATGATGGCGCAGATCGCCACGCGCGGCTTCCGGCCGGAGGTGGAGCGGCGCCTCCTGTGCTTCAACTTGTTCTGGCACGCGCTCGACATCGTCTGGGTCGGCGTGTTCTCGATCGTCTATCTCCTGGGGAACCTCGGATGAACGACCACGATCATGGCGACACGATCCCGGGCGGGGAATCGCCGGACACGGAAGGGCCGCAGGGGGCCACCGGCTATACCGTCGGCCTGTTCCTGGCGGTGCTGCTAACTGCCATGTCGTTCTGGATCGCGTCCACCGACGTCATCTGGGACCCCGCGGTACCCGTGGCGATCGTCGTGCTGGCGGTGGCGCAGATGGGGGTCCACCTGGTCTTCTTCCTCCATGTGACGAGCGGTCCGGACAATGCGAACAACATCATTGCGCTCGCCTTCGGGGTGCTGATCGTGCTGCTGGTGGTCGCCGGGTCGGTGTGGGTGATGACGCACCTCAACCACAACATGCACATGGCGCCCGCCGACATGGCCCAGCACATGCGTTGAGCCCAAGGGAACGCCCCGTCCCCCGAGGGGCATGCCCCCGCGCTGACATCCTCGTTCCGCCGGCGCTTGCTGCCGGAGACGAAACCCTCAGTCCTCGTCGGCAGTGCCGGCCGGCCGGGTGAGCTGCCAGCGCCGGATCAGGGGCGGCATGGTAAGGCCCTGGACGAAGATGGAGAAGGCGACGACGCCGAACGTCAGCACCACGATCTCCGCGCGTTCCCCGACCGTTTCGGGCAAGGCCAGCGCGAGCGCCAGTCCCACCGCGCCACGAAGTCCGCCCCAGACCAGAACATGCTGGTAGGTGGTCGGCAGCCGCAGCGCCGTTGATCGGAACAGGAGTGCGAGCGGGTAAACAGCGGCTGCTCGGCCAAGAAGCGTCAGCACGATGGCGAGCCCGAGCGCGGTGCTGAAGAGCGCGATCGGCTGATGCGCTTCGTGGCTGCCGATCAGGATGAACAGGCACGAGTTCGCGAGAAAGGCCGCGAATTCCCAGAAGCCGACCACATGGCTGCGCCCTGCGTCGGAGATGGACCCCATCCAGCCTATGTTCCCGACGATCATTCCGGCGGTGAGTGCGGCGAACACGCCGGAGGCATTGAAATGCTCCGCGGCGAGGAAGGAGCCCCAGGCGGCGATCGTGGTAAGGGTTATCTCGACCAGATGGTCTTCCGTCCTGCCGGCGATGAGCAGGACCAGGCCGGCCACCGCCGCGCCTGCCACCAGGCCGCCGAACACCGTCCAACTGAACGATGCCGCCACGGATCCCGCCTCGAGCGACTGACCCGCTGCAAGGCCGGCGAGGAGCGCGAAGCCAACCGCTGCGACACCGTCATTGAGGAGGCTTTCGGACTCGACCACGATCCGGAGCCGCGGCTCCGCGCGCATCTCCTTGAACGCGGCGATCACCGACACCGGGTCCGTAGCCGCGATCAGCACGCCAAAGAATGCGGCCCCCAGCCAGCTCCAGCCCAACGCCCAGCGCATCCCGGCAGCGACTACAACGGCCGAGAGGACGACGCCCAGAAAGGCGAGGACCACCGTCAGCGGCATCTGCTCGCGAAAGCGGCGCCACTTGAGCTGCAGCGCGGCCTCGAAGATGAGCGGCGGCAGGAACACGTTGAAGATCAACTCGCGCGACAGCGGCAGATCGGCACCGGCCGGAAACAGGGCCAGAGCCATCCCTGCGAGCACGAGCCCGGCCGTGTACGGGAGCCCGATCCGCCGAGACAGCATCGCCACCAGCGAAGCGATGACCAGGACCAGCCCCAGTTGCTCGAAGCCGAACTTGTTCATTGGTCCCGCCCCATGCGTCTTTTTGAGCCCCTCACGCCCCAGCCATGCCTCGGCTCGACATGCTGTTGTGCCGGGTAGCGGGTAACGCACCAACACCCCGGACAGTCTCGTCGATCTAAATCGATGTCGAAGTTGGTGTCGGTCGGCGGCGGTGGGAACGGCGAGCTATCTACGTTTTTGCTGGTCAGCTGCTTTAGCTTTCCGCCCCGCAGCAACCGCGAGAAACGTCGAAAACACACCCAGAATTACCGCGCCGAGTGCAATCCAAACTGCAGTATTCATGGTGTCCTCCGAGCATTCCGATATCGTGAAACTGGGCGGAATAGATAGAGCCGTCAATGTTCAGGCCATGAGTTTACGTCGACTGCTCCTTGACGATGCAGCTATCAGAACGCCGATCTTTCAGCGATCCACTCACCTCTCGCGGTTCGATCGGACGCAAGCGGACGCCCGGACTGGCTAGGCAGCTAACGCCCACTCTCGACCACTCTAGATCGGCAAAGCAGATGCCGAAAGCGGCCGGCCGGGAACGGCAAAACTTGGATCAGAAGCAAAGCTGCTCGCCTGCATGAACATTGCGGGGCGTTGCCCACTTTAGCTTATTGGCGGAGTGCATGCCCCCGAACGGCAGCGATGCCGTGCAGGATGCCATCAAGGACGAACGCGGGTGCTTCATGCGGCAGACCGTGCCCCTCCCCGGTCGGCGACATTCTGACGCGCGTTGGTCGACAGCGAGAGAAACTCTCGATCTCGCTGGTCTACAAGCGACGGATCCGCGCGGTATCCGCGAAAAAGTTGTTCCGGCCAATGACGCAAGGAGAGCTGGAGCGCTGGGTTGCCGCGGTATCGAGCCACTCGATCCGCGTCGCCGTCGCCCAGGACAATTTTGCGGCCGGTGAGAGCTTGCTAGCGATCATGCAGCCGCATCGTTGGCGAGATCCCAAGATCGTCATGCGGTACGGCGCAAAATCGGCGGCCAAGAGCCGGGCGAGTGCGCGGCCAGCACGGCGCTTTGCTCCTTGCTGATGAGGCGTCGGCAGCCGCGAGCCGCTGGTCCGGGTGGGGAGCGGCCCGATGCCAGGGCGGAAAGGGGTGCATGACAGCCGTCGCCCCCGAGTCCCCCATTTCGGCCAACCGCACCGTTGGTTTGGAAAAGCCGAACCGACCCGGCGCACGGCTCACTCCCGCACCGGCGGGTATCCGCCAGTCCTGTGCGGTCACGGCCTCAACGAACATCCCGCCGTCACGCGCACTGGGCTGCACCGCGCCATCGCTTTTTGCGGCAACGTAATTACGAAAGCCGTATGCAGCGGGTCCGGCGCTCCAGGATAATAGTCTGTGCTCACCGCCTGAGCACCGCTTGCCATCGCCGCTCTCGCCTTCGCGTAGTCTCGGCCACGTGCTTCGACGGTGTTGGCATCGGTTCGAGTGCGAACGATCACACCTTCAGCGACCCAGTCGCGGATTTTCCTGCCGTCCACCAGCGGATCCTGGACGATCTGGATCGCAGACTCGGGCTGGTCGTCCGAGTACCAGCCGAACATAGCCCGTCCGGCCAGGGAAGGACGCCCAGCGCGGTACGCGTCGGAGACGGCGGCCCGCACATCGAGCAGCACGTAAATTCGTCCACGGGTCGCGGACAGCTCTGGCCAGCCGCGGCTTCGCACTGCGTCCCGAAGAGTCGCGCTATTGCCCCGCACCTCGTCGGGCGTGATCAGCCGCTTGCCCGGCAGCACCGACCGGATCTCGGCGTCCAGTGCATCGAGCAGTGCTGCATTGTCGAGGGGCAGCGGGGTGGTAATTCCGGGGCGGTTTGAGGGTGTGTCCGCGGCGTTGATCGTGATCATGATCGGCAGATGGTTAGGATGGGCTCGCGACCAGCGATCGACTTCGCTCAGGCAGCGAACCAGGGTCGGACAGCTACTTAGATAATCCACATCTGGGATATGGAAGACCTTGAAACCGGGCTTGAGCATCGCGGCGCGGTCGAAGCCGGTGCGCTCACCTGCGGCACGCGCCCAGACCTCACCTTCGGGTTCCGCGTAGCGCCCGCCCTGCGGGTCCGCGAAGATGTCGAGTTCAAGCTGACGGACACCTGCGTCGAGCTGGCGCGCGAGCGGAAGATGATAATAGTCCAGCCCCTCCGCCAGCCGTGGCTCGATCGCCTTGATCTTTGCCATCACTGAAGAAGGAATTCGTGCCTTGAAGCTGTTGTGCGATCCAACGGTCTGAACGTCGTTCATCGCAAGGGGGGCGGCACTAGCGCTGAGCGCCAGTGCCGCGGCGGCGAGCAAGAGTGCCTTCACCCCTCAGAACTCCGTTCGCACGCCGAACAAGATGGTCCGACCCCAATAGTTGATCTCGCCGTACCGGAGTTCGTCGTCGTTGTAGCTGTACTGCTTGGCGCCAGCGATGTTGATCGCTTCGAGGCTGAGCATCGTCTTGTCGCTGAGGCGGAACGAGAGGTTTCCGTCTAGCGATCCAAACGCATCGACATAGGTCGGAGCCTGGGTAGTGCTGCCAGTGCCCGCAAGATATTTGTCGCGCCACACATAGGACAGGCGAGCCGAGAACGGCCCATAGTCATAGAAGCCGACCACGTTGAAGCTGTTCTTCGAAAGGCCGATCAGCTGATCTTCGATCGGACGCGCGCCAGCGGTGTAGTTCGCCTCGACGGAGGTGTGCGTGTACGAGGCCTGCAAGCCCAGCCCGTCGAAAGGGGCCGGCAGGAAGTCGAACACCTGGTTGTAGGCCGCTTCCAATCCGTAGACCTTGGCATCGCCTCCGTTGACCTGGGTGCTCAGCAGCACCGTGCCGCGGCCCGGGATCTCGACGTTGATGTTCTGTGCGGTGATGTAATCGTCCATCGCCTTGTAGAACAACGCCCCGGTGAGCGAGCCCTTGCGGTTGAAGTACCATTCCAACGAGCCGTCGAACTGGGTCGCAAGGAACGGCTGCAGCTCCGGGTTGCCGCCGCTCGCGGTGGGCGCGTCCGTGGAGACGCTGATCTGCGGTGCGCTTTGCGTGACGTTCGGGCGGGTCAAGACGCGGCTAGCCGCAAGGCGTGCGACCAGGGATGGGCTGAGCTCCGCGCGCAGGTTGAAGCTTGGCAGCCAGTTGTTGAAGGTCTGCGGGAAGCTTGCCGGCGTCGGCGCGGTTCCGATCGTAAGGGTGCCGCTCGCGACCTGATCGGTGTGGACGTATCGCACACCCAGGTTACCGGTGATGTCGATCCCACCGAGCCCGAACCCATAATCCGCACGGACATAGCCGCTCGCCGTCTTTTCCGTGACGACGTAGGAGGCGCGCTGGTCGCCCGGGGTGAGGGGGGCATTCGCCACCGCATCGGTGAAGAAGGCGTCATAGAAGGCGCTGGTGATCGGCACGACCCAATGGCGCGGACCGTTGCCGGATACACCGCTCAGGAAGTTGTCGAACGGCATCGCCTCATAGCCGTTCGGGAGGCTCGTCAGCGGGGTCCTCGCCGGCGGCGTCACGTTGAAGTCGCGGCGCCGATAGTCGCGCTTGCGCCAGTGATATTCCCCGCCGGCAGCGATCTTGGTCAGGAAGCCGTCCATCTCGCGACCCACGTCCAGGCGGGCGTAGGTGTCCCAATCCTTGCTGTTCTTGGGCGCGATGTTGAACGGATAGAGGACGTAGTTCGCCGGGTTGTTGACATCGACGGGCGTGGTGAAGGTCGGGATCACCTTGTAGCCGCCGGAGGCATCATAGGTGAGCGGCGCAAGGAACATCGCGCGGCTCCGGACCGTGCCTTCGGCGTAGCTTGGATGGAAGCTGTGCGCGTATGACCAATTGATGTTGCCCGAGATGTCCCAGTGCTCGGGCTTCCAGCTCTGCTTGAGGCCGATGGTGATTAGGTCGTGACGGTTGAGGCTGTACTCCCGTGACGCCATGAAACGTACGTTGTTGATCGTCGCCCCAACCACGGTGTTGCCGTCGAGCTTGACGGATCCCGGTACGATCGAAGTGCCCGGATCGTCCGGGTAGATGTCGAGGCCATATTCGTCATAGGCGACGTCGAGCCGCGTCGCCAGCACGTCGAGCGTCGTCTCGAGCTCGGCTGTGGGGCGCCACTGGGTCGAGACAATGCCAGAGAGGCGCTTACGGTCTTCGGTCTCAACCGTCGGGCGGGTCCGGGTGGGAGTGTAATAACCCCTGCCAAGATCGGCGACGAACTTGTCGAGATTCCAACCGGCCTGGTACCAGCGGTCGTTTCGGACCCCTTTGCCCCAATATTGTGCGCCGATCAGGAGGCCGAGCGTCTCGTCGGTGTTGCTGAAGCTGGTGAGCGCGGTGGCGTTCGGCTTCACCTTCTCGGCCAGCGTTGTGTAGGTGCCCCGCAGATTGAGCGTCGTCTTGGTGCCAATATCGAGCGGGTGGAAGGTCTTGACGTCGATGTTCCCACCCAGCGCGCCTTCGGTCATATCGGCGGTCGGGGTTTTCACCACGTCGATCTGCGAGACGAATTCGGCCGGCAGCATCTCGAACCGGAACTGGCGGCCATTGGCGCCACCGTTCTCGATCAGATCGTTGATCGCGACCGAGCGACCGTTCAGCAAGGTGCTCTGAAACTGCGGCCCGAGACCGCGGACGCTGACGTACAGGCCTTCCCCGCGGGGGCGGGTAATCGCGACCCCGGAGACCAATTGCAGTGCCTCAGCCACGTTCTGAGCGGGGAATTTACCAATGTCGGTCGAATTGATTGAGTCCACCCCAAAGGCCGCCTGCCGCTTCGTTTCCGTGGCCGCGGCCAGACTGCGGGCATAGGAACCGGTGACGACGATCTCCTCAGGCTGCGCTTCGGTCACCGCTGGCTCGCCGTCACCGGCCGCGGTCTGGGCAAAGGCGGGCTCCACTACTCCGAGCGCGAGCAGGGTAAAGGGCAGCGTGGCCCGAAGCGGGCGGTGACGTAGCGACATTCTTGGATCTCCCCCTCCGGCGCGGCAGCGTCGGCGAGGTGCCTGTGGAGGCGGATTGTTGCGCGGGAAGGGCGCATCCGTTACGGACGTGTTACATTCTTTAGTTGTTCAAGAGACACTTGCACGCCAAGGTGGCCGCCGTGATCCCGGTTTGCCGAAACAGGCTTTTCTCGCGATGCCGCGGCGGCATTGCACTGCTGCTGGCTTCGCAAGGCCACCTGGCGGGTCCGTTCTTCCCTGCCTACCGCCAGAAGCGCTTTGCATCCACGAGCGCGTCATGCGCCTCTGCAGCAGCACCGATCAGTGCTTTCCGCTTCCCGGTTCCCAGGAGTGCGTCCGCCCCGGGATCGTCGCCGATGCCCAGCTTCGAGACCACCTGCGGAGCGGTGGCGAGGTCGTTCAAAGCTCCCAGCTGGTCCTGTAGCTCTTCCAGCGTCGCGATGAAGCTCTGGTAGCGGCGGCGCCTTGCCTCGAACAGGACAGAGAAGAACTCGCTGGCGTACCGCAGCTTCTTGGCGCCTTTGCGCAGTTCATGCCGTGCTTCGTCGTCGAGCTTCCCAAGGTTACGGCCCTGCTTCTTCACCGTTCTCCTGAAACGCTCGAGCGCCGCGGCGGCGAACTCCCGTGCCGGCTCGCTTCGGCGGTCCTGCGTGTCGGCTGCCAGCAACCACGGCCCGTCGGTGAGCCATTGCGTCAGATCCAGCATGAGCCGGCGCACGCGCCCTGAGCAGAGCGCAGAATCCACGTTCCCGTACGCTTCTTCGCGCGCTTTCTGGATCCGATCGTGCAACGCTCCGGCGGAGGCGCGAGCCAGGAGCACGTCCAAGTCCCGAGCGTGCCCCAATTCGCCCGCCAGCCAGCGCAGTTCACCACGGAGCCGGTCAGCGTCCGGATCGGCGGAGAACAGCGTTCTGAAGATCGAAAAGGCAGAACGAAGGCGCCGCAGCGCAACCCGGGTCTGGTGCAGCGCTTCCGGACCCGGGTCGGTGAGAAGGACAGCCTCGTTGAGCCGGAACTGGCGCATGCACGCCTGGGCGATGTGCTGGAAAGCCACAGCGGCAGTCATCTCGCTGTTGAGCGCGATTGGCTCGGCCTTGAAGACCGAGCGCACCGGCTCCGAAAGACGGTAGCCGCGCTCCGCTTTGGTGAGGACGCCAAGCCGGACCGGAACGATGTCGTCGATCTTCCTGGCTAGGGTGAAGAGTGCGGCGGGGGCGCCGTCTTTGAGCTCCAGTTCAAGTTCGCAGATCGCGTCCCGGCGATCACCCCGGAGCACCTCGCCCCGATCGAGCACGACCTCGATCTCCGCGTCTTCTTCCGACAGGATCCAAGCACGGCGTTCGACATGAACCTCGAATTGCGGCGTGATGGTGTGGATGCGGTCTCCAACCAGCGCCTTGACCGGCGTGGCGTCGTCCAGGATCGGTGCGTCGCCGTCGACAGGTCTTTCCCATTCAGACCGCGCGAACAGGCCGGTGTTTCCCGCGCCATCGGCTTTGATCGTCTGGATGCGTTCGTCCCCCGCCGCCCGAATCCGCAAGGAGACACCCGCTTGCGCGAGATCCTGCTCGGGCGTGTCGTGGTAGACGGCTTGCATGTGCCGGACCTTCGACGTGGCGCCCAGGATTCCGGCGGCGTCCAAAGCATCTGCGGCGGCACCGGTCAGGTCGAGCTTCAATTCAACTTCACGCACCCGGAACTGCCCTCCTCGTTGAAGTGAATTCTGCGGCCTAGCCGGGTCGCGCCATCGCGGTGCGGTTCCTGCTGCAAAGACAACGGCGCGCGTGGGGAATTGTGCCCGGCATAGGAGGGCAGGGGGGCGAGCCGCCCTGCGGGCCTGAACGAGGCGGCGGCGTTCACCGGTCGCAGGACGCGCCAACTGACCGGCGGAAAACCCCTACCGCAGGTCCAGCGCGTCGCGGATGATGTAGTGAAGGTCAGTCTGATCCAACAGGCCGCTTACGTTCACCGCACGCGGGCCATAGGCAGCGATGCGCAGCTGGGTCCCGGTATGCCCCTGCGAGCCTTCCTCGGCAGTGCCGTAGTTGACCGTCATGACGCCGCCCTCTCGTGTATTGAGCGCGGCCGTCAAGCCGGGCGCGCGGGTACCGTTGCCAACGATCTGGCTGGTGTGGGCGTGATCGGCGGTGACGATCACCAGCGTGTGGCCGTCGACCTTTGCGAACGCCAGCGCCTCCTGCACCGCCTCATCCAGGTCGACGGTCTCGCCGATTTGGCCGCATGGGTTGGCGGCATGATCTTCCTTGTCGATCGATGCACCCTCGACCTGCAGGAAGAAGCCCTTGGGGCGATCCTTGAGCAGCGCGATCGCCTTCTTCGTCATCGCCGCCAGCGTCGGGGTCGCCGCGGTACGCGCGGCGTTCGGCTGGCAGGTCGCGGCCGGCTTGTCGATGTTGCCGTGGAAGCTCGCTTTGGGCCCCGTCCAGCGCACCGGCATGTTGCCCGGCGCAAACAAGCCGATCAGAGGCTGCTTGTCGTCGGCGCGGGTCACCGCATCCAGCTCGACTGCGTTACGCACGACGCGAAAGCCGCGCGCCGTCGCCTGCTGGAACAGAGTCTTGCCCTTCCACTTGCCGGCCTTGGCGGTCTCTTCAAAGCTCTCGGCGCCGCCGCCCAGCACCAGGTCGGCGCGCGTGTCGAGCAGCTGTTCGGTGATGGAGCCCGCACCACCATTCTCCAGCGCATTCTGCGGGCAATCCTTGCTTGTCTCCGCCGGGGCGAAGCAGTTGCGCCGGGTCACGTGCGCGATCTGCGCGCCCGGCGTCGCGTCCTGAATCGCCGCGGTCGAAACGTCGCCGGTGGCGAGCCCCGCCGCCTTCGCTCGCTCGATCAGCGTCCGGTGCGGCTTGCCCTGAATGTCGACGCCGATCGCGCCGTTGTAGCTCTTCACGCCCGAGGCCCAGGCGGTCGCCGACGCCGCGCTGTCCGTCACATAGTTGGGCTTCCCCGTCTCCCGATCGAGCGAATAATGCGTGTATTGGCCGGTGAAGGGCAACGCATCGATGCCCTTGAAATAGCCGCCGGCACCCTCGGCATAGTTGCGGGCGAGCGTGATCTCGGAGTCACCCATGCCGTCGCCGATCAGCAGGATCACGTTGCGCACCTCACCCTCGGTCGAGAGCTTGGCGTAGGTCTCACGCATGTCGCCGGGGAGGCGGCGCGCCCCGCCCGGCTCCCGCACGTCGCCGCGCGCTGCTCGCGACAGGTCCGGAGCAGCGTCCTGTGCCGCGATCGGCTGGCTAGTGAGAGCAGCAAGTGCTGCGACGAGGATGCGGGATTTCATGAACAGGGTACTCCGGGGACGAAACTGCATTTGGGGACGGCAGCCCCGCCGCGGCCACGGCGGGGCTGAGATCGATCAGAACTGCGCGCGCACGCCCAGGCTGATGCGGCTTCCCGAGAATTCGTAAGTCGCCGGGAAGGAGGGATCCATGGTGTAGCCGGTGGTCTTGGCATTGCCGACGTTGATGCCCTGAAGCTCCACGCGGAAGTTCGGGGTCAGCTGGTAGCTCGCCGACGCGTCGAACTGGCCATAGGCATTGCGGTACACCGGATACATGTTGCGCTCGATCCGCTCCACATAGGCGCCCTTGCGGTTGTACGAGACACGCAGCGACACCGGCCCACGCTCATAGAACACGGTGGCGTTGTAGGTGTTGTCGGCAAGGCCGATCGGCGAAGTCGCGATGTCCAGGTCCGACTGCCCGGTCAGCGAGCTGTCCAGGAAGGTCACGTTGGCGTTGATGCCGAAGCCCTCGGCCCAGTCGGCAAACATCGAGAACGGGATCACCGCGTTCAGCTCTACGCCGCTTACCTTGTACGAACCCTCGGCATTCACCGGCTGATAGACGTCGAAGTCATAGACGCCGTCGATCGTGCCGTTGGCGTTGTACTTGGTCACGTCCTCGACCACGCCGGTCAGTTCGCTCTGCACGACGCCCTTGATCTTTTTCCAGAAGTAGGACGCCGCCAGGATGCCGCCGCGGCCCAGATACTTTTCGACGCCGACTTCCCACTGGTCGGCCAGGGTCGGCTTCAGGTTCGGGTTGCCGTCGGTGAAGCGGAAGCTGTTCCAGCTTGCCGTCCGCTTGTATGCAAGATCGGTCAGCGCCGGGCGGATCAGCGTCTTCGAAGCGGCCGCGCGCAGGATGAGGCTGTCGGTCAGCTCGGCATGCGCGTTGATCGCGGGCAGGAACTTCTCATAGCTGCCCTCGCTCGACACCGGCGCGTCGGTATAGCCGGTCGAGCCGTCCGGGTTCTGGACCTGGTGGAAGCCCTCCGACTTCACCGTGGTCTTCAGGTAGCGGCCGCCCAGGTTGACGAACACCGGCACCGCCAGCTCGAACTCGAAGTCGGCCATGGCATAGCCGGCGATCGTCTCTTCGCGGACCTTGTAATACTGCCCGTCGTCGAACGGCGTCTCGAACCCGTCCGGGCGGAAGAAGTCGCGCGCATAGTCGTTGGAGACCTGCGCCCAGTCGAGGTCGCGCGCTTGATAGTGCTTGCCGCCGACGATCTCGGTTACCGACTCCAGCGGGCTGTCGGCCAGCGTGCGCTTACCGACATATGCCGTGCTGCCGCGCGCCGGACCCTGGATCTTCTCCTCGCCATATTCGCGCTCGTTGGCCTTGTTGGTGTAGCGGCCGCCGAAGTTGAAGCGCTTCAGGAACGACGACTGGAACTCGCGGCTGATGTCGAGCTGCGCGGCATATTTGTCGTCCTTGATACGCTCGCGCGTCGTCTCATACGCCTCGAACAGATAGCTGTCCGGCGCATTGTACATGTCGATCGTCTTCGGATTGTCGCTCGGGATCGTCTCGCCGCCATTTTCGGTATAGCGGGTACGCGACGGCGCATAGGCGACGTGTTTGAGGTTGGCGAAGTCGAGCGTCTTCTTGGCACCCGAATAGCCGCCCAGCGCGCTGATCTTCCAGCTGCCGGTCTGCCAGTTCATCTCGCCGCCGAACTGGCGATAG
>NZ_SDPT01000003.1 GCF_004135605.1 Sphingomonas desiccabilis | reverse complement strand
AACTCTCAAGTTTGATGTTCCACCCAATCCCCGCGGAATAACGAGGATCAAGCAGCTCACTTCAAGGAGCCAATTCCTGCACATCACATATACTGTGGATATGTAATAGGACACATGAACTGGCTTAAGCTTTAACCGACCACACCACGCCTTGAAAACGTGGCATACCGGAGCCGCCGCCCACATGTCCCTTCATCTTAACCAACAATGTCAAAGAACAAAACGCCGGCGCTCCAGCAAACCCCTCTTTCAAGAGGCGCTCAGCACCAGGTTTTTCGCGACCCAGCAAGCGCTCCGTTCGGTGCGCCGCTGCGGTGAACGGGTCTCTAGACGCACTCCCCACACCCGTCAAACCCATTTTTCAAAAATGTTGCACTGCGGTCGAGAAACGGCGGATTCCCGCGGTTTTTGTGGCGCGCGGCTCCGGCTCGGCATAGGCCAGAACCATGGATGCGCCCCTTCAGGAGACGAATCGCCCCGCCGAATCGCTGCGGCACCAGGTTCGCTCTGCGATTCTGTGGCGTTCGGGCACGCAGATCGCCGGCCAGCTGATCGCATGGGCGTCTACCTTCCTCGTGATCCGCATCCTGAGCCCCCAGGACTACGGCCTGTTCGCCATGACCCAGGTCGTGCTGGTCGTGCTCAACATGCTGAACGGCTACGGCCTTGCGAGCGCCTTGATCCAGAAGCCCGAGGTCGATGATTGCGCGATCCGGCAGCTGTTCGGAATGCTGCTGGTGCTGAACGGGACGCTCGCCATCCTCCAGGTGGCGGGAGCCCCGCTCGCGGCCGCCTATTTCCGCCATCCCCAGGTCGCCGAACTGCTGCGCGTGCAGGCGCTGCTCTACCTCGCCACGCCGTTCATCGCCTTTCCCTATGCGCTGCTGAGCCGCGCCATGGACTTCCGGCGCCAGGCGGCGGTGAACCTGCTCTCGGCCGTGCTCGGTGCGCTTGCGGCTCTCGGCGGTGCGCTTGGGGGCCTCGGCGTCTGGACCTTGGTGCTGGCGCCGATGGTGCTGTTCGGGACGCGTGCCGTCGGCATGATGGTCGCGGCGCGTGCATGGGTACGCCCGAGCTTCGACTTTCGAGGTGCCGGCGGGATCGCGCGCTATGGGGTCCTGATGGCGACGGGCCAGCTGTTCTGGGTCATCCAGAGCCAGGCCGATGTCTTCGTTGCCGGCCGCCACCTCGACGCCCATGCGCTGGGCATCTACACGACGAGCCTGTTCCTGGCGCAGATCCTGGTCGCGAAGTTCGTGCCGCCGATCAACGACGTCGCCTTTTCCGCCTATGCCCGCATCCAGCACGATCGCAGCTCGGTCGCCGCCGCATTCCTGATGGGGGTCCGCATGGTGCTGCTGCTGGCGATGCCCTTCTACCTCGGGCTGGCAGTCGTGGCCGAGCCGCTGGTCTCGGTGATGCTGGGCGAGAAGTGGCTGGAGACCGGCCCCGTCGTGGGGCTGCTCGCGCTCGCCATGCCGTTCCTGACGCTTCAGATCCTGTTCGCGCCGGCATGCGATGCTTGCGGGCGGCCCGGCATCAGCGCGGGCAACGGAGCGATCGGGGCGATCCTGCTGCCGATCGCCTTCCTCGTCGGCGTGCGCCATGGCGTCATGGGTCTCGCCGCCGCCTGGTTGGCGACCGCCCCCCTGTACCTCGCCCTTTGCGCGTGGCGGACGCTGCCGGTGATCGGCGTGCGTGCAGGGGCACTCGCTTCGGCCGTCTCGCAGCCCTTGCTGGGAAGCGTCGGCATGGCGCTGGCGGTGCTGCTGGTTGACCGGTTGCTGCCGCCGCTCGCGCCCTTGCTGCGGCTGGCCATCCTGGTCCCGGCCGGTGCGCTGATCTACGCCGGCTGGATGCTCACCTTTGGACGCGGGTTGCTGGCCGAGGCACTGGCGCTGGCCCGATCGCGGCGCGGCTGAGGCCCTCGCTCAGCTGCCGATATAGGCGCGCATCGCCTGCGCCTCGGCTTCGATCCCCTCGATCCGGTGCTTCACGAGGTCGCCGATCGAGACGATGCCGACGAGACGCCCCGATTCGACCACGGGAAGATGGCGGATGCGCCGGTGCGTCATCAACGACAGAGCCGCGAGCACAGGCTCCTGCGGCGAGACGGTGACGGCGGGCGCCGTCATGGCCGCGGTCACCGGACGATCGAGCGTCGCCGCGCCGCCGTGGTGGAGGCAGCCGATCACGTCGCGTTCCGAAAAGACGCCGAGGATCGAGTCTCCCTGGACCACCGGTACGGCGCCGATCCGGCGTTCCGCGAGCAGGTGGACGGCGTCGCCCACGGTTCTTCCGGCATCGATCGAGACCACGTCATGGCCCTTGCCGCTCAGGATCACCGCGATGGTCATCGCACCCTCCTCTGCCGCCGCGTGCATCGACGAGGGTTGAGCATCCCATGTTTGGATGGGATTGCAAGACGATGCTGCACGATGACCGCGATCCGCTGGACGATCCGACCTATGCGCGCTTCGCCTGGAGCCGGTTTCGGCGGCTGCTGAAGTGGATGGCCGCCGTCGCGGCACTCGCCGCGGCCGTCGCCGTGGCATTGCTGTGGCACCTCGTCGGTCCGCTGCCGATCCACATGGCGATCGCGACCGCGCTGGGCGTCGGCCTGTCGGTGCTGATGGCGGCAGTGCTGATGGGGCTGATCTTCCTGAGCTCGGGCACGGGCCACGATGCTGCAGTCGACCGGTTCGCGCGGAAGGACCAGCCAGAGTCCAACGTCCCCGACACCGAATAGCAAAAGGGCCGGCACCGCTGGCTGCGGTACCGGCCCCTTGTCTCACGCGTGCGCTCGGCTTCAGGCGGCCGGCGGCATCACCTCGTCGTCGGCCCGGAGACGGCGGCGGCGGCGGGGACGCTCTTCGCCCTCGCCTTCCACAGCACCGAGCGCCGGCGGCAGCCGGTCCGCATCGATCCCGTGGGCCTCGGCCGCAGCCTCGACCGGCTGCTCGGCGTCCCGGCGACGGGCACGCGGGCGGGCACGGGGCGCGCGCGCCTCCGTCTCCACCGGCTGCACGTCGACATCGTTGGCGGCTTCGGCGGTCACCAGCTGGAGCTGCTCCACGGGAGCACCATCCACCTCGGTCTGCGCTACCGACGGACGCTCGCCGCGCGGCGCGCGTTCGGCCCGCGGACGTGCGTCCCGCTGCGGACGATCCTCGCGCTGGGCTCGGTCTTCGCGGCGGGGACGTTCCTCGCGCTGGCCCCGCTCCTCGCGCTGCGGACGATCGTTGCCGCCGTTCTCGCCCTCGAACTCGAACTCCTCGCCCTCGTCATCGGAGGCGAAATCGCCGCGCTGGCGCTGGTTCTCTTCGACCCGGGCGCGATTGTCGTTGAGCACGCGGAAGTAATGATCGGCGAACTGGAAATAATATTCCGAGTTCACCCGATCGCCCTGCATCTGCGCGTCGCGAGCCAGGTTCTTGTACTTTTCCAGCAGCTGCGCGGCATTGCCGCGTGCACGACTGTCGATGCGATTGCCGTTATCGGAACGGCCGGGGTTGCCCCCGCCTTGAGGACGCTGCCCACCACGGCCGCGACGGCGGCCGGCTTGCCGGTTGTTTATCAACGTGTGTGTGTCCCGTTCAAAACTGTCCGTCGATCCTGTCGATCCCGGATGCTGCCTGTCGCGGAGGCGCGCCCTTGCGCGACCCCGTCTGCCATGGCCACCGGACCGCAGTGGCGCGCATGACGCTGGAGGGGGCAGTGCCCCGAACTCACCTGTGACTGGTCGAAGGTGGCTTGCCCCGCCCCGGTCTTAGCGGCTGCATGGGCGATCTCCAAGGGGAAATATGGGGGTGCCACCGCCGGATTCAACCGGCAACGATCGCGCGAGGTCGCCCACCCAGATCCTGCGCAACGCGTGTCGAGAGCCCCTGGGCACGCAGCAGCGCCGATACCGGCTCCGCCTGGGTGAAGCCGATCTCCACCACGGCGACCCCGCCTGGGGCGATCAACCGCGCGAGCTGGGGCGCGAGCAGGCGATAGGCGTCCAACCCGTCCGCCCCGGCGAACAAGGCGCCGGCCGGCTCATGCCCCACCACCTCCTGCGGCAGCCGCTCGTCGGTGCCGATATAAGGCGGGTTGGTGAGAACCAGGTCGAACCGCGCGTCCAGCGCCGCCGCCCAGTCTCCCAGCATGAAGCGCGCCCGCCGGCCCATGCCGAGCCGCCCGGCATTGCGGCGGGCAAAGGCGAGCGCTTCGGGCGAGCGATCGACGCCCAGCCCTTGCGCCTGCGGCCAGTGGTCCAACGCGGCGAGCAGCAGCGTGCCGGGCCCGGTGCCCAGGTCGAGCACGCTCGTCGGCGCGCGATCCACGAAGTGCGCCACCGCAGCCTCGATCAGCGTCTCGCTGTCGGCGCGCGGTACCAGCGCGCCGGGTCCCACCTCCAGATCGATCGTCCAGAAGGCGCGGGTGCCGGTCAGATAGGCGACTGGCGTGTGCGCGAGCCGCGCTTCGACCAGCGCCTCGAAGCCGGCCGGCACGGCATCGGCGAGCCGTCCGAGCAGCAGCGCGTTGCGCTCGACGCCCATCGCGTGCGCCATCAGCAGTTCGGCATCGAGCCGCGGCGTGTCGGACACGACGGCGATGCGCTGCGCCGCCTCCCGCACCGCGTCCGCAGCGGTCGTCACGCCGCGTCGAGCCCGGCGGCGGTCACGCCGCGTCGAGCGTCGCCAGCCGCTCCGCCTCGTCCTCGGCGATCAGCGCGCCGATCAGCTCGTCCATTTCGCCCTCCAGGATTTCGGGCAGGCGATGCAGCGTCAGGTTGATGCGGTGGTCGGTCACCCGCCCCTGCGGGAAGTTGTAGGTGCGGATGCGCTCGGAGCGGTCGCCCGATCCGACCATCGCCTTGCGCGTGCCCGAGCGTTCGGAGGCGAGCCGCTCCCGCTCCGCTTCGTACAGCCGGGTACGAAGCACCTTGAGCGCCTTGGCCTTGTTCTTGTGCTGCGACTTCTCGTCCTGCTGGATCACCACCAGCCCGGTCGGCAGGTGGGTGATGCGCACGGCGGAGTCGGTAGTGTTGACCGACTGGCCGCCCGGCCCCGACGAGCGATAGACGTCGATGCGCAGGTCCTTGTCGTCGATCTGGACGTCGACCTCCTCGGCCTCGGGCAACACCGCGACGGTCGCGGCGGAGGTGTGGATGCGCCCGCCGCTTTCGGTCACCGGCACGCGCTGCACCCGATGAACGCCGCTCTCGAACTTGAGGCGCGCGAACACGCCCTGCCCCGTCACCGAGGCGACGACTTCCTTGAACCCGCCCGCATCGGAGGCGCTGGCCGAGATCATCTCCACCCGCCAGCCGCGCGTGTCGGCGTAGCGCTGGTACATGCGGAACAGGTCGCCCGCGAACAGCGCCGCCTCGTCGCCGCCGGTACCGGCGCGGATTTCGAGCATCGCCGGGCGTTCATCGGCCGCATCGCGCGGCAGCAGCGCCAGTGCCAGCGCACGCTCGGCCGCGGCCAGCCGCTCGCGATTCTCGTGCAGCTCCTCGGCCGCGAGGCGGCGCAGTTCCTCGTCGCCGTCCTGGCTCATCTCCTCCAGCGATTCGGCCTCGGCACGCAGCCGCCGCACCGCGCCCGCGGCCTCGGCCACCGGCTCCAGCTCGGCATATTCCTTCGAGACCTGAACGAAGCGGTCGCCCGGCAGCTCGCCGGTCGCCATCAGCGCCTGCAACTCGTCGCGCCGTGCCTCGATCTGCGCGATGCGATCGGGGGAGATGGCGGTCATGCCTGGCGCAGCGCCTGCTCGGCACGCGGCTCCCCGCGCAGCGTGCGGAAGGCGGCCGCAGACGCCTCGCCCTCGAATCGCAGCGAGACCGTCTCGGCCGGCTCCAGCTTGAGCGCCTTGTCGTAGCGCTTGCGCGGCGATCCGGTCGCGACAAGGTCGGCGACCAGCCCCGCCTTGCGCAGCCGTGCGACCGTGGCGATGCCCTCGCCAAACGCGCGCTCGTCCTCGACCACCACCGCCACGTCCAGTTGGGGCGCCGGAGCACCGTCGAGCAGCATCGCCAGCCGCTCGATCCCGGCCGCCCAGCCCACGCCCGGCGTCTCGGGGCCACCGAGCGAGCCGATCAGCCCGTCGTAGCGGCCGCCCGCCAGCACCGTGCCTTGTGCGCCCAGCCGGTCGGTGACGAACTCGAACGCGGTGTGGCGGTAGTAGTCGAGCCCGCGCACCAGCCGGTCGTTGCGCGTCCACGCCACGCCCGCGGCATCGAGCCCCGCGGTGACGGCCGCGAAGAAGTCGCGCGCTTCCGGCGTCAGATAGTCATCGATCCCGGGCGCGCTGTCCGCGACCGGACGATCGCGCGGGTCCTTGGAATCGAGGATGCGCAACGGATTCTTGTCGAGCCGGGCGAGGCTGTCCTCGCTCAGCACGTCGCGATGCGCCTCGAAATGCGCGACCAGCGAGGCGCGCCACGCGTCGCGGGTATCTGCGTCGCCCAGCGTGTTGAGCTGCAGCGTCACGCCCTCGATGCCAAGCTCGCGCAGCAGCTGGTCGGCGAAGGCGAGCAGCTCGACGTCGGCACCGGGCTCGGCCGCGCCGATCACCTCGGCATCGATCTGGTGAAACTGGCGGTAGCGCCCCTTCTGCGGCCGCTCGTAGCGGAACACCGGGCCATGGGTCGCGATCTTGAGCGGCGCGTATTGCTGCCAGCCGTCGGTCAGATAGGCGCGGGCGATGCCGGCGGTGAACTCCGGGCGCAGGGTCAGCGAATCGCCGCCGCGGTCCTCGAAGCTGTACATCTCCTTGGAGACGACGTCGGTGGTTTCGCCCAGCGAGCGCGCGAACACGGCGGTCGATTCGAACACCGGCAGCTCGACGCGGCCGAAGCAATAGAGCCGGCGGACGCGCTCGAACGCTTCGACCACGCGGCCGAAGCGGCGCTGGTCTTCGCCGAAGATGTCCTGGGTGCCGCGGATGGGGTGGGGCGTTTCGATGCGGGCCATGGCGGCGCTCTCTAGGGCTGGTCCGCAGCTCCGGCAATCGCGCGGCGCGGACGCCGTGGCGGGCTGAGGCGGAAGGAAGGTGGAGCGGGTAACGGGAATCGAACCCGTGTATTCAGCTTGGAAGGCTGCTGCACTACCATTGTGCTATACCCGCCCGATGCGCCGGAGGTAGCCGCGCCACGCGGTGGACGCAAGAGGCCCCGACGGCGGCTCAGCCAGTGTCGGGAAGAATGCCTCCTCCCCCTTCCACCAATCCCGTTTGTCTCGAGTAGGGATTGAGCTTGTCGAGAGCCCGTATCGAGAGAGCCACCACAACCGTCATCTCGGTACGCCGTCTCGACAGGCTCGACGGCTACTCGAGGCAAACGGAAGAATAAAAGACAAACGGGGTGGATGGACCGGAAGCGAAGACAAAGAAGGCCTGGAGGTTATCCCGTCACCGCGGCCCGAACAGGATCGCCAAGCATCCCAGCAGACACAACCCGCCGCCGATCAGGTCGAAGCGATCCGGGCGCAGCCCCTCGACCAGCCACATCCAGCCGAGCGAGCTTGCGACGTAAATGCCACCATAGGCCGCATACGCACGCGCCGCCGCGGGAGTGTCGGCGAAGGTGAGGATCCAGGCGAACCCCGCCAGCGCAATCATGCCGGGGATCAGCCACAGCGGCGAGGCGCCGAGCCGCGCCCATTTCCAGAACGCAAAGCATCCGCCGATTTCGAGCGCCGCGGCAAAAACGAAGAGGATGGGGGTCGGCAGCGCAGGTGTCCCTTTGTCCGGGAGAACCGATCCGCCGCGCCGGGGGCGGATGGTGGAAGGGGCTGGATTCGAACCAGCGTACACTTGCGTGGGCAGATTTACAGTCTGCTGCCTTTAACCACTCGGCCACCCTTCCACGGGGCCGCTTCGCTGAAGCGAGGTGGCCCATTGCCGTCCGATCCGGCCGCTGTCAACGGCTTGCGCGCCTTTCCTGGCCCGCATAGCGTCCCAGCGACGCTTTTTCTCTTCCCTCCCACGAACGGAACCCGATGCGCGCGCTTACCCTTGCCTTGTTCGCCACTGTTGCCGCCACGCCTCTTGCCGCACCCCTCGCCGCCCAGTCGGTCGATCGCGACGCCGTCACCCGGATCATCGAGGAGGGGACCAACCAGTCGGAAGTGATGCCGATCGCGCAGCACCTGACCGACGTGATCGGCCCGCGCCTCACCAACTCGCCCGGCATGCGCCAGGCAGAGGAATGGACCCAGTCCAAGTTCCGCGAATGGGGCCTGCGGAACGTCCACAAGGAAGGGTTCGAGTTCGGCCGCGGCTGGTCGATCGTCAGCTCGAGCGTGCGCATGGTAACCCCGCGCCCGATCGAGCTGACCGCGATCCCGATCGCCTGGACTCCCGGCACCAACGGCACCATCACCGCGCCGGTGATCGTCGCGCCGATGACCAAAGAAGCGGATTTCGCCCGCTACCGCGGTCAGCTCGCGGGCAAGATCGTGCTGGTGACCCAGCCGGACACCGGCTCGGAGCCGGACCGTCCCGCTTTCCGCCGCCTCAGCCAGCAGGAACTCAACGACCAGGACTTCTTCGAAGCGCCGGTCAATGATCCGGATGCAGCGGACCGCCGGCTCAAGCGGCTCGACTTCTCGCTCAAGCTCGACGCGTTCCTCAAGAGCGAGGGCGCGGTGGCGATGGCGACCATGTCCAGCCGCGACGGCATGCTGCTGCACGGCAGCGGCTATCTGTTCGGACGGGGCCAGACCCCGGCGACGCCGGGCATCGAGATCGCGGCCGAGGATTATCGCCGGCTCGCCCGCCTCGCCCGCGTGGGCCAGGCGCCGACGCTGGAAGTGACCAGCAACGTCCGCTTCGACGACAGCGACGTACAGGCGTACAACATCCTGGCCGACATTCCGGGCACCGATCCCAAGGCCGGCTATGTGATGGCCGGCGCCCATCTCGACAGCTGGGCGGCCGGCGATGGCGCTTCCGACAATGCCGCGGGTTCCGCCGTGGTGATGGAAGCCGCCCGCATCCTCTCGCAAATGGGGGTGCGGCCGAAGCGGACGATCCGCTTCGCGCTGTGGAACGGTGAGGAACAGGGGCTGCTCGGCTCGCTCGCCTATATTGAGCAGCACATCGCCACGCGCGCGCCCGCCGCGACGGCACCGACGACCGGCCTGGCCCGCTTCTATGGCTGGACCTCGCGCTGGCCGATCACGAAGAAGCCGGGCTACGACCAGCTCGCCGCCTATTTCAACCTCGACAACGGCTCGGGCAAGATCCGCGGCATCTATGCCGAGAACAACCAGGCAGCCGTGCCGATCTTCCGCGAATGGTTCGCGCCGTTCCAAGCGATGGGGGCGGGCACCGTCGCGATGCGCCGTACGTCGAGCACCGATCACTATTTCTTCCAGTCGATCGGGCTCCAGGGCTTCCAGTTCATCCAGGACCCGCTGGACTATGGCAGCCGCATCCACCACACCAATGCCGATACCTTCGACCATCTGAAGGGCGAGGATCTGCGTCAAGCGTCGATCATCATGGCATCCTTCCTCCTGAATGCCGCCAATGCGGACAAGCCGCTGCCGAAGCCGCCGCTGCCCCGCCAGCCGAAGGTCACCGACCCGTACGCCTGGCCGAAGGCGGAGGACTGAGCATGGCACGACGCGGCCATCGACCGAGCCAGGGTTCCGCCCAGCGCCCCCGTTTTTGGGGGCGCCACGCGGTGCTCGCCGCGCTCGCCAATCCCGAGCGCACCGTTCGCAAGCTGTGGGGCACCCATGAGGCCTTGTCGCGGCTCGACCTGCCCTCCACGCTGACCGTGATCTATGCGGAAGCGGCCGACCTGGGCCGGCTCGTACCCAGCGACGCCCCGCACCAGGGGATGGTCGCCGAGGTCGATCCGCTAGAGGACATCTGGCTGGGCGACCTGCTTCAGCAGGGTGCCGATGACACCCGCCCGCTGCTGGTGCTCGATCAGGTGACGGATCCGCACAATGTCGGCGCGATCCTGCGTTCCGCCGCCGCGTTCGACGCACTCGGCATCGTGACGCAGGACCGGCATGCACCACCCGAATCCGGCACCGTCGCACGCACCGCGTCCGGCGCGCTCGAAGTGGTGCCCTGGGTGCGCGTGGTAAACCTGGCCCGCGCGCTGGAGGAGATTTCGGAAGCCGGCTACTGGCGCATCGGCCTGACCGGCAACACCGAGACCACGCTCGACCAGGCGCTCGGCAGCCCCAAGGTCGCGCTGGTGCTGGGCGCCGAGGGCGAAGGCATGCGCCAGAACACCGAGGCGCATTGCGACGTCCTCGCCAGGCTGCCGATCAGCAGCAAGGTGGAGAGCCTGAACGTCTCCAACGCCGCGGCGATCGCGCTCTACGCGGCGGCGACCCGACGCGGCTGAGGACGGGGGCACGGCTTCGGCCGTGTCCCCCTCGCCTTTGCACCCGGGACAATCGCGGCTACTCCTTCACGCATGAAGCGTTTTCTCAGCTGTGCAGCATTGCTGCTCGCCCTCCCAGTCGTTGCGGATGCTCAGGTCGCCCGTCCCGCCCGTATCGCCCAGCAGGCGGTGCAAGGCATGGTCAGCGCATCGGACCCGCGCGCCGCGGCGGCGGGTGTCGAGATGCTGCGCGCCGGCGGCAGCGCCACCGACGCCGCGATCGCGACGCTGCTCGCGCTCAACGTGGTCGAACCGCAGAACTCCGGCGTCGGCGGCGGCGGCTTCTGGGTCGGGCATGATGCCCGGACCGGCAAGCTCCTGACCATCGACGGGCGGGAGGCGGCTCCGGCCGCGGCCGATCCGCACTGGTTCTACGCGCCCGACGGCAACCCACTGAGCCATTCCGCGGCCGTGCCGGGCGGGCGCAGCGTCGGTGTCCCGGGCAACCTTCGCGAATGGGCGATGGCGCACGCCCGCGCCGGCAAGCTCCCTTGGGCTAAGCTGTTCGAACCGGCGATCCGCCTCGCCCGCGACGGCTTTCGCATCACCCAGCGGCTCAACACCGGCATCGACCGGTTCGGCAGCCACATCGACCCCTGGGCGCGGGCCAAATATCGCACGCCGGACGGCGAGGCGCTGCCGGTGGGCACGCTGATCAAGAACCCCGAACAGGCGGCCTTGTTCGAGCGCCTGGCGCGACTGGGTCCGGACAGCTTCTATGTGGGACCGGACGCGCAGAAGCTCGTCACCGCGGTCAACACCTCCGCGCGCAACCCGTCGAAGATGACGGCGGGCGACCTCGCCAGCTACGATGCCAAGGAACGCGCGCCGGTGTGCGGCAGCTACCGTGCCTATCGCATCTGCGGCATGGGTCCTCCTTCGTCGGGCGGAGTCGCGGTGCTGATGATCCTGAAGCAGCTCGAACGCTTCGACATGGCGAAGCTGGGCAAGGACTCGCCGGTCGCCTGGCACCTGATCGCCGAGAGCCAGCGGCTCGCCTATGCCGACCGAGACATGTACCTGGCCGATCCCGACCATGAGACGGTGCCGGTCGAGGGCCTGCTCGACCCCAAGTACATCGCCGCACGGTCGGCCCTGATTTCGCCCGACCGCACGATGGCGAGCGCGACGCCCGGCATGCCCGCAGGCGCTCCTGCCCGCATTCGGGTCCAGCAGAGCGAAGTGCCGGGGACGACCCACGTCTCGGCAACCGACGCGCGCGGCAACGCGGTGTCCGTCACGTCGACGATCGAGGGCTATTTCGGATCGGGCCTGTCGGTGAACGGCACCATGCTCAACAACGAGCTGACCGACTTCGACATCGTGCCGGAAAAGAACGGCCATCTGGTCGCCAACCGCGTGGAGGGCGGCAAGCGGCCGCGCAGTTCCATGTCGCCGACCATCGTCTACGGCCCGGACGGCAAGGTCCGCCTGGTGATCGGTGCGGCGGGCGGATCCACCATCATCGCGCAGGTCGCCAAGGCGGTGATCGCGGTGATAGATTGGCGGATGACGGCGCAGGACGCGATCGGCCTGGGGCTGATCTATGCGCCGGGTCAGATCGCGACGCTCGAGCAGGGCACGCAGCTGGACGCCATGGCACCGGCGCTGAAGGCGCTGGGCGAGCCGGTCCGGATCGCGCCGCTCGGCTTGAAGGCGAATGCGGTGGAGCGCCTGCGCGGTCGCTGGGTCGGCGGTGCCGATCCGCGCAGCGAGGGCGTCGCGATGCGGCAGGACGGCACGGTCGTCGACATCAAGCGGGTCGGCGGCTTCGGAACCCGTCCCCCGGAATAACCAACAGGCAAGTCCCCGGCGCACGGACGCCGGGGCGGCAGGAGAGGCCATGCGTACCCTCGAGCATTTCCCGAATCTCGTCACGATGTTCTTCGCGCGTGCGCGCGAGAACGGCGACAAGCCCTTCCTGTGGCACAAGGCCGGGGGCGAATGGCAGCCGACCAGCTGGGCGGAGGCCGCGCGCCAGGTCGCCAGCCTCGCCGCGGGCCTGAAGGCGCTTGGGCTCAAGCGCGGAGACCGGGTGATGCTGGTGTCGGAGAACCGCCCCGAATGGTGCATCTCCGACCTCGCCATCATGGCCGCTGGCTGCATCACGGTGCCGACCTATGTCACCAACACCCAGCGCGACCACCAGCACATCATGGAGAATTCGGGCGCCTGCGCCGCGATCGTCTCCACCGCCAAGCTCGCGCGCGAGCTGATCCCTGCCGCCCTCCACGCCTCCACCCCGCAGAAGATCATCGGGATCGAGGACGTTCGCCTGGTCCAGCCCGGCAGCATCGAGTTCCACGGCTGGCATCAGCTGATCGCCGACCATCCCGCAAGCCCCGACGCGGCTGCGGGCGAGGCGAGCTTCCAGCGCGAGGACCTCGCCTGCATCATCTACACCAGCGGCACCGGCGGCGCGCCCCGCGGGGTCATGCAGCACCACGGCGCGATCCTGCACAACGTGGCCGGCTGCTCGGCGGTGATCGCCGAGGATTTCGGGTGGGACGACGAGGTGTTCCTGTCCTTCCTGCCGCTGAGCCACGCCTATGAGCATACCGGCGGCCAGCATTTCGCGATCGGCTTGGGCGGGCAGATCTATTATGCCGAGGGGCTCGACAAGCTCGCCGCCAATATCGAGGAGGTGCGCCCGACGATCATGTTCGTCGTGCCGCGGCTTTTCGAAGTGCTGCGCACCCGGATCACCAAGGCGGTCGAGAAACAGGGCGGCATGGCCGCCTATCTGCTCGGCAAGGCGATCGAACTGGGCAACAAGGAGAGCGAGGGTCGCCTGCGCCTAACCGATCGACCGGCGCAGCTGGCGGTGCGGACCCTGTTCCGGCCCAAGATCGCCAAGCGCTTCGGCGGGCGGATGAAGGCGATGGTCTCTGGCGGCGCACCGCTCAATCCGGAGGTGGGGCTGTTCTTCCAGGCGCTGGGGGTCACCTTCCTCCAGGGCTATGGCCAGACCGAGGCTGCGCCGGTGATCTCGTGCAACCGCCCGTCGGCAGGCGTCCGCATGGACAGCGTCGGCCCGCCGCTCGCCAACACCGAAGTGCGCATCGCCGAGGACGGCGAAATCCTGGTGCGCGGCGAACTGGTGATGCACGGCTATTGGCGCAACGAGGACGAAACTGCGCGCGTGCTCAAGGATGGCTGGCTGCACACCGGCGACATCGGCCTGATCGACGAGGCGGGTCGCATCAAGATCACTGACCGCAAGAAGGACATCATCGTCAACGACAAGGGCGAGAACGTCGCCCCGCAGAAGGTGGAGGGCATGCTCACCCTCCAGCCCGAGATCTCCCAGGCGATGATCGCGGGCGATCGCCGCCCCTACATGGTCGCGGTGATCGTGCCCGATCCGGAGTGGACGCAGGAATGGTGCGCGGCCAACCGCGCGGTCTGCGATTTCAAGCGGCTGGCGGAGGACAGCGGCTATCGCGCGGCGTTGAACGCGGCAGTGGACCGGGTGAACCAAGACCTGACCGTGACGGAGCGAATTCGCCGCTTCATCGTGGCGGACCGGCCGTTCACCATCGAGAACGAGCAGCTCACCCCCAGCCTAAAGATCCGCCGCCACATACTGCGCCAGGTCTATGGCGAGAAACTGGACGCGCTCTACAAGGCGTAGCCCGGCGCCTGCCAAGGCCTGGCAGAGCCGCCCGCACCGAGCCTGGCGACCCCGGGCTCCTGCCTTCGCAGGAGCCCGGAAGTGGGCAGGACAGCGCCGGCGCCGCGGCAGCCGGGGCAAGTCGGGATGGCCTCCGCACGGTGCTCCTGCGCAGGCACGAGGCGAGGACCCCAAGCACCTAGCCTGCGTATCCTGCCCCTGCCTGCGCCGGCCACGACGAACCTAGTTCGCCTTCTTCTCCGGCACGATCACCAGCGACCAGTCCTTCTCCGGGCGGAGATACTTCACCGCCAGCGCCTGGATATCGGCGGCGGTCGTCGTGCCGATGTCCGAGGCGATGGTGTTGATCGCATCGATCCGCTTGGGATCGAGCGTGCCGCCGGCGGTCTGCTGCATCCAGAACATGTTGCCGCTCGACACCCGCGCGATGAATTGAAGCACCGGCGCCTGTGCCCGCCGCAGTTCGTCCTCGGTGATCGGGTTCGCCACCAGGTCCGCCGCGATCCCGCGTGCGAGCTGAAAGAAGAAATCCGTCTTGTCGGGCGGCACCGCACCGATCGCCAGGATCTTGCCGCCGCTCGGCAGGCCCACGGGCCAGTCGGTGGAGACGTTGGGCGTATAGCTCACCCCCGCTTCCGAGCGCAGCTTGTCGAGCAACCGATCGCGGAAGACCGCGGCGAGCAATTCGAGCTTCCGGCTTTCCGTCAGCCCCGCGCTGCCACCCCCCGTCGGCCAGGCGATCACCGCCGCGGCCTGGTTGGGCTGGCCGGTATGGGTGCGCACGACCGGGGTCGCCACATGATCCGGAAACCGCACGTTGATGTTGGCCGCCGGCGCCGCGGGCCGCGGCTTCAGCGCACCAAAGGTGCTGGCGACCGCCGCGATGGTGGCATCGGCCGTGGTGTCGCCAAAGACCTGCACCTCGATGGGACCGCTGGCGAGCAGCGGCTCCCAGAAGGCACGGAACCGTGCTGCATCGAGCGCCTCGATGTCCTTGCGGTCCGGCGAGGCCCAGCGCGGATCGTTCGCATGGAGCAATCCCTCCAGGTCCCGCTGGAGCACGCCAACCGGCGAGGAGGACTGGCTCTCATAGCTCGCCAGCATCACCGCACGGGCCCGCGCCACGGGCGCGGGATCCCAGCCGGGGGCAGCGAGCTTGGTCGCGATCAGCCGCAGCTGGTCGTTGAGGTCGGCCGCCGTGGTGATGCCGCCCAGCACGAACGCGTCTTCCTGCATGCCGAACGACAAGCCGATCTGGCGATCCCCGGTCAGGCGATCGAGTTCCTCCTGGCCGAACTTGCCCACGCCGCTTGCGACCAGCGCGAGGTCGCCGGCGAAGGCGGGGGTCATGCGATCCGAGGGGAGCGCGCTCATCCCGCGGCCGAAGCGGACCTGGACATAGACCTTGCCCGTTTCCGAATTGTTCGGGAACATCAGCAGGTTGACGCCGTTGGCGAAGCTCACCTTCTCGATCTGCGGGTCGGTGAGCACCACGCTCCGGCCGGTGACCTTGCCCGGTGCGCCGAGCTTGGGAAGCTCGTCGAACTTCACGGTCCGCTGCGGGCCGCGCTTCTCGGCGGCTGCCGTCACATCCGCCTGGATCGCGGCTGCGAGCTTGTTCACCGCTGCCGGATCCGGCGTCGGCGTGTTCACCAGCGCGCGGGTCTCGACGCCCTCGAAGACCTTGCGGGTCGCCGCCTGCACCTTGGCGGGGGTGAAGAACTTGCCTGCTACGGCGCCGTCGAAGATGCGCAGCGACATCTCGGGTCCCGCGACCGTTTCGCGGATGTCGACCGCTTCCACCAGATTGTCCGCGAGCTTGGCGCCCGCATCGACGCGCGACGTCGCGACTGCGTTCTCCATGGCGGCGCGGATCTCGCCCACCTCGCGGTCGATTTCCTGCTGCGAGGGCGGATTGCGGAGGGCACTCGCAATGGTGGCGCGTACGTCGCGAACGGCCGCTTCCCAGTCGTTCCCCACCGGCAGGATCGAGATCGCCGTGATGTTGGCCGAACGCGACACGTCTTCCAGGTCGGCACCCGCGCTGATGTAGCTGGCGCCGGCCCGCGCCCGGCTTTCCAGGCGGCGGTTGATGATCCGGATGGCGATCTGGTCGACCATGCGCTCCTGGTTGAAGACAATGGTGTCGTTGCCGACGGTCCAGGGCCGCACCGTCGCCATCTGCACCAGAGTCGGCAGCGCCGGTTCGTTCACCACGGCGCTCAACGGTCCGCCGGCCTTGGGCTTGCCGAGGTCCGGGTTCCGGGGCGCCGGCCCCTTCGCCTGCCAGCCGGAGAAATGCTTCACCACCGCCGCCTCGAGCAGCTTGGGATCGGCGTCGCCGGCGATCACCACCACCGCCCGGTCGGGGCGGTACCAGCGGTCGTGGAAGGCGCGGACCATGTCGGCTGTCGCCGCCTGCAGCGTTTCAACATTGCCGATGGGCGAACGATCGGCGAGCGGCTGGCCGGCAAAGAAGAGTGCGCGCGTGGCGTCGCCCAGCCGCAGCTGCGGCCCCGGCTGCTCGCGCTGCTCGGCGAGCACCACCGGGCGCTCGGCATTGAGCGACACCGGGGTGATCGTGGGCTCGGCCATCATGCCGGCCAGGATCTTCATGCTCTCGTCCAGCCCCGCCTGGGTGGCACCCGGAAGGTCGAGCTTGTAGACCGTCTGGGTGAAGCTGGTCGCCGCGTTGGTGTCCGAGCCGAACGTCACGCCCAGCCGCTGCCAAACGCGCTTCGACTCGCCATCGGGCACATGCATCGAGCCTCGGAACGAGAGATGCTCCAGCAGGTGGGCAAAGCCGCGCTCCTGCTCCGTCTCCATCAGCGAGCCCGCGTCGATCGCGACGCGGATCGCGATCTGCCCCGGCGGCACGCCATTGTGGCGGACGGCGTAGCGCAGGCCGTTCGGCAGCACCCCATAGGTCCAGGACCGGTCGGGCGGGATGTCGCTGCCCTTGAAAAGCCAGGGGGTATCCGGTCCCTGGGCCACCGGCTGCAACGGCGGCAACTTCGGGCTCTGCTGCTGCGGTGCGGGCGGGGGCGCCGTCTGCGCAACGAGCGGCGTGGTGGCGATCAGGGCCAGAAGCGGCAGCGCGATCCGGCGTACGCGTACAGGGAATGCCATGCGCCAAGCGTAGCGGGCTTTTCCCGGCACCGCCAGCGCGGCAGGAGCAAGTGCTCGGAAACGCCGGAAAAGCGGGGGACATGATCTTCCACGCGACCGCCACCTTTTCGCCTTTTCTGCAGCGCAGCGTTGCAAGCCGAAGGGAGGGACGATGCACCGCACAGCACAACCGGCAGAGAACGAGGCAGGCGATGCGCTGGCGAACCGCCAGGCACAGCATTCGCTCGTCCTGCGTGCCGGCAAGCGGCTGCGCCACGTCTTCGATCGCCTGATCCGCGCGTCCTCGCTGGTCTCCAACGCGCCCGTGCTGGACGTACGTGCCTTTCCCTGGACCCGGGAGCTCCGCGGCCAGTGGGAGGCCATTCGGGAAGAGGCGGAGCGGGTTGCGCTGCCCGAAGGCGCCGCCCCTTCGCTCGCCGCCATTTCGCCAGACCCCTGCACGCTCGCGGCCGTCGATCGGTGGCGGTCGTTCGTGCTGTGCGGCTATGGCTATGCCATGGACGCGAACCTCGCGCGCTGTCCCGTCACCGCCCGCGCGCTGCGCGGCATCCCCGGCCTCACCAACGCGATGTTCTCGATCCTGGCACCGGGCAGCCACATCCCCGCGCACCGCGGCGTCACCAAGGGGCTGATCACCTGCCACCTGGCGCTGGTGGTCCCGCGCGACGGCGACGTGCGCATGCGCCTCGACAATCGCGTGCTGCGCTGGGCCGAGGGCGAGACCCTGGTGTTCGACGACACCTATGAGCATGAGGTGTGGAACGACACCCAAAGCACCCGCGTGGTGCTGCTGATCCAGTTCAAGCGTCCCCTGCGCCAGCCCGGCCGCTGGATCGCGGACCTGCTGCTTGATCTGGTCCGTCGCTCGGCCTTCGTCCAGGAGGCGCGGCGCAACCTGCTCGCCTGGCACCGGTCCCCGCACGCCGGCTCGTCGCCCGCTCCGAACGGATCGTTTCCGGCGTCCGCTTGATCCTGCCCCATCGGCACGCCAAATGACGGTCATGTTGATCGAGACCGAACCGACGCCCAATCCCGCGACCCTGAAGTTCCTTCCGGGCCGGGTCGTGATGGAAACCGGCACCCGCGACTTCGCGACGCCGGAAGAAGCGGAGGTATCGCCGCTTGCCGAAGCGATCTTCGCCCTGGGGGACGTGACCGGCGTGTTCTTCGGGCGCGACTTCGTCTCGGTCACCGCCGCACCAGGCGTGGAGTGGCCGAGCCTGAAGCCGGACGTGGTCGCGATCCTGCTCGACCATTTCTCGGCCGCGATGCCGCTGTTCCGTCAGGGCAGCGCCGGTTTTGCGGTGCCGCCGGCCGAAAGCGACATCGTCGACAATCCGGAAGATGCCGACATCGTCGCGCAGATCCGCGAGCTGATCGAGACGCGCGTGCGGCCGGCAGTCGCCAACGACGGCGGTGACATCGTCTATCGCGGATTCGACAAGGGCAAGGTCTACCTCCAGATGCAGGGCGCCTGCTCCGGTTGCCCGTCGTCCAGCGCGACGCTGAAGAACGGCATCGAGCAGCTGCTCAAATACTACGTCCCCGAAGTCACCGAAGTGCGGGCCGTCTGATGGCGAAGCTGGACGACGCCGCGCTCAACACGATCTTCCGCACCGCCCGCAGCCACACCCATTTCACCGAACAGCCTGTCACCGAGGCGGAGCTGGAGGCGATCTGGGACCTGATGAAGATGGGGCCGACCTCGGCCAACCAGCTGCCGGCGCGGCTGGTCTGGTGCGTGTCGCCGGAGGCGCGGGAGCGGCTCGCCGCCTGCTGCAGCGACAGCAATGCCGACAAGGTGCGCCAGGCGCCCGTCGCGGTGATCGTCGGCATGGACACCGAGTTCCACGAGCATCTGCCCGAGCTGTTTCCGCATGCGAATGCCAAGGCGTGGTTCGACGGCAATGCGGAGCTGCGCCAGGTGTCGGCCATGCGGAACTCGACGCTGCAGGGTGCCTATCTGATCATCGCCGCCCGCGCGCTCGGCCTGGACGTGGGCCCCATGTCCGGCTTCGACAATGGCGCGGTGGACAAGGCTTTCTTCAGCGGAACGCCGGCCGTCCGCTCCAACTTCATCGCAGTGCTCGGCCATGGCGACCCGTCGCGGCTGCACGAGCGCCTGCCGCGACCGGCGTTCGACCGGTTCAACACGATCGCCTGACCCCTTGCGTACGCTCGTAATCGAGACCGCGACCGCCGCCTGCTCGGTCGCGGTGATGGAAGACGATCGCATCCTGGACTTCCGGCATGTCGTGGTCGGCCGCGGCCATGCCGAACGGCTGGTGCCGATGATCGCCGAACTTCCCGGCGCCGGACGCGCCGAGCGGATCCTGGTCGACTGCGGCCCCGGCAGCTTCACCGGAGTCCGGGTGGGGTTGGCCGCGGCACGAGGCCTGGCGATCGGATGGGGCGCGCAGGTTTTCGGCTTCTCTTCGCTGGCGCTGGTCGCGGCGGGTGCGTTCGACCGTCGGCTTTCGGCCGACACGCTGGCGGTGGTTCTGGAGGGCGGGCATGGCGAGGTGTTCGTGCAGGAATTCACCGCCGATCCGCTGAACCAGGCGGCGCCGTTCGCATCGCTGCGTCCCGAGGCTGCGCTGGAGCGACTGGCCGGGCGACTGGCAGTGGGCAACGGCGTGCATCGGCTCCTGGCGCTCGACGCCGGGATCGCCGCCGCGGAAGCGCTCCCCGACGCGCGCGATGCGCGTCTGCTGCCGGCGGCGCTCGCCACCCTGGCGCCCCGCCCCCTCTACGGTCGTGCGCCGGACGCGAAGCTGCCCCAGCCGTGAGCCGGAAACCCGATCCCGTCACGCTACGCGCCGGCTCGGTCGCCGATCTCGATGCGGTCTCGATCGTGATGCGCGAGGCGTTCGACGCCCGCTTCGGAGAGGCATGGACCCCGGCCCAGTGCCTGGGCATGTTGTCGCTGCCGGGCGTCTGGCTGACCCTGGCGGAGCACGACGAGGGCCTCGCCGGCTTTGCGCTGTCCCGGTCGGTGATGGACGAGGGCGAACTCCTGCTGATCGCGACCCGCCCGGCCGCGCGAGGACGGGGCGTGGGCGGCATGCTGCTGCGCTCCGTGATCGACGAAGCGCGACGCCGGACGCTGTCGCGCTTGCATCTTGAGGTCCGCGCGGGCAATGCCGCCGTAGAGCTCTACAAGCGCGAAGGTTTCGCCAAAGTAGGCGAGCGGCCGCGATACTATCGGGGCCGGGCCGGAGAGGCTTTTGATGCGCACAGCTATGCGCGCACCATCCCCTGAACTGTAACGAAACAATTCGTTGCAAAAATATCATCCTCACCGCTGTTGCGATTCAGTCGCACGAGGTGAATAGGTCCGAACGGGGACGGCGGTGTTTTGCCGTTCTTGTTGAAAGGGTAGTAGAATGGAAGTCCAGCAGCCGCCGGCCGACGCGCTGATCGCGTACACGGCCGATATCGTGGCAGCCCATGTCAGCAACAACAGCGTGTCGCTCGCCGACCTGCCGTCGCTGATCCAGAATGTTCATGGCGCGCTCACCACGCTGGGTGGCGCGAACACCGCACCCGAGGCGAAGCAGGAGCCGGCGGTGCCGATCCGCGCATCGGTGAAGCCCGACTTCATCGTCTGCCTCGAGGACGGCAAGAAGCTCAAGATGCTGAAGCGTCACCTGATGACGCACTACCAGATGACTCCGGACCAGTATCGCGCCAAGTGGGGCCTGCCGGCCGACTATCCGATGGTCGCCCCCAACTATGCCGAACAGCGTCGCAGCCTCGCCAAGGCGATCGGCCTGGGCACCAACCGGAAGCGCTGATCCCTGGCCCTCGCACGGGCTTCGTGCCGCTCCTTCGCCCTGAGGGCGGACGGGCGGCCAAGCCCGCTTCCCGAAGCGGCCACCATCCGCTAGATGTCGGGCTGCACTGAAAGACGGAGAAGGAATGCCGCGCAGGATCGACCTCGAGGCGCTGTGTCAGGAAAAGGGGCTGCGCATCACCGAGCAGCGCCGCGTGATCGCGCGCGTGCTGTCGGAAGCGGAAGACCATCCGGACGTCGAGAAGGTCTACGAGCGGGCCTCTGCCATCGACCCCGGCATCTCGATCGCCACCGTCTATCGGACGGTGCGGCTGTTCGAGGAGGCCGGGATTCTCGACCGCCACGACTTCGGCGATGGACGGGCTCGGTATGAGCCCTCCCCCGAATCCCACCACGACCACCTGATCGACGTCGAGACCGGCAAGGTCATCGAATTCGTCGATCCGGAACTCGAACTCCTCCAGAAGCAGATCGCCGAACGGCTGGGCTTCCGCCTCGTCGATCACCGCATGGAGCTCTATGGCGTCAGCCTCGAACGCAAGGGCTGACCCGGTGCCCGGCCTGGCCGGGCACGTTCGCTTCGCCGGACGCCTGGCGGCGATCCTCGCCTGCCTCCTTGGCGCGCTGGCGCTGCACGGGCTGTGGCGGCTTTTCCGCCGGCCTTCCCCATGGCCGCCCCGTTTCCTCGGCTGCGTCGCCTGGCTTGCAGGTGCGCGCGTGCGCGTCCTCGGCCGCCCGCTGCAGCAGAACGTCCTGCTGCTCGCGAACCACCAGAGCTGGCTCGACATCCTCGCCATCGCGGGCGCGTCCGGCAGCACCTTCGTCGCCAAGGGTGAGCTCCAGTCGGCACCGCTCGTCGGCTGGCTGTGCCGCCTCAACGACACGCTCTTCGTGGAGCGGGGCGACCGCCTGGGGGTGGCCGCGCAGGTGGACTCGCTTCGCCGCGCACTGGGCGGCCGCCCGGTCACCATCTTTCCCGAAGGCACCACCGGGGACGGCACGGCGATGCTGCCCTTCAAGGCCTCGCTGCTGGCGGTCGCCGACCCTCCCCCGCCGGGACTTCGCATCCAGCCGGCCGTGCTCGACTATGGAAGCGCGACTCCCGAGGTGGGCTGGATCGGCGGCGAATCCGGGATCCACAATGCGGTCCGGCTGGTTTCGCGCGCCGGCACCATCCCGCTCACGATCCGCTTCCTCGAACCCTTCGATCCCGCCGGGCTCGGTCGCAAGGGGATCGCGGCCGAGGCGCGGCGGCGGATGGAGGCGGCGCAAGCTGGCAGCGGGGACCAAAGCCGGGTATAGGCCCGCCCCCATGAGCACGCCCCCGAAAAGCTTTCACGTCAAATCCTTCGGCTGCCAGATGAACGTCTATGACGGCGAGCGCATGGCCGAATTGATGACCGCGCAGGGCATGACCGTGGCAACGGATGCGGCGGAGGCCGACCTGGTCGTGCTCAACACCTGCCACATCCGGGAGCGGGCGACCGAGAAGGTCTATTCGGACATCGGCCGGCTGCGCCGCGAGGACGGATCCCGCCCGATGATCGCGGTCGCGGGCTGCGTCGCCCAGGCCGAGGGGGCCGAAATCGCGCGCCGGGCAAAGGTGGACGTGGTGGTGGGCCCGCAGGCCTATCACAACCTGCCGTCGCTGGTTGCCGAGGCAGGCAGCGGGCAGCTGGCAATCGACACGGACATGCCGCCCGAGTCGAAGTTCGGCGCGCTCGCTCCTCGCCGGCGCTCCGGACCCACCGCCTTCCTGACCGTGCAGGAGGGTTGCGACAAATTCTGCACCTACTGCGTCGTGCCCTACACCCGCGGTGCCGAAGTCAGCCGCCCCTGGGCTGCGCTCATGGACGAGGCGCGGGCGCTGGTGGATGCGGGCGCGCGCGAGATCACGCTGCTCGGGCAGAACGTCAACGCCTGGACGGGCGAGGACGAGGCCGGCCGCACCCAAGGTCTGGACGGCCTCATCCGCGCGCTCGATCGGCTGCCCGGCCTGGCGCGGATCCGCTACACCACCAGCCATCCCAACGACATGACCCAGGGGCTGATCGACGCGCACGGCGATGTCGAGAAGCTGATGCCCTACCTCCACCTGCCGGTGCAGTCGGGCAGCGACCGCGTGCTGAAGGCCATGAACCGCAGCCACACGCGCGACGGCTATCTGCGCCTGCTCGATCGGGTCCGTGCGGTGCGGCCGGACATCGCGCTGTCGGGCGACTTCATCGTCGGCTTCCCGGGCGAGACGGACGCGGAGTTCGCCGACACGCTGCGCCTCGTCGACGCGGTCGGCTATGCGCAGGCGTTCAGCTTCAAATACAGCCCGCGGCCCGGCACCCCCGCGGCAGACTATGCGGGTCCCGTGCCTGCCGACGTCATGGACGACCGGCTGCAGCAGCTGCAGGCGGCTCTGCTGCGCGACCAGCAGGCGTTCAACGCGGCGGCAGTCGGTCGCGCCACGCAGGTGCTGATCGAGCGCCGAGGCAAGCTGCCGGGCCAGATGCTCGGCAAGTCGCCCTGGCTCCAGTCCGTCCACCTGATCACCGACGCCCGCATCGGCGACCTCGTGGAGGTCGATCTGGTCGCTGCAGGCCCGGTATCGCTGTCCGGCAGGGAACGCGTGGCAGCCGCCGCCTGATCGGCAGCGGCCGGGAGCCCCTCGCAGATTTTCACGCAGCGCCGGTCTTGGCGCCGTGTGCAGAGTCCCCATATTCCCCCTGTCCGCCGACGCCGCGCTCTGCCACAATCTTTGGGGCATGCAGCCTGGCACCCCGACCGTTCCGCTTCGACGCAACCAACCACCGGCCGCGCACGTTCGTGGCGGCTGACGCTCGCATGTTCGTTCCGGGGGCAGTGCCCGCCCCCTGCCGCATCCGCCACGAAAGGATCGCATGAGTCGCAAGCCCGTTCCCGCCCGCTCCGGCGATCGCAGCCGGGTCGAGGTCAGCTTCGACAAGCCCCAGTTGTTGCCCCGCCTGTTCGGCGAGTTCGACAGCAACCTGCTCGCGCTCGAAGAGCGGCTGGGCGTCTACATCACCGCGCGCGGCGACCGGGTGGGGATCGAGGGATCGGCCGATTCGGTCGCCCGCGCGCGCGAAGTGCTGCAGGAGCTGCACCATCGGATCCTGCGCGGCGAGGAGATCGACCCTGGCCTGATCGACGCGGTGATCGCCATGACCGAGCAGCCGACGCTGGAAGGCATCGTCCGCGCGGACGGCGGTGGCGCAGGATCGTCGATCATGATCCGGACGCGCAAGAAGACGATCGTGCCGCGCACCGCAGCGCAGGCCTCCTACATGCGCCAGCTCGTCGGCCACGACATCATCTTCGCGCTCGGGCCGGCGGGTACCGGCAAGACCTATCTGGCGGTCGCACAGGCAGTCGCGCAGCTCATCACCGGTTCGGTCCAGCGCCTCATCCTGTCCCGCCCGGCGGTGGAAGCCGGCGAGAAGCTCGGCTTCCTGCCCGGCGACATGAAGGAGAAGGTCGATCCCTATCTCCGCCCGCTGTACGACGCGCTACACGACTGCCTGCCCGCCGAGCAGGTCGAGCGGCGGATCGCGAGCGGAGAGATCGAGATCGCCCCGATCGCCTTCATGCGCGGCCGTACGCTTGCGGACGCGTTCGTGATCCTGGACGAGGCGCAGAACACCACGCCGGCGCAGATGAAGATGTTCCTGACCCGCTTCGGCCAGAACAGCCGGATGGTGGTGTGCGGCGATCCGAACCAGACCGATCTTCCCGGCGGCGTGGCGGCATCGGGCCTGGCGGATGCGACCGCGCGACTGGACGGGGTCGAGGGAATCGCCTTCGCCCGCTTTGGTGCGGCCGACGTCGTCCGCCATCCGATCGTCGGGCGGATCGTCGAGGCCTATGAAGGGAAGGACGCTTGACGGGAGCTTGCCTCAGGCTACCCGTGCGCCCTTGCGACAACGAGAAGACGACCGATGCTTGACATAGCCGTACAGCGCGAGGGCGAGTGGCCCGCCGACCTGGACTGGGACGCACTCGCCACGCGCGCGGCCGAGGCGGCGTTCGCGGGCACGCCCTACGCCGGCTGGTCCAGCGATCCGGCGGTGATCGAGGTCGCGATCCGCCTCACGTCCGACGAGGAGGTGCACGGCCTCAACCACCAGTATCGCGGCAAGGACAAGCCGACCAACGTGCTGTCCTTCCCAATGGTGCAGCCGGACCTGCTCGACACGGTCACCCAGAACTCGGACGATGGCGAGGTGCTGCTGGGCGACATCGTCCT
Organism: Sphingomonas desiccabilis; assembly: GCF_004135605.1. Classification (GTDB taxonomy): domain Bacteria; phylum Pseudomonadota; class Alphaproteobacteria; order Sphingomonadales; family Sphingomonadaceae; genus Sphingomonas; species Sphingomonas desiccabilis. Next base: position 488,950 of record NZ_SDPT01000003.1, on the reverse strand, counting down.
CGCGCATGGCGTGTGCGTGGCGGAAGCCGCGGAGCGCGGGATTTCGGTCGCCGACCACGCAACCCACTTGATTGTCCATGGTTGCCTGCACCTGCTAGGCTACGACCATCAGGACGACGCCGAGGCGGAGGCGATGGAAGAGATCGAGCGCACCACGCTTCGCCAGCTCGGCCTGCACGATCCCTATCAGATACGCGAGGATTGACGAGACTTCCATGCCAGAAGGTTCCAGTAGCGCCGCCCCGGGGGGCGACAGTAGCCAGGCCGCCGGAGAGGGCGGCGTATGGCGGGGCATCCGCGCCCTGCTGTTCGGCGAGGAACACAATGAGACGCTGCGCGGGCGGATCGAGGAAGTCATCACGGAGCATGAGGAGGAAGAGGCCCGGCCGGTCGCCGGCGACCTTTCCCCGATCGAGCGGCAGATGGTCCGCAACATCCTCCATTTCGGCGAGCGTGACGCAGGCGACATGGGCGTGCCGCGCGCGGACATCGTTGCGGTGGAGGAGTCGACGCCCTTTTCGGAACTGGTCCAGATCTTCGCAGAGGCCGGACACAGCCGCCTTCCGGTCTATCGCGAGCGGCTCGACCATGTGATCGGCATGATCCATGTGAAGGACGTGTTCGCGATCCTCGCGCGCGAGGGCGCTCCGCCCGACAGCATCACCGATCTGATGCGCCAGCCGCTCTATGTGCCCCAGTCGATGGGAACGCTCGACCTGCTCGCGCAGATGCGCGCCAGCCGCACTCACCTGGCGGTGGTGCTGGACGAATACTCCGGAACCGACGGGCTCATCACGATCGAGGATCTGATCGAGGAGATCGTAGGCGAGATCGAGGACGAGCACGACGAGGCGCCGGCGGCGTTGCTGGTGCCGATCGACGGCGGCGGCTGGGACGCGGACGCGCGCGCCGAACTGGAGGATGCTGCCGAGTTGATCGATCCGCGGCTGGGCGAGGTGGAGGAGGACGTCGAGACGCTCGGCGGACTCGCCTTCGTGCTGGCCGGGCACGTGCCCAAGCCCGGCGAGTGCCTGAAGCACGCGAGCGGCTGGACGCTGGAAATCGTCGACGGCGACGATCGACGCGTCACCCGCCTGCGCCTCCATCCGCCGGTCGCGGAAGCGCCGGTCGAGGAGTAATAGAGGACGCGCGCCGCCGGGCGTTGGCGGCGCGCGGCACTGACCCCGCCGGGGCACGATCCGTCGGTCCCGCGGGAAACTCCGCCTGCCGCCGCAATTCCCACCGCCATCGATGTTTTCGATCACGCTGGGCACTTCTATGCGTTTGAGTCATTCCATCGGCTGCGGCACCAACGTGCCCGGACGATCAGGAGACATGCCATGGCAGATGCCGAAAAGAAGCGACCGACGCTCACCACTTCCGCGGGTGCCCCGGTCGGCGACAACCAGCATTCTCTCACCGTGGGGCGGTTCGGTCCGTTGCTGCTGCAGGATTATCAGCTGATCGAGAAGCTGAGCCACCAGAACCGCGAGCGCATCCCCGAGCGGGTGGTGCATGCCAAGGGCTGGGGCGCGTTCGGCACCTTCACGGTGACCCACGACATCAGCAAGTACACCAATGCCAAGATCTTCTCGGAGGTCGGCAAGCAGACCGAGATGCTGCTGCGCTTCTCGACCGTCGCCGGCGAGCAGGGTGCCGCCGATGCCGAGCGCGACGTCCGCGGCTTCAGCTTCAAGTTCTACACCGAGGAGGGCAACTGGGACCTCGTCGGCAACAACACGCCGGTGTTCTTCGTGCGCGATCCGCGCAAGTTCCCGGACTTCATCCGCACGCAGAAGCGCCACCCGCGCACCAACATGCGCTCGCCGACGGCGATGTGGGATTTCTGGAGCCTCGAGCCCCAGTCGATGCACCAGTTGCTGATCCTGATGTCGGACCGCGGCCTGCCGCAGGGCCCGCAGTACATGAACGGCTATGGCAGCCACACCTATTCCTTCTGGAACGACGCCGGCGAGCGCTATTGGGTGAAGTTCCACTTCAAGACCCAGCAGGGCCACAAGTTCTACACCAACGCCGAAGCGGCGGAGGTCATCGCAAAGAGCCGTGAGAGCTTCCAGGAGGAGATCTACGGCACCATCCACCGCGGCGAGTTCCCGAAGTGGACGCTGTTCGTGCAGATCATGCCCGAGGAGGACGTGGGCAAGCACTGGTACAATCCGTTCGACCTGACCAAGGTCTGGCCGCACAGCGACTATCCGCTGATCGAGGTCGGCGAGGTCGAGCTGAACCGGAACCCGGACAATTATTTCGCGCAGATCGAGCAGGCGGCGTTCAGCCCGTCCAACGTCGTACGCGGGATCAGCTTCTCGCCGGACAAGATGCTGCAGGCGCGCATCTTCTCCTATGCCGACGCCCACCGCCACCGGCTGGGCACGCATTACGAGGCGCTGCCGGTCAACCGGCCGCACTCCCCGGTTCACACCTATCACAAGGACGGTCTGCTCCGCTTCATGGAGGACACCAACCAGGACTATCCGGACGCCTATTACGAGCCCAACTCGTTCGGCGGCCCGGTCGAGGACCCGCGCTACAAGGAGCCGCCGCTGAAGGTGGAGGGCACTGCGTGGCACTGGGACCACAGCGAGGGCAACGACGACTTCCGCCAGCCGCGCGACCTGTGGAACCTGTTCGACGAGGATCAGAAGGCGCGGACCGCCAGCAACATCGCCGAGGCGATGCACGGCATCCCGCAGTTCATCATCGATCGCCAGATGGGTCATTTCGAAGCGGTCGATCCGAACCTTGCCGAGCGGGTGCGCGAGCGCCTCGCGACGATGGGCAAGTCGGAGGAAGATCGCGAGACGCAGAAGGACATGGACCGCATGGCCCTGTCCGACGCAGGGCCGCGCTAACACACACCGGATCCCGGGGCGGCTCTCCCCCATTCCTGCCGCCCCGGATGCGCTGTCGCACCGATCCCATGTGACAGCGTGAGGCGCCGCCGCCGACGGAACTCTCCCATCCGTCAGCGGCGGCGCTTTTCATGTTGCGTGCAGGTCCGCAGCCCCTAATCCTTCGGCCATGCGCAAACACCTGCTCCGCCTTGCCGCCGTCTTTCTCGTTCTGCTGCTCGCACTGGGGTGGTGGCTGTTCAGCCCCGATCGCGCGAAACTGCCCGAAGACGCGGTGACCGGTGCCCAGCCGCAATTGAGCCGCGCACGCGAACAGACCATCCCCACCGTCCGGATCGCCAAGCCGATCGGCTGGACCGGCGACGCGATGCCGACCCCGGCGCAGGGGCTGCGCGTCCAGCCGTTCGCACGCGGGCTCGACCATCCGCGCTGGCTCTATCGCCTGGCGAACGGCGACGTGCTGGTGGCGGAGAGCAACTCGCCCCCACGCGAGGGCGGCGGGCTCAAGGGCTGGGTGATGAAGCTCTTCATGGGCCGGGCGGGCGCAGGCGTCCCCTCCGCCAACCGGATCACGCTGCTGCGCGACGCGGACGGCGACGGCGTCGCGGAACAGCGCTCGGCGCTGCTGACCGGGCTCAACTCACCTTTCGGCATGGCGGTGGTGGGCGACTGGCTCTACGTCGCCAACACCGACGCGCTGGTGCGCTTCCCCTTCCAGGTGGGCCAGACGCGCATCACCGCGAACGCGGAGAAGGTCGTCGACCTGCCGGGCGGCGGCAACCACTGGACGCGCAACGTCGTGGCGAACCCTGAGGGCAAGACGCTGTTCGTGACCGTCGGCTCGGCGTCCAACATCGCCGAGGACGGACTGGAGGTCGAGAAGAACCGGGCGGCGATCCTCGAGGTCGATCCGCTGGTGAAGAAGTTCCGCATCTATGCCAGCGGGCTGCGGAACCCCAACGGCATGGCGTTCGAGCCCAACAGCCGGGCGCTGTGGACCGTCGTCAACGAACGCGACATGATCGGTTCGGACATGCCGCCCGACTATATGACGCGGGTGGAGTTCGGCGGCTTCTATGGCTGGCCGTGGCACTACTGGGGCGGCTATGTCGACGATCGCGTCCAGCCGCAGCGGCCGGACCTGCGGGAATACACCGCGCGGCCCGACTATGCGCTGGGCGCCCATACCGCCTCGCTCGGCCTCGCTTTCGCCGGGGACGCGAAGCTGGGGCCGCGGTTCGCAAGCGGCGCCTTCATCGGCCAGCACGGGTCGTGGAACCGCGTGCCGCCATCAGGCTACAAGGTCGTGTTCGTACCGTTCGCAGCCAATGGCTTCCCGGTGAAGGGCGCCAAGCCCGTCGATGTCCTGAGCGGCTTCCTGGATCAGGACGGCAAGGCGCGCGGCCGTCCGGTGGGTGTGATCACCGATCGCAGCGGCGGGTTGCTGGTCGCCGATGACGTCGGCAACGTGATCTGGCGCGTGAGCGCGGCCGCGGGGCGCTGAACCCGTCGGCCGAGTTCCCGCGCTTGGCAGCCTCACCGGCCGGCGGGCTTCACCTCCGGAAGGGTCAGCAACTGCTCGCGCGTCATCGCACTGGCGCGCAGGTGCCACTCGTTGCCCACCGCCACCGGCTCGATCCCCTTGAGCGGCAACAGCACCTCGCGGTCTTCCGGCTCGGAGTCGACCTCTACCACCAGACCATTGACGCTGCCCTGCGCGTCGGTGGTCACCCGCTCCACCTCCCCGAGCTTGGCATTGCCGGCGCCGAGCAGGTCCGCATCCTCCAGCTGCTTCGTCGTCATGCCAAAGGCGGTCCCGGCGCCGCTCGCTGTCGGAATGGTCGGTGCACTGCCGGTAGGCGGCGCCTCGACGACGCCGTTGTCGGCGATCTGGGTCCCCACCGGGAGCGCGACCTGGTTCGCGTTCGAATCCTTTTCCGAACAGCCCACCAGCGCCGAAGCTGCGACCAGCATGAAAAGCGGTGCCTTCATGAGCCTCTCCTAACCCTTCCTCAACCGAAACGAACGCCCGCGGTTCCCATGCACGCGCAGGCCGCTACTTCAGCAGGGCCGGTCCATCCTTCTGGAGCTTGGCCCGGATCTTGTCGGCGAACAGCCGCAGGAAAGGCGGCAGGTCGAGTTCGGCGCGGACCCGATCCTCGAACAGCTCCAGCCGGCTGGCCACGCGCTGTCCCATCGCCTGCACCGTGAAGGAGAGGGCGTCGCCCTCCCAATGCTGTTCCGTCACCGTGCCGCCAGGAAACATGCCGGCGAGCTTCCCGATCCCCGCCTCGATACGGGTGCGCGCACCCTCGCGGCCGAGCTTGTGGGGAATGTCGACGGTAACGGGGTCAGCCACGCGGAAATCCTCTTAACTTGCGAACAGCATCGAATCATCGGCGAACGCCTTGAACTCCAAAGCGTTTCCCGACGGGTCGCGGAAGAACATCGTTGCCTGCTCCCCGGGCTGCCCCTTGAAGCGGATGTGGGGCGCGATGCCGAACTCGACACCCGCCGCCTCCAGCCGGGCGGCCAGCGCTTCCCAGTCGGATATGCACAGCACGACGCCGAAGTGCGGCACCGGCACCTGATGCCCGTCGACTGCATTGCTGGTCGCCTGCGGCCGGGCATCGGGGTCGAGGTGCGCGACGATCTGGTGCCCGCCGAGGTCAAAGTCGATCCAGTGATCGCTGCTGCGTCCTTCGCCGCAGCCCAGCACGTCACGATAGAAGGTGCGCGCCGCCTCCAGGTCGTGAACCGGAAAGGCGAGATGAAAGGGACGGAGCTCGGCCATGGCACGAGCGTAGCCCATCGCGCGCGGGCGTACACGTGCGAACTGCTTGCCCGCGCCGCCAAAGCGCACGATATCCGCGCCGTGCGTTTCCCCCCTGCCCTGCTCGTCCTCCTCGCCGGTGCCGTCTCCGCACTCGGCTTCGCGCCCCTGCAATGGTGGCCGCTGACGCTCGCCGCCTTCGCGCTGTGGCTGCACTGCGTCCATGGCGCCCCCAGTCTGAAGTCCGCCCTGTGGCGCTCCTGGCTGTTCGGGGTCGCGCACTTCACCATCGGCAACAACTGGATCCAGCACGCCTTCGACTATCAGGATCGGATGCCGCCGGCGCTCGGCTATTTCGCCGTGGTCGGGCTCGCGCTCTATCTTGCGGTGTATCCGATGCTCGCCGGCGGCCTTGCCTGGCGGCTGGGGCGTCGCGAGACACGGCCGGACGCCGCCTTCGCGCTGAGTGCGGGCGCCGCCTGGATCGCGACCGAATGGCTGCGCGCGGTGATGTTCACCGGCTATGCCTGGAACCCCGTCGGCGTGATCTGGCTGCCGGTGCCGGGACTGGCGCATCTGGCAGCCTGGGTCGGGACCTATGCCCTGTCGGGCCTTACCGTGGTGGCAGCCGGCGCACTGCTGTTGGCATGGCACCGCCGCTGGCATTTCCCGGCGGGGATCGCCGTTGCGGGACTTGCGCTGGCGATCGGATGGCCGCTGCTGCATGCCGCCGATCCGGCCCTCCCGGACGATGCCCCGCGCGTCCGCGTCGTTCAGCCCAACATCGGCCAGGAGCATGTCGCCGACGACGGCTATGCCGCCGAGGTGTTCGATCGACTGCTGCGGCTGAGCGGACGCCCAGGGGCCGCCCCCCGGCTGGTCGTTTGGCCGGAGGGGACGCTCAACTATTATGTCGAGGATGGATATCCGCCCTATTGGTACGACGCCAATCCGGCGCTCGTCCGCGCGCAGATCGCCCGCCTGCTCGGGCCCCGCGATGCCGCCCTGGTCGGCGGGACCGCGCTGTTCTTCGATCCGCGCGGACAGGTCGCCTCGGCCGGGAACTCGGTGTTCGCGGTGCTGCCGGACGGACGCCTGGGCGGCCGCTACGACAAGGCGCATCTGGTTCCCTATGGCGAGTATCTGCCGATGCGGCCCCTCCTCCAGCCGCTTGGCCTTTCGCGCCTGGTGATGGGCGACATCGACTTTGCTCCGGGCCCGGGTCCGCGGTCCGTTGCCGTGCCCGGCTTTGGGCCTGTCGGCATGCAGATCTGCTACGAGATCATCTTTTCCGGCCAGGTGGTGGACCGCGCGCACCGTCCCCGGCTGCTGTTCAACCCGTCCAACGACGCCTGGTTCGGCGCCTGGGGTCCGCCCCAGCATCTGGCGCAGGCTCGCATGCGGGCGATCGAGGAGGGGCTGCCCATCCTGCGCTCCACGCCCACCGGCATCTCGGCGATCATCGACGCCGACGGCCGGCTGCTGGCGACGATCCCGCAGGGCCGCGCCGGTGCGATCGAGCTGCCGTTGCCGCCCGCGCATCCGCCGACGCTGTTCGCCCGCTTCGGCAACGGGATCGCCGCGATTGTGGGTCTTTTCCTTGCCCTCGCAGCCGTTGCACTCCGCCGGCGCAGCCGCTAGGGCGCGGTATATAAGGAAAGCTTTATATCGGCATGGCAACGGCCGCGCTTTCCCATAGAAAAGGGAAATCCATGCGTTCCAACTATCTCTTCACCTCCGAGTCGGTCTCCGAAGGCCATCCCGACAAGGTCGCGGACCAGATTTCCGACGCCGTCGTCGACCTGTTCCTGTCGCGCGACCCCGTCGCCCGCGTCGCTTGCGAGACCATGGTCACGACTCAGCGGATCGTGCTGGCCGGCGAGGTGCGCTGCAACCAGGACGTGTTCCCGACCCTCGACGAGATCGAGAAGGCCGCGCGCGATACGGTGAAGAAGATCGGCTACGAACAGCACGGCTTCCACTGGCAGACCGCCGAGTTCGCCTGCCACCTTCACGGTCAGTCCGCGCATATCGCGCAGGGCGTGGACGAGAGCGGCAACAAGGACGAGGGTGCCGGCGACCAGGGCATCATGTTCGGCTTCGCCTGCGACGAGACGCCCGAGCTGATGCCGGCGACGCTCTATTACTCGCACCGCATCCTGGAAAAGCTGGCGCAGGACCGCCACGCCAACGTGGTCGACTTCCTGGAGCCGGACGCCAAGAGCCAGGTGACGCTCAAGTATGAGAACGGCCGCCCGACCGGCGCGACCGCACTGGTGGTGTCGACCCAGCACAGCAAGGCGCTGTCCAGCGACGCCGGCCAGAAGCAGCTGCGCGACTATGTCATGACCGTGTTCGAGGGCGTCCTGCCGCAGGGCTGGATGCCGGCAGACCAATCGCAGATCTACGTCAACCCGACCGGCCTGTTCGAGATCGGCGGACCCGATGGCGACGCAGGGCTCACCGGCCGCAAGATCATCGTCGACACCTATGGCGGTGCGGCCCCGCACGGCGGCGGCGCCTTCTCGGGCAAGGATCCCACCAAGGTCGACCGTTCGGCAGCCTATATCAGCCGCTATCTCGCCAAGAACATCGTCGCGGCGGGCCTGGCCAAGCGCTGCACGATCCAGCTGTCCTACGCGATCGGCGTTGCCGAACCGCTGTCGCTCTATGTCGACACCCACGGCACCGGTACCGTCGAGGAGTCGAAGATCGAGGCGGTGCTGCCCAAGCTGGTCCGCCTGACCCCCAAGGGCATCCGCACCCACCTTGGCATGAACAAGGCGATCTACCTGCCGACCGCCGCCTATGGCCACTTCGGCCGCAAGGCGGAGGGTGACCTCTTCACCTGGGAAAAGACCGACCTGGCCGACGCGCTCAAGGCCGAACTGGCCTGAGTTCACGCAAAGGCGGGGTGGCGCGAAGTCGCCCCGCCTTTGCGCTTGTCCCTTCCCCCAACCGGTGGCAGCTTCGCCGGCATCAGGGGTAGAGGGATGATGAAGCGCTTTGTGCCTGTCACGCTGGCGCTCGCCGCGGGCGCAATCGGTTTGGCCACGCCTGCCGCAGCCCAGCAGGCGGAGGAGCTCAGGGTCTCCGCCCGCAAGCCGTATACGCACAAGCAGAGCGGGCTCCGCCTGCCGACCACCCTCGCAGGCGCGCCCCGCATCAAGACCCTCAAGATCGGCGAGCATCTGCTGGACGTCTCGGCCAGCTACGAAAGCCCCGACCGCGCCGAGTTGCTGAGCCTTTACGTCTATCGCCAGGCAAGCGGCGCGGTACCGGTGTGGTTCGATCGTGCCCGCTGGGCAATCGAGAACCGGCCCGACGTCTACGGCCAGCCCGTCGCCGCCGTCGGAGCCCCCAGCTTCGTGCCGCCCGGCCAGCAGACGGCAAGCGGCCTGATCGCCGCCTACACCCTCAACAAGACTCCGTATCGGAGCACCGGCGTCGCCATCCTCCCGTTCGGCCAATGGCTCGTGAAGCTGCGCTATTCCTCCAAGACGCTGGAGTCGGCGAGCCTCGCCACCGCAATGCGCAAGGCACTGGCCGAGCTCGAATGGCCGCGGGAGGTCGCGCCCGCGCCTGCGGCCAGCCCGGTCGCGGATTGTCCCACGCCGCTGGTCCTTTCCGGCGAAGCGAAGCCCGCGCCGGCCAACGGCGCCGCCGCATTGATGGCCGCCTTCATGGGGCTCGCGATGCGTGCCGATACAAAGAAGCAGGACGTACCGGCGCCGCAGCCTGCGGTTACCTGGTGTCGCGACGCCACGACCCTGAAGGGCGGCGGCGTCTATCGGCCGGATGCCGCCACCGATCGCTATCTCATCGCTCTGTCGGATGCGGGCCGCGGCATTTTCGTCCAACCCGATGCCGCGAACGCGCTGCTGGCAAAGAGCAAGCCCGCCGAGCCCAGTTGGTCCGTCGCCTACATCGATCTGGACGTCATCACCAATTACGTGGCGCAGGACCGGCTTCCACCGCCCGCGCAGGTGGTGGAAGACATCGTCCGCGGCCCGGTCAACTCGCGCGTCAGCACCTGGGGCGAGAACCGGAGCATCGACATCAGCCCTCGCGCATTTAGCGAAAGCGCGGGCAAGGCGGAGTAGCGGGCTTCAGCCCGTTCATCGCCGCCCTACCGCGTCGCCCCCCGGGGCCCCGGCAGAAACATCGCGGGTGGCGCGTAGAGCCCTGGGCCACCGCTTTCGCCGGCACACGGGATGAGCCTTGCGAAAGCCACCATGCTGCGCCGCTCACAGCGACGATCGCGAAAAATGTGCCCGTTCCATGCGGAAGGACTTGCGCTCGAATCCACGGGCGGATAGGGGACCACCTCCCAAGCGCCCGTAGCTCAGCTGGATAGAGCATCAGACTACGAATCTGAGGGTCGGACGTTCGAATCGTTCCGGGCGCGCCATTTCTCCACATCCGTGTCGTCACCCGATCGCGCCCGCTCCGGCGCCGCATCGGGGAAGATGCGTGCGACCAGCGCTTCCGAGCCCACCCCGATCGCTGCCCCGGCGATGATGTCGATCGGGAAATGCGAACCGGTCGGCAGCTGCAGCGCGCCGGTCGCCACCGCCGCCGCATAGGCGGGACCGCTCGCGCCAGGGTACTCCCGCAGGATCGCCCGGCTCACCGCCATCGCGCCGGCCGTGTGGCCCGAGGGGAAGGAGTTGTGCGGCCCCTCGTTGCGGTTGCCCCGCGTGAGCCGGTGATCATGGTCGCTGCTGAACAGCCGCGGCCGCGCTCGATCGACCCTGCGCTTGATCGCTGCCTTGATCGCCGTCGCCGCGAGATGGCTTGCCAGCATGCGCGCGCCCGTGCGTGCGAGGCGACCGTCACGCCGTACCACACCGGCCACCACCGTACCGATCGACAGCGCGATCAGCGGCGGCTGGTCGGCAAGCTCGCGAACCAGCTTCAACGCGCGCACGACCACATGGTCGTGCCATTCGGCTGCCGCATGGCCCGCCTTGATGTCGACGCGCTCCAACTCGTGCGCCAACGCCTTGCCCGTCCTGCCCTTGCTCATTCGTCGCCTTCCATGGGTGCGCACGAACAACCCGCGGGAGGATGGCAGGCTCCATCGGCGCTTGGAGCCGGCGCAACGGGCGGCTACAGCCCCGCGCCATGACCGATCCGACCTCGATCCGCCGCCTCTACGGCCGCCGCCAGGGACACAAGCTGCGCCAGGGCCAAGCCGCGCTGGTGGAAGACCTGCTCCCTCTCGTCAGCATCCCAGACGAAGGCCCGCTGGACGCGCCGACGCTGTTCGGCGATTCACGTCCGCTGGAGTTCGAGATCGGCTTCGGCGGCGGCGAGCACCTCGCGGGGCAGGCGGCGATGCGCCCGGATCATGGCTTCATCGGCTGCGAACCGTTCCTGAACGGCGTCGTCGGGGCGCTCAACCACATCCGCGACGGCGGCCTGGAAAATGTGCGCCTGCACATGGGCGATGCGCTGGAGGCGCTGGAGCGGCTTCCGGACGCCAGCCTGGAGCGCGTCTACCTCCTCCACCCCGATCCGTGGCGCAAGGCGCGCCATGCCAAGCGGCGCATGGTCAACGACGGGCCGCTCGACATGATCGCCGCCAAGCTCAAGCCCGGCGGCGAGTTCCGCCTCGGCACCGACGATCCGACCTATTGCCGCTGGTCGATGATGGTGATGCGCGGGCGCCGCGACTTCGCTTGGGCTGCCGAGACGGCGCAGGACTTCCTCACCCGTCCCGCCGACTGGCCCGAGACGCGCTACGAGCGCAAGGCACGGCGCCAGGGGCATGAGGTCTGGTACTTCCGCTACCTGCGGCTGGGAACGCAGGGATGACCGCTGCCGACCTGCTGGACCTGTTCGTCACGACCTTGGTGCGCGATGCGGGTGGCACGCGCCGGCACTGGCGGCTGGTGATCGGCCAGGTCACCGTCCACAGCCTCGAGACGCACGCGCACTGCAACTGGTCGATCCACCCGTCCGGCAACGCCGCCGCGGTCGAGGCGGTGGAGCGGGTCGCGGACGACCTGCGCGAGCGGCACCCGATCGTGCGCGGATAGGCGGAATCGCGACGCCACCAAGCAGAAAGGCCCGTGCTCAGTAGGGGCCGAGCCTGTCCAAGCCCCGGATCGAAGCACACGCGGCGTTCCTTCGATACGCCATTTCGATTTCGCGCAACGGCCACTCAGGGCAGACGGTGGGTTCAACGTCGAGCCTTTTGGTCTCGGCCCGCCTGTCAGTCGGTGTTCGAACCGGTTCCCGCATTGGGGTTGGCGCCGGTCTTGCCTTCGCCCTCGCTGCCCTGTCCCGTGCCGCGATAGTCGATGTCGGTCTGGCCGCCATGGCCCATGAAGCCGCTCTGCTTCTCGTCCTTGCCCGTGTGGGGATTGGGATAGGCGCCGCCGCCGCTCTCGCCTCCGGCATTGCGGCCGTTGACCCGCTCCTGATCGACGCCGTCCCGGCCCTCTGCCACGCCCTTGCCGGCGGCCTGCATCGGCTGCTTGTCGCTCATGGTCCGTCTCCTCGGAATCTCTCTTTTTCCGAACCAGTGCGGACGGCGAGAGTTCCGTTCAGTCGGCGGGTGTGGCCGGGATCGGTCCCTGGTCCGTCGCCTCCAGCAGCGTGTCGCCGCCGAGCGTACGGTAGAGGGTGACGCGGTTGCTCGCCGCCACCAGCCGGGTCTGCACCAGGGTGCGCTGCGACTGGTAGAGCGATCGCTGCGCGTCGAGGCTCGCGAGGAAGGTGTCGATTCCCCCGCGATAGCGCGCCTCGGTCAGGGTGAAGGTGTCCTCGGCGGCCGCGGTTTGCGCCTCCGTGGCGCGCAGCTGCTCACCGATCGTCCCTTGCCGGGCGAGTGCGTCGGACACTTCGCGGAAGGCGATCTGGATGGTCCGCTCATACTCCGCGAGCAAGCCCTCGCGCTGCGCCTCCGTCAGCCGGACGTTCGCACGGGCGGCCCCCGCCTGGAAGATCGGATAGGCGACCGAGGGCCCCGCCGAATAGGTGAAGGCGCCATTGTCGAACAACGAACCCAGCGCATTGCTGGCGAGCCCCAGCACCGCCGTCAGCGAGATGCGCGGGAACAGCGCAGCGCGCGCCGCGCCGATTTCGGCATTGGCTGCGCGCAGTTGGTATTCCGCCTGCACCACGTCAGGCCGGCGCAGCAGCACGCCGGAGTCGACGCCTGCGGGAAGCGCCCGGACGGCAGGCGCCGCCTGCTCGATGCTTTGCGGCAACAGGGCGCGGTCGAACGGCGCACCGACCAGCAGCTGTAGCGCATTCACGTCCTGCGCCAGCTGGGTACGCTGCTCCGCGACGTCCGCCTGGGCGGCGGTGAGGATCTGTTCGGCCTGGCGCAGATCGGTGCGGGGCGCGACCCCGCCCCGGAGCCGTGCTCGGGTGAGCGTCACGCTGCGCTCCGCACTGGCCGCCGTCTGCTCGGCGATGCGCAGCAGGCTCGTGTCCGCGGCATAGGTGAGCCAGGCGTCCGCGATGTCGGCGACGAGCGTCAGCCGCGTCGCACGGGCGGCGGCCTCGGTGGCGAAATACTGGTTCTGCTGCGCGCGAGTCAGCGAGCGGATGCGTCCGAACAGGTCGATCTCGAACGAGGTGACCCCCAGATCCGCGCCGAAGCGGTCGATCGTCGTCGCGCCGCTGCCGCCCTGGTTGCCGCCCGCGTTGCCACCGTCGGTGCCGTCGCCGGGAACAGCACCGTTGCCCCCAGTGAACGACCGTCCGCCGCTGCGGGACCGGGTGTAGCTTGCAGACGCGTCGATCTGCGGGAACAGCTCCGAACGCTGGATACGGTACTGCGCGCGTGCCGCCACAATGTTTGCGGCAGCGACGCGCAGGTCGCGATTGTTGACCAGCGCCTGATCTATCAACGTCTGGAGACGCGGATCCACGAACACGTCGCGATAGCTCACCACCGGCAAGCTCGCCTCGGTCTGGCGCAGATAGGCATCGCCTACCGGCCAGGACGCCGGCACCGGCGACGGCGGGCGGACGTCCTCGGGCGCCATCGAACAGCCTGCCAGCAGCAGCGGCAGCAGGGCGGTCAGCCGGGCGTTCATGCCGCGGGCTCCTCCTTGGGCAGATCCTTGGGCTGATGACCGGTCGGCCTGCCGCGGAGCTTGGCAAGACCGTCGCGGACGCCGCGGCGCACCAGCACGAAGAACAGCGGGATGTAGAAGATGGCGAGGATCGTGGCCGTCAGCATGCCGCCGATCACCGAGGTGCCGATCGCGATGCGGCTGTTGGCACCGGCGCCCGTGGAGAGCGCCAGCGGCAGCACGCCGAAGATGAAGGCAAGGCTGGTCATCAGGATCGGGCGCAGACGGATGCGGGCCGCCTCCAGCGCGGCGTCGATCACGCGCGCGCCCTTGCGCTCCGCCTGTTCGGCGAACTCGATCATCAGGATCGCGTTCTTGGCCGCCAGCCCCATGGTCGTGAGCAGGCCGATCTGAAGATACACGTCGTTCTCCAGCCCGCGCAGCGTCACGAAGAACACGGCGCCGATCAGGCCGAGCGGGATCACCAGCAGCACCGCGATCGGGATCGACCAGCTCTCGTAGAGCGCGGCCAGGCACAGGAACACTACCAGCAGCGACAGCCCATAGAGCAGCGGCGCCTGGCCGGACGACAGCCGCTCCTGGAACGATAGGCCGGCCCAGGCGACGCCGACGCCCGGGATCTCGGCCGCGAGCGCCGCGATCCGCTCCATCGCCTCGCCGGAGCTGGTGCCCGGCGCCGCATCGCCCTGGAACTCATAGGAGGGCACGCCCTGGAACCGCGACAATGTCGTTGGCGCCGTGCTCCAGGAAGTCCGCGCGAACGACGAGAAGGGCGCCATGGTGCCGTCGGACGTCCGCACGAACCACTGGCTCAAGTCGGAGGGCGCCGCCCGGTAGGGGGCATCGCCCTGGACATAGACGCGCTTCACCCGGCCACGGTCAATGAAGTCGTTGACGTAGCGGCCGCCCCAGGCGGTGGACAGCGTCGTGTTGACGTCGCTCTGGGACAGGCCGAGCGCCGAGAGCTTCTGCTGATCGAGGTCGACCTGCAACGTCGCCACGTCGGGAAGCTCCGTGAGGCGAACGCCGGTCAGCTTGTCGTCGGCATTGGCCGCGGCGAGCAGCTTGTCACGCGCCTCGGCGAACTTCTCCGCCGTCATGCCGCTGGTGTTCTGGAGCTCCATGGTGAAGCCGCTCGACTGGCCGAGACCGCGGATCGCGGGAGGGATCAGCGCATAGACCTGCGCGTCGCGCAGGCCGCGGAAGGCGGCAGCCGCCCGCGCGACGATCGCGTCAGCGCTGTTCTCCTTGCCCTCCCGCTCCGACCAGTCGACGAAGTTCATGAAGCCCTGGCCGGTGTTCTGGCCGGCGGCACCGCTGCCGCCGCCGCTGACGGTCAGCAGCGTGCGGACGTTCTTGCCCTCATGCTTGAGCAGATAGTCCTCGACCGCGCGCTGCACCGCCTCGGTACGGCCGCGCGTGGCGCCCGCGGGCAGCTGGTAGCGGACCAGCGCCGCGCCCTGGTCCTCGGTCGGCAGGAAGCTGGTCGGCAGGCGCACGAACAGCAGCACCAGCAGCGCGAGCACGCCGGCGTAGATCAAGAGGAACAGCCATTTGCGGTTGATGACCCGCTTCACCCCGCCCTCGTAGCGGTCGATCATCCGGTCGAAGCGCGTGTTGAAGCCATCGCGGGCACGGTCGCCGAAGCGGACCACGCCAGGGAAACGGTTCGCAAACCAGCCCTCGCGGATATGCGCGCCGTCCGCGTCGCGGGGCTTCTGCTTGAGCAACGTGGCGGTGAGCGCCGGCGACAGGATCAGCGCCACCAGCACCGACAGCACCATGGCTGCGACGATGGTCACCGAGAACTGGCGATAGATCACGCCCGTCGAGCCGCCGAAGAACGCCATCGGCAGGAACACCGCCGACAGGACGATGCCGATCGCGATCAGCGCGACCTGGATCTCCTTCATCGACTCGATGGTCGCCTCGTACGGCGTCATGTCGGGATTTTCCTCGAGCAGGCGCTCGACGTTTTCCACCACCACGATCGCGTCGTCGACCAGGAGGCCGATCGCCAGCACCAGCCCGAACAGCGTCAGCGTGTTGATCGAGAAGCCGGCGAGATAGAAGACCGCGAACGTCCCCAGCAGCACGACCGGAACGGCGATGGTCGGGATCAGCGTCGCGCGCCAGCTCTGCAGGAACACGAACATGACGATGACGACCAGGATCACCGCCTCGATCAGCGTCTTGACGACTTCCTCGATCGACAGCTGGATGAAGGCGGTCGTGTCGTTGGCATAGTCGTAGGCGTATCCGGGCGGGAAGCCCTTGGCGAACCGCGCCACCTCTGCCTTTACCAGCCGCGCCGTCTTGAGCGCATCGGCTCCCGGCGCCAGCGAGATCGCCACGCCCGCGCCCGGGTGACCGTTCACGCGGCTGAGTGCGCTGTAGTTCTCCTGCCCCAGCTCCACGCGTGCCACGTCGCCCAGCCGGACGGTCGCGCCGCTGCTCTGGCTCTTGAGGACGATGGCACGGAACTGCTCGGGCGTCTGGAGGCGCGCCTGCGCCGTCACCGTGGCGTTCAGCAACTGCGTGTTGGGCTGCGGCTGGCCGCCCAGCTCGCCGGCCGCGACTTCGGTGTTCTGGTTCTGGATGGCGGTGATGACGTCGCTCGGGACCAGGTTGAAGCTGGCGAGCTTGGCGGGATCGAGCCAGATGCGCATCGCATATTGCGATCCGAACACGTTGGTTTCGCCCACGCCCTCGACGCGGCCGAGCGGCTCGACGAGGTTGGATTCCAGATAGTCGGAAACGTCCCCGTTGGTGCTGCGGTCGGTCTCGTCATAGACGCCGACGATCATCAGGAAGTCGGGGTTCGACTTGGTGACCCGCAAGCCCTGCTGCTGCACCTGCTGCGGCAGCCGCGAGAGCGCCTGCTGCACCTGGTTCTGGACCTGCACCTGGGCGATATCGGGGTCGATGCCCTTGGCGAACGTCGCGCTGATCGTCACCTGCCCGCGCGAACTGGACTGCGAGCTGAAGTAGAGCAGCCCGTCGATGCCGGTCAGCTGCTGCTCGATGATCTGGGTGACGCTGTTCTGGATCGTCTGCGCATTGGCGCCCGGATAGGTCGCGCGGATGTTGACCTGCGGCGGCGCCACGTCCGGATATTGCGCGATCGGCAGGCTGAAGATCGCGCCCACGCCGGCCAGCATGATGATGATCGCGATCACCCATGCAAAGATCGGGCGATCGATGAAGATCTTGGACATGGCGGCTCAGCCCCCCTTGGCGGGGGAAGCCGCACCGGACTGGCCGCCCTGCCCGCCCTGCCCGCCTTGCGGCGGCGCCACGCGCTGGGGCGAGTTGGCGGGCACCGGCTGGATCGGCGCGTTCGGGCGCAGGTTGCCGGTACCCTGGACGATCACCTTGTCGCCGGGCTGGAGGCCCTGGGTCACGACCCAGTTGGTGCCCTGGGTCAGGTTTGCGACCACCTTGCGCTGCACCGCCTTGTTGCCGGGGCAGACGACGAACAGCGTCGCCTCGCCCGCGGGGCTGCGGCTGATCGCCGGCTGCGGCACCAGGAAGGCGCGGCTGTTGATCGACTGCGCGAACACCGCCCGCGCGAACATGCCCGGCAGCAGCAGGCCGTTGGGATTGGCGAAGCGCGCGCGCAGCGTCACCGTGCCGGTGCTGGGATCGACGATCGACTCGGCGAACTCGACGGTGCCGGTCAGCCCATAGTCGCTGCCGTCCTCCAGCTTCAGCCGAACCGCAGCGCGACCCGGAGCGACGCCGTCGCGCGACAGGGCGCGGCGCAGCGCCAGCAGGTCGGCGCTCGACTGCTGGATGTCGACATAGATGGGGTCGAGCCGCTGGATCACGGCCAGCGGTTCGGTCTGGTTCGCCGTCACCAGCGCGCCGACGGTGGCAAGCGACCGGCCGATGCGGCCAGTGATCGGCGCCGGCACACTGGTGAAGCGCAGGTTGATCCGCGCCGTCTCCAGCTGCGCCTGCGTCTGCGCGACCGAGGCCTGGGCCTGCCGGGACGCCGCGGCCGCATTGGTATATTCCTGCTGCGACACCGCTTCCATCTGCGCCAGCGGGCGCAGCCGCTCGGCATTGACGCGCGTCGCCTCGGCATTGGCACGGGCGCTCTGAAGGTTCGCCTGCGCTTCCGAAACCGCGGCGCTGTAGATGCGGGGGTCGATCTCGTAGAGCGTCTGCCCCCGCCGCACGATCGAGCCTTCGGTGAAGAACCGGCGGCGGATCACGCCCGCGACCTGGGGCCGCACCTCGGATTGCTCATAGGCGGTGACGCGTGCGTTCAGCTCCACCGTCTGGGCGACGCTGGTCGGCTGAACCACGACGAAGCCGACCTGGGCCGGCCCGCGCGCGCCGCCGCGCCCGCCACCCTTTTCCTGCGCTTCCTCATGCGAGCAGCCGGCAAGCAGCAGAGCCGCCGCAAGCATGGAGAGGGTCGCGCGAGGAAAAGCCGGGTGCATAGCGAAAGCCTGGTCGTTGCACGCCACCACGGCCAGGGCCGCGGCTACGCGCCGGGGATACGGGCGGCCCCGCACGGAGCAGCCGGACGCAAACCCGGAGCTAGCGCTCTGGGCATCGCTGGCCGTCCGCCGAGGCGCTGGGCAGGGACGGGCGCCTTGTTAGCCCCCGCCTCGGCGGGCTGGCAATCGCTACTTTGTAACCGATTGTCGCAGGTTAGTGCGTCCTTTGGGAGCATCTTCCTTGGGCGCCTCGACGGGCTCCACCGCGCCGATGCCGCCGTAAAGCGTCCCGAAGAAGTCGCCCCGGTTCCAGACCGGCCGTTCGGGCGCATCGGCGATGTCGCGGGCGATCTGGTAGTTCACCTTGATGAACCGGGCGCCGGATTCCCAGTCGATCGCGGGATCCTGCACCACTTCGTCGGAGGGCTGGTGGTAATGCTCGGCAAAGAACTTCTCGACCGCAGCCTTGCCCGCGCCGGCCTCGCCCGGCCACAGGAAGACCGAGGGGATGCCCTGCTGCACGAAGCGATAATGGTCGGAGCGCACGAACAGGCCCTGCTCCGGCATGGGATCTGGTGAGAAGCTCGCCCCCGCCTGCGCCGCCGCCCGCCGCACGATCGGGCCAAGCGTCGAACGATCCGCCCCGAACGCGATCACGTCGGTGAACTTGTAGGTGATGATCGGCATGTCGAGGTTGACGTTGGCCACCAGCGCGGACTTCGCGAGGGTCGGATTGTTCGCGAAATAATCGGAACCGACCAGCCCCTTCTCCTCCGCGGTGACGGCGAGGAACAGCACGCTGCGACGCGGCGGCTGCCCGGAGGTCTGGAACCGCTTCGCCTCCTCGATCAGCGAGGCCACGCCGACGGCATTGTCCATCGCGCCGTTATAGATGCTGTCGCCCTTCACCGCGGTGCCGACGCCGACATGGTCGAGGTGCGCGGTCAGCACCACCACTTCGCCCCCGACCTGCGGATCGCTCCCGACCAGCAGGCCCGCGACATTGTAGCTGGTGAAGGGCGTGCTGGTGGTGCTCATCCGCACGGACAGGTTCTTGTGCAACGCGACGGGCTCGAACCGCTCCGGACCCTTCAGCGCAGCCGCGGCCTGTTCCCAATTGGTCGAGGCGCCCGCGAACAGCTTGGCGGTCGCGGCCTGGCTGAGCATGCCCAGCGTCGGCGTGGAAGGCGCGGGAACGTTGGCGATCCCGTTGCGGTTCACCCAGGTGACGCGAGGCTGGTTCCAGCTTTCGGCCAGCTTGGCGAAGGGCCGCTGCTTGGCCGCCTCCGGCGTCTCCAGCGTGACGATCCCCACCGCGCCCTTGGACATGGCGATCGCGGCCTTGGTGGCAGGGCTGCCGAAGTGAGCGCGCTCCTCTCCGTTCAGGCCATCGGGCGTTCCCGGCACGATGGCCACGATCTTGCCCTTCACGTCCACGCCCGAATAATCGTCGCGACCGATGCTCGGCGCGACCAGGCCGTAGCCGACGAACACCACCGGTGCGTCCACTACCAGCTGCGGCGTCGCGGGATTGCCGGCAGGAATATAGTCCTCCCCGAAGACCAGCGGCTCGCCGCCGATCGCCACCCCGCCCTTATCGGCCGGCTTGTAGCTCAGCAGCGGCACCTTCTGCAGGTAGCTGCCCTGGTCCCCCGCCGGCCGCAGCCCGGCCGCATAGAATTGCGAGGCCACGTAGTTGGCGGCGATGTCATATTCCGGGGAGCCCGCCTCGCGCCCGCGCATCGCGTCGGAGGCGAGGAACAGCACATGCGCCTTCATCGCCGCCTGGTCCGCGGGCAGCGGCGCGTTCGCCGCCGCATTGCGCTGGGCGACGTCGGCGACGGGCTGCGCGGCCGGCGCAGGCTTGGCCTTCTGGGCCAGGACCGGGGATGCGATCGGAGCGGTGGCGACGAGGGCGACGAGCGGCAGGACGGTACGCAGCATTGGAATCCTTGGCGTCGAGGGCATATGGGTCGGCTATGCAGCGGGCCGCGGTGCGACGCAATCACGCGCGCACCCAGGCCCCGACCGCTCCGCAAGGGTTTTCCGATGGCCGACGCACTCCGTTCCCCCGACCAGCCTCCAGCGCCGATCCTGCGCAGCGACTATCGCGCGCCGGATTGGCGGGTGTCGGAGATCGCGCTCGGCTTCGACCTCGATCCGGCCCGCACCGTGGTGCGCGCGAAGCTGCACGTGACGCGCAACGGCGGCCACGGCCGGCCGCTGCGCCTCGACGGCGACGGGCTCCAGCCGCTGTCGGTGGGGATCGACGGGGTGGCCAGCAGCAACGACCGCTGGCGCATGGACGGCGACGCGCTCGTGATCGACCTCGACGGCGACGCCCATGTCGTCGACACCGAAGTGGCGATCGCGCCGGAACGCAACACCCAGCTGATGGGGCTCTATGCCTCGGGCGGGAACCTGTGCACCCAGTGCGAGGCGGAGGGCTTCCGCCGCATCACCTTCTTCCCCGACCGGCCCGACGTGCTCGCGCGCTATTCGGTGCGGATGACCGCGGACAAGGCGCGCTTTCCCGTGCTGCTCGCGAACGGCGATCCGATCGCGCACGGTGACCTGGAAGACGGCCGCCACTGGGCCGAGTGGCACGATCCCTTCCCCAAGCCCTCCTACCTCTTCGCGCTGGTCGCGGGCGACCTGGTCGCCAACCGCGCCACCTTCGTGACCGGCAGCGGACGGGAGGTGCAGCTCGCCATCTGGGTGCGGGAAAAGGACCTCGCGAAGACCGATCACGCGCTTGACGCGCTCAAGACGTCGATGGCCTGGGATGAGCGCGTCTATGGCCGCGAATACGACCTGGACGTGTTCAACATCGTCGCCGTCGACGACTTCAATTTCGGCGCGATGGAGAACAAAGGCCTCAACATCTTCAACTCGCGCTACATCCTGGCCGATCCGGACACCGCGACCGACCACGACTATGACGCGGTCGCCGCCGTCGTGGCGCACGAGTATTTCCACAATTGGTCGGGCAACCGCGTCACCTGCCGCGACTGGTTCCAGCTTTCCTTGAAGGAAGGCTTCACCGTGTTTCGCGACCAGGGCTTCTCGGCGGACCAGGGCTCGGCCGCGGTAAAGCGGATCGAGGACGTGCGGAGCTTGCGCGCCGCCCAGTTCCCGGAGGACGCAGGGCCGCTCGCGCACCCGATCCGCCCGGACAGCTATCTGGAGATTTCCAACTTCTACACCGCCACCATCTACAACAAGGGCGCGGAAGTGGTGCGGATGCTCCACACCATGCTGGGGCCGCAGCGGTTCCGCGCCGGCACCGATCTCTATTTCGACCGCTTCGACGGCACGGCCGCCACCTGCGAGGACTTCGTCGCCTCCATGGAGGAGGCGAACGGGGTGGACCTCGCGCAATTCCGCCTCTGGTATGCGCAGGCCGGGACGCCGCGGGTCACCGCCACGCTGGAACACGAGCCGGGCGGCGGCACCGCGACGCTGCACCTCGCGCAGATGGTTCCACCCACCCCCGGCCAGCCGGACAAGCAGCCGATGGTGCTGCCGCTCAAGCTGCGGCTGTTCGGCGGCAACACCGGCCGGCCGCTGGGCGACGAACAGCTGGTGTTGCTGTCCGACGCGGAGGCGACGCTGCGCTTCGAGGCGGTCACCGAGCGGCCGGTGCTGTCGATCAACCGCGGCTTTTCCGCGCCGGTGATCGTCGATACCAACCGAACGCCTGCAGACCTCGCCTTCCTTTCCGCCCACGACGACGATCCCTTCGCCCGCTATGAGGCGATGCAGCAGCTGATGCTGGACACGCTGGTCGCGTCGGTGGCGAGCGGGCGCGGCGACCACGGCGCGGTGGTGGATGCCGTGCGCGAGACGCTGCGCAACCCGGAGCTCGACCGCGCCTTCGTCGCAGAGGCGGTGCTGCTCCCTTCCGACAACTTCATCGGCGACCAGCTCCCGATCGTGGACCCGGACGCAATCTTCCGCGCGCGGGAAGCCCTGCGCCGCGACATCGGCCGCGCCCTCGAACGCGACTGGCGCCAAGCTTATGAGGATACGCGCGGCGGTGCGTTCGAATATTCGCCGGAGGCCAAGGGAAAGCGCCGCCTGAAGACGGTCGCGCTCGGCTATCTCGCCGCCTCGGGTGCCCCCGACATCGGCGAGCTCGCCTTCGCCCAGTTCGAGCATGCCGACAACATGACCGACCGCCAGGGCGCGCTGATGACGCTGGTGAACGGTCCCTGGGACCAGCGGGTCGCCGCGCTCGACATCTTCTACAATCGCTACCGGGACAATCCGCTGGTGCTGGACAAGTGGTTCTCGACCCAGGCGCTGTCGACCCGCGACGATACGCCCGAACGGGTGGTGGAGCTTGCCGGCCACCGCGACTTCACCCTGGCCAACCCGAACCGGGCGCGCGCGCTGGTCGGCGCGTTCGGGGTCAACCAGCGCGCCTTCCATGCAGCCGACGGCCGCGGCTACCGCTTCTTCGTGCAGCAGCTGATCGCGCTCGATCGGCTGAACCCGCAGACCGCGGCCAAGATGATGCCGCCGCTCGGCCGCTGGCGCCGCTTCGATCCTGCCCGGCAGCAGGCGATGCGCGCCGCGCTGGAGCAAATCCTCGCCTCGCCGGGTTTGTCCAAGGACATGCTCGAGCAGGTGAGCAAGAGCCTCGCCGCCTGATCTCCTGGACTCCACCACCAAGGTTGTTTGTTATGCGTCTTCCGCTTCTCGTTGCCCTGCTTGCCACCACCGCCTGCACGCAGGCCCAGAGCGTTTCCCCGCAGTCCGCGACAGCGTTGAAGCCCATCCCGTCCACGACCGAGGACGACGGCTATTCGGTGGAGGCCCAGCGCGCCAAGATCGCGCGGGTCGACATTGCGCCCGACACCGGCTTTCTCTCTGCCGAGGAGCGCCAGGTGGTGAACCTGCTGATCCAGGCATCCGACCTCATGACGCCGATCTATCTGCGCCAGCGCTCGGTCCACAACCCGGAGACGCGGCTCGTGATTTCGCGCATGCGCCGGGCGGATCAGCCGCTGATCCTCGACTGGTTCGACGCCAACCTGGGTCCCTGGGACGACTTCGCCGAGTTGCGCCCCTTTTGGGGGGACCAGCCGATGCCGGAGGGTGCCGGTTTCTATCCCGAGGACCTCACCCGCGAGGAGTTCGACGCCTATGTCGCCGGTCACCCAACGGAGAAGGCGGCGCTCACCAGCCTCTACACGGTGGTCCGCCGTGACGGTACCAAGCTGAAGGCGGTGCCCTACTCGGTGGAGTATGCCGAATGGTTGCAGCCGGCGGCCAAGCTGCTCGAGCAAGCGGCCGCTGTCACCACGAACCCAAGCCTCAAGCGTTTCCTGACACTGCGTGCGAAGGCATTCCGCACCGACGACTATTTCGAGTCGGAGCTCGCCTGGATGGACCTGAAGGACACGCCGATCGAAGTCGCGATTGGGCCGTACGAGGTCTACACCGACCGGCTCTATGGCGCCAAGGCAGCGTTCGAGAGCTTCGTGACGATCAAGGACCCGGCGGAGTCCGCCGCGCTCGACAAGTACAAGCACTACCTGCGCGACATGGAAGCAAACCTGCCGGTCGACGCACGCTACAAGAATTTCACCCGCGGCTTTGAATCGCCGATCGCCGTGGCCGAGCAGGTGCGCGGTGGCGGCGACAACGAACATGGCGGCCGCACCATCGCCTTCAACCTGCCCAACGACGAGCGTGTGCGCGAGGCGAAGGGCGCGAAGAAGGTGATCCTCTCCAACGTGCTGGGCGCCAAGTACGACCGGATCCTGGCGCCGATGGCGCCGCTGGTGCTGGTGCCGGATCAGGCGGGGCTGGTCGCCAAGAAGTACATGCAGCTGGAGACCCTGTTCCACGAGCTGTCGCACAGCCTGGGGCCGGGCAACATCACGCTGAACGGCCGCAAGACCAGCGTGAACGAGGAGCTGAAGGAACAGGCCTCCGCGCTGGAAGAGGCCAAGGCCGACGTCATGGGGGTCTGGAACATCCTGTTCATGATGAACAAGGGCGAGCTGCCGGTCGCGGAGAAGCCGCAGCTGTTCTCGACCTATCTGGCGGGCGTGTTCCGCGCGATGCGCTTCGGCACGGCCGAGGCGCATGGCCGTGGGGCCGCGATGCAGTACGGCTACCTGCGCGACAAGGGCGCCTTCGCCTGGGACGCGAGTGCCGGCCGCTTCCGGATCGACCACGCAAAGATGGAGGCCGGGGTGCGCGACCTGCTGCGCGACATGATCGTGGTGCAGGGCAATGGCGACTATGCCGGTGCCAAGGCGATGCTGTCGCGCTGGCAGCAACTCGATGCCGATGCGCAGAAGGTCGTCGGCACCATGGATGCGATCCCGGTCGACATCCAGCCGATCTACCCGACCAGGATCTGACCGGATGGGGAGGCGCATCCGTCGCCTCCCCTTTTTTAGCCTCAAGCCCGTGCTGGCGCTTCGTCTTCGTCCTCGTCGTTCATCCGGACGCCCGCGTTGGCGGCGCGCTCCGACTCGCGCTCCAGCGCAACCTTGATCATCGCCACCATCGGATCGGCTAGTGCCAGACCCAGGATGCCGAACAGCGTCGATGCCAGGATCTGGGACGACAGCGTGAGCGCCGGGGGCAGGTCTACCGTGCGGCGGGCCACGATCGGCAGCAGCACATAGCCGTCAAAGGTCTGCACCACGAAATAGATCACGATCGCCCACAGCCCGGTGTCGACCCCGGCGCTGAAACCCACCGCAACCATCAGCACACCGCTGATGAACGCGCCGATGTTGGGGATGAAGGCGAGCAAGCCCGTGATGATGCCCAGCAGCAGCGCCATCGGCACGCCCGCGATCCACAGCAGCAACCAGGTGAGCGCGCCTTCGAACAGCATTCCGGCCAGCCGGCCCGCCAGCAGCCGGCGCATGGTCGTGGCCATGCGATTGATGGTGACGGCGAACTCGGCACGATTGCCGACCGGCACCATCCACTGAAGGCCGCGGTCGTAGATGCGCGGCTCCATCGCCACGAACAGCCCGATGACCATGATCATGAACAGGCTGGTGAACGCGCCGAACACCGTGCCCACCGCGGAGGTGAGCCGTCCGACGGATCCCATCGCCTGTTGCGCGAGTCCGCTCAGGTCCGCGCGCCCGGGCATCAGCCCCATGCCGTTGGCCCAGGCGATCAGGCGATTACCCTGAACCTCCAGCGTGGAGCGCAACTGCTCCGCCTGGGCAGCGATCTGCACGCCGGTGAGATAGAAGGTGCCGAGAATGAAGGCGAGGGCCAGCAGCACGACGATCATCAGCCGCAGCCCGCGCCCGATCGGCAGCACCCGCCCGAGCAGCCGCACGCCGCCGTCCAGCATTGCGGCGAACACCAGCCCGCCGAAGATGATGAGCAGCGGCTGGATCAGCAGCACCACCAGGCCGGCGGCGATCGCCAGGCCGAACCAGACGGAGGCGCGGCGCAGCTCCGCCCGCACCAGCGGATCGCGCAGTTCGTTCGGGCCGGGCGCGCGCTCGACCTCCACCCGCTCGTACTTGCTCATTGGGCGCGTTCCGGATGCAGCGAGGTCCCTGCACGGCCACCGCGCAGCGACGACCACCAGGTCAAGGGGTTCAGGCTCGTCGTCCCGTCGAGCGAGAAGGTGATGAACTCGGCGCGACCGCCGATATTCTCCCAGGGTACCGGGCCGCCCAGCCCCTGCTCAGCCAGCGGGAAGCGGCTGTCGGCGCTGTTGTCGCGATTGTCCCCCATCAGGAAGACATGGTCGGCAGGTACGGTGATCGGCCCGAAATTGTCGCCGATGGAGCCCTGTACCGCGTCGATCGTGTCATAGGAGCGCCCGTTAGGCAGCGTCTCGCGATAGATCGGCAGACGGCAGAATGCTTCCCCCGCAGCACCCCGCACCTGTGCTCCCGGATATTGCCAGGCCGGGCAATGGGTGTTGGCGTCGATCGGGATCATCCGGTCGCCGACCGCACGCCGCTCGACCGGCTTGCCGTTGAGGTAGAGCATGCCGCCCGACACCTGCACCCGGTCCCCCGGCAGGCCGATCACCCGCTTGATATAGTCGGTCTTGGTGCCCGGCGGCGTCACGATCACGACGTCGCCGCGCTCGGGCAGGCTGCCGAACAGCCGGCCGTGGAAAAAGGGCAGCAGGTGGAAGGCGGGGGTGACGAACGAATAGCCATAGGGGTATTTGGTCACCACTAGGCGATCGCCGACCAGCAGCCCCGGCATCATCGATTCCGACGGGATGTAGAAAGGCTTGGCGATCAGGCTGTGAAAGCCGAGCACCGCCAGGATCAGCACTAGCAGGTTGCGGATCTCCGCTCCCCAGTCGGTGGGTCGGCGCGTCGTTCGGGACGGCTGGTGGGTTTCGGACGGCAGCGCCAGGTCCTCTCCGGTCATCGGACTTCCTGCTGGGCGCCGGGCAGCGCCTCGATGATAACGAACGCCTGCGCCCAGGGATGGTCGTCGGTGAGCGTCAGGTGAATCTTGGGGACGTGCCCCGGCGGGATCAACGCATCGAGCGCCGCCTTGGCTCCACCCGAAAGCGCCAGCGTCGGTGCGCCCGAAGGCGCGTTGACCACGCCGATGTCGCGCATGAACACGCCGCGGTTGAAGCCGGTGCCGACCGCCTTGGAGAACGCCTCCTTGGCGGCGAAGCGCTTGGCGAAGGTGCCCGCGCGGGTGAAGGGCCGGCGTGCGGCCTTGGCCTGCTCCACGTTGGTGAAGACGCGCTGGATGAACCGCTCGCCGAACCGGTCGAGCGAATTCTGGATGCGCTCGATGTTGCAGAGGTCGGAGCCGAGCCCGACGATCACCGCGCGGCGTCCATCAGCGCGCGCATCCGCGCGACCACCGGCGCAAGACCGTCGAAGATCGCCTCGCCGATCAGGAAATGCCCGATGTTGAGTTCGCGTAGCTGGGGGATCGCGGCGATCGGGACGACATTGTCGAAGGTCAGCCCGTGGCCGGCATGCACCTCGATGCCGTTCTTGGCGGCCAGCGCCGCGGCGTCGGCGAGCCGCTTGAGCTCCGCTTCGCGGGCGGCCTCGTCCAGCTCGGCGTAGCGGCCGGTGTGAAGCTCGACGACCGGTGCACCCAGCCGGACCGCGGCGTCGATCTGCGCCGCCTCGGGCTCGATGAACAGCGACACGCGGATCCCGGCATCCCGCAGCGTCGCGACCATGGGCGCCAGGAGATCGAACTGGCCCGCGGCGTCCAACCCGCCTTCGGTGGTGCGTTCCTCGCGCTTCTCGGGGACGATGCATGCGGCATGGGGACGATGGCGCAGCGCGATGCCGAGCATCTCTTCGGTCGCGGCCATTTCCAGGTTCAGCGGCACCGGCAGCTCGGCGGAGAGGCGCGCGATGTCGGCGTCGGTGATGTGGCGGCGATCCTCGCGCAGATGCGCGGTGATGCCCTGGGCGCCGGCTTCTGCCGCCAGAAGCGCGGCGCGCACCGGATCGGGATAGCCGCTGCCGCGCGCGTTCCGGACGGTCGCGACATGGTCGATGTTGACGCCGAGGCGGATCGACCCCGTCACGCCGCAGCCCTGCTCCCCGGCTTGATCGCAGGGATCGCGGCCAGTTCCGGCGGCAGGGCATCGGCCTCGTAGCTCGGGACCTCCAGCCGGATGAGCGGATAGAAGGGTACGCCAAGATCCGCCTGACCGTTGGAGCGGTCCACCAGTGCCGCAGCAGCAACAACCTGGCCGCCCGCGGCGCGAATCGCCGCGATCGCCTCACGTGAGGAAAGGCCGGTGGTGACCACGTCCTCCATCATCAGCACGCGCGTGCCCGGATCGAGGCGGAAGCCGCGGCGCAGCTCGAACGTGCCGGTCGGCCGCTCCAGGAACATCGCCGGGCGCCCCAGCGACCGGCCCATCTCGTGGCCCGCGATGACGCCGCCCATCGCGGGCGACACGACCGCGTCGATCGCGCTGCGCACGTCGCTCGGCAGGCGGGCGGCGAGTTCGTCCGCCAATCGGGCGCCGCGCCGGGGGTCCATCAGCACGCGCGCGCACTGGAGATAGCGTGCGCTGTGGCGCCCGGAGGAGAGAATGAAATGCCCTTCCAGCAGGGCCTCGGCCGCGCGGAATTCCGCCAGGATGTCGTCGTCTGTCATGGTCGGAGCCCTCTCTAGGCGCAGCCGTGCGGCGCGGCAATCGGGGCGGCAAAAAGAGCCGGTACGCGCTTGAGGCACGGCAAAACGCTGCCTATACCCCTCAACTGGGCCTTTTTCCGGGGGCTCCGGATGCGCAAGCCCGCGCGACAAAACGGGTGGATGGGGATGCGAATGGCTGGACTGGGGCTTTCCGGACTGAAGCTGGTCTTGCTGGGTGCCGGCTTGGCACTGGCGGGGATCGGTCATGCGGCGGCGCCCGCCGTGCCGCCGAGTGCGGGCACGCAGGCAGCGGCACCGCAGGTGGGCGCGCCGCCGCCCGGATCCGCAGAAGCTCAGCCCGACGGCAGCGTCACGCCGCCTGCAACTGCAGGTGCCGCGCAGCCGGCCGGAGCCGTCGCCGACCCCACGCTCAACCCGGACGGCAGCCCGAAGCTTCGCCCGACCGAAAACAAGGGCCAGCCGAGCCCGCGCGTGCTCGGCATCCAGAACCAGGTCACGCCAAATGGCGAGGAGGCCGCGCGCTTCCACAACAACCTGCTGATGCCGGTCATCACCCTGATCGTGCTGTTGGTGCTCGCGCTGCTGGTGTGGGTGGTGATCCGCTATCGCGCGGCCGCCCACCCCAATCCGTCGCGCACCTCGCACAACACCACGATCGAGATCCTGTGGACCGCGGTTCCGGTGCTGATCCTGGCGGTGTTCGCCGTGCCCTCGATCCGGCTGCTCGCCCACCAGTTCAAGCCTGCGCCCGACAACGCCGTGACGCTGAAGGCGATCGGCAACCAGTGGTTCTGGACCTACGAATATCCGGACAACGGCGGCGTGTCGGTCACGGCCAACATGCTCAAGGAGCGCGACCAGGTGGCCCCCGGCCAGCGCTATCGCACCGATGCCGACGGCCCGCGCCTGCTCGCCACCGACAACCGCATCGTGCTGCCGGTCGGCGTGCCGATCCGCCTGATCACCACCGCCAACGACGTGATCCACAGCTGGGCCATTCCGTCCTTCTGGGTGAAGCTCGATGCCATCCCCGGCCGGTTGAACGAGACCAGCTTCACCATCAAGGAGCCGGGCGTCTATTTCGGCCAATGCTCCGAACTGTGCGGCGCGCGCCACGCCTATATGCCCATCGCCATCGATGCGGTGCCCCCGGCCGAGTTCGCGGCCTGGATCCGCGCCAAGGGCGGCACCATGCCGGGCGCTGCCCAGCCGTCCGCAGCGGCCCCGGCGCAGCCGTCGTCCGACCGCGTCGACGACACGGCGACGCCGCCCACGGGCGGTGACGGTCCGACCGTCAACGCGACCGAAACCGCCACTCCCGTCACCCAGGGCGCAACCGGCAACCCGGCCGGCGCCGGCAACGTGGACCAGTAAGCCATGACCGACACCGCCCTGCAGCCGTCCGCGTTCGAGGCGCACCATCCGCATTCGCACGAGCATCATGCGGACCACCGCCCCGGCTTCTTCGCCCGCTGGTTCCTGTCCACCAACCACAAGGACATCGGCACGCTCTACCTGATCTTCGCGATCTTCATGGGCGTGGTCGGCGGCGCGATCTCCGGCCTGATGCGCTGGGAGCTGGCGGAGCCCGGCATCCAACATCTGGGCAGCTGGGCCACCTGGCTCGCCGGGTCGGAACAGAGTCTCGACGAATCGCTCCACCTCTGGAACGTGATGATCACCGCCCACGGGCTGATCATGGTGTTCTTCATGGTGATGCCGGCGATGATCGGCGGATTCGGCAACTGGTTCGTGCCGATCATGATCGGGGCGCCCGACATGGCGTTCCCGCGCATGAACAACGTGTCCTTCTGGCTGCTGGTGCCCTCGGGCATCCTGCTGCTCGCCTCGCCCTTCTTCGGCGGCGCGGGCACCGGCTGGACGGTCTATGCGCCGCTCTCCACCTATGGCGAGCCCTCGGCCTCGGTCGACATGGCGATCCTGGCGCTGCACCTGTCGGGCGCCAGCTCGATCCTGGGCGCGATCAACTTCATCACCACCATCTTCAACATGCGCGCGCCGGGCATGACGCTGCACAAGATGCCGCTGTTCGCCTGGTCGGTGCTGGTCACCGCGTTCCTGCTGCTGCTGTCGCTGCCGGTTCTGGCCGCGGCGATCACCATGCTGCTGACCGATCGCCATTTCAGCACCACCTTCTTCGATCCGGCCGGCGGCGGCGATCCGGTGCTCTACCAGCACCTGTTCTGGTTCTTCGGCCATCCGGAGGTCTACATCATGATCCTGCCGGGCTTCGGCATGATCAGCCATGTGGTCGCGACCTTCAGCCGCAAGCCGGTGTTCGGCTATCTCGGCATGGCCTATGCCATGGTCGCGATCGGCGCCGTCGGCTTCATCGTGTGGGCGCACCACATGTTCACGACGGGACTAAGCGTGAACACCAAGATGTACTTCACCGCCGCGACCATGATCATCGCGGTGCCGACCGGCATCAAGATCTTTTCGTGGATCGCGACCATGTGGGACGGCAGCTTGCGCTTCCCCACCCCGATGCTGTGGGCGCTGGGCTTCATCTTCATGTTCACCGTGGGCGGTGTGACCGGCGTGATCCTCGCGAACGGCGGCGTCGACGACTATATGCACGACACCTATTACGTCGTGGCGCACTTCCACTACGTGCTGTCGCTGGGCGCGGTGTTCGCCCTGTTCGCCGGCTTCTACTATTGGTTCCCCAAGATGTCGGGGAAGATGTACAACGAGCTGCTCGGCAAGCTGCACTTCTGGGTGTTCTTCGTCGGCGTGAACGTGCTGTTCTTCCCGATGCACTTCCTGGGCGCCAACGGCATGCCGCGCCGCATCCCGGACTATCCGGACGCCTTTGCCTATTGGAACCACATCGCCTCGATCGGCTATGTGATCATGGCAGCCGGTATCGTGATTTTCCTGATCAACCTGGTCGTGTCGCTGGCAAGCGGCCGCCGCGCCGGCGACAATCCCTGGGGTGAAGGCGCGACGACGCTGGAGTGGACGCTGTCCTCCCCGCCGCCCTACCACCAGTTCGAGACGCTGCCCAAGGTCGACTGACCGGCCGGCCGTTGCCAACAAGAACGCCCCCGGGGAGCATCCTCCCCGGGGCGTTTTCTTTTACCGCTGGCCCGAGGTCAGGGGCGGACGAACAGGCTCACCGAGGCGACGTGGTTGACCGCCGTCGCCCCTCCGGTGCGGTTCACCAGCTGGTTGAGATACCCCGCCTCTACGGTGGACTTGCCCTTCAGCGGCACCTCGACGCCCACGAAGCTGCGCAGCTGGTCGAAGCCGCCCCGGGCGCCCCAGTCGGTGTCGTTGAGCGCAAACATGGCTTCCGCGGAAAGCAGCGCCTTGAGCGGCTTCTTCCCGCCCGCGATCGGCGTCTCCAGGCGGGCCATCTGGCGGACGCGCAGCCCGGCGTCGCTGAAGCCGTCCACCCAGCGCTGTTCGAAGCGGGTACGCGCCGAGACTTCGGTCGCGCCTGGCACCAGCGTCCACGACAGCTGCTGGAAGCTGCGGTGCTCGTCGCGATCGGGGGCGGGGCCCTCCACCGGCTGCGCGACATAGGCATAGCCCTGGTAGATGCTGACGCGGTCGCTCACCCGCCAGCCGATCGCCCCCCGCAGGAGGGCCTGCCGCATCTCCGACAATCCCTCCATCAGCCGCGGCTGCGCCTCGACGAAGTAGAGGAGGTCGTCCTTCGCGGATCCGGTCAGCGTGACGTTGATCCAGAGCTGCTCGTCCTGCGTCGTCTGGGCGAGCGCCGGAGTCGAGGAGATGGCGGCGACGGCCGTCGCGCAGGCTAGAAGAGTTCGCATGCCTGCACCTGTATCGCAGCGGGAAGTGGCGGCAACCCTTTCGCCACGGCGTCCGCCGGACTATACGTGGATGCAGGCCATGACCACTGCAGTTTCCCTGACGATGCCCGCTGATTGGCGGGACTTCCTCGCTCTCACCAAGCCGCGCGTGATGACCCTGGTGGTCTTCACCGGCCTGTGCGGCATGCTTGCCGCGCCCGTCGGCATTCATCCCGTGCTGGGCTTCACCGCGATCCTGTGCATCGCGCTCGGCGCCGGCGCGGCCGGTGCGCTCAACCAGTGGTATGAAGCGGACCTGGACGCGCACATGAAGCGCACCCGCGGTCGTCCGCTTCCCGCCGGCCGCATGGACCGGCAGTCGGCGCTCCATTTCGGGGTGGGACTCGCGGTGTTCTCGGTCGCGCTAATGGGGCTGGCGATCAACCTGGCGGCCGCCGCAATCCTGACCGTCTCGATCCTCTTCTATGTGCTCATCTACACCGTCTGGCTGAAGCGTCGGACGCCGCAGAACATCGTGATCGGCGGTGCGGCCGGTGCCTTCCCGCCGCTGATCGGCTGGGCAGCGGCGACGGGGGAGATCGCGCTCCTTCCGCTGCTGCTGTTCAGCCTGGTGTTCCTGTGGACGCCGCCGCACTTCTGGGCGCTCGCGCTGTTCGTCCGCATGGACTATGCGGCGGCCGGCGTGCCGATGCTGCCGGTGGTGGCCGGCGAACGCACGACCCGTACCCAGATCGGCCTCTACACCATCCCGATGGCGCTGGCTGCGATCGCCCCCTGGCCGCTCGGCCTCGCCGGCGCGATCTATGGCGTGGTGTCGGTTGCGATGACCGCGGTGTTCGGCTGGTTCGCGCTAGGCGTGGCGCTGCGCACGACAGCGCCCGAGGGCGACACGATGCAGCCGGAAAAGCGCCTATTCGGCTATTCGATCCTCTACCTCTTCGTCGTGTTCGGCGCGCTGGTCGCCGATCGGTGGCTGCTGCCATGACCCCGGAGGAGGAAGCGCTGGTCCGTGCCCGCCAGCAATCGCGTGCCAAGGTGATGGCGTGGCTGCTCGGCGCACTGGTGCTGCTCGTGTTCGCGATCACCATCGTCAAGATTCAGGCGGGGATGATGTGACCCGCAACGCCCGCACCGCGCTGCTCGCCGGCCTCGCCGCCGTTTCGATGACCGGGCTCGGCTGGGCGAGCGTGCCGCTCTATCGCGTCTTCTGCCAGGTGACGGGACTGAACGGCACCACGCAGCGCGGCGAAGCGGCGCCCGGTGGCATCGGCGACAAGGTCACCGTGCGCTTCGACAGCAACGTGGCACCCGACCTCAAGTGGCGCTTTCGACCCGAGCGAACGGCCGAGACGATCGACATCGGCGCGCGCGACATGGCGTTCTTCACCGCCAAGAACCTGACCGACCGCCCGATCACCGGCACCGCCACCTTCAACGTGACCCCGGCCCAGGCGGGCAAGTATTTCACGAAGATCCAGTGCTTCTGCTTCACCGAGCAGACGCTCCAGCCCGGCGAGGAGGTGCGCATGCCGGTGATCTTCTACGTCGATCCCAAGCTCGCGAGCGATCCCGACACCAGCGACGTGCGTGTCATCACCCTGTCCTATACGTTTTACCCGGTGGATTCCCCTCGAACGCCAAGCTAGACCTTTGCGGACAAGAGAGGATGGGGACGACGATGGCCGGAACCAAGAACCACGATTATCATATCCTGCCACCGAGCCCGTGGCCGTTGCTGAGCAGCTTCGCCGCACTGGTGCTGGCTGCGGGCGGCATCATGTACATGCGCGATGCGGCCTATGGCGGCCTGGTGTTCGGCGCCGGCCTGATTGCGGTTCTGAGCTGCATGGGCCTGTGGTGGGCCGACGTGATCCGCGAGGCACGCGCGGGCGACCATACCCCCGTCGTGCAGCTCCACCTGCGCTACGGCATGGTGCTCTTCATCGCCTCCGAAGTGATGTTCTTCCTCGGCTGGTTCTGGGCATGGTTCGACTTCGCGCTGTTCCCGGCAGCCGTCCAGTTCAACCATGAGGACGGGGTCTCGCTGATCGATTCCGCATCGCAGCTCGCCGCCCAGTGGCCGCCGGCCGGGATCGAGGTCCTCGACGCCTTCCAGCTTCCGCTCCTCAACACCTTCCTCCTGCTGCTCTCGGGCACGACCATTACCTGGGCGCATCATGCGCTGATCCATGGTCAGCGCGGTGGCCGTCGGGTCGGGCTATGGGGTCTACTCGGCGTCGGCGAAGACGATGGCGTCAAGAAGGGCCTGTGGCTGACGATCGTGCTCGGGGTGCTGTTTTCGTGCATCCAGGCCTATGAATACGCCCATGCGCCGTTCCCGTTCGGGACGATCAACTACACCTCCGCCTTCTACATGGCGACGGGCTTCCACGGCTTCCACGTCCTTGTCGGCACCATCTTCCTGATCGTGAACCTGGTGCGCGTGTACAAGGGCGACTTCACGCCCCGCCAGCATTTCGGCTTCGAGGCGGCGGCCTGGTACTGGCACTTCGTCGACGTGGTCTGGCTGTTCCTGTTCGTCACCGTCTACGTCTGGGGCGGCTGGGGCGCGCCGGTCCACGCGGGCTGACGTGACCGGCCTCGCCGGCGCGCCGCCGGAACCTCTGGCGGCCGCGACGGGCGGGCTGTGCCCGCGCTGCGGGGCGAAGACGCTGTTCGCCGGCTTCATCGCCTTTGCCCCCAGCTGCACCCGATGCGGGCTCGACTTCCTTCGCTTCAACGTGGGCGACGGCCCCACGGTGTTCCTGACGATGGGGATCGGCACGCTCGTGACGGTCCTGGCCGTGGTGGTCGAGCTGCTCTTCTCGCCGCCGACATGGCTGCACGTGGTGCTGTGGCTGCCGCTCACCCTAGGCGGCGTCGCGGTGTCGCTGCGGTTCACCAAGGCGCTGCTGCTCGCGCTGGAATATCGCAACGCCGCGCGTGAGGCCCGGCTGACGAGCGACGAGCCATGAGGCGCCTCCCCGCGGTCGCCACCGCAGCGGTGCTGCTGGCGGTGGCCGCGATGCTCGCCCTCGGCTTTTGGCAACTCCACCGGCGGGACCAGAAGGAGGCGATGATCGCCCGCTTCACCGCCAACGCCGGAAAGGAGGTCATTCCCCTTCCCCGCGCCCCCACCGACGATCTGCTGTTCCGCCGCGTGGCCGCGCGTTGCGTGGCAGTGACAGGCTGGAGCGCCAGCGCCGGTCGAACCGGAGACGGCACGCCCGGCTGGCGTCACATCGCCCATTGCAGGACCGGTCCGCACACGGCGACGTTCCGCGCCGACATGGGGGTGGGCAACGATCCCAAGCTGCGCCCCAGCTGGCAGGGGGGGCGTGTCACGGGCCTGCTGACACAAGCGCCGAGCGGCACGCCCGCCATCGCGGCAGCCTTCGGCGCCCGGGCGGCAAAGGTGTGGATGATCGTGGCCGAAGCGCCCGCACCCGGCCTTGAACCCAGCCACCAACCCGATCCCGCGGATGTGCCGAACAACCATCTCGCCTATGCGGTGCAGTGGTTCGCCTTCGCCGCCATCGCGGTCGCCATCTATGCACTGGCACTTCGCCATCGCCGGAAGGGCTGACGCGCTTGTGCCCTCCCGGCGGGAGGGCTAACGCCTCCGCATGCGCTATGTGAGCACCAGGGGGAATGCGCCGGTCCTCGATTTTGAGGGCGCGACGCTGGCAGGGCTGGCCGCCGACGGCGGACTCTATGTACCGGAGGCGTGGCCGACGCTCTCGCGCGACCAGATTACGGCCCTCGCCGGCCTCTCCTATGCCGAGACGGCGGTGCGCGTGATGCTCCCCTTCGTCGGCGACAGCCTGAGCGAAGACGCGCTTCGCGATCTGTGCGAGCGCGCCTATGGCACCCGCTTCGCGCATGCCGCGGTCACCCCGCTCGTCCAGCTCGACCATCGCCACTGGCTCCTGGAACTGTTCCACGGCCCTACGCTCGCATTCAAGGACGTCGCGCTCCAGCTGCTCGGCCTGTTGTTCGAACGCTTCCTGACCGGCCGGTCCGAGCATGTGACGGTGATCGGTGCTACGTCGGGGGACACCGGCTCCGCCGCGATCGACGCGCTCGCCGGCCGCACCGGCGTCGACATCTTCATGCTCCACCCGCATGGCCGCGTCTCCGACGTGCAGCGGCGGCAGATGACGACGGTGCTTGCGCCCAACGTCCACAACATCGCGATCGACGGCAGCTTCGACGACGCCCAGGCGCTGGTGAAGGCGATGTTCAACGCGCCCGATTTCGCCGGCCGCTTCCACCTGTCGGCGGTGAACTCGATCAACTGGGCCCGGCTGATGGCGCAGGTGGTCTACTACTTCTACACCGCCGTCCGCCTGGGCGCACCCGAGCGGCCGGTCGCCTTCTCCGTCCCGACCGGCAACTTCGGCGACGTGTTCGCCGGCTATGTCGCCCAGCGCATGGGCCTGCCGGTGGCCCGCCTGGTGGTCGCGACCAACGTCAACGACATCCTCCACCGTGCGCTGTCGGCGGGCGATTATTCGACCGGCAGCGTCACCGCGACCGACACGCCGTCGATGGACATCCAGGTCAGCTCCAACTTCGAACGCCTGCTGCACGATCTCGGCGGCCGCGACGGCGCCGCGCTGGCGCTGCAGATGCAGGGCTTTGAAACCAGCCGCGCGATGCAGCTGACCAACGCGCATCGCGACGGCGCCGCCGCCCTCTTCGCCAGCGCGCGCATCGATGCCGAGGGCATGATGGGTGCGATGCGCTGGGCGTGCGAGCGTTCGGGCGAGCTGATCGACCCGCACACCGCCATCGGCCTCGCCGCCGCGCGCGCGCTCGACATCGCCGCCGACGTGCCGGTTGTCACGCTGGCGACCGCACACCCGGCCAAGTTCCCCGACGCGGTTGAGCGTGCGACCGGCCAGCGCCCGCCGCTCCCGGCTCGCGTCGGCGATCTGTTCGAGCGCGAGGAACGCTGCGACCGCCTTCCCGCCACCTTCGAGGCGGTGACCGGCTACATCGCCGAGCGTGCGGTGGCGCGCGCGTGAATCTCGTCAGCCTGATCGGCGAGCCGTGGCCCGACTATGGCCTGGTGGACTGCGGCCACGGCCGCAAGCTCGAGCGCTACGGCCCCTATCGCTTCATCCGCCCGGAACCCCAGGCGATGTGGGCGCCGGCCTCGTCGGACTGGGATGCGCATGGCGAGTTCGTGCCCGGCTCCGACGAGGAAGGCGGCGGCCGCTGGCAGTTCGACAAGCCGGTGCCGCGCGAAGGCTGGCCGCTCGCCTGGGACCAGGTTCGCTTCACCGCGCAGAACACGCCGTTCCGCCACCTCGGCTTCTTTCCGGACATGGCGCCGGTGTGGAGCTGGATGCGCGAGCAGCTGGGGGACGCATCGGACCCGGAATGCCTGAACCTGTTCGGCTACACCGGCGTCGGCACCCTTGCGCTGGCGTCGGCCGGCGCCCGGATGGTGCACGTGGATGCGTCCAAGAAGTCGGTCGAAGCCGCGCGCGGTAACGCCGTGCTCTCGGGCATGACCGACCTGCCGGTGCGCTGGCTGGTGGAGGACGCCAGCAAGTTCGTCGCACGCGAGGTGCGCCGTAACCGCCGCTACGACGGCATCCTGCTCGATCCGCCGAAATGGGGCCGCGGCCCCAATGGCGAGGTGTGGAAGCTGGAGGATCACCTCCCCGGCCTGATCGCGGACTGCCGCCAGCTGCTGGACGACAACTCGCGCTTCCTGTTCCTGACCGTCTATGCCGTGCGCATGTCGGCGCTCGCGATCGGAGAGCTGCTGCGCCAGACGCTGGCGGATCTGGGCGGCACCGTGGAGTGCGGCGAACTCGGCGTCCGCGAGGAAGCCCGCGGCCTGACCCTGCCCACCGCGATCTTCGCGCGGTGGCGGCGTTAGGGGCTTTGCGAGCGGCTAACGCGTGCTAAGCAAGCACGACCGCCCCGTGACCACCACTCAGACTGACTCACCCCAGCCGAACCAGTATCGGCTGCCGCCGCTCGTCCTCGCCTGGGGCCCAGTTCTCCTGCTGTGGACACTGCTCCTGCTGCTCAACCCTGTCGGCTATATCGGCGGGGGAAGCGACGACGGCCGCTACCTGGAAGCGGCGCAGTGCGTGGTCGATCATGCCGGCTGGTGCGTCCCTGAGACGCATTGGGCGGCGCGCTGGCCGGTGGTTTTGCCACTTGCTGGAGCAATCGCGCTGTTGGGCGAGACTCGCCTCGCCGTCGGGCTCGCAAGCGCGCCGTGGGCGATCGCCGCGATCCTGCTGCTGACAACGCTCGTTTACCGATGGAAGGGTAGGCTCGCTGCCCTTTTGGCCGGCGGAGTGCTGGTGCTAACACCAGTGTTCACGCTCCGCAGCCTGTCTCCCTCCGCCGATCTGCCTGAACTGACCTTCCTGCTCGGCGGCTGGCTGGCGGCGCAACAGCGACGTCCGCTGCTCTCTGGTCTGCTGTTCGGTCTGGCGATTGCGACCCGCGAAACCGCTGCGGTCGCGCTGGTGACGTTACCGATGGCTTGGCTATTGTGGCGCCCTAGGCCTGCCCGTCTCCCCGTCGGCATGGTCGGGCTGGCGCTTCCCCTTTTGGTCGAAGGGCTCGTTCATGCGGCGACTGCGGGAGACGCACTGCTACGGGTTCGGCTTGCGCTGGGACATACCGGCATCCCGTCGTCCGAACTGGCGACGGGTGTCGACCACCGCGTCCCCCTGTTCAACATGGAACTGGTTCGTCACTGGCGTCCCGCAACCGACATCCACGTTCACTGGCTGCTCGACCCGCTGCTCAACCTACTCGCAAGTCCGCTCTGCGGTATCGTGCTCGTGGCCGCGCTTGGCCTCGTCACGATCCGTGGCCGAGAATCGTACGCGCTCGTCAAACTTCTCGCGCTCGGTTCGGCGGCAATTGCGCTGCTGCTGATCTTCGTGCTGGCGATCGACCCGAAGCCGAGAATGTTCCTGGTTGTAATTGCCGCGGCTGCGGCAATCGTCGGCATCGACTGCGCAGAGCGACTTTGTGCGCACCAGCGCCTCCTCCCCATGGTCCTACTCGTTCTGATCGCGGTTAAAGGCGTCGCTGTCGTCGCCGACCAGCCGAACATCCTAATGGCGGAACAAGTCGCGGCCCGCTGGATCACCACGTCGCGGCCCGCGTTGACGACAGACGCCAACACCAAGAGCCATTTCGCTCTTGTTCCAGAGGCGCGCGTCCTCGCGGTAGGTGACGGCGTGCCGCGAATGGTGCTCGAGGTCGGCGCCTGTAATGCAGCGGCAGGCGAAAGCCGCGACGTTCGTGCGCCGGACCGCGCCTGGGTCGCCGGCATTTGCAAGACCGGCTTCTTCCTCACACGCCGCGAGCGCCTCAGCCTATGCCTCTACCGCTAAACCCTACTCCCGGGCGAAGCGGAGCGCTGCGCCCGCGACAAACGGCGCGCCTGCCAGCAGCAGCAGGCTGGTCGCGGCGACCAGCTTGAGCCCTGAGCCGCCCCCCTCCAGTGCGCCCGCGCCGAACACCAGCAGGGGGAGCGCGAAGGGGAGCATCACCATGCCCGCGACCGCGCCCGCGCCGCGCATGCCGGCGACCAGCGCCGCGGTCGCGACCGCCAGCGCCGCCAAGCCGGGGGTGCCGAGCAACAGGCCGAGCTCCAGCCGCAGCAGCACGTCGGCCGGCATCTCCAGCAACGCGGCGCTGAGCGCAGCGGCGAGCATCACTGCGGGGCCGAAGCCGATCCAGTGGCCGACGACCTTGGCCACGGCGATGCCGGCGTCCGGCAGCCCGCGCACGGCGAACTGGTCGATTACCCCCGCCTCCAGGTCCGGCAGCACCAGCCGCTCGACCGGCAGCAGCGCGGCGAGCAGCGCCGTCGCCCAAACTACACCGCCACCGATCCGTGCGAGCAACCGCGCGTCCGGGCCGATCGCAAAGGGGAACAGCGTCGCCACCAGCAGGAAAAAGGCGAGCGTCAACATCAGCCCGCCGCCGCTCCAGGCGCGGCGCAGCTCGCGAAGGACGATCGCGATCATGCCGCCGGCTCCAGCGGCAGCACGCGTGCGCCCGGCAGCGCGACCGGCACATGGCTCGCGACCAGCACGATGCCGCCGCCCGCGCGGTGCCGTGCCACCAATCCCTCGAGCAGCGTGGTCGAGGCTGCGTCGAGGCCGTTGACCGGCTCGTCCAGCAGCCAGATGGCGGCACCGCCCGCGACCACCCGCGCCAGTGCCGCGCGCCGCCGCTGGCCCGTAGACAGCATCCGAACCGGCACTTCGGCGAGCACACCGAGCCCGACCGCGTCCAGCGCCTCCGGCACCCGCCCGCGCGCGCCATCGAGCGCGGCCCAGAAACCGACGGCGTCGGCGAGCGTGCGTTCCGTATCGAGTGCGGCGGCCTCCGCCAGCAGCGCGCGCGCGCCGGTCGCCTCGACCCGACCCGCGGCAGGGGCGAGCAGGCCGGCGGCGATGCGGATCAGGCTGGACTTGCCGACGCCGTTGGGGCCGGTCACCAGCGCCGCCTCGCCGGCGGCAAGCGCAAGGCCGAACTCATCGAACAACAGCCGCCCGCCACGCCGGCAGGCGACCCCGTCCAGCACAAGCCGCGCCGTGCTCACGCGCCCGCGGCTTCCTCCAGCGCGTGCATGTCGGCGTCCGACAGGCCGAAGTGATGCCCGACCTCATGCACCACGACATGGGTGATGAGCGCGTCCAACCCGACGCCGGTCTCCACCCATTCGTCCAGCAGCGCGCGGCGATAGAGGTGGATCCGGTCGGGCATGGAGACGCCGGTCCAGGCCGATTTCTCGCCCACCGGCAGCCCGTGATAGAGGCCGGTCAGCGCGAACGGATCCTCGATGCCCATCGCGTCCAGCGTCTCGTCGTCCGCGAACTCCTCGACTAGCAGCACCACCTCCTTCAGATGCTCGGCGAAGGGCTCCGGGATACGGGCGAGCGCAGCACGGGCCAGCGCCTCGATGCGGGCGGCGTCGGGGGCGAACTGCAAAGGCGCTTGCTCGGACATGGCTTCGTCCATAGGCCTTGCCGGCGAGGCCGCACAAGGAGGGTCGAATGGAGCTGTTGAACGAGGCGGAGCGCGCGGATGCGCTCGACGGGTTGCCGGACTGGGACCATGACGACGCGCGCGACGCGATCACCCGCAGCTTCACCTTCGACAATTTTAGCCAGGCCTTTGCCTTCATGACCCAGGTGGCACTGCTTGCGGAAAAGGCCAATCACCACCCGGAATGGTCGAACGTCTGGAATCGCGTGGACATTCTCCTGACGACGCATGACGCGGGCGGGCTGTCGTACCGCGACATCGACATGGCCCAGGCGATCGACGCCCTGGTGGAGTAACGGACCCTCTGGCGCCGCCGCCCGTTGGAGGGGCGATGCCGAACCGATCCGACCGCCCGATGCGGCTGGGCTTCCCCGTCAAGGTGATGGGCAGGCCCGAGCTCAAGAGCAACGACACCCGCCGCTGGCAGGCGGGTCCGCACCTGAAATGCTCGCTCGAGCATGTCGACCGCGTGCTCGACTATTGCGCGGCGAAGGGAATTTCCATGTACCGGCTGTCTTCGGACCTGGCGCCCTATGCCACCCATCCGGACATGCCGCAGTTCCACGGCATGGTGGCCGAGAGCGACGCGGAGCTCGCCGCCTTCGGCGCCAAGGCGCGATCGCTCGACATGCGGCTGTCGTTCCACCCCTCGCAATATGTGCTGCTCAACAGCCCGAACCCGGAACTGACCGCCAAGAGCATCCTGGACCTCGCCAGCCAAGCGGAGATGCTCGACCGCATGGGGCTAGACGACGAGGCGGTGGTGATCACCCATGTCGGCGGCGTCTATGATGATCGCGAGGCGGCGCGTGCCCGCTGGATCGAAGGCTGGGAGCAATGCCCGGAGCATGTCCGCCGCCGGCTGGTGCTGGAGAACGACGACATCCGGTTCTCGGCCGCCGACGTGCTGTGGATCCATGAGCGGACCGGCGTCCGGCTGATCTTCGATTATCAGCACTTCTGGTGCCTGAACCCGGAGGGGCTGGACCTGCGCGACACGCTGGAGCGCTTCCTTGCCAGTTGGCCCGAGGGCGTGCGGCCCAAGATCCACTTCTCCTCGCCGCGCACCGAGATGCGCGAAGTGAAGCAGAAGATCACCCCCGCCAAGCGTGGCAACGCGGCCAAGGACGAGGTCACCAAGGCGCCGGTGAAGCCGAACGCGCGCGTGAAGACGGTGCTGCGCCCGCCGGTGTGGACCGGCCATGCCGATTTCACCAACCCGTTCGAATTCTCGACCTTCATGCGGACCGCAGAGGGACTCACGTTCGACGTGATGCTGGAGGGCAAGTCCAAGGACCTCGCCCTCATCAAGCTGCGCGGTGACCTGCTGCGCTACGCTCCCGATGTGGCGGCACGGTTCGGCATCCATGCCGAGGATGCCGCCGCACTCGCCGCCGACGATGCGGCGCTGGAGAACGGCGTCGATGCGGAGGATGCGCCCGACGTGGACGAGGGCGCCGCCTGATCCCCGGGATACCCGGCGCCCGCCGCTCGTTGCCTTCCAAGACCATTTCAGGAGACCCGCATGCTTCGCTCCCTCCTCATCGGCCTCGTCGCGGGTCAGCGCGCCATGACCCCGCTCGCGCTCGTCGCGAGCGCCGCCCGGCGCGGCCGCCTGCCCACGGATGCGCCGGCGCGCGAGCTGCTCGCCCATCCGCTGGTCGCGGGCGGTGCGGTGGCACTCGCTGCTGCGGAGATGGCGGGAGACAAGATGCGAACCGCACCCGATCGCACCGTCCTGCCGGGTCTGATCGCGCGCACGACGACCGCAGCCTTCGCCGGCGCGGCCTTGGCCCCGGCCGAACAGCGCAAGGCCGCCGCGGTGCTAGCCGCAGCGACCGCGATCGCGGCGTCCTATGTCGGCTTGTCGCTCCGAATGCGGGCGCTGCGGCGCTACGGCCAGACCAAGAGCGGTTTCGTCGAGGACGCGCTGGTCCTCGGCAGCGGACTGACCATCACGCGCTGAGCCGGTCGTGCTCCTGCGCAGGCAGGAGCCTGGGGCCAGAAGCGCTGCGTTTGGTAACCTTGGGCTGGTTTCCAACGTCGCCCCCCTGGCCCCCGGCCTCCGCCGGGGTGCGGTATCGCCGTGGCGAACCGCCGCTCAGCAGTCCCCCACCTCGCTCAGCAGCGCCTGCACCCGCACCGCGCGCTCGGCGGCATCCTCGATGCGCTCGGCCAGCACGTAGCGGTCGCCCTTCGCCTCCAGCCCCTCGGCCTTAAGCTTGGCCTTGCCATAGGGCGTGAGCGCGATCCCCCCCGGCCCTGCATCGACGCGCGCGACCTCCGCGACCCGTGCCAACTGCCGGATGCGCGCCACCGTCATCAGCCGCTGCGCATCCTCCGGCAGTTCGCCGAAGCGATCCTCCAGCTCTTCCTCGAATCCGTCGAGCGCCGCTTCGTCCGTCAGCCGCGCGAGCCGGGCGTAGAGGGTCAGCCGCACCTCGGCCTCCGGGATCCAGTCTTCCGGCAGGCGCCCTTCGATCCCCAGGTTCAGCTCGGGCGTCCACACGGCCACTTCCTCTCCGCGCGCCGACCGCAGCGCCAGGCCCAGCAGATGCTGGTACAGGTCGACGCCGATCAGCTTCA
Source organism: Sphingomonas desiccabilis (assembly GCF_004135605.1). Classification (GTDB taxonomy): domain Bacteria; phylum Pseudomonadota; class Alphaproteobacteria; order Sphingomonadales; family Sphingomonadaceae; genus Sphingomonas; species Sphingomonas desiccabilis. The sequence goes on along the minus strand of NZ_SDPT01000003.1, from coordinate 445,246 downwards.
TGTGCCCGGCCTGCGCCTCGCCCATCAGGTCGCCGGCGCCGCGCATGTCGAGGTCGCGTGCGGAGATCGCAAAGCCCGCGCCCAGCCGATCGAAGGCCTGCAAGGTTCGCAGCCGCTTGAGCGTGGACTCGGCGATCTCGGCGCCCGCTTCGGTCATCAACAGCACCTGCCCGCGCCGGCCACCCCGTCCTACCCGGCCGCGCAGCTGGTGAAGCTGGCTCAAGCCGAAGCGATCGGCGTGGTGGACGATCATCGTGTTGGCGCGCGGCACGTCCAGCCCCGCCTCGATGATGTTGGTCGCCAGCAGCACGTCGCCCGCGCCATTGGCAAAGGCGACCATCGCCTCGTCGATCTCGGCCGCCGGCATCTTGCCGTGGGCGGTCACCAGCCGCAGTTCCGGCACCAGCTTCTTCAGCTCGGCCTCCAGCGGCGCCATGCCCTCGATCCGTGGCACCACCACGAAGCTTTGCCCGCCGCGTCCCTTTTCACGCAGCAGCGCGCTGCGCACCGTGACGGGATCGAAGCTGGCGATGGCCGTGCGGATCGGCTGGCGACGGGCGGGCGGCGTGGCGAGGATCGAGAGCTGCTGGAGCCCCACCAACGCGGTCTGCAGCGTGCGCGGGATCGGCGTCGCCGACAGCGCCATCACATGCCCCGCGCCCAGATCGCGCAGCTTCGCCTTGTCGGCCGCGCCGAAGCGCTGTTCCTCGTCGATCACCACCAGAGCGAGGTCGTCATAGTCGACGCCCGCGCCCGCTACGGCGCCGGTACCGATCACCACCCGCACCGATCCGTCGGCGAGCCCGGCCTTGACCTGCTTCTTCTCCGCCTCGCTCGACAGGCGGGAGAGGCCGGCGACGGCAATGCCGGTTCCTTCGAAGCGCCGCTGGAACGTCTCCAGATGCTGGCGCACCAGCACGGTGGTGGGGGCGGCGATCGCCACCTGTCGGCCGGCGAGTGCGACCATCGCCGCCGCGCGCAGCGCGACCTCGGTCTTGCCATAGCCGACGTCGCCGATCACCAGCCGGTCCATCGGCTTGCCCGAGCCGAGATCGTCGCGCACCGCCGCGATCGCGCGCGCCTGGTCCGGCGTCTCGGTAAAGGCGAAGCCGGCGGCGAAACGCTCATAGGCGGACGGGTCGGGTTCGATCGGATCGGTAGTGCGGGCGTCGCGCTCGGCGGCCAGGGCGGCAAGGCCCTTGGCGCTCTCCGCCACCGCCGCATCGATCGCGCCGCGCCGCTTCTCCCAGCTCGATCCGTCGAGCGAATCGAGCGTCACCGAGTCGGCGTCGGCACCATAGCGCCAGATGCGGTCCGCCTCGGCGACGGGCACCAGCCGCCGTCCTTCGCGCGCATAGCCGAGCACGATCGCGTCCCCCGCGTCGCCGGGCAGCGTCTCCAGCCCTAGCACCGCGCCGATGCCGAAGTCCTCGTGCACTACCACGTCGCCGATGCGCAGTTCGCCGGCACCTGCGAACAGCGGATCGATCGCGGCGACCGCGCTGTCCTCGGCCAGTGCGCGCCCGCCGAGCAGGTCGGAGGCGGCGACCACCGCCAGCCCCTCGACACGGAACCCGCGCTCGATCGGCGCGACGAGCGTCGCGACCTTGCCCGCACCGAGCTTGCGCGCCGCCTGCCAGCTGGCGACCTCCCCGGTCTCGGTCTTCAGCAGTTTCTTCACTCGCGTGCCCAGGAAGCGCAGGTCGCGCCGCGAGCCGACCAGCAGCAGCGCGCCGCCCTCCAGAGCGGCGCGCCCAAACCGCGCGAACCCGCGCGACGGCTGGCGCTGCTCCACGAAGCGCGGCGGCACATCCCCGACCTCCGGCAGCGCCAGCGTGTCGGCCTTGGCGAGTTCGGCCTTCCAGTCCTCCTCGGGCACGATGCCGGCGCTCGATCGCCGGCGCCTGGCGCCGTCCTCGGCCAGCGCCAGGAAGCGCGCGCGGCGCTTGCCCGCCCCGGGATCGCTCGCAATGGCGACCGGCGGCAGATGCGCGAACAGCGACACGCCCGTCGCGCCCTCGCCGAGACCCGGCTCCATCGCGCGACCGATCTCGATGCGCTCCAGCGTCTCTTCGGAACGCTGCGTGGCGGGGTCATAGCAGCGGATCGCGGCAATCCGGCCTTCCACCACCTCGATGCGGACCGGGCGGGGCGAATCGGCGGGGAAGATGTCGACCACGCCGCCGCGCACCGCGACCTCGCCGGGTTCGTCCACCCGGTCGTCGGTGAAATAGCCGATCGCCTCCGCCTCGGCCCGGAAGGCCTCCGGGTCCAGTTCGTCGCCGACCGCCAGCGCCGGCGGCGCCGCATCGAAGCTCTCGACCGGCGGCAGCAAAGGCACCGTCGCCTCCGCCGTGGTGATGCAGGCCAGCCGCGGGCGGTTACGGTCGGTGGCCAGCAGCCGCAGCCGGCGCAGCGCCCCGACCCGGCGCCCCACATTGGCGGCGGAGGGCGGCGCATCGTCGCCCGGGATCGCGTCGCTGGACGGCAGGTGCACCACCTTCGCGTCGGGAGCGAGGGCGGTCAGGGCTGCGGCGATGCGTTCGGCGCGCTGCTCGTCGGCGGCGATGAACAGCAGATCCTGGCTCGCGATTGCGTCCGCCAGGGCCGCGGCAAGCGCCCCATAGGGCATGGGATCGGCGGTCGGCATCAGGCGGCGCCACCGGCGCGCACGGGCAATGGGTGCATCGGGAACTCCAGCACGCCGGACGGCGCGTGCGGGTTCAAACGAGCGCAGCCCAGCCGCGTTCCTTGGTCACTCCGCCTTGGCGATCCAGTCGGCGAGCGAGCACTCACGGGTGGAGCCGATCTCCGCCTCCATACTGTTGCGCATGATCTCCAGCGCCCATCTGGTTCGCTGGGGATCGCTGCTGGCGACGGCATCCTCGGGCACCCACAGGTCGTACGCCCGCATATGCGCATCCGCGGCGGTGAACAGCACGCAGATGTCGGCAGCGACCCCGGTCAGGATCAGCCGGCTGACCCCCAGTTTGGGCAGCAGCACCGGCAGGTTGGTCGAATAGAAGCCGGAGAACTGCGGCTTGATGATGAAGTAATCGTCCTTGCGAGGCGCCAGCTTGCGGGTGAGTTCACGCCCCGGCGCATCGCTCTCCGTCACGTTTTCGACCAGGCGCGAGCGTTCGGAATGCCATTCGCCATTGTTGTCGTTGACGTAGATGACGGGCACGCCCGCCGCGTCTGCCGCGGCGCGCAGCGACAGGATCGGCTCCGCAGCCGCCTCCGCCGCCTCCTGCAACGGCGCCGCGTCCTCGAAGTCGAGCGCGTTGATCATGTCGATGATCAGCAGCGCGGTCTTGCCGGGCGCCTGTTCCCTGTCCGCCATCGCCTCTCTCCTCGCCGCCGGCGCTTGCGAGCCGGTGGACCGTTCCAGCGCGCGGGGGAGGCTCCTGGTTCCGCTCGCGCCGGTCCTGGCGAACGCGATCGCCGCAGCCGCCTGGCGCCTAGTCGAAGAGGCCGTCTTGCGTGTTCACCGGCGGCTCGATGCCGAGGTGCTTCCACCCGGCCGAGTTCAGGCAGCGCCCGCGTGCGGTGCGCGCCACCATGCCGATCTGGATCAGATAGGGCTCGATCACTTCCTCGATCGTGTCGCGGGGCTCGGAAAGCCCCGCAGCCAGCGTCTCCACGCCGACCGGGCCGCCGCGATACACGTCGGCGATCATGGTCAGGTAGCGGCGATCCATCGCGTCCAACCCCTGGTTGTCGACCTCCAGCCGGTTCAGCGCGGCATCGGCGGTGCGCGCGTCCACCGTCTCGGCGCCCGCGACATTGGCGAAGTCGCGCACGCGGCGCAGCAGCCGCCCGGCGATGCGCGGCGTGCCGCGCGCGCGCCGGGCGATCTCGCGCGCGCCATCGGAGGCGACGTGCAGGTCGAGCAACCCGGCCGCACGCGTGACCACCCGCTCCAACTCGTCGACCGTATAGAATTGCAGCCGCACCGGGATGCCGAAGCGATCGCGCAACGGCGTCGTCAGCAATCCCTGGCGCGTGGTCGCCCCCACCAGCGTGAAGCGCGGCAGATCGATCCGCACCGACCGCGCCGAGGGCCCCTCGCCGATCATCAGGTCGAGCGCGCGGTCCTCCATCGCCGGATAGAGCACTTCCTCAACCGCCGGATTGAGGCGGTGGATCTCGTCGATGAACAGCACGTCGCCGTCCTCTAGGTTGGTGAGCAGCGCCGCCAGATCACCCGACTTGGCGATCACGGGTCCGGAGGTGGCGCGGAAGCCCACGCCCATCTCGCGCGCGACGATCTGCGCCAGCGTCGTCTTGCCAAGCCCGGGGGGGCCGAAGAACAGCACATGGTCGAGCGCGTCGCCCCGCGAGCGGGCCGCGTCGATGAACACGCGCAGATTTTCGCGCGCGGCTTTCTGGCCGACGAACTCGTCCAGCGAACGCGGGCGAAGCGCGGCGTCGACGTCCTCGCCGCGCCGGGCGGGCGTCAGGATGCGATCGGCATCGCTCATCGGGTTGCCGGCCCCGCGAAGCGCGGAAGTGCGGCCTTCGGATCGAAGATGTCCATGGTTCGTTCCGTACCGATGCACCCCGCCCCCTGTCGAGGCACATCGCACGCCGCTAGGCTGACGTGATGACCGATCGTCCGCCCCTGTTCGTCATGACGCCGCTCGCATCCGAGACGATCGAGCAGCTGGAGCAGCGCTTTACCGTCCACCGCGGCGGAGGTCCGGAGGACACCCGCGCCATCGTCGCCGGTGGCGCCAGCGTCATCGACGGCGCGATGATCGAGGCCCTGCCCCAGCTGGAGATCATCGCGATCAACGGCGTCGGCTATGACGGCATCGACCTGGAGGCGGCCCGCGCCCGCGGGATCCGCGTCACGACGACGCCGGACGTGCTGACCGACGACGTCGCGGACCAGGCGATCGCGCTCATGCTGGCGGTGCAGCGGCGGATCGCGGCCAACGACCGGATCGTGCGGGACGGCGGCTGGATGGTTCCTCCCGGCCGCCAGGCGAGCGGCTGCCGCATCGGCATCTTCGGCCTCGGCCGCATCGGTCGCGCGATCGCACGCCGTGCCGAGCCGTTTGCGGCCGAGCTCCTCTACACCGCCCGCCATGCCAAGCCGGACCTGCCCTGGCGGTTCCTGCCCGACATCCGTGCTCTGGCAGCCGCTTCGGACGTGCTGATCCTGTCTGCCCCGGGCGGCGAGGAAACGCAGCACATCGTCGGGGCCGAGGTGCTGGCGGAGCTTGGCCCGGACGGCGTGCTCGTCAATGTCGCGCGCGGAAGCCTGGTGGACGAGGCGGCGCTGATCACGGCGCTCGCCGAGGGGCATATCGCCGGCGCCGGCCTGGACGTGTTCGAAAACGAGCCCGACGTGCCGCGCGCGCTTCGCCACATGGACCATGTCGTGCTGGCCCCGCACCAGGGGAGCGCCACCACCGCCGGCCGCGCGGCCATGGCCAAGCTGGTGCTCGCCAATCTGGACGCCCATTTCGCGAGGAAGCCGTTGCCGACGCCGCTGGTCTAACCGGTCCACCTTCGCCTAAGCTTTGCTCAGACAAAAGGAGAGGGAAGCTTGGCGATCGACCCAACCAGGGGAACGCGCATCGGACGCACGGCGCGGATGCTGGCGCTGCTGGGCGCGACCGCCCTGCTGGGTGCCGGTGCGACGGCGGAGCCGCCGCAGCAGCCGGCCGCGACCGCGTCCCGGATCGACGCGGACACGGTGCTGCGCGCCCGGTTCGGCAATGACGCGCCCTGGTATCGCGACAACGTGCCCCTGTTCGAGTCGTCCGATCCGAAGCTGGACGCGGTCTATTATTATCGCTGGCAGCTGTTCCGCGCCCATCAGCGCGACCTGGGCGAGAAGGGCTATATCAGCACCGAGTTCATGGACGACGTGAGCTGGCAGCGCGAACCCTATGCCAGCCTGAACGACGCGACCGGCTTCCACCTCTACGAGGGCCGCTGGCTGCGCGACCGCCGCTATGCGGGCGATTACATCGACTTCCTCTACCAGGATGGCGGCAACGACCGGCACTTCAGCGAAGCGATCGCGGATGCCACCTACGCGCGCTTCCTGGTCGACGGCGATCGCGCCGATGCGACCCGCCACCTCTCTGCCATGCGCCACATCTATGGCCTGTGGGACGACAAGTTCGACTTCACCAAGGGGCTCTACTTCATCGAGCCGCTGCTCGATGCGACCGAATACACCATCTCGTCGATCGACGCCTCGGGCGGCAAAGACGGGTTTCGCGGTGGCGACTCGTTCCGGCCGTCGATCAACGCCTATATGTTCGCCAATGCCCGCGCGATCGCGCGGCTGTCGGCGCTGACGGGCGATGCAAAGACCGCTGCCGACTATGACGCGCGCGCCGACCGACTCCGCACCCGCGTCGAGGACGCGCTTTGGAGCCCGAAGCTCGGCCACTTCATCGATCGCTTCAAGGTCAACAACGAGCATGTGAAATACTGGGAGCCGATCCGCGGGCGCGAGCTCGCCGGCTATGTGCCCTGGACCTTCGGCCTGCCTAGCAACGACCCGCGCTTCGCCAACGCCTGGAAGCATCTGCTGTCGCCGCAGGGACTGGGCGGCCCGTTCGGCATGCGCACGGTGGAGCCGAGCTACCCGCATTACATGCAGCAGTATCGCTACGAAGGCACGGCGCCCGAATGCCAGTGGAACGGCCCTATCTGGCCGTTCCAGACGACCCAGACGCTGACCGCCATGGCCAATCTGCTGCGCGACTATCGCCAGGAGGTCGTCACCCGCGCCGACTATCTGCGCCTGCTGCGCCAATATGCGCAGCTCCACTATCAGGGCGACCGGCTCGACCTGGAGGAAGACTATCACCCCGACACCGGCAAGCCGATCGTCGGCCTGGCGCGCAGCCACCATTATTTCCACTCCGGCTTCAACGACCTGGTGATCGCCGGCCTGGTCGGCCTGCGCCCGCGCGAGGACGATGTGCTGGAGGTGGATCCGCTGGTCCCCGCCGGCACCGGGCCCGACACGCTCCAGTGGTTCCAGCTGCAGGATGTACCCTATCACGGCCGTCTGGTGACGATCCGCTACGACGCGGACGGCAGCCACTATCGGCGGGGCGCGGGCCTCACCGTGCTGGTCGACGGCCAGGAGGTAGCCTGCAGCGCCAGGGCCGAGCGCGTCAAGGTGCCCATCGCGCGCCGCGCCGCGCCTGCACGCGCGACCCGCATCGACCGCGCGGTCGAACTGGTCCGCGGGCAGTTCCCTAAGCCGAGCGCGTCGAGTGGCACGCCCGAGCGCATCCACGACGCCGTGGATGGGCGCGTGGTGTTCTTTCCCGAGAACGACCACGGCTGGAGCAGCCAGGTCGGCGAGCGCGCGCCCTGGTTGCAGGTCGACTTCGGCACGCCGACCGCGCTTTCCTCCGCGGAGCTCGCCTTCTTCGCCGATGCCCGGCACGCCGCTCCGACCGGCTACACGATCGAGGCGCAGGTCAACGGCCGCTGGCAGAAGATCACGGCTGAGCAGGACGCGCCGCTGGCCAACGGCATCACCAACGTTCGCTGGACGCCGTTGCGCGCGACCGCGGTTCGGGTGCGGATGCGGCCGCAAGCGGGAAAGCCGGTGCGCGTGGTCGAACTGAAGCTGTTCTGACTTCTGTAGCCAGGTACAAGGAATCGCCGGGGGCGCGACCGTGCTCCTGCGCAGGCAGGAGCCCAGGGTTTCACGCGCCGTCAGGCGTTGTTGTGCTTGGCCCTGGATCCCCGCCCTCGCGGTGATACAAAAAGCGGCCGGTGGAATTGCAAGCGGCTCGTGTGCCGCTACCGCGCCGCCTTGCGGAGCGCCAGACGGACCAGCGCATCCAGGCTCGCGCCGGCGTCGAGTTCCTCGGCCGCCGCCTCCACCGCGCGCGCGGCTTCGGCGGGCTTGAACCCCAGGTTGAGCAGAGCCGAGACCGCGTCGGCGCTCGCGCCGCCCGCCGGGATGGTGGCACCGGCGACGCCCGCGAGCCCAGGCGCGATGCCGCCGACCTTGTCCTTCAGTTCCATCGCAATGCGCTGGGCGAGCTTGGGGCCGACACCGTTGGCACGGCCGATGCTCGCCTTGTCGCCCTTGGCGATCGCGGTGCGCAGCTCGTCGGGAGCGAGCACCGATAAGATCGCCAGCGCCACCCGCGCGCCCACGCCCTGCACGCCGGTCAGCAGCCGGAACCAGTCGCGCTCGTCGGCGGTGGCGAAGCCGACCAGCCGGATGAAATCCTCCGCCACCAGCATCTCGGTGTGGATGGTGACATGCTCGCCCACCCCGCCCAGCGCCTGCAGCGTGCGTGACGATGCGCCGACGAGATAGCCGACGCCGCCGACGTCGATCACCGCGTTGTCGATCCCTGCAGACTCGAGCCGGCCTTTGAGATGCGCGATCATGCCCCCACTCCCGTCCGTCGGGCGCGCGCATGGGCGCTCGCCAGGTGATGCGCATGGGTGATCGCCACCGCCAGCGCGTCGGCGGCATCGGGCCCGGCGAGCTTCACGCCCGGCAGCAGGTGCCCGACCATCGCCTGGATCTGGCGCTTGTCGGCGCCGCCGGTGCCGACCACCGCCTTCTTGACCACGCTCGGGTGATATTCGCCGATCGCGAGCCCTGCGGTGGCGGCAGAGAGCAGCACCACGCCGCGCGCCTGCCCCAGCTTGAGCGTCGACTGGGCGTTGGTGTTGCCCAGCACTTCCTCGGCCGCGGCACTGTCGGGCCGCTCGGTGCGGATCACCTCGCCCAGGGCGCCGAACAGGTGCGACAACCGCCGGGGCAGCTGCATCGACGGATCGGTGCGGATCTGCCCGTTGGCGACGTGGCTGAGGCGATTGCCGTCGGCCCGGATCACGCCCCAGCCGGTGGTGCCGAGACCCGGGTCGAGACCGAGAATGATCAGCCGAGCTTCTCCATCACCGCGTCGGACACTTCGTAGTTGCCCCACACGGTCTGCACGTCGTCGTCGTCGTCGAGCGCGTCGATCAGCTTGAACAGCGTGGCGGCGTCGTCCTCGGTCACCTCGACCATGGTCTGCGGCTTCCACGCGAGCTTGGCGCCCTCGGCCTCGCCGAGCACCGGCTCCAGCGCCTTGGCGACCTCGTGCAGGTCGCCCTGCGCGGTCCAGATCTCATGGCCGTCCTCGCTGGAGGTGACGTCCTCGGCTCCGGCTTCCAGCGCGGCCTCGAACACCTTTTCGGCGTCGCCCGCGCTTGCCGGATAGTTGATGAGGCCCACGCGGTCGAAGCCGTGGCTCACCGATCCGCTCGCGCCCAGGTTGCCGCCGTTCTTGGACACCGCGGTGCGCACGTTGGTGGCGGTGCGGTTGCGGTTGTCGGTTAGAGCCTCGATGATGAGGGACACGCCGCCGGGACCGAAGCCCTCGTAGCGGATCTCCTCGTAATTCTCCATGTCGCCCTTCGACGCCTTGTCGATCGCGCGCTGGATATTGTCCTTGGGCATCGACTGCGCCTTGGCGGCGTTGACCGCCGCGCGCAGGCGCGGGTTCATGTCCGGGTCGGGCAGACCCATCTTGGCCGCGACGGTGATTTCGCGGGAAAGCTTGGAGAACATGCCCGAGCGCTTCTTATCCTGCGCGCCCTTGCGGTGCATGATGTTCTTGAACTTGGAATGGCCTGCCATGTGCTCTCTCGAATCCAGGGGCAGCCGGCTTCCCCGGGAAGCAGGCCGTCAATGCGTGCACGGGTAGAAGAAACACCCGCCCCTAGACAAGCGCAGTGCCGGTTCGCCGCGCGACCGAAAAGGCGGGGAACGGCGCCCGGAGGCGCCGGCCGTCAGATGCCGAGCGCCTGCTTGTAGGTCTCGAGCAGCATGTCCGCCTCGTCACGGTGATGCTTCTCCATCCGGCGCAGGCGGATGATGGTGCGCATCGTCTTGGTGTCGAATCCGGTCGACTTCGCCTCGGCGTAGACGTCCTTGATATCGTCGGAGATGCCCTTCTTCTCCTCTTCCAGCCGCTCGATGCGCTCGATCAGAAGGCGCAGCTGCTCGGCGGAGATATTGTCGCTCATGATGGTCCCGTGGAATGAGGTGTGAACGCGCGCGTCTAGGCGATCCCCCGCCGGCGCTCAACCGGTGCGTGGGGATCGCCGGCGGCATGTGGGGGAAACCGGCTCAGCGCGGCTCCGTCATCGCGGGCGGATCGCTTGCCGGGAAGCTCTCGTCCAGCGCCTCGTCGAGCGCCGCCTCGGTCGGATTGCGCGCCAGGCTTTCCTGCATGCGTGCGAGCTGGGCCTCGGTTGCGGGCGGCTGGTGGCTCGCCTTCCACTCGGCATAGGGCATGCCGTAGATCAGCGCACGGGCGCTTTCGCGGTCGATCGGCTGTCCGGCACGGACGCTCGCGTCCTCCACCCACTCCGACAGGCAGTTCCGGCAGAACCCCGCCAGGCCCATCAGATCGATGTTCTGCGCGTCCGAGCGATGGCGCAGATGACGCACCAGCCGCCGGAACGCCGCCGCAGCGATCCTGTCATCAAGATGATCGATGTCTGCCATTTACGCCCTCCAAAGGTTGATCCGGATCGAAGAACAGGTAGAGCCGGTGGCTTGAAAACCAAGGATCGAGGATGACAAAGGCCTTCACGCCCCGCTCGCGCAAGGTTCGCGTGCTCGCGACGCTGGGTCCCGCCAGCAACTCCGCGGAGATGATCGGCCGGCTGTTCGAGGCGGGCGCAGACGCGTTCCGCATCAACATGAGCCACGGCGACCAGCAGTCGAAGCTTCCGGTGATCGCCGCGATTCGCGCGCTGGAGAAAGCGTACAACCGCCCCACCACGATCCTCGCCGATCTCCAGGGCCCCAAGCTGCGTGTCGGTCGCTTTGCCGAGGGCAAGGTGATGCTGGAGACCGGCAGCCAGTTCATCCTCGACCGCTCCGACGCGCCGGGCGACGCCACCCGCGTCGAGCTTCCCCACCGCGAGATCTTTGCCGCGATCACGCCGGAGGCTCGGCTGCTGCTGGACGACGGCAAGCTCGTGCTGCGCGTGGTGGAGCATGACGAAACCCGCATCGTGACCCGGGTCGAAGTCGGCGGCATGCTGTCCAACAACAAGGGGCTGAACGTCCCGGACGTGGTGCTGCCGATGGCGGCGCTGACGCCCAAGGACATCAGCGACCTGCACTTCGCGGTGGACGCAGGCGTCGACTGGATCGCGCTCTCCTTCGTGCAGCGGCCGGAGGATCTGGCGGACGCGCGCAGGCTCATCCAGGGACGCGCGGCGCTGCTCGCCAAGATCGAGAAGCCATCGGCCGTAGTGCGGCTGGAGGAGATCGTCGAGCAGTGCGACGGCGTCATGGTCGCACGCGGCGATCTGGGCGTGGAACTCCCGCCGCAGTCGGTGCCGCCGCTCCAGAAGCGGATCGTCGAAACCGCTCGCCGCCTCGGCCGACCGGTGGTCGTCGCGACCCAGATGCTCGAATCGATGATCACCTCGCCGTCGCCGACCCGCGCGGAAGTGTCGGACGTCGCGACGGCGGTCTACGACGGTGCCGACGCGATCATGCTGTCGGCCGAAAGCGCGGCGGGCGACTGGCCGGTCGAATCGGTCGCGATGATGGATGCGATCGCGAATTCGGTGGAGCGCGACCCCGGCCACGGCGACCGCGTCCACTTCACCATCACCCGCCCCGACCCGACGACCGCCGACGCGCTGGCGGAAGCCGCCAAGAACATCGCCCGCACGGTCGATGCCAAAGCGATCCTGTGCTTCACCATCTCCGGCTCGACTGCCCGGCGAATCGCGCGCGAGCGTCCGGGCGTGCCGATCATGGTGCTGACGCCGAAGCTGGAGACCGCCCGGCGACTGGGGCTGTTGTGGGGCGTGCACGCGGTCCACACCCGCGACGTGGGCTCGTTCGAGGAGATGATCGCCAAGGCCAAGCGGATGATGCTGCGCCACCAGATGGCGAGCGCTTCCGATCGCGTGGTGGTCTGTGCCGGCGTGCCGTTCGGCACGCCGGGCTCCACCAACGTGCTGCACGTGGTTCGCCTCTTGGGCGACGAGCTCAAGAACTACGAGAAGAACAAGGGCTGAAGCCAAAGCTGGGCTTCCGCGACAGCGGGAGCCCAGGCCACGGCCGCCGGCCGGCAACGATGGGCTCCTGCCTGGGCAGGAACCTGTGCTTCCTATGCGCTGGCCAGCAACCCCAACCGCACCAGCTCGGCGCGGAAGGCCGCCGCATCGGAGAAATGCACCGCGCGGAAGCCCGCGACATCCGCGGCGGCGACATTGGCGGCATTGTCGTCCACGAACACCGCCTCGCGCGCGCCGAGCCCAAATCGGCGGAGCGCCAGCGCGTAGATCGCGGGATCCGGCTTCACCAGCTTCTCGTCGCCGGAGACCACCACGTCGCGAAACCGGTCGAACAACTCCGGCGCCGTCGCGCGGAACGGCGGCCAGAACTCGCCGGAGAAATTGGTGATCGCGTAGAGCGGCACGCCGGCCGAATCGAGTTCGCGGACGATCTCGGCCATGCCCGGCACCGGACCACCGATGCTTTCGTTGAAGCGCGGCCCCCAGGCGGCGATCAGCGACTCGTGCTCGGGATAGAGCGCGATCAGCTCGGCCGAAGTCTCGGCGAACGCGCGGCCGGCATCGTGCTGGAAATGCCACTCATGGGTGACGACATCACGCAGAAACGCCGCGAGCGCCTGATCGTCGTCGATCAGGCGCTCGTAGAGGAACCGGGGGTCCCAATGATAGAGGACGTTGCCGACGTCGAAGACGACGGCCTTGATCGGGTTCGGCACGTTCAGCGGTACCGAACCGACAAGATCAGCCCTGGCGTGCCTTGAAACGGCGATTCGTCTTGTTGATGACGTAGATGCGGCCGCGACGGCGGATCACGCGGTTGTCCCGGTGACGATCCTTGAGCGACTTCAGGGAGTTGACGATCTTCATGACCGGGTTCGCTTCTCGAAATTTGGGCTGACAAAAAGAGGCGCCCGCCTAGAAGCTGATGGCTGCCAAGTCAAGGATGGCGGCGGCGGAGCGGATGCGGCAAGCCGCGCGTTGAACACGGCATAACGACTCAAGGCCGCACAGGAGCCAAGGCATGAACAAGCTTGTACTGGCGCTTACCGCAGGAATCGCAAGCCTCACCGCCGGCTGTGCGACCACCCAGCGCGCGGCGCCGATCGATGTGACCCGCTTTCACCTGGGCTCGCCGGTGGAACCGGGCAGCTTCACGATCGAACCGCTTCGCACCAATGCCACGATCAGCCCAGAGTACCAGACCTATGCCGACGCGGTATCGCGCGAGTTGAATCGGCTGGGCTTCACCCCCACCCGCACCACCGTCAGCAGCGATTCGCGCTACATCGTCTCGGTCGCGTTCCTGCGCGCCACGCGCGGCTATGTCGCCAAGCCTGCGCCCTTTTCCGTTGGCCTGGGTGCCGGCGGCGGCAGCTTCGGCCGGCGCTCGGGCGTGGGGCTGGGTGGCGGCGTGACCTTGCCCATCGGCGGCGATCGCCAGCAGGCGGTGATCGGATCGGAACTTTCGGCGCAGATCCGCCGCCGCGCCGACAACACGGTCGTCTGGGAAGGCCGCGCCGTGACCGAGTCGCTCGAGGGCAAGGCGTCGAGCCAGCCGATCACCGTCGCCGACAAGCTCGCCGGTGCGTTGTTCCGGGGCTTCCCCGGAGAGTCGGGGATCACTACCACGGTCAAATGAGCATCACCGTCAATGCCGCCTTCGACAGCGGCAACATCCGCCTGACCGGAACCGAAGGCGACACGCTGAACCTGGAGATCGTGCGCGATCACCAGTCGGACTTCTACCAGTGGTTCCACTTCCGCGTGGCCGGCGCCAAGGGGCGCCGGCTGACCTTCCGGATCACCAACGCCGCCGGCTCTGCCTATCCGTTTGGCTGGCCCGGCTATCGCACCCGGATGAGCACGGATCGGCAGGCGTGGCGGCAGGTTGTCGACACCGACTATGTCGATGGCGTGCTGCGCTGGACCGTGGAGGTCGACAGCGACCTCGTCTGGTTCGCCTATTTCGCGCCCTACACTATGGAGCAGCACGACGCGCTGGTGGCGCGAATCGGCGGGCAGCCAGGCGTCACCGTGCGCGAGCTGGGCCAGACGCTCGACGGTCGTGCGATCGACTGCCTGACGATCGGCACCGGCCCGAAGCAGGTCTGGTTCTACGCGCGCCAGCATCCCGGCGAATCGATGACCGAATGGTTCATGGAAGGGGCGCTGGAGAAGCTGGTCGACGTGAGCGACGCGACCGCGCAGGCATTGCGCGAGAAGGCGACGCTGCACATGGTCCCGAACATGAACCCGGACGGGTCGTTTCGCGGGCACCTGCGCACCAATGCGGCCGGCGTGAACCTCAACCGCGAATGGCACACGCCGACCCCGGAGCGCAGCCCGGAAGTGCTGTGCGTGCGCAACGCGATGGACGCGACCGGCGTCGTCTTTGCGATGGACGTCCATGGCGACGAGGCGATTCCGGCCAATTTCCTGGCAGGATACGAGGGCATTCCCGCCTGGACCGACCCGCATGGCGAGAAGTTCTACGAATACGGCCGGCGCCTGGCCGCGGCGACGCCCGATTTCCAGCTGGAGCTCGGCTATGTGAAGTCGGCGCCCGGCACCGCCAACCTGTCGATGTCGACCAACCAGCTCGCGGAGCGCTTCGGCGCGGTGTCGATGACGCTGGAGATGCCGTTCAAGGACCATGACGCGAACCCTGATCCCGAGTTCGGCTGGTCGCCCGAGCGCTCCAAGAAGCTCGCGCATTCCTGCCTCGACACACTTGCCGGGATGATCGACGAGCTCTGATTCGTCCTTCCTGCCGTACCCATTTTCCCAAGGAGACCCGATGCCCACCCTCGTCCTCATCCGTCATGGCCAGTCCGCCTGGAACCTGGAGAACCGCTTCACCGGCTGGTGGGACGTCAACCTGACCGAGCAGGGCATCGCGGAGGCGACGGCGGCCGGCGAGCTGATGGCGGCCAAGGGTCTCGATTTTGACCAGTGCTTCACCAGCTTCCAGACGCGGGCGATCAAGACGCTCAACCTGGCATTGGAATCGATGGGCCGCCTGTGGCTGCCGGTCGAGAAGGACTGGCGGCTCAACGAGCGGCACTATGGCGGGCTGACCGGGCTCGACAAGGCGGAGACCGCAGCCAAGCACGGCGACGACCAGGTCAAGATCTGGCGGCGCAGCTTCGACATCCCGCCGCCCCTGCCGGAGGCGGGAAGCCCCTATGACCTCGGCAACGATCGTCGCTATGCCGGCATCGCCGTGCCCGCGACCGAGAGCCTGAAGGACACGATCGCGCGCGTGCTGCCCTATTGGGAGGCGCGCATCGTACCCGAGCTGAAGGCCGGCAAGCGCGTGCTGATCTCCGCGCACGGCAATTCGCTGCGCGCGCTGGTGAAGCACCTGTCCGGCATCTCGGACGCAGACATCGCCAGCCTGGAGATTCCGACCGGGCAGCCGCTGGTCTATGACCTCGACGAGGCGCTGAACGCGACCGACCGCTACTATCTGCGCGACCGGTAAGGCCGTCTTGCAGCGCGGCACTCCGGGCAGGGCTTCCGGCCTTGCCCGGTGCCGTGCCGCTCTCTAGGAAACCGGCTTCCACGCATTCGGGACAGCGATGGCAGACCAACCTCTCGTCGGCATCATCATGGGCAGCACCTCGGATTGGGAGACGATGCGCCATGCAGCAGACGTGCTCGACGCATTGGGCGTCCTGCACGAGACCAAGGTGGTGTCCGCGCACCGGACGCCGCGACGCCTGGTCGACTATGCCGAGAGTGCGGCCGGACGCGGCCTGAAGGTGGTGATCGCCGGCGCTGGCGGGGCTGCGCACCTGCCGGGCATGGCCGCTTCGATGACGCGGCTGCCGGTGCTCGGCGTGCCGGTGGAATCCAAGGCGTTGAGCGGCATGGATAGCCTGCTCTCCATCGTCCAGATGCCCGCCGGCATTCCGGTCGGTACGCTCGCCATCGGCCGCGCCGGCGCGGTCAACGCAGGGCTGATGGCAGCGGCGATCCTGGCCGTCTCGGATGATGCGCTTGCCGCCCGTCTCGACACCTGGCGCGCGGCGCAGACCGACAGCGTGGCGATCGACCCGCAATGACGCACGCGCCCGGCGCCACCATCGGCATCATCGGATCGGGCCAGCTCGGCCGGATGATCGGCGTGGCCGCCGCCCAGCTGGGCTATCGAATCCATGTCTATGCGCCGGATTCCGGTCCGGCGAATGACGTGGCGGCCGCGCACACTCGCGGCGCCTATGACGACGGCGCAGCACTGGCCCAGTTCGCGGCAGAGGTCGACCTCGTCACCTACGAGTTCGAGAACATCGCGGCCGAGCCGATCGCGGCACTCGAGGAGCAGGTGCCGGTCCACCCCTCCTCCACGTCGCTGCGCGTGGCGCAGGACCGCATCGCGGAAAAGCGGTTCGTCGAGGATCTCGGTGGCCGGCCTGCCCGCTGGGCGCCGGTCGGCAGCCGCGCGGAACTGGACGCGGCGATCGCCGCCATCGGCTGCCCCGCGGTGCTCAAGACCACGCGCTTCGGCTATGACGGCAAGGGCCAGGCACGGCTCGCCTCGCCCGACGACGCGGACGCCGCCTGGGCGGCGATCGGCGACGGGCCTGCGATCCTCGAAGCGTTCGTTCCCTTCAGCCACGAATTCTCGATCATCCTGGCGCGCAGCCCGGATGGCACGGTCGTCAGCTATCCGCCGGCCTGCAACGTCCACAAGGACGGCATCCTCGACACCTCCACCGTGCCGGCGCCGGCGGAAGTCGCTGCCCAATGGACCGAGGCGGCGGCGCTCGCCGGCCGCGTCGCCGAGGCGCTCGGCCATGTCGGCGTGCTCACCCTCGAATTCTTCTGCGGCCCGGAAGGCCCGGTGTTCAACGAGATGGCGCCGCGCGTCCACAATTCCGGCCACTGGACGATCGAGGGCGCGGAAACCTCGCAGTTCGAGAACCACGTCCGCGCCATCTGCGGCCTGCCGCTAGGACCCGTGCGGCTGACCGGGCGCGAGGCGGTGATGACCAACCTGATCGGCGAGGATGCCGATGCCTGGCCGGAACTGATGGCGGAACCCGGCGCCCACCTCCACCTCTACGGCAAGCGCGAGGTCCGTGCCGGCCGCAAGATGGGCCACGTCACCCGAGTCGTGCGGGACTGAGCGTCGGGGCGCTGCCCCCCCCCGGTCGGGCTCCTGCGAAAGCAGGAGCCCAGGGTTGCACGAGCGAACCCCATTGCTCCGCTGAGCTCTGATCCCTCCTCGGCGATGTGGAGCCTTGAGCATCGCCGCCGATTGCACATGCACGTCGCGCAACTGCCGGCAAGTTCATTGCATTTGCTGCAATCACGCCGAGACGCCACATGGATGGAGACAGATGCTGCACCGCAGCAAACATCCAAGAGGTTTCCCATGTTCAGCCTGATCGCGCTGTATTTCTCCTATCGCAACCAGACCGTGGGCGCGCACATCGCCCCGATCGCCCAGGCCCCGGCTGCCAACGACCGCGCCGTCGTGGCCGAGTTCGCGAAGGCGGCCTGACGCCGCGCCGCAAGCGCGCGGCGCAATCCCGACGGGCGGAGCCGCGGCTCCGCCCGCGAGGGCTCATCCCTCCATCCCGAGCTGCCAGAGCACGAACGCCATCTCCTCGGCGGCTTCCTTCAGGCTCTCCCAGCGACCCGACTTGCCGCCGTGCCCTGCGCCCATGTTGGTCTTGAGCAGCAGCACGTTGTCATCCGTCTTGGTGAAGCGCAGCTTCGCGGCCCATTTGGCCGGCTCCCAATAGGTCACCCGGGGGTCGTTCAGCCCGCCCGAGATGAAGATCGGCGGATAGGCCTGCGGCGCCACGTTGTCGTAGGGGCTGTACGAACGGATCAACTCGAACGCTGCCTGGTCCTCGATCGGATTGCCCCATTCCGGCCATTCGCCCGGGGTCAGCGGCAGGGTCTCGTCCAGCATCGTGTTGAGCACGTCGACGAACGGCACGCTCGCGACCACCGCACCCCATAGCTCGGGATCGGAGTTCACCACCGCGCCCATCAGCTCGCCGCCCGCCGACCCGCCGGCGATGGCGATGCCGCCCTCATGGGTGAAGCCGTGGTCGATCAGCCCGCGCGCCACGTCGACGAAGTCGTTGAAGGTGTTGGTGCGCTTTTCCAGCTTGCCGTCGAGATACCATTGCTGGCCCAGATCGTCGCCGCCGCGGATGTGCGCGATCGCGAACGCGACGCCGCGATCAAGGAACGACATGCGGCTGGTCGAGAAGCCCGGCGGCACCGCATAGCCATAGGCGCCATAGGCGTAGAGGTAGAGCTTGCCCGTGCCGTCGCGCGGAAAGCCGTTGGGGTAGACCACCGACACCGGCACCTGCGTCCCGTCGCGGGCGGTGATCTTCAGCCGCTCGGTCGCGTACTTCGACGGATCATAGCCGCTGGGGATGGCCTGGACCTTGAGCACGCGCTGCTCGGCGGTGGCGA
This sequence comes from Sphingomonas desiccabilis, assembly GCF_004135605.1. Lineage (GTDB taxonomy): Bacteria > Pseudomonadota > Alphaproteobacteria > Sphingomonadales > Sphingomonadaceae > Sphingomonas > Sphingomonas desiccabilis. Next base: position 426,754 of record NZ_SDPT01000003.1, on the reverse strand, counting down.
CGTCATATTCGATGACGGTGCCCGGCGTGACCATCGATTCATAGCCGAGCCGCAGCTTGTCGACGGCATATTCGGGGTTGTCGCCCAGCCCCACGACATAGCTCGCCTCCGGAAAGGCGATGGCCGTCCCCTCGCCGCCTTCGTAGCGGTGGAGGAAGACCTGATCGAGCCCGTCCTCTCGCCCTTCGACCACGAAGAAGTCGGCGAAGGTGGTGACGCCGGTCATGTAGAAATGGCCGCTCGCCGGCAGGCGCTCGGTCCACTCGGACGGGCGCTCCAGCGGTGCGGTCACCAGCCGGAAGTTGGGATCGGTGTCGTTGGTGTGGATGAACAGCGTGCCGTCATGCTCCTCCACGTCGTATTCGACGTGCGGCTGGCGGGCGCGCACCAGGATCGGATCGGCGAGCGGATCGTCGGCGGGGACCAGCCGGACCTCGCTGGTGACGTGGTCGCCGGCGGAGATCACCAGGAAGCGGCGCGACTGGGTCTCGCCCACCGACACGCGCCAGCCCTCGTCCGCCTCGTGGTACAACTCGACGTCCTGGTCGATCGGCGTGCCGAGGCGGTGCAGCCGGGCATTGTCGGTCCGCCACTGGTCGTTGGCAAGTCCGTAGAGGAAGCCCGAAGAGTCGGCGACCCACACCAGCTCGGACAGCGTACCGGGAATGACATCGTCGAGCAGCGCGCCGGTGGTCAGGTCCTTGACCCGCGCCTCGAATCGTTCGGAGCCATTGTCGTCGATCGCGTATGCGAGGTAGCGGCCGTCGGGGCTGATCGACAGCGCACCCAGACGGAAATATTCCTTGCCCGCGGCCAGCGCCGGCTCGTCGAGGATCAGCTCGTCCGCGCCGCCGGACACGGGCTTGCGCCACCAGCGGCGGTACTCGCCGCCGGTCTCGAAGTCGGACCAGTAAAGCCAGTCGCCGTCCTTCTGCGGCACAGTGGCATCGTCCTCCTTGATCCGCCCGCGCATCTCTTCGAACAGCCGGTCGGTCAGCGGCTGGTGCGGCGCCATCACGGTTTCGAAATAGGCGTTCTCCGCCTCCAGATACGCGAGCACGTCCGGGTCGGTGACCTCCGGGTAGCCGGCGTCGCGCAGCCAGGCCCAGGGGTCCTCGACGGTGATGCCATGGCGTTCGAAGCTGTGGGGGCGCTGCTCTGCGATCGGGGGGGTCGGATGGTTCATGCGCGCCCATGTGGGCTGCGACGAGCGCGAAGTCGAGGGGAGCAGTCGCGATCTCCACCACAGCCACCGTGCTCCTGCGAAGGCAGGAGCACGGGGACGCCCGCTTCCCAGCAAACCCTCGTACCCCGGCGCAGGCCGAGGTCCAGTTGCGGTGGCTTGGCGTGGGCGCGCAAACGGTGAGGCTTTCCCCACGGGACCCCGGCGCCTGCGCCGGGGTACACGGCCGGTGGAATACAGCCCCCCTAGCGCCCGCTCTCCAGTGCCAGCCGCTCGCGCAGGTTCGCCAGCTCCACCGCCGAAGCACGGGGCCGCTCCGGCGCCGGCTTGCCGTCGCGCAGCCGGGCGCGGTCTTTCTCCGGCGGCTCCACCCGACGCACGCGCACCGCGGCATAGCCCTGGGTGCGGATGCCCAGCTGCTCGGCCGCACCCCGGCTCAGGTCCAGGATGCGCCCGCGCGCGAACGGCCCGCGATCGTTGATCCGCAACAGGATGGTCCGGCCGGTGTCGAGCGCCGTCACCTCGACATAGCTCGGCAGCGGCAGGGTGGTGTGCGCGGCGGTGATCCCCTTGGGCCGGAAGCGCTCGCCATTCGCCGTCTGGTTGCCGGACTCGTTACCGTACCAGCTGGCATAGCCGACCGCGTCATAATCCGGGTCCTCGGCCGGCGTGTAGCGGATGCCGCGCACCGTATAGGGCTTGCCGATCTTGACCGGCGTGTCGCTGACCGGTCGAAAATGCTTGCCGCCGCACGCCGCCAGCAGCGGCACGGCGAGCAGCGCCAGCCACACCCCCCTGCGCATGGACGGGGCGGCAGACGGCATCTTCATCGCATCGGGCATGGCGGCGGGGTATCGCAGCCGACGCGACGAATGAACCCAGAAGCGGCGAGCCGAGTCCGGGCGCGGCTCTGTCGCCCGGCGGTCGAGTCTGGCACATCCCGACTTCTTCCGCCATCACGGGCCCTCCCGCGGTGCACACTCGACCGCCAGATGGATTGCCGATGCCTTCTTATTCCGACCGCCTCGCCGCCCTTCGCACCCGCCTCGCTCAGGAGGGGTTCGACGGCTTCGTCGTGCCGCTCACCGACGAACATATGAGCGAATATGTCGGCGGCTACGCACAGCGGCTGGCGTGGCTCACCGGCTTCCAGGGCTCGGCCGGCACGGCGGTAGTGCTGGCTGGCGAGGCGGCGATGTTCACGGACGGGCGCTACACGCTGCAGGTGCGCGAGCAGGTCGACGGCGCCGACTGGAGCTTCTGCCAGGTGCCGCAGGAAAGCATCGCCAGGTGGCTCGCCGGCCATGCGCCGCAGGGCGGACGGATCGGTTATGATCCATGGCTGCACACCCGCACCTGGGTCGAGCAGACTGCCGCCGCGCTGGCGCCCCGCGGCGGCGCGCTGGTGCCGGTGGCAAGCAACCCGATCGACGCGCTCTGGGCCGACCGGCCGCAGCCGTCGGACGCGCGGCTCGCCGTGCAGCCCGACACCCTCGCCGGCCGCAGCGCCGCCGACAAGCGGGCGGAGATCGCCGACTGGCTGCGTGCCGAGGGCGCCGATGCGCTGGTGCTCTCCGCGCTCGATTCGATCGCCTGGGCATTCAACGTGCGCGGCACTGACGTGACCCACACGCCGGTCGCCCTCTCCTATGCGCTGGTCGCCGAGGACGGCACTGCCGAACTGTTCGTGGCACCCGACAAGGTCGGCGACGACGTCCGCCGCCATCTCGGCAACGCCGTGCGCATCCGCGACAAGGCGGAGTTCGCATCCGCCTTGCGCAGCCTGGCCGGCAAGCGCGTCGCCGTCGATCCCGAGCGCGCGGTCGCCGCGATCTTCGACGCGCTCGATTCGGGCGGCGCCACGCTGCTGACGGTGCGCGACCCGGTGGTGCTCGCCAAGGCGATCAAGAACCCGGCCGAGATCGCCGGCCACCAGGCGGCGCAAGCCCGCGACGGCGCCGCACTGGTGCGCTTCCTCAAATGGTTCGAAGAGACCGCGCCGGCGGGCAAGCTGACGGAACTGGACGTCGCCGAGCGGCTCCACGCCTTCCGCGCGGAGACCGGGGTGCTGAAGGACCTGTCGTTCGAGACGATCTCCGCCACCGGCGCGCACGCCGCCAGTCCGCACTACAATGTCACGGACGAGTCGAACGCGCCGATCCTGCCGGGCCAGCTGTTCCTGATCGATTCGGGCGGCCAGTACGCCGATGGCACCACCGACATCACCCGCGTGATGCCGGTTACCGAGCCGACGTCCGAGATGCGCGATCGCTTCACCCGCGTGCTCAAAGGGCACATTGCGGTCGCGACCGCGATCTTCGCGGACGGCACGACCGGCGCGCAGATCGACGCCTTCGCCCGCCGCCCGCTATGGGAGGCCGGGCTCGACTTCGCGCACGGTACCGGCCACGGCATCGGCGCCTATCTGTCGGTGCACGAAGGGCCGCAGCGCATCGCCCAGCCGACCTATCCGGGCGGGGGCCCGCTGGAGCCGCTGCGCGCCGGCATGCTGCTCTCCAACGAGCCCGGCTATTACAAGGCCGGCGAATACGGCATCCGCATCGAAAACCTGATGCTGGTGGTGGAGCACACGCCCGCGGGCGGCGACGCGACCATGCTCGCGTTCGAGACGACCAGCTTCGTGCCGATCGAGCGGCGGCTGATCGAGCCCGCGCTGCTCACCTCACAGGAGCGCGCGTGGCTCGACGCCTATCACGCGGAAACCCTGCGCCGGGCCGGGCCGCTGCTGGACGCGGACACCCGCGCCTGGCTGGAGGAGAAGTGCGCCCCGTTCGGGTGATCTTCCCCGTCCTGTCGTCCCGACGAAAGTCAGGATGACGGGGGCAGGAGGACTGGCGGGGTGTCAGGGGAACGGAGGCGTGTCCGGGTGCGGCGCCTCCTCGCCGGGCGCCGGCGCGGGAGTCGCTTCCCCCTCCGCCGCCCGCGCCTGTGCCTTGCGCCGCCGCAGATTGTCGCGCAGCGCCTGCGCCAGCCGGGCCTGTTTTTCGGGGTCGCTCATCGCGCTTCGCATAAACCGCGCGATGCCGGGTTGACAATCATCCGCGCCCCGCACATAGGCGCCCCTCCGCTGGCAACTGCCGGCGTGTGCTGCCGTAGCTCAGTGGTAGAGCGCATCCTTGGTAAGGCTGAGGTCGTGAGTTCAATCCTCACCGGCAGCACCATTTTCTCCCAAAAAGGTCAGACACTCCCTTCGGGGACCCGCGCGGCGCATCCTGACGCGCGGCGCGCTTTCGCGCGCCACGTTCAGACCCTGGGGTGAAGGAACAGCGGCGGCGCAGACCTGCTGCACCGCCGCCCGAGAGGATCAGTGCGCGGCGCTGGTGTCCGCCGCGCGGCGTGGCCTGGGGGCCAGCCAGATGATCGTCGCCGCCCCGAAGAAGGCGAGGGCGGACAAGAGGAAGATGTGGGTGGTGGCGAGCGCCATCGCCTCCTTGTCGACCAGCTGCGCCACGATCGCGCGCACCTGGTCGAGCGGCATGCCCTGCGCCGTCAGCGCGTCGATGGTGTGGCCGTCGTTCAGCCGGCCGGTCACCTCGCTGCGGGCCACGCGGGAGCTGTCGTCCCACATGGTCGTCACCACCGAGGTGCCGATCGCGCCCGCCATGGTGCGCAGGAAGCTCATCAGGCCGGCGGCGGCCGCCGTCTCCTTGGGATCCACCGATCCCAGCGCCAGCGTCATCAGCGGCACGAAGAAGAACGGCATGCCGAAGCCCTGGAGCAGCTGCGGAAAGGCGAGCGTCCAGAAGTCCGCCCCGCTGTTCCACTGGGTCCGAAGCAGCGTCGTCATGCCGAGCCACACGATGCCGAAGCACACCAGCCCGCGCGGATCGACCTTGGTCGACAGCTTGGCGACGATCGGCGACATCACCACTGCCGCCACCCCGTTGAACGCGGTCGCATAGCCCGCATAGGTCGCGGTATAGCCCAGGCTCACCTGCAACCACTGCGGGATGATGACGGCCGAGGCGAAGAAGGTGCCGAACGCGAAGAACAGCGACGTCACCGCCACCGTATAGCCGCGGTGCCGGAACACGCGCAGGTCCACGATCGGCTGGTCCTCGGTCGCCTCCCAGGCCAGGAACACGAGGAAGCCGACGCCCGCGATCACCGCCAGCGCGACGATCGTCGGGTCCGCGAACCAGTCATGCTCACGCCCCAGGTCCAGCATGATCTGCAAGGCGCCGATCCACAGCAGCATCAGCATCAGGCCGATCTTGTCGACGCGCAGCGGCTGGGTCGGCGTCTCGGCATGGCGCAGCAGCCGCATGGCGCCGAACGCGCACAGTGCCGCCACGGGAATGTTGATGAAGAAGATCCAGTGCCACGACCAGCTGTCGCTGATCGTGCCGCCCAGGATCGGCCCCAGGATCGGGGCGACGACGGTCGTCATCGACCAGGCGCCCATCGCCTGCGCGCGCTGGTCGGGGCGGAAGATGCGCATCAGCAGCGTCTGCGACAGCGGCATCAGCGGCCCGCCGCACAGCCCCTGCCCGATGCGGCACGCGATCAGCATGCCAAGCGTCGTCGAAAGCCCGCACAGCACGGAGAAGACGCCAAAGCCGATCATGCCGATCGTGAAGACCCGCACCGCGCCGAACCGGCCGGAGAGCCAGCCGGTGAGCGGGACGCACACCGCCTCCGCCACCGCATAGGAGGTGATGATCCACGTTCCCTGGCTGCCCGAAATGGCGAGGCTACCCGAGATGTGCGGCACGGACACATTGGCGATGGTGGTGTCGAGCACCACCATGAAGTTGGTGAGCGCGAGGACCGCGCCCGCAAGCAGCAGCCGCACGCCCGTAAGCGGCGTGGGTGCCTCGGCCTTGCCGTTCATGGGCTTGTCCTTAGTGCGAGCGCAGGTCGATCTCGGCGTCCATCGACAGGCCGACGCGAAGCGGATGCGCCTGCAGCTCCTTGGGATCGAGCGCCACGCGCACCGGCAGGCGCTGGACCACCTTGATCCAGTTGCCGGTCGCATTCTGCGCCGGGATCAGCGCGAACGACGATCCGGTGCCGCCCGAGAAGCCGACGACGCGGCCGTGATATTCGACGTCGCCACCATAGAGGTCGGAGGTGAGCGTCACCGGCTGGCCGACCTTCACCCGATCGAGCTGGCCTTCCTTGAAGTTGGCATCGACGTACAGCTGGTTGAGCGGCACGATCAACATCAGCGCGGTGCCCGGCGCGACCCGCTGGCCGACCTGGACGTTGCGGCGCGTGATGACGCCGTCGATCGGCGCGCGGATCACGGTGCGCTCCAGGTCGAGCTTCGCCTGCGCGAGCTTCGCCTGGGCGGCGAGCACTTCGGGCGCGGTCGAGGCCGTGGTGCCGCGGATCAGCGCGTTGTTGGCGGCCAATTCGCCGGTGGCGGCGCCGCGGGTCGAGCTCGCCTGGGCGACGCCCGCGCGCGCCAGTTCCAGGTTCGCCCTGGCGGTGGCGAAGGCGTTGGTCGCGCTGCTCAGTTCCTCGCCCGAGACGGCGCCGTTCGGCGCCAGCTTCTGGCGACGGGCGAGATCGACGCGCGCGCGCTCGTAATCGGCCTGGGCGGCGCTCAGCTGTGCACGGGCACGCGCAATGTCGGCGTCGCGTGCCTGCACCTGCGCGGCAAGCGCGGAACTGGTGGCAGAAGTCTGGCCGTACTGGCGCTGCGCACGGGCAAGATCGGCTTCCGCCTGCGCCACTGCGATGCGCGCGTCGCTGTCGTCCAGCCGCACCAGCACGGTGCCGTTGCGGACGGTCTGGGTGTCCGCCACCTCGACGCTCTTCACCTGCGCGGCGATCATCGGCGTGACGCTCGCGGTATCCGCACCGACATAGGCGTTGTCAGTGCTGACATAGTGGCGGGAGACCAGCAGGTAATAGGCGCCGAAGATTACCGCTGCGATCAGCACCAGTACGGCGATGATCCCCAGCAGCTTCTTGCGCCGGCCGTTGGGCTTGCTGCCCTCGCCTGCGGCGGCCTGGTTGGGAAGGGCTGCGTCAGCCATGGGTCGGGTCCTTGCGTGCGGTCACGGCCGCGGTGTTGGTGGAAAAGCCGCCGCCGAGCGCGCGGACGAGCTGGACGTCGAGCGCGAACGCTCGCGCCTCCAGGTCGGCGACCGCGGTGCGGTTCTGCAGCACCCGGTCTTCAGCGGTGAGAACGTCGAGGAAGGTCGACAACCCGCCCTCGTAGCGTTGGCGTGCGAGCGACCACGCCTCTTCGGACGCGGCCAGCGCCTCGCGAGTCTGGGCGAGCCGGTCGACCAGCGCGCGCTGGCTGGTCACCGCATCGGCGACCTCGCGATAGGCGTTGGCGACGGTGCCGTCATAGCTCGCGACTGCCTCGTCATAGCTCGCGCGGGCGCCGCGATACTGGCCGGACAACTGCCCACCACGAAAGATCGGCAGGCTGAGCGCCGGCCCGACCTGGCCATAGGTCGACCCGCCCTTGAACAGATTGCTCAAGCCCAGCGACTGGAAGCCCACCAGCGCGTTGATGTTGATCGCGGGGTAGAAGTCGGCACGCGCCACCTTGATCTCGCTCGCCCGCGCCTCGACCCGCGCGCGCGCCGCGGCGATGTCGGGGCGGCGGCCGATCAGGTCGGTGGTGACGCCGGCCGGCAGCGCCCGCGCACCGGCGGGAAGCGGCGGCAGCGCGATGCTGAGCCCACGGTCCGGCCCCTTGCCCAGCAGCGCGGCCAACCGGTTGCGGGTCAGCCCGATGTTCTCGTCGATCGCGGCGATCTGCGCGCGGATCGCCGGAATGGCGGCCTGCGCCTGCTTCACCTCGGCGCGCGTGTCGAGCCCGTTGGAGACGCGCTGTGCGACCAGACGCTCGGTCTGGCTGCGCACCTCCAGCGATCGCACCTGCACCGCCCGTTCGGCGGCCAGTTGTGCCAGGTCGGCATAGGCCGCCGCGATGTTGGTCGACAGCACCAGCCGCGCCTGCTCGACGTCGATCCGGGACGCCTCCGCCTCGGACGTCGCGGCGGCGAGCGCGGCGCGGTTGCGACCCCACAGGTCCAGGTCGAAGCCCAGGGTCGCCGCGACCGAGCCCGTGTCGTTCCAGCCGTGCGGCACGAACTCGGCCGGAATGCCGTTGTTGTAGCTCTGCTTGGTCTCGCTGGCGCTCCCCTCGATCCCTACCGAGGGCAGCCGTGCGGCACCGCGCTGCTCGACGATCGCGCGGGCTGCGCGGAGCCGGGCGGCCGCCGCCGCAATGTCGGGGGAACCGGCCAGCCCCTCCTCGATCAGCGCGCTCAGCTGAGGATCGCCGAAGCCCGACCACCAGTCGGTTGCGGGCCAGGCAGAGATGGCGGACGTGGTCGCCAGGCTCTGCTCGGCGGCAAAGCTCTGGGCGGTGCGCACCTCCGGGCGGGCACCCAGGTTCGGCACTGGCGCACAGGCGGCCAGCGGGACGACGCCGGCCGCGGCGGCAAGCAGCAACGGCCGGAAGGATGATCGGATCATGAAGCAAAACCGTACTGATTGGTACGGTGCGGCAGATGGCCCTGCGCCGCAGCCTTGTCAACTAGAAACTGTACTCTATAGTACGGTTATGGAACAGGATGCGAAAAGGAGCTGCGGCAGGCGCGAGGCACGCAAGCAGGACCGGCGCCTGACGATCATGGCGACGGCACGGCGGATGTTCCTGGAGAACGGCTATGCCACAACCTCGATGTCGGCGATCGCCGCCGAATTGGGTGGCTCGAAGGCGACGCTGTGGAACTACTTCCCTTCGAAGGAGGAGCTGTTCGACGCGGTTCTCGACGACGCAACCGCCGTCTATCGCCGGCAGCTGACCGATCTGTTGCAACCCACGCCCGATCTGGCGGCAACGGTGCTGGCCTTTACCCGCAGCTTCATTACGAAGATCACCTCTCTGGAAGCGGTGCAGCTCCATCGCCTGGTCGCGACGGAAGCGGCGCGCTCGCCCGAGGTGGGCAGGATCTTCTCGCGCGTGCCCCAGCGCACCCGCCAGCTGCTGGCCGAGTTCTTCGCCGCTGCCATGGCCGCAGGGCAGCTTCGCCAGGCGGACCCCGCAGATGCAGCGAATGTGGTCACCTATCTGTGCATGGGGCTGCAACAGCGCATGTTGTGGGGCGGCGCGGCGCCCTCCGCGGCGGAGATCGAGGCCGGGGCGCAGACCGCGACCGAGGTGTTCCTGCGCGCCTACGCGCCGAGCGGAACCGGCACCGCCTGACGTTTCGCCTCGGCCGCGCACCGGCCATGCATCCGTTCGCGGCCTCGCGCATTCTGCCCGGGTGACCGTTTCCCCACCCCCCAGCATCGTCTGGTTCCGCCAGGACCTGCGCCTCTCCGACCAAGCCGCGTTTGCCGCCGGCGCGGCGGAAGGGTCGGTACTCGCCGTCTATGTGCTCGACGACGAGACGCCCGGCGAATGGCGGATCGGCGGGGCGCAGCGCTGGTGGCTGCATCATACGCTTGCGGCACTGGCGAAGTCGCTTGCCGGTCGCGGCGTTCCGCTGGTGCTGCGGCGTGGCCGTGCGGCCGAGCAGGTCGCCAGGGTCGCGCAGGAGGCCGGCGCCGCCCGCGTCCATTGTCTCGCCCATCAGGAACCCTGGTGGCGCGAGGCGGAGGACACGCTCGCCCGCTCGCTCGATCTGGTCCGTCATCCCGGCCGCCTGCTGGCCGACGACGGCATGGTGCGCACCGGCACCGGCGGGCGCTTCCGCATCTTCACTCCCTTCTGGCGCGCGCTTCAGCTCCACATGCCCCCGCCCTCGCCCGAACCGGCGTCCGCCACCGCGCGAGGCATGGCCCACCCGCCCCACAGCGAGCGGCTGGAGGACTGGCACCTACTTCCCACCGCGCCGGACTGGGCGGAAGGCTTCGCGCACTGGACGCCCGGCGAGGCGGGGGCGGAGGCGCGGCTGGAGGCGTTCGCAGACGAGGTCGGCGATTATGAGCAGGCGCGCAACCTGCCGTCGACCGACGGCACCTCCAGCCTGTCGCCGCACCTGCACTTCGGCGAGATCTCCCCCGCCGCCGTATGGCATGCGCTCGATGGGAAGGCGGGCGCAGAGAGCTATCTGCGGGAGATCGGCTGGCGCGACTTCGCGGCCAATCTGATCCTCGAGCAGCCGGACTATGGTGCCGCCCACGGACGCGCGAAGATGGACGGTTTGCGCTGGCGCACCGGCCGGGAGGCCGATGCGGATTTCCGTGCCTGGACACGGGGGCGCACCGGCTACCCGATCGTCGACGCAGGGATGCGCCAGCTCTGGCACATCGGTTGGATGCACAATCGGGTGCGCATGATCGCAGCGAGCTTCCTGGTGAAGCATCTGCTGATCGACTGGCGGCGCGGCCAGCACTGGTTCTGGGACTGCCTGGTCGATGCCGACTATGGCAACAACGCCGTCAACTGGCAGTGGATCGCCGGCACCGGCGTCGACTCGAGCCCCTTCGGCCGCATCATGGCGCCGCTGGTCCAGTCGCCCAAGTTCGATGCGGCCAGCTATATCCGCCAATGGGTGCCGGAACTTGCCGACATGGGCGATGCGGCGATCCACGATCCGCACGCCGTCGGCGCCGCGCCCGCGGACTACCCCGCCCCGCTGGTCGAGCACCGTGCAGCCCGCGAGCGGGCACTGGCGGCAGCCGCCTCGGCGCGCGCCTGAGGCAGGTGTCGGCGCGGGTGCGCCGACGCCTGCTCCTCGCTTAGAAGCGGTAGCTGGCGGTCACCGTCGCATTGCGCGGGGCGCCGTAGCGATATTGGCTGAACGAGCCCATGTTGCTGTAGAAGGTCTTGTCGAAGAGGTTGTCGATGTTGGCCTGCAGCTGCAGCTGCTCCGTCACCGCATAGCGCGCCATCAGGCTGACCAGCGTATAGCCGTCCTGTTGAAAGCGGAACGGCGTGTTCAGGGTTGGGATCGTGCCTTCTGAATAGGCCTTGCTGCGATAGTTCACGCCCCCGCCGATGGTGAGGCCCGCCAGCGGGCCCTGCAGGTCGTAGGTGGTGAAGATCTTGAGCAGCTTGCGGGGCTGGTCGGTGTTGGCGGGCACGTCGTCGGCATCTTCGGCCTTGAACTGGCTGTAGCTGGCGTTGACGTTCCAGCCCGGGAGCGGCTGGCCGGTCGCCTCCAGTTCGAAGCCCTGGCTGACCACGCCCTGCGCCGAGCGATAGGGCTGAATCTGCTGGCCGTTCACCACGATGGGCTCGCCGTCGATCTGGCCGACATTGTCCTGTTCGATGCGGAACAGCGCGACCGAGGTCTGGAGCGCGTCGCCGAAGAAGCTGCTCTTCAGACCGACCTCATAGGCGACGCCGTCGAGCGGATCGAGCAGGTTGAGATCGCGGTCGAACAGGTTCTGCGGCTGGAAGATCTTGGTGTAGCTGGCGTAGAGGCGGTGGTTGGGCGTGATGTCGTAGAGCGCGCCGACATAGGGGATGAACACGTCGTCGTCGCCATAGTCGCTCGGCCCGCTCCAGGCGAAGCCGGTCTGGCGCCAGCTGGCGAGGCGCCCACCCAGGATGACCTTGAACGGATCCGCCACGTTCAGGCGAACGGCGCCATAATAGCCGGTCTGCTTGATCTTTTCCTGCTCGTTGCGCTTGGGCTCGGTGCCCCAGATCGGCTCGGGATAGGGGATGCCCTCCTGGCCGATCACCGGGATGTCGGTGAGCCAAGGCAGCGGCGCCTCGTAATTGTCGGTGTGGCGCTTGAGGATGCTGTGCAGCGCCCCGACCACCACTTCATGCTCGCGGCCGAACAGGGAGACCGCGCCCTTCAGCTGCGCATCGAAGCTGTTCTGATAGCTCACGCCTGCCGACTTGTACGGATTGGTGCCGTCCATCGTCCCCGTCTCCTTGTCGACGGTGCCGTAGAGATAGAGCAGCTGGGTATCGCCGGTGTTCTTGAGGCGATTGTAGTTGACGGTCAGGTTCCAGCGGTCGCCCAGTTCCTGCCGGACCGTGGCGAAGATGTTCTGGTTGCTGCTGTTCCAATAGGTCCAGTCCGCCGCCGTCGTTTGCGAGCGCGGGAGATCGGTCAGCGTGCCGTCGCTGTAGAAGGTCGGCAGCGCGCCCCAGGTCGCGCCCCTCGGCTTGGTGTCCTGATGGCTCATGCCCGCCCGCACGAGCGTGGTGTCGGTCACGTCGGCGTCGACCACACCATAGAGCACCCACTTCTTCTTGTTCTGGATGTCGATGTAGCTCTCGCCTTCCTCGTACCGGCCGACGACGCGTGCGCGCACCCGGCCGTCCGCCGTGAGAGCGCCGCCGACATCCGCCGACACGCGCCACGTGTCCCAGCTGCCGATGCCTACGCTGACATAGCCGGTCAGCTCGGTCGCATCCGCATGCTTGCGGACCAGATTGACCGAAGCCGAGGGGTCACCTGCGCCGGACAGGAGTCCGGTCGCCCCGCGCACGATCTCCACTCGTTCATAGATGGACACGTCGATGCTGGTTTCGCCATTGCCGCCCGCCAGCGTCCAGGCTGCCGGCACACCGTCCACCTGCGTGTTCCGGATTTCAAAGCCGCGCGCGAAGAAGGTGTTGCGGACATCGTCGAACTCGTTCGCGGACACGCCGACCGCGTTGGTGATGACGTCCTTCACGGTGATCAGATTCTGGTCGAGGATGCGCTGTGCGGTCATGATGCTGACCGACTGCGGCGTCTCGCGGACCGTAAGACCCAGACCGGTCGCCGTATCGATCGCGTCGGGAAGCGTGTAGGAACCGACGACCACGATCTCCTCGTCCGGAGCGCTTGCCTCGGCTTCCTGCGCGGCGGCCGGAACCGCGACGAGCATGGATGCTCCGCCCAGCAGAAACGCGATCTTCGTTCTCATGACTTTCCCCACAACGCTCATTGCCCACGGCATGGCTCCGCTAGGATAGTTGCGCATCATTCGCAATAGCAGTCGTGAGTTTCTTGTTTCGGCGCTTCGGCGCCCCTATGCGGCTGCCGCGACCCAGCCTGCGAGTTCCCGCGCCAGAATGGCTTGGAGCATCGCCACGCCCTCGGCGCTGGAGTTCAGGCACGGGAAATAGGCGAACTCGGCGCCACCCCAATCGAGGAAGGTCTCGCGTCCGCGGATCGCGAGTTCCTCCAGCGTCTCCACGCAATCGGCCGAAAAACCGGGCGCGAAGATCGCCACCCGCTCCACGCCTTTGGCGGGCAGGCCGGCGAGTACCGTATCGGTCGCGGGGCCCAGCCACTTGGCCGGGCCGAACCGCGACTGGAAGCTGACGGTCAGATCCCGGCCCAGCGCCGCCCCGGGTGACGGCCGGAAGGGGGGATCCGGCCTCGGTCCATACCTGTGCATAGGCGTGCGCCGACTTGCTGGGACGAGTGGTGAGGACCGCGCCGTGCAGGATCGGCTGCCACAGGACACGCGGAAGCTCGATGACCCGGCGGTCCCGCTCACTTGGCCGAGAGCGCCGCAGCCAGCGCCGCGTTCCCCTGCGCCGCAGCGACCGAGGCGGCGGTCCGGCCGGTCGCGTCCGCGATGCCGGTGTCGGCGCCCGCGGCCAGCAGCAGCTCGACCTGCACGGTGCGGCCGAACAGCGCAGCCATCATCAGCGCGGTCTGCCCGGCGTTGTTGCGCGCATCGACGTTGCAGGGGGTCTTGAGCAGGCGGGCGGCGATTGCGTCGTCACCCTTGAACGCGACTCCCATCTGCGCGGTGTTGCCCTGTCCGGCATCCGGCCTGCACGGGTCCGCACCGCGCTCGAGCAGCGCCTCCACCGCCTCCTTCTGGCCGTTGTACGCGGCCAGGATCAGCGGCGTGAAACCGCGCTTGTCATAGCCGTCGACGTCGGCACCGGCCTTCACCAGCGTCTCGATCATGTCGACGCGGCCGAGGCGCGCCGCGTCGAAGAGCAGTTCCTGCCGGCGCTCGGCAGACGGAAGAGCGGATGCCTGCGACCCCGAGGCGACGGGCGCCTGCTGGGGAGTCGCCGCCGCGAGCAGGGCGGCGGTCAGCACGACGAACATGGGAAATCCTTCCTGGGATGGGGTGGGCCCCGGCACGGGAGGGGGGGACGAGCGCCGGGGCCTTCGGGGCGATCAGTTCGCCCCGAACTGCTCAGGATAGGCGGCGCGGTATTCGTTCGCCGCCTTCACGACCTCGGACAGGGGCACGTCGACCGCCTTGGCGACGCGCGTCCCATAGTCCTTGTCGGCCTGGTAGAAGTAGCTGAGCATCATGGTCTTCACCCGCATCGAGGTGACCTGCCCCAGGTCGGCGGCCAGGTTCTTGACCAGGTCCGCCTTGTCCTGCGGCTTCAACGACCGGTAGAAGATGCCGGCCTGCTCGAAATTGCTGGTCTTCTCGATCGGCTTGGAGTCCACGACGCCGGAGACTTCATAGGTCGAGTTGCGGAACTCGGCCGCAGTCGTCTTGGGCGCCGTGTCGGCCGGGAAATAGTTCACGTCCGACGAACGCTGGGTGGCGTTCAGCTGCCCGTCCTGGTTGTTGTTCACCACGGCCACACGCGGCCGGTTCACCGGGAGCGTCATGACGTTGGCGCCCACGCGATAACGCTGGGTATCGGCATAGGAGAACAGCCGGCCCTGGAGCATGCGGTCAGGCGACGGTTCGATGCCCGGCACCATGTTCGACGGGGCGAACGCCGACTGCTCGGTCCATTCGAAGAAGTTGTCGGGGACCTTGTTGAGCGTCATCTCGCCGATCTTCCTGAACGGCACCCCCAGCCACTCCTTGGTGTCGTCGAAGGGGTTGTAGTCCAGCGCCGCGAACTGGTCGCCCGACATGGTCTGCACCATCAGGTCCCAGCTTGGGTGATTGCCCGCGGAGATCTGGCCGTAGAGGTCGTCGGTCAGGAAGTTGAAATTGGCCTTCGCGACCTGTTCGCCGTTCAGGTTCTTGACGCCTTGATGGCTGATCCAGCGGAACTTCGCGAAGATCGTCTTGCCCTGGGCATTCACCAGCTTGAACGCATGGACGCCGCTGCCGTCCATCGTGCGATAGGAGGCGGGCGTGCCCAGGTTCGTCCATACCTGGGTGATCATGTTGGTGGCCTCGGGCGTCTTCGAGAAGAAGTCGAAGAGGCGGCTCGGATCCTGCTTGTTGGTGACCGGCGAGGGCTTAAGCGAGTGGATCATGTCCGGGAACTGGATCGCGTCCCGGATGAAGAAGATCGGCAGGTTGTTGCCGACGAGGTCCCAGTTGCCCTGGTCGGTGTAGAACTTGGTCGCGAAGCCGTGGGGATCGCGCATCGTCTCCGGGCTGCCCGCGCCGTGGATCACGGTCGAGAAGCGGACGAACACCGGCGTTTCCTTGCCCGGCACGAACAGCGACGCCTTGGTGATGTCGGAGATGTCGGCCGTGGCGCGGAACACGCCCTGAGCCCCGGTGCCGCGGGCATGGACGACGCGCTCCGGCACGCGCTCCCGGTCGAAACGGGCGAGCTTCTCGATCAGGTGCGCATCCTCGAGCAGCACCGGACCCATGTCGCCCACCGCCTTGGAATGGCGGTTCTCGCCGATGGGGGCGCCATTGTCGCGGGTGAACTGGGGCGCGTCGATCGCAGCGCCGGTTCCACCGGCCTGAACGGTGCCGGGGACGCCCGGCTGCGACAGCACAGGCCGCTCGGGAATGGTGGGCGCCGCGGCCGTCTGCATGCGGCTGGCGGCCTGAGTTGAGGCAGGATCCGCGGCTTGGCGCGCGGCATCCTGTGCGAGCACGGACCCGACGAGCGAGAGATTGATGCACGCAGCCAAGAGCCCGGCGCGCGAGGTAGTGAAAGCCATCATGTCGTCCATGTTGTCAGGTGACGCGATGTCGGCGGTCGCCGGCATCACTGCGGTGCCACCCCTTGGCCCCGGCGAGCGCCCCGCCGCCAACGAGCAATGCCGATCACTGTGAACGAGAATTGCGGATCACTTCGACGCAGCGGGAAGATCGAGCCTTCTAAACGAGAGGGCAGCGTTCCGTGGCGACCGCCGACGATCAGAACGCGAAGTCGAGGCCGATCCGGATGCTGCGCGGCTTCAACGGCGTGATCTGGTCCTGGTCGCGGATCAGGAACGGCGATCCCAGCGCAAACCGGTTGCCACGCGCATCGAGCAGGTTGGTGACGGTGAGGCTCAAACCACGACGATCATCCCCCACGCGCATATCGAAGCCCGTGTCGACGTAATTGCCCTGAAGGCGCCCGAGGATCGATCCGATGCCCAGCGTCGACTGGCCGATGTAGCGGGCATAGCCGCTTACATCGAGGTGATGGCCGGACCCGAGGTCGCGGGAATAGCGGGCGCCCAGCCGGCCACTGCGATCCGCGACATTGGGTAGCCGTCCCTGATCGATGGCGACGGTGTCGTACGGCAGGATCGTGAAGGCAGGATCGGTGATCCGGCTGTCGTTGAGATAAAGCGCGGCATCCAGTTCGAGCCCGGCGATCGGCCGCCAGCGCCCGGACCAGCCGATCGACACGACGCGCCCATCACCGATGTTGGCAGTGGTGGGAAAGCCGAAGCCGTCGACGATATCGGCCTGGATGTTGCGCCACCGCGTGTAGGAAAGGGTGACGCTCGAATCGACCCGGTCGCTGCCGAACCGGGCGCCGCCTTCCAGCGTCGCGACGCGATCGCCCTGGAAGCGCTGGATGAAGTCCTGCCGCACAGCAATGCCGCCGGGGCGAAAGCCCTCCTGATAGCGCGCGAACAACGTCAGCTGGTCCCCGGCACGCCATGAAACCGACGCGGAGGGCAGTCCGCGCGTTTCGGAGCGCGAGTCTCCCGCCGAGGGGTCCATGCGCAGTGCGATCACGGGTGCCACGTCTTCCGATTGCCCCGCCAGACGGGAGCGTGTGATGCGCCCTCCCAGCGTCACCGTCACGTCCTGGACGGGCAGCATGGCATATTCGCCGTAGAGCGTGACCTCGTCGACCTGATTGCGAACCCCCGTCAATGTCGCGCGATCCCCGGATTCGCCCATGCTGCGGCGGACGCGCGCCCGATTGTGCAACAGGCTCGCCGCGACCAGCCATCCGGCGCCGTCCTTGCCGCGCCGTGCCAGGCGTGTCTCGGCCGTGATCATGTCGATGGCGTTGCGCTGGGTGAACACGGTCGGCGTCGCGTCGGCGGCGGGCGCCTGGTCGAGGCGTGCCAGGTCGAGTCTGGGCCCCTCGAACTGCTCGAAGACATATTGGCGCGCATAGCCGATAGAGGAGGTCCATTCGAGCGAACCCCAGGTCTTGCGGACGAGCGCTTCACCCAGCCAAAAGTCGTTGCGATAGGGCTGCGCCGTCGCGCTCGCCCGCGAAAGCCGGTCGCCCGCGCGATCGGCGTACTGACTATCGTCGCCATCGATCCGCTGGCCGAGCGCGGTGATGTCGATCGTCCAGTCGTCCCCCGGCAGATACCGCAGGGCGGCTCGCCCGCCCCAGGAGCTCACGCGGTTGACGTCCTCCAGCCCGCGCTGACGGTCGTCGATATAGCCCCCCTCGATGCCGCCGAATGCCAGCACCCGCAGCGCCAGCCGATCCTCGACGACGGGTAGGTTCAGAACCGCGCCGCCGTCCACCCCGGGATCGCCATGCTCGGTAGCCTGCGCGCCACCCCAGACGGCTCCGCCGATGGTCCGCAGGTCGGGAGCATTGGGGACCACGCGGACGACGCCGCCCAACGACCCCGCGCCGTACAGCGTACCCTGCGGCCCCTCCAGCACTTCGACGCTGCGGACGTCGTAAAGCCGAAGGCTCGGGTCGGGCGCGCTGTAGGTGATGCGGCTGTTGCCCCAATATTGTCCCACGGTCGCCTGAGTCGGCCCGACGAAGCTGGAGTCGGCGATGCCGCGGATGAACAGCTTGTTGCGGCCGGTGCCGAGGTGGGTGGAGGTGACGCTGGCGGCACTGGTCTCGATCAATCCGGTGCCGCGTGCCGCTTCGGCGAGGGACAGCGCCTCGCCCTCGATGATCTGCGCGCCACCGGCATAGGCGACGAGCGGCACGTCCCGCTTGGTTGCGGTGACGACGATCTCCTCGGGGGCAGGCTCTGGCGCAGCGGGCGCAGGCGTCCGCGGTGCTGCAATCACCGGCTTCAATCTCGGCGGTGCGCGGTCGATGACGAAACTCGCCGGTGCCACCCGCACTGCACGTGCCGACGTACCGGCGAGCAGCCGTTCGAGCGCCTGCGCCGGCGTGTAGCGCCCCCGCACCGCATTCACGCGGATCCGGGTCAGGCGCGGGTCGCGAAAGCCGATGCTGATCCGGGCTTGGCGGCCCAGCAGGCGGACCGCGGCTTCCGCGTCCGCGGCGGGCACGTTGACCTCGGCCGCGCGCTCCTGCCCAAAGGCAGGAGCGGCCGCGACCAACAGGGCGAGTGGCGCGAGGCTAGCGGCGCGCACCATCGTTCGGTGTCATCATCCAGCCGTCGCCACGGCGTTCCAGCTGCACGTCGAGCAGCGGCCCGACGCGTGCCATCACCGCATCCGCGCCGCCATCCGCCATGACCGTCCCCGAAAAGCGGCGGGTCGCCAGCCGATCATCGATCGCGACGGGCACGCCCAGATTGCGCGAGAGATCGGCAGCGAGTTCATCCAACGGTGTATCGCTGAACTGGAGATAGCCCGTCCTCCAGGCACCGACCGTGGATGGATCGACCGCCTGCTTGCGCGGCGCCGCACCCGTGGTTGCACGAGTCAGCATCTCTCCGGCATCCAGCCGCATCTCGGCTCCCCCGCCGCGATAGACCACCGCCCCTTCGGCGACTTTTACCGACAGCGCGCCTTTTTCGCCGACGACGTTGAACGTCGTGCCGACGTCGATCAGGCGAGTTCCGTCCCCCGTGGTCACCACGAACGGGGCTTCGGAGTCGTGGCGGATCTGGAACAGCGCCTCGCCGTCCGCCATCGTCACCGCACGCGGATTCGCGCTGTCCAGCGCCAGCCGGGTGCCGCCGTTGAGAACGATGCGCGATCCGTCGACCAGCTCGATCGCGCGGCGCTGTCCAGGCGCGGTCGCATATTCCTGCATCGATCCGCGATCGAGCGCGAGCCAGCCGCCGCCGACCGCCAGCACGGCGACGCAGGCGGCCATCGCGGGTGCACGCCAGCGCCGCGGCCCGCTACCGGATCGGACCGTCGCTGCCGCCGGCCGTGGCAGGACCGGAGCGCGCGCCGGAGGCACGTCGAACAAGGCGTCGGCAGCGTCCAGATCGTCGAGCGCCGCTTCATAGGCGGCATTGTGTGCCGGATCCGCCTCCAGCCAAGTGTTGAAGCCGTCCCAATCCGCGAATGCCGGATCGCCGACGCGGATCGCCCAGAGGCGCGCGTCGTCCCGAAGCATATCGTGGGGTGCAGCGTTCATGCCCATACTTTCTTTGAGACGGAGCCTTTCCGGCTATTCCGCATCGAATTTCTCTCTCAGCTGCGACAACGCACGATAGGCCTTCTGCAGGTCCTTCTCGATCGAACTGAGGCTCACCCCCATCTCCCGCGCGATCGCAGCCTGGCCGACGCCGTCCAGCCGGTAGCGCCGGAACACCTGACTGACCCTTGGCCCCTGGGCGGCAAGCACCGCCTCCGCTTCGCCGAGGCGCTGCCGGGCGATCAGCACGCGCTCCCCCACCGCCTCGTCGCGCTCGCCGACGCTCGCCTCGTGCCAATCCTGCTGCCTCCGCTCACGGCTGATCGCGCTGCGCCGTCGGTCGCGCAGCACGTTCTCGGCCGCGCGAAACAGATAGGCGATGGGATCTGCGATCGGCTGCGCAGGGGCCGCCACCAGCCGCTGCCAAAGATCCTGGAACACGTCCTCCGCCTCGTCGCCTGCGCCACGCGCCGCGAGGAAGCGCAGCAGACGCGCCCGCTCGTCGACAAGGACACGCGTAAGGCCGTCGGACTTCGAATCCGGTTCCATCGCGCACGGGAAAGCACTCCCTGCGCCCGTTGCCAAGCCCCACTTGCTCGGGCTGCGCCGGGACGATCCCTCCAGATGCGGTGCAGTTGGCTCGAACTCTGCGGCTACGGCCCGGGGGATCGCAACGCGGTGCTACCACTCGGCAAGGTGTCCTGATCGACGCTCGGGTGCGGGACCCGGCGTTGTGCGAAGCGCGAGCGATGGGGCGGCGCCGGCACGGTTCGATCCGGCGCATCCGCCCGCGGGCGCTCGGGCGCGGCAGGTGTCGTTCCCAGGTAGCGGAGCGGATCCACGGGGACGCCGCCGACCCGATATTCGAAATGAAGATGACTGCCCGTCGAGCGCCCGGTCGAACCCATCCGGCCGATCACCTGCCCCTGCTCGACCATCTCGCCTGGCTGCACGAGGATGCGGGAAAGATGGGCGTAGCGCGTGGCGCTGCCGTCCGCATGGGCGAGCTCGATCAACTCGCCGTACCCGCCGCGCCGTCCTGCGACCCGCACCACCCCCGTCGCTGCGGCGAGCACCGGGGTGCCCGGCGCCCCGGGCAGGTCGACGCCGCGATGGTCGGTGGCTCGGCCGTGGAAAGGATCGGTGCGAAGGCCGAAGCGGGACGAGACGCGCAGCGTCGACGAATCCTGCGCGGTCGCGACGGCGGGGGACAGCACCAGCAGGGCAAGCAGCAGCCGCATGACCGCCAAACGGAGTCGCAGACACAATTCCGCATCCGGCCGGAACCTTTACGGGATTGGCTGCGCGGCTCCGTTTCTCCCCCGAAAACCATCCCCGGGAGGACATGATGAGCCCCACCGAAGCACATATGCTCGATTTGCTGAAAAAGGGTCGCGACCACTATGGCTTCGTCGCCGTGAAGGCGGAGTTCGAGGCCGAAGGCACGCGACCGGACGAGTTCCTTCGCCTGCTTGAACTCGCCCGCCGCGCCGACCTGAAGGTCGCACTCAAGATCGGCGGGTGCGAGGCGGTGTCGGACCTGCACGCGTCGAAGCTTTACGGCACCGACTATATCATCGCCCCGATGGTCGAGACGCCCTATGCGCTCTCCAAATTCGCCGACGCGCGCGACAAGGTCTATGGCGCCAACAGCGGCGGGACCGAGTTCCTGTTCAACCTCGAGACCGAAGCGACGCTGAAGGTGCTTGAGGAGATGCTGCCGATCGCGGCCGAGCGTCTCGACGGCGTCGTCTTCGGCCGCGTCGACTTCACCCTGTCCAAGGGGCTCCCGCGCGGCGCGATCAACGAGCGGGCGATCACCGATGCGGTGCTGGTCACGGCCGAGGCCTGCCGCCGCCACGATCTGGAGCTCGTCGTCGGCGGCTCGGTCGCGGTCGAGGCAGCGCCCGCCTTGCGGGAAATCCGCCAGGTACGGCTCGACCGGTTCGAGACGCGCAAGGTGGTGTTCGACGGCGCGGCGGTCGAGGGGGACGGGTTCGATGGCGGCATCGCGCTTGCGACCGCGTTCGAGCTCGCCTGGCTGGAGAACAAGCGCGATCTCTACCGCGCAATGGCGGAGGAAGACGCCAGCCGCATCGCCATGATGCGCGAACGCACCACCCGGGCCAACACGCCCGATCTGGTCGCCGCCTGATCCCATGTCGCTGGCCGGACACGTCGCCGCGCTGATGCGCGATGTCGCAGATCGCGTGGTGATGCCGCGCCATCAGGCGCTCGCAGCGCATGAAATCGCGGAAAAGAGCCCGGGCGAGGTGGTGACCTGCGTCGACCGGGAGGCGGAGGCGCGGCTGCGGGAGGGACTCGACCGGCTCGGCATCGGCGCGCGGGTCGTCGGGGAGGAGGCGTGCGCCGAGAACCCCGCGCTGCTCGACGGCATCGGCAGCGGCGCCGTGTGGCTGGTCGATCCCCTCGACGGCACCGCCAACTTCGCCAGCGGGTCCGGCGCGTTCGGGATCATGGTCGCGCTCGTCTCCGAGGGCGAGCCGGTCGCATCCTGGATGCTCGACCCCGGGACCGGGCGCATGTGCCATGCCGAGCGCGGCCTGGGTGCCTGGATCGACGAACGGCCGGTTCGCACGCGGAACAGCGGACGCCTGCGGCCGGTGGCGGCGCTGGCGACCCAGTTCATGGCGCCCGCCGAGCGCGTACGGGCGCATCGCGCGGCCGAGCGGCGATTTGCGCTGGAGCCGATTCCGCGATGCGCGGCGGAGAGCTATCCGCGGCTGGTGAACGGCCGCAACGACGTGGCGCTGTTCCAGCGCATCCTGCCCTGGGATCATGCCGCAGGCGTGCTGTTCCTGACCGAAGCCGGCGGTCACGCCACCCATTGGGACGGCAGCGCCTATCGGGTCGGCTCGGACCGCGCCGGCCTGCTCGCCGCGGCGGACGGGCGCCTGTGGGAAGTGGCAGCGGAGGTGCTGCGTACTCCGCTTGCCGAAGTAGGCTCGCTCGGAGCGCTGGCTGCATGATGCTTGCCCGCGCCTCCCTGCTTGCGAGTGCTGCCCTCGCGCTCACGCCCCTTCCCGCCGCCGCCCAGTTGCTCTCGCCGGTCGGCGGCACGGCACGTCCGGCCACGGGTGCGCCTTCGGCAGCGCCGGGCGTGGCGGTGCCGGAGGCGAGCCCTGCTCCTTTCTCTCCCGCCCGCATCGACCCGCCTCTGGCCGAAAGCGAGCCGGTTGCGTCTCAATCCCCTATCGGTGCGACGCCGCAGGGTCCGGACCCGGCACCGCCGCCGAGCGAATTCGAGGCCTATGTCTCCCAGGTTGCCGGCAAGCCGCTGCGCCGGTTCGGGTCCGAGCTGCTCGTGCCGGAAGCGCGCGACTTCACTACTCCCGCCACCACGGCGATCCCAGCCGATTATCTCATCAGCCCGGGCGACCAGTTGCGGCTCGACTTGTCGGGCTCGGTCCAGGGATCCAACCTGCGCCTGACCGTTGACAGCGAAGGCCGGATCTTCGTGCCGCGCGTAGGCGCAGTCCAGGTGGGTGGCGTACGCTATGGCGACGTGCGCAGCGTCGTCGCGTCCCAGGTTTCGCGCCAGTATCGCAACTTCCAGCTCGAGGTCGGCATGGCGCGACTGCGCGGCCTGACCGTCTATGTCACCGGCTTCGCGCGTCAGCCCGGCGCCTACACCGTCAACAGCGTCTCGACCCTGGTGAACGCCGTGCTGGCCGCGGGTGGGCCTTCCGAGGGCGGCAGCTTCCGCTCGATCCAGCTGCGCCGGGGCGGCACGCTGGTCTCCGATTTCGACCTCTATGACCTGCTGCTCCGGGGCGACAAGACCGGCGACGCGGTGCTCCGCAACGGCGACGTCATCCACATCGCCCCGGCGGGCGAGCAGGTCGCCGTCACCGGCAGCGTCAATCGCGAGGCGATCTTCGAAGTCGGGCCGGGCGAGACCCTGGCCGATGCGGTCGCCTATGCCGGTGGCGTCAGCACCGTCGCAGACGACACCCGCCTGCTGGTGCTCGACACGCTCGGCAGCGGCAACGGCGGCTGGCAGCAGCTGAGCGCGGCCGAAGCGCGCACCCGCGCCGTGCGCCGTGGCGACGTGGTGCGCGTGCTCACCAACGTCGGCATCGCCCGCCCGGTCGCGCAGCAGCCGGTGCTGGTCACGTTGAGCGGCGAAGTGGCAAAGCCGGGCCGCTACTATGTCCAGCCGGGATCGCGCCTCGCCGACGTCGTCCAGCAGGCCGGCGGTCTCACCCGCGAGGCCTTTCCCTATGCGAGCGTCATCACGCGGGAGAGCGTAAAGGCGCAGCAGCGCGAGAGCTTCGCGCGGGCCGTCGATGACATGGAGCTGCTGCTCAGCACCCAGCCGCTGGTGTCGGTCAATCGGGCGCAGTTGTCGTCGGCCGCCAATCTCCAACTGATCGATCAGGTGATCGCCAAGATGCGGGCACGCGAGCCGAGCGGCCGGCTGGTGTTCGACCTGCCCGTTAACGCCGCTACGCTTCCCGCCGACCTGATCGTCGAGAACAACGACGCGATCTATGTCCCCACCCGCCCGGTGACGGTTGGCGTGTTCGGCGCGGTCGCGAGCCCTGCCTCCTTTGCCTACCGCGAGGGGCAGACGATCGGCGACGCCGTCGAGAGCGCGGGCGGCATCCAGTCGCTGGGCGACAAGAAGGAGATCTTCGTCGTGCGCGCCAACGGCACCGTGCTGGCACGCGGAGGCCGGACGCTCAAGGCGCCGGCGCTCCCGGGCGACCTGGTGTTCGTGCCGGTCGATGCGAATCGCGGCGAGTTCTGGGCGCGGCTGCGCGACATCACGGGCAGCCTGTTCGGCGGCGTCATCGGCGCAGCCACCGTCGTGAATGCGGTGAACTGATGGCACGGGTGACGCAATGGGTGCGCGACCCGCGCTGGCGTCTGCGCGCCTATGGGGGAGCGGCGCTGGTGCTGGCGCTGCTCTCGGTCGTGCCGCAGCCCTATGAGGCGCGCGCCAAGCTCGTGCCGCAGGAGCCCGGCAGCCTCGGCCTGAGTTCCACGGTGAGCGGCATGGGCCAACTCGGCGGTTTTGCCGCGCTACTGGGCGGCGGCAAGCAGCCGATCGACCTCTATCTGTCGGTCGCCCGTGGCCGGGAGGTCAGCGACGCGGTCATCGCCCGGCTGAAGCTGGTCGAGCGGTATGGCTCGGCCCGAAAGGCGCAGCTGGCGCTTGCGAAGAAGGTGGACATCCATTCGCTCACCGGCGGCGTGATCGAGGTCGAGGCGCGCACTCACGACGCGCCGGAGGCGGAAACGCTGACCCGCGCCTATGTCGCCGCGATCAGCCAACGGCTGAACGCGCTCAGCCGTGGCCGCGTCCGCCGCAAGCAGGAAGTGGTGCGCGCTCGCTTCGGCGAAGCGGGCGAGCGGGTGGTGAAGGCCGAGGCGGCGCTCAACGCCTTCCGCCGCCGCAACCGGCTGGCGGAACCCGAGGCGCAGCTGGGTGCCGAGCTGTCGCTGCGCGCGGGATTGCAGGCCCAGCTCCAGGCAAAACAGGTGGAGGTGCAAACGCTCCGACAGTTCCAGGGCGACGAGAACCCGCAGCTGCGTGCAGCGGAGTCGGAGGTCGGCACGTTGCGCGCGCAGATCGCCCGCACCGCCGACCCTGCGTCGGGCGCCGCCGGGCCGAACGTCGCGGGCCTGACCGAAGTATCGGGCGAATACCTCGACCTCTACCGCGATTATCGCTTCGCCCAGGCGCTGTACGAGGTCTATGCGCGCTCGTCCGAAGAGATCGCGGTGGAATCGCTCGCGGCCGAGACCGCGTCCGACGCCGAGGTGATCGAGGCACCGCGACTGGACGTGGACCGCAAGTACAACGTTCCCGCGGTGGCGCTGCTCGCGCTGGTGATCGCGCTGGCGTTCTTCACCGAGCTCTATGCGCCGGCGACCGGCATCCGCCTGCCCGTCATCGGAAAGCCTAGGCCGTGAGCGCACCCGAGCTCTCGATCGTGATCCCGTGCTTCAACGAGATCGAGAATGTCGCGGCGATCACCGCGGCAGTGACGCGCGAGGCAGAGCGCCACGCGGCAAGCCATGAGATCATCCTGATCGACAATGGCTCGACCGACGGGACGCGCGACGCGATCCGCGCGCTCTGCGCGGCCGACCCGCGCGTGCGCGGCATCCTCAACAACCGCAACTATGGCCAGATGCGTTCCCCGACGCATGGCATCTACCAAGCGCGCGGCGCTGCGGTGATCGGGATGTGCGCCGATTTCCAGGACCCGCCCGCGATGATCGGCGAACTGGTCGCGCTGTGGCGCGGCGGTGCTGCGATCGTGCTGGGCCAGCGCCGCAGCGAACGCACGGGCCTGCTGCTGGGGCTGGTGCGCCGCGCGGGCTATGCGCTGCTCGGCCGCATCGCCGACTATCCCGTGATCCCCAACGTCACCGGCTTCGGGCTGTTCGACCGCAAGGTGGTGGACACGCTGCGCCGGTGGAAGGAGCCCGAACCCTTCTTCCGCGGCATGCTGGTGGAGAGCGGCTATCCGATCGCGCTGGTGCCGTTCGACCGGCCGGAACGCGCGGGCGGCGAGACCAAGAACGGCTTCGCCAGCCTGTTGGGCTTCGCGCTGTCCGGCCTCGCCGGATCGGCCAAGACCCTGCTGCGTGCGCCGATCCTGCTGGCGGTATCGGCGGGATCGTTGGCGCTGCTGCTTGCGGTCGTCGGCGTCGTCGCGCTGATCGCGGGCGGCCCCGCGGGAGCATGGCTCGGCTGGGCGGCAGGAACCGCGATGTTCGCCACCCTTCTGCTCTTCCTGGGCCTGATCGGCGACCAGTTGCGGCTGATCGCCGAGCGGACGCGCAACGTGCCGCTGGTGATCGAGGAAGCGCGGCTGAACTTTCCGGACGCACCGTGACCGCGCGGCCGCGCCCGCCGGTCGTCGAATGGGCGCTGATGCTCGCCGTAGTCGCGAGCTTTGCGCACATGCTGTGGTGGTTCTCTATCAACGGTTATCTGCCGCAGCCGTTCGTGTTCGACACCAACGACACCTTCATGGACTGGTTCAACACCGCCTATTGGGCGAACCGGCCCGGGGCATACGACGTGTGGCGCAGCATCTATCCGCCGCTGTCGTTCGTGTTCCTCGACTGGACCAGCCTGCCGGGCTGCTACGTCGGGTCGCCGTTCCAGGCGCGCGATTGCGACTGGCTCGCGCGCGCGACGATCCTGGCGGCCTATGTGGCGGATGTGGCTATCCTATGGATCGCGTTCCGACGCGCCGATTCGCGCACGGCGGTCCCCCGCACGGGGGCAATGGCACTGGGCTTGCCGCTGCTGTTCACGCTGGAGCGGGGCAACCTCATCCTGGTCGCGCTGCCGGCTTTCGTAGTCGCGCATGGACCCGTCACCCGATCCCGCGCCTGGCGGGCGGTCGGCACCGCGGTTACGATCAACTTCAAGCCCTATCTGGTGCTGCCTGCCTTTGCCCACGCGGTGCGGCGCGAGTGGCGGCCGCTGGAACTCGCCGGCATCACCACCATCCTCCTCTATCTCGTCACGCTCGCGCTGGTCGGATCGGGCTCGCCGATGGAACTCGCCTCCAACACGGTGAACTGGGTCAGCTTCGTCGCCGGGCAGATCTGGAACGAGGTCAATTATTCCACCAGCTATGCGCCGCTGCTGCTGATGCGCGAGAGCCAGCTGCCGCTGCTCGACTTCGTACCCTCTCGCACGATCGAGGCGATCGAGGCGGCGGTGCCGCTTGCGATCCGCTCGACCCAGCTGCTGGCGCTGGCGACGCTTGCCGCCGCCTGGCTCCAGCCGCGTGCGCTCACCCATGCGCGCGTCGCCGCGATCCTGCTGGGCGCCTATCTCGTGACCCAGTCGCCCGGCGGCTATACCCAGGTCTTCCTGCTGTTCCTGGTGCTGCTGGAGCCGTGGCGCGGCGGCGCGGTGCCCGCTCTTGTCTCGGCCTATCTGCTCTGCCTGGTGGGCGACCTCCCGCTCGCGACCGTGCTGCGTCTCGACACGCAGAGCTGGCTCAGCGGCCGGCCGGTACTGCCGGAGTTCGGGCTGACGCTTGGTCATTTCGTACGCCCCGGCCTCGTCATCCTGATCGTCTGGTCGCTGTCGCTGGACGCGCTGGTGCGCGTGGCGCTCGCCCATCGCGAGCACCGTCCCACCCTGGGCTTGGCCACCGCATGATTCCCGAACACGATCTGCGCGCGATCGACCTTGCGCTTGCCCCCTATTGGCCGCGGTTGGACGGCGCCCGCATCTTCATGACGGGCGGCACCGGCTTCATCGGCCGATGGATGCTGGAGGCGCTGGCGCGCGCGCCCATCGACGTCGAGGTAACGTTGCTCACCCGCGACCCGGCCGCCTTCGCCAGCCGTGCGCCGCATCTGGCGGCTCGTTTTCAAACGGTCGCGGGCGACGTGCTGCGCTTCGAGTCGCCGGCGGGCGCCTTCACCGACGTGATCCACGGTGCCACGGACGCCAGCGCGGCGCTCACGGCGAACGACCCGCAGCGCATGTTCGACACCATCGTGGACGGCACGCGCGCCGCGCTCGCCTTGGCCCGCGCACAGGACGCCCGCTTCCTGCTGATGAGTTCCGGTGCCGTCTATGGCACCCAGCCCTGGGACCAGCTCCACGTCGACGAAAACTGGATGGGCGGTCCCGACCCGCGCGACCCGAAGTCCTCCTATGCGGAGGGCAAGCGCGCGGCGGAGACGCTGACCGCGATCCACCACCATCAGTTCGGGCTTCACACCGTCACGGCGCGCATCTTCGCGCTGCTGGGGCCGGGCCTTTCGCTGGACACGCATTTCGCGGCCGGAAACTTCATCCGCGATGCGATCGCGGGAAAGCCCGTCCGCGTGACCGGCTCCGGCCAGGCGGTGCGCTCCTATCTCTACGCCGCCGATCTCGCGGTCTGGATGTGGATGCTGCACCTCACGGCCGCACCGGGTGCGACCTACAACATCGGCTCGGAGGAGGCGGTGTCGATCGCCGATCTCGCCCGGCGCACCGCGGACGTGCTGGGTGCCCCCGGCGTCGAGATCCTGGGGCAGCCCGATCCCGGCTGGAACCCCGGCCGCTACGTCCCCTCGACCCAGGCGATCCGCCGCGACCTCGGCGTCGCCCCGACCATCGACCTCAACGAAGCGATCCGGCGCACCGCGCTCGCCAATGGATGGACCCAATGCCCGAAATGAAGCTCTCCGACTGGCTCGCCCAATGGCTCGCCGACCATGGCATCGAACAGGTGTTCATGCTGACCGGCGGCGGGGCCATGCACCTCAATCACTCGATGGGCACCCATCCCCGGCTGAAGACGGTCTTCACCCATCATGAGCAGGCGCTGGCGATGGCGGCGGAGGCCTATGCCCGCTTCACCAACCGCCCGGCGGTGGTGAACGTCACCTCCGGCCCCGGCGGCACCAACGCGATCACTGGCGTCTATGGCGCCTTTGTCGACTCGATCCCGATGCTGGTGATCTCCGGACAGGTGAAGCGCGAGACGACGGTGCGCGCCACCGGGCTCAAGCTGCGCCAGCTCGGCGACCAGGAGCTCGACATCGAGGAACTGGTCCGCCCGATCACCAAATATGCAACCATGGTGACCGAGCCGGCCAGCATCCGCTACCACGCCGAAAAGGCGCTGTACCTGGCGACACGTGGCCGCCCCGGCCCGGTGTGGCTCGACATTCCGCTCGATGTGCAGGCAGCCAAGATCGACCCGCAGATGCTGTCCGGTTTCGACCCTGCTGAACTCGACGAGCCATGGCGCGACACGGACCTCCCCGCCACTGCGCGTACCATCCTCGACCGGATCGCGGCTGCCGAGCGGCCGGTCGTGCTGGCGGGCGCCGGCGTCCGGCTGAGCGGTGCGCACCGCGAGTTCCTGGCGCTGATCGAGCGGCTTGGCGTGCCGGTCGTGACCGGTTGGAACGCGCATGACACACTGTGGAACGACCACCCGCTCTACGCCGGCCGGCCCGGCACCGTGGGCGACCGCGGCGGCAACCTGGTGACGCAAAGCGCGGACCTGCTGCTGGTGCTCGGGAGCCGGCTCAACATCCGCCAGGTGAGCTACAACTGGGACAGCTTCGCGCGCGCCGCCTACAAGATCTGGGTCGATATCGACCCGCTGGAGCTCCAGAAGCCCACGGTAAAGCCGGACCTGCCGGTAGTCGCTGACCTGGCCGACCTGCTTCCCGCCATGCTGGATGCGCCCTATGCCGGCCCGACGGCCGCGCACCGCGAATGGCTCGCCTGGTCGAAGCAGCGCGTCGCTGCCTTTCCGGTGGTCCTTCCGGATTATCGCGACCATGGCCCGATGAACCACCCTTATGTCGCGATGGAGGCGCTGTTCGAGGCCCTCGACCCCGACGACGTGGTCGTGACCGGGAATGGCTCCGCCTGCGTCGTGAGCTTCCAGGCGGGGCGGCTGCAACAAGGGCAGCGGCTGTGGACCAACTCCGGCTGCGCCACGATGGGCTATGACCTGCCCGCCGCGATCGGCGTGTGCGCGGCGACCGGTGGTACCCGCCGCGTCCTCTGCATCGCAGGGGATGGCAGCATCATGATGAACCTGCAGGAGTTGCAGACGATCGCCGGTTACGACCTGCCGGTGAAGGTCTTCCTTCTCAACAATTCAGGCTATGTGTCGATCTTCCAGACCCATCGCAATTTCTTCAACGGGGTCGAGGTCGGCGGCGGCCCCAAGAGCAACGTGACCTTCCCGAGCTTCGAGAAGGTCGCCCATGCGTTCGGCTTCGCCTATGCGCGCGCCGACGGCCACAACGACCTGCCCGGCGCGATCCAGACGACTCTCGATGCGCCGGGGCCGGCGCTGTGCGAGATCATGATCGACGAACATGTCGCCTTCGCACCCAAGCTCGGCGCCAAGGTCCACGCCGACGGACGCATCACCTCGCCCCCGCTCGAGGACCTGTCGCCCTTCCTCCCCCGCGACGTGCTCGCCGCCAACATGGCGATCCCGTTGGTCGAGGAACAGTGAGCATCGCCGCCGTCACCGGGCGGCGGCCGCTCCGCTTCCTGATGGCGGGCGCTGCCAACACGGCGTTCGGGCTCGCCATCTACCCGGCGCTGCTGTGGAGCGTGCCCGCGTTCCGCACCCACTACCTCGTGGCGCTCGGCATCGCCCAGGCGGTGAGCCTGTGCTTTGCCTTCACAACGTACAAGCTGGGTGTGTTTCGCACCCGCGGCAACATCCTGCGCGAGTTCGCGACCTTCGCGAGCTTCTACCTGTTCAACTATGTCGCCAACTGGGTGGCGCTGCCCCTGCTGGTGGAGATCGCGCAGGTACCTCCGGTGATCGCGCAGCTGGGCTTCACCGTCGCGCTGATCGCAGGCAGCTGGTTCTGGCACAGCCGGGTCACGTTCCGCGGGAGCCCGGAACAGCCGTGACCGATCCGGAATGCTGTTTGCGGGAGCAGGGGATCCGCGCTCCGGCGGATCCCCTGTGCGGTCAGGCGGCGGCGCGCACCCGGCCCCTGCCCGAAAGCGCTTCGTAATGGGCGATCTGTCCCAGCGTCACGGCGCGTGCGTCCGCACCGGCGCCCACGCTCTTGTGCCAGTCGACGATCCAGTCGATCGCGTCGGCCAGCGTCAGCGCCGGGCGCCAGCCGAGCGCGGTCCGCGCGCGCGAGCTGTCGAGGCGCAGCAGCCCCGCTTCGTGCGGGCGAGGGCCGGTGTCGAAACTTGGCGCTGCGGCATCGTCGCGCCAGACCGCGCGCATGCGATCGACGATCCAGCGGACCGGCTGGGCATCCTCGTCGCCCGGGCCGAAGTTCCAGGCGTCGGCGAAGCGCCGTTCGCCATCCAGCAGCCGCTCGCCAATCATCAGATACCCACCCAGCGCCTCCAGCACATGCTGCCATGGCCGCACCGCGTCGGGCGCGCGGATCAAGGGGGCCACGCCGGCCTCAAACGCGCGGACCAAGTCCGGCACCAGACGGTCCTGCGCCCAGTCGCCGCCGCCGATGACGTTGCCGGCACGCACCGTCGCCAGCAAGGGCCCGCTCTGCTCGAAGAACGAGCTACGCCATGCCGCCGCCACCAGCTCCGCGCATCCCTTGGAGCTGCTGTAGGGATCGTGCCCGCCCATCGGATCGCTCTCGCGATAGGGCCATTCCCACTCGCGGTTCGCGTAGCATTTGTCGCTGGTGACGCAGACGATCCCGCGCACCCCGCCGACCGCCCGGGCCGCCTCCAGCACATGGATCGTGCCCATGACGTTGGTGGCATAGGTCTCCACCGGCTCCTGATACGACAGGCGCACCAGCGGCTGAGCGGCGAGGTGGAAGATCATGTCCGGTCGCGCCTGCCCCACGGCCGCGCGAACCGTCTCCAGGTCGCGGATGTCGCCCTCGATGTGCCGGACGCCGCGCGCGAGGTGCGCGGCCTCGAACAGGCTCGGGCTGGTGGGAGCCGGCAGCGCCAGTCCGGTCACTTCCGCTCCCATCGCGGACAGCCACAGCGAAAGCCAGCTGCCCTTGAAGCCGGTATGGCCGGTGACGAGCACGCGCCGGCCGGCCCAGTTGCGGTTTACCAGCGCTTCCACGGCGCGCTCCCATTCTGCCAAAGCGTTTCCAGGTGATTCTTGTCGCGAAGCGTATCCATCGGGTGCCAGAACCCATCATGCCGGTAGCCCCGAAGCTCGCCCTGCG
This sequence comes from Sphingomonas desiccabilis, assembly GCF_004135605.1. Classification (GTDB taxonomy): domain Bacteria; phylum Pseudomonadota; class Alphaproteobacteria; order Sphingomonadales; family Sphingomonadaceae; genus Sphingomonas; species Sphingomonas desiccabilis. The sequence goes on along the minus strand of NZ_SDPT01000003.1, from coordinate 394,607 downwards.
CAGCCAGTTGCTCCAGCGGCCCGGATTCCCAGACGCTGTCTGGTCCGTCGACCAGATCGAGGACGCTGGGGTGCGCGACAAAGAAGCCGCCGTTGATCTGCCCGCCGTCCCCGGCCGGCTTCTCGCGGAAGGCGGTGACGCGCTCGCCGTCGAACTCCAGCGATCCGAAGCGGCCCGGCGGCGTGACCGAGGTGATCGTCGCGCGGGCACCATGCGCCTTGTGGAAGCGCACCAGGTCGGCGATGTCGATGTCGGCGACGCCGTCGCCATAGGTGAAGCAGAAGGGCTCGTCCGGATCGAGATAGGGCCGGATCGCTGCCAGCCGACCGCCGGTCATCGCCGTCTCCCCGGTCTCGACCAGGGTGATGCGCCACGGCTCGCTGCGCGCGCGATGCACTTCCATGCCGTTGCTGCCAGCCCTGAGGTCGATCGTGACATCGGCGGTGTGCAGGAAGTAGTTCGCGAAATACTCCTTGATCAGATAGCCCTTGTAGCCAAGGCAGATCACGAAGTCGTTGAAACCGGCCGAAGCGTAGATCTTCATGATGTGCCACAGGATCGGCATCCCGCCGATCTCCACCATCGGCTTGGGGCGGACGGCGGTCTCTTCGCCCAGGCGGCTGCCGAGGCCGCCTGCCAGTATCACAGTTCGCATGGATTCTCCCGCACATGACGTTTGCGAAGAGGACGGAACCGCGCGCCATGGCCCGTAAATCCGAAAGGCTGTTGCTGGTCGCGATCCTGTTGCTCGCGGCCGCGTTGCGGCTGTGGCACCTCGATTTCGGGCTGCCCGCGCTCAACGATCCTGACGAGCCGGTCTTCATCATGACCACGCTCGACATGCTGCGGGAAGGACGCCTCAACCCCGGCTGGTTCGGTCATCCGGCGACGCTGCTCTTCTACCTGCTGGCGCTGGTCATCGTCGCCGTGGCTGGGCTGGGCGAACTGCTCGGCCGCTGGAGCGGCAGCGACGCCTTCGTGGCCGCGGTGTTCGCCGATCCGGGCATCCTCGTCCTGCCGATGCGCGGACTGAGCGTGGCGTTCGGCGTCGTCAGCGTGTGGCTGACCTGGCGGCTCGGCCGACGAGTGGCAGGCCCCCGCACCGGGCTGGCCGCGGCGCTGCTGCTGGCGTGCAACACCGTGCATGTCGAATTGTCGCAGCTGATCCGCACCGACATGCTGGCAACCCTGCTGATGTGCTGGAGCATGCTCCACGCCCTTTCGGCAACAGAGGATTCGAGACGCCGCCACCCCGTCTGGGCAGGGATCGCCGCGGGCCTCGCCTGTGCTGCCAAATGGCCGGCGGTTCTGGTTCTGGTGGCGCCGCTCGCGGCGGGCCTGTGGCGCGCGCGCTGTGACACCCGTGCACTCCGCTTGCTGCCGGTCGCACCCGTGGTCGCATTGGGAACGCTGCTGCTGGTTTCGCCCTATCTGCTGCTCGACTATCCTGCCGTGCTGCGCGACCTCACCGCAGAAGCACGGCCGGTGCACCTTGGCGCCACCGGGTACGGGTTTCTCGGGAATCTCGGCTGGTACATCCGCCATCCCCTGGCGCAGAGTTTCGGCTGGCCGGGGCTGGCACTCATCGCCACCGGTGCATTCGGCATTCGCCGGCGTCCAGCGGCAGCGATCGTGCTGCTTCCTACCGCCGCCGCGATCCTGATCGCGCTGGCGGCGCAAGCGCTCGTCTGGGAGCGCTGGATCGTACCGGTGCTGCCGATCGCCGCCATTCTCGCGGCGATCGGCCTCACCAAGGTGGCCGACGTCTTCCCCAGTGCGTGGCGCACCTGGTGTGGCGGCATCCTCCTGCTTGCCCTGGCGACCTGGATGGCGAGCGTCACGATCGAACGGCTCGCCCGCCATGCGGAGGATCCGCGCCAGGCCGCCACCGCCTGGGTTCGCGCGCATGTGCCGCCCGGCCGCACCATCCTGGTCGAGCACGCCGCCTTCGACTTGCTCCCGTATCGCGGCCGCCTGCTCTTCCCGCTCGGGAGCGCCGGCTGCGTCGATGTGCGGACCGCGCTGAACAAGCGGCCGAGCTACCGCCGCGTGAACGGTCTTCGGCAGGGCAGCGCGATCGTCGATCTCGGCCACGTCGATGTGGCGCAGCTTGCGACCTGCGACGCGGACGTCGCCATCCTGTCGAACTACGCCCGCTACGCGCAGGAACCGGGCCGCTTCGCTCGCCCGCTGGCCGTGTACCACCGGTTGCTGCGCCATCATCGCTGCGTCGCGACCTTCACCAGCGGCCCGCGTCAGTCGGACAGGGGTGCCCAGGTGTGCATCCGAAGCGTGCCGCGACCACGGCCCGCCGCAGCCCGCGTCACTCCGGCTGGCCCGACGCCGGCAATTCGGCGATAGGGAACGGCCATGAACCGCTTTCTCGCTCCGCCCGCCGCGCTGCTCTGCATGTTCGCGGTGCTCGCCGATAGCCCGGTCGCAGCACAGCAGGCGGACCGGCCCAGCTTGAGCGTTGTCGAGGCGGTGCAGAAGCTGAAGCCCGGCGGCTATCTCTGGGCGCCGCAGGTCGCGCCCGACGGGCCGATGATGATCGTGGTGAGCCTGCGCCTGCAGCGCGCCTATGTGTATCGCAACGGGGTGATGATCGGGGTTTCCACCATCTCTTCTGGCGCAAAGGGGCACGAGACGCCGACCGGCGTCTTCACCGTCCTTCAGAAGGACGTCGACCACAAGTCGAACCTCTATAACGGCGCGCCGATGCCGTTCATGCAGCGGCTGACCTGGGACGGGATCGCCATGCACGCCGGAAACCTGCCCGGCTACCCAGCCTCGCACGGCTGCATCCGGCTGCCGCTGGCCTTCGCGCGGCTGCTCTACGGCGCCACCAGCAAGGGAATGACGGTGGTGATCACCCAGGATGCGCCGGTACCCCGCGTGGCTCCAGTCCCGCAGCTGCTGAAGGCGGGCAAGACCGCTCGTTCCCCCGCGGGCGACTCCGGCTTCTGGCAGCCCGAGCGGGCGCCCTCCGGCCCGGTCTCGATCATCGTCAGCGCGGCAGACCGTCGCGTGGTGGTGCTGCGCAACGGCGTCGAGATCGGGGCAGCCCCGGTCACGCTGCGCGGCGCCATTCCTCGCCCTGCCGCCTATGTCGCCAGCAGCGTCGATGGCGCCGGCGCGCACTGGACGAAGGTCGCACTCCCCTGGGACGGCAAGACCGCGAGCTCTCCCATGGCGGAGGACAAGGATCGCATCACGGTCGACCCGGGCTTCCGGGATCGCCTGCTGCCGCTGCTCGTCGCGGGCACCACCGTCGTGGTCACGCCCGACAGCCTCAGCAGCGGCAGCACGGGCGCACCGATCACGCTTCTGACGGACACCGCCGAGCCCTGACCACCTCGGGGTGCTACAAGGGCAGGCGCACGGATGGCATCGGCGACGGGGCGCCGCTCAATTGGTGTCCGCGAGCGCGGACGAATGCCCGCCGACCCGAAACACCGCGTCCATGGCTTTCGCGGGCATGGGCCGGCTGAGCAGATAGCCCTGGAGGGAATTGCAGCCGATCTGCGACAGGAAGAAGCGCTGCTCGGCCGTCTCGACCCCTTCCGCCGTCACCTTCAGGCCGCTCGCCTTGGCCAGGTCGATGATCGCCTGGATGATCGGGCTGCCATCCTCGGTGCTGCCGATGCCGCTCACGAACGACCGGTCGATCTTGATGCGGTCGACGTCGAAATTGCGCAGGTGCGTGAAGGAAGAATATCCCGTCCCGAAATCGTCGAGGGCGATCTTCACCCCGCGTGCGCGCAGTGCGGTCAGGTTCGGCTGGCAGTTGGCCGCGTTCTCGATGAAGCTGGTCTCGGTGATCTCCACCTCCAGCCGCGCGGGCTCCAGGCCAGACTGCTTCAGGATCTCCGTCACCCGCTCGGCAAAGTGCGCGTTGCGCAGCTGGACGGCCGACACGTTCACCGAAATCGTCCCGATCGGCCATTTCACCGCCGCGCGACAGGCCTGCTCCAGCACCCATTCTCCGAGCTGCTCGATGAGCCCCGCCTCCTCGGCGATCGGCACGAAGATGGTCGGCGAGATGAACCCCTGTTGCGGGCGGCGCCATCGGACAAGCGCCTCCGCGCCCGTGATGGCCCCGCTCTGAGCCGAATAGAGCGGCTGGTAAAACACCTCCAGGCCGGTACGGGTTTCCAGCGCGGCGCGAAGGGCGGTCTCGATCTCCTTGCGCCGCCTCAGACTGGCGTCCATCCCCTCGGCGAAGAAGGTGTAGCGCCCCTTGCCCGCACTCTTCGCCTCATAGAGGGCGATGTCCGCCTTGCGCGCAAGATCGATCCGTTCGCTCGCGTCGGCCGGACCCATGGCGATGCCGATGCTGACGCCCACCCGTGCCTGGGTGCCGGCGATGTCGATCGGGCGGCTGATCTCCTCGACGATCCGCATGCACAGGATTTCCGCCTCGGCCGGCCCTTCGATGTCGCACTGGATGATGGCGAATTCGTCGCCGCCCACGCGGGCGACCAGGTCCGTCGAGCGGACCAGCGAGGCGAGCCGCGTCCCCACCTGCCGGATGAGTTCGTCGCCAGCTGGGTGCCCAAGCGTGTCGTTGACGCTCTTGAACCCGTCCAGGTCGAGGTACAGGAGCGCGAGCGAGCTGGAGGCGGCGCGCGCATGGGCAAGCTGATGGGCGAGGCGATCGTCGAACAGCGCGCGGTTCGCGAGCCCCGTCAGAGGATCATGGAAGGCGAGATGCTGCGCCTGCGCCTCGCTCGCCTCCAGCCGCAGCGTGCCCTGTCGCACATGGCGCAGCAGAATGGTCACGATCGCGAAGATGAGGAGAAGCGATGCGCCCATCACCGGTGCCACCCGCTTCACCAGCAGCGAGCCCGGCTGGAACGGTTGCCAGACGACGTAGCCGATCAGCTGCTTGGAAGAGGAGAGCAGCGGCACTGCCCCCTCCGTCCGCCCGGCGAGCGGTTGCTTCGCAAACGCTGCGCCTTCCAGCTGGTATCGTTCGGAGAGCTCCCGCGTGAAATCCGTGTCGAGGTACCGCACCGCGATGTGCAGGAACTCGGTGCCGGCAGCCTGCGGGATGGTGCCGGTGTCGGAGGTGATCGGCTTCACGCTGACGATGGCTGGATGGCCGCTGACGATGGCGAGGTCGATAGTTCCCGGTGTCAGCGCCGAGGGCCCCACGTCTCCAGGTGAGGGGTGGCGCAGCTTGCGGCGCAACTCCGCGACGAGCGGCGCGGCGATGTCCTCGACACCGCGTTGATAGGCGGAAGCGGAGATGCGGCGCCCCCCCCGCATTGCATAGATCGGCTCGTTCTTCGGGTTCAGAAGAAAGGCCTCGTCATGTCCATAGTAGGTGCGCATCCACACGCCGAGATTGGTATCCAGCCACACCGGATCTTGATCAAAGGCCCGCACGTGCCGAACCGCGTCGTCCCAGACGGTCACGCCCTCCTGGTCGTGCGCGATCCGCGCGATGCTCTGCGCCAGCACCGTCGAGATCACGCCATGCTCGCGCTGGAAGGCGAGCCGGTCGGCCTGCCGCGCCGAGAACAGAACCAGCGCAGCGATCAGCACTGCCATCGCCGCGACCGTGGCGAGGGCAGGTGCGACCACTTGAGCGACGAACCGCCTGCGGCCGGCGCCCCCGGTTGAATGCTGTCCCGGCTCCATGGCTCAAGGGGTAGGGAGCGCCGGTTAAGGAGGTGTTGCTGCCGACGGGCGCCTCTGTCGGGGAACCGGCGAAGAAATCATCCGCCTGGCAAGGGCTTGCGCGCTTTTAGCACCCTGTCCCTCGATCGGCACCCGGGAAGCTGTGCACAGCCATCCGCATCATTCGGAAATTAACGCTGAAATCATGAATCTGCCGGATAGGCGCGAGCATGATCTCGTTCCCTTGCCGCCAGCCATCCGCGCTCTGGACCGCCTCGGCCCTCGCTTTCCTGGCGGTGCCCGCGGCGGCAACTCCCAGGGACGAACCCAGCCCTTCCGCCGAACCGCAGCTAGAGGCGCAAGACGTCATCGTCACCGCACAGCGCCGTCCCGAGCGCATCCAGAACACGCCTGTCGCCATCAGCGCGTTCGACGAGCAGGCGATCGTCCAGCGCAAGCTCAACGACGTCAAGGACATCGTGACCTACACGCCCGGCTTCTCCGGGAACTCCGAAGACAGTTACATCGACACGCTGGCGATTCGCGGCATCGTCTCCAACGACTATGGCATCGGCGGCGATCCCTCGATCGGCATCTTCAAGGACGGAGTCTATCAGGGGAGGACCGGAAGCGCGGTCACCTCCCTGTTCGATATCGAGCGCGCAGAGGCCCTGCGCGGTCCCCAGGGCTTCCTGTTCGGGCGCAACGCCATTTCCGGCGCGATCAACATCGTCACCAACAAGCCCGACACGGAGCGAGTCCGGGGGCACGTCTATCTCGGCTATGGGGAGGTGGATCGCGTGGAGGCGGAGGCTGCGCTCAACCTGCCGCTGAGCGAGCACTGGGCGCTGCGCGTGGCCGGATATCACACCGCCTCCGACGGATGGGTGGACAATGTGTTCACGCCCGATCGCGACGATCGGCTGATGGGTGAGAACCGCACTGCGGCGCGCGCCTCGCTGCTCTATACGGCGGGTCCGCTGCGCGTGATCGCCATGGGCGAGTATGAGCGGCGGCGGCTGGATGGCACGCCCTATCGCGCTTCCAACGACGACCGCGAGGTGCTGGACGCGATCGACGACGCGCTTGGCATCGATCTCGTGGTCGGCGGTGGTCCTCGCGATGTGGATACGGACCTGACGGATCCCCGCGACGACGGTGAAATTTATGGGGGCACGCTGCAGGCCGACCTGGATCTGGACTTCGCCACGCTGAGTTCGATCACCGCCTATCGCCGCCACCGCTTCTTCTATTCGGAGGACTATGACGGAACGCCGCTCCGGATCGGCAACTACAGCCAGCGCCAGCGCGGCACCTATGCGAGCCAGGAGGTCCGCCTGGTTTCCCCAGGTACGGGTCGGTTCACCTGGTCGACCGGGCTGTCCGGCTATCGCGAAACGGTGCGGGCCCGCTTTACCGAGCAGGCGGACGAAACGGCCGTCTGCCTGGCCGGCTACGGCTACTCCAGTTGCGAGGAACTGACCCAGGACCTCTATGGCACGCCCTATGTTGCCGCGCCGGACGGTATCCTAGTCGACGTGAACGAGGCGCGGACGGTGAACACCGGCTTCTCCGCCTATGGCGACGTCAATTTTCGCGTCCTCCCCAAGCTGAACGTCGGCCTGGGACTGCGCTACACCTGGGACCACAAGAAGTTCGGGCTGAACATCCTCCCGAGCGACACTACGCTCGGCAACCTCTGGACGTTCGCCTACTACACCGATGGCTTCGTGACCGATGGCAGGTCCTGGCAGGGTACGACGCCGCGGCTCTACGTGCGTTATGAGATCCAGCCCCGCTTGAACGTCTACGCCAGCGTCACGCGGGGCTATAAGTCGGGCGGGTTCGGCTCCTTCACGGTGGCAGCACCGGGACCGATCGAGGAGTTTGGCCTGGTTCCGGACGGCACCAAGCCCGACGCCTTTGCGCCCGAGACGATCTGGAGCGAGGAGCTGGGGGTGAAGGGCGATCTTCTCGGCGGCCGACTGCGCTTCGACCTCACCGGCTTCCTCTACAATTATCGCAATCTGCAGAGCGTCTATTTCGACACAGAGACACGCACGCAGCGGGTCCTGAACGTCGGACGGGTGCAGGGATATGGCGCCGAGTTCGCGACGACCCTGCGCCCCAGCCGCTTCTTCGATCTGACGGGGACGCTCACCTACACCCACACGCGCAAGCGCGGCGACCGCGATTGCACGCTGAAGGACTGCGGCGGGCTGCCGAACCCCACCTGGGCGTCGAGTGGCGTCGGCACCTTCCATTATCCCCTCGCCTCCGGTGAAGCCTATCTCGCGGGCGAATGGGTCTACGAAGGGCGCGGGCGCGAAAGCTTCGACTGGCGCGGCATCACCCGCCGCCACGGCTATACCACGGTGAATCTCCGCCTCGGCTATCGCTCGGACGCCGGGTGGGAAGCCGTCGCCTATGTCGAGAACCTGTTCGACGCGCTCTACTATCACGGCGCGGAGAACGGCGGCGACCTGACCCCCGCAACGGTGTGGGGCGTAGCGCAGCCGCGCAACGTCGGTGTGAACCTCCGGTGGCGGTTCGGCGACTAGGCCGGCCGGCGATGGGCCGAAAACGCCGCGGCCAGTGCATCGCGCATCGGCTTCGGGCGGAAGTCGGCGTCGAATGGAAGCGGGCGCTTGGGTAGCTTGTCGGGACGCGGACGGAAGTCGTTGAGCCAGCTGTAGCGGTCCGACAGTCCCCAGCACATGACCGTCCGGCACTGCGGGTAGGAGAGCATGAGGTCCAGGTACGCGCGCGTATGCGCCGCGACCTCGACATCCCGCCTGGTGATGTCGCTGGGAAGCGGATTGTCGTGCACGTCCATCTCGGTGATCAGCAGCCGGAAGCCCATGGCTGTGACCTCGTCGAGGAACTTGCGCCATGCCGTTTCGTCCAACGCGCCCAGGCCCGTGGGTGAGTCGGAATATTTGCTGCCCAGGTGGCTCTGCACGCCGAGCGCGTCCACGGGCACGTTGCGCTTGCGGAACCCCTCCAGCAGCTTGAGCACCGCCGTCCGGTGCACGGCCTCGTCCGCACGCCAGCCCATATAGTCGTTGTAGACGAGCTCCGCCGAGGGCGCCGCCGCCCGCGCGCTATGGAAGGCGAGGTGGAGGGTCGGCTGGGCGCCGCCCATCGCCTTCGACAAGGCCGTTTCGCGCAACACGCCGGTGTCGGAGTCGATCGCCTCGTTGACCACGTCGAAGCTGTCGATGACGCGAGCATAGCGCCCGGCGACCCTGGTCACATGCTCCTGGAGCAGCCGCTCGGCTCCCCGTGCCGGCTGGGCGCCATAGTCGTGCTCGGTGACCCACTTCGGCGTCCAGCGCTCCGAATGCCACAGCAGCGTATGGCCGCGCACGCCCATGCCGTTGCTGGTTGCCCAGCCGATCAGCGCGTCCGCAGGGCCGAAGTCGAACGTCGTGGCGTTGGGCCGGGTGATGCTCCACTTGAGCTCGTTCTCCGGCACGATCAGCGCACATTCTCGGGCATTGAGTGCGCGATAGGCAGCATCGGCGAAATTGCCCTTGCCGATGGTGCTTCCGAACCGAATGCCGCTGGCGGCCGCGATCGCACCCAGGCTGTCCGCACGCGGGGCGGCACGCCCGGCGAGCGGCAGCGCCAGCGCGCCGGCGGCACCGGCAAGAAACAGGCGACGGTCGATCATGGGCGTTCTCCGAAGGTCGCCGCTCAGCCCCGATCGAGGGGTTCGCGGCGGTTGGGGTGGAGCGTCAGGGTGCGGGGAGACCGGCCCGCGAGCCGAAGCGTGACCCGCTGCGGCTTGGGCTCGATCCCGAGCAGCGCTTGCGGCGTACCGTCGGCCGCCGTGATCAGCCGCGCCGCACCGCCCTCGACCCGGCCGATCGGCTTGCCCGACAGGGTGAGGGTCGCGCCCTTGGCGTCATAGACCATCGCGGCCGTGCCCCCCTTGTCCGTCGGCAGCGACAGCTGCGCGCCGGCGGCGGCCGGGTGCCGGGGGCGCACGTTCCAGTGGAGTGCGTCCGGCTCCTCGACCACGCCGACCAGTCGCCAGCTATAGTCCACCATCACCAGCGCGCAGGGCGAGTAGTGCGGCTCGTCCTCGCCATGGGTGAAGGTGCCGGTCTCGGGATCGATCTGCTGGCGGAAGCTCGGGTCCGCCTGGATTGCCTCGCACCAGGCGTTCATCATCTCGGTGAACTCGGCCGTGCGGCCATAATGCTCGATCCAGCGTGGTGCGCGCATGGCGGTCAGCGCCTGCGACGCCCCGCCCCAGCTGTTCGCCGGGATCGGGCGCACGAAGCTGGGATCGTCCATCGCGATCGAGGCCATGGGATAGCGCGTCCAGAACGCCTGCCGGTTGCCCAGCTGGCGTTCCCACAGGGTATCGAACAGCTTCTGGTCGACGACATGCTCCCCGCACACGCGGCTGAGGATGTCGGAGCGCACGCGAACGAACTGGTTCTGGGCATCCAGGTCGTAGAAGGCGGCATCCTCGGCGACATAGAGCGTGTCCAGGATCCGCCGCCGGATGGCCTCCGCCTGCTCGGCCCAGCGTGCGGCCTCGTTCCGCTTGCCGAGCGCCTCGGCCATTGCCGCCAGTGCGCGGCGGCCGCCGTAGACCGTCGCGGACAAGTCCGGGCACAGCCGCGGCAGCGAGGCGATCGGGTGATGGGTACGTGCGTCCTTGTTCGGACACTGGTTCGGCATGCCCTTCCATCGCGGCGAATTGTCGTGGCCGGTGTCGTAGGTGCAGAAGCCCTCGACCAGCCCCGTGCCGCGCGTATTGCGATGGCGCATCAGCCAGCCGTCCCACGCGCCCCAGCCGCGATAGGCTGCCTCCAGCAGTTCGCCGTCGCCGGTCCCGCGTGCTAGGTCCCAGGCGGTGGCGGCGATCGGCACCACCATCTGGATCTGGCCAAAGCCGGTCTCGACGACCTTGTTGTTCGCCGGCAGCTGTCCGTCAGCGCGCTGCAATTCGAAAAAGGTCAGGTGGCTGTTGCGCGCCACATCCGGGCGGAACTTGCGATAGAGCAGCGCCTCGTGGGGGCCGCACTCCTGCCAGATGCCCTGGTAGACCGATCCCTCGATCAGCACCGGCTTGCTGACGTACGGCATGACCTTCACATTGCCGGCGAGCACGTCGAGGGCAGCGTCATAGGCCGCCTGCCAGCGCGCGTTCGTGGTCGAGAAGTGCGGAACCCCTGCTGCCCCACCCTGCTGGGCGCGAGCAAAAATAGGCATGGCCAGCGTCGCGGCGGCGCTTGCGGCAAGGAATGACCTGCGATCCAAGGACGACCTCATGGGTTGAGCTCCGGATGGTCGACGTGGAACCAGTCGACGTCGATATGGCCGCTCGGGCCCCGCTTGTTGAAGGTGAACAGCGCCGGGCGCGATCCCTTCCACCAGGAGAATCGGGCGAGCGGGATGGCATCGCCGAACGGCGTGAAGCCGCCCGTGCCGAGGCGGTAGCTGTAGCGCACGGTCTGATCGCTGCCGACCTCCGCGCGCAGCTCGATGGTGTCGGCGGTCAGCCGCGGCCCGGCCTGTTCCTCGCCTTCGCGGGCCAGGGTCAGGTGCGTCTCACCCCGCTCGCGCACCGCGCCGATCCAACTCGGGCGTACCCCGAACAGGGTGAGGCCGGCACGCTGGCCATCCGCCATGTGGGACAGGTCGATCCGCGCGGTGATGCCGCTCTCCGGCCCCTGCAACACCTGGGTCAGCGTGTTGCGCGCCGTCACCAGATGCTGCGCCTCGCCTGCCTCCAGCCGCAGCCAGCCCGGGCGCGCCGACAGGCTCCAGCGCCTGTCGTCGGGATTGTGGTTCCACGCCCATTGCAGGCCCAGTTTCGGGGCGCCGAACTCGTCGGAGTCCTGCAGCCGATCCCGCGTGGGCGCATGGCCGGTCTTGGGCCAGGGCGGCGTCATGATCGGCTCGCCCGAGGTCTTGCCAGGCAGCGGGCGGCCCATGATCGGCCAGTCGTCTACCCAGCGCACGGGCTGGAGGTGGACGATGCGGCCGAACGCGCCGGTGCTGTTGAAATGGGCGAACCATCCCTCGCCCGATGGCGTCTCGATCCAGCCGCCCTGATGCGGCCCTTCCAACCGGGTCGAGCCCTGTTCCAGCACGACCCGCCATTCATAGGGCCCGCGAATGGTGCGCGCGCGCAGCGCGACCTGCTGCCCCTTCTCCACCCCGCCGATCGGCGCGAAGATATAGTACCAGCCGTTGCGCTTGTAGAACTTCGGCCCTTCCAGGACCGGCAGGTTCGCCTTGTCCTCGACGATCACCTCGCCCTTGTCGAGCACGCGAGTCCCGTCCGCACTCATGCGGTGGAGGATCAGCGGGCCGGCGCCATGGCGGGAATGGACCAGCCAGGCGGTGCCGTCATCGTCCCAGAAGGGGCACGGGTCTTCCAGCATCCGCTCGTCGATGACCTTGACCGGCTTGCTCCACGGCCCGGCAGGGTCGCTCGCGGTCGCCATGAACACGCCTTCATCGATCGTCGCCCAATAGACGTAGAACCGGCCGTTGTGATGCCGGATCGACGGGGCCCACACGCCGCCTGCGTAGCGCGTGCCTCCCACGGGCTTCGAGATCTTGTCGGTGAGGGTGTGCGGGCCCGGCATGTCGTATTCCGGTGCGAACGGCAGGCGCGGCAACACGCTGCCGATGATCGTCCAATGCACCAGATCATAGGACCGCAGGACCGGGATGCCGGGCGAGAAGTGGAAGCTCGACGACACCATATAATAGGCGTTGCCCACGCGGATGACGTCCGGATCCGAATAGTCGGCGAACAGGATCGGGTTGCGGAACGTGTCCGGCGGGCGCGACGGCTGTTGCGTCCAAACCGCTTTCGCACCGCCACACACGGTCAGCGCCAGCATTGCCAGCGCGATGCGGACAGGCCGCCGCTGTCCCAAGCCTTGAACCATCGCCCCCTCCTGATCCCAAACCGCGAGAGCGTTACCACGCTTCGAATTGTTGCATCTGCGTTGTTCAAATCACGGCAGATTTTGGGTGTCCCCAACTTAGACCACAGTATTGACGTGTTCAACAAGTGGAACTACGTTTCAATATGTCTCGCGAACGTTAGCGCTATCGCGCACGAATTGGCAGCAGGCGGACCAACCGTCGCGCCGCGGGGCGACAGGCCGACCAATGGGTCGGCAGCAAAGGGAGGATGTTTGATGGGGACTCGGGCTCTAGTTCGCGCGCACCTGCTGGGCGGCTCGGCGATATTGACGGCAGCCGTGCTGCTCACAGGCCCGGCCTTTGCGCAGGCGGTGCCCGTCCAGGCGACCGAGCAGGCGGCACCCACGCCCATCGGGCCCACCGGGACTGCCCAAACCAGCACCGTCGACGATCCGAACGGCCAGGCCGGCAGCCAGGTCACTGCGGACGGCCAGCCCGGAGCCGAGGTCATCGTCACGGGGTCGCGCATCGCCCGCAACGGCTTCGACGCGCCGACCCCCGTCAACGTCGTGGATGCGCAGGAGGTGAAGCTCTCGGGCAACCTCAACATCGAACGCACGCTGCAACAGATCCCGCAGACCGTCGCCTCGCAGCTCGGCGGCGCGACGTCCAACACCGTCCCCGGCGGCTATGCCGACGTGAACCTCCGCGGCTTCGGCTCGACCCGCAACCTGGTGCTGGTGAACGGCCGTCGCTTCGCGATCTTCGGGCCGGAGCAGGTCGTCGACCTCAACACCATTCCCTCCACCCTGATCGCCCGCACCGAGATCGTCACCGGCGGCTCCTCGGCCGTCTATGGCTCGGACGCGATCACCGGCGTCGTCAACTTCATCATGCGCACCGATTTCGAGGGCGTCGAGGCGCGCGCCCAGCTGAACCTGGCGGGGCCGACCAGCACGCCCACCTACAACTACGACCTGACCGTCGGAGGCAATTTCGCCGACGGGCGCGGCAACGCCGTCGTCTCGATGAACTATCTCGACCGCGGCTCCATCACCCGCGGGCAGCGCGGCAGCTTCGCCTATCTTTCTCTCTCCGACGGCTGCGTCGTGCCAGGCTCGGGAAGCGCATCCGGCCCCGGCACCCCCTTCACCCCGCCGGCAGGCCAGGGCTGCGTCGCGGGCGGCGGCGAACTCGGCTTCCTGGCCAGCGGCTCAGGCGACATTCCCAACGGGCGCTTCTCGGGCATCCCCGCCTTCGGCGGCACGAACGCCGCGCTGAACGCAGCCTATGCCGCAGCGGGTCTTGGAAGCCTGGGCGGTCGCGGCTTCACCTTCAACGACGAGGGCTCCGCCGCACGCCCCGCGATCACGCCTCAGGACGACTTCAACCTGGGCCCCGACAACTATCTCATCCAGCCGCAAAAGCGCTGGATGATCAACAGCTTCGCGCATTACGACTTCACCGACTCGATTACCGGCTACATGGAGCTCCACTACTCGCACAACGAGGTGGATGCGCGGCTGGCACCGACCAACGTCGGCGCACCGACGCTGTTCAACGTCAACAATCCCTATCTAACGCCCGCACTGCAGGAGGTGTTCCGGCAGCTCGATCTTGCCGAGACGGGGCCGACGACCGTCACCAGCGGCACGGCGACGCGGATCAACAACCCCGGCGACGGCCTGGCGCTGGTCACCGCCGGCCGCCGCTATGTCGAGGTGGGCGCGCGTGCCGCGACGGAGCGGCGTAACGTCTATCGCGGCGCCTGGGGCCTTCGCGGCGATCTCGGCAGCGCGTCCGAGAACTTTCTGACCGACCTGAAGTGGGACGCCTATTACACCTACTCGCGCAGCGAGAACACGCTGCAGCTGCGCAACGCCCTGTCGCGCAGCCGACTTCAGGAATCGCTGCTTTCGAACGGTGGCGCAGCCCCCTTGTGCAACATCTTCGGCGCGAACGTCAGCGCAGAATGCGCAGCCGCAATCCGCATCAACGCCACCAACACCACCGTCGCCACGCAACAGGTCGCGCAAGCCAGCCTGACCGGCAACCTCGTCAACCTGCCGGCCGGCGCGCTCGGCTTCTCGGGCGGCTTCGAGTGGCGCAAGGTCAGTGCGACCTTCTCACCGGACTCCTTCCTGGCATCGGGCGACGTCGCCGGCTTCAACCCGGGCCTGCCGACCCAGGGCTCGGTTTCGGTGAAGGAAGGGTTCGGCGAAGTCCGGATCCCGCTGATCCACAACACGCCGTTCATCGAAAGCCTCGCCTTCAACGGTGCGTTCCGCTTCTCCGACTACAGCTTGGATGGCGTGGGCGGCCAATGGACCTATTCGGCCGGCCTCGACTGGCGCGTGTCGCGCGACCTCACGTTGCGCGGCCAGTACCAGCGCGCGATCCGCGCCCCCAACGTCGGGGAGCTCTACGGCGGCATCAATCGCGTCGTCGGCGCTGCGACCGACCCCTGCTCGGGCCGTGCGCCGGCTTCGCAGCAGACCGAGGCGGTGCGCGCGGTGTGCATCGCGACGGGCGTGCCGGCGGCGGCGGTCTTCTCGCCCGACGTGCAGCCCAATTCGATCATCCCGGCGGACTTCGGCGGCAACCCCAACCTCGATGCCGAGAAGTCGAACACCTATACCGCGGGTGCCGTTCTCACGCCGCGCTTCGCACCAGGGCTCTACCTGAGCGTCGATTACTTCAACATCGACCTGAAGGGGGCGGTTGCCGCGCTCGGCGGCGGGCTGCAGAACACTTTCAACCTCTGCTACCTGACGTTGCAGGATGCGAGCAGCGAATATTGCCGCGCGCTTACCCGGGATCCCCGCACGGGCGAACTCAACGATCCCTATGTCGCCCGCATCCTGAACGCGAACACCGGCTCGATGCAGACCGAGGGCATCGACTTCGCCGGCCGCTACCGCTTCGACATCGGATCGGGCGACACCTCGGTCGAGCTTAGCTCCACCTTCACCTACCTGCTCGACTTCACGTTGACGCCGGTCGCCGCATTCCCGGACATCAAGAACAAGTGCGTCGGCGCGTTCGGTCCCACCTGCGGGCAGCCGCTGCCGGAATGGCGCGGCACCACGCGGGCGACGCTCCACATGGGCGAGTTCTCGGCAAGCGTCCGCCATCGCTACATCGGCCCGGTGACCACGGATCGCTACATCGTGCCGCTGCGCCAGAATGCTGAGACCGCTCCGCCGATCACCAACTTCGCCTATCCGCGCCTAGCTGCGCAGAACTATGTCGATGTCTCGTTCAGCCTGGGCGTGACGGACAAGGTCGAGTTCTTCGGGGGCGTCAACAACGTGCTCAACAACAAGCCCCCGATCACCACCCAGGGGCCGAGCGCCAACACCTTCTCGGCCACCTACGACGTGCTCGGGCCGGAGTTCTTCCTGGGCGCCACCGCGAAGTTCTGATCTGTGAGGGGTGGGCTCCCCCACCCCTTGGGTTGCGGAGAAAGAGACAGGATGTTGATCGATCGTCGTTCCGCGCTGCTGGGCGGGGCCGTTGCCGCCGGCGGCCTGGTCCTGTCCCCCGCATGGGCCGCCGGACAGGCCGCCGGTGAAGGCTGGGTCAGCGTCCGCCGCTTCGGGGCGAGGGGTGACGGCCGTTCCCTCGACACGTCCGCGATCAACCGTGCGATCGATCATGCCGCAGCGCGAGGCGGCGGCACCGTCGTGTTCCCCGCCGGCACCTATGCTTCCCATACCATCCGGCTGAAGAGCCGGGTGTCGCTCTACCTGGACCAGGGCGCGACGATCCTTGCCGCCGCCCCCACCGCGAGCGCTGGCTATGATGTCGCCGAGCCGCAGGACCCGGGCGCGGTCGGCTTCCAGGATTTCGGCCACAGCCATTGGCGCAACAGCCTGATCTGGGGCGAGGGACTGCACGACATCGCGATCCTCGGCCCCGGCCTCATCTGGGGCAAGGGGCTCGGCCGCGGCGACGGCAAGGACAATTGGCTGAAGGACCCCTCGGGACCCGGCACCGGCAACAAGGCGATCGCCCTCAAGAACTGCCGCAACGTCCTGCTGCGCGACTTCAAGGTGCTGGAAGGCGGCTGGTTCGCGCTGCTCGCGACCGGCGTCGACAACATGACGATCGACAATGTCGTCGTCGACACCAACCGCGACGGCTTCGACATCGACTGCTGCCGCAACGTGCGCGTCACCAACTGCACGGTGAACTCGCCCTGGGACGACGGCATCTGCCCCAAGTCGAGCTATGCGCTGGGCGAGCCGCGCATCACCGAGAACCTGACGATCGCCAACTGCTTCGTGACCGGCAATTACCAGGTCGGCTCCGTCATCGACGGAAGCTTCCGCAAGATGCCGGCCGACTTCGCCCCGCAGATCCACGGGCGCATCAAGTTCGGGACCGAGACCAACGGCGGCTTCCGCAATGTGGCGATCAGCAACTGCGTGTTCGAGGACAGCCGCGGCCTGGCGATCGAGACGGTCGACGGCGGCGTGATCGAGGATTTCGCGATCAGCAACATCACCATGCGCGGGATCGTCGACGCGCCGCTGTTCCTGCGCCTGGGCAAGCGCATGCGCGGTCCCGCCGGACGGCCGATCGGGACGCTCAAGCGCGTGATGATCCAGAACGTGACCAGCAGCAACGCGACGCCCCTGCCCTCGGTCTTCGCCGGACTTGCCGGGCATCCGATCGAGGACGTGTCCCTGTCCGACATCTACCTCCACCATGTCGGGGGGGCGGCGATGGCGCAGGTGCGCCCACCCGAGAACGAGCTCGGCTATCCCGAGGCCACCATGTTCGGAGACCTTCCCGCGACGGGACTGTTCGCGCGCCACCTCCGCAACCTGGAAATGCACCATGTCGAGATCGCGACCGCGGCGCCCGATCCGCGACCCGCGATCTGGCTGGAGGACGTGGCCGATGCGGACATCACCAACCTTCGCGCCCCGCGGGGCGAAACCTTCGCGCTCACCGACGTCACCGGATTTCGCAGCACCGGCGCGCGCTGGCTGAAGGACCGGCAGGTCGACGGCCGCATCACCGACCGCTTCTAGCGCGCCGCCGCCCGATGCGGGCGGCGGCGATAGGGTTCAGAAGCGGGCGCCGAGTTCCACGCCATAGAAGCGCGGCTCGCCTGCGATGTAGGTCGGGATGCCGAAGCCGCCGCCGGTGTTGCCGGCATCGATCAGATACTGCTCGTCCGTCAGGTTCCGCGCAAAGCCCCCGATCCGGTAGCGGCCGTCCGCGGTTTCGATTCCGGCGCGAAGGTTGACCAGCGCATAGCCGTCCTGGCTGATCGCCTCGTTGTTCGGCACCTCGAAGTACACCTTCGATCGGTAGGTGACGGTCGGCGTCGCATAGAGCGTCCAGTTGCCGACCGGCACGCGCAGCGATGCGCCGCCCGACGCCGTCGTGTCGGGCTGCAGGCGGAAGCGGTTGCCGGCATAGACGCCGTTCGCCGCATCATCCGCGATCCCGCCATCGAGGTAAGAGAAGCTGCCGAACAGGGTCAGCACCGGCGAAATGGCAAGGCTCGCCTCCAGCTCGACGCCCAGATTGTCGGCCGATCCGGCGCTTTGCGTGCGGGTGACGCCGTCCTCGCCGGTGACGGAGACCTGGAACCCCTTGTACCGCTGGTAGAAGACGGACGCCGCGCCGGTGAACGGGCCGACCCGCCCCTTGATGCCGCCTTCGTAGTTCCAGACCGTTTCCTCGGGCACCAACTGAAGGTTCGGCACCACGCCGGCGGCGCTGTTGGCGGCGCTCAGCTGCACGACCGGCGAGCGCCGGCCCTTGCTGACGGTGCCATAGAGGTTGAGGCTGTCGTTCAGCCGGAACAGCGCGTTGAACCGCGGCAGCAGCGCCGCAAAGCTGCGCTGCGCCGTCAGCTTCGCGCCCTGGGTGTTCGCGGTGCCGATCAGGCTGGTGCGAATGCCGAGTGCGGCCAGAATCACGGAGTTGGGCTGGATCGAGCTGTAGCCGGACTTGCGGTCCTCGATCAGCACGCGGGCGCCCGCGGTCAGTTCCAGGCGCGGCGTCGGGATCCAGGTGGCGTCGGCGAACACCGAATAGGTGTCGTTGTTGCCGTAGTTGCTGAACTCCGACGCGTAGGGAAGCTCACGGAGCGCACCGCCGGTGACGATCGACGTCACCTGCGTCGCCGGGATGGTGCCGTTCGGCAGAACACAGCCCGTTCCGGTGGGAATCCCGGCCGCCTGGAGCTGGGCGCGGATCGGCGCATAGGCTGCCGCCACCGAGCAGGCGAGATACGTCCCCTCCTCCGTCGAGAAGGGCACGCGCTGATAGCCGTTTTCGAAAAAGGCGTTCCAGCCGAAGGCCGCGCGATACTCCGCACCTTCGAACGAGAAGCGGCCCTCGTGACTCCACTGCTCCCCCTTCGCATCCTCTGCGAACTCGAGGTACCAGGCCGGGCCGCCATCGGCGTCGAACACCTCCAGCGCGTCGAAATGGCGGAAGCCGTTGACGGTCGTGAAGCGGATACCGTCCGCCAGATCGACGTTCACCGTCAGGTTGGCGTCATAGACGTTGCGGTCGAGCCCGAGCTTGCGTGCGCCGAGCACCTCTTCGCTGTAGGGAGAGCCCGACAGCTCGGCATAGCCATAGTCGCCGGTCTGCCCGCCAGTGGGGGCATGCGCGCGCGACTTGAACGCGGTGCCGGGATTGCGCTGCCCATCATAGGTGAGGACCAGGTCCGCGGTCACCGCATCGCTCGGCTGCCAGCGAAGCGATCCGCGGATGCCGCGCTGGTCCTGACCATTGAGGTCGTCCTGGTCGACCCGGCCCTGGTTCTGGTTCGGAACGTCGGGATCGCCGGCGATGTTGCGGACATAGCCGCGGCGGTATTTGTAGGCGAAAGCGATACGCCCCGCGAGCACCTCGTCCCCCGCGTTCAGGAAGCCGGAGACCTGGGTGCGATCGAAGTTGCCGTAGGAGCCGGCGACCTCTCCCGAGAAACCCGGCTCGGGTGCGGCGGGCACGATGCTGATCGCGCCGACTGCAGCCGCGGTGCCGAACAGCGTCGCCTGCGGACCCTTCACCACCTCGATGCGGGCCAGGTCGTACAAGTCCTGATAGGCGCCACGCGAACGGCTGATGTCGACGCCGTTATAGTAGAGCGTGACGCGCGCGCCCTGCTGTGCGGAGCCCGAGTCCGAGGTGATGCCGCGGATCACGAAGCCGGGGTTGTTGGCGCTCTGCTCCTGCACCTGAAGGCCCGGGATGAACGCCGCCACCTCGTCGAGTTCGGACACGCCGATGTCGGCCATGTGCTCGCCCGACAGCGCGGTGACCGTGACCGGCACGTCCTCGATCCGCTGCGCGCGCTTCTGTGCCGTGACGATGACCTCGCCCGCTTCGAAGGCCGGTCCCTCGCCCTCCGGCTGGGCACTCGCCTGCGCCAGCGCGCCCGACGATACCCCGGCGCCGAGCGTCGCCAGAACGAACCCCAATCCAAACTTCCGCATCTTCTGTTTCCCCCAAACGGCGACGCCGCCCGACTAGGGAGGACAGGTGACAAAGCGGCGGCAGCCGCGTGACGCGGCAGTGACGCGCGCTTCCCCAAAATGTCACGCCTCCGCAACCGAAGTGTCGCGCGCGCTGCTTAGTGGCCGCGGCAGATTTGGGGAGCATTTTCGATGACGATCAACCGCCGCGGCGCCTTGTCCCTGCTGGGAACGGGCCTTGCCCTGACATTGCCCGCAGGCGCCGGCGCGGCACCGGGCGCGGTCCACTTCGACCATGGTGTCGCAAGCGGCGATCCCTCGGCGGACGGTGCGATCCTGTGGACTCGCGCGACCCCGCCCGCCGGAGCCACCGCCGACATTCCGCTGCGCTGGCACGTGGCCCCGGCGGAGGGCGCGCCGCCGATCGCTTCCGGTGAAGTGGCCGCCCGGGCAGCACGCGACTTCACGGCCAAGGTCGCGGCAAGCGGCCTCTCCGCCGGCACCGAATATTGGTTTTGGTTCACGAGCGAGGACGGCACGCGCTCGCCGGCCGGCCGATTCCGCACGCTCCCGACCGGTGCAACGACGGAACTGGTGTTCGCGGTGGTCTCCTGCCAACTCTACCCGGGCGGGCTCTACAATGCCTATGACGCGATCGCGCGCAGCGACCGGCTCGACGCAGTGCTCCACCTGGGCGACTATATCTACGAATATGGTGCGGAAGGATATGGCGCGGAGATGGGTGCCAGGCTCGGTCGCCTGCCCGAGCCGCGGCACGAGATCCTGACGCTCGCCGATTACCGCCTCCGCCACGCGCAGGTGAAGCGCGATCCCGACATGCAGGCAGCGCATGCCCGCGCCGCCTTTATCTGCGTGTGGGACGATCATGAGGTCGCCAACGACAGCTGGATGCACGGCGCCGAGAACCACGATGCTGCCACGGAAGGCGACTGGGAGAAGCGCAAGGCGGCAGCGATGCAGGCCTATTTCGAGTGGATGCCGATCCGCGATCCGCGCCCGGGCCAGCCGTGGGACGCGATCAACCGCAGCTTCGAATTCGGCGACCTGGCGACACTGGCGATGGTCGAGACCCGCCTTCTCGCCCGCGCGCGCCAGGTCGCGGCCAAGGGCGCCGCTCCGACCCAAGCCGATTATGCGCCGATGATGGCGGAGCGTGCGCGCGCCGATCGGGAGCTGCTGGGCCCCCGTCAGCAGCGCTGGCTCGAAGGAACGCTTGCGGCCTCGGTGAAGGCGGGCAAGCCGTGGCAGGTCCTAGGCAATCAGGTGGTGATGGCGCGCGTCGCCGGCCCCGACGTCGAGCGCCAGCTCGGCGCGGAACGCCACGCGGCGATGATGGCGAAGATGCCCGCCGCCTATCGCGAGCGGATGGCCGCGGCGCTCGCCTCCTATCGCGCCGGCCTGCCGTTCAACTTCGACAGCTGGGACGGCTATCCGGCCGCGCGCGAGCGGCTGTACGCCAGCTTCCGCCGGGCAGGATCGCGGCCGATCGTGCTGTCGGGCGACAGCCACGCTGCCTGGGCCAACGACCTCCACGACCAGAAGGGCACGCTTGCCGCGGTCGAGTTCGGCACGACGGCGATCAGCAGCCCTTCCTACGGCTCGCTGCTGCCGGGCATCGGCCGGCTGATCGCGGACACGAACGAGGAAGTGCAGTTCTGCGATCAGGACAACAAGGGGTTCCTTCGCCTGACGCTCACCCGCGAGGCGGCGGTCGCGGAGTTCGCGACCGTCTCCACTATCGTCGCCAAGCCCTATACGACCGCGGTGGCCGCCCGCTTCCGAGCGACCTCCAGCGGGCCGCTCCAGCGTCTGGCCTGAGCGGGAAGGCTCACCGGCGACCAAGTCCCTCCAGGGTTGCGCGGAGGGCTTGGTCGAGCGGTGTCTCGGGCACGGTGCCGAGGAACCCGCGCAGCTTGGTATCCGCCAGGCGCAGCGGGCGTCGCCACAGATAGATCATCTCCCGCATCTCGCGCAGCGTCTCGTTGAACGGCGCCAGCGCGTGCACGACCGGCCAGGGGAACGGGTAGATGGGCGCGCGCGGCCGCCCCGCCGCCCGGCGGATTGCCTCTGCGAACGCGCGGTTGTCGTCCACCCAGTGGCCGCCGAAGTGAAAGACCTCGACTCTGTCCAGCGCGCCTTCGCGGGCGAGCAGGCGCACCATGGTGGCGGCCAGATCGGGAAGATAGGCCCATGCATGGCCGACCCCCGCCCGCGCGGGATTGAACACCCGCTTCACGGGACCGGGCGTAGGCAGCATTCCCTGCGCCAGCCAGCTGTTGCCCGTGCGCGGCCCGAAGAAGTCCCCGGCCCGCACGATCAGGGTCTTCACGCCGGCCTCGCGCAACCGGTCTTCCATGGCGACCCGGATCGCGCCCTTGCGCGTGGTCGGTCGCTGCGGAGCCGCCTCGTCCACCACCGCCCCCACGTCGGGTCCGTAGTTATAGACGGTGCCGGGAAGCAGCAGCCTTGCGCCCCCGGCCGCAGCCGCCGCGATGCTGCTCTCCAGCATCGGCAGGGCAAGCCCCTTCCAGTTGCGATAGCCGGGCGGATTGGCGCCGTGCACCACGACCTCCACCCCGGCTGCCGCGCGTACGACCGAGGCGGCATCCAGGGCGTCGCCGGCCACCCACTCCAGTGCCGGGTTGCTTGCCCGCGCTCGCCCCGGCTCCCGATGCAGCGCCCGCACTGCCCAGCCGCCCGCCTGCAGCGCCCGTGCGACCTCGCCGCCAATCCCGCCTGTGGCCCCGATCACCAGCGCCGTCTTCTTCTGCTCCATCCTGTCCGCCTCCTTGCCTGTCGCCGCAGACATCGCCCGGTCGCGTGCGAACGGAAATTGCCGAAGCTCGCAGCTCTGCTATGCAGAAATGCATGGATCATCCGCAGCCTGGCTGGGAGCTTTGGCGCACCTTCGACGCCGTGATGCGGGAGGGAACGCTGTCCGGTGCTGCCCGCACGCTTGGCCTCACCCAGCCGACCGCAGGCCGCCACATCGCAGAGCTTCAGGCCGCGCTCGGTGCAGGGGCGCTGTTCACGCGCTCGGGCCGCGGGCTCCAGCCGACGGAGGAAGCCCACGCCCTCGCTCCCCATGCCCGCGCGATGGCGCTCGCCGCCGCCGCGCTGGTGCGCACCGCCTCCGCTCCCAGCGGGGCCGAGGCGGGCGTCGTCCGCATCAGCGCCAGTGAAGTGGTCGGCGCCGAGGTGCTGCCGCCGATCCTCGCCAGGCTGAACGCGGAGCATCCGCGCCTCACCTTCGAGCTGCTCCTCACCAACGCGTCGTCCGACCTGCTCCGTCGCGATGCGGATCTCGCGGTGCGGATGACCCCGCCGCGACAACAGGCGCTGTTGGCGAAGGCGGTCGGGCGCATCCGGCTCGGCCTCTATGCGCATGGCGATTATCTGGCGCGCTCAGGCCCGCTCGAGACCATGGAGGATCTCGCCGGCCACGCGCTGATCGGCTTCGATCGGGACGCGGCGGCGCTTCGCTCGATCCATGCCGAACTGGCGGCGCTTCCGGATTTCACGCTGCGCACCGACAACCAGCTGGCGCAGGTGGCGGCGGTGCGTGCCGGCTTCGGGGTGGGGATCGTCCAGGATCCGATCGCCCGGCGCGACCCGGCGCTGGTGCCGGTGCTCCGCGATGCCTTTGTCGCCCATCTCGACGTCTGGATCGTCATGCACGAGGACCTGCGCAGCACCCGGCGCATGCGCATCGCCTTCGACGCCCTGGTGGCGGGCATGACGGCGCATGTGCGTGCCGGCGGCGGGGGCTAGCCGCCGCCGGCACGCCGCGATCAGATGCCGGTCGCGTACAGGCTGTGATGGGTCAGGATGTAGAGCGTCCGCCGGTCGGGTCCGCCCAGCAGCAGCTGCAGCGGCCGCTCCGGCACGTCGATCCGCCGCTGCAGGCGCGAGTCCGGGCCGTAGACGAACACCTGCCCGTTCGCGACATAGAGGTTGCCGGCAGCATCCCGCGCCACGCTCTCGCCGCCGCGATCCGCCACGATCTTGAGGTCGGTCACCCGGCCGCCCTCGGCCACCCGGCCGCTGTAGGTCCGGTTCTCCGATGCGTTGGTGACGACGACCCGGCCCTCGGCATCGGCCGCGACCAGCCCATAGGCGTCGAGGGTGTCCGACCAGCGCCACCCGCGATGATCGTCCGGCCCCTGATTCCACACGCGGAAGGCCGGCAGCACCAGCGATCCGTCCGGCGAGACATATTCCTGCGCCTTCGCCTCCCCCATCTTGTCGGTGAAGAAATGGGACAGCGGCGGATAGGTGTAGGTCGCGGGATCGATGCGGTCGGCGAACTCGCCATTCGCCCAGACGTTGACCGGAAGCAGGGTCGAGGCACCGTTGTGCGCGCGAACCGGCGTGGGGGCGATCACGCGGACATCGGCCGGCTTTTCCGGATCGATGCTGAACACCGTGCCGTCCCGACCTGCCGAGGAGAGCACCAGCAGGTCGCCGGAACGGTCGACCGCCAGATTGACGGCGTCGAGCGGCGCGTCGGCGACGATCGTCAGCCCCTCGGGCTTGGACCAGCCGTGGATGCGCTGAAAAAAGCGGTCGATGAAGAAGAGCTTGCCGTTGGCATCCACCGCGCCGCCGGCGATCGAGTAGAAGCCGTCCGCGAGCTTCTCCACCCCCGGCGAGACGGGCACCCCGGACTGGGTTGCGGCGGCGGTGGGCGCGGAGGGCAGGTCGAGGCGCGCGAACTCCCGCTCGCGGACCTCCTGTTGCCGGGTCATGTCCTTGATCGCGTTTTCGAACGGGAATTTGCTCGCGCGGGTGAAGGTGCCGCAGCCCTTCGCGTCGCAGCTCGCAAAGCCGCTCTCGGCGTTCACATGGACGTTGCGGAAGCGGATGTCGCCCGAGTTGTAGAGCTTCACCGCCGCATCCATCGGCTTGATCGACCGCGTCACGCGGTAGCCGTGATAGTTGGCGAACAGGATGTTGCGCGAGTTGTGGAATTCGGTCGAGACCGCGTTAACGCCGTCCTGCACCTCCTGCTCGGTCTGGGGCGCGAGGAATTCCCAGTTCTCGACGTTCTTGAGCACGATCTCGGCACGGTAATGATGCTCGGCCGACAGCTGGTACACATGACCCGGCGTCTTGGTGTCGGAGACGTAGAAGCCGGCGGATGCAAGCGTGTTGGGCGACCACAGCGCGGCAAAGGTTCCGCCGCCCCCGTCGGTCACCCAGATGCTCGGATACTGCCCGTCGAAGCGCGCGCGCGGATCGCCGAAGCCGATCGGGCTGCCCTTGGTCAGCACGGTGCCGCCGCCGCCCTGGATCTTGACATCGTTGACCTCCGACGTTTCGCCCGCGCGCCACAGCAGCGCCGTCGCACGCGGATTGACGCCACCGGTCCACAGTCCCAGGCCGTGGACGATGGCATTGCCCCCCTTCGCGCTCTGGATCAGTGCCTTGGGCCCGCCGACGCCCATGAACGCCGGAGTCTGGTCCGGCAGATAGAGGTGGGTGAGGCTGGGGTGGAGCGCGATCAGCACGGTGTCCGGACGCAGCTTGAGCGTGTCGGTGACGCGGTACCGTCCCAGCGGCAGGTAGAGCACGCGGTGGGTGTCGATGGCGCGCTGCAGCGCCGCCGTATCGTCGGTCGTGTCGTCGCCCTTCACGCCGAGATCGCGGACGTTGGTCCATTGCGACACGGGTGGCAGCGCGCGGATCTTCGCCGCCGGCCGCGCCGGCGTGCGGCTGAGCGGCGCCATCTCGACGTCGGTCGCATAGTCGCCGATCGTGCCCAGCCCGAAGAGCTTGAGCCCGTAGGAGAAGTCCTTGACCTGGTAGCGGGCCCCCGACCCGGCCACCGTCTTCCCGCTGTCGCGGAAGCGGGCGAACGTGGGGGTGTTGACCGCCACCGCATCGGCGAAGCCTACCTGGGTGAAGACGTTGTTCTCTTCGGAGATCAGCACGCCCGCATTCGAGACATTCTCGAACCGCACCTGCTTGCCGAACAGCGAATCCGAATAGCCGCGGTCGATCTCGATGCCGACGGGCGTGTCGCGGATGGCGACGTTCACCAGCGTCAGGTCGACCTCGTGCTCGCGGATCGCGGCATCGCGCTGGCCCTGGAACTCGGAGTCGATCAGCGTGAACTGCCAGGCAGGCGAGGTCTTCTCCGACATGATGCCATAGCGGCCGCCATAGAAGCGGAGGTTCTCGAACTCGTTGCCCGCCTGGTACACGCCCGCGAGCCCGGAGCCGATGTGGAAGTCGACGTGGCGCAGATAGCCGTGCTGCGCGACGCGGAAGCGCACGGCGACCGCGCCTGCGTTGCCCGCGCCGATCCGGAAATCGACGTTGGAAAGCGCCGAGTAGAAGGTGCTGGACGTCGCGTCGAAGATGCTGGGATCGAACGGAACGCTGGTGCGCGGCGGCACCGGCGCCTTGCCGACACGATATTGATCCTCCCCCGTGAAGGCCACCATCGCCGCGACGCCCGAGCCGAAGCCGGCGGTATTGTCGCCCAGGATGATCTCCGGACGGGTGGGGCCGACGCCGAACACCCGCACGGCGGACTTCACGAAGATGGTGCGGCTGATCCGGTATCGACCGGAGGGCAGGAACACCACGCCCCCATGGCGGCTTTCGGCCGCAGCATCGATCGCCTGCTGGATCGCGGCGCTATCGTCCGCACGTCCGTCGCCCACGCCCCTCACGGTGATCGCGCGCGGGTCTTCGGGAGCCTGGAGGTAGACCGACGAGGACTTCGCCACAACCGGGACGGGCAGCATCAATGCAGCCGCGCCAAGCAGCCAGGTCGCCTTCATCCATCATCTCCCTCTGTTTTGGTATCGTTACCATTTATGCACGGATGAAGCGGCAGTTCCAGCCGTGTTCGGGCCTGTTGCAGCCGGCGGTGTCAGGAAAGGTGGTGGGTCAGCGCCTGTGCGGCGATCGCCACCTGTGTACGGTTGCGCACGTTCAGCTTGCGCATGAGCGCGGTCATGTGCGCCTTCACGGTCGCCTCGGCGATGCCGAGATCAAAGGCGATCTGCTTGTTGAGCAGTCCTGAGTGCACGCCGCGCAAGACCTTGATCTGCGTGGGCGTCAATTGCGCCAGACCCGTCTCGCCCGCGTGGATCGCGAGCGGTTCGGATCGGCGAGTCTGTTGGGCGGTCCCTCCCATCGACATCCTCCTCCTGGTTGGCTTCTTCGGCCTCGTCCGCCTGGACGTTCGCTCCAGGCGACCTCTTGTCGCAGCGCTCCACCCTTGTGGATTCGGTTGGACAGGTTTCGAGTATGATCCCGCAATTTGGGGCCGATCAAGCCTTTTTCATTGCTGATCCTCAAAAACCTGTCCTACAGCTGCAGGTGGAAGGCAAAATGCCGCCGGACCCTTGGGAGGGATGTCGATGATCCAGGCGCTGGTTTCCCGCGCGTATGTCCGCGGGCTCGCAGAATGACAGGCGAAGACCTTCGTCTGATCGGCGCGGCGCTCGGCGGGATCCTGCTCGCGGTGCTGATGATCGTCCGCGGGCGCCTCCATCCCTTCATCGGCCTGCTCTGCGGCGCATTCGCCGTCGGACTGCTCGCAGGCCTCCCCCTGCCGGAGACCGCCAAGGCAGTGCAGAAGGGCGTTGGCGACATCATCGGCGGCACCGGCCTGGTCGTGGCACTCGGCCTGTCGCTGGGCGCGATGCTGCACCTGTCGGGCGGCGCTGCCACGCTCGCGAAAGGCGCGCTACAGCTGACCGGGGCGCGGGCCGCACCCTGGGCTACTCTGGGCATCGCGATCGTCATCGGCCTGCCGTTGTTCTTCGAGACGGGTCTCGTTCTGTTGCTGCCGATCGTCGTCGCGGCAGCCGAATCGATGGCGGGTGACGATCCTGCCGAACGGGATACGGCCAAGCTGCGCCTGATCATGCCGGCACTCGCGGGCCTGGGCGTCGTGCACGCGCTGGTGCCCCCGCATCCCGGTCCGCTGCTGGCCGTCGAGGCGCTGGGCGCCGATCTCGGCCGCACGATGCTCTACGGCATCCTGATCGCGATCCCCACCGCGATCGTGGCAGGACCGCTGCTGGCGAAGGTCACCGCACGCGGCGTGCGGCTGGAGGCGCCGGTCCTCACCGATCACAAGCTGGACATCGCGACACCCGGCCGCGGAAGCGCGCTGCTCATCGTGCTCCTTCCCGTCCTTCTGATCGCCGCGGGCGAGATCGGGCAGATGCTGCCGGGGCTGCGCGGCAACACGGCGCTTGCCGCCGCGAGCAACCCGGTCGTGGCATTGCTCATCGCCAACCTGCTCGCGCTGCCGCTGCTGTTCGGACGGCGCCTGCGCGAGGCGGCGATCCAGGACGCGGTGTGGTACGAGACCATGGGTGCTGCCGGTGCGATCCTGCTCGCGATTGGTGCGGGTGGTGCGCTCAAGCAGGTGCTGGTGACCGCCGGTCTCTCGGACCTGCTCGCGCGGATCGTGCTGATGTACGCCATCTCGCCGCTGCTGCTCGGGTGGCTGGTCGCGGTCGGCATCCGGCTCGCCGCCGGCTCCGCGACGGTGGCGACGATCACGGCCGTCGGCATCATGCCGGGGGTGGTGGCGGGATCGGGCGTCTCCCCCGAGCTCGTCGTGCTGGCGGTGGGCGCCGGATCGGTGTTCTTCAGCCATGTGAACGATCCGGGCTTCTGGCTGGTCAAAAGCTATGTCGGCACCAGCACCGCCGACACATTCCGCACCTGGTCGTTGCTGGAAACGGCGATCTCGGTCGTCGGCCTCCTGCTGGTCCTGGCGCTGAGCTATGTCGTCTGATCGCCGGCGATGCCGGGCTGCGCACCGGGGAGATTTCCCGTGAGTGAAGGACGCCTGGCGGATCGCGCCTATACGGAGATCGTCCGGATCATCAACGATCAGGGGATGGCGAGCGGGGATCGCCTTCCCTCCGAAGCCCGGCTGGCCGACCGGTTCGGCATGTCACGCACCATCGTGCGCGAGGCGCTCGCCCGTCTCGCCTCCGACGGCATCACCGAGGCACGCCGGGGCGCCGGCTCCTACGTGAAGCGGCGCCCGTCGGAGCGGCTCGGGTCGCACATGCCGATGGACGCGCTGGCGACGACGCTGGGCACCTACGAGGTGCGCTTCGTGCTGGAGGCGGAGGCGGCGCGGCTGGCGGCGCAGCGACGTTCGCATCAGCAACTGGAGGAGATCGAGCGGGCGCTCAGCGCGCTGCGCGCCGCGCTCCTCTCGAACGCGCCCGCGCATGACGAGGACTGGATCCTCCACCGCAGCATCGCCGAGGCCACCGGCAACGCGGCGTTCCTGCCGGTCTTCGATCATCTCCAGGACGCGGTGATGCAGATCCTGCGCGCAGGCGTCGAGATCTCGCGCGCGCGCCCGCCCGAGGTGATCGGCGCGATGATGGACGAACATGACGCGATCGTCGACGCGATCCGCGCCCGCGATGCCGATGGTGCGGCGCTGGCGATGCGCTGGCATCTGTCGCAGGGCCGCAAGCGACTGATGCCGTGATCGCCGCTCCCGCTCAGCGGGGCGCGGGCACCAGATCGAGCCAGGCACAGACCTCGGCGCACAGCCGTTCGGGCGTCCGCGCCGCATCCAGTGCCAAGGCGCGCTCATCCGGCATGGGACGCTCCAGCGTCGCCAACTGGCTGTCGAGGAGGCTGGGCGGCATGTAATGGCCGTCCCGGCTCGCCATGCGCCGCGCGATCTCCTCGCGCGCAGTGTCGAGCAGAACGAAGTACATCGGCACGGCCGATGCAGCGGCCAGCCTCTCGCGATAGGCACGTTTGAGGGCGGAGCAGGCCGCGACGGCGGTGCCCTGCGTCGAGCTTGCCTCGCCGATCGCGGCCCCCAGCCGGTCGAGCCAGGGCCAGCGATCCGCATCCGCTAGAGGTTGGCCGGCCCGCATCTTGGCGACGCTGGCGATCGAATGAAAGGCATCCCCCTCCAGGACGGGGCAGCCGAGCTCGGCCCCAAGCCGGACGGACAGCGTCGTCTTGCCCGTTCCGCTTACCCCCATCACGACGATCGCGCGCGGTCGGTCGATCCCTTGCCGTTGTGCCTGCACGCCTGTGCCCTCAGCTTTGGCCGGCCGGCCGTGTTGCCTGGGCGGTATTGGGTCTGGCGAGCTGCTTGGCCATTGCGACCTTGGTCGAGGTCGCCACCCCTGGGAGGCCGAACTATCCAGGCGGGCACACTCGCGCAGCGATCAAGGGACGCATCGCCATGACAGCCCGCACCGCCCTCCGTCTGCTCCCGGCGCTGCTGCTCGCCGGCACCGCCCTGCCGGCACTGGCGGCGCCCGGCTCGACTTCGGTCTACGCCACCGCGCCGAACGACCCACGCGCCGTCACCGTGT
The DNA here is from genome assembly GCF_004135605.1 of Sphingomonas desiccabilis. Classification (GTDB taxonomy): domain Bacteria; phylum Pseudomonadota; class Alphaproteobacteria; order Sphingomonadales; family Sphingomonadaceae; genus Sphingomonas; species Sphingomonas desiccabilis. The sequence goes on along the minus strand of NZ_SDPT01000003.1, from coordinate 364,267 downwards.
CGGCGCAGGGCGACGGCACCACCGATGATACCGCGGCGATCCAGCAGGCGATCGATGCGGCCGCGGGCCAGGGCGGCGGCGGTCTCGTCTTTCTTCCATCCGGCCGGTACCGGATCACCCGCACACTGTATGTATGGCCGGGCGTGCGCCTGTTCGGCGTCGGGAAGAAGCGCCCGGTCTTCGTGCTGGCTGCCAACACTCCCGGCTTCCAGAGCGGCGTCGCCAACATGATCTTCTTCACCGGGAACCGTCCTGCGCCGGACGGGGCGGGCCCGCGCGTACCCGTGCCGCCGCCCACCAGCGTTCCGTTCAATCCGGGCATCGCCGACGCCAATTCCGGGACCTTTTACTCGGCCATGGCTAACGTCGACTTCGAGATCGGCAGCGGCAATACGGCGGCAACCGCGGTCCGTTTCCACACCGCCCAGCACGCCTATCTCAGCCACATCGACTTCCATCTCGGCTCCGCCCTCGCCGGCATCTATCAGGTCGGAAATCTCGGCCAGAACCTGCGCTTCTTCGGCGGCCGCTACGGCATCCTCACCGAAAAGCCGTCGCCGGCCTGGCAGTACACGTTGCTGGACTCGACCTTCGAGGGACAGCGGGACGCCGCGATCCGCGAGCACGAGGCGGGCCTCACCCTTGTCAACACCAGCTTCCGCAACGTGCCCGTGGGGATCGAGATCGACCGCGGCTACGGCGACTGGCTGTGGGGCAAGGACGTCCGGTTCGAGAATGTCTCGCAAGCCGGCGTCATCATCAGCAACGAAGGCAATGCGTACACGCAGGTCGGCTTCGACAATGCGGTAGCGACGGGCACGCCCATCTTCGCGCGCTTGCGCGACAGCGGCCAGACGGTAGGCGGCACGGGAAGCCGCTACCGCGTCCGCGAGTTCACCCATGGGCTGACCGTACCGGCGCTGGGCGCCACCGGCAGCTACGCCACGCGCATGGATGCCGCGCCGCTCTCGGGAACCCCGCGGCGCCGTGATCGCGCGATCCGCCCGCTGCCGCCGGTCTCCGCCTGGGTGAACGTGCGGGATCTGGGCGTGCGCGGGGACAATGCGACCGACGACACGGCCGCGATCCAGCGCGCGATCGACAGCCGCCGGGTGCTCTATTTCCCCGCAGGATTCTATCGGGTCTCCGACACGCTGAAGCTGCGCCCCGACAGCGTGCTGATCGGTCTCCACCCTAGCCTGACGCAGATCGTCCTTGCCGAGGACAGCGCGCCCTTCCGCGGCGTCGGCAGCCCGCGCGCGCTGATCGAAAGCGCGAAGGGCGGGGACGCGATCGTCTCCGGCCTCGGCCTGTTCACGGGCGGCACCAATCCGCGCGCGACGGCGCTGCTATGGCGTGCGGGCGAACGATCGCTGGTGGACGACGTCAAGTTCCAGGGCGGTCACGGCACCTTCCTTGCCGACGGCAGCCGCTTCGATCCGTACAACGCCAACCACACGGCCGACCCGGACCCCAAGAAGCGCTGGGACGGCCAATATGCCAGCCTTTGGGTCACCGACGGCGGCGGCGGCACCTTCAACGGGCTGTGGACGCCCAACACCTATGCCCAGGCGGGCCTCTACGTCTCGGACACCAGCACGCCGGGCATTGTCTACCAGATGTCGGCCGAGCACCACCGCCGCGCCGAGATCGTGCTCGACCGCGTTCGCAACTGGCAGTTCCTCGCGCCGCAGACGGAAGAGGAGGCGGGCGAGAGCCGGGACGCGGTGTCGCTGGAGGTCCGCAACTCGCGCGACATCCTCTTCGCCAACCTCCACGCCTATCGCGTCACCCGCTCGCTCCAGCCCGCGCCCGCGGCCGTGACGCTGGAGGGCTCGAGCGGCATCCGCTTCCGCAACGTGCACGTGAATGCCGAGAGCGGCTTTGCCACCTGCGACGGCAACGGGTGCGGCACCTACCTGCGCGCCAGCAAATATCCGTACGAGAATGCGATCGTCGACGTGACCCGGCGCGCCGCGGTGCGCGAGCGCGAGTTCGCGGTACTCGATGTGACGGACGCGCCGGCGCCGGCAGCCAACCCCTCCCTCGCGCCGGTCCGTATGCTGGCCGAGGGCTTCTACTCGCTGGGCGGTGGCGCCGTGGACGCGGCCGGCAAGCTCTATTTCGTCGACCGGCAGTTCCAGCGCATTCATGGCTGGTCCGAGAAGGAGGGACTCTCGACCGTCGCCGACGCGCCGCTCGATTCCGTCAACCTCGCGGTCGACCGCTCGGGCAAGCTGATGGTGCTTTCGTCCGCCGGCGCGGCCGCGACGGTGTACAGCATCGATCCCGCGGCGCCTCAGGCGCCGCGGATCATCGCGCCGACTCCCGCCTCCGCCGGAACCGGCGCGCGGGTCGCCCTGCCTGCGAGCTTCTGGAACAACGGCGAGTTCCGCGACCAATATGATCCCGCGACCGATCGCTTCACGACGCTGGCAGAGATGTTCGCGCGTGACATGGCGCTGCCGAAGTCTCTGGAATATCGCTCCCCTGACGGGAGCATCGCGCTTCCCGCCTACCGCGTCTGGCAACAGGGTCCGGCGGATCATCTCGGCTGGCGGTTCTCCGACACGCTGGACACCTATGGATTCGTCCAGGGCACCGTGGGCTCCCGCATCTATGTCGCGAACGGCTCTGAGGATCGTACCTACAGCGGCCTCCTGGGCGCGGGCGGCGCGGTGACCGACCTCAAGCCCTTTGCGCCGCGCGGCGGGGAAAGCGTGGCCGTCGGCCCGGATGGGCGCGTCTATGTCGCGAACGGCGAGATCTTCGTCTACGACGCCGACGGACGCGAGCAGGGTCGCATCGACGTACCGCAACGCCCGCTCCAGCTGCTGTTCGGCGGCCCGGATGGCGGCACGCTGTTCATCCTCACCCATCATGCGCTGTTTGCCGCGCGGCCCTGACCGGTCCCCCTCGACTTTGGTCGTAGATGCTGCGCCCGCCGGCATCCGATAGAATGCGCGCACACTGACACGACGCCACGCCGGACGACCGGCACGCGCCGGCACCAAGGAGGGGATGGATGATGGGCAAGGTCCTTCGTGATCGTCGATGGAAGACGCGCACTTTTGATAACGTTACCAGTCTCGCTGCGCTTGCGGTGTTGCTCGCGTCCGCGCCTGCCCTGGCACAGCAGCAGACGCCTCCCAACGAGCCACAGGACCAGACCGACACCACCGCGACTCCGGCCGAACCCGGCATCGCCGGCTCGACCGCGGCCCAGCCGGATGCGTCGCCGTCGGAGGTCGTTGTAACCGGCACCCGCATCACGACCGGCTTCAACGCGCCGACTCCGACGACGGTGATCGGGGAGGACCAGCTCCAGAAGAACGCCCAGCCCAACATCTTCAATGCGATCGCGCAGCTGCCGTCGCTGCAGGGGTCGACCGGCGCCGCCACGGGCACGTTCAGCACCTCGAGCGGCACCCAGGGCCTCAGCTCCTTCTCGCTGCGAGGGCTCGGCCCGATCCGTACGCTGACCCTGCTCGACGGGCAGCGGGTCGTCGGCGCCAACGTGACGGGGGTTCCCGACATCAGCATGTTCCCGCAGCTGCTGGTGAAGCGGGTGGATGTCGTGACCGGCGGCGCCTCCGCCTCCTACGGCTCGGACGCGGTCGGCGGCGTGGTCAACTTCATCACCGATACGCGCTTCCAGGGGTTCAAGGCGAACGTCCAGGGCGGCATCACCAACTACGGCGATGACGAACAGGTGCTCGTGCAGGGCGCCTATGGCACCGCCTTGCTCGACGACCGCCTGCACCTGATCGTCAGCGGCGAGTTCGATCATGAGGGCGGAGTCGGCGCCGGCAACTTCGGCACGGACCTGGCGGGGGGACGCAACTGGTACCGAGCCACCACGCTGCTCAACACCGGCGTGACCGACAACGGGCTCCCGCAGTTCAACTATCGCGATTATGCGCAGCCTTATCAGTATGCGCTCTACGGCCTGATCAACAACGGGCCACTGCAGGGGATCGCGTTCGACCAGAGCGGCACCCCCTACAACTTCAACTACGGATCGGGCGGCAGCCCGACGGGTACCGGCCGCGTCACCAACTGCTATCCGGGCAACAGCTTCTGCGTCGGCGGGGATCTCTCCGGCGCACCGGGTTCGGGCGCGTCGCTGAAGTCAGAGCTCGAACGCCTGAACGGCTTCGGCCGGATCGGCTTCGACTTCGCCGAGGACAATGAGGTCTACCTCACCGTCAACGTTGCGCAGGTAAAGACCTCCAACCAGCCGAGCCCCGGCTATAACCGCCCGAACCTGACCGTGCAGTGTGCCAACGCATTCCTGCCGCAGCTGGTGCGCGACCGGTGCGCGGCCGCCGGGATCACCGAGTTCAACTTCGGTACCAGCAACGGCAGCTTCCCCGATCCCCGGGTCAGCACGGATCGTCGGCAGTACCGCTTCGTCGGCGGCCTGAAGGGCAAGTTCGACATCGGCGGCAGCGACTGGACCTATGACGCCTATTACGAGCACGGCATCACCATGTCGGACATCGATGTCGACGACATCGTGCTGCAGAACCGCTATGTCGCTGCGTCCAATGCCATCACGCTGAACGGCGCGATCGTCTGCGCGAACCCTGCGGCGCGGGCCGCCGGGTGCCAGCCGATCAACGTCTTCGGCGGCTTCGCTCCGTCCGATGCAGCGCTTGCCTATATCACGCCGGAAAACGGCCCGTTCCAGCACACCAAGCTGACCCAGGACGTAGCCAGCCTCAACTTCTCCGGCGCGCCCGTCGAGCTTTGGGCGGGCCCTCTGTCGGTGGCGTTCGGCGCCGAGTACCGGCGCGAATATTATCGCGTGCGTGCCGACCCCTATGGCGCCGGCGTCATGGACGTGAGCCCGAACAGCCCCGAATATCCCGCGGACCCGCTGCTCAATGCGGAACAGGGAAGCAACTGGGCCGCCGGCAACTACAAGAACGGCAGCGGCAAGTACGACGTCTATGAAGGCTTCCTGGAGGTCAACCTACCCCTGTTCGACAGCCCCTCGATCGGGCGTGCGAACCTGAATGCCGCCGGCCGCGGCACCCATTACAGCACGTCCGGCACCGTCTGGGCGTGGAAGGTCGGCGGGACCTGGGACACGCCGCTGGAAGGCGTGCGGCTCCGCGCCGTCACGTCGCGCGACGTTCGCGCCCCTAACCTCTCGGAGCTGTTCGCCGCACCAACGGTCACCACGCTGCCGAACTTCAACGATCCGTTTCGCAATCGCGCGGTCCAGGTGTTCCAGAACACCATCGGCAACCCGGACCTGAAGCCGGAGATCGCCCGCAACACCGAAGTGGGCATCGTGCTCTCGCGCCCCTCGTGGCTGCCGGGCCTCAGCCTCTCTTTCGACTATTACAACATCAAGCTCGACGGGGTCGTCTCGACCCTCAGCCCGGACCAGATCGTCCGCTTCTGTTTCGAAGGCAACCAGGCCTTTTGCGGCGGCTTCGAACTGAACAGCCCCGTTCAGGGCGGCAACTTCGTCAACGTCCAGCCGTTCAATCTCGCCTCCTGGAAGACGAGCGGCTTCGACATCGAGGCGAGCTATCAATGGACCCAGCCCCTGGGCCTGCCCGGCAGCTTTACCGTCCGGGCGCTGGGCACCCATGTGCGCGAGTTCCTGGTCAACGCAGGCATTGCGGGGGTCGCGACGGTCGACCAGGCCGGCGCGAATACCGGTGCCACGCCGGACTGGAAATGGCTCGCGGTTCAGACCTACGAGAATGACCGCTTCAGCCTCACGCTGCAGGAGCGCTGGTTTTCCGACGGCGTGTTCGGGAACCAGTATGTCGTGTGCTCCACGGGCTGCCCGATTTCGACCGGAAACAACCCGACCATCGACTACAACCGGATGAAGGGCGCCTTCTACCTGGATATCGGCGGCTCGTACAACGTGACCAAGGAAGTCACGACCTTCTTCAAGGTCGACAATGTGTTCGACCATGATCCCGCGCCGTCGCCGCAGACCAACACCGGCCTCGACGTCAATCCCGCGCTCTACGATACGCTTGGCCGCATCTATCGTCTGGGCGTCCGGATGCGCTTCTAATCCTTCCCCGGGGTTCCCCCGACCCCGCCACTGCAGACGGCAGCCTCAAGCGCTTCGGCCCTTGAAGCTGCCGTTTTTGTCAGTTCGCCAGATAGGTGATCGTGGTGATCCGGTGCAGCACGGCGACCGGGCCTGCCGGGGTGGTGTGAGCCCCTTCGTCCTTCAGTGCCGCCGTCAGCAGGTAGCGGCCTTTCGCGCCCGCCGGCGCCGTCACTTCGCCGTTGGCGTCGGTGACCAGCTTCTGCGTCGACTTGTCCGGTGCGATCAGCGTGACTTCGGTTCCGGCAACGGGCTTGCCGTCCCGCACCAGGCGGAAGCGGTCGGCGCCCGCCTTGGCAGGGACGAACTCGAACGGAAGGGCCGCGCGTGCTTCGCTCCGCCCCGCACGGGCGTAGTAGACCACCGACTCCTGCTTGCCGGGCTCGCCCCAGGGAGCAAATACCGTGTCGTCCCAGGCGCGCACATCCCCTGCCGGAAGGGCGGCTTCCAGATAGCCGGCCTTGCGCTCCAGCCGGGCGTTCGGCGCCTTCAGCAGCTTGGGCGCCTTGAGCTTGGCGAATTCGGGATCCCCGCCCTCGGGCATCGCCTCGGCGGGCTCTCCCAGGTAGATGCGCGCCGGGCCGTTGCCGTCGCGCTCGATCCAGACTTCATGCGCCCGAGCCGCCGTCGAGAGGCCCAGCAGCAGGGCGGCGAACAGCATCTTCTTCATGGCAGAGGGTCCTTTTGAGAAAGCGAGGGCGCTCACGGGTAGGTGAGCCGGATGGTCGCGAACACCGTGCGCGGGCTGCCGTAGTAGTTGCCGCGCCCGGTCGAGGAGATGCGCGAATAATAGCTGCGGTCGAGCACATTGTTCGCATTGACCGAGAAGGACAGCCGGTCGTTGACCTTGTAGCCGGCGCGCAGGTCGAGCACCGCATAGCTGCCCTGACGCACGACGGTGGAGATCGTCGGCTGGCCGTTCGCGCCGATGATCGACGGCGTGCCGCCGGAAGTTTCGCTGAACCACGTCAGGCCACCGCCCAGGCTTGCACCCGCCAGCGCCCCGTCCTGGGGAGCATAGTTGGTGAACAGTTTGGCCATGTGCTTCGGGATGATCGGCGTCAGCGACAGCCCCTCGAACTGCGGCTGGGTGTCCTCCAGATACTCGGTCTTGGTATAGGTGTAACCGCCGTTGATCCGCCAGCCGGGCAGGATCTCGCCGGTCGCCTCGGCCTCGATGCCGCGTGCACGCACCTTTCCGACCTGCAGCACGATGGTCGGCTCGTCGGCCGGGTTGAACAGCCGGTTGCTTTGCGTGAGCTGATAAACGGCCGCCGAAAGCAGCAGCCGATTGTCCATCAGCGCCAGCTTGGTGCCGAGCTCATACTGGTCGCCGATCAGCGGCTTGACGCGTTCGCGATCCGGACGCGTGCGGCCGGCCGGTGCCGACTGCGGCGTAAAGCTGTCCGCATAGCTGCCGTAGACGTTGAGGTTCGGGGTGAGGTCCCACACGATGCCCGCATAGGGCGTGAGCTGCGCATCCACGCCGGTGGAGCGCGGCGCGGCCGGAGTGGGCAGCAGGGTCTCGGTCGTCTGCTCCCACCAGGTGAGGCGGCCGCCACCGACCAGCGTCAGCCCCGGGACCGGCTGCAACCGCATCTGGCCGTAGAGGCCGTACTGCTCGACGAGCGTATTGGTGCCGCCATAGGACTGCAGGACGCAGTTGACCGGCGCGGGCGTGATCGGCGTGCTGGTGTCCGGGCAGGTCGCATTGGTGCCCTGCACCGGATAATAGGGCAGCGGGCCATAGGGGTTCAGCGGCGGTTCGGTCGGCGACACTGGATCGAACACGTTGATGCGCGCGTAGTTCGAGAGCCGCGTGAAATAGCTGTCGTAATCCTGCGCCTGATAGTCGGCGCCCAGGATCAGCGTCTGCTCGCGCCCGAACAGGGGGAAACTACCGACGCCGTTCATGTCGAACGACCGCGTCTTGGCGAAATTGTCGCCGCGATAGGCGATGTGGCTGGTGTTGCCGCCGTTCGCGGGCGTCACTGCCTGGTTGCCGATGTAACTGTAGACGTCGATCCGGTCGACATCGGTCATCAGGCCCGTCGCGCGCAGCGTCCAGCGGTCGCTCACCCGGTGCGTCAGTTCGGCGAAGGCGGTCCAGGTCTCCGAGCGGAAGCGGTTCCAGTCGGCACCCAGATAGGTCGAGCGGTCGACGTCGAGCAGGCTACCCTCGCTGCCGTCGGCACCACCGGCATAGCCGGGAAGCCCGGACTGGATCGCGGGCTTGAACCGGTCGTAGCTGCCCCCGACCGTCAGGGTCGTGCGATCACCGATCTCGATCGCGGTGACGCCATAGAAGCCGAGGCGGTTGCGATGGGCGACGTCAAAGAACTGATCCTGGTCCTGCAGCATGCCGCCCACGCGCACCCCTGCGCGATCGCCGACCGGGGCGGAAACGTCGAGTTCCAGCCGCAGGTTATCGTAGCTGCCATAGCCCGCCGACGCCTGGGCCTTGAAGGCCTCGAGCGGCCGCTTGCGCACCAGGTTGATGCTGCCCGCCGGATTGCCCGATCCGCTGAACAGGCCGGCAGGGCCGCGCAGCACTTCCAGCCGGTCGTAGGCGAACAGGTCGGGCACGACCCCCGGGAAGCCGAACGAGAGCGTCGGTACGCCGTCCACCAGATAGTTGGTGATCGCAAAGCCGCGCGACAGGAAGGACGGATCCTCGCTGCCGATGCCGGTGACGGTGATGCCGTTGGTCGCGGTCATCGCGTCCTCCAGCGTGAACAGGTTTTGCGCCTCGATCTGCGCACGGTCGATCAGCGTGACCGTGTTGGGCATGTCCTTCAGCGGGGTGACCGTCTTGCCTACTTCGCGACCGTAGCTCTTGCCGACCACGACCACCTCGTCGCCGCCATCGCCCTCCGACCGTACCTGCTCGCCCTCGGCGCCTGGCGCGGCATGCGCGGCGACGGCGCCCAGACAGACAGCAGCGACACTCGACAACAGGCTGATCGGCAAACGCATTCGGTCCCCCTTTGATGTTGCGGGGCCCTCTAGCCGAAGCAAAGTTGCGAGTCACTAGCAATATCAACAGAACGCGGCGCTATCTCTCCACCCCATGCGGCACGAACCGGGCCGTGTTGCGATCGGCGGTTCATTCGGTTCGCGCCGCCCGCAGCCTCCCGCAAGCAGCGCTGCGGCCACCGCCGTCGTGATCTTCAAATCCCCGTTCATCCACCCTCCCGTGGTGCCCGTCCCTTCCGCACGTTCGCCAAAGCCCCACGTGGCCGTGCGTCGCGTGCGTTGGTCAATAGCGGTAGCGGAGTTCCGCCTGCCCACCCGCAGGCACCGTCGGCGACCAGGTCGGGATCCCGTCCGCTGCCGTCGGCGCCGTCATCAAAGCCAGCGTCCCGATTGCCCGCATGTCGCCCCCTGTTGTTCGGCCAACATGCTCGGCTACGGCTTCGCAGGCGATGCGCCTTTGCGGGTCAGCGACCGGTCTGAGCGGTCAGCTCGACCGTGGCGACCTCGACGAGCGCGCGCAGCTTCTCCAGGCTCGCCTCTGCGGGCGGCGCCCCGTCTGCCAGGTCAAGACGGATCACCATGCCGCCGTCCGCCAACTCCGCTGCAAGGGTCGCGAACGCCAGTTCATGCAGCGCGACGAGATTGACGACGCGCAGCAGCAGCGAGGTGGAGGCGGCGCCGGTGACCGTCACGCGCATCGCTCTCCCCCCTCAGGCCGCGAGCATCGCCTTGTCGCAGGGTCGCCCCTGGACGATCACCTCGCGCGCGAGCAATGCGGCCGCACGCGCGGGGGAGACCCCCTCCGCCTCCGCCAGGTCCAGCACCTCGCCCAGCCGGGCGGCGACGCCGTCGACGCGGGATGGCACCACCTCTTCGCCCCAGCCGAGATATTCGGCAGCCACGTTGATGATGCCGCCGGCGTTGACGACATAGTCGGGTGCGTAGAGCACGCCGCGCTTCGCCAGCAGCCCCCCCACCTCCGCCGACGCCAGCTGGTTGTTGGCAGCACCGCACACGACCTTCGCCTGCAGGCTGGTGGCGTTCGCCACATTCAGCACGCCGCCCAGGGCACAGGGCGCGAAGACATCCGCCCGAACGCCCGCGATCGCGCGGGAGGATACCAGGACCGCTCCGAAGCGCGTCGCCGCCCGCGCCGCCAACTCCGATCGCGATTCCGCGATCACCAGCCGCGCACCGGCGGCATGGAGCAGTTCGCACAACGCCATGCCTACGTGGCCGACGCCCTGCACCGCCACGGTCACCTCCGCCAGCGACTTGCCCAGCCGCCGTGCGACCGCCACCTCCATCGCCCGGAACACGCCCCGTGCGGTCCAGGGGGAGGGATCGCCGCCGGGCCGCTCGTCCTGCCGCGGAAGGCCGGCGACATGGGGCGTCCGCCCTGCCACCACCGCCATGTCTTCGACGCTGGTGCCTGCATCCTCGGCCGTCACGTAGCGCCCGTCGAGCGTTGCGACCGCGCGCCCGAACGCCTCGAACAGCTGCGAGCGGCTGAACGGCGCATCGGGGAGCATCAGCACGGCCTTGCCGCCTCCCAGCGGCAACCCGGCCAGCGCGTTCTTCATCGTCATGCCGGCGGCCAGTCGCAGTGCATCCTCGCTCGCGGCGGCCTCGTCGGCATAGTGCCACAACCGGCAGCCGCCCGCCGCAGGCCCCAGCACGGTGGAATGCAGAACGATGAAGCCCCGCAAGCCCGTCTGCGGATCGTCAAGCCGGACAACGGCTTCGGGGGGCAGCAATTCGTTCATGGCGGAATCCTCATCTTCAATGCAGCAAAGCAATAGCCTCGGCCGCTGGGGCGAACTGACCTTTGTTGACCGCGGTCTTTGCTGTACTCACAAGGACTGACCGGTGTTTCTAGGTTTGGAGGATGGATTGACCCAGCCGCTCGATGACGCCGAACGCCGCATCCTCCGTGTCCTTCAGGAGGACGCGAGCCTGCCCACCGCTGCCATTGCCGAACGTGTGGGTCTCTCCCCCTCCCCATGCTGGCGGCGGATCGACCGGCTGGAGCGGGATGGCGTCATCCGCAAGCGCGTGGCGCTGCTCGACCGGCGCGCCATCGGGCTCAACGCGCATGTCTTTGCGCAGGTGAAGCTCAACGCTCATGGCCGCGCCCACCTGGACGAGTTCTCCGAGGCGATCCGCGCCTTTCCGGAGGTGCTGGAATGCTACGTGCTGATGGGGCCGGTCGACTTCCTGATGCGCGTCGTCGCCGAGGACATCGAGGCGTATGAGCGCTTCTTCTTCGACAAGCTGTCGCGCGTGCCCGGCGTGCAGGAGGTCGTCTCCACCGTCGCCCTGTCGGAGATCAAGTCGACGACCGTCCTGCCGGTTTGATGGCTCAATAGTTCAGGTTGTAGCTCATCAGCTTGCCCACCCTGGCGAGCCACAGCACGCCGATCAGAGCAGCGGCGATCAGGATCGCGCGCAGCCGCTCGCCCCAGCCACGTCCCGGCTGCCAGGCCACGACCGCGTTCCACACGCCCAGCACGGCCCCCAGCACGGGGACGATCCCGGCGATCTGGAGCGCCCGAATGGTCGCGTCCATGCCGTTGTTGTAGACCTCGACCTGCAACTTCAGGATCGGCGCGAGCGCCATGTACCAGCCGACCAGATAGACGAGGTCGGCCAGCGCCGCGAACTGCACCAGCCGGTGGGCGAGCTTCGCCCGGCCCGTCAGCGGGTTCGAGGCACCATAGCGGCGACGGATCCAGGCCGTTGCCGGCCAGGAGACCACCGTCGCCAGCAGCACTAGCAGCGCGAACGCCGCGATCACCATGTTGAACACCGGGTTGCGAGAAAGCGGGGTCGCCTGCGAGATCTCGACCGGGTTGCGGCTGTCGAGGATCGCGCGACGCCCGTTCACCTCCGACACTTGCAGCATGCGGGTGCCGTCCACCTCCCGCCACAGGCCCTTCGCGATTTCCCGGAACTTCTGCTCCGGCGCGGACGCCAGGCTGATCGTGCCGTCGCCGTTGGGGATCACCTGGGTCTGCTGGATCAGGTAGAACAGGCCGATGAAGCCGCTCTCGACCCGTCGTGAGCCTTCGTAATAGCCCGCAAGCGCCGCCGCATCGGCGGCCGCGCCAGCGATGGCCGGAGGATTGGTGACGGGGGGCGCCGGGAAATAGCGGTCCAGGAACAGCTGGAACAGGCGCTCCCGCGCGCCATAGGTCGCGTCGTTTTCGCCACGGCTGTTGAAGCTGGCGTAGAAGCCGACGCCTTCCTGCGGGAGCAGGTTCATATCGGTGTGGAACACGATGGTATCCCCCGCGTGCCCGATCACCTGGCGCCCGTTGCGGTGCCCCCAGAAGAAGCCATGCGCCAGCGTGTCGAAGCCGGGCTGCGGGGGAACCGCTGGCGTGTGCATCAGCCGGGCCGTCTCCGGCCGCAGGATCCGGGTGCCGCCGAAGCGCCCGCCTTGCAGATGCGCGATCATGAAGTTGGCCATGTCCCCGCCCGTGGTGCTGGCGGCACCCGCCGGCGCGGTTCCGACCAGCTCGAACGGCACCGGCGGCATGTCGCTTTGAGGATAGCCCTTGGACAGCAGCGGCGCGAACGCGGGCGGCAGCGGCTGGCGGAAGGTCGTGTGGCCCATGCGCAGCGGCGCCAGGATGTGCTGCTCGATATAGGTGTCATAGGATTGGCCCGACACGCGCTGGACGATGTAGCCGGCAAGCGCGGTGCCATAGTTGGAATAGGCCGGTGCCTCGCCCGCGACGAACAGCTGCGGGCGCAGGTTTTCCTTCAGGTAGCGCTCCGTCGTCTTCCACTTGACGGGATCGGTCGCCATCAGGTCTTTCAACCCCTCCTCGAACCCGCCGCGGTGGCGCATCAGGTCGTCGAGGGTGATCGCCCGGCCGCCCTTAGGCTCGATCCGGAAATCCAGGTAGCGGTTGACGTCGGCATCAAGGTCGAGCTTGCCCGCCTCCACCAGCTGCATCACCGCGGTCCAGGTGAACAGTTTGGAGGTGGAGCCGATCCGCATCAGCGTGCGGTCGACGTCCATCGGCTTCTTCGCCGCCACGTCGGCATAGCCGTAGCCCTTCTTGAAGAGCACCTGGCCATCCTTGACCACCACCACCTGCGCGCCGGCGATCTTGCCCCCCTCCAGCGTGGTGGGCATGAAGCCGTCCAGCCATGTGCCAACGTCGGTCGCGGTCAGCGCCGGCGTGGCAGCGGCGGCGTCCGGCTGGCCCGGGGCGGATGCGGCGGCCGGGGCCACCGGCGCCGCCGGCTGCGGCGTGACGGCCAGTTCGTTCTGGGCAACCGCCGCGGTTGCGGCAAGCACGCAGGCAAGGCCCGCCAACCAACGTCGCATCATGGCCGCTCTCCCTCGGGCACGAAGTCCAGGTCCTTGTAGTCGAAGCTGAAGTCGGCGATCGGCGACACGGGCTTCGCGGTCACGCGCGCGACCTTGCCGTCCGCGTCGAGTGCAAAGGTCAGGTAGGCCGGCTCGATCGCCGGATCGTCGAAACGCGCGACGAAGCTGTCATACTGGTAATGCTCCAGCCGACCCGCCATTCCCGGCGTGGTCGTGAAGTCGACCGTCAGCCCCTTTGCGTCCGATCCGACCGCCAGCGCCCCATACCAGGGATCGACATAGCGCCCGGCATAGCGCGCCACCGGCAGCGACGGGCCGACCTTGGCGGGCATCGCCGCCTGCTGGCGCACCGCCGCCTCGGCCCCTGCGATCCGGTTGCGCTTGAACGCCGCGAACCGGGCGGGCCAATCCTGCTTCGGCAGCCCCAGATAATGGTCGAGCAGCTCGTACATGAGGCCATAGCGCGGCTCGATTTCCTCGCTGTTGATGGCGATGGCGAAGCCGACCTTCTTCTCCGGGATCAAGACGACCACCGTCGTGAAGCCGAAGAGGCCGCCCGCGTGCCAGATCACCTTGGCGCCATGGTAGTCGCGAACGTCCCATCCCAGCGCATAGGATTGGTAGCTGGGGGTGATGCCGGCGACCGGCTCCGGATAGGGCTCGATCGGCATCGGCGTGACGGGCGTCCACATCTCCTTGGCCGCCGACTCGCTGAACAGCCGCCCGTTGCCCCCGGGCAGCGCGCCGCCCGCCACCTGGATCTGCAGCCAGCGCGCCATGTCGTTGGCGCTCGCCGCCATCAGCCCGGCAGGCGCGCCTGCCTGTCCCAGCCGGTCGCGCTCGTCGAGGACCCGGACGGGTCCGACGCCGCGCACGGGTCCCCCATAGCGCGCATGCGGCTGCGCCCGGTCGGGCACGGACAGTTGCCGCGCCATCTCGGCGGTGGCGTTGGGAAAGCCGCCGGGCTGGAACACATGGTCGCGCATGTATTCCTCCCAGCTCTGCCCGCTGACCGCCTCGATCACCGCACCCGCGACGATGTAGAGGATGTTGTCATAGGCGTAGCCGGAGCGGAAACTGGTCGCCGGCTTCAGGTAGCGCAGCCGCCGCACCACCTCGGCCCGCGACAGCTTGCCCCGCGGGACCAGCAACAGGTCGCCCGCGCCGAGGCCCAGGCCGCTGCGATGGACCAGCAGGTCGCGCACCGTCATTTCGCGCGTGACCCAGGGATCGTACATCTGGAAGCCGGGCAGGTGGTCGATGACCTTGTCGTCCCAACCGATCTTGCCGGCATCGACCAGGGTCGCGAGCGCGGCGACCGTAAACGCCTTGCCGGTCGATCCGATCATGAACAGCGTGTCGGCGTCGACCTTTGCCGCCGCCCCTTGCCTGCGCACGCCATACCCCTTGGCGAGCACCACCTTGCCGTCCTCGACGATGGCGATCGACATGCCCGGCGTCTCGGTGGCAGTGCGGATCGACTCCACCCGTGCGTCGAACCCGGCGGGCGGATCGGCCAACGCGGGCCCTCCGGCCAGCAGCAGCGGCAGGGCGAAGAGGCAGCGCTTCATCATGGCGTCTCCGGCTGGATCGCCGGGGCTGCGATGCGGCGGAGCGCCACCATCCCGAGCAGCGGCAGGACGTAGAGGAGGATCAGGATCCAGGCGAGCGCGCGATACCCAGAGGCGATCAGCGCCACCAGCCCGATGCGCTCGGCGATCAGCATGCACGGCACCAGCAACGCCAGGGCGGCGAGCGCGCGCGATACCGGCCGCAGCACGATCCGCCCCGCGCTTGCATGGGCGATCCGCTCGTTGACCGCGTGCACCGCGCCGCTGCCGCTCTCCAGCAGCGCCGCGAAGATCATCGCCTGGAAGAGGAGGTGAAAGCCGGGGTGCCCGAGCCGGACGAGGATATGGTCCGACGGCAGGACCGCGGTCGCGATTTCCGGCAGGAACGCGGTCATGCTGACGAAGAACAGCAGCGCGGGAACCATCGCCAGCGGTGCCGCGACCATCCCGGCGACCACCGCGTCGCGGCCCGACCGAAAATGTCGCGTCACCGGCAGTACGATCACCGCACCGACGACATTATAGCCGGCATAGGTGATGCCCCCGAGCGCCCAGTCGCCCGATGGCGGGGATGCGCTCGCGAAGGCCGCGGCGATGCGATCGCCGACCCCGGTCAGCGCCAGCAACAGAAAGGCTGCATAGGTCGCATAGAGCAGCACCGAGACCCAGACGAACACCCGCTCGACTCCGGCATTGCCCCAGGCGACGCAGGCGATGATCCCGACCATCAGCGCGACCGTTCCCACCGCTGCCGGCACGCCCAGCGTTGCCTGCGCAATGGCGCCGGCGGCCGCTCCGAACACGGCCAGGATCAGGACGATGAACACTAGGTACGCCGCCTCGAACGCTACCCATGCCCGCCCGAGCAGCGCCTTGAAGAAGGTCCGATAGTCGCGGGCGCCGATCCTGTGAGCGAGGTGAAAGGTCGCGGCCGCCACGACCGCCCAGATCAGCGTCGCCAGCAGCATCGCCGCGAGCCCGCCCCAGGGGCCCGCGGGCAGGAAGAACTCGGCGATCTCGCGGCCGGTCGCATAGCCGCCGCCGATCACCACCGCCTTGAACGCGAGCCCCGGCAGCACGAACCGGCGAAACCGGTCGGCCGCGACCGGGCTCAGCCCTGGCATGCGTCGAGCAGCCGTTCGAAGGCTTCGCCGCCCCGGATCGGGTCGGCGGCGGGCAGGCCCAGCTGCGCGCCGGTATCGGCGATGACCCGAGCGGCCTCCTGCTCGGTCATGCCGCCGGTGTTGAGGCTGATCCCCACGCAGCGGATCGCGGGGTTGGTCAGCCGCCCCACCAGCACCGTCTGTTCGATCACCGCCTCGATCGGCGGCACCGGATAGCCCGGCGTCCCCAGGATTCCCTGCCGGCCGGGCTGATGGCAGACCACGAACGCATCGGGCTGGCTTCCGTGGAGCAGCGCCAGCGACACCGCCGCATAGGCCGGATGGAACAGCGATCCCTGCCCCTCGATCACGTCGAGATGCTCGGGTGCGGCATCGGGACTCAGCAACTCGGCAGCCCCTGCGGCGAAGTCGGCGATCACCGCGTCGATGGCGATCCCCTGCCCCGCGATCATGATCCCGGTCTGGCCGCTCGCGCGAAACATGGCATCCACGCCGCGCGCCGCGAGGCCGCGCGCGATCGCCAGCGCGGTGTATTTCTTGCCCAGCGCGCAGTCGGTGCCGACCGTCAGCAGCCGCCGCCCCGAACGCTTGCGCCCGGTCGCGATCGGCAGGTCGGCCGGTGGCACGCGCAGGTCATGCAGGCGCACGCCGTGCCTGGCGGCCGCTTCGCGCAAGGCATCGATCTCGCCCAGCCGGCGGTGCATGCCGGCCACCAGGTCGAGCCCGGCCTCGATCGCGGCGAGCAGCTCTGGCATCCAGCCGGGCGGGATCACCCCGCCCTGGTTGGCGACGCCGATCACCATCGCCCGGGCACCGCGTGCGGCCGCCTCCGCCGGCGTCAGCCGCTCCAGCCCGGTCGTGACGCTGGCATTCGGCAGCGCATGCTCGCCGATGCAGCGGTCGCCCGCCCAGTCCCGCAGGCCGAAGGCGGTCTTGGCAAAGCCCGGCTCGGTGACATCCCCCAGGAACAGCAGATAGGGCGCGGGCAGCGCATGCACCCCGCCGAGGGCTGCGGAAGCGGCAAGGCCGAGGCCGGTCACGACCTCAGAACCCCGCGCCGAGCGTCACGCCCACGCTTCGAGGCCGGATTACGCCGGTACCCACCGCGCCGAAGGGATAGTTGCCCTCCCCGACCACGCTGGTCTTGCCCTCCGAGTTGGTCAGGTTCTTCGCATAGGCCTCGATCGAGAACCGGTCGAACTCGATGCCGGCGCGCAGGTCGACGACGGCATAGGACGGGATGCGGAACTGCCGGCCGGTGGCCGCCACGAACGCGGGGCTGTAGGGGCCGGACTGGTCGCCCAGGAAGCGCAGCGAAGCGCCGACGTACGGCTTGGTGCCGTTCCCCATGTCCCAGTCGTAATCGGCGTTGGCGGATACCGCGACCTTCGGCGTGTAGGGCAGTTGGTCGCCCTTGCGCCCGCCCACGATCGCGAGATCCGTGTCCTCCCGCAGCTTGGCATCGGTGTAGGCGCCGTTCAGCGATACCACGAAGCCGCGGGTCGGACGCAGGATCGCGGTGAACTCGACCCCCTCGCTCTTGGCCTTGCCGCCGTTGGCGTTGATGCCGAAGTCCTCCACCTGCGCAAACAGCTGGATGTCCTTCCAATCGATGTGGAATGCCGCGACATCGATGCTGAAGCTGCGGTCGGCCGTCTCCGCCTTGAACCCGATCTCGTAGCTGATGAGCGAATCGGAATCATAGGTGGAGATTCCGGTCGGCGCGTTGGGCGGTACGATGTTCGGGCCGCCCGGCCGGAATCCCTTGGCCGCCCGAGCGTAGAGCGCGACGCTCTGACCGAGCTTGAACTTGGGTGCGACCGACCAGGTGAACACGTCCTCCTTCGACGCCGATTCCAGGGCCGGCGGCGCGAGCTGCCCGGTCCCGCCCTGGTCCGCGTCCTGGTCGTTGTGGCTGTACCGGCCGCCCAGCGTCAGGTCGAAACGGGGCCCGAAATGGATCGTGCCGTTCGCAAAGCCGGCGAACTCCTCATAGCGCGACCGGGTCCCGCCATCGAACAGCTGCGGCACGCCGTCGAAGATCGTGAAGGTGCCGGGCTCGTACACGTCGATCCGTTGCAGGATCTCGCCCTTTTCGTGGTTGTAGTACCCGCCGACCAGCCATTCGAAGGTGTCGCTCGCGGGCGAGGACAAGCGCACTTCCTGGGTGAAGCGTTCGGTGTT
The DNA here is from genome assembly GCF_004135605.1 of Sphingomonas desiccabilis. Classification (GTDB taxonomy): domain Bacteria; phylum Pseudomonadota; class Alphaproteobacteria; order Sphingomonadales; family Sphingomonadaceae; genus Sphingomonas; species Sphingomonas desiccabilis. The sequence continues at coordinate 345,979 of NZ_SDPT01000003.1, read as the reverse complement.
CGTCTGCTGAACCAGGCCGATGTCCGCGAGCGGCCCCGTGGCATCGTCGTACAGGCCCAGTTGGCTGCCGTAGGAGACGGTGAGGTCGTCGCGCAGCGACTGCTTGAGCGTGCTGTAGCTGGTGGACGATGTGAGCGTTGCGAAGCCCAGGTCGACATCGAAGGCGCCATTGTAGAGCCGGTAGGCGATGTCGGTGTACTCCGGCACATATTGCGACTGGCTCTGGCGGCCATAGAGGGTGCGGAGGGTCGCCGGATCGCTCTCCACCAGATTGCCGGCATCGGTGTTCAGGTTCTGGAGGATCGCGGTCAGGCGGATCTGGAAGCTCTCGCTCGGCTTGAACAGCGCGGACACGCGCCCGCCGTAGCTTTTGGAATCATTGATGTTCTTCTGGACGTCGGACCCGCCGGTACCGATCGAATCCACATAGCCGCCATAGTCCCGGTAGAAGCCGGAGGCGCGCACCGCCATCTTGTCCGAAAGCGGCACGTTGACCACCGCGGATCCCATGTAGGAGAGATCGCCGCCCTCCACCGTCTCGACGGAAGCGCGGCCCCGCGCTTCCACGGCATCCAGGTGCGGCGGGGTGGTGACGAACTTCAGAACGCCGCCCAGCGAGCTCGCCCCGTACAGCGTTCCCTGCGGTCCCCGCAGCACCTCCACCCGTTCGACGTCAAAGGTGTCGAACTCACCCGCCAGGATGGCGGCGTTGACCTGGCCGCTCGACGATCCGAACGGCGTTTCGTCGACATAGGTGGCGACCGTCGCGGCGACGCCGCCGGTGTTGATGCCGCGCAGCACGATCCGCGCCTCGCCGGGGTTGCTCTGAGCGAGTTGCAGGCCCGCCACCAGCTTCGCATAGTCTTGGAAGCTAAACGCCTGCTGCCGCTCCAGCGCCTCACCGCCGACCACCGACACCGACTGCGGTACGTCGATCAGCACCTGCCGGCGCTTCTGCGCAGTCACGACGACATCCTCGGTGGGGACAGTGTCCTGGGCGCGGGAGGCGGCGCCGGATTGCTCCGCCGCCGTAGAGTCCGGACTGGGCGCCATCGACTGGGCCGATGCGCCGCCTGCGAGGAACAGCGCGGCCAATGCGCCGGAGATCGAGCAGGCCAGGACCGTCTTCTTCATCGCCACCCCCGCGAAGCATCAAGTGCTTTTTCAGAAACTATTGTCCTAATCGGAGAATAGTCAACCTGATTATATGTGTTCCTCTTAACGCTCGAGCCGCTGCTCCACGGGATCGAGCGCGCGCAGCATCACCGCCGCGAGCACGGCGAGCCCTGCCAGCATGAGGAAGAAGGTGGCGTGGCCGGTCCGGCTCCACAGCGTACCCACCAGGCCGGCCGTGAGGCTTCCCGCGAAGGTGGCCAGGTACCAGGCCGCCACCGTCGTCGCGCCGAGGCCGGCCGGTGCCAGCCGCGCGAACAGCCCGAGGCCGGTCGGCAGGATGTAGAGTTCGCCGAGCGTCAGCAGGACGAAGAACAGCACCAGCCAAGCCCAATGGCTTGGTCCGCCGATCCCCTCCAGTGCGGCGAGCAGCAGATAGGCGCCGCCCACCACCAGTGCCCCGGCCGCCATCTTGTGCGCCGGCCGCGCCACGCGGCCGCGTTCTGCACGGTGCCGCCAGAAGACGAGCAGCGGCGGCGTCATCACCATCACCAGCAGCGGGTTGAGCGCCTGGAACCAGGTCATCGGGATGACGCTGCCGCCTGCACGGCGATCCACGCCCACGTCGGCCCATAGCGCGACGGTGTTGCCGACCTGCTCATAGGCGCTGCGGAACACCGTCACCGACAGGCCGATCGCCAGCAGCAGCACCGCAGTCTCCCGCGGGAATCGTACCTGCGGGGCCGCGCCCCGCTCGACAACGGGACGGCGCGCCTGCTCCCGCAGATAGCGTTGGCCCCACAAATAGATGGCGAGGCCTCCTACCATGCCGATCCCGGCCGCACCGAACCCCCAGTGCCATCCGTAGAGCTCGCCCAGCGTCCCGCAGACCAGCGGCGCCAGGAAGCCGCCGATGTTCACCCCCACGTAGTAGACGTTGTACGCCCAGCCGACGCGCGGATCGCCGGGCGCATACAGGTCGTCGATCTGGCTCGGCAGGCTCGGCAGGAACAGCCCGTTGCCGATCGCGATGGTGGCGAGCGCCGGGTAGAACAGCGACTCGAATGCCATCATGAAGTGCCCGGCGGCCATGATCGAGCCGCCCAGGATGATCGCCCGCCGCTTGCCCAGCAGCCGGTCGGCGATCACCCCGCCCAAGATCGGCGTGAAATAGGCGCAGGCGGTGTAGGTGCCGTAGACGATCGACGCGGTTCCCTGCGCCATCATCAGCTGCTTGGTCATGTAATAGACGAGCAGCGCGCGCATGCCGTAGTAGGAAAATTGCTCCCACATGTTCGTCAGGAACAGGATCGTCAGCCCGCGCGGCTGGCCGAACCAGGCGCGGGGCTCGCTCATGCCCCTGCCTTCCGGGGGGCGCCCCAAACCTCGGGCCCTGCATGGAGGGTGCCGTCGCGGTAGGTGACCGCCGGCGTGCGATCCGCCGCCAGGAAAGTGGGGCCATCCAGGTCGACCAGGTCCGCAATCTGCCCCAGCACGAAGCCCGGCGCCGTCGCCAGGCTGGTGCCGATCATGGTGCCCACCATCACGCCCAGCCCCAGCCGGCGTGCCTCGGCCGCCATCAGCAGCCCCTCGGTAAGGCCCCCGCATTTGTCGAGCTTGATGTTGACCACGTCGAACCGGCCCTTGGCCGGCGCCACGTCGGCAAGCGACAACAGGCTCTCGTCGCCCGCGATCGGGATCGGCGAGCGAAACCCCTCCAGCTCTGCCTCCCGCCCCCGCGCGAGCGGCTGTTCGAGCAGCGAGACGCGGTAGGCGCCCAGACCCGCGACCAGCGCTTCGAGATCGGCCGCGACGAACCCCTGGTTGCCGTCCACGCCCAGCCACACGTCCGGTCGCGCCGCCCGGACGGCCGCGACGCGGGTGAGGTCGAGGTCGAGGTCGCCCGTCAGCTTGACCTTGATCGAAACGGCCTCGGCATAGCCGCGCGCGACCGCTGCCATCGTCTCGGGCGTGTCGGCACTGACCGTAAAGGTGGTGACGATCGGCCTGGGCTCCGACTCGAGCCCCGCGAGCGCCCATACCGGCCGGCCGGTGCGCTGCGCCTCCAGCTCCCAAAGGGCCGCGTCAATCGCATTGCGCGCGCCCCCCGGCGGCAGGATCGCGCGCAGTTCCTCGCGCGTCGGCCCCGCCTCGATTGCCGTGCGTGCTTCCTCGATCGCCGCGCGCATGTGCGCGAGGTCGTCGCCGAGGTAGTAGACGCCCGCTGCCTCTCCGCGCCCCTGGTGGATACCGTCGTCGAGCATCACCACCAGCACGTCGGCGGTGTCGAACACATAGCCGGCGATCCGGAAGGGCCGGGCCAGCCGCAGCGTGTCGGTCACCACCGAGAGGCGGAGCGCGCCCATCAGTAGTTCACCGTCATCGCCAGCAGCCCGAACGCCCAGGCGACATAGAGCACCACGACGGTCGCGAGCAGCACCAGCAGGCTCCAGAGCTTGCGTGTCCAGCCGCGCCCGTCACGCCAGGTGAGCCAGGCATTCCAGCCGGCAATGCCGACGGCGCCGACGAACACGATCGCACCGGCGATCTGCAGCAGCCACAGCACGCCGTTCGTGCGGTCGGAGAGAAGCGAGATGCTGCTGAACGCCTGGATCACGAAGATCGCCCAGCCAGCAAGGACCAGCAGCTCGGCCAGCGCCATGATCCGGGTCGCGCGATAGGCCCTGAGCGCCGCGCCATGCACCCCGATCGGCGTCTTGTAGCGGCGCCGCAGGAGCCAGCCCGCCGGCCAGTAGAGCGCGGTCAGCAGCAGGATGACGAGGCTCGCATAGAGCGCCGGCTTCAGCCACGCCGCCGACAGCGACGCCGGCACACGGTCGAACACCATGAAGGGCGCGACGAGGTCGAAGCTCCACCGCACGACCTTGCCGTCCACCACCTTGGCGGCGAGCCGGTCATGCCCGTTGACGTCGCGCCAGACGAAGGATGCGATCTCCTCCCAGCGCTGCACCGCGCCGCCGGGCCCGGTGAGGGCAGGAACCACCAGCCGCCCCTCACCGTCGACGGTCACCTCGCTCTGGCCGAACAGGTTCAGGATCGCGGGGAAAGCGGACTCCGAATGGCGGCTGTTCTGCCAATGGCCGACCATCATCCGCGCATGCTCGGCCGCAGTCCGGGCATCCACCCGCCCGTCGCGGCCGGTCGCCGGGAAGTAGCGGTCGGCGAAATCCTGGAACAACTGCCCGCGAAGGACGTGCGCGGCTCCCTCGCGTCCGGCGCTGTTGAACGAGACGTAGAAGCCGACATGCTCCGCCCGGAACAGGTGCAGCGACGTGTGGAAGTTGTTGGTGTCGCCAAGGTGCGCGATCACGTCGCGCCCGTTGATGTTGGTCTCGAAGAAACCGAGCTCCATGCGGTTGAGCGGCGGGATCAGCGAGGCCGGATCCACGTGGTCGAGCGGACTGTCGTGCATCGTCGCCGCGGTTGCGGGGCTCAGGATACCGCGCCCGCTTTCCAGATGGGCGATCATGAACTTGGCCATGTCCAGGCCGGAAGCGGACAGCGATCCCGCAGGGCCCGGCACCACGATCTCGAACGGCTGTGCAGGCTCCGACGCGCGCGGATAGCCGACGGCCATCAGCGGCGCGAGCCGGCCCGGGAGCGGCTGGCGAAAGGTCGCGGTGCGCATGTCGAGCGGCGCGAAGATACGCTCCTCGACATAGGTGTCGAACGGCACGCCCGACACCCGCTCGACGATGTAGCCGGCCAGCGCCGTCGCCCAGTTGGAATAGGCAGGCGTCGTACCCGCGTCGAAGATGCGGCGCGGCGTCCAACGCTTGAGATAACCGCCCAGCGGCTGCACGTCCTGGGGATCGTCGAGGATCAGGTCCTTCATCGCCTCTTCGAAGCCGGCGGTGTGGGTCATGATCTGGCGCAGCGTCACCGGCTGGCCGCGACGAGGCGGGATGCGGAAATCGAGATAGGCGTTGACGTCCCGGTCGAGGTCGAGCCTGCCCGCCTCCACCTGCTGCATCACCGCCGTCCAGGTCACCAGCTTCGACACCGATCCCGGACGGAACAGCGTGCGCGCGGGGTCCACCGGCTGGCGCTTCGCGATATCGGCATAGCCATAGCCCCGCGCCGCGATCACCTGCCCGTCCTTGACCACCGTCACCACCGCGCCGGCGATATCGCCGCTGTGCAGGGCGTAGGGCAGGTAGCCGTCGAGCCAGCCGTCGAGGTCGGCGGCGGTCAACGCACGGGCTCCGATGCTTCCGGGCGCCAGGGTCGGCAATTCGGGCGCGGCGATCGCCGGCGCGGGGGTGAGCGGCGGCGCATCCGGCGCCTGGGCAAGCGAAACACCTCCGACCAGCGCGGCCACCGCCGCAACCATCGCCACCAGTCTGTTGATGCGCATCGCCGCCTCCCCGTTGCCGCGCCCCGCCGGTGCCGATAAGCTGCCGGCATGTCGGTTCAGGATAGTGATGTCCTGATCGGAGAATTGTCAATGGGTTTGCACCCCAGGAGAAATGCGTGTCGGTACCGCCCGCCCAATCCCCACCCACGCTCGGCGCCCTGCTGCGCGGGCTTCGCTCCCGCGAAGGCTGGACGTTGAAGGAGATGAGCGCGAGGATCGGCATCCCGGTCTCCACCCTTTCCAAGATCGAGCACGACCGGCTGACGCTCACCTATGACAAGCTCCAGCAGCTGGGCCAGCGGCTGGGCATGCGCATGTCGGAGCTGTTCGCCGAAGGGGAGGAGGACACCGCCCAGCCGGTCACGGCGCGGCGCAGCCTGGGCGATATAACCCGTTCCGTGCGGGTCGAGACGCCCAATTACGACTACCACTATCTCTGCACGGAGCTCCGCCGGAAGCGGATGGTGCCCGTCCTCACCACCATCCGCGCGCATTCCTCCGAACAATTCGGCGAACTGGTGCGCCACAGCGGAGAGGAGTTCCTCTACGTCCTGAGTGGCAGGGTGGTGGTGCACACCGAATTCTACGATCCGGTCACGCTCGAGCCCGGGCAGGCGCTCTACATCGATTCGAGCATGGGCCACGCCTACCTTGCCGCCGGGGATTGCGAGAAAGCGGAGGTACTGGCCGTCATGTCGAGTGCGGAGGAGGAATTGATGCAGTCGCTTCTGTCCATTCACGAGGAACAGCGCCTGGGCACGGGCGCGGTGAACGAGAACGGCCCTGCGGACGCCAAGCCCCGCCGCGGCAAGGCCGGCCGATGAAGCGCGCGCTCCCGCTGCTTGCTGCGATGCTAGCGATGCCGCTCTCGGCCGCGCACGCACAGGATTATGATGCGCGTGTCGCGCGGGTGCTGAAGTCGACGCCCCTGATCGACGGCCACAACGACTGGCCGGAGGCGCTGCGGGAACGCGAGGGCGAAGCGCGCTGGACGATGGACCTCAACGACCTTTCGAGCCGCCCAGAACGCTACAACACCGATATCGCCCGGCTGCGCCGCGGCAAGGTGGGCGCGCAGTTCTGGTCCGTCTGGGTGTCGCCCGACCTGTCCGGCAAGGAGCAGGTGGAACAGACCCTGGAGCAGATCGATCTCGTGAAGTCGATCTGCACCCGCTATCCGCAGACCTTCGCCATGGTGCGCACGGCCGAGGAGGTGCGCCGCGCCCACCGCGCGGGCCGGATCGGCTGCCTGATCGGAGTCGAGGGCGGTGGCCAGATCGACGGCAGCCTGTCGGTCCTGCGCAGCTATGCCGAACTGGGAGCGGGATACCTCACCCTCACCCATTCGCGGACGATCGAATGGGCGGACTCCGCGACCGACAATCCCAGCCACGACGGGCTCACGGACTTCGGCCGGCGGATCGTGGCCGAGCTCAATCGGCTGGGCATGCTGGTCGATCTCAGCCACGTCAGCGAGGGCACGATGCGGGACGCGCTGGCCGTCACCAAGGCCCCGGTGATCTTCTCCCACTCCGGCGCGCGGGCGCTCAACGACCATCCGCGCAACGTCTCCGACGCGGTGCTCGCGCTGGTTCGCGCCAACGGCGGCGTCGTCATGGTGGACTATGCGCCACCCTATGTCTCGGATGCCTACCGCCGCTGGTCGGCGGACGCGGCAGCCGAGAAGACGCGGCTCAACGCACCGCCCTACGGCGGGCTTGCGATCGGGCAGCCGGAGAAAGCTGCCGCGGCATATGCGGCATGGCTTGCCGCCCACCCCGCTCCCCGCGTCACGCTGGCGCAGGTCGCCGATCATATCGAGCATGTCGCGCGCGTGGCCGGGACGGACCATGTCGGCCTCGGCTCCGACTTCGACGGGGTCGGCGACACGCTGCCCGATGGACTGGAAGACGTTGCGACCTACCCTGCGCTCCTTGCGGAACTCATGCGCAGGGGGTGGAGCGACGCGGATATCGCGAAGCTCGCTGGCGGCAACGTCCTGCGGGTGATGGAGGCGGCAGCCCGGGTGAAGGGGGAACTCGCCTCCTGAGCCGCGCACCCGGGAGCGGTTAGACCGGCAACGCGGTCGTATATTTGGTGGTGGCCAGCACGAAGTGCGACGATCCGCCGGCGACGGAGGGGTGGCCCAGCATCGTCTGCATCAGGAACTGGTTGTAGTCGACGACGTCCGCCACCACGATCCGGAGCAGATAGTCCCACTCGCCGGACATGGAGAAGCACTCCACCACCTCCGGCCGCCCCTCGATGAACTGCTCGAAGCTCTGCCGCGCCTCCGCCGCGTGGCTGCGCATGCGGATGTTGCACATCACGTTGACGCCGCGGCCGACCGCTTCCGGATCGACGAGCCGGACCGTGCGACCGAGGATGCCGGCCGCTTCCAGCGCCTTTACCCGCCGCCAGCAGGAAGCCGGCGACGCCCCGACCTCCTCGGCAAGCTGGGCGTGGCTGAGCGTTGCATCCTCCTGCAACAGCCGGACGATTCGGCGATCGATGGCATCCATCGCGCGATCCTGTTTCATGTTCGCGCCCATCCTCGAATTCTCGTTTCACCGCAGACGATAAAGCCCTCGCGAATGATGAGCAATCATCCGCGCCGGGTGAGATCGTGTCGGCATGAGCGAGGATCCGGGCACACCACCGGCGGGCGCCGCCAAGGATTGGACCATCCCCCAGCGGTGGGAATCCTACACGCCTGAAGACCACGCCACCTGGGACCGGTTGTTCGAGCGCCAGGCGCAGCTTCTTCCCGGGCGCGTCACACCCCTGTTTCTACAGGGCCTGGACATTCTGCGCCTGTCGAAGCCCGGCATTCCCGACTTCGAGGAGCTGTCGGAGCGGCTGATGAAGGCGACCGGCTGGCAGGTCGTGGCGGTGCCCGGGCTGGTTCCCGACAGCGTCTTCTTCGACCATCTCGCGAACCGTCGGTTCGTCGCCGGAAACTTCATCCGGCGTCCTGACCAGCTCGATTACCTCCAGGAGCCGGACGTCTTCCACGACGTGTTCGGCCACGTCCCGCTGCTCACCCAGCCGGTCTTTGCCGATTACATGCAGGCTTATGGCCGGGGCGGCCAGCGGGCGGCTGCGGCGGGCACGATCGCAAAGCTCGCCCGGCTCTACTGGTACACGGTCGAGTTCGGACTCGTCCGGTCGGGTGACTCGCTCCAGCTCTATGGCGCCGGCATCGTCTCCTCCTACGGCGAGTCGCAGTTCGCGCTCGACGACCCCTCGCCCCATCGCATCCGCTTCGATCTCAAGCGGGTGATGCAGACCCGCTATCGCATCGACGACTACCAGCAGAGCTATTTCGTCATCGACAGCTTCGAGGACCTGCTCGACCAGACGCTGAACACCGACTTCGGCCCGATCTATGCCGAACTGGCGGACGCCGCCGACATCGAGACCGACGCAATCCTGCCGTCCGATCACCTCTACACCCGGGGCACTCAGGCCTACGCCCACGAGAAGCGGTCCGCATGAGGCACCTTCTGCGGCGAGGCCGCCCCTCCCCATCTTCCAACGCTCCGAAAGGCTCCGCATGACCACGCAGAACAATCCGCTCGGCCTCGACGGCTTCGAATTCTGCGAGTTCACCTCGCCCGATCCGGAACAGCTCGGTCATCACTTCGAGCAGATGGGCTTCGTGCCGACGCACCGCCATCCGACCAAGCAGGTCACCCGCTACAAGCAGGGGCGCATAAACCTCCTGCTGAACGCCGAGCCGGAGGGGCAGGCTGCCGATTTCCGCGCCGCCCACGGCCCATCGGCAAGCGGCATGGCCTTCCGCGTCGCCGATCCGCACGCGGCGCGGGACCATGCCGTCGCCGAAGGAGCCGTGGCGGTCGACGCCGGGCGCGGCACGCTGGGCGCCGACACCTGCGCGATCGAGGGGATCGGCGGATCCTTTCTCTACCTCGTGAAGAGTGGCGCGGATCTCTACGCCGGGTGGCAGGAGGTCCCGGGCTGGCAGGAGGCGGAGGCGCAGAATTCGGTCGGGCTCGACCTGCTCGATCACCTCACCCACAATGTCCGGCGCGGCGAGATGCGGACCTGGTCGAGCTTCTACGGCCGGCTCTTCGGGTTCGAGGAGCAGAAGTATTTCGACATTAAGGGAAAAGCGACCGGCCTGTTCAGCCAGGCGATGATCGCGCCCGACGGCGCCATCCGCATCCCCCTCAACGAGAGCCAGGACGAGAACAGCCAGATCGAGGAGTTCATCCGCGAGTATCAAGGCGAAGGGATCCAGCACCTCGCCCTCACGACCGAGAACATCTACGACACGGTCGAGAAGCTGCGCGAGCGCGGCGTGCGGCTTCAGGACACGATCGAGACCTATTACGAGCTGGTCGACAAGCGCGTGCCCGGCCACGGCGAGGACCTGGAGCGGCTCCGCCGCAACCGCATCCTGATCGACGGGTCGGTCGAGAAGGGCGAGGGCATCCTGCTCCAGATCTTCACCGAGAACATGGTCGGGCCGATCTTCTTCGAGATCATCCAGCGCAAGGGCAACCAGGGCTTCGGCAACGGCAATTTCCAGGCCTTGTTCGAATCGATCGAACTCGACCAGATCCGCCGCGGGGTCATCAAGGTCGATGCCTGATCCCGGGACAGCAGGCTTGCGGAGCAAAGCGGGATGACGATGCACATGCCCGCCGAGGCGCATACCGGCACCGCCTATGTGCCCGGCTTCGGCAACCATGTCGCGACGGAGGCGGTTGCGGGCGCGCTGCCGATCGGCCGCAACAGTCCGCAGCACGTGCCCTTCGGCCTCTATGCGGAGCAATTGTCCGGCACCGCCTTCACCGCACCACGGGCGGAGAACCGGCGTTCCTGGCTGTACCGGCTTCGTCCCGCCGCGCAGCACCCCGCCTTCGTGCGCTCGGCCGCGGCCCCGCGCCTGCGCTCGGGCCCGTTTGCGGAGGTGGCGCCGTCCCCCAATCGCATGCGCTGGGATCCCCTGCCCTGGCCCGACGCCGCGACCGACTGGCTGTGCGGGCTCGTCACCTATGGCGGCAACGGCAGCCCGGACGCGCAGGCCGGCGTGGGCATCCATCTCTATGCCGCGACCACCGACATGACGCGCGCCTTCTTCTCGGCCGATGGCGAGTTGCTGATCGTGCCGCAAGAGGGCCGCCTGTCCATCGCCACCGAACTGGGCCGGATGGACATCGCGCCGCTCCAGGTGGCGCTGATCCCACGCGGGGTCCGGTTCCGCATCGCGCTTCCGGACGGTCGGGCGCGCGGCTATGTGCTGGAGAACTATGGCGCGCTGTTCCGCCTGCCCGATCTTGGGCCGATCGGCGCTAACGGCCTTGCCAATCCGCGCGACTTCGAGACGCCCGTCGCCTGGTTCGAGGACGTCGACGCGCCCTGCACCGTCGTCCAGAAGTTCCAGGGCGCGCTCTGGGAGACGACGCTCGATCACTCGCCCTTCGACGTGGTCGCCTGGCACGGCAATCTCGCGCCTTGCCGCTACGACCTCACCCGCTTCAACACGATCAACACGGTCAGCTTCGACCATCCCGATCCGTCGATCTTCACCGTGCTGACCAGCCCCAGCGACACGCCCGGCACCGCCAATTGCGACTTCGTGATCTTTCCGCCGCGCTGGATGGTGGCCGAAGGCACCTTCCGGCCGCCCTGGTTCCACCGCAACGTCATGAGCGAGTTCATGGGGCTGGTGACCGGCGCCTATGACGCAAAGCAGGGCGGGTTCTCGCCGGGGGGCGCCAGCCTGCACAACCAGATGAACGGGCACGGACCCGACCGGGCGAGCTATGACAAGGCCGTCGCCGCCGAACTCGCGCCGCATCGTATCGAGGACACCATGGCCTTCATGTTCGAGACCCGCCACGTGGTCGCGCCAACCCGCTGGGCGACCGAGACGCCGACGATGCAGCTCGACTATGACGAGGTCTGGTCCGGTTTCGGCAAGGCGGAGTTGCCGCGTTGAGCTGGACCATCGACGAGACCCACGACCCCGCCCGGACGAGCTGGGTGCCCGGCGCGGATGACCACCCGGAGTTTCCGATCCAGAACCTCCCCCTCGGCATCTTCTCGGACGGCCAGGCACCGCGCGGCGGCATCGCCATCGGTGACCGGATTCTCGACCTCGCCGCACTCGCGGAGAGCGGGCTGCTGGTGGGCGAAGCGCAACAGGCCGCCGTCGCCGCCTCCGGCCCCACGCTGAATCCGTTGCTGGCGCTTGGCGCGCGGCCCCGGCGGGCACTCCGCCGGGCGGTGTCGGCGCTGCTCAGCGAGCCTGCGCGGGAGGATGCCGTCTCCCGCTGGCTGTACCCGGCGGCGGCGTGCACGCTGCACCTTCCTGCCGCCGTGGGCGACTACACCGACTTCTACGTCGGCATCCATCACGCGACCAATGTCGGCAAGGTGTTCCGCCCCGACAATCCGCTGCTCCCCAACTATAAATATGTGCCGATCGGCTATCACGGCCGCGCCTCCTCGGTGCGCGTGTCCGGCACCCCGCTGGTGCGCCCGTGCGGCCAACTCAAGGCGGCGGACGCCGCCGCCCCCGTGCGCGCGCCCACCCGCCGCCTCGACTTCGAGCTGGAGATGGGCGTGTGGATCGGCACCGGCAACGGGCTCGGCGAAACCATCCCGATCGGTAGCGCTGCGGAGCATGTCGCCGGCTTGTCGCTGCTCAACGACTGGTCGGCACGCGACATCCAGGCCTGGGAATACCAGCCGCTCGGGCCCTTCCTGGCCAAGAACTTCCTGACCACAGTATCGCCCTGGATCGTCACCGCGGAGGCGCTCGCTCCCTTCCGCACGGCGCAGCCGGCGCGGCCGGCGGACGACCCCGTCCCCCTGCCCTATCTGCTCGACGCCAACGATCAGGCGGAAGGGGCGCTTGCCATCACCCTCGACGTGACACTGACCACCCCGGCAATGCGTGCGGCGGGCATGGCGCCGGTTCGGCTGAGCCGCAGTGCCGCCACCCACATGTACTGGACGATCGCCCAGATGGTCGCGCACCATGCCTCCAACGGCTGCGATCTTCGCCCCGGCGACCTGCTCGGCACCGGCACCATCTCCGCGCCGACGCACGAGGGCTTCGGCAGCCTGCTCGAACTCACCCGCGCCGGTGCGGAGCCGATCGCGCTGCCGACGGGCGAGGTCCGCAGCTTCCTGGAGGACGGCGACGAACTCACGCTCGCCGGACGTGCCGAGGCGCCGGGCTATCGCGCGATCGGCTTCGGCCCGTGCACCGGCATCGTGCTGCCTGCGATCTCGGCGTGATCCGCCTGCACGGCTACTGGCGGTCGAGCGCCGCCTATCGCGTCCGCATCGCGCTCAATCTGAAGGGCCTCGCGTACCACCAGGTGCCCCATGACCTGCGCACCGGCGCCCAGCGCCACCAGAGCTATACCATGCTCAACCCGCAGGGACTGGTCCCCGCCCTGGAGACTAACCAGGGGGTCGTGACCCAAAGCCTCGCCATCCTCGAGTGGCTGGAGGAGACGCACCCGGCGCCTGCCCTGCTCCCCGCGTCCGCGCGAGGCCGCGCAACCGTGCGCGCCATGGCCGCGCTGATCGCCTGCGACATCCACCCGCTCAACAACCTGCGGGTTCTGACCACCCTCCGCAGCGACTTGGGCGCCGACGAAGCGCAGGTCTCCGCCTGGATCGGTCGCTGGATCACGGAAGGGTTTGGCGCGCTGGAGACGCTGGTGGCACGGCACGGCGGCCGGTACGCCTTTGGCGACACGCCGTCGCTCGCCGACTGCTGCCTCATACCCCAGGTCTATTCGGCAGAGCGCTTCGGCGTGGACCTCTCCCGCTTTCCCAGGATCCTCGACTGCACAGCAGCAGCCCGGGCGCTCGAGCCGGTCGCCGAGGCCCATCCCGATCGCCAGCCGGATGCCGATCCTGCATGAGCGATCTTCCGCGCCTTTCCGCCACTCCGCCCGGCATCGCCGTCTGTACCCTGGATCTCCTCGCGGATAGCACGGCCCGCAATATCGTCATCGAGACCCGGACCGGCCGCTTCCACGGCTTCCTGGTGCGCATCGGCGACCAGGTCCGTGGCTATGTCGATCGCTGCCCGCACGCAGGGCTGCCGCTCGCCCAGACGCTGGACGCCTACCTCACCCCCGACCGCCGCTTCATCACCTGCAGCTGGCACGGCGCGCTCTTCGAGCCGGAGACGGGCGCCTGCGTCGGCGGCCCGTGCGCCGGACAGCGCCTCACCTCCTGGCCAGTCACGGTGCGTGACGGGCGGATCGTCACCTGCTGACCGGAAGCCAGCCAGACCGGCGGAGGTCCGGCTAGCGCGGGGTAACCGGCACCCCACAGCGGGCGTGGTCACCCGCCTTGCATGCGGCGACATCGGCCTGCCAGCGCCGGCGAGCGGCCTCGGCAGCGGCAACCTGATCCGCATAGTTGGTGAGCGCCTCGTCGTGGAGGCGCTGCTGCTCGCGATACTGCGCCAGCCGCGCCTCCTGCGCCTGCCGGTCCGCGGCGATCCGCTGCGAGTCGGCCTCGGCCAGGACGCGCTGCGCTGCATTGGCTTCCCGCACCCGCGCCGCCTCGGCCTCCGCAGCCGCGCGAGCCTCGGCATCCTCGGCCGTCACCGTTTCCGTCTGGCCGGAGCGGGAGGCATCGGCGCGCTGCGCCTCTTCCATCGTGGGCAGGTCGAGCCTCAGCCCGCCGCGCGCGCCCTCTTGTTGCGGAACGGCGCTCCCCGCCGCCAGCGCCGGCGTCGGCGAGACCCCGACCATCCATAGCGCTGCTACCGCCAGCGTGACCTTTTGCCTGGGGACCATCATCCCTCCTGATCGAAGTTCAACACGGCCTTAGAGCGCTCCGCCGCTTCCTGTCCACGCAGGGAGGCGATCCGGGCGCCCATCGGTCGCAAGCGCGATTGTCCTCGGGCGCGCCGCCTGATCTATTGCCCGCGGAGCTTCCCCCGACCCGATTCCCGGAGTGTGCCCATGACCATCCGAAGCAGCGACGTCCAAGGCGTCGAGCAGATCATCCTGCCGCCAGTGCGCGATCTAGGGGATGGCTTCACCGTGCGGCGCGCGCTGCCATCACCGCATCGCCGGATGGTCGGCCCCTTCATCTTCTTCGACCAGATGGGTCCGGCGGCCTTCCGCGGCGGCGAAGGCCTCGACGTGCGCCCGCACCCGCACATCGGGCTCGCCACCGTCACCTATCTGCTGGATGGGGAGATCCTGCACCGAGACAGCGTCGGCTCGGTGCAGCCGATCCGGCCGGGCGAGGTCAACTGGATGACGGCAGGCTCCGGGATCGTGCACTCGGAACGTACCGGACCCGAGCAGCGCGCGGCCGATAGCAGCCTTTTCGGTCTCCAGACCTGGCTGGCGCTGCCGACCCATGTGGAAGAGGCCGCCCCAGACTTCGCGCACTACAAGGCGCAAGAGATCCCCGTCGCCGAGGCCGACGGCACCCGCCTGACGCTGATCGCGGGCACGTCCGACGGCATGGCATCGCCGGTGAAGACCTTCTCCGACCTGGTCTATGCCGATATCCAGCTGGCGCCCGGCGCACGCTACCAGCTGAAGGCCGAGCATATCGAGCGCGCGATCTACGTCGTCGAAGGGAGCGTCGCGGTCGTGGGACAGACCGGGACCTTCGCCACGGGCGAACTCGTCCTGTTCAAGCCCGGCGCGGAGATCGTCGTGCAGGCACCCGGGGGGGCGCGCCTGATGCTGATCGGCGGCGAGCCCTTTCCGGAGCGCCGGTACATCTTCTGGAACTTCGTCTCCTCGCGCGAGGAGCGGATCGAGCACGCCAAGGCCGATTGGAAGGCGCAGCGGTTCGCATCCGTGCCCGACGAAGACGAGTTCATCCCGCTCCCGGAGACGCCGGCCCCGGTGCGCTACCCGTAGCGGCAATGCGGTGGCCTCGCTAGAGACGAGGCCGGCCGTCCCGGACTATCCGGCCTCTTGCGCCGGGCAATAGTCCCGCAGGAAGGCGGCGTGCGTGGGCAGCAGCGAGACCTGCTGGGCTACCCGCGCCTTCATGTCCGCGAGCACCTGGCGCAGGCGCGGCGCCCCCATGATCTCGCCCATGCGGTGATGCTGGTGCGGCAGCAGTCGCTGGCCGATCATCACCTGCGCCCAGGAATCGACCCGGAACAGGTCGGCACCGTCCTGATAGGCGATCGCGCCGTCGCGGAACGACGCGATCCGCTCGCGCAGGGACTGGGGGATCTCGATCGCCCGCATGTCGCGCCAGAACTGCGTGTCGTCGCGTTCGGTGAGGACATAGTGGAGGATGATGAAGTCGCGGATGCCGTCCAGCTCCACGGCCGCCTGCGCGTTGAAGCGCCGCGCCGCCGCGGCGCAGTCGCCGGCAAAGGGGAAGAGCTGGAGCAGCCGGGTGATCGCGATCATGACCAGATGGATCGCGGTGGACTCGAGCGGTTCGACGAAGCCGCCGGCGAGCCCGAGTGCGACGCAATTGCCCCGCCACGCCTCCGCCCGCCGCCCTGCGCGGAAGCGGATCAACCGCGGTTCCGTCACCGTCCCGCCTTCCACTTCGCCGAGCAGCCGGTCGCGGGCTTCATCGTCGGAAAGGTGCCGGCTGTCGTACACCAGCCCGTTGCCGACGCGATGCTGGAGGGGGATGCGCCACCGCCACCCTGCCCCATGGGCGATGGCGCGGGTGTAGGGGCGCGCGGGCTCGACGGCGCGCGTCTGCACGGCGACGGCGCGGTCGGTCGGCAGCCAATGTCCCCAATCCTCGAACGGCGAACCCAGCGTCTGTCCGATCAGCAGCGCGCGGAAGCCGGTGCAATCTAGGAACAGGTCGCCCTCGACCCGCTGTCCGGACCGCAGCACCAGGGCGGTGATGTCCCCGCCATCGCCCTGCTGTTCGACCCGCTCGATCATCCCTTCGATGCGGCGGGCGCCGGCCTGCTCGGCGATGCCGCGCAGGTGGCGCGCGTACCGCCCCGCGTCCAGGTGATAGGCGTAGCTGAGCTCCGGCACCTTGTCGCCGATCGCGAACCGCCCCGCATCGGCCGCCTGGAGCTCCAGGCAATAGGCGCCGAAGTCCCCGCCGAAACCCTGCTCGCGCGCCTGTAGCCAGAAGTGGTGGAACGCCCCCATCCAGGTCGACTGGCCGGTCTCGCCGAACGCGTGGATGTAGCGATCGCCGTCCCGCGCCCAGTTTTCGAAGGCGATGCCGAGCTTGAAGGTGGCACCGGTCTCCGACATGAACCGCTGCTCGTCGAGCCCGATCAGCCGGTGGAAGGCACGGGCCGTGGGGATGGTCGACTCGCCGACGCCGATCGTCCCGATCTCCTCGGATTCGACCAGGGTGATGTCGAGCAGTGCCCCCAGCTGCTGGGCAAGCGCCGCCGCCGCGAGCCAGCCGGAAGTGCCTCCGCCTGCGATCACCACCCGGCGGCGCTGCGGAACATCTATCGAAGCCATCGGGTTCACCTGTTCAGACGCTGCATCACCTGCGCACGCAGCCGTCGCGCCGTCCCTTCGTCGAGAGGCGCGAGCGGGCCGCGCGCGTGCGGGGGCAGGTGCTCGCCTGCCCGCCCTGCGGGGCCGAAGACGTAATAGTCGAACAAGGCCCGCCAGCTCTGCTTCTCGTGGTCGGGGCGGTCGCGCAGGCTGAGCAGCGCGTGCAGCAGCGTCGTCATCGGCGTGTCGGCGAACGCGGGGGCCTCGTTCCACCAATAGTTCACCATGACGTTGAAAGCGTCCAGCGCCTCCACCTGATGCCACCACAGGGCCGGGTAGACGAGCACGTCCCCGGGTTCGAGTTCCGCTACCCGCGCGCTCGCCAGCGCCTCTCGAAAGCGCGGGTAGCGGGCGTGATCGGGCGCGCGGAAGTCGACCATGCTGACGACCTGCCCCCCCGGGGTCGGCTCCAGCGGCCCCGGATAGAGGTTAGTTACTTGGTCCGGGGGAAACAGGGTGAAGCGCCGGCGGCCGACGAGGGGGCATGCGACGTTGTTCGACATGTCCCAATGCGCCGCGGCCGTGGTCCGGTTGCCGATCCAGATGCTGGCGAGCGGCGCCTGTGTACCCGGCAGCGCACCGTCGGGGACCACCGGGTTCTCCCCGCGAAACCCCGGCAGGTAGGTGTCGAGATCGGTCGAGCCGACGTAGATGGACGGCGCGTCCGGCTGGCCCATGCCGTCGCGGATCCTGGCCAGATACTGCGCCAAGCGCGCGCGCCCGCCCGCGAAGTTCATCGCGGTGACCTCTTCGTTGTAGAAGAAGCGCCCGCCGATCGCCGCGTCGCCGACAAAGCCGACCACGTCGCGTCCCGCATCGAAGCGCAGCAGATAAGCCATCGCCGCCTCGCGGCCCTCCCTCCCGGCCGCGACCAGAGGCAGGTCGGCAGCGGCGTCCTTCAGCACGACGGGTTCGCCCGCGTCGACCAGCGCCTGATAGTCCACGTCCCCGCGCGGTCCGTCGATCACGCGGACCGGCGGCAGAGCGCCAGAGGTGGTCATGGCAGCGGCCCCGAACGCCGGTTCTTGCGATCGATCAGCCGCGCGACGTTCGCCAACGACGACATCGCCCAGAACGCCGCCTGGAGGAAGCCACGCTGGTGGAGGCTTTGCAGCGCCGGCCCTTGCAACGCCGTCATGCGCTCCGCATCGATCGTGTGGAAGCCGTCGAGCGTGTAGCGCCTGGTCTCGCTCAGCGTCACTTCCAGGGCGATCGGCTGTATCAGGCCGTGCGCTTCGAACGCCTCGAACATCGCGTCAGCGATCATCACTCCGGCGTGGATCCGCCTCAGCACGCCGGATATGGCCTCCAGATAAGGCGTGTTCCCGCCATGTGGCAGGAACACCGCCTGTGCCGCATCGCCGCCGATCCGGGGATGGTCGAGGTCGACGTGGATCATCGGCTCCGCTTCGGCGCCATCTTCCGAAGCCTGGAGCCCAATGGAAAAAGGCCCTCGCTGGTGCAGGGCCGGCACATAGCGGCCATCCCAGACCCCGTCCTCCAGGAACAGGTTCTCGTCGCGATCCAGTCCCAGCAGCACCACCGACTGGAACCGACCATCCTCTCCGCGGCGGAACAGGATCGGGTATTCGCGCTGCGCCTCTTCCCATTCGGTCGGGAAGACCAGCGTCTGGTTCACGGCGTCCCCGAATGCCGGCCCGTGACCGGTCGCGACCTTCAGGTCACCGTGATCGACATTGTTGAGGAGGACGATGTTGGTCACGCTCCGCCCTTTGCGGCTTGCAGGCGTCGGGGCCGCACGGGCGGCATCATGCGATCGTCGATGCCGGAGCGCAATCCGCTCCAACGACGATGGGGCCGCCTCTGCAGGCGGCCCCATCCTTTCGATGGCTCGGGTTAGAAGCGGAACCGCCCGCCCAGCAGGAAGCGACGCTGGAGTTCCTGCGCGAACCAGAGCTGCGCCTCGTCGCGGGCATAGGTCCGCAGCTTCTGCTCGGTCAGGTTGATGCCCTCGAAGGACACCGCGAAGTTGGGCGTGATGTCATAGCTGATGTTGAGATCGAGCTGCCCGAACGGCTTGGTGAACTCCGGATTGCGCGAGCCCTGGCGGTTGATGCCCGACAGGAACTTGTCGCGCCAGTTGTACGCCACCCGCGCCGACAGCCCGTTCTTGTCGTAGATCAGCGTCGCGTTGAACGTGTCGGACAGGCCTAGCAGTGCGAACTGATCCTGGGACGGGCTGGCACCGATGTTGAAGCCCACGTCGCCGCGCACCAGCGTATACGCCGCGCCGATGCCGAAGCCGGTCGATCCGAAGAAGTGCTGCCCCGCGACCTCAAGGCCGTAGATCTCGGCATCGCGGTTGTTGACCGGCTGGGTCACCTGGAACTGGTAGAGCACGTCCGTACCGTTCGCCACGACGTCGCGCGCGCTGTTGATCTGCTTGACGAAATCGTCGTTCAGCGAGCCGGTCGTGGTGTTGTAGTTCGCCTGGAACGCTGCCGTCGCGGCCGCGACCGAGCCGGTCTGGTCGATGAGCGCCGTCAGGGCGAAGAGGTTCACGTCGCTCTGGTCGGCGCCCAGGGACTGCAGTGCCGCCCGTGCCTGGCCGGATCGGGTCCCTTCGGCGCCCGAGCTCGGATCGCGCAGACCGAACAGCTCCGAAGTGAACTGCCCATTGCCGATGAAGTTGCGCACGCGCTTGTCGAACACGCCGAGCGAAACATAGCTGTCCGGCTTGTAGTACCATTCAATCGACGCGTCGAAGTTGTCGGATTCGAGCGGGATCAGCCGGGCATTGCCCGTGGAGCCGGTCGCGACGCCACCGTTGGCGATCGGGCGCGGCGGTCCGCCGACGCTGGTGGAGGTGAAGAGGCTGCCGTATTCCGGCCGCGCAATCGTCTTGCTGTACGAAACACGCCCGATCACGTCGGGCCGCAGCTCGACCTGGAAGTCGATCGACGGCAGGAAATTGTCGTAGGAGCCGCCATCGGTCAGGAAGCTGTTCTCGTTCGAGATCACGACGGTGAAGTCGTTGTCCGACACCCAGTTGATCGCCGCGGGCACGGCGACCAGCGAAGTCGACTTGGAGTTGGTGTGCTCGTACCGCAGACCGCCGACCAGCGTCGCCGGGCTGTTGCCGATGTCGCCCTTCCAGGTGACCTGCGCATAGAGCGACCAGATCTTCTCGCGGACCAGGTTGTTCTCGTTGCTGGTCGTGCCGACCGCATTGCCCTGTCCGGCGTAATATTCCGACAGGATGGAATAGATGTTGGCCGCGTCGCCGCGGTAGGCGGTCTGCGAGTCGGGGTCGTTGCCCGGGTTGAACGCGTCGAACTTGCACACGAGGCAGAAGGCCTGGAGCGCACCGGGCGCCAGCCGCTCGATGTCGCCGGGGCTGGTGATGCCCCAGTCACCCAGCGTCTGCTGGGTAGCGACGCGGGTCTGCCGCATGCGGGTGTCGCGATAATTGCCGCCGAAGTCGACGCGGCTGCCCCCGCCCAGGTCCCAGCCGAAGTCGGCGCGCAGTTCCTTCACCCGCTGGGTCTGCGACGAAGCATAGGTGCGGCCCATCTGGGAGCCGACCTCGTCCAGGGTAAGCGGGCCGTTCAGGGTCATGTCCTGCACGGGGATCTTGCCGCTGTAGTCGACCGAATGCTCCGTGACGACGTTGGCGCCGATGCCGACCAGCGTCGAGCTGTTGCCGTTGGGATTGTTCGGCCGGCTCCACGCCTTGCTGTAATGGCCGTCGACGTTGAGCGAGAAATTATCGGCGATGTCCCACTTGCCGTTCAGGCCATAGTCCTGGATCCGGCTCTTCTGGCCGCGGTTCTGCGCTTCGAACCCGACGTCCTTGGCGCCGTTGATCGTCTCGTGGAGATAGGTTGCGGTGGCGACGGTCGGGTTGCCGTCGAACCGTACTTCATCGAACGGCCGGCTGAACCAGTTCGACATGTCGGAACGGACTTCCTTCTGGGTGTTCTGCGCGAACAAGGCATCCGCCGTCAGGGTCACCGTCTCGACCGGCCGGAATTGGACCACCGCCTGGCCGTTGATGCGCTCGCGGCTGCCCTCGGCATAATGGTAGCGGCTGTCATTGGGGATCGCGACCAGCTGATCCGGATCGGAGGGTGCCCCGGTGATCTCGGTGCTGCCGTCCGCCTTGACGAACCCTCCGCTCAGGAAGGTGCTGTACGGGATGATGTTCCAGTCGTTGGACGTCGCGCTGATCGAGGTGAAGTTGCGCTTCTGGTAGCTGCCGAACAGCGACACGCCGAAGCGGTTGGTGGGATCGGCCCAGCTGACGACGCCCGAAAGCTCCGGCGTCACCTTTGATCCGCAATCCAGGCAATTGTCGGTGCTGGTGTCGTACAGCGCCTTGGCGCCGATGCTGCCGGTCAGGCCGCCCTTGCCGTCGAGGGGCCGGCGCGTGACGACGTTGATCGTCGCACCGATGCCGCCGGTAGGGATCGAGGCGCGACCGGTCTTGTAGACCTCCAGCGTCCGGACGCCTTCCGACGCGAGGTTGGAGAAGTCGAACGAGCGGCTCGATCCCTGCGCGCTGTCCGAATTCTGGTCGCCGCCGACCACCTGCACGTTGGCGGTAGCGAGCTGGCGCCCGTTCAGCGTCACCAGATTGTAGCTCGGGCCAAAGCCGCGAACCGTGACCAGCGAGCCTTCGCCGTTGGTGCGGTTGATCGACACGCCGGTGATGCGCTGCAGCGACTCGGCGAGGTTGGTGTCGGGGAACTTGCCGATGTCCTCGGCCGAGATCGCGTCGACGATGCCCGTCGAGTTGCGCTTGATCGCGATCGAGCGCTCGAGGCTGGCACGGATGCCGGTGACCACGATGTCGCCGCCACCCCCCGCATCCTGGTCGGCGGACGACGACTCGGATGCCGGCGCTGCCTGCGGCGTGTTCAGCTGCCCAGCATCGGCGGCAGGATCGGCCGTCGTTCCGGGAGCCGTGGTCGGCTGCGCGTTCGTGGCTTCGGCGCCGCTCTGCGTCTGCGCGATGGCAGCCCCCGAGACGGTCAAACAGGTGGCGAGCGCCACGCCGGAAGCCGAGCGCGCGAGCGCCGACGCAAGACCCTTGGCCTTCATCATCATCCCCTCCCATGTCACGGTCGGTGACCGTGTGTTCTATGCCGGTCGCGTGCCGGCTATGTGACCGCTATCGTTGCGCCAGTTCTTTGGTTTTCACAAGCGCTTTCAAGGTGAGCCGAAGTTGTCCGTCGCAACTTTGCTTCGGTGATCTTAATCATATGAATAAAGCGGGTCGCCAGAGATCTGGATCCGGCCGGAGCGGGCGAGACAACAGCCGCACCCGCACTCGGTTCGCACATGCGCCGCGATGGCGAAGTCGGCACCCAGGGACCTTCGGGATCAAGCGATGGCGGGAACGGCCGTCAGCCGGCGCAGGAGCCATTTGCGCAGTTCCGCGAACCACAGCACCGCACTCCCCATGCCCAGGCACAGCAGCCAGTCGGCACCGCTCAGGGGCTTGGTGCCGAATGCGGTGTTGAGGAGGGGCAGATGGACGACCGCGACCTGCAACAGCGCGGAAAGGATCACCGCACCCCACAACCAGCGATTGGCGAACAGATGGTGGAAGGCGCTCGCCGTCTCGGACCGCGCGTTGAAGCAGTTGAACAGCTGGGCGAGTACCAGCACCGTGAAGCCCGCGGTGCGGGCGCGTTCAAGGTCATGCTGCCCCTCGAACAGCCCGCCGGGCAGGAAGAGGTCGATGGTGACCAGCGTGGCGACCGCCATCACCAGGCCCATCTCCAACACCCCGCGCCACATTGCCGCATCGATCGCGGGCTCGCCCGCCCGGCGCGGCGGGCGGGCCATCACGTCGTCGGTCTCCGGATCGATCCCCATGGCGAGAGCCGGGCCCGAGTCGGTGATGAGGTTGATCCAGAGGATCTGAGTCGCGAGCAGCGGCGCGACCAATGTCGTGCCGTCGCCCGCTTCGTTCAGACCGAGGATCCCGGCCCCGATCACGCCTAGGAACACGGTAAGCACCTCCCCCATATTGGAGGACAGCAGGTACCGCAGGAACTTGCGGATATTGTCGAAGATCGCCCGCCCCTCGCGCACGGCGGCGACGATGGTGGCGAAATTGTCGTCCGCCAGGATCATCTTGGCCGCTTCCTTGGTGACTTCGGTACCGGTAACGCCCATCGCGATCCCGATGTCGGCGGACTTGAGCGCGGGCGCGTCGTTGACGCCGTCGCCGGTCATCGCCACAACCGCTCCGCCTGCTTGAAGAGCGTCCACGATCCGCAGCTTGTGGACCGGCGCGACACGGGCAAAGACGGAGGTCTCGCGCACCGCCCGTGCGAACTGGGTTTCGTCCAGGGCATCCAGATCGGTTCCGGTCAGGGCGGGCGCATCCGCCGGCGCGATGCCCAGCAGCGCTGCGATGCGCGCCGCGGTTCGGGGGTGATCGCCGGTGATCATCACCACCCGGATACCGGCACGGTGCGCCTCGGCGATCGCGACCGCCGCCTCCTCTCTTGGCGGATCGATGATGCCGACCGTTCCGACGAAGATCAGATCCCGTTCAAGCGCAGGATCGAGGGTGCGTTCCTCTCCCTGCGCGAGCGGCCGATAGGCGACCGCCAGCGTGCGCAGCGCCTCGCCCGAAAGCCGTTCGACGTCGTCCGCGGCGCGCGCGCGATGCACCGCATCGAAGCCAAGCACGTCCATGCCCACGCGCACGCGATTGCAGCGCTGCATCAGCACGTCGGGCGCCCCCTTGGCGACGAGCACCAGTTCGCCGCCATGCTCCATGTCGCGCGCGATCGTCGACATCATCTTGCGCTCGGACGTGAAGGGAAGCTCGGCGACGCGCTCGAACCGCGTCCGCCGCCGCCGGTCCGCACCCAGCTTCTTCTCGGCGACCAGGAACGCGGCCTCGGTGGGATCGCCCTGGATCTCCCATGTGCCGTCGGCGGCCTGGTGCAGGTCGGCGTTGCCGGCCAGGCTGCCGCCGCTCAGCACCACGATGTGCTCGGCCTTCAGCGCGCCTTCGACCGGCGCGTCGGCGGCGGCGACGATGGCGCCTTCCGGGACGTAGCCGACACCCGCCACGTGGCTGTCCCCCGATGCGGTCACGATCCGCTGGATCGTCATCTGCGAACGGGTGAGCGTCCCGGTCTTGTCCGAGCAGATGACGGTGGCGGCACCCAGCGTCTCCACCGAGGAAAGCCGCTTCACCACCGCCTTGCGCGCGGCCATGCGCTGGACCCCCAACGCCAGCACCAGCGACAGGATCGCCGGAAGGCCCTCCGGGACGGCCGCGACCGCAAGCGACACGCCCAGGAGCAGCACCGCGACGACGTCGCTGAAGCCGTGTACCTCAGAAATGGCGAACACCGACGCGACCACCATTGCGGCGATCGCCAGGACGGCAATGCCGAGCATCCGGCCGATGCGGGCGACCTCCTGCTCCAACGGGGTTTTGCTCCCCTCGGTCGCGTCCAGCATGGTGGCGATCGCCCCCATCTGCGTATCCATGCCGGTGGCCGTGACGACGGCCCGTCCCGTGCCCTGCGCCACGGCAGTTCCCTTGAACACCATCGACGTGCGGTCCGCGAGCGGCGCGGGGGTGGTGAGCGGCGCCACGTCCTTCGACACCGCCTCGCTTTCTCCCGTCAGTGAGGCTTCCTGCACCCGCAGGGTCGCAGCCGCGATCAGGCGGGCGTCCGCGCCCACTGCGTCGCCTTCCTCCAGCAGCATGATGTCCCCGGGAACCAGCTCGGTGCTCGGGATCCGCCGCCGTCGGCCGTCCCGCAGCACGGAGGATGTCACCTGCGTCATTCGCGCAAGTGCGGCAGCGGCATCGGCGGCCTTGCTTTCCTCCACGAAGCCGAGCGTGGCGTTGAGCAGCAGCACCGCCAGGATGACGATGGCGTCGATCGGCCAGCCGCCCTCCCGCTCGACCGCCCAGGCGATGAGCGCCACCGCGGCGGCGCCAAGCAGCAGATAGACCAGCGGATCCTGGAACTGTGCGACGATCCGGCGCCAGAGCGACGGGCCGGCCGTCGCACGCAGCGCGTTGGCCCCATGTTCCGCCAGGCGCCGTGCCGCTTCCGCGGCCGACAGGCCGGTGTCCGGGTTCACGTCCAGCCGAGCCGCGACGAGTTCCGGCGGCTGCGTGGACGGATCGGCGGATGGCGCTGCCTCGGTCTCGCTCATGCGCTTGGGTTAGCCTCTCTCAGCCCCAGCATCGACCCCCTCTCGCGGACGCACTGCTGCAACGAAGTGCCTTGGTGCTGTGAGCGCGATCCGCCGGCCATCGACGCAGACCCATTTCCTCTGACAGGCCCTCCGGAATGTTTTAGCCTCGGGGCATGACCATCATCTCCTCCGCCTCCCGTCCCGGCCGCGTCGCCGAGCGCCCGGCCGTCGATGCGGAAACCTTCGCCCGGGAGGTTCTGCACGAGTACCGCCCCGTGATCCTGCGAGGGCAGGTGCGGCATTGGGCCGCGGTGGGGGCCGGCTCGGGCGGCGACCGCCCGATGGCCGAATATCTCGCCGGCTTCGGCGGCGGCCGGCCCCTGGAGGTGATGATTGGCGCGCCGGAGATCGCGGGCCGGTTTTTCTACAACCACGATCTGTCGGGCTTCAACTTCCAGCGACAGCAGGTGCCGCTCGGCCAGCTGCTCGGCGAGCTTCTTCGCTTTGCCGAACAAGACGTGGCCGAGCCGCACGCCCTTTATGCCAATGCCGCGACGGCGCCGGAGCATCTGCCTGGCTGGGACGCCGCGAACGCGCTCAATCTCCCCACCGGAAATGCGCCGGCGCGGCTGTGGATCGGCAACGCCACCCAGGTGGCGACACACTACGACCAGTCCAACAACGTCGCCTGCGTCGTCCACGGCCGCCGCCGCTTCACCCTGTTTCCGCCCGACCAGATCGGCAACCTCTACATCGGCCCGCTCGACCAGACGCTGGCTGGCCCCCCGTCGAGCATGGTCGATCCCGACGCCCCGGATCTCGCGCGCTACCCCCGGTTCGAGGAGGCGATGGCGCATGCACAGGTCGCCGAGCTGGAGCCGGGCGACGCGATCTTCATCCCCGCGATCTGGTGGCATCATGTTCGCGCGCTCGACCGCCTCAACGTGCTGGTGAACTACTGGTGGACTGCGGAAGCGACGGCATCTCCCTTCGGAGCGCTGATCCATGCCCTGATGAGTATCCGCGACCTGCCGGCACCCGAAAAGGCGGCGTGGCGATCCTGGTTCGACCACTATGTCTTCGGGCGCGAGGCCGACAGAGTGGCCGAGCACCTTCCCGAGCCGGCGCGCGGGATCCTGTCGGCAGCAAGCCCGGCGCGCACCGAGCGGCTCCGGTCCTTTTTGATCAGGATGCTCGGCGGCCGGGTCTGAGCGCCTCCCGGCGCGCGCCGGCGGTCAGGAGCGCGAGAAACTGTCCAGCAGCGTTGCCCGCATCCGTGCGGCAGTGCCCCTGTCCGGCGGACCGAGCACACCCTGCACGTCCGGTGGCAAATGCGCCGCCGGCTCGCCGTTGCGGCGGAAGACGAGGTGGTCGAACACGGTTCGATACACCTCCCGCTGGCCTTCCGGGAGCGACCCGATCGCGACAAGCGCGTGGAGCAGCGCGTCGTAGGGATTGCCCATGTCGGCCGGCGCGGGGTTCCACCAATAGTTGACGAAGGCGTTGACCGGATCGAGCGATTCCACCGCGTGCCACCAGTGGAAGGGGATGTAGATCGCATCGCCTGCCTCCAGCGTGGCAGACCGGGCCGACCTGGCGGCTTCGGCAAAGCGCGGGAAGCGTTCGAGGTCGGGCGCATCGGGATCGACCAGGCTGATCGGGGTTCCCGCCGGGGTCAGCTCCAGCGGGCCCATGTACAGGTTCGCGATCTGGTCGGGCGGAAACAGGGTGAAGCGCCGCCGGCCCATCACGACGACGCCGATATTCTCCATCAGGTCGTAGTGGGTGGCGACGCGGATCGCATTGCCCAGCCACATGCGCGGAACGACGGAGGCCCGCAGCAGGCTGGTCGCGTTCTCGTCCGTGAAGCCGGGCAGGAGTTGCGGCAGCGGCACCGACTGGACTGCCATGGCATAGGGCCGGGCATGGTCGCGATCGCGGAGCAGGCGGTCCAGGAACGGACCGAGCGGGCTCTGGCCGCGCACGAAGTTCAGCCCCTTCAGATCGGGCGTGTAGAAAAAGTGCCCGCCGATCTCCGGCTCGCCCAGGATCGCGGACACGGGCTGCGGATGGCTGAAGCGCTTGAGATAGGCGATGCCGCTGTCGGCGGATGTCTGCGCCGCCCTCACCGCCGGCCAGTCGCGACCGAGTCCGCGCAGGACCACCGGGCGGGCGGCCGGCCGCACCTCCGCTTCGAAGGTGCGGCGATCGATGCCATCGATCTCGGGGAGTGGCGGATAGGTCATGACGCGGCGGCAAGCGGCACGGGGCCGCAACCCATTTGGCGAAGAAGCTCGTCCTGGTGCGGCAGGAGCGAGGCCGTATCCGCGATGACCTGGCGGATATGCTGCAGCCGCGTCAGCGTCTCGGCATCCGAAAGCAGGTCGGCGGCCGGATGATAGCCGCCCGCTTCCACCCCCTGGCCGACCATCACCGAGAGCCAACTCGTCTCGGTGAACAGCTCGTTGCCCTCCCGGAAGATCCGGCCGTTGGCGCCGAAGATGGCGAGCTTGCCGGCAAGCCCCGGCGGCGGTTCGAGCGTGCGGCAATAGTCCCAGAACGGCGTGTCGGCGCGCTCGGTCGCCTTGTAGTGCAGCACCAGGAAGTCGCGGATTTCCAGGTAATCGCAGACATGGGCGGCGTTGAAGCGGTCGATCTCCAGCTGGTCGAACCGGCGGGTCGGCCAGTAGGTGAGCAGCCGCGCGATCGCCGACTGGACCAGGTGGATGCTGGTCGACTCCAGCGGTTCCAGAAAGCCGCCAGCAAGCCCCAGCGCGACCACGTTGCCGATCCAGGCGCGCCGCCGATGCCCGGCGGTGAAGCGCAGCAGCCGCGGATCGGCGAGCGGCACGCCGTCGAGGTTGGCAAGCAGCGTTGCCGCCGCTTCCTCGTCGGAAAGATGGGCGGACGAATAGACATAGCCGTTGCCGATGCGGTGCTGGAGCGGGATCCGCCACTGCCACCCGGCACCGCGCGCGGTGGAGCGGGTGAGCGGCTGGCGGTCGCCGCCGTTCGCGCACGGCACCGCCACCGCGCGGTCGCACGGAAGCCACTGCGTCCAGTCCTCGAACCCCGCGGCCATCGCGCCTTCGATCAGCAGCCCGCGGAAGCCGGAGCAGTCGAGGAACAGGTCGCCTTCGATCCGCGCGCCCGATTGCAGCACCACGGCGGCAACATGGCCGGTCTCCGGATCGCGTTCCACATCGACGATGCGTCCCTCCGTCCGCGTGGCGCCGTTCGCCTCCGCCAGCCGGCGCAGGAAACGGGCGTAGAGACCCGCGTCGAACTGGAATGCGTAGCCGAGCCTGGATAGCGGCGAGGAAGGCTGGTCCGGGCGCGGGTGGGCGAAACGGCCCTGCAGACCGCCGACGATGCCGAGCGAATAGGCGTCGAGCGGCGTCGGATCGCCGAGTTCTCGCCCCTTCAGCCAGAAATGGTGAAACTCGATCCCCTTCATGTCGAGGCCATAGAAGCCGAACGGGTGCACGTAGCGGTGGCCCGGGCGGACCCAGTCGACGAACTCGATGCCCAACTTGTAGGTCGCGCGGGTCTCGCGGACGAACTCCGCCTCGTCGATGCCCAGCATCTTATTGAACAGCACGATCTGCGGGATCGTCGCCTCGCCGACCCCGACGGTGCCGATCTCTTCGGATTCGACCAGCTCGATCGACAGGCCGGGCATTTCGCCGAGGACGCGGGTGATCGCTGCCGCCGCCATCCACCCGGCGGTGCCGCCGCCGACGATCACCACGCGGCGGATCGGGTCCGGCCTCACAGCGGATTGGCCGAGAAGTTGAAGGGCTTCTCGGATGCGAAGGAGAAGCTCGGTTCCCCCGGCACTTCCGCGGGCTGCGGAGGCGCCGGCGCGTTCGCGAGCGAGGCGCCGGTGTGGCGCAGGAAATCCCCATGCGTCGGCAGCTGCGCCGCCACCTGGAGATACCCCTGCCGCATCTGCTCCAGAGCGCCTGCCACCTTGTCCTCGTCGAGGGCATCGGCGGCAGGCTCGTGCTCCTCCGGCACGATGTGCTGGCCCAGGCAGACCGCGACCCAGCTGGTGGTCGCGAACAGCTCGGCTGCCTCGCGGAAGATCCGCCCCTTGGCGCGGAACAGGTCGATCTTGCGCTGCAAGGTCTCGGGCACGTCCATCGTGCGGCACCGGTCCCAGAACGGCGTGTCGCGCCGCCTGGTCGCCTTGTAGTGGAGGATCACGAAGTCGCGGACGTCTTCGTAGAGGTCGCGCATCTGGCGGTTGTACTCGTCCCGCTCGACGGGATTGAAGCGGCGGTCCGGGAACAGCGCGATCAGCTTGGCGATGCCGGACTGGACCAGATGGATGGACGTCGATTCCAGCGGCTCTACGAAGCCCGACGACAGCCCCAGCGCGACGACGTTGCGGTTCCAGCCGAGCTTGCGACGACCGGTCACGAACGAGAGGTGGCGCGGCTCGGCGAGGGGCTCGCCTTCCAGGTTGGCGAGGAGTTCGCGTTCCGCCGCTTCTGCGGTCATGAAGTCGCTGCAATAGACCAGCCCGTTGCCCATCCGCTGCTGCAAGGGGATTCGCCATTGCCAGCCGGCGCCGCGCGCGGTGGCGCGGGTGAAGGGGTCGGGGTCGCCCGCGTAGCGGCTGGGCACCGCGACGGCGCGGTCGCACGGCAGCCACCGACTCCAGTCCTCATAGCCGGTCTCAAGCGCTTCCTCGATCAGGAGGCCGCGGAAGCCCGAGCAGTCGATGAACAGATCGCCGTCCACCGTCTGGCCGTTGTCCAGCTTCAGGGCGGCGACATGACCGTCGTCGGGCCGCACCGCCACCTCGGCGATCTTGCCCTCGATCCGCTGCACACCGCCGGCCTCGGCATAGCGCCGCAGGAAGCGCGCATAGAGGCTGGCGTCGAAGTGGAATGCGTAGAGCAGCTCCTTCACCGCCGACTGCGCACCTTCGGCCGGGCGCGCGAACTTTCCAGCCTGCGCGGCGACCGCGCTCATCGACCAGGCAGAGATATCCTGCATCACCCGGCGCTTGCGCTCGCGCAGGTAGAGTTGGTGGAAATGCACCCCGCCCAGATCGTGTCCGTGCGAGCCGAAGGGGTGGAAGTAGCGCTCGCCGATTTCGCCCCAGCCGTCGAACTCGATCCCCAGCTTGTAGGTGCCGCCGGTCTCGCGAATGAAGTCGTTCTCGTTGATCCCCAGCATGCGATTGAAGGTGAGGAGCGGCGGAATGGTCGCCTCTCCCACCCCGACCGTGCCGATCTCCTCGGACTCGACCAGCGTGATGCGGGTCACGCCATTGTTGAGGAAGCGCGAGAACGCCGCGGCGGCCATCCAGCCGGCGGTGCCGCCGCCGACGATGACGACATTGCGGATCGTGTGTTCGTTCATCGGGTAATCCGTGCGTGTTGCGCCGCATGGTGCTGCGCGGCGGTGGGGAATTGGAGCAGCGCGCGCGTGATCGCGGCCCGGTACCCGGCCATGGCCGCATCCGACTGCTGGGGCGGCGTGGTGCCGATCAGCGGATCGATCCGGCGCGGTATCAGGCCTTGGCCGAGCAGGATCGCGAGCCAGCTGTCGCGCGCAAAGGTCTCCTCCTCGAAAAAGGGCAGCCGCCCGCGTTCGGCGAACAGGCGAAGGGTGCGCGCGAGGCTTTCGGGAAGCGCGGCGTGAGGCTGCCAGAAGGGCTCGGGCCGCCGCGCAGTCGCATAATGGCAGAGGACGAAGTCGCGGACGCGCGTACCCTCGGCAACGGCCTGGCGGTTGTAGTCGGCGATCTCGAGCGGATGGCAGGCCCTGCCCGGCATCGCCGATACGATCCGGTCGATCGCGCTGTGGGCGAGATGGAGGTTGGTCCATTCGAGCGGCTCGATGACCACGGCCGCGTCCCCGATCGCCACGCAATTGCGCGCCCAGGGTTCGGGACGCGTGCCCTGGTGGAACCCGATCACCGGCAGGGCCTCGACTCCGCTTGCCTCGGCGAGCAACCGGCTCGCGTCCTCGTCGCTCAGGAAGTCGCTGGCGTAGCAGAGCCCGTGCAAGGTCGCGCCCGGCAGCGAGCTTTGCCAGCGCCAGCCGGCAGGAAGCGCCATGACATGATCCAGCGTCGTCGGGGCCGTCGCCGCCGCCGACGCGTGCGTCAGGCGATCACAGGGAAGCCACGGACGCCAGTCCTCCCACGCGGCTTCGATCGCGCCGCGAACGACGCCCCCAGGCCCCGAGGCATCGACGAACAGCTCCGCTTCGACCGATCCGCCATCCGCAAGCGCCACGCGCTCGATGAAGCCGTCGCCGCCGCGAAGCTGCACCTCCGCGACCGCGCCCTCCCGCACGCCGACACCCAGGTGGCGCGCGAAGGCTTCGAGCATGGCGCGGTAGCGTCCGATATCGAGCACGAGCCCTGCCTGGATGTCCGCGAACGGTGATCCCGGCTCCGGATCCGGCGGGAGCATGCGCCCGGCGCGGGCGAGCATCGCCGCCGGCGAATGCGAGTCATAAGGCGCCGCCGACCCGGCTTGGGCGGCGCGCGTCCAATGATGGTGGAAGGACGCGGTGCCGAACGGCTGCCCATAGCTCCCATAGGCGTGGACATAGGCCGGCTGCCCCTGCACCCAGTCCTCGAACAGCGTTCCCAGTCGCCAGCCGCCACCGGTGCGCAACACCGCGTCTTCCTCGCGTAGCCCGACGTCGTCGTGGAACCCGATCGCCGAAGGAAGCGTCTGCGGCATCCGGTCCGCCAGGGCGTTGTCGGGGGGCGCGACCGGAACGATCGTCACCGACAGTCCCGGCACGCGCCGCTTCAACGCGACCGCGGCGGACCAGCCGACGATGCCGCCGCCGACCACCGCGACCTTGCGCACCGGCTCGTCGAGCATCGTCACGCGGCAGCCGCCATCGGGCAGTAGCGCCCGAGATAGGAAAGGTGGTCGGGCATAGCGGACGCCGCTGCCTGGATCTCCGCCCGCATCTGCTTCATGCCCGCGACCAGGCTCTCGAGCGTCGGCCCTGCCGCGCGCGGATCGAAGCCGGCGGGCGTCACGCGCTGACCGAGGTAGACCGACACCCAGCTCGCATCCAAAAACGCCCCTTCGCGATATTTCACGATCCGGCCGCGGCGCCGGAACAGCGCCATCTTCTCGGCCAGGCTGTCCGGGACGGTCATGGTCCGCACGTAGTTCCAGAACTCGGAGTCGTTCCGTTCCGTGGCGTGGTAGTGCAGGATCAGGAAATCGCGGACCCGATCATATTCCATGTCGACGATGCGGTTGAACTCGTCGCGGTCGACCGCCGAGATGCGACGCTCCGGGAACAGCTCCACCAGCGCCGTGATCGCCTGCTGGACCAGGTAGATGCTGGTGGATTCCAGCGGCTCCAGGAACCCGCCCGACAGCCCGATCGCCACGACGTTGTGCGCCCAGCTCCGTTCGCGCCGCCCGGCCGTGAAGCGAAGGACGCGCGGGCTCGCCATCGGCACGCCTTCCACCGCCGCCGTCAACGCGTCGGCGGCGTGCTCGTCCGACAGGAACGCACTCGAAAAGACATAGCCGTTCCCCGTGCGGTGCTGGAGCGGGATGCGCCAGCGCCAGCCCGCAGGCATGGCGACGGCACTGGTATAGGGAGTGACTTCGGTGACGGTACGGCACGGAAGCGCCACCGCTCGGTCTGCGGGCAGCCAGCGCGACCAGTCCTGGAACGGCTCTTCGAGCGCCTTGCCGAGCAACAGCGACGCAAAGCCCGAACAGTCCACGAACAGGTCGCCTTCGATCCGCCTGCCGCCCTCCAGCAGCACCGCGGTGACATCGCCGGTCTCGCCGTTGCGCTCGACATGGACGATCCTGCCCTCGGTGCGCTCCGCCCCGAGCCCCTCGGCGAGGTGGCGGAGGTAGGGGGCGAACGCGACCGCATCGAACTGATAGGCGTAGCCGAAGGTGGAAGCGATCTGGCGCGGGTCGGGGGACGGCGGCGCAAAGCGGTTCGCCCGCGCAAGCGTGCACGCCATCGAGAAAGCCTCGATCGGAGGAAGCTGGACGCCCGCGTGCAGGAGCCGGGCATAGTAGTGATGGAACTGGACGTCCCCGGCGCCGCGACCGAACGTGCCGAACGGGTGGATATAGCTGTCGTCGATCCGTGCCCAGTTGCGGAACTCGATGCCGAGCTTGAACGTGGCGCGGGTGGTGGCCATGAACTCGGCTTCGACGATGCCCAGGCGCTCGTTGAAGGCGCGGATGTGCGGCAGGGTCGCCTCGCCGACCCCGATGATCCCGATCGCTTCCGATTCGACGAGGTGCACATGGCAGCGATCGGGCAGCAGCTTCACCAGGGCGGCCGCGGTCATCCAGCCCGAAGTGCCGCCTCCCACCACCACGACACGCTGCCGATCCGGCCCGGCCATGCCCCCTCCTGCCCGTCTTCTTGCACATCGCTCTGCGGCGAAGCTTCACCCCGCTCTTATCAGTCGCCGGAGCGTTCGCCAGCGCTATAAGTGACTATAAAGCAACATCATCCGAAATAAAGTTAGCGCGAACATTTCTCTTGCGAGGGAGAAATCCCAGTCGTAGCCTCCCTGTCGAACGATGCGGCGCAGTATGACTGCGACACGACGTCGACGTACATGGGAGGGGGACTATGCTCATCGATGTGACCGAAGACGCACGTCTGAAGACCAGCGCCCGTAAGAAGGCGTTCCGATTCGGCGTTTCCGCGTCGGCAATGTGCATGTTTGCGCTGGGTGCACCTGCGCATGCGCAGACGGGCGCGGCGAGCGGCCAGAACACGGCTGGCGCGACCACCGCCACCAGCGGCCCCGGCGCGGACCAGGCCGCACCACAAGATGCCGTCGACAGCCTGCCCGATGACGCGGGAAGCGCAGAAGAGGTCGTCGTCACCGGCATTCGCCAGAGCCTTGCCAACGCGCAGAACATCAAGCGCAACTCCGACACCGTCGTGGATGCGATCACGTCGCAGGACATCGGCGCGCTGCCGGATCGCTCGGTGACGGAAGCGCTGCAGCGCGTGCCCGGCGTCTCGATCAACCGCTTCGCGGGCAACAACGACCCCGACCATTTCTCGGTCGAGGGCTCGGGGGTCAACGTGCGCGGCCTCAATTTCGTGCGGTCCGAATTCAACGGCCGCGACACCTTCTCGGCCGGCATCGGCGGCCAGGCGATCAACTTCGCCGACGTGCCCTCCGAACTGCTCGGCTCGGTCGAGGTCTACAAGAACGCGACTGCCGACCTGATCGAGGGCGGCCTTGCCGGTACGGTCAACCTCAACACCCGCAAGCCCTTCGACAACAAGGGCTTCCATATCGGTGGCGGCGTCGAGGCGAACTATGGCGACTTCGCGAAGAAGTGGTCGCCGACCGGCTCGCTGCTGATCAGCAACACCTGGGAAACCGGGATCGGCACCATCGGCATCCTTGCCAACGGTTCCTATTCGCGGATCAAGAGCCGCGCCGACGGTATCCAGGTCACCAATTTCCAGACGCGCGACGGCGTCCAGGCCGCGACCGGCACGGGCACCAACACCACCGTCACCTGCCGCAACCAGCTTCCGGGGAACACCGACAGCACCACGCTGCTGCCGGGCACCGTCACCGGCGTCGGGGGTGCCTCCTTCCCCAATCCGGCCAACGTCTGCGGCGCCAGCGGGAGCGCCGGCGCAGATGGCTTCGCCGACCCGATGAGCCTGGCCTATGCGCCGATCGGCGGACAGTTCCGAAGCCAGGACTACGACCGCAAGCGCGACGGCCAGGCACTCGCCGTGCAGTGGGAGAGCACCGACCGGCGTACGGTCCTGACCGCCCAGTTCATGCGCACCCATTCCAGCAATGCCTGGGGCGAGCACACGTTCGAGACGGCGCCCGACCTGTCGGAGTACAACACCTATCCCGCAGGCTGTCAGCAGAACGGCAACGGCCCGCTCAACGGAGCGGGCAACACGACCACGCGTGCGGAGTGCCAGCTCAACGGCTCGGGCGAGTTCGTCTTCGGTGAGAACCAGCGCGGCAATGGCTATAACCCGGCCGGCAATGCCTTCCCCAACTACGTGTACGACAGCAACGGCCTGTTCCAGAGCGGGTTCATCACCCTGCCGGGCTCAGGCTGGCGCACGGCCTCCAGCGGCTCCGCGACGACGACGGTGCCGACCGGCGGCATGCAGCAGTCGCTTTCCCGCCGCCAGGTCTATGACGAGAACCTGATCAAGGACGTCGGCATCAACCTCAAGATCAACCCCGACGATCACTGGTCGATCGGCCTCGACGTCGACTATACCTACGCCAAGCACGACGTCACCGACCTGAGCGTGTTCGGCTCGACCTTTGCCGACGAAGAGCTGGACCTGACGGGCAAGATCCCGGTCGTGATCCCGCACAAGCCGCTGACGCTGGCGGCGAACTGGGCGGCGCCGAACCCGGCCATGGCCGCGGCCAGTGACTCCGAGTATTTCCAGAACCGCGACTTCCAGTTCTGGCGCGCGGCGATGGACCACATCGAGCACAGCAAGGGCGACGAATATCAGATCAAGGGCGACTTCGCCTACAAGTTCGACGATGGCGAGTTCCTGCAGCGCATCAAGTTCGGTGCACGCTATGCCGAACGCTCTCAGGACGTACGGTACACCGCCTACAACTGGGGCGCGATCAGCGAAGTCTGGTCGGGCGCTCCCGTGACCTTCAACCAGGGCGATACCAGCCGGTCGTCGCTCTACAGCTTCGACAACTTCTTCCGCGGCAAGACGTCCGCTCCGCCCAACGCCTATTACTACAACGGAGACCTGATCAAGGGCTACTCCGACGCGGTGTCCTTCTTCCAGGCGCAGAACGACATCTGGCGCGAGACGAATGGCGCGACGGCGAGCAACCGCTTTCTGGGTGCAGGTCAGCGCGTCGGCGCCATCCCAGGCTCCGACTTCCTGCCGTCGGAGGTGTCGAACGTCCGCCAGGAAGACTCCGCCGCCTACGCCATGGTGCAGTTCGGCAACAACGATCCGATCTTCGGAAATGTGCGAATGTCGGGCAACGTCGGGCTCCGGTATGTCCACACGGACGTCTTTTCGCGTTCGGCCACCGCGGTCCCGAACCGGACGGAACTGGGCGTCGTCGATCCCTATTCCACCCGCTGCGTGGCGACGATCCGGACCTTGCCGGACGGCACGACGGAAACGGTCCAGCCGGGCGGCGTCTGCAACCTCGGCGCCGTGGAATATGAGCGGCTGCGCGAGTTCGCGGTCGAGGGCTATGCCGCGGTGCCCGCCTCGTTCAAGAACAGCTACAGCTACTTCCTGCCGAGCGCGAACCTGAAGTTCGGGCTGACCAACGACCTGATCCTGCGCCTTGCCGGGTCGAAGGTGCTGACCCGTCCGGATTTCGCCAACATCCGGCCCTATGTCACCTATGCGTTGGAACCTGGCTCCGGCACGGTCACCATCAACGCGGGCAATCCGTATCTGAAGCCGGCAACGGCATGGCAGTTCGACGTCACGCTGGAATGGTATTTCGGCCGGGTCGGGCAGCTGTCGTTCGACGCCTTCTACAAGACCGTGGACGGCTTCTTCTACCAGTCGCTCGTCAACCGC
Source organism: Sphingomonas desiccabilis (assembly GCF_004135605.1). Classification (GTDB taxonomy): domain Bacteria; phylum Pseudomonadota; class Alphaproteobacteria; order Sphingomonadales; family Sphingomonadaceae; genus Sphingomonas; species Sphingomonas desiccabilis. The sequence goes on along the minus strand of NZ_SDPT01000003.1, from coordinate 309,295 downwards.
TCCGTCACCAACAACGGCATCACGCAGAACATCCAGGCTCGCGGGCCGGAGAACTATGACGGCAAGGGCAAGATCAAGGGCTTCGAAGTCGCGTATCAGCAGACCTTCGACTTCCTGCCGGGGCCGCTCAGCGGATTGGGCTTCAACGGCAACTACACCTTCATCGACAGCTCCGGACTTCCGAACTCCTTCCTGAACGGGGGAACGCCATCGTCCGACTCTACCGTGGAAAAGGGGAACCTGCCGCTCGAGGGGCTTTCCAGGCACAACGTCAACGCGACGGTGTTTTACGAGAAGGGGCCGATCTCCCTTCGCGCCGCATACAATTGGCGGTCGCGATTCCTGCTGACGGCTGCGGACGTGATCTTCCCCTACACGTCGATCTTCAACGACGAGACCGGCCAGCTCGACGCCTCGGCGTTCATCAACGTGAATAAGTGGGTAAAGATCGGCGTGCAGGGGGTGAACCTCACGAACACGACGACGAAACTCCTCCAGGCGTACAAGTCGGGCTCGAACGACCTCGCGCCTCGGTCCTATTTCACGAACGATCGGCGCTACTCGATTATCCTGCGCGCCAATTTCTGAGGCCGGTCTTCGGCACGGGAAGGGAGGCGGTGCCGCGGCGCCGCCTCCCTTTTCCTTGTCCGCCTTTGCTGAAGTCTCCCGACACCCGGGCTGCGTGGTTTACCGCTGATCCGCCGGCACTCACGCCGTGCGTTGCGGGGCGCCGGCCAGCGCTGCCGCAATCGCATCGCGGAGCGGCTTCGCACGACATCGGGAGTCATACGGGCACGGGCGGCGCGGAGCCTTGTCGGGCCTGGGCTCGAAGCCTTCGATCCAGCTGAAGCGATCCGTCATTCCCCAGGCGACCACGTCCCGCAGCCGCGGATAGGAAAGGGTGACGTCGAGATAGGCCCGGGCATAGTCCGCCACGCCCCGGTCGCGGGCCTCTGCTTCGGCAGGCAGGCCGTTGTCCCGCACGTCCAGCTCGGTGATGAGCAGGCGAAAGCCCATCGCCGTCACCGCATCGAGAAAACGGCGCCACGCGTCCTGCTGGGCCAGAACGCTCTTGTGCGTGTCGGGGCCCGAAGTGACGAGGTGCGACTGGAGGCCGAGCGCGTCGACCGGCGTGCCCCGTCGGCGGAAGCCTTCGAGCAAGCGGAGCATACCGGCGCGATGCGTGGCGTTGCCCGGCTCCCAGCTCATATAGTCGTTGTAGACGAGCTCGGCATGCGGCGCGGATGCACGCGCGGTCCGGAACGCGAGGTCGATCGTGGCTTCGGTGCCGCCCATCGCCCGGCTGAGTGCGGTTTCCTCCAGCGCGCCGGTCTCCGGCGTCACCGCCTCGTTGACGACGTCATAGCTCTGGATACGCGTGCCGTAGCGGCGCGTCACCGCCTCGACATGCTCGACAAGCAGCCGCGCCGCCTCGGTGGCGGGACGCCCGCCGAAGTCATGCCCCTCCACCCAGGCGGGCATCCACTTGCGGCGCTGCCACAGGAGATTGTGCCCGCGCATCGCCATCCCGTTCTGCTCGGACCAGGCGAGCATGCGATCGAACGCGGCAAAGTCGAACCGCCCGGGGGCCGGCCCGACATGCTGCCACTTCATCTCGTTCTCGGCCACGAGCAACCCGCAGTCGGTGCGGAGCAGGGTCGCATAGTTGGGGTTGGTGAACGAGCCTGTTCGGGGATTGGCCGACACCGCCGAACCGAAGCGCATGCCCTTGTTGCGCGCAATCGCATCGAGGCTGCGCGGCGGCGCTGCGCCGGCCTCACGTGGGCAGAGCGCCACGGCAGCAAGCAATCCGACCGCCTCTCGTCTCGTCGGCATCAACCCCATGGCGTTCCTCCGCTACGAACGATCCGTGGCAGGATCGCCTTCAGGCGCCGCCGTCCAGATAGGCTGCCACCCACAGCAACGGCGCGTTCCAGTTGATCGCGACCTCGTTCAGCGCATAGGCCGTGATCTCGTCCTTCCAGCAGCGTTGGGGCGCGCATTTCCCCTTCATCGTCATCGCGACCGGATCGCTCATCGAAGTCGAATTCGGCCCGCCGGAGACGACGCCGGGCGGCGGCCCTGGCAGCGACGGATCCAGCTGGTGCGCCCAGAAACGGTGGTGCGGGTTCATGAGAGGCCGTGCCCCGAACCCGGAGACGTAGCTCTGGTCCAGCGGGTTGCGGCCCAGCAGGTAATCCATCGCGTCGACCACGCCGGCGCGATAGCGCGCGTCTCCGGTCAGGCCATGCGCGACGCCGAGCATCATCGCCCGGTTCAGGATCGAGGAGTTGGACCCCCACGGATAGTCGAGCGTCGCATAGGGGATGCGGTATCCGGACCGCTCCGTCTCGGCCAGGAAGCCGTCCGCCGCCGCGACGAGCGCGGCGCGGGCGCTTGCAGCCTCGGCTTGGGGGATGCCTGGCGTGGTGGCGAGGGTGATCGTGCCTAGCGCGGCGACATTGCCCCAGTTGGGCTCCGCGGCCGGCGCGGACCGGGCGGGCATGGCGCGCAGCGCGTCGCCATACACGGCCTCGCCCGTCGTCGCCCACAGCTCGGCGGTCGCCCAGTAGAGCTCGTCCGACAGGTCATTGTCGCCGTAGCCGCCGCTGCCGGTGAAGCTGTTGGTCGCATAGACCTGCGGATTGCGCACCGCTGCCCGGTAGGCGCGCTTGGCGGCCGCGAGGCAGGTCACCGCAAATGCCGGATCCACGCTGCGCCAGATCCGCGCGCACTGCGCCGCAGTCGCCGCCAGGTTGAGCGTCGCACCCGTCGTCGGCGGGTAGAGCAGCCGGTCTTCCGTGTCCTTGTGCGGCGGAGTCGGCAGCGGGGTCCAGTTGCGGTCGGCGACCTTCTGGTGCGCCATCCCCCCGGCATCGACGGTGCGAAGCGTCAGCGGGTCGTCCGACGGCAAGGGCCCGACGGGAACCTCCGTCCGGACCCCGTCCGGTATCTGCATGGCCAGCAGGAACCGCATCTCCCAGCGCGCCTCATCGAGCAGGTCGTTGATGCCGTTGCCGGCCTCCGGCAAGCGGGCGCGCCCGTCCGCGAAGGTAAACCGGCCACTGGCGGCCTGGCGCTCGTAGAGGTTCTGCAGCGTCCACAGCGAAATGCCGCCGTTGACGAGATACTTGCCCTGGTCCCCCGCGTCGTACCAGCCGCCGGTCACGTCGAGCGTATAACTGCAGCCCGGCCAGAGGGTGCCACGTTCGTCCGCGCCACGGAAACAGGTCGCGGTCTCGCTGGGATGCCCGGCCGGCCGCGCCCACTGCGCCCCGCCGGCATAGCGCGCCTCGATCGGGATCCCGGCCCGGTTCTGGTAGAAGAAGTTGAGCGCGGCAAACGCGAGCGGCGCGTACAGCCCCGGACGCACCGCAAAGGCACGGCTGGTCTGATCGGAGATCCGGATGCGGTAGGTGCCGGGTTTCGTCACCCGATCGAAGCTGACGAGATGGACGTTGTCGCCCGATGCCGGGTCCGCCCCCACCACCGTCGTCCGGCCTTCGGCGGCGGTTTTGCCATGCTCGTCGAGCACCCGCCATCGGAGCGGCACGGTGGAGTCGCTCGGAACCACCGCCCGCTTCGCCGTCTCCGGCAGGAAGCCGATCTGGTTCAGCCGGATCGCGGGGCCGGCGTCGTCGGCGGCCCCGATCGTCAAGGCGGCGATTGCCGGCACTGCCAAGACACGCATACGGGTGGGGAGCAGCTTCAAGGACGCCTCCAATCGGTGCGTGCGGTGTAGCACCATCCCAGCCGATCGTAACGAAATGCGTGAAGCACTCCAATGGCCGACGGGACGCCTCACCCGGTTCCTGGCAGCGCCGCCCACCATCGTTTCGAAAACCAGTCCCTGTATCGCTACGCAGCAACAGCGGACAAATAGGAGCCTGGAAGACGTCGCCGATGTCAGGAACAGATCCGTCCCCCTCTTGGGGCCAGGCTCGCGATCGTGCGACAAAGGGTCGAAGTGGCGGAGCGGGAGGGATTCGAACCCTCGATACGGTTTTGCCGTATACTCACTTTCCAGGCGAGCGCCTTCGACCACTCGGCCACCGCTCCGCATGCTCTGGAAGGCGGCCCGTACCGCGCGTTGGGCCGGGGCGCAAGGCTGATGCGCGTGCGGTTGCCAGCAGCCGCAGGCGCGTGGCACGCTGCGGCGTGATGCTGACCGCTCTTCTCTCGCTCGCCCTGCTCGGCACAACCGCTGTCGAGCCCGCAACCGGCCAGTCCGCGGCTCCCGTGCCACAGACTGCCGCCACGCCGATCGCTGCGGACTGGCGGCCGATCCCGGACGACGACCTGCTGGTGATGACGCTGTCCGGAGACCGGCGGGTCGTGATCCGGCTCGCGCCCGCTGCGGCCCCCGTCCACGTCGCCAACATCCGCACGCTCGCACGGACGCATTGGTGGGACCGGACCAGCGTCTATCGCGTGCACGACAATTACGTCGCGCAGTGGGGCGATGCGACCGAGACGAAGCCGCTGCCCGCCGGCGTCGTCGCCAACCCGCCCGCCGAATATGGCATGTCCGCACCGGAGGTCGCCGCGCAGCTGACCCGGGCCGACCCCTATTCCCGCCAGACCGGCTTCACCGCCGATGGCTGGCCCGTCGCCCGCGGCAGCTGGCTCGACAAGGGAACGGAAGCCTGGTTGCCGCACTGCTATGGCATGGTCGGCGTCGGGCGGGACATGGCCCCGAGCACGGGTAGCGGGGCCGAGCTCTACGCCGTGATCGGCCACGGGCCGCGCCATCTCGATCGAAACATCGCGCTGGTAGGACGCGTGATCGAGGGGATCGAGCATCTGTCGGCGCTGCCGCGCGGCACCGGGGATCTCGGCTTCTACAAGACGGAAGGGGAGCGGACGCCGATCCTCTCCGTCCGGTTGGCGAGCGACATGCCGGCGGCGCAACGCCCGCACTTCGACTATCGGGCCACCGACAACCCGCGCTTTGCCGCCTATGTGCACGAGCGCGAAAACCGCCAGCCGCCGTTCTTCACGGTTCCGGCCGGGGGCGCCGATGTCTGCAACGTGCCGCCGCAGGTCCGCCGCCGGTCCTGAGCGGCCACCGCGCTAGCCTGCGCCGGCGCGCGGGATGCGGGAGTGGCGGCTGCGCAGGCCGGACTTCAGCGGCCGATCCAGTCCGCGACCTCGACCGCCACCTGGTTGGCTGCCTGGTTGATCGCAGGGGCAACCGTCTGGGCGTTGATGGCCGTCACCGGCACGCGCGCCTCGAAGCGGCGCTTCTCGACCGCCTCGGGTCGACCGACCCGGATCAGGGCCGCGTCGAAGGTCACGACCGCCTCGTTGGTGGTCGCATCCATGCCGAATGACCGGAGTTCGCCCGACAGCTGCGAACTCGGATCGACGCTCGCCTGCCGCAGGCTGAGGACCACGCGCCCGGTACGCGTCGTCACCGTGTCGCTCAGGAGCCGCGCGAACAGGCGCCCCGGCTGCTCGACCCACTGCGCATCCTTCACATAGGCAAGGGAGGTGTCGGTCGAGCGCACCGGGACCCGCGTCACCGCCAGCTCCTGCGGCACGCTCGGCACGGCGATCAGGATCGACTTGGCCGCGCCGGAATTCTGCGCAGTGCCCACCGGCACCGCCTGCGAGGGCGTTAGAGTGAGCAGCGAGGGCGGCGGCTCCGCACCCAGCCGGATGCAGGCGGACAGCGGCAGCAGCGCGAGAATGGCGAGCTTCTTCATGGATTCCCTCACTTGCCTTCGTAGTCGGGCAGCTTCTGGCGGCCGATGATCGAGCTGGCCCCGCCCTGGTCCACCCGCTCCGCCACTGCGGCGAGCGCCGTGGTCATCTGGCGCAGGTCGGAGACCAGCTGGCCAACCTCCGGGATGGTCCGCTTGGAGAAGGTCTGCAGGCCGGGGCGGGCATCGCCGATCGCCGCGTTCAGCGTGTCGGCGCTGCGCTGCGCCGATTCGATCGTGCGGTTCAGGTTCTGGATGGTCGGGCGCACGTCGTTGGCGAGCACGCCGTTGCTGGTTTCCGCGAGCTGGCCGATCTGCTCGGCGGCGATGCCCGCGCGCTGGATGGCGATCCGCGTCTCGGCGAGCGTGGCGGCGATCTCCGGCCCGCGATCGGCGAGCGCGTCGGTCAGGCGATTGGTGTTGTCGAGGATCGCGGCGATCGAGTTCTGGTTGCGATCCGACAAGAGCTCGGTCAGCCGCTCGGTCAACGAGGTCAGCCGCTCCAGCAGCCGCGGCGCGGAGCTCAGGATCGCGCCCAGCCCACCCGGACGAGTCGGGATCACCGGCACGCCCATGGGGCAGGAGGTTTCCGGATGCACTTCGGGGCATGCGATCGGCGGAGCGCCCTTCACCGCGCCGTCGAGCGCGATCTGGCTGACGCCGGTGAAGCCCACGCCCTGGATGGTGGCGGTGGTGCCCTCCAGGATCGGAACGCCCTCGTTCACGCTGATGCGCACCCGCACCAGCGACGGATCGGGCTTGAACAGGGCGATCTCCTTCACCTGGCCGGACGGCACGCCGGAGAAGGCCACGGGCGAGCCCTTGTTGATGCCGTCGACGGCCTGTTTGAAGAAGATGTCGTACTCGAGCTCGTTGGTGCCGTTCACGCGCGCCAGCCACACGGTGAAGATCGCCAGCACCGCAAGCAGGATCAGCACCACCGCGCCGACCAAGACATGGTTCGATCGGGTTTCCATCAGCCTCTCAAGCCCCCTGTGCCTGGCGCGCTTCGGCGCTGCTGGCGCTGGCCACCGCGGCACGTCCGCGGGGTCCTTTGAAATATTCCTGGATCCACGGGTGATCCAACGCGAGGAGTTCGTCGATCGTGCCGACGGCGATCACCTTCTTGTCCGCCAACACGGCGACGCGATCGCAGATCGCGTAGAGCGAATCGAGATCGTGGGTGATCAGGAACACGGTGAGCCCGAGCGTGCGCTGGAGCGACCGGGTGAGTTCGTCGAAGGCCGCCGCGCCGATCGGGTCGAGCCCGGCGGTGGGCTCGTCGAGGAACAGCAGGTCGGGGTCGAGCGCAAGCGCCCGGGCGAGGCCTGCGCGCTTGCGCATGCCGCCGGAAAGCTCCGCCGGATATTTGGGCGCTGCATCCGCCGGCAGGCCGGTCATGACCACCTTGTAGGTGGCGATCTGCTCCAGCAGCGTCTCGCTCAGCCCCGGGTAGAATTCGCGCAGCGGGACCTGCACATTCTCGCCCACCGTCAGCGTGGAGAAGAGGGCCCCGCCCTGGAACAGCACGCCCCAGCGCTTGCGGATTTCGACGGCCTCGGTCTCCTCGCGATTGAGCGTCGACTCGCCGAAGACGGAGATTTCGCCCTCTGCGGGAGCCTGGAGGCCGATGATCGAGCGCATCAGAACCGACTTGCCGGTACCCGATCCCCCGACGACGCCCAGGATCTCGCCGCGGCGGACGTCCAGGTCCAGCCCCTCGTGCACGATCTGCTCGCCGAAGGTGTTCTTGAGGCCGCGGACGCGGATCAGGATGTCCTCGTGGGTCGTCATATCCAGCCGATCCGTTCGAAGAACACCGCGAAGAAGGCGTCGAGCACGATCACCAGGAAGATCGCCTGCACCACCGCGGAGGTGGTGCGCAGACCGACCTGCTCGGCGTCGCTCTCCACCTGCATCCCCTGGAAACAGCCGGAGATCGCGATGATCAGTCCGAACACCGGCGCCTTGATCATGCCGACGTAGAGGTCGGTGATCGGCACCACCTCGCGCAGCCGCTGGATGTAGGTGACCGGCGGGATGTCGAGCGTCGCCCAGCACAGGAGGCCGCCGCCGATGATCGCGATCATCGACGCGTAGAAGCCGAGCAATGGCATCATCAGCACGGCCGCCAGGGTGCGCGGCAGCACCAGCGCCTCCATCGGCGAGACGCCGATGGTGCGCATCGCATCGATCTCTTCCGTCAGCTTCATCGTGCCGAGCTGCGCCGCGAACGCGGAACCCGAACGGCCGGCGACCATGATCGCCGTCATCAGCACGCCCAGTTCGCGCAGGGTGATGCGGCCGATCAGGTTGATCGTGAACACCTCCGCACCGAACTGCCGCAGCTGGACCGCACCTTGCTGCGCGATCACGATGCCGATCAGGAAGCTCATCAGGCCGACGATCGGCAGCGCCGACACGCCGACCACCTCGAACCGCTGCACCGTCGCGTTGAACCGGAAGCGGCGCGGGTGGCGAATCACGTTGCCGGCCGCGATCACCGTCGCGCCCAGGAAGCCCAGCAGCCCCAGCAGAGTGCGGAACGACAGCACCGTTGCCGTGCCGAGTTCGTCCAGCACCCGCATCACCGGCGGCAGCGGCTTCGCCTTCTGCACAACGGGTTGGTCCGCGTCGGCAACCTGGCCGATCAGGTGCCGGCCGTCCTCGTCGAGCCCCTCGATCTTCGCGTCGCGGGTCGCGGCGAAGCGATGCACGACCCACGCGCCGACCGTGTCGATCCGCTGCACCCCCGAAAGATCGATCCGGTCGACCGCACCGTCATATTGATCCAGGCGATCGGAAAGACTCCCGAGCCGCGCGAGGGTGAGTTCCCCGGTGAACCGCAGCACGCGCTGGTCCTGCGGATCAGGGGCAAAGTCGACGGCCACAGTCATCGCCATGCTCCATCGGCGATTTCCTCTGGAACGGCAAGGCGCCAGCTTGCAGAGACGCAGCAATGCATCGTCTCGCAATCTACGACATGGACCGGACCATCACCCGCGCGGGTACCTGGACTCCCTTTCTTCTCCACACGCTCGAGGGCCGCCAGCGCTGGCGGGTGGCGCTGCTGCCGCTCGCCGTGCTGCTCGCAGCCGGCTATGCCAGCAAGCTCTACAGCCGCGGTCGACTGAAGGAACTCACCCACCGGCTGATGCTCGGCCGCACCGTCCCGGCGGAGACGCTCAGGACGCTCTCCCACCGCTTTGCCGACCGGACGCTCACAAAGGGCGTCTTTGCCGATGCAGTGAGGCAGATCGAGTCGGACCGGGCCGAGGGGCGCACCCTGGTGCTCGCCACCGCCTCCTATCGCTTCTACGCGGCCGAGATCGCGGCGCGGCTCGGCTTCGACCATGTCATCGCCACCGATTCGAAACTGAGTGAGGCCGGCGCGCTGCTGCCCCGCATCGACGGCGAGAACTGCTACGGTCCCGGCAAGCTGCGGATGATCGAATCCTGGTATGCGTCCCAGGGCTTGCGGCGCGAGGACACCCATGTCCGCTTCTATAGCGATCATGTGTCCGACGCGCCCGTGTTCGAGTGGTCCGACGAGCCGGTGGCGGTCAATGCCCATGCGCCGCTGCGCCTGCTCGCCAAGGCGCGGGGGTGGCGCATTCTAGACTGGGCAGCCTGAGCCCAGATGCGCACGGTCCTCACAGCAGCACGTCGATGCTGTGGATGCACAGGCCGACCAGACCGCCCACAAGCGTGCCGTTGATCCGAATATACTGAAGGTCGCGGCCGACGGCATTCTCGAGGCGACCCGTGATGGTGCGCGCGTCCCAGCCGCGTACTGTGTCCGAAACCAGCCGCACGATCGCGTCGCCATAGTCGGCAACGGTTCCGACGGCCGCGCGGCGCACGAAGCGGTTGATGGTGCGGGCCAGCCGCGGGTCGCGCTGCAGCGTCTCGCCAAGCTGGCGCAGCGCATCGCCCATGCCGCCCGCCATCGCCCGGTCCGGATCGCGCACCAGCCGCAGCAGCGCGGCGCGGCTGCGCTCCCACATGCCGTCCAGCCAGCGCTGCAGCGCGGGGTTGCCGATCATGTCCTCCTTGAACTGCTCGACCCGCGCCTGGAGCGCCGGGTCGGACTGGAGGTCGGCCGCGAGCTTGGCGAGCCCCTCCTCCGCCTTGGCGCGCAGCGGATGCTGCGGGTCGGCGGCGATGTCGTCGGCCAGCTTGTGCAGGCCGTCGAGGATCTTGTTGGCAAGCGTTTCATCGAGCCCGGTCCAGCGCAGGATCGATCCGGCCCGGTCGTGCACCATCGCGCGGATCACCTGCTCGTTCGCGTCGACGGCGCGCGCCACGAAGCGGATCATGCCGTCGATCAACGGCACGTGGCGATCCTCCGCGATGGCCGCCTGGATCGCCTGGCCCAACAGCGGGGCCACCTCGGTCGATCGCAGGCGATTGGCGATCGCACCCTTCACCATGCCCCCCAGCCGCTGCTGGTCGAAGGACTGGATCAGGCTGGCCGCAAGGCGGGAGGCGCCGTGGCGCAGCCGCCCTTCCCCGCCCACGGGATTGGCGAGCCAACGCCCGACTACCGCAGCAACGTCCAGCCGCCGCATGCGCCGGGCGACGACATGCGCGGTCAGGAAGTTGTCGCGCAGGAAGAGCGCCAGCGTGTCGCCGATCCGGTCCTTGTTGCGGGGGATGATGGCGGTGTGGGGAACCGGCAGCCCCAGGGGATGGCGGAACAAGGCGGTCACCGCGAACCAGTCCGCCAGGCCGCCGACCATGGCCGCCTCGGCAAAGGCCTGGACGAAGCCCCACGCCGGGTGCCGCGCCTCCAGCGCGCGGGAGGCAAAGAACAGCAGCGCCATCACCACGAGCATGGCGGTGGCGAGGCGGCGCATGCGGGTGAGCGCGGGAGGGACGGCGCCCCCGCTGCCGGGAACGCGCGCGAACAGGGTCATGCGTGAAACAATCCCCGAAAGCGGGGAAGGTTCAAGCCCGTCGCGCAACACGCGGCGGGGTCGATGCGCCCGTATCCGCCCGCTTGCACGTCCGCGGCCAACGAAAGCACCCCGGCCGATCTCTCCTCGGCCTCCAGCCCATCGTCATGCTGAACTCGTTTCAGCATCCACCGCGCCTCAGCAGCGCCGTCGCAGGTGGAAAGATGGACCCTGAAACAAGTTCAGGGTGACGCCTCAGGTGAGGGGCGTCGGCGCCGGCGCGTGCGCTCGGACAGCCCCCACCGATCACTCGGCCGGAGCCGGCCCCTCCTGCCCCTTGCCGTGATAGCCGATGTGTCCGCCCGGCTTGTGATCGATCACGGTCTGGCCGGGGATCTCGTCACCCGGACGATAGGTCAGCAGCCGCCGCGACAGCCGCGGCCCGACCCAGCGCTCCACGCCCACCGCCAGGCTGAAGGTGGCCGGCACGATCAGCAGGGTCAGCATGGTCGACAGCACCAAGCCGCCGATGACCGTGATGCTCATCGGGGCTCGGAACGATGCGTCGCCGGTCAGCGCCAGCGCCGTCGGCACCATGCCAGCCACCATCGCGACGGTGGTCATGACGATCGGTTGCGCGCGCTTGTGGCCGGCGTCGAGGATGGCGGCGGACTTGTCGACGCCCTTGGCCATCTCCTCCAGTGCGAAGTCGATCAGCAGGATCGAGTTCTTGGCGACGATGCCGAGCAGCATCAGCAGACCGATATAGACCGGCATGGAGACCGGATGGCCGGTGACCCAAAGCGCGATGAGCCCCCCGAGCGGCGCCAGCAGCAGCGAGCCAATGTTCACGAATGGCGGCATCAGCCGCTTGTAGAGCAGCACCAGCACTGCCAGCAGCAGCAGCAGCCCCGAGATCACGGCGATGATGAAGTTCTGGATCATCTCCGTCTGCCACTTGGCCTGGCCCAGCGTCAGCTCGCGCACGCCGATCGGCAGCTTCTGCATCGTGGGCAGCGCATGGATCTGCTTCATCGCGTCGCTGTTGACGACGCCGGGCGCCAGATCGGCCCCGACCACCAGCTGGCGCTGCTGGTCGACCCGCTCGATCTTGGTCGGACCGGCACCGAAGCCGATCTCCGCAACCACGCTCAGCGGCACCGATCCGCCGCTGCTGGTGGGCACGGGCAGGTTCTGGATCGTCGACAGCTGGGTGCGCGAATCCTCCGACAGCGCAACCCGGATCGGGATCTGGCGGTCGGACAGCGAGAAACGGGCGCTGTTCTGGTCGATGTCGCCCAGCGTCGCGATGCGGATCGCGTTGGACAGCGCACTGGTGGTGACGCCCAGGCTGGCGGCCAGGTCGAGCCGCGGGCGGATCACCAACTCGGGTCGCTGCAGATCACCGCTGATGCGGGGCGCGACGATCGTCTTCAGCCCGGCCATCTCCTGGACCAGCTTGTTCGCCGTCTCGTTGAGCAGCACGGGATCGTCGCCGCCCAGCACGATCGACACGTCGCGATTGTTCGATCCCCAGCCGAACTGCGATCGGAATGCCACTCGCGCATCAGGGATTGCGCTCAACCGCGGCGCCAGCCCACGCTCGAACTCGGTGCTGGTCATCTTGCGGTCTTCGGCAAGTTCGACGCTTACCCGGCCGCTGCCGACCATGGTGGTCGAATAGGCCGAGGTCACAATCGGCTGCGCGCGCAGGATCTCCTCCACCTGCTTCACGACGCGCGCGGTCTGCTCGAGCGTCGTGCCCGGCACCATCTCGATCATCGCGGTCGAGCGGTCGCGGTCCTGCGGCGGCTGGAAGGTCGCCGGTAGGATCGAGAACATGAACAAGGTGCCGGCAAAGGCGCCGATGCTCGCCACCACCGCCGTCCAGCGATGCTTCAGGGTCCAGCGGAGCGTCCCCATATAGGCGCGCATCGCCCAGCCGTCGGGCTTGTCGACATGGCCGTGGCCCTTGAGGAAGTAGGCGGCGATCATCGGCGTGATCATGCGCGCCACGCCCAGGCTCATCAGCACCGCGGCGACGACGGTCAGGCCGAAGTTCTTGAAGAACTGGCCGGCGATGCCCGGCATCAGGCCGACGGGCAGGAACACCGCGACAATCGCCATGGTGGTGGCGAGCACCGCCAGGCCGATCTCGTCGGCGGCATCGATCGACGCCTGATAGGCGCTCTTGCCCATGCGCATGTGGCGGACGATGTTCTCGATCTCCACGATCGCGTCGTCGACCAGCACGCCCGCCACCAGGCTGAGTGCGAGCAGCGTCATCTGGTTGAGCGAGAAGCCCATCAGGTCCATGAACCAGAAGGTTGGGATGGCGGACAGCGGGATCGCCAGTGCCGAGATCAGCGTCGCGCGCCAGTCCCACAGGAACAGGAACACGATCACCACCGCCAGCACGGCGCCCTCGATCATCGCGTGGATCGCGGATTCATACTGGATCTCGGTGTACTTCACGCTGTCCGACAGCAGCGCGAAGCGCACCTGCGGATTGCGCTCCTCCAGCGCCTTCAGCCGCTTTTCCGCCTCGTGGAAGACGGTGACGTCGGACGCCCCCTTGGCGCGCTTGATGTCGAACGACAGCACGCGCCGGCCGTTGTAGGCGGCCGCCGAGCGCTGCTCGGCATAGGCGTCGCGCACCTCGGCGATGTCGGCCAGCCGCACCGTGCGGCCGCCCCCCAGCGCGATCTGCGTCTGGCCGAGCTCATAGGCGGTGGCGGCGTTGCCCAGCACGCGCACCGACTGTTCCTGGCCGGCGATCTCGGCGCGGCCGCCGGCGGCGTTGATGTTCACCTGGCGCAGCGCCTGGTTCACCTGGCTGGCGGTGATGCCCATGCCCTGCAGGCGCGCCGGGTCCAGGATCACGCGGATCTCGCGGTCGACGCCGCCCACGCGTTCCACCGTCGACATGCCGTCGATCGACAGCAGTTCCTTGGCGACCGTGTTGTCGACGTACCAGCTGAGCTGTTCCTCCGTCATGTCGTTGGCGATCGCGGTCCAGCTCGCCAGGTCCTTGTCGGTGGTGTTGGCGCGATAGATCTGTGGCTCCAGGATGCCTTCGGGCAACTCGCTGCGGATCTGGTTCACCGCCTCGCGCACGTCGGTGACGGCGCGGTCGATCGGCGTGCCGATGTCGAGCTGGACGATGGTGGTGGAATTGCCCTCGCTGACTTCCGAATTAATCTCGTCAATGCCCTGGATGCTGCGCACCGCCGCCTCGACCCGCTGGGTGATCTGCGTCTCCAGCTCGGTGGGCGCAGCCCCCGGCTGGTTGATGACGACGATCACCACCGGAAACTCGATGTCCGGGTCCTGGTTGACGTCCATCCGCATGAAGCTGACCAGGCCCGCGATCGTCAGCGCAATGAACAGCACCAGCGGCGGGATCGGGTTGCGGATCGACCAGGCGGAGATGTTGCGGAAGCCCATGGCGTTAGCGTCCCGTCTTGCGCAGCGTCGGATTGACCTTCTGCCCTGGGTTCAGGAAGGCGCCCGCGCTCACCACCACCCGCTCGGTGCCGCTGAGCCCGTCGGCGATGGCAACGCCCGCGTCCGATACCTGGCCGACCGTCACCGCACGCCGCTGCGCCCGATTCTTGTCGTCGAGAACATACACGTAATTGCCCTTCCCGTCGCTCAGCACCGCCGATTCGGGAAGGAGCGGCGCGGCGCGCGCACCCGACAGGATGCGCGCGGTGGCGAAGCCGCCAGGCCGCAGCGCCGGGTCGTAGGACAGCGCGATGCGAACGGTGCCCTGCCGCGTATCGGGGTCGATCACGGGCGAGACCTGCCACACCTCGCCGCGGAAGGTTGCGGTCGAGCCCACCGGCGTCACTTCGGCCGGCACGCCCACGCGCACGCGGGCCACGTCAGTTTCGGAAAGCCGCGCGCGCATTTCCATCTGCCCGCCCATCGCCATGCGGAACAGCGTGCCGCTTCCGGACGAGACGATCTGCCCGGGTTCGACGCTGCGGGTCAGCACCAGCCCGGCGGCCGGGGCGCGGATGTCGAGTCGGCGGTTGCGCGCCTGGGTCTCGGCCAGCTGCGCCTCGGCGACACGCACCCGCGCCTGCGCCGCGTCGCGCGTTGCGGTCTTGCGGTCGATGTCGGCCTGGGACACGAACCCGCGGCCGAGCAGCTGCTGCGACCGATCCAGCTCGCTCTGCGCAATGCGGGCGTCGGCGCGCGCGACGCGCACCTGCGCCTGCAGCGATTCGGCGGTCTGCGCCTGAACGGAGCGATCGACGCTGGCGAGCACCTGCCCCTGGCCCACCCAGCTGCCGGGTTCGACCAGAACGCGCGTGACTTCGCCGCCCTCGCCGGCCACCCCGATCGGCATTTCCCGGCGTGCGGCAAGCGAACCGGTGCCGGTGACCACCGCCTGGATCGACTCCCGCCCGGGCACCATCACGCTGACGGTCGGCACTTGCGAGTCGCCTGCGGGCTGCGCGCCGGCCGCGGCTGCGCCCTCCTCGTCGCCGCGACCGAACGCGACCCACGCGACCAGCAGGAGCAGCAGCAGGACCGCAGCCGCGATGATCCATTTGCGGCGGCGACGCGACGGCGCCTCAGGGCCGCTCAGCTGAGGGCGATCCTCCCCGTCGATCGCCTTCGCCTCATACTCCATCTATACCCACTCCCCCGACCGGCCATCTGCCTTACTGTATTATAGTAATAGGTCACTCACCTCAAGGGCACCCGGTCGCCCGCGGATTGCCCGTTGGCACGTCCGCTCGCAAGTGAAACCGGCGTTCAGCTTGCGTTGTCCGGGGAAGAGGCAGGAGACGACCACCATCGGGGGCACGCCCCCAAGTCATGTTGGAGAAAAACGTTGATGCGCAGCCTTCCTGTTCTCGCCGCCGTTCTGGCCACGGGCATTGCCGGCGTCGCGGTGCCGGCCGCCGCACAGCAGGTTGCTCCTGCCCCGGTCTTGCTGGACGCGACGCTGCTGGACGTGGTCGCCCAGGGGAAGGCGACGCGCGTACCCGACGTGGCGACGTTGCGCGCAGGCGTCGTGACGCAGGCGGCGACCGCTGCGGCCGCCCTCCAGGAAAATGCCACCCGCATGAACCGCGTCGTGGCCGCGCTCCGCAAGGCAGGCGTCGCCCCGCGCGACATCCAGACCGCCCAGATCGGGCTTCAGCCGCAATACCGCTATGCGGAGAACGTGCCGCCGGTCATCACGGGCTATCAGGCGTCCAACCAGGTATCGGTGCGGTTCCGGGACATTGCGAAGAGCGGCGCCATCCTCGACGCGCTGGTGGCGGAGGGCGCCAACCAGATCCAGGGCCCCGATCTCTCGGTCGACGCCGCGGACCAGGCGCTCGACGAGGCACGGGCCGACGCCATCGCCAGGGCACGCGCGCGCGCCGAACTCTATGCCAAGGCAGCGGGGCTCCGGGTCGACCGAATCCTGACCATTGCAGAAGGCGATGTGCCCTCCGCGCCACCGCCGGTGATGGTCCAGGCCCGCATGGCGTCGGTCGCGGCCGATTCGACGCCGATGGTCGCCGGCGAACAGGATATCACCGCAAATGTGACGGTCCGCTTCCTGCTCCGCTGATCGTTTCCATCACATGGAAGAAGGGCCGCCCCGCGAGGGACGGCCCTTTTTTTTGGATCCGAAGATCGCTGTTTAGCGAACGGTTCCGCGACGGATCAGGTTCACGATCGCCAGCAAGATGATCGCGCCGACCAGCGAGGTGATGAACGATGTCACGGTGACGCCGTCGTTGATGTTCTGGCCGAAGATCAGCGAGGCGATGAAGGCGCCGACGATGCCGACGACCACGTTCAGGATGATACCCTGCTGTGCATCGGTGCGCATGACCAGGCTGGCCAGCCAACCCACGACGCCGCCGACGATAAGCCAAATAATGACGCCCATTGTATTTGTCCCTCCATTTCGACCCCCTGTCGGGCCTGTTGAAGCAAGGACTCGCAAGCAGGCGGAAGGTTCCGGCGGCGTCACGAATATTGGCGGATATGCGGCAGCCGCGCCGGCAATCTAGAACAGGGTCCAGAGCGGGTTGGCGGGGTCCGCCAGCAACTTGAAGGTCAGGGCCGCGGACATGAGCACCAGCAACGGGCGCACGCCCGCGCCGCCGAAGCGGATCGCCAGGCGCGCGCCCAGTTGGTTGCCGGCCACGTTGGCGAGCGCCATCGCCGCGCCGAGCTGCCACAGCACATGGCCTCCGGCGATCATGGCGAGCAGGCCGGCGACATTGGTGGACAGGTTGAGCAGCTTGGTATTGGCGATCGCGCGGACCAGCCCCAAGCCTCCCAGCGCGACCAGCGCCAGGGTCAGGAAGGATCCCGTCCCGGGCCCGAAGAAGCCGTCGTAGAAGCCGATGCCGGCGACGATCAGGGTGATTCCCGGCTTGCCCAGACGCGCATGGCGATCGACCTGGCTCATCGGTGGCGCCAGCAGGAAGTAGAGGCCCATCGCGATCAGCAGCACCGGCATGAAGGCCGCCAGAAAGGTGGAACTGACATGCTGGACAGCCGTGGCGCCGAGCGCGGAGCCGACAAAGGCGGCGAGCGCCGGCACCGCGAACTGGCAGAGATCGACGTGACCGGCCCGCCAGAAGGTGAAAAAGGCGGACGCGGTGCCGATCGTGCTCTGCAGCTTGTTGGTGGCAAGCGCCGCCACCGGCGGCACGCCGGCCGCCAGCATCGCCGGCAGCGTCAGCAACCCGCCCCCGCCGGCCAGTGCGTCGATGGTACCGGCAAGAAAGGCTATGCCGGCGAGAAAGGCGAGCGTTTCGAAGGCGAACTCCATGCGCCGCGGCTTACGCGCGGGCAGCGGCGGCGGCTAGCATCCGCGCCCTCTTCCGTTCGTCTCGAATAGCGATCGAGCTTGTCGGGACGAGCGGGAAGTTGCCGGACGTCGATTCGCCTAATGGAAGTCGCGCGAGCGGATCGGAATCGCATCCTCGGGATCGCAGCCGGTCCGGAACGGCGGGTGATAATGGGAGCGCGGCTTCCACACCGCCGGCTCCCGCGGATCGCGCGGATCAGGGCCGCTGCCGTGGGTGGCGCCATCGCCGCGGCCGGTCAGGCGCGGCAGATCGAGGTCGCCGACGCTGCGCAGCATCGGGGTGCGGTCCACGATCCGGTCGGTGATGACGTGGATCACCTCTCCCTCGCGCTGCACCCGGCCGACGATCGATACCATCGCCGCCGACATGACAGTGCGCCGCTGCTTTTCGAACCGGTCGGGCCACAGGATCGCGTTGGCGACGCCGGTCTCATCCTCGATGGTGATGAACAGCACGCCCTTGGCGCTGCCCGGCTTCTGGCGGACCAGGATCACGCCGGCCACCTCGACCCTCCGCCCGTCCTTGAGCGAGCCGAGCGCCTTGCAGGGCACGACGCCCTCGCCGTCCAGTTCGCCACGCAGGAAGGTGAGCGGATGTGCACGCAGCGACAGCTGGGTGGCGCGGTAATCCTCCACCACCTCGCGGCCGGCGGTGAGCGGTTCGAGCGTGACCGGCGCCTCCGCCACTTCCGGCGTCAGCCCGCCTGCGCGCGCGTCGGCCGCGGCGAACAGCGGCAGCGGCTCGGCCGCCAGCCCCTTGATCGCCCACAGCGCCTGGCGCCGGTCGAGCCCCAGCGCCTGGAACCCGTCCGCGCGCGCGATCTTCTCTAGCGCGGCAAGCGGCACGCCCGATCGCCGCCATGCATCCTCGACCGAGGTGAACGGCACCTCGCCGCGCGCGATCACCAGCCGCGCGGCATCGGCGTTGGACAGGCCGTGCACCACCTTGAACCCCAGCCGCAGCGGCAGGCGCATCGCCGCCGCCGCTTCTGGGGAAAGACCGGTCGCGGCCGCGCCCAGCAGCCGCGTGTCCCAGCGGCTGTCGTTGATGCACACCGGCCGCACCTCCACGCCGTGCTCGCGCGCATCGCGCACGATCTGGGCGGGCGCGTAGAACCCCATCGGCTGTGCGTTGAGCAGGGCCGCGCAGAACACGTCGGGATGGTGGCACTTCATCCACGACGACGCATAGGCGATCTTGGCGAACGACGCCGCGTGGCTCTCGGGAAAGCCATAGCTGCCGAAGCCCTCGATCTGCTTCACCAGCCGATCGGCGAAGCCTTCGGAGATGCCGTTCTTGTTCATCCCGGCGATCAGCTCCTCGCGGAACTGGCCGACCCCTTGCGTATATTTGAAGGTCGCCATCGCCTTGCGCAGCTCGTCGGCGCGCGCGGGCGTGAAGCCCGCACCCTCGATCGCGACCTTCATCGCCTGTTCCTGGAACAGCGGTACGCCCAGCGTCTTTTCCAGCACCGCCTTCAGCCGCGGGCTCGGATAGTCGAACTCGATACCGGGATTCCGCCGCTTCTGCTCGCGCCGCTTGAGATAGGGATGCACCATGTCGCCCTGGATCGGGCCGGGGCGGACGATCGCGACCTGAATGGCGATGTCGTAGAAGGTCTCCGGCAGCATCCGCGGCAGCATCGCCATCTGGGCGCGGCTCTCGATCTGGAACACGCCCAGCGTGTCGGCGCGCTGGATCATCGCAAAGGTCGCCGGATCCTCCTTCTGCAGCTCGGGCGAGGCGAGCGTCAGCGCCAGACCCTTGTGCTCGCCCAAGAGGTCGAACGCGCGCCGCATGCAGCCGAGCATGCCGAGGCCGAGGATATCGACCTTCATGAAATTCAGTTCCTCGATGTCCTCCTTCTCCCACTCCACCACCCAGCGATCGGCCATGGCGGCGGGCTCTACGGGCACCAGCCCGTCGAGCCGGTCGCGCGCCAGCACGAAGCCGCCGGGATGCTGCGACAGGTGGCGCGGCGTGCCGATCAGCTCGCGCG
The DNA here is from genome assembly GCF_004135605.1 of Sphingomonas desiccabilis. GTDB lineage: Bacteria > Pseudomonadota > Alphaproteobacteria > Sphingomonadales > Sphingomonadaceae > Sphingomonas > Sphingomonas desiccabilis. The sequence goes on along the minus strand of NZ_SDPT01000003.1, from coordinate 289,854 downwards.
CCAGCTCCAGCGTCAGTGCCAGCCGGGGATCGGAACGGTCGAGGTTGAGCGCATCGACATGCGCGTCGGCCACGCCCTCGCTCGACCAGCCCCACACTTGCCCGGCGAGCGCACCGGTCATGTCCTCCGGCAACCCGAGCGCCTTACCAACCTCGCGCACCGCACCGCGTGCGCGAAAGCGGCTGACCACCGCGGTCAGCGCGGCATGGTCGTGGCCATAGGTCTGGTAGATCCACTGGATCACCTCCTCGCGCCGCTCATGCTCGAAATCGACGTCGATATCGGGCGGTTCGCCGCGATTGGGGGAAATGAACCGTTCGAACAGCAGCTGGTGCTCGACCGGGTCGATCGAGGTGATGCCGAGCACATAGCAGATCACCGAATTGGCTGCAGAACCGCGACCCTGGCACAGGATGTCCTGCGCGCGGGCATAGGTGACGATCGAATTGACGGTCAGGAAATAGGCCGCATAGTCCATCAGCCTGACCTGCTCGAGCTCATAGTCGAGCTTGTCGATGTAGCGTTGGTCCGGCCGCCCATGGAACGGCGGCTTCTGGAACAGCGCGTCCAGCGCCTTGCGCGCCAGCTGCTCCAAGGCTTCCTGCGGCGTGCGGCCGTGCATCACGATCTCGTCCGGATAGCGGTAGCTCAGTTCGGTCGGCGAGAAGGTGCAGCGCTCGACGATCGCCGCGCCGGCGTGAATCGCCTCCGGCAGATCGGCGAAGCGGCGCTCCATCGTGCGGGGCGGCACGAAGCAGCGATCGGCCGACCGTTCCCGGCGGAGACCGAGGTCGTCGATGGTGCATTTGCAGCGGATCGCCGTCACCACATCCTGCAGCATACGGCGTTCGGGCTTGTGGTAGAGCACGTCGCCGGTGGCGAGCGGCTGCAAGCCGAAGCGTGCCGCATCCTCTGCCGTGCGGTGCAGCCGCAGCCGGTCGCCCGGCCGGCGGTGATAGGTCAGGCAGACATGGCCGCGGTCCGACCCGAACAGGTCGGCCATCCAGCGCAGTTCGTCCTCGCGTACACCGTCGATGCCGGGCACGAGCGATCCGACCAGCCCCTGCGTATCGGCCAGATCGTCCCAGTGGAGGAAGCACTGCCCCTTTTCGCCGTGTTGCGGGTCGGCGCGCTTCTTGCCCAGCGTCAGCAGCCGGGTGAGCCGCGACCAGCCCGCCAGATCCTCCGGCCAGACCAGCAGCGACGCACCGGAGACGAGATCGAGCCGGCACCCGACCACCAGCCGGATCGGATTGCCCTGCTCGCTCACCTCACGGGCGGCGACCAGCGAGCGAACGATGCCCGCCACCGAATTGCGGTCGGTGATGCCCAGCGCCGGCATGCCCATTTCGGACGCAGTACCGAACAGCTCCTCCGCCGACGACGCGCCGCGCAGGAACGAGAAGTGGGTGGTGACCTGAAGCTCCGAATAGGTCATGCGAACATGCCCTGGAGCCACCAGCTGAGGTCGCCCGTCTCCCCGCGCAGGCCATCCCCGCTGCGGTACAGCCAGAAGCGGTGGCCGTGCTCGTCCTCCACCCGGAAATAGTCGCGCACCGCATCCCGCTCGGCCGGGCGCCGCCACCATTCGCCCGCGATCCGTTCCGGCCCGTCGGCATGCACCACCACATGGGGCACCCCGCGCCAGGTGAAACGCCGCGGCGGCTGGTCGGGCAGTTCGGCCATGACATGATCGAGCCGCTCGGGCCGGCGCAGCACCCGCACCGGTCGCGGCCAGCGCGCGTGCCAAGGGTGGTCGGTCCCCCGCCCGTCGAGCCGGCGGACGTCGTCCTCGCGCAGCGTCGGCTCCGCGGCGACGGCCGTATCGAGCGGCGCGGTGCACGCCATCGAGCGTTCGGGCACGTCGCTCTCCACCGGCGCCACCCGCCACATCCGCTGCGCGCCGATGCGGTTGACGATGCGGTCGACCAGCGGCCCCAGATCGGGCGGCGTCTCCTCGACCAGCGCAGCCCCCAGCGTCTCTGCGCCCAGCGGCTCGGCGCGGCGCACGTGGAGCGCCATCGCATCGATGCCATAGCCCGGCTCCACCGTCTCGATCCGCCGCCCGAGCAGCCGCAGCAGATGCGCGCCGTCGCGGCTGGCGCGCGCCAGCCCGATGCGCACCCGCTGCGGCACGCCGTCGACGCGGTCGAGCACCAGCTCCACCTGACGCGCGCCCAGGCCACCTTCACGCAACGCCGCCACCAGCCTGGGCACCAGTTCGCCCAGCCAGTGGGCGATCGCCTCGGCGGTGGCGATCGGCTCGGCGAAGCGCTGGTCGACCTGGATGCGTTCGGGCGGCACGACCGGGTCGAGCGGCTCGGCCCGCGTGCCCAGCGCCTGGTCCAGGCGCGCAAGCACCGCATCGCTGAACCGCCGCGCCAGCTGCCCGCGCGGCAGTGCCCGCAGCTGGCCGACGGTCGTCACGCCCAGCCGGGCGAGCAGTTCGATCGCGTTTTCCGGAAGCCGCAACAGCGTGACCGGCAGCGGGTCCAGCGCCTCGATCTGGGCGCCGGGCGGGCAGATCCGCACGGCACCCCGGCCATGCCGCGCCAGCGCCCAGGCAGCCCCGGCGGTATCGGCCACGCCCATGCAGGCGTGGACGCCATGGCGCGCGAGCAGCCGCACCAGCCGCAGTGCCATGCGCGCCTCGCCCCCATGCAAATGCGCGACGCCCGTCAGGTCGAGCAGCAGCCCGTCGCGATCCGACAGGTCGACCACCGGCGTCCAGCGGCGCGCGAGCAGCATCGCCAGCCGGCGCAGATCGGCGCGGTCGCCGGCAGGATCGGCATCGCGCACCTGCAGTTCAGGCACCTGCGCGCGCGCCTGGGTCAGCGCCATGCCCGGCCGCAGCCCCAGCGCCTGCGCCGCCGGAGACGCCGCCGCAATTGCCACGCGCCCTCCCTGGCGAGCGGCCGTGACCAGCGGCACGGCATCGCGTACCGGCACAAGGCTGCCGACCGTTTCCTCCACGCACACCCGGGCGACCAGATCGCCGAGCGTCCGCCCGGTCTGGAAGAAGCGGCCTGCGGCGGCATAGCCCGCGATCGGCTCGCGGCCATGCGCGTCCGGGTGCGGCCCCTCGCCCGGATATTGCACCGCCGGCATCGCCGCCATCTGCGCCAGCGTCGGCCGGTCCGACCGGGGAAACGCCTGCGGCTGCGCCAGCGCGTGATGGCTGCACCCGCCCTCGTCCGGCGGCATCGCCTTGAACGGATGGTCCATCACCTCCGACCGGCGGCTGAGCTCGCGAAACGGCGGCTGCTGGTGCAGCGGCAGCGCGGCGATCGCCCGGTCCACGGCCCCGGCATCCGCAGCCCAGGCGGCGGATGCGGGCGAGGCGTCAAGCGGGCGACCCTGGCGATGGACGTCCTTCGGTCGTTCCGCCTTGAACGGATTGTCCGCAGCCACGCTGGTACGGCCCAGTTCCCGCTGGGGCGGGCGCTGGTGCGTGGGGAGCTGCTCGATCGCAGCCTCCACTTCCGCCCGCGCCCAACGCGCGCCAGGGCGCCAGCCGCCTTCCTTGGGGACCGAGCACTGGTTGGCGCGTTCGGCCTCGGCAACCCGGCCGATCGCCGCGAGAGCAGGACCCGGGCGCCCCGCCTCAGGCGGCGCGGCGGTTCGCTCTGCCTGCCGCAGCCGGTCGATCGACCAGTCGGGCAGGTAGAGCGCAGCGACCCGTTTCATCGCATGCCTCCACGGTCCAGTCGTGGGGCTCGCCACCCTTCTGGCGGGCGAGCGAAAGCTTCCAGCGGGCGCGGCCGACGCCAGCCACCGGCAGCGGCGTCGAGGGCGCGGCCGCGACCCGCCAGCGCGTCACCGCCGCCGAGGGCACCGCCAGCGGATCGTCCCCCGCCCGCCCGTGCCGGCGCAGCAGCAGCGCGATGGTGCGCCCGCCCTCGGCCGCCAGCTGCAGCCGGCGGGTGGCGGTCATCGGCACGCGCTTGGCCTCGCCGATCACCGCGCCCAGCCCGCGGTGGCGCAGCCCTTCCTCCATCAGCTGGAGCAGTTCGGCATCGTCGGCCGCCTCGGCATAGAGCACGCGGTGCGGCCCCAGCCCGACCTGGGCAAGCCCCGGCGCGAACAGGTCGCGACGCCGCACCACCCACAGCACCGGGCCCCAGGCGCGCGCAGCGATTCCCGCCAGGAACAGCGTCGCCGCACAATCGTCGGCCATGTCGGGCCCAGCCCCCGCCACCTCGTGCAGCGCGTCGAGCGCCAGCCCGCCTCCGGCCAGCACCGCGTCGAGCGCCGGCACGCCGAACGGCAGCACCTCGCGCCGGCGATAGCGGCCGCACTCGATGGCGCGCAGCTGCGCGCGCAAGGCGTCCAGAACAGGGGCTTGAGCATGGGTCACGACAACAGCTAGGACTCGCAGGGACTCGATATGTTCCTATTCTGTTCTAATGCCGCTCCGAGTCAACCGCCATCGCATAGCTTCTGCGCGGGCGCCGGCTTGCCATTCTTTTCCCGATGCTTAGGCTCGCCCGCGATCCCATATCGGAGCCCCTGATGACCGCACGCCTGCGCGCCGTTCTGGCCGCGACCACGATCCTTGCCCTTTCCCCTGCAGGAGCCGCCATGGCGCAGACTTCCGCCGCTGCGACTTCCGTCGATGCGACCCCGCTGCTCGCCCCCTGGAGCGGCCCCTATGGCGGCGTGCCGCCCTGGGACAAGGTGACGCCGGCGATGTTCCCCGCCGCCTTTCCGGTGGCGATGGCCGAGCTTCGCCGCGACGTGCTCAAGATTCGCGACGACAAGCGGCCTGCGACCTTCCAGACCGTGATCGAGCCGATGGAACTCGCCGGCGACACGATGGACCGCGTCGAATCGATGTGGGGCGTCTATTCGAGCAACCTCGCCACCAAGGAGGTGCAGGCGATCGACCGCGAGTGGAGCCCCAAGCTCTCCGCCTTCTACGACGAGCTCTATCTCGACCCCAAGCTCTTCGCGCGGGTGAAGGCGGCGTACGACAGCCGCGCCAAGCAGAAGCTCGATCCCCAGCAGCTGCGCCTCCTGGAGCGCACCTATCGCAGCTTCGTGCGCCGCGGTGCCCTCCTCACCGATGCGCAGCGGGCGCAGGTCTCGCAGCTCAACCAGGCGCTGTCGGTCGCCTACAACAGCTTCAGCGAGAAGGTGCTGGCCGACGAGGAGACCTGGATCGTCGTCGACGATGCGAAGCAGCTCGCCGGGCTTCCCGACAGCTTCGTCGCCTCGCTCAAGGCCGCAGCGGACGAGCGCCAGCTCCCCGGCAAGTGGGCGATCGTCAATACCCGCTCCTCGGTGGCGCCGGTGCTCACCTACGCCACCGACCGCGCCCTGCGCGAAAAGGTGTGGCGCGCCTTCGTCAACCGTGGCGACAACGGCGGTGCCAACGACACCAACGCGACCATCGCCGAGATCCTTAAGCTCCGCCAGCAACGCGCCAAGCTGCTCGGCTTCCAGAACCACGCCTGGTACCGCATGGACGACACCATGGCGGAGACGCCCGCCAACGCCATGTCGCTGATGATGCGCGTGTGGCCCGCCGCCGTCGCGCGCGTCCACCAGGAGGTCGCCGACATGCAGGCGCTCGCCAACCAGAGCGGCGCCAAGTTGACCATCGAGCCGTGGGACTATCGCTTCTACGCGGAGAAGGTGCGCAAGGCGAAGTACGACCTGGATGAGAGCGAGGTGAAGCCCTACCTCCAGCTCGACAACATCCTCCAGGGCGCGCTCTACGCCGCCGGCCGGCTCTACGACCTGGATTTCAAGGAGAACACGGGCCAGATCCCGGTGTTCGATCCGGCCGTGCGCACCTTTGTCGTCACCGACAAGCGCGATGGCCACAATGTCGGCGTGTTCTATTTCGACGCCTATGCCCGCTCGGGCAAGCGCTCGGGCGCCTGGGCGACGGCCTATCGCCGCCAGCAGGAGCTGGGCGGGCACCGGAACGTCCTGGCGTCGAACAACAATAATTTCGTGAAGGGCGCGCCCGGCCAGCCGACGCTCATCAGCCTGGACGATGCGACCACGCTGTTCCACGAGTTCGGCCACGCCATCCACAGCTTCCTGCAGGACGTGCGCTATCCCGGCCTCGCCGGCACGCCGCGCGACTTCGTCGAGTATCCCAGCCAGGTCAACGAGAATTGGCTGCTCACCCGCGACGTGCTCGACCGCTACGCCAAGCATTATCAGACGGGTGCGGCGATGCCGCAGGCGCTGGTGGACAAGATCGAGAAGTCCTCGACCTTCAACCAGGGCTTCGACACGGTCGAATATCTGTCGTCGGCGATCGTCGACATGAAGCTGCACGATCGCGACACGCCGGTGACCGACATCGATGCGTTCGAGCGCGAGACGCTGGCCGAGCTTGGCATGCCCAAGGAGATGGTGATGCGGCACCGCCTGCCGCAGTTCAACCACCTGTTCTCGTCCGACGCCTATAGCGCGGGCTACTACAGCTACCTGTGGTCGGAGACGATGGACGCCGACACCTGGGCGGCGTTCACCGAAACCGGCAACGTGTGGGACAAGGCGACCGCCGACCGCTTCCGCACGGTGCTGCTGTCGACCGGCAACGAGACCGATCGCAAGCAGGCTTATCGCGCGTTCCGCGGCCGCGACCCCGACGTCACGGCGCTGTTCAAGCGCCGCGGTTTCCCGGTGAAATAATGGTGAGGCGGGCTCCGGCCCGCCTCGATCGCCCCTGTCATCCTGACGAACGTCAGGATCCATTGGCGCTCCGCCCAAGAGTCGTGGACGTTGCGCGAATGGATGCCAGCCTTCGCTGGCATGACAGAAAGGGTGCCCACTGCCAGGTCCCCGTGCAGGCGAGGCCCCAGAGCCAAGCAGCGCGCCGGAACCCCGGGTCACCGCCTGCGCAGGAGCGCGATTGCTGTTTTGCGGCGGCTCTGCCTTGCGCGAATGGGAAGGCTGCCAGACCGGGATGTCGGCCCTACGCCCGTCAGGCGATCAGGCGCGCGACCTCGGCATAGTCGGCGGCGATGTCCTGGACGCCGATCGCCCGCAGCACGTCGGGGTGGCCGACGCCGCAATGCTGGCCCGCGCACAGGCCGATGACGTGCGCGCCCGACGCCACCGCACCGGTCGCGCCCACCGGCGAATCCTCCAGGATCACGCACCGCTCGATCGGCACCCCCAGTGCCTTTGCCGCATAAAGGTAGAGGTCGGGCGCCGGCTTGCCGCGCGCGACATGCTCGCGCCCGCTGAAGATCTTGTCGCCGAAGGCATCGCGCAGCCCCAGGTGATCGAGATGCGCGGTGATCCAGCGCGTCGAGCTCGACGAGGCGATCGCGCGCGGCAGCTCAGGCGGCAGCGCGCGGACGAACGCCACCGCGCCTGCGACCTCGACGATGCCCTCCGCCACCGCCTGCGCATCCTCGGCGGCGCGCGCTTCGTGGAAGTCGGCCGGGATCGGGCGGCCCAGGAATGCCTCGACCTGGTCGAGGAAGTCCTTGCCCGCACGCCCCATGAAGCGCGCCATCGCCTCCTCGGTGCCGATCGGGTGGCCGGAGGCCGTCAGATAGTCGGCAAGGTGGCGGTTGCCCGCCCATTCGCTTTCCAGCAGCACGCCGTCGAAGTCAAACAGGATCGCGTCGAATCGCATCAGCGCGCGCCGAACAAAGCGGTGCCGACCCGCACATGGGTCGCGCCCAGCGTCACCGCCGTCTCATAATCCCCGGACATGCCCATGCTGAGCCCCGGCAGGCCGTGGTCGTCCGCCAACTTGGCGAGCAACGCGAACCAAGGCGCCGCCTCCAGATCGAACGGCGGCACGCACATCAGCCCGACCACGGGCAGATCGGCGCTTCGGGCCTCGGCGAGCAGCGCCGGCAGTTCGGGAACCGCGACGCCGCCCTTCTGCGGCTCGTCGCCGATGTCGACCTGCACGAAGCAGGCGGGGCGACGGTCCTGCCGCTCCATCGCACGGGCAAGCGCCGTGACTAGCGAGAGTCGATCGACCGAATGGATCGCGTCGAACAGCGCCACGGCGTCGGCCGCCTTGTTCGACTGAAGCTGGCCGACCAGGTGAAGCTCGATGTCGGGTGTCGCCTCGCGCAGCGCCGGCCATTTCGCTTGCGCCTCCTGCACGCGGTTCTCGCCGAATACGCGCTGGCCCGCGGCGATCAGGGGGGTGATCTGGGGCGCCTCGTGCGTCTTGGAGACGGCGATCAGGCTGGTGGCGCCGGCCGGGCGCTTGGCGAGCTGCTCGGCGCGCGCGATCCGCTCGCGCACATCGGCCAGCCGCTGGGGGGCATCGTCGGTGGTCATCGCCGGCGCTATAGGTAGCGCGATGCGTGCCCGCCAGCCCCTCCCCCGCCAATGGCTGATGACCGATCCGCGAATGGGGGAGGCGCTATGGGAGGCGCTGGAACGGCTGCCCCGCGGCGCGGGCGTGGTGTTCCGCCACTATCAGCTGCCCCCTCAAGAGCGCGCCGCGCTGTTTGCCCGGGTCCGGCGCATCGCACGGCGCCGGCGGCTGGTGCTCGTGGTCGCAGGCGCGGCGTTGCGAGGGGCAGACGGACAGCATGGTGGCCGGGCCGCGGTCGGGACACACGGCCTCACGACGCGCCCCGTGCACCACCGGCGGGACATGGTGGCGGCACGCAGGGCGCGGGTGGATGCGGTGTTCGCGTCGCCCGTGTTTGCGACACGCTCCCATCCGGGCGCGCCTGCACTCGGACGGGTTCGCTTCGGCCTGCTAATTCGCGGCGCCGATGTCCCGGTGATCGCACTGGGAGGCATGGACGCCCGACGCGCACGAAGCCTCGCGCACTTCCGCATTCACGGCTGGGCTGCGATCGACGCCTGGGCACAGTAGCGCCCGGCGGGATCAGAAGCGGAAGGCGGTGCCCACGTAGAGCGCCTGGCTGTCCCGACGCGTGTCCTCGGTCCGCAGGAGCCGGTCCTTGTCGGACTTGTAGCGCACGCCCGCCGTCACGTCGAAGTGACGAGTCAGCGAATAGGAGCCCCCGACGTCGATCGAGGCGCTGGGTACATCCGCCACCAGCTTGGCCTGATCGACGAGCGGCTTTTCGCCGCCCACGGTCACGCTGCTGGTACGACGGGCCGCCTTGCCGACCGCAGCACCGATGCGATCGCGATTGCCCGGCTGCACGCCCAGGTCGAGCTTGGCGAGATCGCCGGCGGCGGCGAAACGTTTCCAGCCGACCGAAGTCCCGAGGTTATAGGCGATAGGCGCCAGCGTGGGGCCGACGTTGGTGTCAACCGCCGCATGTTCCGAAGCAGAAGCCGGCTGCGTGCGCGCACGCACCGCGACCGTCACGGCACGCTTGCTGATGCGCTGGCCTTCCGAAGGCGTAAAGCGGAAGCTGCTGCCGTCGATCCCGCTGCGCGCGAGAACTGCAGCGAGCTTGGGGTCGGCGGACGAGGGCGTGAAGCCGCCGATGCTGCTGACGGGGGCCGCACGGCGGAAAGCCACGGCACGTGTGCCTTCCGGCGCACCAAGCGCAGGCGCGATCAAGGCTCCGGCGGCGCTCAGCACCCCGATCCCCAATCCAGCCATGGCGCGCATCGTAAGCACCCCGTTTCTCCTCCCGCTTCAAAAGTGCGCTAGCATGATTCGGTTGCATGTCGCCACCGGCCGGACACGATTCCGGCGAACTGTTGCAATCCGCCCACATGCCGCCCGGTACTGCCTCCGGGGCCACGCCGCTTGCGGCGCCACCGCGACCCTCTATAGAAGCAGCCGATGTTCCGTTCTTCCAAGGAAACGCCGATGATCCGCCCGTTGCGCACCGCGATCCTGGGTCCGCTCGCGATTGCCCTCACGCTCACCGCTTGCGGCAGCCGCAAGGACGATCTGAAGGCCGATCTCGCCGCCTCCCAGGTGACGACCATCGGCGTCAACAGCTATCTGTGGCGTGCCAGCCTCGACACGCTGAGCTTCATGCCGCTGCTCCAGACCGATTCGAACGGCGGCGTGATCGTCACCGACTGGTACGTCAATCCGGCCACGCCCACCGAGCGGATGAAGGTGACCGTCAGCATCCTCGACCAGGATCTGCGCGCCGATGCGCTGCGCGTGGCCGCCCTGCGCCAGGTGCAGCAGAACGGCCAGTGGGTGGAGGCGCCCGTCCAGGCCGCCACCGTCCAGAAGCTGGAAGACATCATCCTGACCCGTGCGCGCGACCTGCGCCGCGGCGCGCTGATCGGCTGAGGCAAGCACCCGTCCAATGGCCTCGCGTTTCAATGCACTGAAGGCGGATGCGGCCTGGCAGAAGCTGTGGGAAGAACGCCGCACCTTCGCTGCCCGCGACGACAGCCCGCGTCCCAAGAGCTATGTGCTCGAGATGTTCCCCTATCCGTCGGGGCGCATCCACATGGGCCACGTCCGCAACTATACCATGGGCGACGTGCTCGCGCGCTTCCGCCGCATGACCGGCCATGAAGTGCTCCACCCGATGGGCTGGGATGCGTTCGGCATGCCGGCCGAGAACGCGGCGATGGAAAAGGGCGTGCATCCCGGCGGCTGGACGCGCGACAACATCGCCACGATGAAGGCGCAGTTGAAGCGCCTGGGCTTCGCGCTCGACTGGACGCGTGAGCTCGCCACCTGCGAGCCCGACTATTACGGCCACGAACAGGCGCTGTTCCTGCATTTCTATGCGGCGGGCCTCGTCTATCGCAAGGAATCGGCGGTCAACTGGGACCCGGTCGACATGACCGTGCTTGCCAACGAGCAGGTGATCGACGGCCGCGGCTGGCGATCGGGCGCGCTGGTGGAGAAGCGCAAGCTCTCGCAGTGGTTCCTGAAGATCACCGACTTCGCCGACGAGCTGCTCGACGGTCTCCAGACGCTCGATCAGTGGCCCGACAAGGTCAAGCTGATGCAGGAGAACTGGATCGGCAAGAGCCGCGGCATGAAGATCCGCTTCCAGGTGTCGGACGGCCAGCCGGTCGAGGTCTTCTCGACGCGCCCCGACACGATCTTCGGCGCGAGCTTCGTGGCGGTCGCCGCCGACCACCCGATCGCCCAGGCCGCCGCCGCGCGTGATCCCGAAGCACAGGCGTTCATCGATCGCTGCAAGCAGGGCGGCACCACCGCGGCCGAGATCGAGACGCAGGAAAAGCTCGGCTACGACACCGGCGCCACCGCGACGCACCCGTTCACCGGGCTGCCGATGCCGGTGTTCATCGCCAACTTCGTGCTGATGGAATATGGCACCGGCGCCGTCATGGGCGTGCCGGCGCACGACCAGCGCGACCTGGACTTCGCGCGTAAGTACCAGCTGCCGGTGCGCCGCGTGGTCGCCGACGGCGAGCACCGCGATCCGCTGTTCGCCGGGGACGAGGCCTATACCGGCGGCGGGCCGCTGGTGAACTCCGACTTCCTCGACGGGATGGACGTGGACGCCGCCAAGGCCGCGGTGATCGCACGCGGCGAAGCCGATGGCTGGGGCGAAGGCACCACCGTCTGGCGCCTGCGCGACTGGGGCGTCAGCCGCCAGCGCTATTGGGGCACGCCGATCCCGATCATCCACTGCGAGGATTGCGGTGCCGTCCCCGTCCCGCAGGACCAGCTGCCGGTGGTGCTGCCCGAGGACGTCAGCTTCGACGTGCCCGGCAATCCGCTCGATCGCCATCCGACCTGGAAGCACGTCGACTGCCCGAACTGCGGCAAGCCGGCGCGGCGCGAGACCGACACGCTCGACACCTTCGCGGATTCGTCCTGGTACTTTATCCGCTTCGCCAGCCAGCCCAAGGACAAGCCGTTCGACAAGGATGTCGTCGCCCAGTGGCTGCCCGTCGGGCAGTATATCGGCGGCGTCGAGCATGCGATCCTCCATCTGCTCTACGCCCGCTTCTGGACGCGCGCGCTCAAGCGCACCGGCCTGATCGACGTGGCCGAGCCGTTCACCGGCCTGTTCACGCAAGGCATGGTGACGCACGAAACCTACAAGTCTTCGGACGGCCGCTGGCTGGGCCCGGCGGAAGTGCAGGACGGCGTGGAGATCGCGACGGGCGAGGCCATCACGGTCGGCCGCGTCGAGAAGATGTCCAAGTCCAAGAAGAACACCGTCGATCCGGGTCCGATCGTCGATCAATATGGCGCGGACGCCGTGCGGTGGTTCATGCTGTCCGACAGCCCGCCCGAGCGCGACCTGCCGTGGAGCGAGGCGGGCATCGAGGGTTCGTGGCGTTTCGTCCAGCGGCTGTGGCGGCTGTTCGACGGCCTGGCCGAGCAGGCGGACGCGCAAGGGTCCGACAAGGCGATCGACCGCAAGCTGCACCAGACGATCGCCGGCATCGCCGCCGACGTCGAGGCGCTGGCGTTCAACAAGGCGGTGGCCAAGCTCTACGAGCTCACCGGCACGATCGAAAAGGCAGGCCCTTCCGCCTCGCGCACCCAGGCGATCCGCACGCTGATGCGGCTGGTGGCGCCGATGGTGCCGCACATCGCCGAGGAAGCCTGGGCCGCCAACGGCGGCGACGGGCTGATCGCCGACGCGCCCTGGCCCGAGGTCGACGCGGCGCTGCTGGTCGAGGACGAGGTCACCGTCGCGGTGCAGGTCAATGGCAAGCTGCGCGATACGCTGACGATGGCCAAGGGTACCTCGCGCGAGGATGCGGAAGCCGCGGCGCTCGCCTCGGCCAACGTCCAGCGCGCGATGGAGGGCAAGCCGCCGCGCAAGGTGATCGTGGTTCCCGATCGCCTGGTGAACATCGTCGCATGATCCGGCGCGCCGCCCCGCTGCTGCTGATCGCCTGTTTGCCGCTGCTCGCCGGCTGCGGCCTGCGGCCGCTCTATGCGGGCGGCGAGTCCGGGCCGGTGCGCGCGCTGCTTTCCGGCGTCGAGGTGGCACCGATCCCCGGCCAGAACGGCTGGCTGGTGTCGACCGCGCTGCGCGACCGGCTGCGGGCCGAGGGCGCTCCGCGCTACCGGCTGCAAATCGTCCTGGACGACGAGATCACGGGCCTGGGTGTCCGCCGCGACGATGCCGTGACGCGCGAGCGCCGCACCCTGCGCGCGCGCTATCAATTGGTCGACGCCGCGAGCGGCGAGACGGTGCTCGACGCCACCGCGGGCTCCGACGTGGGCATCGACGTGGTGAGCTCCGAATATGCCACGATCGCCGCCGAGCAGTCGGCGCTGGAGCGGCTGTCCGGCATCGTCGCGGACCAGATCATCGCCCGCCTCGCGCTCTACGCGCAGCGGACCGACGCCCCCGCCGGGCAGTGAAGGCCAAGCCCGACACGCTGGGGCCGCGGCTCGACAAACCCGCCCCCGACATCCGCCTCTACCTGCTGCACGGCCCCGACGAGGCGGGTGCGGCCGAACTCGCGCAGCGGCTCGCGCGCGCGATGGGTCCGGAGGCCGAACGCATCGAGTTCGAGGGCAGCGGGCTCAAGGCCCGCCCCGGCGCGCTTGCCGACGAGGCCGCGTCGCTCTCGCTTTTCGGCGGTGCCCGCTACATACGCGTCAATGCGATGGGCGAGGAGTCGCTGGAGGCGGTGACGCTGCTGCTCTCGGCCGAGCGCGCCGGCAACCCGGTGGTGGCGCTCGCGCCCTCGGTGAAGGGCACGGGCAAGCTGGTGAAGCTCGTCTCGGCCGTGTCCAACGCCTATGAATGCGCCTGCTACGTGCCCGATGCGCAGGCGGCGGGGCGGCTCGCCACCGCGCTCGCGCGCGACCACGGCCTGCGCCTCTCACACGAGGCGGCCGAGCGGCTGGCGGTGGCGAGCGGCGGCGACCGCGCGATCCTGGCACGCGAGATAGAGAAGCTGGCGCTGTTCCTCGACGCCGCCCCCGACCAGCCGCGCGACGCGGGCCTGCCCGCACTCGACGCGATCGGCGCAGACTTGGGCGAGGCGGAGATGTTCGGCGCGATCGCCGCGATCGTCGGCGGCGATGCCGCCACCGCCGGTGCCGAGGTCGCGGCGCTGGAGGCCGGCGGCAACCATTCGGTGCCGCTGCTGCGCATGACCGTGCGCAAGCTGCTGTCGCTCGCCGAGATGCGCGCCGAGATCGACGCCGGCGGCCGCCCCGCCGACGTGATCGAGCGCCACCGCGTGTTCTTCCGCGAGAAGCAGCCGACGATGGACGCGCTGCGCCGCTGGAGCGCGCCCCAACTCGCCCGCGCGATCGACCGGCTGCGGCAGACCGAGCGCGCCACCATGTCAGGGGCGAGCGCGGGGGACGTGCTGACAGCAAATGTCGCGGTCGCGGCGGCACGGAGTGTGCGGCGGTAGGTGGGCGCCTTCTGCCCTTCCTCCTCTCCCTCTCCCCTCCCCCACGCCGTTCATCCCGAGTAGCCGTCGAGGAGCGGCGCAGCCGCGTATCGAGACGGCGTATCGAGGGAGGGTTGCCGCGCGGGACCGTACCTCGATACGAGTTCTCGATACGCTGTTTGCGCAGCTACTCGATCTCTACTCGGCACGAACGGGAGGAGGAGGTAAGGGAGTGCCCAGCTCCGTCCCCCCCTTTTTGACGCCCAGCCAAAAGCAGGGCAGGGCGTGCCGCAACCCCTTTCCTGGATTCCCGATGCCCACCGCTTCCGACCGCCGCACCTTTGCGATCATTTCCCACCCCGACGCCGGCAAGACCACGCTCACCGAAAAGCTGCTGCTGTTCGGCGGTGCGATCCACCTGGCGGGCGAGGTCAAGGCGCGCGGCGCCGCCCGGCGCGCGCGCTCCGACTGGATGAAGATCGAGCAGCAGCGCGGCATCTCCGTCACCTCGTCGGTGATGACGTTCGAGCGCGAGGGCGTGACCTTCAACCTGCTCGACACCCCGGGCCACGAGGATTTCTCGGAGGACACCTATCGCACGCTGACCGCGGTCGACTCGGCCGTGATGGTGATCGACGTCGCCAAGGGCATCGAGAGCCAGACGCGCAAGCTGTTCGAGGTCTGCCGCCTGCGCAACGTCCCCATCATTACCTTCGTCAACAAGGTCGATCGCGAAGGGCGCGCGGTGTTCGAGACGCTGGACGAGGTGGCCGACCTGCTCCAGCTCGACGTCACGCCGATGACGTGGCCGGTCGGCATGGGCGGCGCGTTCGAAGGCATCTATGACTTGCGCAGCAACCGCCTGCTGCTGCCCGAGGGCCCGAGCCGCGAGTTCCAGGGCAAGGTGGTGGAGACGACCGGCCTGGACGATCCCAAGCTCGACGAACTGCTATCGGCCGAGGGCGTCGCCAAGCTGCGCGAGGACGCGGAGCTGGCGATGGCCGGCTATGCCGAGTTCGATGGCGAGGCGTACCGCAACGGCGACCTGACGCCGGTCTATTTCGGCTCCGCGCTCAAGGAGTTCGGCGTCGATTCGCTCATCAAGGCGGTTGCCGAGCACGCGCCGCCGCCGCGCCCGCAACCGGCCGAGCCGGCGCCCGTCGACCCGAGCAACCCGGAAGTCACCGGCTTCGTGTTCAAGGTCCAGGCCAACATGGACCCCAACCATCGCGACCGCATCGCGTTCATGCGGCTGTGTTCGGGCACGTTCAAGCGCGGCATGAAGCTGACGCCGACCGGCCACGGCAAGCCGATCGCGGTGCACTCGCCGATCCTGTTCTTCGCGCGCGAGCGCGAGCTGGCGGACGAGGCGTTTCCGGGCGACATCATCGGCATCCCCAACCACGGCACGCTGCGCGTCGGCGACACGCTGTCGGAGCGCGCCGATGTGCGCTTCACCGGCCTCCCCAACTTCGCGCCGGAAATCCTGCGCCGCGTGGCGCTCAAGGATCCGACCAAGACCAAGCAGCTGCGGAAAGCGCTGGACGACATGGCCGAGGAGGGTGTGACCCAGGTCTTCTATCCGGAGATCGGCTCCAACTGGATCATCGGCGTGGTCGGCCAGCTCCAGCTCGAGGTGCTGCTCAGCCGCCTGGATGCCGAGTACAAGGTCGCCGCCGGGCTGGAACCGGCGCCGTTCGACACCGCGCGCTGGGTGTCGTCGGAGGATTCGGCGGACCTCAAGACCTTCGCTGACCTCAACCGCACCGCGATGGCCAAGGACCGCGACGGCAACCCGGTGTTCCTCGCCAAGTCTGCGTGGGAAGTGGGCTATGTCGCGGATCGCTATCCCAAGGTGCGGTTCGCGGCGACGCGCGAGCGGTAAGTTGCCGAACGGACGGTAGAACCCGTGCTCCTGCGCAGGCAGGAGCCCAGGGCCAAGCAGAACAGCAGCTGCGCCTGAAACCTTGGGCTCCCGCCTGCGCGGGAGCACGGAACCCTCCCGTTTGCTTCGAGCCTGTCGAGAAGCGCTGGCGAGCGGTGCGTGTGGCCTTCTCGACAAGCTCGAAGCGAACGGAGGTGAGGTGGTGAGGTGGTGAGGCTCGCAAACGCAGCCCGCCTCTCCGTCATGCTGACGAAAGTCAGCATCCATTCCCGCAGCGCTCACGCTTCCTGCCGGTGCGGCAATGGATCCTGACTTCCGTAAGGATGACGAGAGGCCAGGGTGCTGGATTGGTCCCGCCGTCCCTCAGCCGCTGTTGCGCAGCGCCGTCGCGATCGCGTTGATCGACAGCAGGATCCCCTCGCCGATGCGCGCATCGTCCTCGCCCGCGCGGTGGCGCTTCAGCAGCTCGATCTGGAGCAGGTTGAGCGGCTCGATGTACGGCAGCCGCAACCGGATCGACGTCTCGAGCTGCGGATGCTTCTCCAGCAGCCGCGTCTGGCGGGTGACCGTCAGCAGCCCGTCATGCGTCGCCTGCCAGCCGTCGCGGATGCGCCCGAAGATCGCGTCGCCGATCGCCCGGTCCTCGACCAGCCCGGCATAGCGCGCGGCGATGCCCATGTCGGACTTGGCGAGCACCATCTCCATGTTGGCGAGCGTCGCCGCGAACAGCGGCCAGCCGCTCGCCATCTCGCGCAGCAGCCCCTTGTCCCCGAACGCGGCGATCGCCTGGCCGACGCCGTACCAGCCCGGCAGCATCACGCGCGCCTGCGCCCAGCTGAACACCCACGGAATCGCGCGCAGATCCTCGATCGCGTCCGATTTCTTGCGGCTCGCCGGGCGCGATCCGATCTTGAGGCCGGCGATCTCGCCGATCGGCGTCATCTGGCGGAAGAAGGTGCGGAAGCCCTCCGTCCCGTAGACCAGGTCGCGATAGGCGTGGAAGGCCGTGTCCGACAGCGTGTCCATCGCCCGCGCGAAGCGCTCGTAATCGGCCGGCGCCAGCCGCTCGGGCTCCAGGCTGGCGAGCAGCGTGGCAGAGGCCATCGCCTCCAGGTTGGTGGTGGCGCTCGCCCGCGTCCCGTATTTGGCGGCGATCACCTCGCCCTGTTCGGTGATGCGGATGCGGCCTTGGACGGTGCCGGGCGGCTGTGCCTGGATCGCCGCGAACGACGATCCGCCGCCGCGTCCCACCGCACCGCCACGGCCGTGGAACAGCTGCATGCCGACGCCTGCGTCCTCGAACACCGGCTGCAGCGCGGTCGAGCCGCGGCTGAGTTGCCAGGTCGAGGTGAGATAGCCGCCGTCCTTGTTGCTGTCGGAATAGCCGATCATCACTTCCTGATGGCCGCGCGCGCTCGCCACCGCCGCGACCTCCGGCAGCGCGAACCAGGCGCGCATGATGTTGGGGGCGGCCTGCAGGTCGCCGATCGTCTCGAACAGCGGGATCGCCATGATATGCGCTTCCGGCGGCTCGCCCGGCACATAGAGCCCCGCTTCCTTGAGCAGCAGGTTCACCTCCAGCAGGTCGGACACCGATTCCGCCATCGACACGATGTAATGGCGGATGCAGGCGCGGCCGTATTTGGCATGCGCGTCGGCGGCGGCGTGCAGGATCGCCAGCTCGGACTCGGTCTCGTCCGAATAGCCGAGATAGGGCGAGGTCAGCGGCCGCGGGCTCGCGAGTTCGCGGCGCAGCAGCGCGACGCGGGCGTCCTCGTCCAGCGCGGCATAGTCGTCCTCGACCCCGCCGGCCTTGAGCAGCTCGGCGACAACGCGCTCGTGCACGGCGCTGTTCTGGCGCATGTCGAGCGTGGCAAGATGAAAGCCGAAGGTCTCGACCGCCCGGATCAGCCGCCCGAGCGCGCCGCCGGTCGCCAGCGGTCCGTTGCCGCCGGTGGTGAGCGCATGGGCGATCGCGGCCAGGTCGTCGCGAAACGCGGCTGGGTCCGCATAGCGCTCACCACGCAGCGCCGAGGGCCGCGGCGGCGCCTTGCCGGTCAGCGCCTGGTAGGTGGCGGCCAGCCGCGCGTAGATCCCCGACAGCGCCCGGCGGAACGGTTCGTCCGCCCGGCTCGCCGCCTTGTCGCCGCTCGCCTCGGCCAGCGCGGCGACCGCAGCCTCGACCTCCGCCTGCTCGGTCGAGATCGACAGCTCGGCGCCGAGTGCATGCACCCCATCGAGATAATAGCCCAGCACTGCCTCGGCCGAACGCGACAGCGCCAGCTTGAGCGAGTCCGCCGTAACGAACGGATTCCCGTCTCGGTCGCCGCCGATCCAGCTGCCCGGCCGCAGGAACGACGCCGGCCGCGCGCCCAGCACCCGCTCCCAGCGGGTATAGAGCGCGGGCAGCGTGGGCAGGAACACGTCGCGCAGATAGCTGAGCGCGGTGTCGACCTCGTCCGCCACATACAGCCGCTCGCGCCGCAGCACGCGCGTCTGCCACAGGAGCGCGATCTGGCGCAGGATCGCCTCCTCGACCCGATCCCCCTCCTCGGTCTCCTCCACGCCGCCGTCGCGCAGCACCATCAGCTCCGCGATCCGGTTGCGGTGATCGATCATGCTCTTGCGCCGCACCTCCGTCGGATGGGCGGTGAGCACCGGCATCACCAGCGCGTCGTCGAGCAGCGCCAGCACCGCATCGCGGCCGATGCCGTGCTCGGCCAGCCGCTCGAGCGCATGGGCGACGTCCCCGCCCTGTTCTGCCGCGACGCCCTGGCGATCCTCGGCCAGGTTCGCGAGCATCGAGAAGAGCATGAACCCACGCACGAATGCGATCGTCTCGTCCAGCGTCAGCCGGTCGAGCCCCGGATCGATCGCCTCCGCTCCGGCGACCCCGCGATGCCGGTCGACCGACGTGGCACGAATGTATTCGATCCGCTTGAACAGGTCCTCCCCGCCATAGGCGCGGATCACGTCGCCGAGCAGGCGGCCGAGGAAGCGAACATCGGGATTGTTGGTGATCGAGGGGAGGCTTGCCATGTGCGCCTGCTGCGCTGCAATGTCGCGCAGGTCAACCACGCCTCGCCTTTTCGTGCGTCAGAGCGCCCTTCAATAGTGGTTTATTGCGCAACCACTTCAGGTCGGATTGGCAGGACTTTCGTTCCATCCGGCCGCTCGAGCTCTGCCAGCAGTTCCGCGATGGCGCTTCCCAGTTCCTCGACCGCGGGCCTGTGGAGCACGGTGACATGGCCCCCCCGGACGGGATGCACCTCCAGCGCGTCCGGAATCGCCGCGCTCCATCCCGCAACCGAGGCGCCATCATATTCCTCGGTCCGGAACAGCACGACCCGCCCCGGATAGGGCGAAGGATCGAACGCCCGGTCCATGCGGTTCATCCGGTCGTTCACCTCCAGGTGGCGGTCCACGTCGTCGCGCACCCCGAAGAGGCGGCGGCGGACGCGCGCGAAGCGGTCGGACAGGATCTCGCGGAGGAACGCCCCCCGTGCGGCGCCCTTCAGCCGGCGGATGTGCAGAACGTCCCGGCGCCACCGACCCAGACGGCTTCGGGTCTGCGCCTGGTTCGACGCATCGACCATGATGACGACCGCGACTTCCTTCCCTTCCCTTCGCAGCAGGTCCGCGACGGCCAGGGCGCAAGCGCCGCCGTTGCAATAGCCGCCGATCAGGAAGGGCGGCTGGGCACCGGAGGCGAGCATGCTCCCGGCCATGTCGCGGGCGACGGTCGCCAGATCTGCGCCTTGGAGGTCGCGATGCCGCTCCAGATCGATCGAGAGCCCGATCACCGGACGCTCGGCCCCCAGCGCGCGGGCAAGTGGCCGGAACAGCGCCTGACGGAAATTCGGAACCGCATCGATCCAGAACAGCGGACGCAGGTCCGCGCCCGCCTGTACCGTGAGCAGGCGCGACGGTACCGGCTCCGCTCCCTCGCTCCGGAGAAGCGCGGCCAGCCGCCGGACGGTTGCGGCCTCGTACAGCGCCGACATGGGCAGGCGCCGCCCGAACTCCTCGGCCACCCGCCCGAACATCCGCGCCGCCAGCAGCGAATGGCCGCCCAGATCGAAGAAATCGTCCTGCGGCCCCACCGCGTCGACCCCGAGCACGTCCGCCCAGATCGCCGCAAGACGCCGTTCGTGCTCGTCTGCGAATGCGCCGGGCTCGCCCGTGGCGACCATGTGGCAGTCGCCCGGTGGCGGAAGGGCCCTTCGGTCGACCTTGCCGCTCGAGGTGGTCGGCAACGCCGTGAGCGGCACATAGCGGGTCGGCACCATATAGGCGGGGAGCAAACCCAGGAGGAAATCGCGCAGCTCTGCCGGGTCGATCGATCGCCCAGGGTGCGCCACCAGATAGGCCGCCAGTTCGTTCAGCCCGGATGACGCGCGAAAGCTGTTCGCCACCGATGCCGCGACGTCCGGATGGCGCAGCAGTGCCGCCTCGACGTCGCCCAGATCGATCCGGAAGCCGCGGATCTTGATCTGCCCGTCGCGTCGGCCGAGCCATTCGATGCGGCCGTCCGTCCGCGTCCGTGCGACATCCCCGGACCGATAGAAGCGGTTCCCGCCGAGAGCCGGAAGCCGGACGAAAGACCGCCGGTCCAGTTCCGCGTCGCGATAGCCCCGCGCCAGCCCCACCCCGCCGATATGGAGTTCCCCCGGCACGTTGAACGGGACGGGTCCCCCGCGATCGTCGAGCACCACCGCCTGAAGGTTCCGGATCGGGCGGCCGATGGTGATCCCGCCCTCCACCGGCACGGGCGCGATGGTCGTGTAGATCGTCGCCTCGGTGGGGCCATAGCCGTTCCACAGCCGCATCCCGCACGCCAGGATCCGGTCGGCGAGATCCCGCGGCAGCGCCTCCCCGCCGCACAGGATGCGCAGGCCCGCATGTCCTTTCCAGCCCGACGCGAACATGCTGCGCCAGGTCGCCGGCGTCGCCTGCATGAAGCTGCAGTCGTGCGCCTCGATCAGGCGCCGTAGCAGGTCGGGGTCGGTGACGGCGCCCTCGTCCGCGACGACAAGCGTACCGCCCCGCATCAGCGGCAGGAACAGGTCGGGCACCGACATGTCGAACGTCAGCCGCGACACTGCGAGCAGCCGGTCCCCCGGCCCGAAGCCTGGATCCTGCGCCAGCGCCTCCATCACGTTGACGACCCCGCGGTGCGCGATCTCCACACCCTTGGGAACGCCGGTAGAGCCCGAGGTGTAGATGATATAGGCCAAGTCGTCCGGGTGACCCGCCACCGCCTCAAAGGCCTCCGCCGATGCCGGGACGTCCTCCAGAAGAACCGGTGCGCCCTGCACCTTTCCCAGCAACGATCGCTGTGTGACGATCAGCCTTGGCATCGCGTCCGCCTCGATCTCTGCCAGCCTCGCCGACGGGAAGGAGGGGTCCAGCGGCAGATAGGCCGCCCCCGTCCGCAGGATCGCGAGGATCGCCGCGACCATTTCCTTCGAGCGCTCCACGAGCAGCCCGACGATATCCCCTGCCCGCACGCCCCGTTGCACCAGCGCCTGCGCCAGCCCATTGGCACGCGCATCGAGCTCGGCGTAGCTCCAGCGGGTGTCGCCATGAACGACCGCCACGGCATCCGGGCTGGCCGCGATCGTCCGGGCGATCCGCTCGTGGAGTGTGGCTTCCCCCATCGGTTCCACGGGCCCGAGGGACGCACGAAGGACCGCCTCCTCCTCGTCCGGGGCCAGAAGGACGACGCCGCCGATCGTCCCGTCCACGTCCTCGGCCATCGCCCGCAGCAGCCGCTGCCAATGCCCGATCATGCGGCGGACCGTGTCGGTGTCGAACAGGTCCGTGCTGTAGATCAGCCGCGCATCCAGCTCGCGATCCCGCTCCTCCACCTCCAGATAGAGGTCGAACTTGGTCGTCGTCACCGGTACGTCGATGGCAGTGAGGCGCCAACCGCTGCGGAGCGGCGGAGGCGGCGGCTGCATCGACAGCGCGGCCTGGAACAGCCCGTCGCGTCCGCCCCGTCCGCCGCCGGAAAGGCTGCGCGCGACCAGCCCGAACGGCACCTCCGAATGCTCCATGGCCTCCAGCACGCAGTCCCGCACCTGGATGAGAAGGCTGCGGAAGGAGAGGTCTGCCGAGGGGGCGAGCCGGAGGACGACGGTGTTGAGAAAGAGGCCGGCCGTACGCCGCAACTCCGGCCGTCGCAGCGTCGAGACGATGCCCCCGATCGTCAGGTCGTCCTGGCCGCTCCACCGGTGCAGCACCGTCGCATAGGACGCCAGCACCACCATGTAGAGGGAGACACCGGCCGCTCGGCCGGCCTCTCGAAGCCGGGCGAGCAGATCCGCCGGGACCACGACCGTCTCCACCGCACCCGCACCGCTTCGGCGGGTAGGCCTGGGGCGATCCGCCGGCAGGTCGATCACAGGCAGCTCGCCGGCGAGCCGGCCTTGCCAATAGGCGAGCTGCCCGCCGTGGCGGCTCCTCGCCGGCTCGCTCGCCTGCCACGCGGCATAGTCACCATATTGCAGCGGCAGCGGCTTGAGATCGGGATCGCGCCCCTCCAGCGCGGCTTCGTACAGCTCCACCAGTTCGGGCATCAGCACGCGCTGGAGCGAGTCCCCGTCGAAGAGCAGGTGGTGGATCGTCAGGTACAGACGGTGATCCCCCTCGCCGATGCGGAACGCACGCGCCCGGAACAACGGCACGTCCGACAGCCCGAACGGCGTTTCGGCGTCCACTGCCGCGATGCGCCCGGCCTCGGCGCTCCGCTCGTCCGCAGGCAAGTCCGACAGGTCGTGAAAGGGAAAGGCGACCTCGGCATCGGCATGGATCCGTTGGACGGGGTCGGCGCCCGCGGACGCGCTGAAGGTGGTTCGCAGGACTTCGTGGCGCAGCAGCAGCGCGTGCAGGCTGCGCGTCATCACGCCATGGTCGTAGATCCCCAGGCAGTGCAGCGTGCAGGTCTCGTTGTAGATGCACGGGTTGGACGACTGCTCCAGATCCAGCCACACCAGCCGCTGCTCTTCGGACATCGGCGGGGCATCACCGCCTCTCGACGGGATCGGCGAAGGCGCGGGCGTCGCGCGACGCCTTCGCCGGTCCGGGGTTTCGACGGGCACGTCAGACCCGTTGTCGGTCGTGGCATGCGACGGCATCCTGTTCCTCCCAAAGGACCAGAGGACGCCGCGAGCGACCGAACGGTGGCTCCCGGCACGTCCTGAGTGGCCCGGAGGCGCATTTCCGACGGCAAGGCGCTCGCCGTGGAAGCGGAATGGAAGACGCCGCCTCCCCCACCTGTCCCCCCGCTCACTCGAACCACTTCGGCAGGAGTATAGCGGGAGCAGGCGCTGTCGCAGTCGCCGAAACTACCTACGCCGGTTCGGGTGACGCGGTTCTATGTCCGTTATGGCGCTAATAGCTGCCGCAGGCGCGGTGCAGCGGCAGCCGGTACCGGGAGGCGGCGCCCGCCTCCCGGAGATCACACGTCGAGGTTGGCGACGCTCAGCGCGTTTTCCTGGATGAACTCGCGGCGGGGCTCCACCACGTCGCCCATCAGGCGCGTGAAGATCTCGTCCGCGACGTCCGCCTGCTCGATCGCGACGCGTAGCATCGAGCGGTTCTGCGGATCGAGCGTGGTTTCCCACAGCTGCTCCGCATTCATCTCGCCCAGCCCCTTGTAGCGCTGGATCGACAGGCCCTTGCGCCCGGCGGCGAGGATCGCGTCGAGCAGCTGGCTCGGGCGGGCGATCAGCACCTCGCCCTTCGCCGCCGTGACCGGCGCCGCCTCGCTCTCCTCCAGGTCGGCGACCGGATTGTCCGCGTCGCTCGCATGGGCACCGCGCGCCGGCATCAGCTTTCCGGTGGCGGCATAGCTCTCGGCCTCCTCGGCGGTCAGCGCGTGGAGCTTGCGCCCCTCGGCCGAGGTCAGGAACGCGGCCTCGATCACATGGTGGTCGGTGACCCCGCGCCACACGCGACGGAAGTGCAGCGCGCCCTCTTCGGAGATGCTGGCACTCCAGCGGGCATCGCCATCGGTGCTGTCGAGCCGCCGAACCGCATCGGCCAGCCGCGTCTCGCGGTCGGCGCGCGACGCTTCGGGATCGAGCGTGCCGGACAACGCCAGCACCTCGACGATTTCGGGCGCATAGCGGCGCGGGACGTAGCGCATCAGCGTACGCATGCGGCGCGCATGGTCCACCAGCGTCTTGAGGTCGCTGCCGCTGCGGCCGCCGGCCGGCGTCTCCAGCACCTGCGCGGCCACTCCCGCGTCCACCAGATAGGCGTCCAGCGCGGCGTCGTCCTTCAGGTACACCTCGGACCGGCCGCGCGTCGCCTTATAGAGCGGCGGCTGGGCGATATAGAGATGCCCAGCTTCGATGATCTGCGGCATTTGCCGGTAGAAGAAGGTCAGCAGCAGCGTGCGGATGTGGGCGCCGTCGACGTCCGCGTCCGTCATGATGACGATCTTGTGGTAGCGCAGCTTCTCCAGATTGAAGTCGTCGCGGCCGATGCCGGTGCCCATCGCCTGGATCAGCGTGCCGATCTCGCGGCTCGACAGCATCCGGTCAAAGCGCGCGCGCTCGACGTTCAGGATCTTGCCGCGCAGCGGCAGGATCGCCTGGAAATGGCGGTCGCGACCCTGCTTGGCGGAGCCGCCGGCCGAGTCGCCCTCCACCAGGAACAGCTCGGACTTGGCGGGGTCGCGCTCCTGGCAGTCGGCAAGCTTGCCGGGCAGCGAGGCGATGTCCATCACGCCCTTGCGCCGCGTGAGCTCGCGCGCCTTCTTGGCGGCCTCACGCGCGGCGGCGGCGTCGATCACCTTCTGGATGATCTGGCGCGCGACCGCGGGGTTTTCCTCCAGCCACTCGGCCAGCTTATCGGCCATCAGGCTTTCGAGCGGCTGGCGGACCTCGGAGCTGACCAGCTTGTCCTTGGTCTGCGAGCTGAACTTGGGATCGGGCAGCTTGACCGAGACGATCGCGGTCAGCCCCTCGCGCATGTCGTCGCCGGTGAGGGTGACCTTCTCCTTCTTCAGCGCGCCCGACTTGTCGGCATAGTTGTTGATCGTGCGGGTCAGCGCCGCACGGAACGCCGCCAGGTGCGTGCCGCCATCCCGCTGCGGGATGTTGTTGGTGAAGCACAGCACGTTCTCGTAATAGCTGTCGTTCCACTCCAGCGCGACGTCGATGCCGACGTCGTCGCGGTGGCCGGTGATCGCTACCGGATCCGGCATCAGCGGCTGCTTGTTGCGGTCAAGCCACTTCACGAACGCGGCGATGCCGCCCTCGTAGAACAGCTCCACCTCGCGCCGCTCCTCGTGCCGGGCATCCGCCAGCACCAGCCGCACGCCCGAGTTCAGGAACGCCAGCTCGCGATAGCGATGCTCCAGCTTGTCGAAGTCGAACTCGGTGTGGTTCTTGAACGTGCCGCCGTCGCCCGGCACCTTCTCGGTCGACGGCAGGAAAGTGACGCGCGTGCCGCGCTTGCCCTCGGCCTTGCCCACGACCTTGAGCGGCGCCTCGGCATCGCCGTGGCGGAAGCGCATGTAATGCTCCTCGCCGTCGCGCCAGACGGTCAGGTCGAGATATTCGGAGAGCGCGTTCACCACCGACACGCCCACGCCGTGGAGGCCGCCCGACACCTTGTAGGCGTTGTCGTCGGACGTGTTCTCGAACTTCCCGCCGGCGTGCAGCTGGGTCATGATGACCTCGGCCGCCGAAACGCCCTCCTCCGGGTGGATGCCGGTCGGAATGCCGCGGCCATTGTCCTCGACCGACACCGATCCGTCGGGATTGAGCGTGATGAGCACCCGGTCGCAATGGCCGGCAAGCGCCTCGTCGATCGCGTTGTCGCTCACCTCGAACACCATGTGGTGGAGGCCCGAGCCGTCGTCGGTGTCGCCGATGTACATGCCGGGGCGCTTGCGAACCGCGTCCAGGCCCTTCAGGACCTTGATCGATTCCGCGCCATATTCGTTGGAGTTGGGGTTCGTCGCCATACCGAGGATATAGGGATTCACCCCCCGGAACGGAAGCAAAATGCGGGCGGCCGGGTGCCCCTCAGCCGGCCTTGCTCAACCAGAATGCGGCCAGGAAACCGGCGACCGCGATCAGGCCGGTATATTCATGCGTGTTCTCGGTCGCCTCCGGGATCATGGTATCGACCAGCATGGCAAGGATGGCCCCCGCCGCGACCGCGGTGATCAGCGCGACCCCGTCCGCGCTCGCCCCCGCCAGGAGCAGGTTGCCGAGCAGCGCCGCGATCCCGCTCGCAAGCGCAATCGCACCCCATACGCCGAACACATAGGCAGCGGAGCGCCCCGCCTTCTTCATGCCAGCGGCGGACGACAGGCCTTCGGGAATGTTCGACAGGAACACCGCGACGACGACGGTGGTGCTCACCCCCGCTCCGCCGATCAGGCTGATGCCGATGACGATCGATTCGGGAATGCCGTCGAGGAGCGCGCCCAGGGCGATCGCCGCACCGCCGCCTTCGCTCGCCTGCGGCTGTGCCTCCGTGCGTTCCGAGCCGGATCGCTTGCGGTGCCGGGCACCGCGGCGCGACAACCAGAGGTTGCCCAGCGTGTAGAGCGCCGCACCCCCGACAAAGCCGGCCGCGGTCGAATCGAGCCCGCCGCGCGCAAAGGCCTCGTCCATCAGGTCAAAGGCGACGGCCGAGATCAGCACGCCCGACCCGATCGCCATCACGGCGGCGACCAGCCGCTGCGGCAGCTCCACGATCCAGGCAATCGCCGCCCCGATCAGCAGCGCGGAGCCGCCGAGCAGGCCCCAGAGGCCGGCTTCGAGCCAGACCGGCATCAGCGTGCCCGCGGGGTCAGGTCGTGGGGGCAGCGCCGCATGCGCACATCAACGCCGCCGCGGCGGATCGGTGCCTTCGCCCCCAGCCCCGCTCCTGGGAATCCGTTCGTGCCGGGTAGGGGCTGCGCGTGCCGAAGACGCATATCGAAGCACCGGTGGCAGCCCTTCGACACGCGATTTCGACTTCGCGTCATGGCTACTCAGGACGAACGGGTCCTGTTCACGCAACCGATCTAGAGAATGCGCCTCAGCGTGCGACACCCTGGCCGCCGCCGCCGCCAGGACGGCCACCACGGCCACCCCGACGCGGGCCACCCGAGCGCTGGCCACCCGGACGCTGGCCACCGGGACGCGCACCGGCCGGACGCTCGCCTGCAGGCCGGTCGCCCGCCGGCTTGCCCTGACCCCCGCGCGACGGATTGCCGACCGGGCCGCGACCCGAGCCTGCCGGCTTGGCGCTGTGCGTGGCGCGCGGACGCGGCAGCTGGCGCTCGCCGGGAGCACGCTCGGGCCGGTCCGGCGCGTGCGGCGCGCGCGTCGCCTTGATGTTCGCCGCCTCGGCCAGGAAATTCTCCGGCAGCGGCACCACCTCGATCTTCTGGCGGGTCAGCTTCTCGATCTGGCGCAGGTACGGACGCTCGTCCTCGGCGCAGAACGCAAAGGCAATGCCGTCGTTGCCCGCGCGCGCGGTGCGGCCGATGCGGTGGACGTACTGCTCGGCGACGTTGGGTAGTTCGAAGTTCACGACATGGCTGACCCCCGACACGTCGATGCCGCGCGCGGCGATGTCGGTCGCGACCAGGATCGGCACCTTGCCCGAGCGGAACTCGCCGAGCGCGCGCTCGCGCTGCGGCTGCGACTTGTTGCCGTGGATCGCGTTGGAGGCGATGCCGTTGGCGCCCAGCAGCTTCACGACGCGGTCGGCGCCATGCTTGGTGCGGGTGAACACCAGCGAGCGGTCGATCTTGTTGTTGCGGAAGAACAGGGTCAGCAGCGCCTGCTTCTCCTGCTGCTGCACGAAGGTGACATACTGCTCCACGCGCTCGGCGGTGGAGGAGACGGGCGCCACCTTCACTTCGGCCGGGTGGGTGAGGTACTTGTCGGCGAGGTCGCGGATATCCTTGGGCATGGTCGCCGAGAAGAACAGGGTCTGGCGATCCTTGGGCACCATCGACACGATGCGGCGCAGCGCGTGGATGAAGCCCAGGTCGAGCATCTGGTCGGCCTCGTCGAGCACCAGGATCTCGAGCTCGTTCAGCGCCAGGCACTTCTGGTCGACCAGGTCGAGCAGGCGGCCCGGCGTCGCCACCAGGATGTCGACGCCCGATGCGACGTCGCGGATGTTGCGGTTGACCGGCACGCCGCCGAACACGGTCGCGACGTTCAGCTTGGTGTACTTGGCATAGGTGCGCGCATTGTCGGCGATCTGGCTCGCCAGTTCGCGGGTCGGCGCCAGCACCAGCATGCGGCAGCGCATCGGCTTGCGGCGGACGTTCGCCTTCACCAGCAGATCGATCGACGGCAGCACGAAGGCCGCGGTCTTGCCGGTGCCGGTCTGGGCGATACCGAGCAGGTCGCGCTGCTCCAGCACCAGCGGGATCGCGTCGCGCTGGATCGGCGTGGGTTCGGAATAGTTTTTCTCGGCCAGGGCATCGAGAAGCGGCTTGGAAAGACCAAGGGACTGGAAGGACATGGAAACCTGTGTGTAGCCGGCACGCGCGGCCAGGCGGCACGCACGGGAAGGCGGGGCAAAAATGCGACCCGCGTGACTTGGGAAGCCGGTGAGCGCGACGCGAGCCTCGGCCGCAAGGCCGGATCACGCTGCTTGTTTGAAGCGTCGCTGCGGTGCGGCAGATGCGCCCGAAGCCCGCAAAAGTCAAGGTTCGGGCCCGACCACCCGTCCATCGGCGACGTGGAACCGCGTCGCGTCCGTCCCGATCGCATCGAACAAGCCCGGCTCGGTGCCGGTCAACCAGACCTGACCACCGCCCGCCAGACGCTCGAACAATGCCGCCCGGCGGCCCGGATCGAGATGTGCTGCAACCTCGTCCAGCAGGAGCAGCGGCGGCCGCCCGGCCCGCTCCGCGACCAGCGCGGCATGGGCAAGCACCAGCCCCAGCAGCAGCGCCTTCTGCTCGCCCGTCGAGCAGCGATGCGCCGCCTGCCCCTTCTCCAGGTGCACCACCGCCAGGTCCGACCGGTGCGGCCCCGCCAGCGTCCGCCCCGCCGCCGCATCGCGGGTGCGGCCGGCGGCGAGTTCCGCGCGCAGTCGCTCGGCATCGCCGCCCCACCCCTCGATCGCCAGCCCGGCCCGCGGGAAGGCGCCCGCAGGGCTTGCCGCGATCCGCTCGGCAAGCATGGTCACCGTCGCCCGGCGCGCCGCATCCACTGCAGCGCCATGCTCCGCCATCCGCCTCTCCAGCGCCGCCAGCCATTCCGGATCCGCAGGACGCTCGTCCGCCAACAGGCGGTTGCGTTCGCGCATCGCCGCTTCGTAGCGGCTGGCGTGGCCGGCATGGGCCGGTGCGAGCGCCAGCGCCAGGCGATCCAGGAAACGTCGACGCTCGCCCGCAGGCTCGACGAACAGCCGATCCATCGCCGGGGTCAGCCACAGCACCGTCAGCCACTCGGCCAGCGCCATGGCGGTCGCCGGCGCGCCGTTGATCCGCACCAGCCGCCGCTCGGGCGCCTCGGACCGCGTGCCAGTGCCGAGCGCGGTCTCGTCCGCCAGCGTCGCCGCGACACCGAAGCCGCCGCTGCCGCCCTGGCGCGCCATCTCGGACAAGGGCGCACGGCGCAGGCCACGTCCTGGCGCCAGCAGCGACACCGCTTCCAGCACGTTGGTCTTGCCCGCCCCATTGTCCCCGGACAGCACGACAAAGCCCGGCCCGGGTGCGAGCACCGCGTCGGCATGGTTGCGGAAGTCGGTAAGGGACAGGCGCGCGAGCATCGTTGGCGCCGCTGTAGCGCAAGCCGCGCCCCAGTGCGACGCAACCTTCCGGCCCGCAGGGAATTGCCTCCAGCGGAACGATGAAAGGGGATGGTGATGCGGAAATGGTGGATTGCGGCGGCAGCACTGGCAGTTGCGGCCTGCGGGACGCAGACGCCGCAGGAGCGCGAGGCCGACCAGCTGCGCGACGCGGCAGAGGCGCAGGCCGACGCGATCGAGGCGGAGGCCGGCAACGTGGCGGCCGGGATGAAGGCGGAGGCCGAGCAGCTGCGCCAGCAGGCAGGCCAGGGCGGCGGCTATGACGCCCAGCGCCTCCAGGTCCGCGCCGAAGCCCGGGAGCGTGAGGCCAAGCTGGTCGAGGAACAGGCCGAAGCAAGGGCCCGCGCCGTGCGCGACGAGGGAAAGGCCCGCGCCAGCGCCGCGCTGGCGAAATAGCGGCAGGGCCGCCGGGTCCTACGACGATCGGCGTTCGTCACCATCCCGGCCCCGTACCCCGGCACAGGCCGGGGTCGGGACGAAGCCGCGAGGGTGCGCCACGGTCCGCAGTGCGCCGCAACTGGCACCCCGGCCTTCGCCGGGGTAGCGGACAGGTCAGGTCAGAGGAACGCGAACGCCTTCCTCACACGCGCATCGGCATCAGCACGTACAGCGCCGGCGACTTGTCGTTCTCGCGGATCAGCGTCGGGGCTGCCGCGTCGGCCAGGT
This sequence comes from Sphingomonas desiccabilis, assembly GCF_004135605.1. GTDB lineage: Bacteria > Pseudomonadota > Alphaproteobacteria > Sphingomonadales > Sphingomonadaceae > Sphingomonas > Sphingomonas desiccabilis. Next base: position 259,316 of record NZ_SDPT01000003.1, on the reverse strand, counting down.
GCACTTCGCACAGGTCGCCCTCGATCTGGCCCAGGATGTCGAGCAGGTAGCGGCTGTTGAACCCGATCTCGAACGGCAGCGCGCTATAGTCGCCGGGCACTTCCTCGGCAGCGGCGCCGTTCTCCGGGCTGGTCACCGACAGGGTGATCTTGTCGCGGTCCAGCGCCATCTTCACCGCGCGGGTCTTCTCCGTGGCGATCGTGGACACACGGTCGACGCCCTCCATGAAGCTCTTGGGATCGAGCTTGAGCAGCTTGTCGTTAGCGGTCGGGATGACGCGCGAATAATCCGGGAAGGTGCCGTCGATCAGCTTGGAGGTCAGGATCGCCTGGCCCAGGTCGAAGCGGATCTTCGAGCCCGACAGCGACACGCCGACCGAGCCGTCGACCTCTTCCAGCAGCTTGCGCAGTTCGGCCACGCACTTCCGCGGCACGATCACGTCCGGCATCTTCTCGGCGCCTTCCGGGCGCGGCAGCGTGACACGCGCCAGCCGGTGACCGTCGGTCGCCGCCGCCTTCAGCACCGGCTCGCCGGTGCCGTCCTCGGACACGTGCAGGAAGATGCCGTTCAGATAGTAGCGCGTCTCCTCGGTCGAGATCGCGAAACGCGTCTTGTCGATGATCTGCTTGAGCATCTCCGCCGGCAGCTCGAACTGCGTCGGCAGCTCGCCCTCGGCGATCACCGGGAAGTCGTCGCGCGGCAGCGTGGCCAGATTGAAGCGGGCGCGGCCCGCGACCACCGTCAGCCGGCCCTCGGCCGCCGACAGCTGCACCTGCGCGCCCTCGGGCAGCTTGCGCGCGATGTCGAACAGCGTGTGCGCTGATACGGTGATCGCGCCCGGCTGGTCGACTGCCGCTGCGATCGTCTCGTCGATCTGCAGATCCAGGTCGGTCGCCATCAGCCGAATCGAGCCGTTCTCCGCCGCCTCGATCAGCACGTTCGACAGAATCGGAATCGTGTTCCGCCGCTCGACGACGGACTGGACGTGGCTCAGCCCCTTCAACAGGGTCGCGCGTTCGATCGTCGCCTTCATCTTTTCAAAACCCCCGGGCGCCCGCCCTAGTCCTGGCCACCCGGTCGGGTGGGATTGGTCCGTTGTCCCACCTCTAGCGCGCAAAAAAGGGCCGGAGCAAGCTGCTCCGGCCCTCCTTGTCCCGATCGACGTCGCCAAGCCGGATACGACGGGCATCCGGCGTAGACGGCCGACCGGAAGCGCTTAGAAGCGCATGCCCACGCCGACCAGCACCTGGTGGCGATCGGTATCGACATCGAAGCTGTCGGTGGTCGAACCATCGCCGAACCGGAAATCCGCGCTCGAATAGTTCGAGTAGCGATACTCGAGCTTCGCGTAGGTGTTGGTGCCGATCGCCTGCTCGACACCGGCGCCGACGCGATAGCCGTCGAGTTCGTAGTTGCGATCGACATCGACGTTGCCGTTGTACCCGACGACGTTCAGCTTGGCGTTGGTGTAGCCGGCCTTGGCGTAGACCAGGGTCTGCGGGGTCGCGAGCACACCGGCGCGCACGCCGACGTAGATGTCACGGCCCGGGCTCACGCGGCCATAACCGAAGTAGTTCGGATCGCTGCGATCGGCCTTCACCTTGCCGGTCGAGTCGGTCAGTTCCGCCTCGAGGCCCAGCACGGCGCCGGAAACGGCGAAGTCATAGCCGACGTCCACACCATAGAGGAAACCATCGACGGTCTGGTCGTCGCCGTCGATGTCCGAATCCTCGCTGCTGCCCGGACGAACCGCGTCATAGCCGGCGACCACGCCGACGCGCGGGCCGGTGAAGTTCGGGTTGACGTCCTGCGCCATCGCCGGTGCGGCGAATGCGGAGGAAGCGGCCAGCAGGCCCAGAGCGACGTAACGCATAACACACTCCTGAATTGCTGCCCGAGGTACGCCGGGCACAGCGCTCAAATAGGCAACGCGGCGCCAGGTTTCATGAACCCCAGCTAAACAGGGATTTTCGTTGCATTCGCGCAACAGGGGCTTGAAAGCAGGGCGATGGTAAACAAGGCACGGCAGGGGCGCGACTTCATCGCGCGGCATGGCGAGACGGTCTACAACGTGGCCCGGCGCATGCAGGGCGACCACCTCCACATCCCACTCACCCGCGCCGGTTTTGCCCAGGCGGACGCGATGGGGGCGGCGCTTCGGACGCTGCTCGGGCCGAAGCCGAAGCTGACGCTGTGGGCTTCGACTGCGGGCCGCGCCCTCCAGACGCTGGCGATCATCGCCGAGCATCTCGAGCTCGACTGGCACCAGGCTCGCACCGACGCGCGGCTGATCGAGATCGGCATGGGCGCGTGGACCGGCCGCTACTATCGTGACGTGGCGGCCGAGTCGCCCGACTTCATGGACGAGGAGCATCGCCTCTACCGGCGGCCGCCGCCGGGCGGAGAGTGGTACGACGCGATTGCGGCCCGCGTCTCCGGCTGGCTCGCCGACACCGACGAGGATCCGGGCGACCGGTTGGTGATCATGCACGGCATGTCCAGCCGCGTGCTGCGCGGGGTCATGACCGGCCTGGACGTACTGCCGCAGTTCGCCGCTCCCGTAGCGCCCGACCTGCCGCAGGGTTCCATCGTCCGGATCGAGCACGGCGTCGAGACGGTCGTGCACCTCGGCACCGGCGACATCTCGCACTCGGCGCCGGCATGATCGCGGCCTTGCTGGCGGCAGTCGCGCTCGCGCAGGCCCCGGCTGCCACGCCGCCGGCGCGGCGCACCCTCGGCATCTTCGAGCGCTGGGGCGCCTTCGCCGATGCCGCTCCGCGGCGCTGCTATGCGATCGCCAAGCCGATCTCGCGCCGGACCGCGCTGTATCCGTTCGCCAGCGTCGCGACCTGGCCCGGTGCCCACGCCCGCAACCAGCTCCACCTCCGGCTCAGCCGCCGGCGTGCGCCCTCGGCGCAAGTGACGCTTTCCGTCGGCGATCGCCGCTTTCCGCTGCGCGCCGGCACGCTCGACGCCTGGGCGCCGGACGCCGCCGCCGATCGCGCGATCGTGTCCGCGATGCGCTCCGCGCGCAGCATGAGCGTGGAGAGCTTGGCCGAGGGCGGCCGGCCGTTCGTGGACGTCTATGCGCTGAAGGGCGCAGCGACCGCGATCGACGCGGCGGCACTCGCCTGCCTGCCCGCGTAGCCTGTCCCGAAACGGCGCTGGCGCCGGGCATGGAAATTGCCTGCAGATTCGACTATATGCGCGCCCATGCTGACAGTGTCGACGCCGCCGATGCCCATTCCGGGGCACATCGATCCCGTGCCCGTGCCCCGCGCGACGGCCAAGGCGCCGCGCCCCGACGGCCGCGTCGACCTGGTCGGGCTGTCCAAGCCGGCGATCCGCGAGGCGCTGGAGACTGCGGGCATGGAGCCAAAGCAGGCGAAGCTTCGCGCCAAGCAGCTGTGGCACTGGATCTACAATCGCGGCGCCACCGAATTTACCCAGATGACCGACATCGCCAAGGCGCAGCATCCGTGGCTCGCCGAGCGATTCGTCGTCGGCCGGCCGGACGTGGTCGAGGCGCAGGTCTCATCGGACGGCACGCGCAAGTGGCTGCTGCGCTCGCCGGACGGGCAGGATTACGAGATGGTGTTCATCCCGGACGCCGACCGCGGCACGCTGTGCGTCTCGAGCCAGGTGGGCTGCACGCTCAACTGCCGCTTCTGCCACACCGGGACGATGCGGCTGGTGCGCAACCTGACCGCGGGCGAGATCGTTGGCCAGGTGATGCTGGCGCGCGATGCGCTCGGCGAATGGCCGTCGAGCCCCGAGGGGCGCATGCTTACCAACATCGTGATGATGGGCATGGGCGAGCCGCTCTACAACTTCGACGAGGTAAAGACCGGGCTTCAGATCGTCATGGACGGCGACGGCCTGGCGCTGTCGAAGCGGCGAATCACCCTCTCCACTTCGGGCGTGGTGCCGATGATGGCTCGCGCGGGCGAGGAGATCGGCGTCAACCTCGCGGTTTCGCTCCACGCGGTGACCAAGGAGGTGCGCGACGAGATCGTGCCGCTCAACAAGAAGTACGGCATCGAGGAGCTGCTGCAGGCCTGCGCCGACTATCCCGGCGCCAACAATGCGCGCCGCATCACCTTCGAATATGTGATGCTCAAGGACAAGAACGACAGCGACGCCGACGCGCACGAGCTCGTCCGGCTGCTGCGCAAGTACCAGCTGCCCGCCAAGGTCAACCTGATCCCGTTCAACCCATGGCCGGGCGCGCCCTACGAATGCTCGACGCCGGATCGGGTCAACGCCTTCTCCGACATCGTGTTCGAGGCGGGCATTTCCGCGCCGGTGCGGCGTCCGCGTGGCCGCGACATCGACGCTGCCTGCGGCCAGCTGAAGACCGCCGCCGAGAAGAAGAGCCGCGCGCAGATCGACCGCGAGGCCGAGGAGAAGCTCGCGGCGCTCGGCTGATCGGGTCGTGGATTGGGGTGTCATCGCGCTTGCGGCCGTGGCCGGCTGCGTCGGCGGCGCGATGAACGCCCTCGCGGGCGGCGGTGCCTTTGCGACCATGCCGGCGCTCGTGGGGATCGGGCTTCCCGCCACGATCGCGAATGCCACCAGCAACGTCGCGATGCAGCCCGCCGCCATGGCGAGCGCCTGGGCCTACCGCCGCGGCCTCGAACCGCTCGGCGGCCTCTCGATCCGGCTGCTCAACAGCGTCAACTTCGTGGCGGCGCTGATCGGCAGCTCTCTGCTGGTCGCGACACCGCCGACGGCGTTCGACGTGATCGTCCCCTGGCTCCTGTTCTTCGCGTTCGGGGCAATCGCCGCGGGCCAGCGTGGCGCCGCCTGGCTGCGGGCCCACGCCACGATCGGCCCGCGAACCCTGATCGCGGCCCAGCTGCTGCTCGGCGTGTATGGCGGCTATTTCGGGGGCGGCATCGGCATGATGGTGACGGCGGTGTTCGGGCTGCTCGTCGGCACCGATCCCAAGCGGATGGCCGCGCCCCGCACCCTGATCCTCGCCACGGCCAACCTGGCCGCCGCCGGCGTGTTCGCAGCCTTCGGCATGGTCGCCTGGGCAGCCTGCATCCCGATGCTCCTGGGGGGAATCATCGGCGGCTGGGGCGGCGCCTGGCTGGGCGACCGCCTGTCCGCGCGCACCATCCGGCTTTGGACGATGGCCGTCACCGGCGTCACCACCGCCGTCTTCTTCTGGCGCGCCTACGGCTGATCAGCCCGGTCGCCGCATCTGGAACAGCGCGTCTCGGGCAATCTCGAAGTAATCGGCCGGGCCGCCGCCCCGTACGATCGGGCGCGCGCTGGCGGTCTGGTAGATGCCGTCCTCAAGCAACGCCGTGTCGATGTGGATGCCGACCGCCTCGCCCAGCACCAGCCACTGGTCCAGCGCCTGCCCCTCCTTCGTCTCCAGCCGCACGATCTGGGTCACCTTGCATTCGAACTGCACCGGACTGCCCGCCACCCGCGGCGGCGCCACCAGACGGGAGGGCAGGGCGTCGAGGCCCGTCAGGGTGAACTCGTCCGCATCGCCTGACGCCGAACTCGCGTTCATCGCCTCCGCCTGCGGGCGGGTCGCCAGGTTCCAGACGAACTCGCCCGTCGCCTCGCAGTTGGCGAGGCTGTCCTTGCGGCCCTGGGACGCGAAGCCGATTAGCGGCGGGCGATAGTTGAACGCGTTGAAGAAGCTGTACGGCGCGAGGTTGCGCCGACCGTCCGCACTCAGGGTGCTGATCCAGCCGATCGGGCGAGGCGCGACGATCGCGTTGAAGGGGTCATGCGGCAGGCGATGCCCGTCAGCGGGCTCGTAGAAGTGGAAGTCGGTCATGGTCGCCCCTAACGCGCGAGGTGGCCGGGGGGCTACCCGCAGGTGCCCGCACCCTCTATCGTCCGGCGGGTGAGCCACCAGCCGCCCCGCGCCGTCTACCGCCACCGTCCGCTCACCCGGCTGTGGCACTGGGTCAACGCCGTGACGATCTTCGTGATGATCGGCAGCGGACTCATGATCCTGAACGCGCACCCCCAGCTCTATTGGGGCGAATATGGTGCGAACTTCGACCATGCCTGGATTCGCTTCGATCGGTTTCCCGGGTGGATCACCATCCCATCCACCTACAATCTCGCGCTGGCGCGCCGCTGGCACCTGTTCTTCGCGCTGGTGCTCGCGTTCGGATTGCTGATCTTCCTGATCGGCAGCCTCCTCAACCGCCACCTCCTTCGCGACCTCGCGATTCGCCGCGGCGAGCTGTCGCGCCGGCACCTCTGGGCGGATTTCCGCGCCCACCTCGCCTTCCGCTTCCACGATCCCGAAGCGCCGCGCGACTACAACAGCTTCCAGAAGCTCAGCTACATCGCGATCCTGTTCGTCGCCCTGCCGCTGGTCATCCTGACCGGCCTCACCCTGTCGCCCGGCATGAACGCGGCCTCGCCCTGGCTGCTCGACCTCTTCGGCGGCCGCGCCTCGGCCCGCTCGATCCACTTCCTGGCCGCCGCTGCCATCACGCTCTTCACGGTGGTCCACATGGTGCTGGTGATCCTGGCCGGCCCCGTCAACGAGGTCCGTTCGATGATCACCGGCTGGTGGCGCGTGCCCGAGGACGAACAGCCATGAGCCGCATCCTCACCCGGCGCCGGGTGCTGGCCGGCATGACCGTGGGCGCCGCTGGCCTCGTGTCCGGCTGCGACCAGCTGGGCGAGTCTCCCACCGTCCGCCGCCTGCTGTTCAAGGGCGAGGACGCGCAGCGCTGGCTCCAGCGCGGGCTCACCGCGCGCAACGCGCTGGCTCCCGAATACCGGCCCGACCAGCGCTCGCCGATCTTTCGCTCCAACGGCACCGCGCGACCCGACACGCCGGCCTATGCCACGCACGCGGCCAGCGGCTTCGCCGATTGGCGGCTGACGATCGACGGCTTGGTCGCGCGGCCGCTGTCGCTCTCGCTGGCGCAGATCCGCTCCATGCCGGCGCGCACCCAGATCACCCGCCACGACTGCGTGGAAGGGTGGAGCGCGATCGGCAAGTGGAGCGGCCCCCGCCTGTCACGCCTGCTCGACCTCGCCGGCCTTCGCGACCAGGCCCGCTATCTCGTCTTCCACTGCGCCGACCGGCTGGGCGGGCGCCCCTATTACGAGTCGATCGACCTCGTCGACGCCTTTCACCCGCAGACGATCCTCGCCTGGGCGATGAACGATGCGCTGCTGCCGGTCCCCAACGGCGCGCCGCTGCGCCTCAGGGTCGAGCGCCAGCTCGGCTACAAGCACGCCAAATACGTCGAGCGGATCGAGGCGGTGGCGAGCCTCGACGGCATCGCCGGCGGCAAGGGAGGCTTGTGGGAGGACATGGCCGACTACGACTGGTACGCCGGCATCTGACGGCTCAACCGGCCGAGAACGCCGGCTCCAGCGCGTTGATGCCCGCATGGACCCGCGCCTCGATCTCGGCGCGGGAGAGGCCGGCCGGGATCGGCGTGCCGAAGCGAATCGTGATGGTGCCCGCCCCTTTCACACCCTTGCGCGGCCACAGCGGCCCGCTGTCGAGCGCGACCGGCACCACGGGCATCGCCAGCGCCTTGTAGAGCCCCGCGAAGCCCGAGCGCAGCGGCGGCGTCTCGCCGGGCAGGACGCGGGTCCCCTCCGGGAAGATCAGCACCGCGCGGCCGGCGCGGCGCGCTTCCTTGGCCTCGCGCAGCATCGCGCGCAGCGCGTCGGCGCCGCCCGCCCGGTCGATGCCGATGCTGCCATAGCGCTGCGCCGCCCGGCCCCAGAGCGGGATCTGGGTCAGCTCGCGCTTCATCACGATCACCGGCGCGCCGATCCGCCAGGCAAGCTCCAGCGTCTCGAACATCGCCTGGTGCTTGGCCGCGAACAGGAAAGGCCCGTGGGGGATCTCCCCCTCGATCCGGACATGGATGTCGAGCAGCCAGCGGGCGAGTGCGCCCTGCGCCCGCGCCCACCCTTCCGCATGGCGCCGCAGCGCCCGTGGCCCCGCCAGCGCGACCAGCGGAGCGGCGAGGACGACGGGGATCGTGAGGCCATAGAAGAGGAGGTTGAACGCAAGCGTCCGCAGCCGCGCGATCATATGCCCAGCCCCAGCCACAGGACCACGCGCCGAACCAGATATTTGTTGTACTCGTCGAACAGGATGCCGAAGCGCGGCGTGCCCGGAACGGGATCGGCGATCACCTCCACCCGATCGTCCAAGGCGTGGCGAAGCTCCAGTGCGGCGCGTGCCATGTGCCAGTCGGACGTCACCAGCCGCACGGTGCCATAGCCGTGGGTCCGGACCCAGTTGGCGGTCTCGTCAGCGTTGGAGCGGGTATCGACCGCCTCATGGCCCAAGTCCACGCAGCAGGCGAACACCCGGGCCGGCACCTTGTACGCGGCCGCCAGCTCACCCGGCCGTACGTCCGGGTCGACGCCGGTGACCAGCATCCGCTTGGCCTTGCCCGCGCGCACGACCGCAAGGCCGCGGTCGATCCGGCCCGGCGCGCCGGTCGGCACGACCACCGCGTCGGTCACCAGCCCGTCCGGTGCCGGGCGGGGCAGCGCGACGGTGAACAGCGCGAAGCCCAGCACCCAGGCGATCAGCACCACCGAGAACAGCCGCCAGATCACAGCACCTGCCCCAGCGCGCGCAGCACCGCGATGCGCGCGGCGACCATCGCCAGCAGCATGAAGGCGATCGGCGTGGCGACGATCAGCAGCCAGTCGGCCGTCGACAGCGCGAGCCCGGCGAGCACCTGCGACTCCAGCCCGCCGATCTGCAGCCCCACCACCAGCACGACCGCGAGACCTGCGACGGTACCGATCAGCCCGCCCGTCAGCGTGTCGACGGCGATCCGCTGCTGGAACAGGCGGGCAATCTGGACATCGGTGGCGCCGAGCATGTGGAGGATGTCGATGGTCCCGCGGTGCGTGTCCAGTCCCGCACGCGCGGAAAGCAGCACGACCGCAGCCGTCGCGGTCGCCATCACCGCCACCAGGCCGAACGCGACCCATCCCAGCGTGCGCAGGAACCCCCGCACCGGTGCCAGCCAGCTCGCGTGCCAGTCGACCCGGGCAGCCGGCGTGGCGGCGTGGGCGATGCGCGTCACCGCCGCAACCGCCGTGTCGTCGCTCTGCCGCAGGTCCACGTCCACCATCGCCGGGATCGGCAGGTCGGCATCCAGCCCCGCGTCCCCTAGCCACGGCCGCATCAGCTCGGCCAGTTCGGTCCGGTCCACTTCCACGGCCCGCGCCACCACCGGCGCGGTGCGCAGCCCGGCGAGCAGCCGTGCGACCGCGGCATCGCGCTTAGCGGCGTCCGCCTCCACCACCTGCACGGTCAGCCGGCCGGCGAGCTGCCGGTCCAGCGCACTGCCGGCACTTGCGACCGACAGGCCCATGGCTGCCGCCAGCACCGTCAGGAAGATCATGATGGCCATGATCCACACCATGGTGCGCCGTCCCTGCCGGTCGCCCAGCAGGCGCCGATCGCTTGCGCGCATCGCCATCAGCGCGCCCCGTCGGAAGCGGGCGGGAAGCGCATCTGGCCGGTCGGGTCGATCAGCTTGCCCCGCTCCAGCCGCATCATGCGCGCAGCCGGGATCCGCTGGAGCAGCTCATAGTCGTGGGTCGCCACCACCACCGTGGTCCCCAGCCGGTTGAGCGAGTCGAACAGGTGCAACAGCCGCTCGGCCATGTCGGGATCGACGTTGCCGGTCGGCTCGTCCGCCACCAGGATCTCGGGCCGGCCGATCACGGCGCGCGCGATCGCGATGCGCTGCTGCTCGCCGCCCGACAGGGTCGGGGGCGGTGCGTCGGCCCGGTCGGAAAGCCCGACCCAGGCGAGCATCTCGTTGACGGGCACCGCCACGTCCGCCTCCGGCACGCCCGCGACGCGCAGCGGCAATGCGATGTTGTCATAGGCCGACAGGTGCGGGACGAGGCGGAAGTCCTGGAACACCACGCCGATCCGCCGGCGAAAGCCGGGCAGGCGCGCGCGCGGCAGCGTCACCGCATCCTCGCCGAACAGACGGATCACGCCCCGGCTCGGCCGCTGGGCGAGGTAGAGCAGCTTCAGCAGCGAGGTCTTGCCCGCACCCGACGGGCCGGTGAGAAAATAGAAGGAGCCCGTCGTCAGCGTGAAGCTCACGTCCGACAGCGTCTCTGCCCCGTTGCCGTAGCGAAGGCCGACATTCTCAAACTGTACGATATTGGCCATCGCCGGCGCCGGCCACCCCGTCTGAAGCTTCGCGGGCGCCGCCATCGCACAGCCGCCGGACCTGCTCAAGCCGGGGACGCTGCTGCACCCTTGCCAGCACGGCTTTCCGCATGCTTAGGATCGCTATGCCCAGATCGGAATTGCCGCGTCGATGATCCTCGAGTGCACCCAATGCCACATGCGCTATGTGGTGCCCGACCATGCGATCGGGCCGGACGGACGCACCGTGCGCTGTGCCAGCTGCAAGCACAGCTGGTTCCAGCGCCCGCCGCTGCTGGACCTGGCCGCGGCGGATGCACTTCCCGAACAGGACCCAGCACCAGCCGCGGCAGCGTCCCCCCCGGTGGCCGAGCCGGTCGCCGCCCCCGCACCGGCCGTACCATCCGCACCCGCACCCGCAGCGCAAGCGACCCCGCCCGCGGCCGTTCAGCCTTCGCACCGCTACGTCGATCCGGAGGGCGAGCGTGCCGAGCGGGGCGAGCCGCGCCGCTACGACGCCTTTGCGCCGCGCCCGCCGTTCCGGCCGCGCCGCAACCCGTTCCGCCGCTGGACCGCGGCCGCCGTCGCCGCCAGCCTCGCGATGCTCATCGGCATCGCCGCCATCCTCTATCTCGGCACGCCCGGGATCGCTGCCAAGGTCGGTCTCCCGATCGGCAAGATCGAAACGCCGCTGCTGTTCGCCGACAAGCAGATCGAGCGCCGCAACCTGTCGAGCGGCAACGAGCTGTTCGCCATTTCCGGCAAGGTCGTGAACCCCACCGGCGAGCGCCAGCGCGTGCCCGATATCCGCGTCGACCTGAAGGATCAGCAGGAGCGCGTCGTCTACAGCTGGACGATCACGCCGTCGCAGCGCGAACTGGGGCCCAGCGGCACCATCCTGTTCAACTCGGCAAAGCTCGACGTCCCGGCGAACTCCAAGATGCTCGAACTGAGCTTCGTGAACGGCCTCTAGGGAACGCCGCCGGGCCGCGACGGTCCCGGAGCCTCGACCATACGGCGCGCGAGCTGTGCGAGCCGCGCGCCGTGCAGCAGCGCCGCCACCAGCATGCCGAGGCCCGAGGCCCAGGCGAGCGCCAACGGGCCGACGCCGGCCGCGACCAGCAGCCAGCCGGCACCGCCGGTGACCACGAAGAAGGCGAGGATGCTGTTGGCGCCCGCCATCACCTGATCGCCGAGCGCCCGCAGCGTATAGACCAGCACCACCTGCACCCCGTCGAACAGGATGAAGGGCGCCCAGCGCAGCAGCATGGCGCCCGCCAGCAGGTGCACGTCGCCCGTCGCCGGGAACAGCCCGGTGATCCAGCCCGCGGACAAGAGCAGCACCAGCGCGAGCAGCCCGGTCGCGGCGGCGGCCAGAAGGGCAGCGACCACGCCCCGCCGGATGGCGCGGTGCGGCACCCCCTCCCCCACGCCGTTGCCGGCGCGTACGCCTGCAGCCGAGCCCAGCCCGAGCGCCACCGCAAAGGTGACGTTGTGGATCGAGAACACGATCTGGAAGGCGTGGGCCGTCGCCGCGCCAAGCTGGGTCGAAAGGCCGATCAGCACCGCGAAGCCGACCAGCTCCAATCCGGAGGCGATCGCCGGCACGAGCCCGAAGCCGAGCAGCGCGCGCACGCCCGACCAGCGCGGCGCCGCCTCTCCGCGCCAGCGGCCGACGTGGCGCACCGCCCCGTCCGGCAGCCGCAGGACGCATGCGAGCAGGACGATCGCCCCGATCGCCGAGGCGATCGCGGTGGCCGCCGCGGCGCCGACCGCGCCCAGCGCCGGCAGCCCCAGATGCCCGCCGACCAGCGCCCAGGCGAGCAGCGCGTTGATCGGCAGCACGCCCAGGTTCACCGCGGTCACCACTCGGGGGCGGCTGATACCCTCCAGGAAGAAGCTCGCGGCGATGGTGAGCAGCTGAAAGGGATAGGCGAACGCCATGGCGCGCACCACCGCCGCCGCTGCCGGCGCAAGATCGGGCGAGACCCCGAGCAGGCGCAGCAACGGCTCGGCAAAGGCGAGCAGCACGCCGCCGCTGGCGAGGCCGAGCAGCAGCGCCGCCAGCAGCCCCTCGTGCAGCACCCGGCCGGTCGCGGGCAGGTCGCGGGCACCATCCGCGCGGGCGGCGAACACCAGCACGCCCGACAGCCAGCCGAGGACCACGACGATGCCGACGAAGGTCAACGACCGGCTCGCCCCCAGTGCCGCCACCTCCTCCGTGCCCGCCAGGCCGACGACGACCACGTCCGTCACATGGAGCAGCGTCCAGTTGAGGCTCGTGAGCATCACCGGCCAGGCGAGCGCCAGCAGCCGGCGAACCTCGGAACTTGGCGCAAGAGCATTGGGGGCGGCAGCGGGGATCAGGGGCACAAGCTACTCGAGGGCAAGAGGCGACGGACGAAGTCCTAGCGGCGGGTTCGGCAAAGCGGAACGCCCGGCGCCCCGTCTGCGTCCGTCAAAAAGATGCTCCGGTGCACCATCCGCTGCAGGAAAATCGCGAAGTCGGTTGCATGCCGCCGAATCGACTGCTAGGGGCGCTCGCCTACCAGCCGGGGGTTCTCCCCACGGTGTTCATGTGCGGTCGTGGCGGAACTGGTAGACGCGCAACGTTGAGGTCGTTGTGGCCGAAAGGCCGTGGAAGTTCGAGTCTTCTCGACCGCACCACAACTGCTCCGGTTCCCAGGCTCAGGCCGGGAACCGGGTGGCAGCTCTCCTTCTCCTAGAGCAACCATCGTCATCCTGACGGAAGTCAGGATCCATTGCCGCTGCGGCTGGGGTCGCGAACGGTGCGCATCTGGATGCCAGCCGTTGCTGGCATGACAAGGATGTGGGCAAGTCCGACGATGATCCGCTGTGGTCCAACAGCGCCGATCAACGCGCGATGAGGTACGGACGTTGAGGAGAGGCGCGAATCCGTCGCCTCAGCCGTGCTCCTGCGCAGGGGCTCCGGATCGACACCGGCGGCATCAGCCCCCTCACCCCTGGCGCGGACGCGTCCACAGCTCCGGATCGCGCGGGCGTCGCGGGTAGCGCCGCGCCCGCCCCTGCGCCGCCGCAAAGGCGCGCGCGATCGCACCCAGCTTCTCGGCCTTGGAGGTGGTCACCCGGTGATCCCAGGCATGCTCGCCGCGCGCGCGCACCGCGCGGCCGATGCCGCCGTAAATGTCGGCCGCCGCCAGCACTGCCCAAGCGGCGCGGAACGGCAGCGCCGGCGTCCCCTCGCGCGCGCTCGCCTCATAGCGTTCGGCCTGGTCGACCAGCCGGCGCGCCAGCATCGCGACGCGCGGCCGGAACGGCGGCTTCATATGCTCGCCGGGCGGCACGTCGATCTCGACCAGCCATTCGACCGGCAGGTAGCAGCGGTCGGCCGCGGCATCCTCCGCCAGGTCGCGCGCGATGTTGGACAGCTGGAACGCGATGCCGAGGTCGCAGGCCCGGTCGAGCGTGTCCTGGTCGGCCGGATCGACCCCCATCACCACCGCCATCAGGCATCCGATTGCGCCAGCGACATGGTAGCAATAGCGGTAGAGATCGTCCTCGCTGCGCGGGCGCCACTCCTCGGCATCGAGCGCGAAGCCGGCGATCACGTCGCGGATCAGCGCATGCGGCAGCCGTGCCTCGGCGGCCACAATGCGCAGCGCGTCGAATGCCGGGTCGCCGACCCATTCGCCGGCCAGCGCTGCGTTCGTCTTCGCGGTGATCTCGGCCAGCCGCTCGGGAGCATCCGCAACCGCGGTCATGCCGTGGCCGAGTTCCTGCCCGTCCGCCAGGTCGTCGCACGCCCGCGCCCAGGCATAGAGCAGCCAGGCGCGTTCCCGCGTCCGCCGATCGAATAGCCGGCTCGCGGCCGCGAAGCTCTTCGATCCCCCTGCAATCGTCTCGCGCGCAGTGGCGACGATCGCATCGCGGCTCGGACGGTCGGGATGCGCCGCGACGGACACGGAAGTTACAGCTCGCTGCTCGACATGGAAAAGATCGGCCGCGCGACCTTGTGCCCGGCCATGCGGTCGAGCAGCGCATCGAGCTGGTCGTCGATCAGCAGGATGTCGCGGTGCATCGGCCGCAGGAAACCGACCTCCGCCATCTTATCCACGAAGGCGATCAGCCCGTCGTAATAGCCCGCCACGTTGAGCAGCCCTACCGGCTTGCTGTGGTAGCCGAGCTGCGCCCAGCTCATGGCCTCCCACAGCTCGTCCATGGTGCCGGTGCCCCCGGGGATGGTGACGAAGCCGTCCGACAGGTCGGTGAACGCCTGCTTGCGCTGGTGCATGGTCTCGACGACGTGGAGCTCGGTGCAGCCGCGGTGCGCGACCTCGGCATTGACGAGCGCGGTCGGGATCACGCCGATCACCTCGCCGCCCGCCTCCAGCGCGCCGTCGGCGACCGCGCCCATCAGCCCCAGCCGGCCGCCGCCATAGACGACGCCGATGCCGCGCTCGGCGAGGGTGCGGCCGACGAAGCGCGCGTTGTCGATGTAGACGGGGTCCGACGGGGTCGCCGAACCGCAATAGATGGCCAGTCGCTTCACGTGATTTGTCCTTGGAATGTCGACGCAGCCGCGCGTCAGCGGCCGCGTTCCAGCATCAGCGAGGCGGTCGCCTTCGCGCTTCCCACCACCCCCGGGATGCCGGCGCCCGGATGCGTGCCCGCCCCGACGAAATAGAGGTTGGGGATATGGTCGTCGCGGTTGTGCGCGCGGAAGAAGGCGCTCTGCGTCAGGATCGGCTCCAGCGAGAAGGCCGAGCCCAGATGCGCGTTGAGGTCCTTTGCGAAATCGGGCGGCGCATAGCTGAACTTGGTGACGATCCGCTCGTGGATGTCCGGGATCAGCCGGCGGCCGACCTCGTCCAGGATGCGCTTCTCGTACATCGGGCCGATGGTGTCCCAGTCGATCGGCAGCTTGCCCATGTGCGGCACCGGCGCCAGCGCATAAAAGGTTGAATGCCCCTCCGGCGCCAGGCTCGGGTCGGTGACGGTCGGGTGATGGAGGTAGAGCGAGAAATCCTCCGACAGCACGCCGTGGTCGTAGATGTCGGACAACAGCCCCTGATAGCGCGGGCCGAACAGGATCATGTGGTGCGGAATGCCCGGCCACGTGCCCTTGATGCCGAAGTGGACCAGGAACAGCGAGGGCGAGAAGCGCTTCTTCTCCAGCCGTGCCGTCGTCCGCCGCGCGCTTCGGGAGTTGCGCAGCAGCTCCTTGTAGCTGTGCATCAGGTCGGCGTTGCTCGCCACCGCGTCCGACGCGATGCGCCTGCCGCTGCGGGTGACGACGCCGGTCGCATGGTCGCCCAGCGTCTCGATCTCGGTCACCGGATCGCCCAGGATCAGCGTGCCGCCCAGCCGCTCGAACAGCGCGACCATGCCCGACACCAGCTGGTTGGTACCGCCCTTGGCGAACCACACGCCGCCGTCGCGCTCGAGCTTGTGGATGAGCGCATAGATCGCACTGGTGGTGCTGGGGTTGCCGCCGACCAGCAGCGTGTGGAAGCTCAGCGCCTGGCGTAGCTTCTCGTTCTTCACGAAGGTCGAGACCATCGCGTAGACCGATCGCCACGCCTGATACTTCGCCAGCGCCGGCGCCGCCTTCAGCATCGAGCGGAAGTCGAGGAACGGCTTGGCGCCGAGCTTCACATAGCCTTCCTCGTACACGCCCTTGGCGTATTCCAGAAAGCGCGCGTAGCCCTCGACGTCCTGCGGATCGAGCTTGGCGATCTCGGAACGCAGCGACACATCGTCGTTGGAATAGTCGAAGTTGGTGCCGTCGGCCCAGTTGAGCCGGTAGAAGGGCGTCACCGGCTCCAGCGTGACGTCCCACGCCATCTCGTGGCCCGACAGCTGCCACAGCTCGCGCAGGCAGTCGGGATCGGTGATGACGGTCGGCCCCGCGTCGAAGGTGAAGCCGTCGCGCTCGAACACATAGGCGCGCCCGCCGGCCTTTTCGCGGCCCTCGATCAGCGTCGTCTCGACCCCGGCGGATTGCAGGCGAATGGCGAGCGCCAAGCCGCCGAATCCTGCGCCGATCACCGTTGCCGTTCTCAAGTCCGTTTCTCCCGGCCGCCAGCCTGCATGTCCCAAATCGCCCGTATCGCGCGTGCCACCGGGACCGGCGGCTTGCCGGCGAGCACACGTGCCTTGTCCGTCCAGTTCGACCGACCGGCATAGAAGCGGCCGATCAGCCCCGCGTCCAGCCGATAGAAGCGTTCCAGCACGCGATAGCGCGCCTCCGGCTTCGCTGCCCGAAACAACATCGCGGTAAGCATGCGGTAGAATCCCCGCTCGCCCCATGTCGTGCGCGCAAGGCCGTGCGTCAACTCGGCCAGGGCCGCGGCGGAGAGATCGGGCGCCGCCGCCACGGCAGACGCCATGCGCACCGCGTCGGGCAGCGAATAGCCGGTCAGCGGGTGGAACAGCCCGGCCCGCATCCCCGCCTTGGCGACCGGCGGGGTGGAGCTCCAATAGCTGTCGAAGTCACCCCCGAACGCGACCGGCAGCACGCCGCGCTCCTCGCGCGCCACCTCGGCGATGCGCCAGCCTTGCCCCTCGGCATAGGCACGGATCCGCTCGCGCAGCACCGCCGCGTCGATCTCGGGCCCGTCGCTGTAATAGGTGTCCTCGACGAACATCCGGTCGGGGGCGAGCGGCAGGCAGTAGACGAAGCGATAGCCGTCCAGCTGTTCGACGCGCGCGTCCATGACGGTCGGGCGGGTGTGCCCGTGCGGCCGTTCCAGCACCAGCTCCTGCCCGACGAACTTCTGCCACCCGCATTTCAGGAGCGACAGGTCGCCGGGTCCGCGGCAGTCGATCACCGCCCCCGCCTCGATCCGCGCGCCGTCGTCCAGCACGACGCCCGTCGCACTCGCCTCCAGCACGCGCCGGCCGGTGAGCAGCGCCTCTGCCGGCAGAGCCGCCCGCAGCACCGCGTCCAGCCGCTCCGACTCCACGCTGTTGTAGGCGGCGTCGAGCGTGCGGGCGTGGCCGGGGAAGGCGACGTCATAGCCCTGCCAGCGGTGCCCCACGACCGGCTCCAGGATCCAGCGATCCCCTGCCGCGACGTCGCTGTCGAAGAACGACCAGAGGTGGTTGCCGCCGAACCGTTCGCCCGCCTCCACCAGCTGCAGCGACAGCTCCGGCCGGCGCTCGGCCAGCGCCAGCGCGATCAGCCCGCCGGCGAGTCCCCCGCCCAGGATCGCCAGGTCGCAGTGATGATGGGTCGGCATGCCCTTCGCCTAGCCGAGCTTCCGGCGCGGTGAAAGGGCGCGCGGCACCCGATCGGACTGCGCGCGCCATGGCGCCGGGACGCCGGAACCGCTACAGCCCGCCCATGTCGATCGCCCTCGCCATCCTGCTGTCCGCGCTCGCGATGACCGCGATCGTCGGCGTGCGCTATCTGCTGGCGTCCGGCGGCTTCGCGTTCGCGACCCGGCTGCGCCAGCCCGGCCTCTATCGGGGACTCGACCGGCAGATCGCCAAGGAGATCCGCTGGAGCCTGATCTCGGCCGCCATCTACGGCATCCCCGCCGGCATCGTCGCCTGGGGCTGGCAGAACCGCGGCTGGACGCGGATCTACACCGACGTGCACGACCGCCCCCTGTGGTGGCTGCCGCTGTCGGTGCTGCTCTATCTCTTCGCGCACGACACCTGGTTCTACTGGAGCCATCGCTGGATGCACCGCCCTCGCGTGTTCCGGGTGGCGCATGCGGTCCACCACGCCAGCCGCCCGCCGACCGCCTGGGCAGCGATGGCGTTCCACCCGATCGAGGCGCTGACCGGCGCCTTCGTCATCCCACTGCTGGTGTTCCTGATCCCGATCCATGTCGGCGCCCTGGCAGTGGTACTGACGGTGATGACGGTGATGGGCGTGACCAATCACATGGGGTGGGAGATCTTCCCCCGCGCCGTCTGGGCAGGGCCACTCGGCGGCTGGCTGATCACGGCCAGCCACCATCAACGCCATCATCAGCGCTACGGCTGCAATTTCGGCCTGTACTTCCGCTTCTGGGATCGGCTCTGCGGGACCGATGACGGACTGGGCAGCTTTGGAAAGACGAGGAATGATCATTCAGGCGCACGCAGCGGCGATGCGGTTCGGCACGGGGGCAGCGGCGCTGCTGCTGCTGACGGGGGCCACGCCGATCACCGAGCTTGAAGTCACCCTCAGCCACCTGCGGTCTTCCAAGGGCATGATCCGGTTATGCGTGACCGCGAACCCCAAGAGCTTCCCCGGCTGTGCCAAGGACGCGCATGCCGTCACGCGCTCCGTTCCGGCCAGCGAGCAGGTGATTCGGGTGCAGGGGCTTGTGCCGGGCACCTATGCGGTGTCGGTGATCCACGACGAGAACGGCAACGGCAAGCTCGACACCTTTGCCGGCATCCCGCGCGAAGGCTTCGGCTTTTCCAACAACCCGGGGCTCGGCTTCGGGCCGCCGCGCTTCGCCGCGGCGCAGTTCTCGCTCGCCGGTGATGCCGATCGGCAACAGGTGAAGATCCGATATTTGTTTTGAGCCGAGCCGCGGGAGCCAAGGCCCGGGAACAGCGTTACGCTGCGGCAACATTCCATAAAGGCACCTGTCCTTGGTCACGACCTTCCGCACCGCCTCTGCCGCGCTGGCACTTTCCCTCTGCGCCCTCGCCACTGCCCCCGCGCTGGCGCAGGACGGCGATCCCGCGGCCATCCGGAACACCGATGACGGCGGCGATTTCGCGATGGTCGGCCTGGGGGCCGCGATCCTTCCGGACTATGAAGGCTCGGACGACTACAGCGTCTCGCCGATCCCCGCCGCGATCGGCCGCGTCTCGGGCTTCAACTTCATGCTCGCCGGCAACCGGCTGAGCGTCGACCTGATCCCCGACAATTTCGGTCCCGGCATCGATTTCCAGGCGGGTCCGGTCGCCGCGCTCAACCTCAACCGCGCGAGCACCAAGGGGATCGACGACGATCGCATCAAGGCACTCGGCAAGCGCAAGGCCGCGATCGAGCTCGGCGGCTATCTCGGCATCGCCAAGACCGGCGTCATCACCAGCGAGTTCGACCGCGTTTCCTTCTCCGCCAGCTATCGCAAGGGCGTGACGGGAGCACATTCGGCCGGCATCTTCACCCCGACGGTCAGCTATCTGACCCCGCTCAGCACGAAGTCGATCGTCAGCGTCTTCGTCTCGGCCGAGCGCGCCGAGCGCGGCTACGCGCGCAGCTACTTCGGCATCAACCCGCAGCAGAGCGAAGACAGCGGGCTTCCCGTCTTCAACGCGCGCGGCGGCTGGAAGAACTGGACGCTGGGCGGCGCCGGAGCCGTGTCGCTGACGGGCGACCTGCGCAACGGCCTGCAGGCGTTCGGCGGCGTCGTCTATCGCCGCATGCTCAACGACTTCGCCCAGAGCCCCGTCACCCGCATCGCGGGCGACCGCGACCAGTGGCTGGGCTCGGTCGGCCTGGCCTACAGCTTCTGACGAGCTTGGGAGAGCCCCGGCTGCCGGTCTGCACGGACCGGCAGCCGAGTGGGGCTCCGAAAGCTCAGGCGGCAGCGACGGCCTTGCGGTTCGCGGGCGGCGGCGTCTTGGGCTTGTAGGCGCACAGGTCGACCACCGGGCAGCGCCAGCATTCCGGGGTCCGCGCCTTGCACACATACCGCCCGTGCAGGATTAGCCAGTGGTGCGCGTGCAGCCGGAACGGCTGCGGCGTCACCCGGTCGAGCACCAGTTCCACCGCGAGCGGCGTCTTGCCCTTGGCCAGGCCCGTGCGGTTGCCAACGCGGAAGATATGGGTGTCCACGGCGAACGTCTCGGCCCCGAAGGCGACGTTCATCACCACGTTCGCGGTCTTGCGCCCGACGCCGGGCAGCTTCTCCAGCGCCTCGCGGCTCGCCGGAACCTTGCCGCCGTGGTCGGCGATCAGCGCCTGCGACAGCGCGATGACGTTCTTGGCCTTGGTGTTGAACAGGCCGATGGTCTTGATGTGCTCCTTCAGCCCCGCCTCGCCGAGCGCCACCATCTTCTCCGGCGTGTCGACTTCGGCGAACAGCCGGCGCGTCGCCTTGTTGACGCCCGCGTCGGTCGCCTGTGCCGAGAGCACCACCGCCACCAGCAGGGTGAAGTCGTTCACCGATTCCAGTTCGGTCTCGGGATGCGGATTGGCCTCGGCCAGCCGCCGGCAGAACTCGAAGACGTCCGCCCGCTTCAAAGACCCAGCACCGCATCCATGCTGTAGCGCCCCGGCGCCTGCTGCACGAGCCACTGCGCCGCCTTCACCGCACCGCGCGCAAAGATCGCGCGGTCGTCGGCGCGATGGCCCAGTTCGATCCGCTCGCCCTCCCCCGCAAAGATCACCTGGTGGTCGCCCACCACGCGCCCGCCGCGCAGCGCCGCGAAGCCGATCGTGCCCTGCGCCCGTGCGCCCACCAGTCCGGCGCGGCCGACGACGCCGACTTCCGACATCTCGACGCCCATGCCCTTGGCCGCGGCCTCGCCCAGCATCAGCGCCGTGCCCGAGGGCGCATCCACCTTCATGCGGTGATGCATCTCGACGATCTCGATGTCCCAGTCGGGCCCGAGCCGCTCGGCCGCCTCCCGGACCAGCCGCGACAGCAACGCCACGCCCAGGGAGGTGTTGCCCGTCTGCAGGATGGGGATCTCCTCGGCTGCCGCGTCGATCAGCGCGTGCTGCGCGCGCGACAGGCCGGTGGTGCCGATCAGGATCGGGGTCGCCGTAGCGCGGGCGGCCGCGATGTGGGCATCCACGGCGACGGCGGCGGAGAAATCCACCAGGACGTCGGCCTTGCGGGCGATGCCCTCGGGGTTCTCGCCGGCATCCGCGCCACCGGCAAAGGTCGCGCCCAGTTCCGGGATGACGGCGGCGATCGCCTGTCCCATGCGACCGAGCCGCCCATAGATGCCGATGCTTGCCATTCTGCTCCGCCTTGCTGTGCCCGGCTGCCCAACGCGCGTCGGGAGCACCGGCTCCGGCTCAGGCCGGTTCGCGGCTCATGGCAGAAAGGCGCCGCCCCCGACAAGCGGAAGCCGCGGCGAATCGGATCAGGCCGCGACGTGCGCGACCGGTGCTTCGGCGTATTTCGGATCGTCAGGATTGAACTCGGGGAACGGCGTGAACAGGCGCGAGGTCAGCGCGACGCCGTTCAGCCCGGCGAGCTTAAAGGTCCCGAGCTTCGCCACCTTGGGCGCGCCGCCGGCACGCTCCACCGTGACGGCATCGACGTGCAGGTCGCCATGCTTGGTCCACAGCATGTGGGGCGCCAGCAGCATGTCCATGTTGTTGTACACCACCGACACGCAGATGCGCTGCATCATCGCGAAACGCAGGATGTCGCTGATGCTCGCGCGGTCTTCTTGGGTGTCGCTCACGGGGGTGGAACGGGCTAGTTCAAGCATTTGTTGCATTGCGGCACGCAGCTAGTCGTACGCCGCCACCGCTTCAAGCGGCTTTGTGGATTGGCGGCTGTCCCGTCCCGGGGCTAGATCGCCCCATGCACGCCATCCGCACCATCGTCGTCCTCACCGGCGCCGGCCTTTCCGCCGAAAGCGGCCTCGCGACCTTCCGCGGACCCGGCGGCCTGTGGGAGGGACATCGGGTCGAGGATGTCTGCACGCCGGAGGCGCTGGCGCAGGATCCGACGCTGGTCCACCGCTTCTACGACATGCGGCGGGAGGCGCTCGACACGGTGAGGCCCAACGCCGCGCACCAGGCGCTGGCACGGCTCGATGCCCGATGGCCGGGCGAGCTGCTGATCGTCACCCAGAACGTCGACGACCTGCACGAGCGCGCCGGTGCGCAACGGCTGCTCCACATGCACGGCGCGTTGCGCTCTGCCCTGTGCGCCGCCTGCGGCACGCGGATGCCGCACGCCGGCTCGCTGCCTCCGGGCACCGATTGCCCGAGCTGCGGGGCGGCGGCGCTGCGCCCGGACATCGTCTTCTTCGGCGAGATGCCGTACGGCATGGATCGCATCGAGGCGGCGCTCGCGGACGCCGACCTGTTCGTCTCGATCGGCACCTCCGGCGCGGTCTATCCCGCCGCCGGCTTCGTCCAGATGGCCGCGCACTTCGGCGCCGCCACCCTGGAGCTCAACCTCGAGCCCTCGTCCGGCAGCCACTGGTTCGAGAAAAGCCGCCGCGGCCCGGCGACGCGGCTGGTGCCCGAATGGGTGGAGGAAGTGCTCGCCGGGCGCTGAGCCTCACTCCACCCAGTCGAGGCCGATGTCGCGGTAGAGGGTGCGGTCCTCCTCCCAGTCGGGCTTGACCTTGACGTGGAGGTAGAGGTGGACGCGCACGCCCATCAGCGTCTGGAGCTCGGCACGGGCCTTGGCGCCGATTTCCTTGATGCGGGTCCCGCCCTTGCCCAGCACGATCGCGCGCTGGCTCTCGCGGCCGACCAGGATCTGCTGGTGGATCTCGACCGAGCCGTCGTCGCGCTCCTTGTAGAGCTCGGTATCGACCGCGATCGCATAGGGCAGCTCGGCATGGAGCTGGTGGTAGATCTGCTCGCGGGTCATCTCCGCCGCCAGCATCCGATCGGTCGCGTCGGAGACCTGGTCCTCCGGGAAATGCCAGGGCCCTTCCGGCATGCGCGCGGCGAGCGCCGCCTTGAGCTCCGGCACGCCGTCGCCGGTCTGGGCGCTCACGAAGAAGGTCTCGTCGAAGCCGAGCTGTTCGTTCAGCCGCGCGGCATGCGTCAGCAGGCGCGGTTTGTCGGCGATGTCGACCTTGTTGAGGATCAGCAGCTTGGGCTCGCGGCGATGGGCGAGCCGCTCCGCGATGTCGGTGATCTTGGGGCCGAGCCCCCCCTTCGCATCCACCACGAAGGCGATAGCATCCGCACCTTCCGCGCCTTCCCAGGCGGCGGCGACCATGGCGCGGTCGAGGCGGCGGCGGGGATCGAAGATGCCGGGCGTGTCGACCAGCAGCAGCTGCGTGTCGCCCCCGATGGCAATCCCCATCAGGCGGGTGCGCGTGGTCTGCGCCTTGGCGCTGGTGATCGCGACCTTCTGGCCGACCATCGCGTTGACGAGCGTCGACTTGCCCGCATTGGGGGCGCCGACCACGGCAACGAGGCCACAGCGTTGGGTGGAGGAGTTCATATGCGAGCCTAAATGCTAAGAGAGAAATTGTGGGCCGCAAGGCCGGGCCGTGCAAGCCGCCGCTGTCGTGTCAACGCTCCAGCTGGCGCAACAGCGCCTTGGCGGCGGCGGTTTCCGCCTCCTGCTTGGACGTACCCTGCGCGGATGCCTCGGCGAGCTTGCCGATGGACACCTTGACCGTGAATCGCGGCGCGTGGCCGGGTCCCGAGCGGTCGACCACCGTATATTCCGGGGGGCGCCGGTCGTTTGCGGCGGCCCATTCCTGAAGCGCGGACTTGGGGTGCTTGGGCGCCCGCACCTGCGTCTCGATGCGATCGGCCCAGATCCGGCGCACGAAGCCGCGCGTCGCCTCCAGCCCCGCCTCCAGGTAGAAGGCGCCGATCAGCGCCTCCATCACGTCCCCCAGCACGTTGTCGCTCTGCGTCGCGCCGTCGTCGCGCGCCTGCTTGCCCAGCCGCAGGTGCGGCACCGTGCCCAGTTCGCGCGCCAGTTCGGCGCATACGGCACCCGTCACCAGCGCGTTGATCCGCCGCGACAGCTTGCCCTCCGGCTCGTCCGGGAACCGCTCGAACAGCCACTCCGCCATCAGCAGACCGAGCACGCGGTCTCCCAGGAACTCCAGCCGCTCGTAGCTCTCGCCGGCATGGCTGCCATGCGTGACCGCCCGTTCGAACAGCGGCAGCGGCAGGTCGTCGCGGCCGAAGGTGGCGGCGATCCAGGGGGCGAGCGGGGGCGTGCTCAGAAGCCTTCCCCGATCCGATCGAAGCGCGCGGCGCTGACCCAGGTCCAGGGCAGCAGCCATTGCGCGCTGCCGTCGGTCGACCAGAAGTTGACCACCGCCTTGCCCTCCAGATTCTCCATCGGCACGAAGCCGATGCCCTGGTTGGGCATCGTGGGGAAGCGGCTGTCGGCGCTGTCGTCGCGGTTGTCGCCCATCAGGAAGACATGTCCCGCAGGAACGGTGTAGACGCCGGTGTCGTCGGCCGGTGTCTCCGCCTGATCGAGCACGCGATAGCGCTTGCCGTTGGGGAGCGTCTCCTCGAACTGCGGAAAGCGGCAGATCGGCTTGCCGGCCGCGTCCTCGTCCTGGAACTCGAACTGGCAGCCGAAGTTCGGCGACACCGGCAGCACGAAGTCGGCGATGCGCTGCTTCGGGACCGGCTTTCCGTTCAGGAACAGCTGGCCGTGCTGCATCTGCACGCGGTCGCCGGGCAGGCCGATCACGCGCTTGACCCAATTGTCCTCGGCCGTCGGCGGCGCCTTGAACACCACCACGTCGCCACGATCGGGCGTGCTCGGGAAGATGCGGCCCGGGATCAGCGGCAGGCTCCACGGCAGGCTGTGGCGCGAATAGCCGTAGTTCCACTTGGTGATGAACAGATAGTCGCCGATCAGCAGCCGCGGGAGCATCGAGCCCGACGGGATGTTGAAGGGCGAGAAGAAGAAGCTGCGGATCACGAACACGAAGATCGCGAGCTTCACGAAAAACAGCACCGTCTCGCGCAGTTCGGAGCGCTGGTGACGGGCGGCGGGTTTGCTGGCCATGGCGCCTGCTCTGCGGGCGACTCCTGCCCACGTCAACCCAGGCTGTTGGGGAGTAGCGGAGCGGCCTGTGCCGCGCTAGGTCGCGCGACACGTACGGCTTGAAGGAGAAAACGCATGACGGACACCGCCTGGCAGGCCGTGGAGGCATTGGCGCCCAAGCGCCTGAGCGAGCTGTTCGCGGCCGAGCCCGACCGGCTCGAGGCGTTGACGCTCGACGTCGCCGGCATTCATTTCGACTGGTCCAAGACCCACCTCGATGCAGCGGGGCTGCAGGCGTTCGCACAGCTGGCCGACGCCGCGGGCCTGGCCGCGCGCCGGGACGCGCTGTTCGCGGGCGAGCCGGTCAACGTGACCGAGGGCCGCGCCGCCGAACACGCAGCACAACGCGGAGAAGGCCATCCGGAGAGCGTCGCCCAGGCCCGCGGCTTCCACGCCCGCATGCGCGCGCTGATCGATGCGATCGAGGCGGATGCCCTGGGGCCGATCCGGCACGTGCTGCACATCGGCATCGGCGGCTCGGCGCTCGGTCCCGACCTGCTCATGGACGCACTCGGCCGCGATTCGGACCGCTACGACGTGGCGATCGTCTCGAACGTGGACGGCGTGGCGCTGGAGGAAGCGATCGAGGACTTCGATCCCGATGCGACCCTGCTGGTGATCGCGTCCAAGACCTTCACCACCACCGAGACGATGCTCAACGCGGAGAGCGCGATCGGCTGGATGACCGAGAGTGGCGTCGCCGACCCCTATGGCAAGGTGATCGCGCTGACCGCCAATCCCGAGCAGGCGATCGAATGGGGTGTCGACGAGACCCGCGTGCTGCCCTTCTCCGAAAGCGTCGGGGGCCGCTATTCGCTGTGGTCGTCGATCGGCTTCCCGGCCGCGATCGGCCTTGGATGGGACGTGTTCGAGGAGCTGCTGGAGGGCGCGGCCGAGATGGACCGCCACTTCCGCCTGGCCGAGCCGCTGCGCAATGCCCCGGTGCTCGCGGCCTTCGCCGACCTCTACTACAGCCAGGTCCGCAAGGCCGAGACCCGCGCCACCTTCGCCTATGACGAGCGGCTACGCCTGCTCCCCGCCTATCTCCAGCAGCTTGAGATGGAGTCGAACGGCAAGCGCGTGACCGCGGAAGGGCAGCCCGTCACCCGCCCGACCGCGCCGATCACCTGGGGCGGCGTCGGCACCGATGCGCAGCATGCGGTGTTCCAGCTGCTCCACCAGGGCACCCACCTGGTGCCCGTCGAGTTCGTCGCCGCGATCGAGCCGGGCGATGCGCTCAGCGAGGCGCACCACCGCCAGCTGCTGCTGAACGCGCTCGCCCAGGGTGCGGCGCTGATGGCCGGGCGCGACAACGAGGACCAGGCGCGCGCCTATCCGGGCGACCGTCCGTCGTCGACGCTGCTGCTCGACCGGGTCGACGCCCGCACGCTGGGCGCGCTGATCGCCTTCTACGAGCACCGCACCTTCGTGAGCGCGGCGCTGCTGGGCATCAACCCGTTCGACCAGTTCGGTGTCGAGCTCGGCAAGGAAATGGCCAAGGCGGCGGACAAGGGCGGCCAGGCGTTCGACGCTTCGACCACCGATCTTCTGCGGCGCGCAGGGCTCGCCGACTGATCGAACCAGGCGATCGGCGTGAGGGAGGCGTTGCGCCACCCTTGCGCCGATCCCGCGTTATAGAGGCAGTTTCTTCGCGCCCTTGCGCGCACCTTCCTGCAGGCGATCATCATGGCAGACTATGACTACGACCTCTTCGTCATCGGTGCCGGCTCCGGCGGCGTGCGCGCCGCGCGCGTCTCCGCCGCCCATGGCGCCAAGGTGGCGATCGCCGAGGAGTATCGCGTCGGCGGCACCTGCGTGATCCGCGGCTGCGTGCCCAAGAAGCTGCTGGTCTATGGCGCGCACTTCGCCGAGGACCTGCGCGATGCCAAGCAGTTCGGCTGGGACGTGCCGGAGCCGTGCAACTTCAGCTGGCCGCGGCTGCGCGACAACGTCTTGCGCGAGGTCGACCGGATCAACGGCGCCTATACCGCCACGCTGACCAATCACGGCGTCGAGATCCTCGAGGAGCGGGCGACGGTCTCCGGCCCCAACCAGGTAACGCTCGCGTCCGGCCGTACCGTCACCGCGGGCAGGATTCTGATTGCGGTGGGAGCACGTCCGGCGATCCCCGCCTGCCCCGGCCATGAGCATGGCATCACCTCCAACGAGGCGTTCCACCTAGATGCGGTGCCCAAGCGCATCCTGATCGCGGGCGCCGGCTATATCGCGAACGAATTCGCCGGGATCTTCAACGAGTTCGGCAGCAAGGTGACGCTGATCAACCGCACCGACGTGATCCTGCGCGGCTATGACGAGTCGATCCGCGACCGGCTGCTCCAGATCTCGATGCTCAAGGGCATCGACTTCCGCTTCCACGCCGAGTTCGAGGGCATCGAGAAGGGCGAGGACGGCTGCCTCACCGTCACCATGTCCAACCACGAGCCGATCACCGTCGACTGCGTGATGTTCGCCACCGGCCGCGTTCCCAACACCGACGGGCTGGGGCTGGAAACGGCCGGAGTCGCGCTGGACGACAAGGGGGCGATCAAGGTCGACGAGGACAGCAGGTCGACCTGCGACA
This sequence comes from Sphingomonas desiccabilis, assembly GCF_004135605.1. Lineage (GTDB taxonomy): Bacteria > Pseudomonadota > Alphaproteobacteria > Sphingomonadales > Sphingomonadaceae > Sphingomonas > Sphingomonas desiccabilis. The sequence continues at coordinate 231,907 of NZ_SDPT01000003.1, read as the reverse complement.
GCATCTATGCGGTGGGCGACGTTACCAACCGCGTGCAGCTGACCCCGGTCGCCATCCGCGAGGGGCAGGCGTTTGCGGACACCCAGTTCGGCGGCAAGCCGCACCGCGTCGACTATGAGAACATCCCGGCGGCCGTGTTCAGCCATCCGCCGATGGCCGGCGTCGGCATGACCGAGGCACAGGCCAAGACCAAGCTCGGCTCGGTAAAGGTCTATCAGTCGGACTTCCGCGCGATGAAGAACGTGCTCGCCGGCCGCAACGAGCGGGCGCTCTACAAGATGATCTGCGAGAGCGAGACCGGCCGGGTCGTGGGGCTGCACATGATCGGCCCGGACTCCCCCGAGATCCTGCAGGCGGCCGCCATCGCGGTGAAGGCCGGGCTGACCAAGGACGACTTCGACCGGACCGTCGCGCTGCACCCCAGCATGGCCGAGGAACTGGTGCTGATGCGCTGAGGCGGCGCCTCCTGGCCCGCTACCGTATCCCCGCGCAGACGGGGATCCAGCGCCCAGCCAGAACCACGGCCGGATCCTGAAGCCCCGCGCTCCCGCCTTCGCGGAAGCACGGAAAGCTGCCTGGGTGCTACCGCCCCGAAACCACCTCGCCGGCGAGCAGCGCGTCCGCTTCCGTCCGCACCGCACCGCCGGCGACCCGCTCGGAGATCACGCTGGTGACGGCCAGGTTCATCGTCACGTTGCCGAGCGTGCGGACCAGGTCGGGGAAGGTCTCCACCGCGACGAGCAGCGCGAGCGGCTCGACCGGCACGCCCATCGCGATGCCGATCGGCGCGATCGACGAGACGAAGCTGATCTGGCCCGGCAGGCTCGCCGCACCCATGGTCGTGATCGCTCCGGCGGCGATGCCCGCGGCGATCTGCCCGGCGCCCAGGTGCACGCCGAAGACGTGCGCGACATAGACCGCGACCGCGACGTTCATCGCCGGGCCGGTCGCGCGGAACAGCGCGACCGCCATCGGCAGCACCACGCCGGAGGTGGCGACGGGCACCCCCGCCTCTTCGGATCCGCGCAGCATCGCCGGCAGCGAGGCGAGCGACGACTGGGTGCTGATCGCCACCGCCTGCGCCGGCGCGGTCGCGCGCAGGAAGCGGCCCAGGGACACGCGTCCGCCGAGCATCGCCAGCGGATAGGCGAGCAGCCACACCACCATTCCCACCGCCATCACGATCAGCACATAGTGCACCAGCGCGCCGAAGGCGGCGGTACCCGCCCGCGCGCCGACGACATAGCCGAGCGCGAATACGCCGAGCGGCCCCAGCCACAGCACCCAGCGGATGACGATCAGCATCGTGTCGGCCAGCCCCTGGAACAGCCGCACCAGCAGCTGGCGCGGATCGCCCGAGAGCCGGGTGAGCGCAAAGGCGAACACCAGGGTGAAGAGGATCAGGGGCAGGAACTGGTCGTTGGCCGCGGCCGCGATCGGGTTGGTCGGCACGATCGCGACCAGGAACTGGGTGAAGGGCGGAACCTCCGCTGTGGGGCCGGCCTGGCCGAAGGTGCCGCGCAACGCGCCGGCTGCCGTGTCCGACAGCGGGAACCAGTCGAGCAGCCCCAGGGTGACGCCTGCGCCCAGTGCCGAGGAGGTCCAGAGGATCACCACGAACAGCAGGATCGACCGGGTTGCGATCCGGCCGGCGCGCGCCGCCTCGGCGGTCTGGGCGACGCCGGTCACCAGCAGCGCGACCACCAGCGGGACGATCGTCATGCGCAGCGCGTTGAGCCAGGCGGTGCCGATCGGCTCCGCCCAGGCGATGCCCGCGACCGCGGTGCCGGGCGCCTGGGCGGCGAGGATCACCCCCAGCGCCAGCCCCGCCACCAGTCCGGTCAGAATACGCGCCGCTTGCGACATGCTCGCCCTTCGTCAAAACGCGCGCTATCCACGCCGATCACGAGCGGCACAACCTGAGGGCAGCTGAGCCGATGGCAAGAAAATATTTCGGCACTGACGGCATTCGCGGCGCCACCAACCGGTCGCCGATGACCGCCGAGATGGCGATGAAGGTCGGCATGGCCGCCGGCGCGCACTTCCGCCGGGGCGACCACCGCCACCGCGTGGTGATCGGCAAGGACACGCGGCTGTCGGGCTATATGCTCGAAAACGCGATGGTCGCGGGCTTTACCTCGGTCGGCATGGACGTGGTGCTGGTGGGGCCGATGCCGACGCCGGCCGTCGCGATGCTCACCACCTCGATGCGCGCCGACCTGGGTGTGATGATCTCGGCCAGCCACAATCCCTACGCCGACAACGGCATCAAGCTGTTCGGACCGGACGGCTTCAAGCTCTCCGACGCCGACGAGGCGGCGATCGAGGCGTTGATCGACGGAGAGGTCCCGCTCGCGCCTTCGGCCGAGATCGGCCGCGCCCGCCGCGTCGAGGACGCGCGCGGCCGCTACATCCACTTCGCCAAGTCCACCTTTCCCGAGGAACTTCGCCTCGACGGGCTGAAGGTCGTGGTCGATTGCGCCAACGGCGCCGCCTATCAGGTCGCCCCTTCCGCCCTGTGGGAGCTGGGGGCCGAGGTGGTGGCGATCGGCGTCACGCCCAACGGCAAGAACATCAACGACGGCGTCGGCTCGACCGCACCCGCCACGCTCAGCGAAACCGTGATCGGGTCCGGTGCCGCGATCGGCATCGCGCTCGACGGCGATGCCGACCGGCTGATCGTGGTCGACGAGACCGGGCGCGTGATCGACGGCGACCAGCTGATGGCGACCATCGCCGCCGGCTGGGCGCGCCAGGGCCGACTCAAGGGCGGCGGCCTCGTCACCACCGTCATGTCCAACCTCGGCCTCGAACGCCATCTCGCCGCACAGGGGCTGGGCATGGTGCGGACCAAGGTCGGCGACCGCCACGTCCTCGAGAAGATGCGCGCATCCGGCTACAATGTCGGTGGCGAACAGTCCGGCCACATCATCCTGTCCGACTATGCGACCACCGGCGACGGGCTGGTGGCAGCGCTCCAGGTGCTCGCCGAGGTTACCCGCGCCGGCGCCCCGGCCAGCGAGGTTCTGCACCGCTTCGACCCGCTGCCCCAGCTGCTCCGCAACGTCCGCTTCGCGGGCGGCAAGCCGCTGGAGGACGTGCGCGTCACGGACATCATCACCGCGGCCGAGGCCGAACTGGCCGGTCGCGGCAGGCTGGTGATCCGCCCGTCGGGCACCGAAGCGGTGATCCGGGTGATGGCCGAAGGCGACGATCGCGCGCAGGTGGAGGCGGTGGTGACGCGCATCTGCGACGCCGTGCAGAAGGCGGCCGCCTGATGCTGGAGATGCGCCCCGATTGCGAGCGCTGCGGCGCGGACCTGCCCGCCGACCAGGGCGGCGCGTTCATCTGTTCGTTCGAATGCACCTTCTGCGCCGAATGCGCGGACGCACTGGACGAGCATTGCCCCAATTGCGGCGGCGAGCTGCTCGACCGGCCCGCCCGCGTCGGCAGGGCGCTGAAGGAAAATCCTGCCTCCACCGAGCGGCGGCACCGCGCGTGACGATGCCACGCATCCTGATCGTCGCCGGTTCCGATTCGGGCGGCGGCGCCGGCATCCAGGCCGACCTGAAGACCGTCACCATGCTCGGCGGCCACGGCATGACCGCGATCACCGCGATCACCGCCCAGAACACGCTCGGCGTCGACGGCGTCCACCCGATCCCGACCGAGATGGTGCTCGCACAGATGGACGCGGTCGTTGCCGACATCGGCGTCGACGCGATCAAGATCGGTATGATCGGCTCGGCCCGCACCGCGCTCGCGCTCGCGGAACGGCTCGAGCAGCTGCCCGGCGTGCCGGTGGTGCTCGACCCCGTCATGGTGGCGAGCAGCGGCGCCCGACTGGCGGACACCGCAACCATCGCCGCGTTCGAGCGGCTGATGGACCGCGCCACGGTGGTCACACCCAATATCCCCGAGCTGGAAGCGCTCGCCGGCGCGGCCCTCCCGACCGTTGAGACGCGGGCGGACGCCGCGCGCCGGCTCGCGGCGACCCACGGCTGTGCCGTGCTGGCCAAGGGCGGCCATGACAACGGGCCGACGGTGATCGACCGGCTGTACCCGGCGGAAAGCGGCGCCCCGCCGGTGCTGGAATGGAGCGATCCCCGCATCGACAGCACTGCGACGCACGGCACCGGCTGCACCCTCTCCACCGCCATCGCCTGCGGCCTCGCCGGCGAGTGGAACCTTGCCGAATCGGTCGCGCGCGCCCGCCGCTTCGTGCGGATCGCGATGCTGGGGGCGGAGCCGCTGGGCGACGGCCACGGCCCGATGGCGCAGCAGGGCGTCCGGCTCGATCTCAACGCCAGCCGCTGGTCGCCGATGCTCAACCAGGTCACGGTGCCCGCCACCGATCTTCCGGCAAGCGAGCGCTTCTACCGCATGCTCGGCCTCCGCCAGATCGTCCGGTCCAGCCGGCGCTATGCCCGGTTCGAGAGCGAGGGGGGCGCGACCTTTTCGATCGAGATGGCGGAGGGCACCGACCGCCCGACCGTCTATTTCGAGGTGGGCGACCTCGACATCGCCGTGCGCTACCTGCGCCAGCAGGGCATCGCCTTCACCCAGGAACCGGTCGAGCAGCCCTGGGGCTGGCGCGAGGCGCGCCTCACCGATCCCGCGGGCAATGCCGTCTGTCTCTACCAGGCTGGCGAGATGCGGCGGTTTCCGCCATGGCGCATCGCAAATGCCTGATTACTCTCATGAACGCCTGCATCCCGGCCCCGTCGCGGGCGTGGACGAGGCCGGCCGCGGCCCGCTCGCCGGCCCGGTCGTCGCCGCCGCGGTGGTGCTCGACCCCGAATGCATCCCCGACGGCATCGACGATTCCAAGGCGCTGACGGCGCTGCGCCGCGAACGGCTGTGCGCGGAAATCCTCGCCTGCGCCAAGGTCGGCATCGGCATCGCCAGCGTCGAGGAAATCGACAGCATCAACATCTTCTGGGCGACCATGCTGGCGATGCACCGCGCCGTGGATGCGCTGGGGGTCGCGCCCGGCATGGTGCTGGTCGACGGCAACCGCTGCCCCGACTGGCCGCACCCCTCGCGGGCGCTGGTCGGCGGCGATGCGCTGTGCCTGTCGATCGCGGCTGCCTCGATCGTCGCCAAGCACCACCGGGACACCATCATGATCGAGGCCGACGCCCGCCATCCCGGCTATGGCTGGGCGTCGAACAAGGGGTATTCGGCCAAGGCGCACCTGGAGGCGCTGAAGGCGCTCGGGCCCACGCCGCTGCACCGCCGCTCGTTCGCGCCGGTGGCTCAGGCCTGGCTGCCGCTGGAAAGCGTCGGCTGAGTCCTTTGCGCCACACCCACCAGTGGTGGGGCGTGGCGGCGGATATGGACTCAACATCTTCGGTCGGGGCGCGTTGCCGCGCATCTCCGCGGAATCGCGGGGGAATCTGGTAAACAAATGTTTGCTTGACCCGACTCCGCCGATCCGCAGGATCGCGCGCAACAACAAGGGGGCGTGAATCGATGGGGGTGCTGGAGAAAGTGCGGGCGCGGTCGCCGAAGACGGCGGCGGAACCGCGCGCGGCGCTGCCGCTCGACACCATCCTGCAAGGCGACTGCATCGCGCACATGCGCGCGCTGCCGACCGCGTCGGTCGACATGATCTTCGCCGACCCGCCCTACAATCTCCAGCTGGGGGGCGACCTCAACCGTCCGGACGGCAGCCACGTCGACGCGGTCACCGACGCATGGGACAAGTTCGATTCGTTCGCGAGCTACGATCGCTTCACCCGCGACTGGCTGGCCGAGGCGCGCCGCATCCTGAAGCCCGACGGCACGATCTGGGTGATCGGCAGCTACCACAACATCTTCCGCGTGGGTGCTGCGATCCAGGACCTGGGCTTCTGGATCCTCAACGACATCGTCTGGCGCAAGGCTAACCCGATGCCGAACTTCCGCGGCACCCGCTTCACCAACGCGCACGAGACGCTGATCTGGGCGTCGATGGGCGAGAAGTCGAAGTACACCTTCAACTACCGCAGCATGAAGACCCTCAACGACGAGCTCCAGATGCGCTCCGACTGGGAATTCCCGATCTGCGGCGGGCCGGAGCGGCTGAAGAAGGACGGCCACAAGGTCCATCCCACCCAGAAGCCGGAAGCGCTCCTCTACCGCGTACTGCTGGCCGCGACCCATCCAGGCGACGTGGTGCTCGACCCGTTCTTCGGCACCGGCACCACCGGTGCGGTCGCCAAGCGCCTGGGCCGGCGCTGGATCGGCATCGAGCGCGAGGGCGTCTACATCGACGCCGCCACCCAGCGCATCGCCGAGGCGCTGCCGCTCGACGAATCCTCGCTGCGCACGATGCAGGCCCCCAAGGGCACGCCGCGCGTCGCGTTCGGCACGCTGGTCGAAAACGGCATGGTAGCACCCGGCATGGTGCTGACCGATGCCAAGCGCCGCTTCCAGGCGGTGGTGCGCGCCGACGGCTCGCTCGCCTGCGGCGTGGAAAGCGGCTCGATCCACAAGCTGGGTGCCACCCTCCAGGGTGCGCCCTCGTGCAACGGCTGGACCTTTTGGCACCACGAGCATGAGGGCCGGCTCCAGGCGATCGACACGCTGCGCCAGACGTACCTGCTGGCGACGCAGCCGTAAGGCTTCTCCCGGTAGAGCAGTGCTCCTGCTTGCGCAGGAGCACGATCATGGATGGCGTCCTCCCGGTTGCAGCCCGCTCGCCACTGCGCGAAAGCAGGGACATGAGCCTGCCCCCGCCCGACGCCCACTTCCACTTACGGCCCGTCCAGCTTGTGGACACGCCGGTCGGCCTCGACGGCCAGGCCGCACGGCTGGCGGGGGGTATGCAATGGTTCGCCGCCTACGAGCTACTGGCGCCCAAGCTCCGCACGACCGTACCGCTGGCCGACTTCCCGGCCCTGCTGGAGCGGGTATCGAGCGCCCAGGCCGACCGCCTGCAACTGCTCCACACCCGCATCACCGCCCCCCGCGCGCCCATCGCCTGCGGCAATCGCGTGCTGCGCCTCGACCAGCCGCTGGTGGCCGGCATCCTCAACTGCACACCCGACAGTTTCTCCGACGGCGGCACGCACGGCAGCGATCCTGAAGCGATCGCCGCAGCCGGCCACCGCATGGCCGAGGCCGGCGCCGCGCTGATCGACGTCGGTGGCGAGTCGACCCGTCCCGGCGCCGCCACCGTCTGGGAAGGGGACGAGATCGCCCGCGTGGTGCCCGTGATCGAACGCCTGGCGGCAAGCGGCACCCCCGTCTCGATCGACACCCGAAAGGCCGCAGTCATGGAGGCGGCGCTCGCCGCGGGCGCGCACATCGTCAACGACGTGGCGGCGCTGCTGTTCGACCCCCGCGCGCTGGAGGTGGTGGCGCGCGCCGGCTGCCCGGTGGTGCTGATGCACTCGCCCGACCCGCAAAGCGGGGGCCATGCCCGCCCCGGCTATCGCAACGTCCTCACCGACGTGTTCGACTGGCTGGAGCAGCGGATCGAGGCGGTCGTCGCCGGCGGCGTCGGCCGCGCCAACATCCTGGTCGATCCCGGCATCGGCTTCGGCAAGTCGCTCGCCGAGAACCTCGCGCTGCTGAACGGCCTCGCGATCTTCCACGGCCTCGGCTGCCCGATCCTGCTGGGCGCCAGCCGCAAGCGGATGATCGGCGCGCTCGCCAACGAGGCGCCGGCGGACCAACGGCTGGGCGGCTCGCTCACGCTGGCGTTGAAGGGGGCCGAGACCGGAGCGCAGCTGATCCGCGTCCATGACGTGCCCGAAACCGTGCAGGCGCTGCGCGTCTGGCGCGGGCTGCGCGATACGGCGCTGGCGGGCTGAGGGGGGAGCCATTACGCTCCCGGATGGTTTCGGGGGCATGAGAAAGCTGATCCCCCTCGTGGCAGTGACCTGCCTCGCCGCCTGCGGCTCGGACCCTCAAGAGACCGCCCCCAACGCGACCGCGGCCGACGCAACCGCGCCCGTCGAGACGCCGGCTCCGGCCGCCACGGCGACGCCGCTGCCCGACCCGAGCGCCACCCCGGCTGCCGAGTCCAGCGCGACGGCCAGCACCGCCGCCGATGGCCGGGTGTCGCGCTACACCAGCCTGACCGACTGCCGGGTGGTACGCTCGGCCCCCGACGAGGCGGGCTTCTCCGAGTCGACCTGCCCGGGCATGGGCAGCTATCGGCTGAAGCTGGTCGAAGCGGACGGCCGCCAGAGCCTCAAGCTCGTCTCCGGCGGCAAGGAGCATGGCCTGGAGATGTCGTCGATCGCCGGCGGCGGCTTCACCGAGATTGGCAAGCGCATCGAGTGGCGCGGACGAGGGACGGATGGCGCTTTTCAGCCGGACGCCATGATCCTGCGCTACGACGTGGTCGAGAACTTCGACCAGCCGGGCCGCCCGACCTCCTATCTGCTGCCGGTCTCGCTGGAGCGCACGCCGTGCCTCACCGCCAAGATCCGCCCGGGCGCCGGCCAGAACGATCGCGCCCGCGCCGCAGCGGACGGTCCTGCCAAGTGCCTCTAGCTCACGCCGCGCTCTGGTCGATCCCCAGTTCGCCGAGCTTGCGGTAAAGCGTCGAGCGGCCGATGCCGAGCCGGCGGGCGACTTCGCTCATCCGCCCCCGATAATGGCCGATCGCGAGCCGGATCACATCGGCCTCGATCTCGTCGAGCGCGCGCAGGTTGCCGTCGGGCCGGAACAACGTGACCCCTGCCTCGGTGGGGCGCACCGGTGCGGGCCGACGGATCGTCTCCTCGTCGGAAAGCTGCGCGATTTGCGGGAAGTCGGCACGCGTCAGCGCGTCGCCCTCGCACAGCACCGCGGCCCGGAAGAGCGCGTTCTGAAGCTGCCGCACGTTGCCCGGCCAGTCGTAGCCGGCGAGCAACGCCAGCGCGTCGTCGGTGATGCCCAGCTGCCGCAGCCCCGGCTGACGGCCGATCCGCGCCAGGAGGTGGCGCGCGAGCGGGGCCACGTCGCCCGGACGCTCGCGCAGGGGCGGGATCGTCAGCTGGACGACGTTCAGGCGATAGTAGAGGTCCTCCCGGAAGCGCTCGGCCTCCACCTCGTCCGCCAGCGTACGGTTGGTCGCCGCGATCACGCGCACGTCGACGCTGCGCGCATAGGATGCGCCGATCGGCCGCACCTCCCCTGCCACGATCGCGTCGAGCAGCTTCGCCTGCACCGCGAGCGGCATCTCGCCCACTTCGTCCAGGAACAGCGTGCTGCCGTCCGCCTCCTCGAAGCGCCCGATGCGGCGTTCGAAGGCACCGGGGAAGGCGCCCTTCTCGTGCCCGAACAGCGCGCTTTCGATCTGGTTGGCCGGGATCGCCCCGCAGTTGAAGTGCACCATCTGGCGGCGCGCGCGCGGCGATGCGGCGTGGATTGCCTCCGCCAGCACTTCCTTCCCGACGCCGCTCTCGCCCTCCACCAGCACCGGCACGCGGGCGCGCGCGGCCTTTGCAGCGATCGCAAGCGCGGCGCGGAACTGGGGGGCCGATCCCACGACCTCGTCGAAGGCGAGCGGCATGGAGAGCTTCTCGGCGAGCGGCCGGAGTTCGCCCGCGTCCCCCGCCCCGGCCGCCGCGTCGAGTGCCGACAGCAGCCGTTCGGGAGCGAGCGGCTTGACCAGGAAGTCGCTGGCGCCCGCCCGCATCGCGGCCACCGCCTGCGCGACCGAGCCGTCGGCGGTCAGCATCAGCAGGGGCAGTGCCGGCCGGTTCCGGCGCAACGCCGCGATCAGGCCGGCGAGTTCCCTTTCCGTCTCCGGGAACCGATGATCGAGCAGGATCGCATCGAGCGCGAGCCCCTCCGGCGTCGCCAGCGTCTCCAGCGCCGAATCGACATCGTCCGCAAAGATCGTCCGCCAACTGCGTCGCGCTGCGATCACCGAAATCAGGCGGCGCTGCGCAGGGTCGTCGTCAATCACCATCAGCAGGCGCTGGCCGTTGCGCGTCATCCCCGACTCCCGAAGCCTCGTCGGGCCGTGGCTATAGCACGACGGTAAAGGCCGGCTTAAGCCCGCCTGTCGGCGGGGGTTGGCGGCTTCCGGCGGCGAAGCTAAGCTCCATGCAACAGCAGACGACAGGGGATCCGAGGATGGCCGGCAATGGCGACCTGAGCGCGCACAAGGATACGTACATTGGGTTCCTCACGCTGGTGAAATGGGGGACGATCATCGTGCTCCTGCTCGCCGCGCTGGTCGTCTGGCTGATCGCCGCCTGATGAAGATCGCCGTCCTGTCCGAAGCCGCTCCCGACGAGCGGCGGGTCTCCGCCACGGCCGAGACGGTCAAGAAGTTCGTCCAGCTGGGCGCCAGCGTCGCGGTGGAGGCGGGCGCTGGGCGTTCGGCCTCGGTCGCAGACGCCGACTATGCCGCCGCGGGGGCGACCCTCGGCAGCCGCGCCGAAGCGCTGGCCGATGCCGATGTGGTGCTGGCGGTGCAGGGCCCCGCGCCCGATTCGCTCACGGGCATCAAGCCCGGCGCCTGGCTGGTCGCCGGGCTCAATCCTTTCGGCGAGCGCGCGCGCGTCGACGGCTATGCCGCGCTCGGGATCGAGGCGCTGGCGATGGAGTGGATGCCGCGCATCACCCGCGCCCAGTCGATGGACATCCTCTCCTCGCAATCGAACCTCGCCGGCTACAAGGCGGTGATCGATGCGGCCGCGGCGTACGGCCGCGCCTTTCCGATGATGATGACGGCGGCGGGCACCGTCTCGGCCGCGCGCGTGTTCGTGATGGGCGTGGGCGTCGCGGGTCTCCAGGCGATCGCTACCGCCCGGCGCCTGGGTGCGCAGGTCTCCGCCACCGACGTACGCTCGGCGACGAAGGAGCAGATCCAGTCGCTCGGTGCCAAGCCGATCTTCGTGGAGAATGTCGCCGGCATCGAGGGCGAGGGTTCGGGCGGCTATGCCACCGAAATGTCGCCAGAGTATCAGAAGGCGCAGGCCGAACTGGTCTCCAGCCACCTCGCCAGGCAGGACGTGGTCATCACCACCGCACTGATCCCCGGCAAGCCGGCGCCGCGGCTGATCTCCGACGCGCAGTTGGCGACGATGCGCCCCGGCAGTGTCGTCGTCGACCTGGCCGTCGAGCAGGGCGGCAACGTCGAAGGCGCGGTCGCAGGCGAGGTGGTGGAGCGCCATGGGGTGCGCATCCTCGGACACCGCAACGTGCCGAGCCGGCTGGCCGCCGACGCCTCGGCGCTGTTCGCGCGCAACCTCTACAACTTCCTCTCGGCCTATTGGGACAAGGATGCCGGTCGCCCGGTGCTCCCGGACGAGGACGAGGTCACCCAAGGCATCCGCCTGACCCGCGCGGGCGCCGTGGTGCACCCTCGGCTGCTCCAGGCCTGAGGCGTCCTGCATGCCCGGGCGCCTCTACCTCGCCGGTCCGGACGTGTTCTTGGGCGACGCGCCGGCGATCGCCCGGGCCAAGCTCGACCTTTGCGCCACGCTCGGCTTCGAGGGGATCTTTCCGTTCGACGTCGAGGCGAGTCCCTCGGCCAGCGGCAGCTTCGAGCAGGGCGTCGCCATTTATCGCGCCAACCTGGCGCTGATGCGCTCGGCCGATGCGATTGTCGCCAATCTGACGCCGTTCCGCGGGCCGGGAGCGGATGCGGGCACCGCGTTCGAGCTTGGCTTCTTCGCCGCGCTGGAACGGCCGATCTACGGCTATTCGTCGAGCGGCGAGAATTTCGCGACGCGCATGCGCGCGCTCGTCGGCAACGATGCGACCGCGGTGGTGGAGGACTTCGGCCACCAGGACAATCTGATGCTCGGCGGCGCGGTCGCGTCGCACGGGGAATGGGTGACGGTCGCGGACGGGGACCCGGCAGCAATGGCGGCGTTCGAAGCGTGCCTGCGCGCAATCCCCGCGCGTAACTGACGAAAGGGCAAGGCCATGGACTTCGTCTCGATCCTGTCGATCTTCGTGCTGGCGTGTTTCGTCGGCTATTACGTGGTGTGGTCGGTCACCCCGGCGCTGCACACGCCGCTGATGGCGGTCACCAACGCGATCTCCTCGGTCATCATCGTCGGCGCACTGGTCGCCGCCGCCGCGGCCGGCGTGCCCGGCGCCAAATGGCTGGGGCTGCTCGCGGTGGTGCTGGCCAGCATCAACATCTTCGGCGGCTTCGCGGTCACCGAGCGGATGCTGGCGATGTACAAGAAGAAGGAACGGCCGGACGCCGTTCGCAAATAGATCGTCATCCCGGCGAAGGCCGGGATCCATCGCGCGGCAGGCGCAGGTGGAGAGATGGACCCCGGCCTTCGCCGGGGTGACGGGAAAAGGGGTTCAGGATGGAACACGGGACTTCGGTTAACCCCTGGGTGGCCTTGGCCTACCTGATCGCGGGCGTCTGCTTCATCCTCGCCCTGCGAGGCCTTTCGTCGCCCGCCACCAGCCGGCGCGGCAATCGCCTGGGCATGATCGGCATGACCATCGCGGTCGTCACGACTCTGCTGACGCACCTGCCGATCCAGGCCGTCGGCCTCGTCCTCGCCGACTCCAGCGGGGCGGTTGCGACGACGGGCCCGCTGTTTGCGCGCATCGAGATGCTCACGCTGCTGGAAATCCTCGCCGCGATCGGACTCGGTGCCGTCATCGGCCTCACCACCGCCCGGCGCATCGCGATGACGGCGATGCCGCAGCTGGTCGCCGCCTTTCACTCGCTGGTGGGCCTGGCGGCGGTGCTGGTCGCCTGCGCCGCCTTCCTCAACCCGGTCGCCTTCGGCATCGCCGAACTGGTGGTGCCGATGATCGGCCAGCCGTTCGCGGCCATCCACCCGGTCAGCCGCATAGAGATGACGCTGGGCGCCGCGATCGGCGCGATCACCTTCTCCGGCTCCGTGATCGCCTTCCTCAAGCTCAACGGTAGCATGTCGGGCAAGCCGATCCTGCTGCCCGGCCGCCACATCCTCAACCTGGCCGTACTGGGCGCGATCCTCGCCCTGATCGCCGGCTTTTTCGAGACCCAGGCACCGTGGATGTTCTGGGCGATCACGCTGCTCGCCTTCCTGGTCGGCTTCCTGCTCATCATCCCCATCGGCGGCGCGGACATGCCGGTCGTGGTGTCGATGCTGAACAGCTATTCGGGCTGGGCAGCCGCGGCGATGGGCTTCACGCTCGGCAACAGCGCGATGATCATCACCGGCGCGCTGGTGGGCTCGTCGGGCGCGATCCTGAGCTACATCATGTGCCGCGCGATGAACCGCAGCTTCCTGAGCGTCATCGCGGGCGGCTTCGGGGCCGAGAGCGGCGGCGCCAGCGGCGGCGAGGCGATCGACCGTCCGTGGAAGCGCGGCTCTGCCGAGGATGCGGCCTTCCTGATGAGCCAGGCGGAGCAGGTCATCATCGTTCCCGGCTACGGCATGGCGGTCGCCCAGGCGCAGCATGCGGTGCGCGAGATGGCCGACAAGCTCAAGGCGCATGGCGTGCGCGTCAAATACGCCATCCATCCCGTCGCCGGCCGCATGCCCGGCCACATGAACGTGCTGCTGGCCGAGGCCAACGTCCCTTACGACGAGGTGTTCGAACTCGAGGACATCAACGCCGAGTTCGCGCAGAGCGACGTCGCCTTCGTCATCGGCGCGAACGACGTCACCAATCCTTCCGCCAAGACGGACAAGAGCTCGCCGATCTACGGCATGCCGGTGCTCGACGTGGAAAAGGCCAAGACCGTGCTGTTCGTGAAGCGCTCGATGGGCGGCGTCGGCTATGCCGGTGTCGACAACCCGGTGTTCTATATGGACAACACCATGATGCTGCTCGCCGACGCCAAGAAGATGACAGAAGAGATCGTCAAGGCGCTCGATTGATACTGCCCCGGTTCTATGTCAGGAATAGTCCCATAGCGGATGATTAACGTCCGATACACGATTGGGGCTCTGTCATGCTTGGATCGTCTTCCTTCGCCGCCGAGTCTCCGGTGGATGGTCTCAACCCGCTGCAGGGCTTCCATGATCCGGCGACGCTGTTCATCGTCGCCGGTGACGCCGTCGGCGCGCAGGCGGCGGGAGATGCGGCAGCGCTGGTGGGCGCGCGGGTGGCCGGGTCTAGCGGCTTCGGCGATCTTCCGCGGCCACAGGATCTTCCCGCGCTCGACATGATCCTGATCGAGGCTGCCGAGGCTTCGCCGGACGCGCTCGAAAGCCTGCTGTCATGGGGTCGGGGGATTCGCGAAGGAGCCGGCCCCCGTCTGGTGGTCTCCTTCGCGCCCGAACAGCTGGACCAGGTGGCCCAGGCACTCGCAGAGGACGTGCAACTGCTGTGCGCGCCCGACACCGCCGAGCGGGTCGCGGCCCTCGCCGTTGCGGGGCGCAGGCAGGCGCTCCGGTATCCGGGAGCAACCGAGAGCGAAAGCGAACGGCTCCGGCGGCTGAGCGACGAGGTCGCGCGCATCGCCGAGACGCTGACGCGCCTCACCTTCGCCGGTGCGAACGGGCATGCGCAGGGTCGCGACGGATATGCTGCCGAGCCGGAAACGCAGGGCGCTTCCCGTCCCGATCCCGATGGCGGGCCCCAGGCAGCGGGGGACGAGCCCATGCCCCGCCCGGCGGCAATCCGCGCGCTCATCCGCGCGCGCCGGCTGCGCGCGCAGTTCTTCGATCCGCAGCTCTTCGCGGACCCGGCCTGGGACATGCTGCTCGACCTGATGGCCGCGCGCCTGGAGCGGGTATCGGTCTCGGTCTCCAGCCTGTGCATCGCCGCGGCGGTGCCGCCTACCACGGCGTTGCGCTGGATCACGACCATGGTCGAAGCCGGGCTGTTCGAACGGGAGGACGACCCGATGGACCGCCGCCGCGCCTATATCGCGCTCACCGACAAGGCATTCGACGGCATGCGCAACTATGCCGCGGCGGTCCGCCGGCTGGGCCTGCGGGTTTTTTGACGCAGGCCGGACCGGCCGCGGCGCGCCCTAGCCGAACGCCGGCAGGCGCAGCCGCACGAGCAGCCCACCCAGGTCCTCGCTCTCTTCCAGCGTGACCGTGCCTTCGTAGATCTCGGCGACATCGCGCACGATCGCGAGGCCGAGGCCGGTACCCGGCTTGCCGCTGTCCAGCCGGACGCCGCGATCGAAGATGCGCTGACGATCGGCCTCCGGAATGCCGACGCCGTCGTCCTCGACCAGGATCTCGGCGAAGCCCATGTCCGCGCGCACCGTCACGAACACGCTGCCGCCACCGTATTTGGCGGCATTCTCGACCAGATTGCCCAGGATCTCGTCCAGATCCTGACGTTCGATCCGCGCGATCAGATCGCGCGCGCCATCCACATCGACCCGCACGTTGGGATAGAGCCGGCTGACCGCGCGCTCCACCGCCTCCACCGATGGCCACACTTCGGCACGGCTGTGCGCGCTGCCCCGGCGCCCCACGGCGCGCGCGCGGGCGAGGTGATGGTCGACCTGCCTGCGCATCGTGCGCGCCTCCCGAATCACCGTGCCCGCCAGATCGTCCTGTCCGGCCGCAGCGGCGTTCATGATGACGGTCAGCGGCGTCTTGAGCGCATGCGCCAGATTTCCCGCATGCCGCCGCGCTTCCTCCGCCTGCCGGTCGTTGTGCTCGACCAGCGCGTTAAGCTCCTCGACCATCGGCGCCACTTCGGCGGGCATCGCGCCCTCCAGCCGCGCCGCCTCGCCGCTGCGCAGGCGGGCGATCGCGTAGCGCAGCTTGCGCAAGGGCAGCAGCCCGTACCAGGTCTGCAGCGCCGCCATCACGATCAGTCCCAGCCCCAGCAGCAGGAAGCTGCGCACCAGGGTCCGGCGGAGCGCCAGGATCTGCGCGTCGAGCACATCGGTCGACTCGGCGACCTGGAACCGCCAGCGCACCGGCGACCCCGGCAGCGTCAGGTCGCGTTCCGCAATGCGCAGCTTCTCGTCTGAGAAGGCGTTGCTGTCGTAGGTGTGGACTTCCTTGTCGTGATGCGGATCGCCCTCGGGCAGCTTGCGATCCCAAAGCGACCGCGACGGAAACGGCTCATAGCCCTTGCCGCTCACCTGCCAGTACAGGCCGGAACCCGGCTCCAGGAAGCGCTGGTCCCCCAGGTTGCGGTTGAACACGACCTCACCGTCGGACCCGATCTCGGCCGTGACGATCATCGAGGTCAGCAGATAGTCGAGCTGGTCGTCGAAATTGCGCGTGATGGCGGACGTCAGCACCCGGTCAAGCGCATAACCGCCGCCGGACAGCAGCAGCAGGATCCATACCGCCGCGATCAGGATCATGCGGCGGCTGAGCGAGCCCGTCACCCGCACATAGCTGCGCGGCGGCGGGTCGCCCGGCCCCGGCTGCACCGGGGCCGCTGCCCCGTCCCGTCGCGCAGCCCAGGTGTCGAACAGGCCGCCCCAGAGTGTCATCGGACGCTACCCTTGTCGGCCGCGGGCACGAACCCGCATCACGCGACCGGCGCAGGCGCGCCCGGCTCGTCGAGGCTGTAGCCGAGCCCGCGGATGGTGGTGATCACGTCCGAACCCAGCTTCTTGCGGATGCGCGTCACGAACACCTCGATCGTGTTCGAATCGCGGTCGAAGTCCTGGTCGTAGATGTGCTCGATCAGCTCGGTGCGGCTGACGACCTTGCCCTTGTGGTGGATCAGGTAGCTCAGCAGCTTGTATTCCTGCGCGGTCAGCTTCACCGGCTCGCCCGCCTTGGTGACCTTGCCCGAGCGCGTGTCGAGGCGGATGTCGCCCGCGATCAGCTCGGCCGAGGCATTGCCCGAGGCGCGGCGGATCAGCGCGCGCAGCCGGGCGATCAGCTCCTCGGTCTGGAAGGGCTTTGCGACATAGTCGTCGGCGCCCGCGTCCAGGCCGGCCACCTTGTCGGACCAGCTGTCGCGGGCCGTGAGCACAAGAACGGGTGCGGTGCGCCCCTCCTTGCGCCAGCGGTCGAGCACGGTCAGCCCGTCGATCTCGGGCAGGCCCAGGTCGAGGATGATCGCGTCATAGGTTTCGGTGGAGCCCAGGAAATGCCCCTCTTCGCCATCGGTGGCGAGGTCCACGGCATAGCCGGCACCCTCCAGCGTGGCCCGCAGCTGGCGACCCAGATTCGGTTCGTCCTCGACGATCAGAACGCGCATTTCCACCCTTTCGCGAAGGCTCTATTTTCCCGTCCGGCCGACGATCTCGCCCGTGCGGCCGTCGACATCGACCCAGATCACGGCTCCATCGCGCAGGAACTTGAGCGTGTAAATGGCGGTGCCGGCGTCGAAGTCGAAGCCCAGATATTGTGCGCCGCGGATCTTGCCGGTGACCCGCCGCTCGATCTCGCGCAGGGGCAGGATGCGCCCCTGCTTGCGGCCTTCCATCGCCGCTTCCTGATCGCCACGATGGCGTTGCATGCCGGCCACGGGCGCAGCATCCGCTGCCACAGGCAGCAGTGCGCACACGCAGAGACCGGCTCGAACCAACATCTTCATGCTGGTTGGCATAGGGGGAGCGCGTTGAATAGCCTATGAATATGGCCGGGCGGGCAAGTGTTGCACGGCGGCAACTTGCCCCGTCCGCAGCGGCCGCCTACCTGCCGCCCATGGCAGCACCCATCTTGAGCTACGAAGGCCTCGGCCTGATCCAGGGGTCCGGCTGGCTGTTCCGCGGCCTGGACCTGCACATCGGCCAGCGCGACCGGCTGGCGCTGATCGGCCGCAACGGCGCGGGCAAGTCGACGCTCCTGCGGCTGATCGCCGGCACGCTCGATTCCGACGAAGGCCGCCGCACCGTGGTGCCCGGCACCCGCGTCGTCCTGCTGGAGCAGGATCCCGACGTCTCCGGCTTCGCGACGCTCCACGACTTCGCCTGCCACGGCGAGGATGCTGCGGCCCGCCACGAGGTAGAGGCGATCGCCGACCAGCTCGGTATCGACCTCTTCCGCGAAGCCGCGACCGCGAGCGGCGGCGAACGGCGCCGCGCCGCGATCGCGCGCGCGCTGGCGATGAACCCCGACGTGCTGCTGCTCGACGAGCCGACCAACCACCTCGACCTGTCGGCGATCGAGTGGCTGGAGGAATGGCTCGGCCGCTTCAACGGCGCCTTCGTCGCGATCAGCCACGACCGTACCTTCCTCACCCGCCTGACCCGTTCGACGCTGTGGCTCGATCGCGGGACGATCCGCCGCAACGAGATCGGCTTCGGCGGCTTCGACGCCTGGATGGAGACGGTGCAGGCCGAGGAGCAGCGCGCGGCCGAAAAGCTCGACGCCAAGCTCAAGATCGAGGAGCACTGGCTCCACCGCGGCGTGACGGCACGGCGCAAGCGCAACCAGGGCCGCCTGGAGGCGCTGCACAAGATGCGCGCCGAACGCGCGGCGATGACGGGGCCGCAGGGCACCGCCAAGCTCGCGGTGGAGAGTGACGACACCAAGACCAAGGTCGTCATCGACGCCGAGCACGTCACCAAGGCGTTCGGCGACCGTACCGTCATCAAGGACTTCTCGCTGCGCGTGCGGCGCGGCGACCGCATCGGCATCGTCGGCGGCAATGGTGCGGGCAAGACGACGCTGCTGCGCATGCTGACCGGCGAGCTGGAGCCCGATTCGGGCAAGATCACCCGCGCCAAGACGCTCGACGGCATCGTCATCGACCAGCAGCGCAAGCTGATGGCGCCCGAGAAGCGCGTCCGCGACGTGCTCGCCGACGGCGGCGACTGGATCGAGGTGCTGGGCGTGAAGAAGCACGTCCACGGCTATCTCAAGGAGTTCCTGTTCGACCCGAGCATCGCCGAGGCCAAGATCGGCACGCTGTCCGGCGGCGAACGCTCGCGGCTGCTGCTCGCGCGCGAGTTCGCTCGGCATTCCAACCTCCTGGTGCTCGACGAGCCGACCAACGACCTGGACCTGGAAACGCTCGACCTGCTGCAGGAGGTGATCGGCGACTATGCCGGCACCGTGCTGATCGTCAGCCACGATCGCGACTTCCTCGACCGCACGGTGACGGTGACGCTGGGGCTCGACGGGTCAGGCACGGTCGACGTGGTGGTCGGCGGCTATGCCGACTGGGAAGCGCGCCGCAAGCCCAAGGTGGAGCGCAAGGCCAAGGCGGCGCCGGCCGCCGAGCCGGTCCGGACCAAGCCGACCAAGCTCAGCTACAAGGACCAGCGCGACTACGACCTGCTGCCCGGCCAGATCGAGAAGCTGGAACAGGCGATCGCCCGCGACGAAGCCGCACTCGCCGACGCCGACCTCTATGCCCGCGATCCCAAGAAGTTCGACGCGCTGATGGCGGCGGTCGCCAAGGCGCGCGCCGACAAGGA
Source organism: Sphingomonas desiccabilis (assembly GCF_004135605.1). Classification (GTDB taxonomy): domain Bacteria; phylum Pseudomonadota; class Alphaproteobacteria; order Sphingomonadales; family Sphingomonadaceae; genus Sphingomonas; species Sphingomonas desiccabilis. The sequence continues at coordinate 212,700 of NZ_SDPT01000003.1, read as the reverse complement.
TGCAGCCGAGGAACGCTGGCTGGAACTCGCCGAACAGGCTGAGGCGCTGGCGGGGTAATCCGTGCTCCTGCGCAGGCAGGAGCGCAGGGTTGAAGGCGCTGCCGTTCGTGGCTCTAGGCTCCTGCCTGCGCAGGAGCACGGTGCCGCGGCGGACGGCGCCCGACCCAAAACGTACGTACCCCGGCGAAGGTCGGGGCCCAGTCGGGAAGGCCGCCGTTGTCGCCCAGGACGGCAGCCCCTTCAACAAGCCAGCGCTACAGCGCCCGCCCGTGCCGCCCCGCCAGGTCCGTCACATACTGCCACGCGATCCGGCCCGAGCGGCTGCCGCGGCGCGTCGCCCAGCCCACCGCATCCGTGGGATCGAACGGCAGGTCGTGCGTCGCGCAATAGCCGGCGACGATCGCCAGATAGGCGTCCTGGTCGACGACGTGGAACCCCAGGCTCAGCCCGAAGCGGTCGGCGAGCGCGAGGCTGTCGTCCACCGAATCGCGCGGATTGATCGCGCTCGCCTGCTCGGCGAGGTCGCGCGGCATCAGGTGGCGGCGGTTGGAGGTCACCACCAGTCGCGCATTGGCCGGCCGCGCCTCCGCCCCGCCCTGGAGCAGCGAACGCAGCGCCCGCGCCTCGCCCGGATGCTCGAAGCCGAGGTCGTCCAGGAAGATCGCAAACGCCCTCGCCGCATCGGCGATGGCCGCGAACAGCGCCGGCAGCGTCTCCAGCCGCGGCGTCACCACTTCAACCAGTGCCAGCGCCGCGCCATCGGCCTGCACGGCGCCGACCGCGCTCTTCACCAGCGCCGACTTGCCGGTGCCGCGCGCCCCCCACAGCAGCACGTCCTGCGCCGCGATGCCGCCGGCCAGCCGCTGGAGGTTCGCGACGAAGCTCGCCTTTTGCGCCTCCATGCCCGACAGCAGCGCGATCGGCAGGGGATCGAATGCGCGCGCCGCCTTCAGCACCGTGCCGTCCCACAGATAAGCCGGATGCGCCAACGGATCGGCCGCGGGGGGCGGCGGCGGCGCCAGCCGCTCCAGCGCAGCGGCGATCCGGGCGAGCGTGTCGTTTGGTGCGTCCATGCTGCGTGCGCTACCCGCGGCTAGCCGCGTCGGGCAAGCGGCGGAGATACCTGCACATGCCTCCTGCCTCCCCATCATCCTGACGAAAGTCAGGATCCAGCACCGCTACGGCAGGAAGCGCGAGCGCAGCGCGTATGGATGCTGACCTTCGTCAGCATGACGATGGGGGGCGGTCCGGGCACCACCCGGAGCGCAGCCCCCTTACGGTTGCAGGTCATAGGCCTTCATCAGGTCGTAGAGCGTCGGCCGGCTGATCCCCAGCAGGCGCGCGGTGCCGGAGATGTTGCCCTGGGCTCGTGCCAGCGCATGGCGGATGGCGCGCCGGTCCGCCTCCTCGCGGATCGCCTTCAGGTTGATCGGTTCGGCCTCGCCATGGTCGAGGTCGAGGTCGGCGGCGGTGACCTGCTTGGCGTCGGCCATGATGACGGCGCGCTTCACCCGGTTCTCCAACTCGCGCACGTTCCCCGGCCATCCCCAGGCATCGATCGCCGCCAAAGCGTCGGGTGCGAAGCCGGTCACCGCTGCGTTCATCTGCCGCGCATAGCGGCGCAGGAAATGCCGGGCGAGCAGCCCGGCGTCCCCCGGCCGTTCGGCGAGCGACGGGATCCGCACCACGATTTCCGCGAGGCGATAGTAGAGGTCCTCGCGGAAGCGCCCGTCCGCCACCATCGCGTCCAGGTCCTGGTGGGTCGCGCAGACGATGCGCGTGTCCACCGGGATCGGCTTGCGCCCGCCGATCCGCTCGATCACCCGCTCCTGCAGGAAGCGCAGCAGCTTCACCTGCAACGGCAGCGGCACGTCGCCGATCTCGTCCAGGAACAGCGTGCCGCCCTGCGCAGCCTCGATCTTGCCGGCGGTCGTCTTGATGGCCCCGGTGAACGCCCCCTTTTCATGCCCGAACAGCTCGCTTTCGAGCAATGTCTCGGGGATGGCGGCGCAGTTGATCGCGACGAAAGACCCTTGGGCACGCGGACTTGCGTCGTGCAGCCCCCGCGCCAGCAGTTCCTTGCCGGTGCCGGACGCCCCCAGCAGCAGCACCGACACGTCGGCCGGCGCCACCCGCTCAATGGTGCGCGTGACCTTGAGCATTTCCGGGGCGGCGGTCAGCATGCCGCCGAGTGCCGTCTCGCCCTCGATCCGGGCCGCCAGCCGCCGGTTCTCCGCCTCCAGCGCATGGACGTGGAACGCGCGCGCGACGATCAGCCCCAGCGTGTCGATGTCGATCGGCTTCGCGTAGAAATCGAACGCGCCCATCGCGATCGCCTTCAGCGCGCTTTCGCGGGCACCGTGGCCGGAGGCGACGATGATCTTGGTGTCCGGCTTGAGCGCCAGCATCGCCTCCAGCGTGGCGAAGCCCTCGCTGGTGCCGTCCGGGTCCGGCGGCAGCCCCAGGTCCAGCGTCACCACCTGCGGTTCCTCCGCGCGCAGCGCCGCGAGCGCCGCCGCGCGATCGCCCACCGCGGTGATCGCGTAGCCCTCATAGGCCCAGCGCAGCTGCCGCTGCAGGCCCAGGTCGTCCTCCACGATCAGCAGCCGTCGCATCTCGGCGCTCATGCCGCCTCCTCCATGGTTGATTGCGGGGCGCGCGGCAGCAGCACGCGGAACGTCGATCCCTGCCCCTCGCGGCTGGTCACCTCGACGCGGCCGCCCATCGCCTGCGCCAGCTGGCTCGCCTCGAACGCTCCGATCCCGAAGCCGCCGGCCTTTGACGAGACGAACGGCTTGAACAGGCGCTCGCGCACGAAGGCCGGCGACATGCCCTGGCCGCAGTCGATGACCTCGATGGCCGCCATGTCCTCGGCATGGCGCACGCGCAGCGTCACCGGCGTGTCGGGCGCGCTCGCCTCCACCGCATTTTGGACGAGATGCCCCAGCAGCTGTTCCAGCCGCGCCGCATCGGCAACCGCGCGGACCGGTTCCTCGGCCTCCACCGCCAGCGCGTGCTGGGCACGCCGCGCGTCGGCGATCCCATGCGCCAGCGCCACCAGGTCGAGCGGCCTCGGCGTGCCCGCCGCCGCCGGCTGCCGCTGCGCCAGCCGCGCGAGCAGGTCGTTCATCCGCGCGGCGGACTCCTGCAAGGTCGCCACCATGTCGGCGCGAAACTCCGGATTGTCGGCGTGGCGCTCGGCGTTGCGCGCGACCAGGCTCAGCTGACTGACCAGGTTCTTCAGGTCATGCAGGATGAAGGCGAAGCGCCGGTTGAATTCGTCGAAGCGCTGCGCCTCCAGCAGGGCTTCGGTCGCGCGCGCCTCGGCAAGGTAGCTGGCGACCTGTCGCCCGGCGATCTTGAGCAGGTCGAAGTCTTCCCAGTCGAGCGCGCGGTCGACCGGCGGCCGCGCCACCAGGATCGCGCCGACGAGCTGCCCCAGGTGCGGCAGCGGCACGACCACCCAGGCGCTTGGCAGGTCCAGCATCCAGGCGGGGGTCGCCTCCGCATCCATCCGCTCGGCGCGGCCCGAGCGGACCGCATCGAGCTCCAGCACACGTCCGCTCTCCGCCAGATGCCGGGCGAGGGCAGCCGCGGGCTCCGGTGTCGGCCCCTCCACCGGCCAGTTCCAGCCGGCGGTGCGTTCCAGCCCTTCCTCGCCCGCGGTCAGCAGCATGCCCGCGGGGGATTGGGTCAGGTCGGCGATTGCCTTGACCACGCGCTCGGCGAGCGGCGCACCGCCCTGCGGCCGGCCCAGCGTCTCCGTAAAGCGCGCCCATTCGACGCGATAGTCGTAGCGGTGCTGGAACAGGTGCTTGGTGAGCTTGACCCGCACCCAGGCGCGCAGCCAGGTCGACGACATCAGCGTCAGCAGCGCCGCGGTCGATCCGAACACGAACGCCGTCTGAAGGACGCGCGCATGCCGGCCCCCCAGGCTCGCCAGAGCCGCATTGCCCGCGATCATGACGAGCACATAGCCCACCAGGCTCAGAACGGAGAGCGAGCGCAGAGTCGCGGTGCGAGATACCCGCAATTCGCGCCCGCCGCTGCGATGGAAGGCAAGCGCGATGACGCCGGCGAGCAGCGCCAGTGCCAGGCCGCGCATCGCCTGGAACTCGCCCGGGGCCTCCCCGGTCAGATAGCGCAGCGCGCTGAGGTTGACGTCGATCAGCCACAGCGCCCCGATCGCCGTCATCGCCAGCCGCAGCCCCGATCGGCCGAGCCCCGTGGTCAGCCCATAGAGCAGCACCAGCCCCCCCGCTGCCGACAGCGCACGCATCAGCAGCGCGGCGCGCATCAGGCTGGCGGCCACCGCTTCCGGCCCCGGCCCGGTCGCCAGCAATTGCAGGACCACCTGCAACCCGATCACCAGCGCCACCACCGCATAGGCGATCGGCAGGGTCAGGTACCGCGCACCGCCCCAGCGATGGATCGCCAGCATGACGGCCAGCCAGGCGAGGTTGCGCAATCCCTCCACCACAACGGTGGCAGGCTCCGCATTGCCGATGCCGGAGACCGACAAGGCCCAAAGCGCCGTCAGCACCAGTGCCGCGGCAAAGCTGGCGCGGATCGCGCGCGGCAACTCGCGGCTGCGGACCGCCCAGATCGCCAGCATCCCGAACAGCAGCGCGGCCAGCGCATGGCTCCACAGGATGAGGTCGGGCAGCATTCAGCGCGCGCCCTCGGGCCAGAGCACCACCCGTACCGTCTGCAGCAGGATCAGCAGGTCCAGGAAGGGCGAGTAGTTCTTGGCGTAATAGAGGTCGTATTCCAGCTTCTGGCGCGAATCCTCGATCGAGGCGCCATAGGGATAGTTGATCTGGGCCCAGCCGGTGATGCCAGGCTTCACCATGTGGCGCTCGGCATAATAGGGAAGCTGCTGCTCGAGATCGTCGACGAACTGCGGGCGCTCGGGACGAGGGCCGACGAAGCTCATGTCACCCTTCAGCACGCTCCAGCACTGGGGCAGCTCGTCGATCCGCAGCTTGCGCAGGATGCGGCCGACGCGCGTGATGCGCGGATCGTCCTTTTCCGCCCAGACGGCGTTGCCGCCCACCTCCGCATCCACGCGCATCGAGCGCAGCTTGATGATGTCGAAGGCGAGGCCATAGAGCCCGATCCGGCGCTGGCGGTAGAAGGCAGGCCCGCGGCTGTCGAGCTTGACCGCAAGCACCGCGAGCACCAGCACCGGCAGCACGAGGACGAGCAGCACCAGGCTGAACGTCACGTCGAACAGCCGCTTGAACATGCTGGAGAACACCCGGCCCGACGAGAACCCGTCGGAGAAGATCAGCCACGACGGGTTCACGCTGTCCAGGTCGACGCGCCCGGTCTCGCGCTCCAGGAAGGTCGAGAGCTCGTTGACGTGGACGCCGGTCGTCTTGATCCGCAGCAGGTCCTTGAGCGGGAGCGCGTTGCGCCGTTCCTCCAGCGCAAGCACCACTTCGCTCGCATTAAGCAGCACGACGTGCTCGGCCAGGTTGTTGATCGCCTCGCGCCCGATCGCCTCGGGCATCACCGGCTGGGCATCGCCCATGCCGACATAGCCGACCACGACGAAAGCAGCGCCGGGCGCGCGGGCCAGTGCCTTCAGCCGCGCGGCACGGGGGCCGGCGCCCAGCACCACGACCCGCCGCTTGAAGACATGCCCTCCAAGCGTCCGCCCCAGCAGGATCCGGAGCAGCAGCAGCAGGACGACGGCGAACCCCATCGCGTACAGCAGGTTGGAGCGCCAGAACGTGATCGACGGGATCAGGAAGAACAGCACGGCCAGGGCGATCGCGCCCAGGGCAATGGCGACGATCAGCCGGGCGGCGGCGAAGCGCAGCGACTGCAGCGCCTCCGCACCATAGACGCCGACGGCGATCATCGCGAGTTCCAGTGCCGCGGCGAAGCTCAGCAATTCCGGAATGCGCGTCGGGATCGGCTCTGCGACCATGCCGATCTGCGCGGCGCGCACGATCCAGCCCAGTTCCGCCGCCACCATCAGCAGTGCGAAGTCGAGCATTCCGAGCAGCAGCACGGCGTGGGGGATGTAATGCTTGAACAGCCTGATCATGACGCCCGGTTTCCTGGCCGGGCGTGAGATCCCGGTCGGCACCCCTCCCCTGTTGCAACAATACCCGAAGAAAAGCTGAACACAGACGCCAACGGTGCGTTGTGCGCTGCGACATTCTGACGTCTAATGCCCGGCATCCTTCGGGGCATATCTCATTTTACATGGAGAAGCGCCACATGCAGTCCGAAACCGCGATCGTCCCCGTCATTCTGTCGGGAGGGTCCGGGACACGGCTGTGGCCCATCTCCACGCGGGAGCGTCCCAAGCAGCTGCTCTGCCTCACTGCCGAGGAGACCATGCTCCAGCTGACCGCGCGCCGGGCCTCGGGGCCCCGGTTCGGCGCGCCGATCGTGGTGGCGAACGCCGCCCATGCGCAGGAGATCGAGGAGCAGCTCGGCGAAATCGGCGCAGCCGCGCAGGCGCTCGTGCTGGAGCCGACGGGCCGCAACACCGCGCCCGCGATCGCACTGGCGGCGGTGGCGGCGGGCGGCGATGCCACCCCGCTGCTGGTGATGCCGTCCGACCACGTCATCGCCGACGTGCCCGCCTTCCACGCCGCGATCGAGGCGGCGCTGCCGCTGGTCGCCGAGGGCTGGCTCGTCACCTTCGGCATCACGCCCGATTCGCCGGAAACCGGCTATGGCTGGATCAAGGTGGGCGAGGAGATCGCGCCCGGTGCCCACCGCGTCGAGCGTTTCGTGGAAAAGCCTGCACGGGAGACGGCGCAGGCGATGCTGACCGACGGCAATCATGCCTGGAACGGAGGTATCTTCCTGTTCCGCGCCGACATGTACCTGGGGGCACTCGGCACCCATGCGCCCGAAATGCGCGTGGCGGCGGAGACGGCGATGAGTCGCGCCCGCCACGAGGGCAAGCGCGTCTATCCCGACGCCGAAGCGTTCGCCGCCTCGCCTTCCCAGTCGATCGACTATGCCGTGATGGAAAAGGCGGCGCAGGTCGCCGTGGTGCCGGTGGCGATGGGATGGAGCGACGTCGGCAGCTGGGATGCGCTCCACGCGATCAGCACGCGCGACGAGAACGACAACGTGGCGGGCGGCGAAGTGCTGATGCTGGAGACCAGCGGCTGTCTGGTCCGCAGCGACCGCGCCCGCATCTCGATGGTCGGGGTGAAGGACCTGATCGTCGTCGCGAGCGGCGAGGACATTCTGATCCTGCCGCGCGGCCGCTCCCAGGAAGTGAAGCGGCTGCTGGAGGCGATGAAGCGGGACTGAGCCAGAACCGCCGGCGCCGGATCGGCCGGCGCGGAGGCGTCAGGCGGCGGCCAGTTCCTCGGCCGTCGCGTCCGCCAGGCTGGTGCCGTCGAGGATGCGGGCGGTCTCGTCGCGAACCCGGGCCATGGCGATTCGGATCGCGCAGGCCGCCTCGTCCTTGCAGTCGCCGCACGGGCGATAGGCGGTCCGGCTGACGCAGGGCACCAGTGCCAGCGGGCCCTCGATCACGCGAATAATTTCTCCCAGCGAGATCAGGTGGCTGGGGCGCGCGAGGCGATAGCCGCCGGCCTTGCCGCGCGTGGACAGCAGGAATCCCGCCTCGCGCAGGTCCGCGAGGATCAGTTCAAGGAACTTGCGCGGGACGTTGGCCCCGGTCGCGATCCGGTGCATCGGGGTGGGTGCGACGCTCGGAGGTTGGGCGGCCAGGAACAACATTGCGCGCAGCGCATAACGGGAACGCTGGGTCAACATCTTGGGTGCAGCCCATGCCAGCCCTTTGTGGCCATGAAAAGACCGCGGCAGGCTTTAATTGCCGAAACCGAGTGGCTATATGCGCTTCTGCCGGCTTCGGCCGGATATGGCGATAAACTGCGGCGTAGACTAGGCGCAGCGGACCCGGGGGCAGTACCCGGCGGCTCCACCAGAACCAGCCTTCCAGGCCGGTCCTGACGGGGCCGAACCAGGATCGACGTGTGTTGAAAGGCGCTGTTTTCGCTCGGAATGGGACCACCGCAACGGCCCATTACACAAGTGCCAACGATAACGAAGCACTCGCTATTGCGGCGTAACCCCAAGGCCTAACGGCCTAAGGTTACTCTAAAATGCGCGGTTGGACCGCACCGGGCAACAGAAGCGGATTCCAGCGGTTCGGGGAGCACCGGGCAACAGAAGCTCCCCACTCATCCGCCTCAGCCTTCCCTGGCTTCCGCGACCGGCGGCAGCGTCTGTTGGTGTTGCACCACGCGCCATTCCTCATGCGCCAGCCGACGGTAGGTCGAGGTGCAGTGCGCCACATAGCGCTCCTCGCCCCGCGCGGCCTCTGCGGTATAGCCGATGACGATCAGCCCCTCCTGCGGGCGCATGATCTGCTGATTGGAGAAGGCGACGGATTCCCATCGCGGTGTATCCGAGACCGCATCGGCGGCCTGCATGCCCGTGACCACGAACGGCTTGGTCGGCAAGACCATCACGCTCTCGTTATCGATGGAGGCGCGATAATGCTCCGCATCGCCCGTCCACAGGCTTTCCTCGAACTGCCATACCCGTTCGTCGTCCACGGCATGCTCCTCGCGATAAGGGGTGTCCGCGGTCAGCGCATGGGCAGACGCGCGGTTCCCTCCCGTTCAGGCAGGCAGCAGCAGGCGTGCGGTCGTGCCATGCTCGCGGATCAGGTCGAACTTCCCGTTTAGCTGGGTTGCTAGCATCGTCGCGATCTTGAGACCCAGGCTGTCGGATGCCTCGATCCGGAAGCCGTCCGGCAGGCCGTCCCCGTCGTCGCGGACCTCGACCTTCACCATGTCGGCGCCATGCCGCGCCAGATGCACCTCGATGCAGCCGCTCTCCTTGTCGCGAAAGCCGTGCTCGATCGCGTTTGCCATCGCCTCGGCGACGATCAGCGCGAGCGGGATCGCCGCGTCCGGCGAGAGCGGTGCGTCCTCCGCCACGTTGATCGAACAGCGCACGCCCGTACGACCGCTCGCCTCGACCACGTCGGCGCACAGCGGCTCCAGGAATTCGCGCATGCTCCGCGCGGCGCCACCGGCGTCGTAGAGCTGGCGACTGATCCGGCCGATCAGCGCGAGCCGGCGTGCCGCCTCGTCCAGCGCCGCCCGCGCCGTCGTGTCGGCGACCTGCCGCTTCTGGACGGAGAGCAGCCCCGCCGCGACCTGCAGGTTGTTCGACACCCGGTGCTGGAGCTCGGAAAACAGCAGCTCGCGCGTTTCCGCCAGCATCCGGCTCAGCTCGCGCTCGCGCGCCAGGTTGCGGTTCGCGCGCTGCATCCAGTGCACTAGGGTGATGTCGGTCACGACGACGAAGACGTAGAAGAGGAGGGCGAGCACGCCCGGCCCTGCAACGTCGAAGCTGCGAAACTGCGGGATGAAATAATACCAGGCGAGCAGCCCGCACAGCAAAGCGGACAAGGCCCCGAGCCGCGCTCCGAACAGAAAGGAGCTGACGATCACCGCTGGGAAGAAGGTGACGTAGGGAAAGCCGCTCGGCAGGAACGGGTCCGCGAACCAGCGCAGCACAAAGGCGCCCGCGACCAAGATCAGGGTGACCGATACGCCCAGCACCGGCCGATCGCTGGCGAGCGGCAAGCGTTCCAGGAAATGGTTTCCCGCCTTCGGCATTACGCGTGCTGCTCCCCACCGCCGCCCAAGGCGGCTGCGCTCCATGGCACGGCCGCAGGGCACAAGCAATTGGAAGCGCTGCAAGAAAAAGGGGCCCGCGTTGCCGCGAGCCCCTCTTCTTCGATCGGTTTCAGCAACCGATCAATTGTCGGTGATGAACGACGGCAGGCCGACGTCGCCGCCGTCCTCGCCGCCCTTGTTCTCGCCTTCGCTGCGCTCGCGACGCGGTCCGCGCTCGCGACGGCGATCGCCGCCACGCTCACCACCCTCACGGCGCGGGCCGCGATCGCCCCGGTCACCGCGCGGACCACGATCACCGCGATCACCGCGATCGCCACGCTCGCCGCGCGGCTCGCGTGCCGGACGCGTGTCCTCCAGCTCGGCGCCGGTCTCCTGGTCGACGACGCGCATCGACAGGCGCACCTTGCCGCGCTGGTCGACCTCGAGCACCTTGACCTTCACTTCCTGCCCTTCGGTGACGACGTCGCCCGGCTTTTCGACGCGCTCGTTCTTCATCTCGGACACGTGGACGAGGCCGTCCTTGCCGCCCATGAAGTTCACGAACGCACCGAAGTCGACGATGTTGACGACCTTGCCGGTGTAGATCTTGCCGACCTCGGCCTCTTCGACGATGCCCTTGATCCAGTTGATCGCGGCTTCGATCTGCGCGGTGTCGGACGAGCTGACCTTGATCACGCCCTCGTCGTCGATGTCGACCTTGGCGCCGGTGGTCGCCACGATCTCGCGGATCACCTTGCCGCCGGTGCCGATGACGTCGCGGATCTTCGACTTGTCGATCGTGAAGGTCTCGATGCGCGGGGCATGGGCGGAAAGCTCGGTGCGGGTCTCACCCAGCGCCTTGTTCATCTCGCCCAGGATGTGCGCGCGGCCTTCCTTGGCCTGCGCCAGCGCGACCTTCATGATCTGCTCGGTGATGCCGGCGATCTTGATGTCCATCTGAAGGCTGGTGATGCCCTCGGACGTGCCCGCCACCTTGAAGTCCATGTCGCCGAGGTGATCCTCGTCGCCGAGGATGTCGGAGATCACGGCGAAGTCCTTGCCCTCCAGGATCAGGCCCATCGCGATGCCCGACACCGGACGCTTGAGCGGCACGCCCGCGTCCATCATCGACAGCGAACCGCCGCACACCGTCGCCATCGACGACGAGCCGTTGGACTCGGTGATGTCCGACAGGACGCGGATCGTGTAGGGGAACTCTTCCTTCGACGGCAGCACCGGGTGCAGCGCGCGCCAGGCGAGCTTGCCGTGGCCGACTTCGCGACGACCGGGCGCACCGAAGCGGCCCACTTCACCGACCGAATAAGGCGGGAAGTTGTAGTGCAGCATGAAGTGCTCGTAGTGGAGCCCATTCAGGCCGTCGATCATCTGCTCGGCGTCCTTGGTGCCGAGCGTGGTCGAGCAGATCGCCTGAGTCTCGCCGCGGGTGAACAGCGCCGAGCCGTGGGTGCGCGGCAGGAAGTGCACCATCGCCTCGATCGGACGGACGGTCTTGGTGTCGCGGCCGTCGATGCGGCGGCCTTCCTTCAGGATCGCGGTGCGCACCACGTCCGCCTCGAGCTTCTTCACGAGCTTGAGGACGCCCAGATACTGCGCGGGATCGCTTTCCTTCAGGTCTGCGAACGCTTCGCGCGCCTTGGTGCGGGCGTCGTTGATCGCGTTCTGGCGGTCCTGCTTGCCGGTCAGCTTGTAGGCTGCGGCCAGGTCGGCGCCGATCAGGTCCTTGAGCTTCTTCTTCTGGGCCGACTGGTCGGCGACCGGGGTCAGCTCCCAGGGATCCTTGGCAGCCTGCTCGGCCAGGTCGATGATCGCCTCGACGATCTTCTTCGACTCCTGGTGCGCGAACACGACGGCGCCCAGCATGACCTCTTCCGAAAGCTCCTTGGCTTCGGATTCGACCATCATCACGGCTTCGTGCGTGGCGGCGACGACCAGGTCGAGCTCGCCCGCCTTGGTCTGCTCCAGCGTCGGGTTGAGGATGTACTCGCCGTCCTGATAGCCGACGCGCGCCGCGCCGATCGGACCCATGAACGGCACGCCCGAGATGGTGAGTGCGGCCGACGCCGCGATCATCGCGACGATGTCCGGCTCGTTTTCGCCGTCATAGCTCAGCACCTGGGCGATGACGTTGATCTCGTTGTAGAAGCCTTCCGGGAACAGCGGGCGGATCGGGCGATCGATCAGGCGGCTGGTCAGCGTCTCCTTCTCGGTCGCACCGCGCTCGCGCTTGAAGAAGCCGCCGGGGATGCGACCCGCGGCCGAATACTTCTCCTGATAGTGGACGGTCAGCGGGAAGAAGTCCTGGCCTTCCTTCACCGAGCGCGCGGCGGTCACGGCGCACAGCACCACCGTCTCGCCGAGGGTCGCGATCACCGCGCCGTCGGCCTGGCGGGCGACTCGGCCCGTCTCGAGCGTCAGCGTCTTGCCGCCCCACTCGATGCTGGTCTTCTTGATATCGAACATGTCGTTTCCTTCACTCCGGCGGCCCGATGCCGGCCGGGGCAGCTTGCGGGCACCTGCCCGCAGGGGTGAGCCGCTTGGGGCTCGGGACCAGATCGCCGGATTGCGTCCGGTCCTGCTTGCTCCGACACCGCCGGACGGGCGGGAGGTCGGAGGAAATTCGTCGCGGCCGGGGTGGCCGCCTGCCTCCTATACCGGCTTTGGCCGGGATAAGAAAACGGCGCCCCGCGGGGCGCCGTTCCTTACTTGCGAAGACCCAGCTTCGCGATCAGCGCGGTGTAGCGCTCGGCATCCTTCTTGCGGAGGTAGTCGAGCAGCGAACGACGCTTGTTGACCAGCATCAGCAGACCGCGGCGCGAGTGGTTGTCCTTCGCGTGGGTCTTGAAGTGCTCGGTCAGGTTGGAGATCCGCTCGGTCAAGATCGCGACCTGGACCTCGGGGCTGCCGGTGTCACCGCTCTCGCGGGCGTGTTCGTTGATCAGCGCTTCCTTGCGCTCCGGGGTGATCGACATCGTCGTCCTTTCTATTCGAGGTTGAAGCCGCGAACGACACGGGCGACCCCGTGCTGGACCTCGACCAAGGCGACCGGAACCGCGTCCAGCGTCGCAAAGGCCTGACCATCGTCAGCGGCGATCCCGACCAACTGCTGCCCCTGACGGAGCCGCCCTGCCTGGCCGGGGGTGAGGGAAAAAGCCGGGATGTCGTCCAGCCCCGCCCTCAATGGCAGAAGCGCTTGTGCAAGCGCGTGGCCCTTACCGAGTTCCGCCAATTTGTCCAGCGAAATGGCCGCGTCGAGCCCGAACGGCCCCGCCTTTACCCGCCGCAGCATGGTGACGTGGCCGACGCTTCCCAGCGCCAGCGCGATGTCGCGCGCGAGGCTGCGGATATAGGTGCCCTTCGAGACATGGGCGGTGAGGGTGGCCTCCTCCAGCGTTCCCTCGCCGGCGTCGGCGATCGTCAGCGCGTGGATGGTGACGTCGCGGCTCTTGAGCGTCACCTCCTCGCCGGCCCGCGCGAGATCATAGGCGCGCTGGCCGTCGACCTTGAGCGCCGAGTACGCGGGCGGCACCTGCTCGATCGGACCGGTGAAACGCGCCAGCACCGCCTCCAGCGCGGCGCGGGTGGGCCGCACGTCGGACTCCGCGATCACCGCGCCTTCGCGGTCGAGCGTGTCGGTCTGCGCGCCGAACTGGACGCTGAACTCATAGACCTTGTCGCTATCGAGCATCCGCCCGGCGAGCTTGGTCGCCTCGCCCAGCGCGATCGGCAGCACGCCGGTCGCCAGCGGATCGAGCGTGCCGCCGTGGCCGACCTTGAACTTGCCATAGCCGCCGTCGCGCAGCGCACGCTTGACCGCGCTCACGCCCTGGGTCGAGCCGAGCCCCAGCGGCTTGTCGAGCAATATCCAGCCGTGCATCTCAGCCCCCCAGCCCGACGAGCCGCAGCAGCGCGTCGGCCAGGCCGAACACGATCGGCGACACCACGCGCCCGACCACGTTCAGCTGCGGCGACAGCATCGGCAGCACCAGCAGGAGGAGCAGCAGCACGGGGATTCCGAAGCGCCCGAGCTGCGCGTAGCGCCAGGCGAGCGAGCGCGGCAGCAGCCCTTCCACCACATGCCCGCCGTCGAACGGCGGCACCGGCAGCAGGTTGAACACCGCCAGGAAGAGGTTGATCCGCACGAAGTTGATGAGGTTGCTGACGACGAACCGGCTGACGTCCCCCGCTTCGCCGCCAGTGACGGACGCCACCACCGCGATCAGCAGCGCGGCGGTGAGCGCCAGCAGCAGGTTGATGCCCGGCCCGGCAAGCGCCACCAGCACCATGTGCCAGCGCGGGTTGCGCAGGCGCCGCGCGTCCACGGGCACCGGCTTGGCCCATCCGAACACCGGTGCGCCCGACACCGCCAGCACCAGCGGCAGCGCGACCGTGCCGATCGGGTCTGCATGGCGAACCGGGTTGAAGGTCAGCCGCCGCTGCTCCGCCGCGGTCGGATCGCCCAGCCAGTTGGCGACCACGCCGTGCGCGACCTCGTGGAAGACGATGGCGATCACCAGCGGCACGAGCCACACGGCGATGGTCCAGAGGATTTGTGCGATGTCCATGATGGGTGTGTCAGTGGCGATGCGCGGGACCTGCCGCAAGTCCAGCCGACAAATGCGCGTCCTGCTACCTTCCCGTTTGTCTCGAGGAACCGTCGAGCTTGTCGAGACGGCGTATCGAGAGACCGCGCGCGCCGCCCCTCTCGATACGGGCTCTCGACAAGCTCATCCCTACTCTAGGCGAAACGGGTGGGTGTCGCCCTAGCCCCGCATCGCCTCACAGAAATGCTTGCGGCACAGCGCAAGGTAACGGTCGTTGCCGCCGATCTCGGTTTGCGCGCCCTGGGTCACGGCGCGGCCCTGCGAATCGACGCGCAGGTTCATCGTCGCCTTGCGCCCGCACACGCACACCGACTTGATCTCCACCAGCGCATCCGCAATCGCAAGCAGCCGCGCCGAGCCCGGGAACAGCACGCCCTGGAAATCGGTGCGCAGCCCATAGGCGAGCACCGGCACGTTCAGCTCGTCGGCGACCCGCGCGAGCTGGTCGACCTGTTCCGCCGACAGGAACTGCGCCTCGTCCACCAGCACGCAGCCGACGGGCTGCGGCTCGGCGGCCACGGCCGCTTGGAGGTCGGTCGCCGCATCGAACATCGCCGCAGGGGCCGAAAGGCCGATCCGCGACCCGATCGTCCCCGCCCCCGCCCGGTCGTCGAGCGCGGCGGTGAACAAGAGCGTGGTGAGCCCCCGCTCGCGATAGTTGAAGTCGGCCTGCAGCAGCGTGGTCGACTTCCCCGCGTTCATCGAGGCGTAGTAGAAATAGAGCTTGGCCATCAGGCGAGGGTCTCGATCGGAAGGGGCGGCGTGTCGACGCGGGCGATCCCCTGGTCGAAGGTGACGAAGCGGTCGCCGACGCCGCGTGCCGCCACCAGATGCACCGCATCCGCCCAGTCCGCACCGGCGCGGTAGCGCCCGATCGCCCAGGAGAGACCCTCCCGGTCGGCGACATGGACGGTTTCCAGCATCAGCAGCGTCTCCAGCGCATCGGCGACGATGCCATGGTCGAGCCGCAGCCGCTTGCCGAGCACCCAACCCAGCTCGATCCACACGGTGTTGGAAACCCATACGGGTTCGCGCAGGATCGCCTCCGCAAGCCGCGCCTGATGCGGATCGTCCTGCAGGATCAAGCGGGCGAGAATGTTGGTGTCGACCGCCTTCACGCGGGGTCGTCATCCACGTCCGGGGACCAGTTCAGCGCCTCGACCGGGATCGCCGGGCCTTCGTGACGGTACAGCGCGCGCAGCCGCGCCAAGCCCTCGTCGACGGTCAACCGCCCGCCCGGGCGGCGCGGACGCAGGATGATCGCATCCGTCGACTCGACGATGTCGAGCTCGGTTCCGGGCGCCCAGCCCAGCCGGTCGCGCGTCGCCTTCGGCACCACGACCTGCCCTTTCTCTGAAATCCTGGTATGCGCACCCATGTCAGTAAGATGCGTCTTACCGGCGGCCGCGTCAATCTTCGTTGGTGGCTTCGTCGCCCAGATCCTGCGCGACCTTGGGCGCACGCAGCAGCGCCTCGATGTGGCTCGCTTCCTCGAAGCTGTCGTCCGCCAGGAACTTGAGCTTGGCCGCATATTTCATCTTCACGCGATGCGCGACCTCGCGCTGCAGATAGGCGGTGTTGGTGCGCAGTGCCTTGAGCACCGCCTCCTCGTCCTTGCCCAGCAGCGGCTTCACGAACACGGTCGCGTGGCGCAGGTCGGGGGACATGCGCACCTCGGTCACCGACACCATGTGGCTGGCGAGCGTCTCGTCATGGACGTCGCCGCGCTGCAGGATCTCGGACAGGACGTGGCGCACCTGCTCGCCCACGCGGAGCGTGCGGACGGAGCGTTCCTGCGGTTCGTTCTTCATGATGCAATCTTAGAAAAGAAGGTGTCACCCCGGCCGCAGCCGGGGTGACACGGATACTCAGAGCGTGCGCTCGCGCATCTCGACCTCGAAGGTTTCGAGGAAGTCGCCCGCCTTGATGTCGGTGAAGTTCTGCGTGAACGTCACACCGCATTCCAGGCCAGCGCGGACTTCGGCGACATCGTCCTTGAACCGGCGGAGCGAGGCGATTTCGCCCTGGTAGATGATGACGTCGTTGCGCGTGATGCGCGCCTTGAGCGCCTTGCGGATCGCGCCTTCGACCACCAGCAGACCGGCGGCCTTGCCCGTCTTGCCCGCGGAGAAGACCTCGCGGATCTCGGCGCGGCCGACGACGGTCTCGAACGCCTCGGGACCAAGCTCGCCCGCCATGCCGGCGCGGATCTCGTCCACCAGGTCGTAGATGACGTCGTAATACTTCAGCGCCACCTTGTTCCGCTCGGCGATCTCGCGCGCCTTGGCGTTGGGACGGACGTTGAAGCCGATGATCGGCGCGCCCGAAGCCCCGGCGAGCGTCACGTCGCTCTCGGTGATGCCGCCCACGCCCGAATGCAGGATCCGCACCCGGATCTCGTCGGTCGAGATCTTGTTGAGCGAGCCCACGATCGCCTCGACGGTGCCCTGGGTGTCGGCCTTGACGACCAGCGGATACTCGATCGCCTGCTTGTCCTTGAGCGCGGAGAACATGCTCTCCAGGCTCGCAGGCGCATTGGTGGTGCGCTTCTGCTGGATCACGCCGGCACGATACTCCGCCACTTCGCGGGCACGCGCCTCGT
Organism: Sphingomonas desiccabilis; assembly: GCF_004135605.1. Taxonomy (GTDB): domain Bacteria; phylum Pseudomonadota; class Alphaproteobacteria; order Sphingomonadales; family Sphingomonadaceae; genus Sphingomonas; species Sphingomonas desiccabilis. The sequence continues at coordinate 195,835 of NZ_SDPT01000003.1, read as the reverse complement.
TCTCGACCACCTGCAGCAGGTCGCCGGCCATCGGCACGCCCGACAGGCCCAGCACCTCGACCGGCATCGCCGGTCCGGCCTGCTTCACCTGACGGCCCTTGTCGTCGATCAGCGCGCGGACCTTGCCGCTCTCGGCGCCGACGACGAACACGTCGCCGACCTTGAGCGTGCCGCGGTTGACCAGGATCGTCGCGACGGGCCCACGGCCCTTGTCGAGCTTCGCCTCGATCACCGCACCCTCGGCCTGACGGTCGGGGTTGGCCTGCAGCTCGAGCAGCTCGGCCTGCAGCTGGATCTTCTCGATCAGGGTATCGAGACCGATCTTCTTGAGCGCGGAGACTTCGACGTCCTGCGTCTCGCCGCCCATTTCCTCGACCTGGACGTTGTGCTCGAGCAGACGCTCGCGCACCCGCTGCGGGTTCGCCTCGTGCTTGTCGATCTTGTTGATCGCCACGATCATCGGCTTGCCCGATGCCTTGGTGTGGTTGATCGCCTCAATCGTCTGCGGCATCAGCCCGTCGTCGGCCGCCACCACCAGGATGACGATGTCGGTGACGTCGGCACCGCGCGCCCGCATCTCGGTGAAGGCCTCGTGGCCCGGCGTGTCGAGGAAGGTGATCTTCGACTTGTCCTTCAGCGTCACCTGATACGCACCGATGTGCTGGGTGATGCCGCCGGCCTCGCCGCGCACCACGTCGGTGCCGCGCAGCGCGTCGAGCAGCGAGGTCTTGCCGTGGTCGACATGGCCCATGATCGTGACCACCGGCGGACGGGGCTTCAGCTGGTCGGCCGAGTCCTCGGTGGTGTCCATCGACAGGTCGATGTCGGCATCCGAGACGCGCACGATGTTGTGGCCGAATTCGGTCACCAGCAGCTCGGCCGTATCCTGGTCGATGGTCTGCGTCATGGTGACGGGCATGCCCATCTTGAACAGCGTCTTGACGAGGTCGGCGCCCTTTTCGGCCATGCGGTTGGCGAGTTCCTGGACGGTGATCGCCTCCGGAACCTTGACGTCGCGGACCTGCTTGGCCTGCGGCTCGCGCGGGCCGCCATAGTGACGCTTTTCCTTTTCGCGGGCACGCTTCAGCGCAGCAAGCGAGCGCGCACGCGCGCCATCGCCATCGCCCAGCGCACGCGTGACCGTGAGCTTGCCCGACTGGCGACGATCGTCACCCTTACGGTCGCGCGAGGGCGCAGGCCGGCTCGGGGCGTCGTTGCGACGCGGCGGCAGCGCACCGGTGCGGTTCGCAGGCGCGGCGTTGTTCGAAGCGGGCGAGGCGCTCGGCGTCGGCGTGGGGGCCGGTGCGGGCTTGGGCTCGGGCTTCGGGATCTCGGGACGCTGCACGGGCGTGAAGCGGCGCGGGGCGGGCAGCGACGAGTCGAACTGCACCGTCACGGGCTGCGTCGGCTGCGGCGGGCGCTGCGGTGCAGCCGGGCGGCGCGGTGCCTGGGCGGCAGGGGCCGCCGGCTTCGGCGCGGCTGCGGCGGGCGCAGCCGGCTTCGGCGCTTCGGCTGCGGGAGCCGGTGCAGGCGTCGGCGCAGGTGCGGGGGTCGGAGCGGCGGGTGCCGCTGCGACCGGCTCGGACACCTCGGGCGCTGCCGGAGCCGGTGCGGGCGCGGCTTCGACCTTTGGCTCGGGCGTCGGCTCCACCGCCGGCGCCGCGGGTGCCGCCACGGGCGCTTCGTCCGCGCGACGGTTTTCCTCGGCGCGACGCTGCTCCTGCTCCTGCGCTTCCTGGCGCAGGCGCTCGTCACGACGGCGCCCCTCTTCGAGCGCGGTCATGCGGGCCTCTTCGGCCTCGCGCAGCAGCTTCGCCTGGATCTCATGACGAGACAGGCCGGCGTTCGCCGCCGCCGGGTTCGGCGCAGGCGCACGCGGCGCCGCCGGGGCGGCTGCCGGCGCAGCCGCGGGTGCGGCCTCCGGTGCCGCGGCGGGCGCCGCCTGCTGCTGCTCTTCGCCCGGGCGGCCGAGCACGCGGCGGCGCTTGACCTCCACGACCACGGTGTTGGAGCGGCCATGGCTGAAGCTCTGCTTCACCTTGCCGGTCTCCACCGTGCGCTTCAGCCCCAGCGGTGCCCGCGCGCCCAGCTTCGGCTTGTCGTTGTCCGTCTCGCTCATGCGTTACTCGAGTTCCTGCTTCGTCGTCGTCTGTACAGCTGCCGAGGTTCCGGCAGCCGATGCGCCCTGCGATTCGGTTTCGCAAGACACGGAGGAGGGTACGGGTCCGATAAAGTGCAGCCATCGGGCGATCGCTTCGCCGACCCGACTGGCCGCTGATCTGTCGGTCACACCGACATGTACCACATTTTCGCGCCCCAGCGCCAAGGACAATATGGTACGCCCGACGGGCAATTCCAATCCCCTGACGCCACTGCCTTCGCGATCGGACCCGACACGCCACGCCTGGGCGAGCTTGCCCGCACCGTCGGCACCGGCGTCGGAGGCGTGATAGAGCGCATGAAGCTGGCCGCTGCGCGCGGCCTTCACGATCCGCTCGCCGCCCGTAACCAGCTTTCCCGAGCGCGATTCCAGACCGAGCCGTTCCAGCGCGGCGCGTTGCAGCGCCTGCTCGATGCGGTCGGACAGGTCGTCGGGGATCGTGATCGCCTGCGTCTTGAAGGCGCGCGACAGTGCACCTTTCAGCCGCCCCTTGGCGACCGCCGCATCCAGTGCTGCACGATCGACGCCGATCCAGGCGCCGCGCCCCGGCGCCTTGGCATGGACGTCGGGCAGCACTTCCCCGTCGGGAGACAGGGCGAGGCGCACGAGGGTGCCCCTGGCGCCCGTCTCGCGGGTGAGGATACAGCTGCGCTCCGGCCCTTCGCGCGGTTCACGCGGAGGCCGGGGCGTGGCGGGAGTGCGCTGTCCGCGGTGCCCGGAAGCGCGCGGAGTTACCGAAGCGGCATCATTGCGAGGGTTCCGCATGCGCGTCCTCCCTCGCTTGGGGCGTGCCGGCATCGCGATCCGCGATCAGCTGGCCGCCGGCACCATAGTTCTCGGTCGACAGTTCGGTGATGTTGATCTGGACGGCGGCCGGGTTCTTGCCCAGCCGCTCGACCAGCGAACGCGTGACGTCGGCGACAATCGCCGCCTTCTGCTCGCGCGAGGCGGCGCCGGCCAGGCGAATGTCGACGAACGGCATCAGGCCTCGGCCTCCTCGCCGGTCTCGGCTTCGGCCGGAGCCTCGGCTTCCTCGTCATCGAACCAGTGCGCGCGCGCGGCCATGATGATCTCGTTGCCCTGCTCGTCCGACAGCCCGTACTCGGCCAGGATGCCGCCCTTGGGCTCGGAGCGCTTGGCGGCGTCGTCGTTGCGACGGCGCGGCTCGGCCCGCTTCTTCTCGACCAGCTCGTCGGTGGCGAGATCGGCCAGGTCGTCCAGCGTCTTGATGCCTGCCTTGCCGAGCGTCACCAGCATCGCCTCGGTCAGGTACGGCATTTCCGCCAGCGCGTCGTCGACGCCCAGCGCACGGCGTGCCTCGCGGTTCGCTTCCTCGCGGCGCTCCAGCGCTTCCTGCGCACGGTTCTGCAGCTCGGCGGCGAGGTCCTCGTCGAAGCCCTCGATCGCGGCAAGCTCATCCACCTCGACATAGGCGACTTCTTCCAGCTCGCCGAAGCCTTCGGCCACCAGCAGCTGCGCCAGCGTCTCGTCGACGTCGAGCTCGCGCTCGAACATCGCGGAACGCTCGACGAATTCCTTCTGGCGCTTCTCCGACGCATCCGCCTCGGTCAGGATGTCGATCGCCTTGGCGGTCAGCTGCGACGCCAGGCGCACGTTCTGGCCGCGACGGCCGATCGCGAGGGAGAGCTGGTCGTCGGGCACCACCACCTCGATGCGATCCTCTTCCTCGTCGATCACGACGCGGCTGACGTTCGCCGGCTGCAGCGCGTTGACGACAAAGGTCGCGGTGTCTTCCGACCAGGGAATGATGTCGATCTTCTCGCCCTGCATCTCCTGCACGACGGCCTGGACGCGGCTGCCCTTCATGCCGACGCACGCGCCGACCGGATCGATCGAGCTGTCGCGGCTGATGACGCCGATCTTGGCGCGGCTGCCGGGATCACGGGCGGCGGCCTTGATCTCGATGATGCCGTCGTAGATCTCGGGCACTTCCTGCGCGAACAGCTTCTTCATGAAGTCGGGGTGCGCGCGGGACAGGAAGATCTGCGGCCCGCGGTTCTCGCGGCGCACGTTCAGGATCAGCGAGCGAGTGCGGTCGCCGACGCGCACCGCTTCGCGCGGGATCTGCTGGTCGCGGCGGATGACGCCCTCGGCCCGGCCCAGGTCGACCACGACGTGACCGAACTCGACGCGCTTGACGACGCCGGTGATGATCTCACCCACGCGGTCCTTGAACTCTTCGAACTGGCGCTCGCGCTCGGCGTCGCGGACCTTCTGGAAGATCACCTGCTTGGCGGCCTGGGCGGCGATGCGGCCGAACTCGATCGGGGGCAGCGGATCGACGATATAGTCGCCCACGACCGCGCCCTTCTGCAGCTTCTGCGCGCTCGCGACGTCGACCTGCTTGAAATAGTCGTCGACCGCCTCGACCACCTCGACCACGCGCCACAGGCGCAGGTCACCGGTGTTGGGATCGAGCTTGGCGCGGATGTCGTTCTCGGCGCCATAGCGCGCGCGGGCGGCGCGCTGGATCGCGTCCTCCATCGCCTCGATGACGATGCCCTTGTCGATCAGCTTCTCGCGCGCGACCGAATCGGCGATCGCGATCAGCTCGGCGCGGTTGGCGGTAACGGCAGTGGCCATGGGCTTACCCTTCTACTTCGATGATGTCGTCCGCCCCGCTCGCATCGAGCGGCTGGGTGGCAGCGAGGAGCTTGTCGGTGATGGTGAGCTTGGCGTCGGCGACGGCGGCGAACGGGATCGTCATCGCGTGGAACTTGCGCACGTCGATGGTGATCTGGTCGCCCTCGACGCCGACGAGATCCCCGGTGAGCTGCTTGCGCCCCTCGATCGGCTCGGCGAGCGTGATGCGCGCTTCCTGCCCCGCCCAGTCGGCGAAGTCCTGCAGCCGGGTGAGCGGGCGGTCGATGCCGGGCGAGGAGACCTCCAGCCGGTACGCGCCCTCGATCGGGTCGCGGCCCTCGGCCTCCAGCGCGTCGAGCACGTCCGACAGGCGGCGCGACAGCGTGGCGCAATCGTCGATCGTCAGCTGGCGGGTGTCCGGCCGCTCGGCCATGACCTGCAGCGTCGGGTCCGACTTGCCGCCGAACATCTTCACGCGCACCAGCGCCAGCCCCAGGGCCTTCGCCTCGGGCTCGATCAGCCGGTTGAGTTCGGCGATGTCCGCCAATCCACGCTCCAGTTCGTTGCGGCCGGCCTGCTGCCGGTCCGTGAAAGTCGGTTCGAACCAAGGTACGCCCCGTCGGCGCCGGACCCGTGGGGCCCGACCTCGCCAAGGTTTCCAATGTCGAGAACAGCCGCGATATAGGACGTTCGCCAGATCAGGACAAGCGCGAAACACGAGCACATCGCCGCAACGCCCCGCCTCCGCCTGCGTTGAGCCGCCAACAGGGAGACTTTCATGCACCGCACCATCGCCTGCGCCACCGCCGCCATCCTGGTCGCCGCCTGCGGCGCCCCCAACGATCCCGCCGTCGCCAACGGCAGCGCGCCTGCTGCCCAGGCCAGCGCCGCCGCCCCCGCCGCCGACGGCCGCCCGTTTGCCGTGGCTCCGGTCACCACCCTCGATTCGCCCTGGGCGATGGCGTTCCTGCCCGACGGACGGATGCTGGTGACGGAAAAGGGCGGGCGCATGCTGCTCGTGACGCTGTCGACCGGCCAGGGCAACAGCGTCACGGCGACGATGCCGGTGGCCGGCATCCCTGCCGTCGACAGCGAAGGGCAGGGCGCGTTGATGGACGTGGTGCCGGCACCCGATTTCGCACGCAGCAAGCTGGTCTATTTCTCCGGCTCGGTGGCCGGCGCAGGCGGCAAGGGGGTCAAGCTGTGGCGCGGCCGCTTCGTCGAGGATGCCAAGGGACCGCGGCTGGAAGGCGTAACGGAACTGTTCAGCGCGACGCCCTTCGTCTCCGGCGACGGCCATTACTCCGGCCGCATCGCCTTCGCGCCCGACGGCCAGCACCTGTTCTTCACCAACGGCGAGCGCCAGAAGTTCGATCCCGCCCAGGATCCCAAGGCGACGCTCGGCAAGGTGCTGCGCCTGACGCTCGACGGCAAGCCGGCGGGCGACCCTGGCCTCACCGCGCGCGGCTTCCACCCCGCGGTCTGGTCCTACGGCCACCGCAACCTGCTCGGCATCGCCTTCGATGCACAGGGCAATCTGTGGGAGCAGGAAATGGGCCCCAAGGGCGGCGACGAGGTCAATTTGATCCTGCCCGGCCGCAACTATGGCTGGCCCAAGGCGTCGAACGGCAGCCACTATGACGGCCGCGACATCCCCGACCACAAGCCCGGCGACGGCTTCGAGCCGCCCAAGGTCTCGTGGAACCCGGTGATCTCGCCGGGCGGGCTCCTGCTCTATACGGGGGCGATGTTCCCCGAATGGCAGGGCGACCTGTTCATCGGCGGCCTTTCGAGCGAGGCGCTGGTCCGCGTCGACGTGAACGGCACCAATGCCGCCAAGGGCGACCAGTGGCCGATGGGCAAGCGCATCCGCGACGTCGAGCAGGGCCCGGACGGCGCGATCTGGCTGCTGGAGGACGGCGAGGGCGCCCGGCTGCTGAAGCTCACCAAGGCAGGGTGAGGCTGGGGGGCTCACGCAGCCCCCTACCCCCTCTCCCGTTTGGCTCGAGTGGCCGTCGAGTAGCTGCGCAGCAGCGTATCGAGACGGCGTATCGAGAGGCCGTCTCCCGGGGCGGTACCTCGATACGAGCCCTCGGACCGCCCCCTACGGAGCTACTCGGCCTCTACTCGGCACGAACGGAAGAGAAGGCGAAGGCCCCCTCACCCCAGCGCGACCGGCCCCGCGTCCCCGAGCCGGTGGGTGCACAGCTGCGCCTCGGGCGTATCGTCCGCGGTCAGCGCCGCCACCGTCACCCACCCCTCGGCCCGGAGCGCAGCGCCCGTCTCGGCGGGCGTGCCGAACGGCAGGAACAGCCGCCGGCGCGCGTCCGCGCCCACGCCCGCGTCGAGCAGCACGTCGGCATAGAGTGAGAAGCCCACCGCCGGCTCCGCCCGCCCGTCCTCGCCCACCACGGCATAGCTGCCGCCGCGCCCGATCCCGGCGCTCAGGCCGCGCGCGAACAGCGAGAAACCGACCCAGCTCTGGTACTCGAACCCATGCCGCTCGGTCGGGTCGAGCGTCAGCGCCGCGCGATCTCGAACGGCCTCGGCGATCGCCTCCAGCCCGTCGAGCCGGCTGCCCAGACTCCCCGCAACGTCGCTTTCGCGCAGCCGTGCCAGCGCCTGGTCGAACGGCCCGGCCGCCTCGATCAGCGGCAGATAGGCAGGGTCGATCGCCGCGACCGCGCCGGCATCCTTGCCGTCCAGCGCCTCGCGCAGCGCCAGCAGTTGCTCGGGCGCCAGCGTGTCGCCGGCGAGCGCGTCGAGCAGGTCCGGCAGGGTGAAGTCGACCGACACGTCGGACAGGCCGGCTGCGGCCAGCGCCTCGACCGCGACGGTTACCACCTCGCGCACCGCCGCCACACTGTCGAGGCCGATCAACTCCGCCCCGATCTGGCGCAGCGCACGCCGCTGGGCGAGGTCTGACGCGCGCAGCCGCAGCACCGGACCGGCATAACACAGCCGCACCGGGCGCGGATGGTGGCCCATGCGGGTGGCGGCGATGCGGCCGACCTGCGCGGTCATGTCGGGACGGATCGCCAGCGTCTTCTGCGACACCGGATCGACGAAGCGCACAGCGTCTTGCGCACGCGCCGCCTTCAGCCGGCGGCCGAGCGCGTCCTCGAACTCGGCAAGCGGCGGATCGACCTGCTCATAGCCATAGCTGCGCGCGACCGACAGCACCCGCCCCTCGAACCGCGCCACCGCATCGGCGGCGGGCGGCAGGCGGTCGTGAAACCCTTCGGGCAAGAGGCCGGTCATCGCAAATTCCTGTTGGGCGCAGCCCCGATCGGCGCGCCTCGGCCAGCTACGGGATGCATGCGCGCCCGACAAGCTTGGTCGGCGCGGCCACCCCTTGCAGGCTCGTACCCCGGCGAAGGCCGGGGTCCAGTTACGGCGGGTTCGAGGCGTTGGCGCACCCCTAGCCGCCTTCCCAACTGGACCCCGGCCTCCGCCGGGGTACGATGCTAGGTTGCTCCTTAGAACGCCAGCGCCATCGCCGTGCGCACGCCCGGCAGGCTGCGCACCTTGGCCGCGAGTTCCGGCGTCACCGGCTCGTCGACCGACAAAAGCAGGATCGCCTCGCCCCCCGCTTGGCGCCGGCCAAGGTGGAAGGTGCCGATGTTGACCCCTGCCTCGCCAAGCGTCGTGCCGAGCCGGCCGATGAAGCCCGGCGCGTCCTCGTTGACGATGTAGAGCATGTGGCCGGCGAGATCGGCCTCAACCTTGATTCCGAACAGCTCCACCAGCCGCGGCGCCTGGTTGCCGAACAGCGTACCCGCGACCGAACGGTCGCCCGCCTCGGTGCGCACCGTGACGCGGACCAGCGTGTGATAGTCGCCCTCGCGCTCGTTGCGCACTTCACGCACCTCGAGGCCGCGCTCCTTGGCGAGGAACGGCGCGTTGACCATGTTCACCGTGTCCGAATGGACGCGCATCAGCCCGGCCAGCACCGCACCGGTGATCGGCTTCTGGTTGAGCTCGGCGGCCGCGCCCTCGACCTCGATCGAGATCGAGCTGAGCGCGCCATGCGCCAGCTGGCCCACCAGCGAACCAAGCTTTTCGGCGAGCGCCATGTACGGTTTGAGCTTGGGCGCTTCCTCGGCCGACAGTGACGGCATGTTGAGCGCGTTGGTGACGCCGCCCGACACCAGATAATCGGCCATCTGCTCGGCGACCTGGATCGCGACGTTGACCTGCGCCTCGGTGGTGGAGGCGCCCAGGTGCGGCGTCGACACGAAATTGGGCGTGCCGAACAGCGGCGATTCCTTGGCCGGCTCGTTTACGAACACGTCGAGCGCGGCGCCGGCGATGTGGCCCGAGTCGAGCCCCTGCTTCAGCGCCGCCTCGTCGATCAGCCCGCCGCGCGCGCAGTTGATGATCCGCACGCCCTTCTTGGTCTTGGCGAGATTCTCGGCCGACAGGATGTTGCGGGTCTGGTCGGTGAGCGGGGTGTGCAGCGTGATGAAGTCGGCGCGGGCGAGCAGCTGGTCGAGCTCCACCTTCTCCACGCCCATCTCAATCGCACGTTCCGGAGTGAGGAACGGATCGAAGGCAACGACCTTCATCTTCAGCCCACGCGCGCGGTCGGCGACGATCGAGCCGATGTTGCCCGCACCGATCAGGCCCAGCGTCTTGGCGGTCAGTTCGACGCCCATGAAGCGGTTCTTCTCCCACTTGCCGGCCTGGGTCGAGGCATCAGCCTCAGGCAGCTGGCGGGCGAGCGCGAACATCAGCGCGATCGCATGCTCGGCGGTGGTGATCGAGTTGCCGAACGGGGTGTTCATCACCACCACGCCGCGCGCGGAAGCGGCGGGAATGTCGACATTGTCGACGCCGATGCCGGCGCGGCCGACGACCTTGAGGTTGGTCGCGGCGTCGAGGATGTCCTGCGTCACCTTGGTCGAGGAGCGGATGGCGAGGCCGTCATACTCGCCGATGATCGCCTTGAGCTCTTCGGGAGTCTTGCCGGTGATCTCGTCCACCTCGACCCCGCGCTCGCGGAAGATTTGGGCGGCCTTGGGATCCATTTTGTCGGAGATGAGGACTTTGGGCATGAAAAGGTCCTTCGAAAAACGATGCAGTGCTCCTGCGAAGGCAGGAGCCTAGGGTCACGGGCGCAGGTGTTTGCGGCCCTGGGCCCCTGCCTGCGCAGGGGCATGGAAGCGGATCAGGCGGGCTTCACCTGTTCCCAGGCCCAGTCGAGCCAGGGGCCGAGCGCCTCGACGTCGGCGGTGTCGACGGTCGCGCCGCACCAGATGCGCAAGCCGGCCGGGGCGTCGCGATAGCCGGCGATGTCGAACGCCGCGCCTTCCGCTTCCAGCAGCGACGCCATCTTCTTGACCATCGCGCCCTGGGCCTCGGCATCCGCATCGGTGACGAGCTTCAGGCAGACGCTGGTGTTGGAGCGGATCGCCGGATCGGCCGGCAGATGGTCGAGCCAGTCACGCGCCGCGACGATGCGGCCGAGCGCGGTGGCGTTGGCGGTCGATCGCGCGATCAGGCCGTTGAGCCCGCCGACGCTCTCGGCCCATTCCATCGCAAAGATCGCATCCTCGACCGCGAGCATCGACGGCGTGTTGATCGTCTCGCCCTTGAAGATGCCCTCGATCAGCTTGCCGCCCTTGGTCATGCGGAAGATCTTGGGGAGCGGCCATGCCGGCGTGTAGCTCTCCAGCCGCTCGACCGCGCGCGGGCCCAGGATCAGCACGCCGTGCGCGCCCTCGCCGCCCAGCACCTTCTGCCACGAGAAGGTGACCACATCGAGCTTGTCCCACGGCAGGTCCATCGCGAACACGGCCGAAGTGGCGTCGGCGATCGTCAGGCCGGCGCGATTGTCGGCGATCCAGTCGCCGTTCGGCACGCGCACGCCGGAGGTCGTGCCGTTCCAGGTGAAGATCACGTCATGCTCCGGGCTGACCTGGGTCAGGTCGACGATCTCGCCATAGGGCGCCTTGAGCACATTCGGCTCGATCTTGAGCTGCTTGACCGCGTCGGTCACCCAGCCCTCGCCAAAGCTTTCCCAGGCGAGCAACGTCACCGGCCGCGCGCCGAGCAGCGACCACATCGCCATCTCGACCGCGCCCGTGTCGGAGCCCGGAACGATGCCGATGCGGTGGGTGTCGGGAACCTGGAGGAGCTCGCGGGTCAGATCGATCGCGCGCTGCAGCCGCGCCTTGCCGAGCTTCGAGCGGTGCGAGCGGCCGAGAACCTCGGTGTCGAGCTTCTCGGGCGACCAGCCGGGCGGCTTGGCACAGGGACCGGAGGAAAAATGGGGGCGCGCCGGCTTGGCGGCGGGCTTGGCGGGTGCGGCAGACGCACCGGTGGCGGGAACCGAAACTGTATCCGTCAAAATAGTCTCTCCTTACAGAGAGCACGCGCTGCGTTGGGACAGCGTGGCCCGCCGACGGCCCTAGCGGGGCTGCGCGGCTTGTCAACGCCGGGGCAAGCGGATTGGGTGAACGACGGCGCACGGGCGGCGGGGCGAGGCACCGGCGCCCGCGTCCGGGTGGCGCAGGGGCCGCCACCTCCGCTACACCCAAGGCCATGCATCTGGTTTCGCGTCGCTTCTTCGCCCTGCTGCTGCCCTTTCTACTGACGGCCTGCATTTTCGGCGGCGGGCGGGAGGAGCGGCGTCCGGCGCCGCGGCCACGCGGCAGCGGCCCGGTGACGCTGACCGGCCAGACTCCACCCGGCACGCAGCAATGCTTCGCCGACCTGTCGCGCGCCGGCGTCCGGTTCAGCCCGCTGCCCGACCGCGACTATGGCGGCGGCTGCCTGGTGCTGGGCGCCGTGCAGCTGCTCGACTTCGGCACGCCGACAGCGGGGCTGAAGGCGATCCGCTGCCCAACCGCGCGCGCCTTCGTTGGCTGGGTCCAATACGGCGTCGGCCCCGCCGCCCGCCAGATCCTGGGCAGCGACGTGGTGCGGATCGAAAGCTATGGCAGCTACGTCTGCCGCGGCATTGTCGGCCAGGGCTCGGCAGGCTCCGCCAAGCTGTCGCAGCACGGGCTTGCCAACGCGATCGACATCGGCGGCTTCGTGCTCGCCGACGGTCGCCGCATCAGCATCGAACAGGGCTGGCGCTCCGGCGACCCGGCGGTGCAGCAGTTCCTGCAGGTGGTGCACCGCTCCGCCTGCCGCCGCTTCAAGACCGTGCTCGGGCCGGACTACAACGCCGCCCACTACAACCACCTTCATTTCGACATGGGCGGACGCGGAGATTTCTGCCGCTAGCTTGCGCGGGCGCGCAGCCTCTCTAGATTGGTTCGCTTTCGCCAAGCGCGCCGCCCGCCCGCCTTGGCCGTTGCAGGAAGTGTCATGACCGATACCCGAGTTCCGTCGCGCGTATTTCGCGACGCCAAGCACGAGGCCGAGAGCGCCCGCACCCAGATCTCGACGCCCCAGACGGAGCACCCGTCCTACCGCCTCGCCTTTCAGGACATGGACTTCCTGCTGCGCGAGGATCTCCGCCCGATCCGCTTCCAGCTGGAGCTGCTGAAGCCGGAGCTGGTGTTCGACGCGGCGAACATCGCCTCCACGTTCGTCATCTACGGCTCGGCCCGCATCCCCGAGCCCAGCAAGGCGGGCGCGCTCCTGGAACTCGCGCAGGACGATCGCGCCAAGCGCATCGCCGAGCGGCTGATCGCCAAGTCCAAATATTATGATGTCGCCCGCGAGCTCGCCGGCCTCGCCAGCAACTTCCCGCAGTCGGAGGACGGCAAGCGTCACTTCGTGGTGTGCTCGGGCGGCGGCCCCTCCATCATGGAGGCCGCCAACCGCGGTGCGAGCGAGGCAGGGGCCGAGTCGGTCGGCCTCAACATCGTGTTGCCGCACGAGCAGGCGCCCAACCCCTATGTCACGCCCTCGCTGTCGATGCAGTTCCACTATTTCGCGCTGCGCAAGATGCATTTCCTGCTGCGTGCGCGTGCGGTGGCGGTGTTCCCGGGCGGGTTCGGCACCTTCGACGAGAGCTTCGAACTGCTGACGCTGATCCAGACCGGCAAGGTCGAGCCGATCCCCGTGCTCTTCTATGGCCGCGAGTTCTGGGAGCGGGTCGTCAACCTGGAGGCGCTGTGCGACGAGGGCGTGATCTCGCCGCGCGACCTGGACCTCATCACCTTCTGCGAAACCGCCGAGGAAGGCTGGAAGGCGGTCGAGGAATTCTATCGCGCCCGCGGCGACGAACTACCGAAGTAAGCGCACCGGAGGTTTTCACCCCGTGCTCCTGCGAAAGCAGGAGCCCAGGGCCACAAGCGCACCGCTCCGCAACCCCAAGCTCCTGCCTACGCAGGAGCACCGGAGTTTCGAGCCGCGCGGACCTTAGAAGTCGACCGCCACGCCCTTCAGCTCCCAGTCGCCGTAGCGCACCGGGTTGTTGCCCAGCGGATCGGCGGCCGGCGGCACGACCGGTTCCGGCGTCGGCACCGGCGGACTCTTGGAAAGATGCTCGGGTGGCTTCACGTGGGGCGGTCGCTGGCCCATGGGACTCTCCGATAATGATGCAGCCCCCACATCGGCGGCGAAAGGCTCGGGATCAAGTGACGGACAGGAATGACAGCATGCGGCACCAGCGCTGATGGCACGTCCCCAGCTCGCCCCCGAACCGCCCGGCGTCCCCGCCCGGCGCGCCGCCCTTCGCCTGCTCGACGCCGTGCTGCGTCGCGGCCTCGCCCTGGAGGCAGCCCTCGACCGCGCCACCACCGGCCTCGACCGGCGTGAGGATCGCGGCCTGGTCCACGCCATCGTCAGCGAGGCGCTGCGCCGGCTCCCCGACCTCGACGCGCTGATCGACTCGGCCACCGCGCGGCCGCTGCCGGAGGATGCCAAGGCGCGCTTTGCGCTCCGCATCGCGCTCGTCCAGGCGCTCGCGCTTGGCACGCCGCCGCACGCCGCGATCGCCACCGTGCTGCCGCTGGTCGACGGCGGCCCGCGCAAGCTGGTGCATGGCGTGTTCGGCACGCTGATGCGCCGGAACGCGACGCTGCCCGAACTGCCGGAGCTTCCCGCCGCCGCCTGGCTCCGCTGGCAGGCGACCTGGGGCGAGGACGTGGCCGAAGCCGCGCGCGTCGCCATCGCCTCCCCACCGCCGGTCGACCTCAGCCTGCGCGGCGACACCACGGCTGCCGAGGGCATGGCGCTGCTGCCGCGCCACCGCCGCGTGCCGGCGTTCGCGACCGTCCCCGAGCTGCCCGGCTTTGCCGAGGGCGAATGGTGGGTGCAGGACCTCGCCGCCTCGCTGCCCGCGCGGCTCTTGGGCAACGGGCCGGGCACGGCGCTGGACCTGTGCGCGGCGCCGGGCGGCAAGACGCTGCAGCTCGCCGCCGCCGGCTGGGACGTGACCGCGCTCGACGTGTCGGAAAAGCGGCTCGCCCGCCTGTCCGGGAATCTCGAGCGCACCGGCCTTTCGGCAAAGGTGATCGCCGCCGATGCCCTCAAATGGAAACCCAGGGAGCCGGTCGACGCGCTGCTGCTGGACGCGCCGTGCAGCGCCACCGGCATCTTCCGCCGGCACCCCGACGTGCTCCATCGCGTGCGGCCGGCGGTGATCACCGAGGCCGCCGAGCTGCAGGCCCGCCTGCTCGCCCGTGCCGCCGACTGGGTGAAGCCCGGCGGCCGGCTGGTCTACGCCACCTGCTCGCTGGAGCGCGAAGAGGGCGAGGCGCAGGTCGAGCGCTTCCTTGCCGAGCATGCCGACTATCGCCTGGTGCCGGCCGCGCCCGAACTTCTGCCGGAGGGCATCGCGCCCTCCCCGCAAGGCTGGGTGCGCACGCTGCCGGGGATGCTGGCGGAACAGGGCGGCCTCGACGGCTTCTTCATCGCGCGGCTCGACCGGGTGGGTTGAGGGGGCACTTACTTCTGTACCCCGGCGAAGGCCGGGGCCCAGGCGGGAAGGCCGTTGTGGGTGCCCCAATCCGACACCACCGTAACTGGGCCCCGGCCTCTGCCGGGGTACAAGAAGCGTGTGCCCCGCGTCCCGCAGCGACAACCCGCCCCCGGAAATCGCCGACCGCTCCCGACACCCGGTTGCGGCAGGGGTGTGCCATGCTAGAGGTCGGCCGATCATGAGCAGACCCGTCCGCATTGCCCCCTCGATCCTGTCCGCCGACTTCGCTCGCCTCGGCGAAGAGGTACGCGCGATCGATGCGGCCGGGGCCGACTGGATCCACGTCGACGTGATGGACGGGCATTTCGTGCCCAACCTCACCATCGGCCCGATGGTGGTGAAGGCGCTTCGCCAGCACAGCGCCAAGCCGTTCGACGTCCACCTGATGATCGCGCCCGCCGATCCGCTGCTCCAGCCCTTTGCCGAAGCCGGCGCCGACATCATCTCGGTCCACCCCGAGGCGGGGCCGCATCTCCACCGCTCGCTCCAGGCGATCAAGGCGCTCGGCAAGCGCGCGGGCGTGGTGCTGAACCCGGCAACACCGGCGGAATCGGTCGACCATGTGCTCGACCTCGTCGATCTCATCATGGTGATGAGCGTGAACCCGGGCTTCGGCGGGCAGAAGTTCCTCCACAGCCAGCTCGCCAAGATCGCGGCGCTGCGCCAGCGGATCGACGCCTCCGGCCGCGAGATCGACCTGGAGGTTGACGGCGGCATCGACCGCACCACCGCCCCGCTCGCCGTCGAGGCGGGTGCCAATGTGCTGGTCGCCGGGACCGCCACCTTCGCCGGCGGCCCTGCCGCCTATGCCGACAACATCCGGGCACTGAGAGGCGCGTGACGGATCCGCTTCCCGAAACCACCGAGCCCGACGGCATCGAAGCGGGCAAGCGGCTGATCCGCCAGAGCGGCGGCAAGGGGCTGTCGCTGGCCGAGCGGCTTTCCGAGCGGCTCGAGCGCCTCGCCTGGCGCACTCCGTTCCACGCGCTTCGGCTGCGCGGCAAGCACCCGCTCAAGCTCATCGCCGTCGCCGATGATCCCTTTTTCGGCGACATCGAGCGCGGCGAGGCGCTGCTCGACGGCATGGTGCTGTTCCGGGGGGAAGCGGTCCCGATCAACGCGCTGTCGCTGGCGCGTCCGACGTTTTCGGCGCCGTTTGCCGACTATCTTCACAGCTTCGCCTGGCTGCGCGACCTCTCGAGCGTCGCCACCCGCGCCACCGCCGCACCGATCGCCGAGGCGATCATGCGCCACTGGCTCGCCGCGCACGAGACGAAAGTGTCCAATCCCGCCTGGCGCGCAGACCTCTGGGGCCGGCGGCTGCTGTTCTGGACCGCGCACGCGCCGCTGATCCTGTCGAGCACCGACCTCGTCTATCGGTCCAAGGTGTTGCACGCGCTCGCGCGCGGCGCCCGCCACCTCGACAACACCGCCGCCAAGGTCGCCGCCGGCGTGCCGCGCGTCGCCGCCTGGTGTGGCGTGGTCGCCGCCGGCCTGATGATCCCGGGCGGCGACCCGCGCCGCGTGTTCGGAGAGGCCGGGCTCGCTCGCGCGCTCGCGGCGGCGGTGTTCGAGGACGGCGGCTCGCTCGGCCGCTCTCCCGCCGACCAGCTCGACCTGGTCCAGCTGCTCACCATGTTGCGCGAGACCTATGCCGCGCGGCGCATGGAGGCCCCCGACGTGCTGGGGGACACCCTCACCCGGCTGGTCGCGGCGCTGCTGGGCGTCTGCCACGCCGATGGCGGCCTCGGCAGCTGGCAGGGATCGGCCCCCATCTCGGGCGAGCGCATCGAGCAGATCGTCGAGGCGACCGGCGTGCGCACGCGCCCGCTGCGCCAGGCCCGCGACTGGGGATACCAGCGGCTCTCCGCAGGCAAGACCGTGGTGGTGCTCGATGCCGCTCCGCCCCCTGCGAACCGCCAGGCGACCGGCGGCTGCGCGTCCACCCTCGCCTTCGAGCTTTCGGACGCAGGTCACCGCATCGTCGTCAACTGCGGCGGCGCCAATGGCGCGCTGCTGACGCTGCCGCCCACGCTTGCGCCGGCGCTGCGTACCACCGCCGCGCACTCGACCCTGGTGCTGGGCGATTCCAACTCGACCGCCATCCACGCCGACGGCGCGCTCGGCCGGGGCGTGAGCGCGGTCGAGCTCAGCCGCCAGGAAACCGACGAACTCAGCCGCATCGAGGCCAGCCACGACGGCTATGTCCGCCGCCTCGGCCTGATCCACCGCCGCTGCGTCACCTTGTCCACCGACGGGCGCGATTTCGTGGGGGAAGACACGCTGCTCCCCGCGTCCGCACGCGGCGGCAGCAGCGGCAAGCAGGGCGACGTGGGGTTCACCGTCCGCTTCCACCTGGGGCTGGGCGTCGAGGTCGCGTCCACCGCCGACGGCCTCGCCGCCTTCCTCCGCCTGCCCGACGGGCGCTCGGTCTGGCAGTTCCGCTGCCGCGGCGCCACGCTGGCGGTGGAGGAGAGCCTGTGGATCGACGGCGAGGGCCGCCCGCACAGGACACAGCAGCTGGTACTGACCGGCGTCGCGCAGCCCGGCGGCGCCGGCATCGGCTGGCGCTTCCACCGCGCGCGGTAGGTCCTGACCCCGTCCACTTCTCCGTTCGTTTGGAGTAGCCCTCAAGCTTGTCGAGACGGCGTATCGAGAAATCGGTGGCGGTGGCTCTCTCGATACGGTCTCTCGACAAGCTCGGTCCCTGCTCAAGAGGAACGGGAAAGCTGACGGCCGGTCTCAGCCGACCCCCACCCCCCTTGCCTCCCCGGCGAATCGGCGCAAAGGAGCCGGCCATGAACGTCACCGTCACGCGCGCGCTGCTCTCGGTCTCCGATAAGAGCGGCATCCTCGATCTCGCCCGGGCGCTCGACCGCTACGGCGTGGAACTGGTCTCCACCGGCGGCACCGCCAAGGCGATCCGCGACGCGGGGCTGCCCGTCCGCGACATCTCCGACCTCACCGGCTTCCCAGAGATGATGGATGGCCGCGTCAAGACGCTGCACCCGGTGGTGCACGGCGGGCTGCTGGCGGTGCGCGACAATCCCGAGCATGTCGCCTCGATGGGCGAGCACGGCATCGGCGCGATCGACCTGGTGGTGGTGAACCTCTATCCCTTCGCGCAGACGGTGGCCAAGGGCGCCGACCGCGACGAGATCATCGAGAACATCGACATCGGCGGCCCGTCGATGGTGCGCTCGGCCGCCAAGAACCACGCGCATGTGGCGATCGTCACCGATCCCGCCGACTATGCAGCACTGGTCGAGGAGCTCGACGCCAACGCCGGCGCGACCAGCCTCGAGACCCGCCGCCGCTTCGCTGCCAAGGCCTATGCCGCCACCGCCGCCTATGACTCGGCGATCGCCGGCTGGTTCGCGAGCGTCGACCAGGGCGAGACCCTGCCCCAGACGTTGCCGCTCGCCTTCACCCGCGCCGACACGCTGCGCTATGGTGAGAACCCGCACCAGACCGCGGCGCTCTACCTGCCCAACACCGGCGCCACCCGCGGCATCGCCCAGGGCCAGCAGCTCCAGGGCAAGGAACTGAGCTACAACAATTACAACGACGCCGACGCCGCGCTGGAGCTCGTCTCCGAGTTCCGCGACGGCCCGCCGACCGTCGTCATCGTCAAGCACGCCAACCCCTGCGGCGTCGCCACCGGCGACACGCTGCTGGAGGCCTATCAGGCGGCGCTCGCCTGCGACAGCGTGTCCGCGTTCGGCGGCATCATCGCGCTCAATCGCCCGCTCGACGCTGAGACGGCGCGCGCGATCAGCGGCATCTTCACCGAAGTGGTGTGCGCACCCGATGCGGATGCGGAAGCGCGCGCGATCTTCGCCGCCAAGAAGAACCTGCGCCTGATCGTCACGGGCGAGCTGCCCGATCCGGCGCGCGGTGGCCTCGCGATCAAGTCGATCGCCGGCGGCCTCTTGGTCCAGTCGCGCGACAACGGCCTGCTGGCGGCCGAGGAGCTGAAGGTGGTCACCAAGCGCGCGCCGACCGAGCAGGAGCTCGCCGACTGCCGCTTCGCTTGGACGGTCGCCAAGCACGTCAAGTCGAACGCGATCGTCTATGCCAAGGACGGCAGCACCGCGGGCGTCGGCGCCGGCCAGATGAACCGGCTGGAGTCGGCGCGCATCGCCGCGTGGAAGGCCAAGGACGCCGCCGAAAAGGCCGGCTGGGCCGAGCCGCGCACCATCGGCTCGGCCGTCGCCTCCGATGCCTTCTTCCCCTTCGCCGACGGGCTGATGGCCGCGGTCGAGGCGGGCGCGACCGCGGTGATCCAGCCGGGCGGCTCGATCCGCGACGCAGAGGTGATCGCCGCTGCCGATGAGGCGGGGCTGGCGATGGTCTTCACCGGCATGCGCCACTTCCGCCACTAAGGCTGGACGGCACGACCGACGCGAAAAGGGGCGCCGCGAGCGCCCCTTTTTTGTACCCGTCGCCCCAAGAGCTTGCCGCGTCACTTGCCGCAAAACAGCGTGGCGATCCGGCTAGCTCTTGTGCTTCTCGGTCGGGATGGTCGCCGTCACCGGCGCCTTGTGGAACAGCGCGCGATCGGCGGGGCCGAACGCCCAGCGCCACAGCACGAAGCCATAGGTGAGCAGGATTGCCGGGATGCCGAACAGCATCTCCGCCCATTCCAGGTGCGGCGGCAGCAGCATGATCACCGAGCCGACCCCCGATGCCGCCAGGATCGCGGCGACGAACGGCCGGCGGATTTCCGCGACGCGGTGGTCCAGGATGCGCGCCAGCAGCCGTGATTTCAGCCACGATCCGCAGGCGAGCGACACGGCGAGCGCCACCGCCGGCCCTGCGGCCTGCCAGGGCTCGGGGAAGCCCAGCCGGCGCATCAGCAGCACGAGCGCGAAGCTCAGCAGCACCTGGAAGGTCAGCAGGCCGATCGAGAGCATCAGGTTGCGGTGGCGCGCCACATAGACGAGCGCCGCTTCGGATACCGCGCCGGTCGCGGCGAGCACCTCCGCCACCAGCAGGAAGGACAGCGCGCCTGCACCGCTCACGAACTGCGGCCCCACGATGCCCATCACGCCCTCGGCGGGGATCGAGCCGGC
This sequence comes from Sphingomonas desiccabilis, assembly GCF_004135605.1. GTDB lineage: Bacteria > Pseudomonadota > Alphaproteobacteria > Sphingomonadales > Sphingomonadaceae > Sphingomonas > Sphingomonas desiccabilis. The sequence goes on along the minus strand of NZ_SDPT01000003.1, from coordinate 176,109 downwards.
GAGCGCCAGCGCCGCCTGCGCCGCCATGATCCAGAAGCCGACCTGCAGCACCTGCCGCGCCACCGCCGCCTTGTCGCCTTCGGCCAGGCTCTTGGTGATGACCGGCCCCAGCACCGGATCGAAGCTCGTCTTGAGCTTCTGCGGCAGCGAGGAGACCTGCTGCGCCATGTAATAGATCCCCACGACCGCTGGCGGGAACATCACGCCCAGGATGAACCGGTCGACGTTGCGGGTGCCCCATTCGATCGCATCCGCACCGGCAAGCGGCATGTTGCGCCGCGCGAGCGCCAGCATCGGCCGCAGCTGGGGCGTCCAGCCCCGCGGCAGGCCATAGCTGCGGATGAAGGGTACCAGCGAGGCGACCAGTGCCGCGGCCATCGACAGCACATAGGAGAGGATCAGCCCGTCGCGCGTCGAGACATAGGAAAGCACCCACGCCGCGATGGAGATCGTCCAGGGCTCCACCACCGCCCGCGCCGTTACCGCCGCCTTGACGTTCAGCCGATAGGCGAGCGCCGCCAGGCTCACGTCGGACCAGGCGATGGCGAACACGATCAGCGGCAGCAGCCGTTCGAAGCCGAGGATGTGGCTGTTGGGGTACATGATCTGCGGGAAGACGAAGAGCACCGCGCTCGCCGCCACGGAGACGACGAACGCGACGACCATCGCATCCCACACGACATGCACGTGCGGCCGATCGGTGGACGACAGCGCCTGGGCCAGTCCGCGCTTGAGGCCCAGCGTCGCCAGCAGCGCCGCCAGCTCCACGACCAGCACGGCGAGCGCGAACCGCCCCACCGTCTCCGGGCCATAGACGCGGCCAGCGATGAACAGGAACGGCAAGCGCGCGAGCAGGCGCAGGACGAAGCCGAACACATTGGTCCGACCGCCCTTGGCGAGCGCGGCGATGTCATCGTCGGAGGAGGAAGTCGTAAGGCCGTCTGCGCGGTTCATCCGCGCCCCATAGGCAAGCCGGGCGACCCGCATAAGCCCTTGATGCAGAATGCGCGCGCCCTGCGGCTTTCGGGTGACGGTAGGACATGCGCGGTGCGAGCCGCCATCCGCCATCCTGCCGATCTCTGCGGCAGGATGGCGGCTCCTTTTTAATGCGCCGCGCCCCAGCTCGGGCCGACGCCGATCTCCACCGCCAGCGGCACCGTCAGCGTCACCGCCGGCTCTGCGGCCGTGGCCATCACCCGCTCGATCACCACGCGTGCCGCCTCGGCATCACCCTCGGGCAGTTCGAACACCAGTTCGTCGTGCACCTGCATCAGCATGCGCACCTTGGGCAGCCCGGCCTCGGTTAACGCGGGCTCCATGCGCACCATCGCGCGCTTGATGATGTCGGCGCTGGTGCCCTGGATCGGCGCATTGATCGCCGCGCGCTCCGACCCGGCACGCTCGGCCTGATTCTTGGACTTGATGCGCGGGAAATGCGTCTTGCGGCCGAACAGCGTGGTGGTGAAGCCGCGCTCCTTCACGCCCTCCAGCGTCTCGGCGATGTAGCGGTTGATGCCGGGGAAGCGCTCGAAATAGCGGTCGATCATTCCCTGCGCCTCGTCCGCCGACACGTCGAGCCGACCGGCCAGCCCCCAGCGCGAGATGCCGTAGAGGATCGCGAAGTTGATCGTCTTCGCCCGCGCGCGGGTGTCACGGTTGACCTCGCCGAACAGCTCGGTCGCAGTGAGGCTGTGGATGTCGTCGCCGCGCGCGAACGCCTCGCGCAGCTGCGGCACGTCGGCGATGTGGGCTGCCAGTCGCAACTCGATCTGCGAATAGTCGGCGGCCAGGATGACGTTGCCGGGCTCCGCGACGAATGCATCGCGGATCTGGCGCCCGGTTTCGGTGCGGATCGGGATGTTCTGCAGGTTCGGATCGGTCGACGACAGCCGCCCGGTCTGCGCGCCCGTCAGCGAATAGCTGGTATGCACCCGCCCGGTCGCCGGGTTGATCTGCGCCTGCAACGCATCGGTATAGGTGTTCTTGAGCTTGGTGAGCTGGCGCCACTCGAGCACCTTGCCCGCGATCTCGGCACCCTGGGGCTGGTCCTTGTCGGCCGCCAGCCGCTCCATCTCGTTGACGTCGGTCGAATAGACGCCCGACTTGCCCTTGCGCCCGCCCTTCAGCCCCAGCCGGTCGAACAGCACGTCACCCAGCTGCTTGGGGCTGCCGATGGTGAAGGGGCCGCCCGCGAGCGCGTGGATTTCGGTCTCCAGCCCCGCGATCTGTCCGGAGAACTCCTCCGACAGCTTGGCGAGCGCACCCGCGTCGACCTTGACCCCGCGGCACTCCATGTCGGCGAGCACCTGCACCAGCGGCCGGTCGACCATCTCGTAGACGCGCGTCGCGGACTCGTAGGGCAGCCGCGGCTTGAACCGCCGCCACAGCCGCAGCGTCACGTCGGCGTCCTCGGCGGCGTATCGGGTGGCGGACTTGAGGTCGATTTCGTGGAAGCCGCGCTGGTTCTTCCCCGTCCCGACCACGTCCTTGTAGGCGATGCAGCTGTGCGACAGATGCGTCGCCGCCAGCTCGTCCATGCCGTGGCCGTGGCGCCCCGCGTCCAGGTCGAAGCTCATGACGATCGTGTCGTCATAGGGCGCGACGCGGATGCCGCCCTCGCCACAGCGCGCGAGCACGATCATGTCGTATTTGAGGTTGTGGCCGATCTTGAGAACCGTCGGGTCCTCCAAGAGCGGCTTGAGCCTGGCGAGCGCCACCGCGCGGTCGAGCTGCTGCGGGACCTCGGCGAGCAGATCCTGCCCACCGTGGCCGAGCGGGATGTAGCAGGCGAGGTTGGGGTGCAGCGCGAGGCTGATCCCCACCAGTTCCGCACGGGTCGCGTCCAGTCCGGTCGTCTCGGTGTCGATCGCCACCCAGCCCTGGTGCCGCGCGACCTGAATCCAGCGGTCGAGCGCATCCTCGTCCACCACCGTCTCGTACGCGTCGTGGTCGCACGGCGCGTCCGCATCGCCGTCGACCGGCGCGACCGGGGCCTCGGCGGGCGGATCGGCCACCGCCGACAGGCGGTTGAGCAGCGTGCGGAAGCCGTGGTGCTCCAGGAACGCGCGCAGCGGCGCGTCGGGGATGCCCTGCAGCTCCAGCCCGTCGAGCGGCTCCGGCAGCGGCACGTCGCACGCCAGCGTCACCAGCTTGCGCGACAGGCGCGCCGCCTCGGCATGCTCGACCAGATTGTCGCGCATCTTCGACTTCTTCATCGAGTCGGTCGCGGCGAGCACCGATTCGACGTCGCCATATTCGGTGATGAGCTCGGCCGCGCGCTTGGGGCCGATGCCCGGCACGCCCGGCACGTTGTCGACGCTGTCGCCCATCAGCGCCAGCACCTCGCCCAGCTGCGAAGGCGGCACGCCGAACTTCTCCACCACATGGCTGGCGTCCAGGCGGCGGTTGTTCATGGTGTCGAGCATGTCGAGGCCCGGCTCGATCAGCTGCATCAGGTCCTTGTCGGAACTGACGATCGTCACCTGCCACCCTTGCGCCAGCGCCGCCTTGGCATAGCTGGCGATCAGGTCGTCGGCCTCCCAGCCCTCCTCCTCGATGCACGGCAGCGAGAAGGCGCGAGTGGCGTCGCGGATCATCGGGAACTGCGGCTTCAGGTCCTCGGGCGGCGGCGGCCGGTGGGCCTTGTACTGGTCGTACATTTCATTGCGGAAGGTGCTGGACGACTTGTCGAGGATGACCGCCATGTGGGTCGGCCCCTCCGCCTTGTGGAGCTCGTCCACCAGCTTCCAGAGCATGGTGGTATAGCCATAGACGGCGCCCACCGGCTCGCCATGCTTGTTGGTGAGCGGCGGCAGCCGGTGATAGGCGCGGAAGATATAGCCGGAGCCGTCGACGAGGTAGAGATGGGGCATGGCCGCCGAGATAGCAGCGCGGCAGGCCGGTTACGAGAGGGGGGCGCGGCGCTCGCTTCCCACTCGGCGCCCTGTCGCGCCTGCCGTCACCTCTTCCGTCCGTCGTCCTGACGAAAGTCAGGATCCATTGCCGCTACAGCAGGAAGCGCGAGCGTAGCGTATATGGATGCTGACCTTCGTCAGCATGACGGCGAGGTGAAAAGAGCCGGCGCGAAGGAAGCCCCCCTACCTCCGGTTCGCCACCAGCGCGTGGACGACCTGCTGGATCAGTTCCTGCCGCTGGCGCATCGGCGCCGTCGTGTCGCCGATGAGCACCGCCACCGCATAGCTGCGCCCGTCGGGGGCCGTCAGGATGCCGACGTCGTTGAAGCCGGCGTTGCGCGACATCAGGTCCTGGCCGGTGCCGGTCTTGTGCGCCAGCGTCCAGCCGGGGGGCAGTGCCGCGTGCAGCCGTGCGCGCCCGGTCCGCGACGCCGCCATCGTATCCAGCATGTGGCGCGTGGAGCCGGGCGACAGCAGCTTGCCCTGCTTCAGCCGCATCAGCGCCTCGGCGATCGCGGTCGCGCCGGCACCGTCGGGCGGATTGGCGACATAGGCGTTGAAGGCGGCGAGGCGGACGCTCTGCGGCAGGGCGCTTCGCGCCTGGTTGAAGCCGCCGCCGAGCGAATATTCCTGCCGCCAGGTGACCCCGGCGGTCTTGCTCTGCAGCAGCCGCTCGCCCGGACCGAAGCGAATGTTCTGGATGCCCCTGCGAGTCAGAAACGCGCGCACCGCATCCGGCCCGCCGACATAGGTCAGCAGCCGGTCGTTGGCGGTGTTGTCGCTCATGGTGAGTGCGCGGCGCATCAGCTCGCGGACGGTGGTCTGGTAGCCGTCGCCCTTGACCAGCGAAGCGATCGGCTGGTGGAACAGGGTCAGGTCCTCGCGCCGGACGACCACCGGATCCTCCAGCGTCAGCTTGCCCTGGTCGAGCAGGTCGAGCGCGGTCATTGCGACCCACAGCTTGCTCACGCTCTGCTGCGGCATCGGCCGGTTGCCGTTGTAGGCGACGGTCCAACCCTGGTCGATGCTGGTGACGGCGGCGGCGGCGGTGCCGTTGAAATTGGCGAGCAGCGTCGTGATCGCCCGCGTCAGGTCGGCCGGTGCCTGCGGAAGCGGCGGCGGCGGCGGCGGGACCGGCACTGCGACCCGGTAGCTGGAGGTGGCGGAGCCCGGCGGCGGCAGCAGCGACACCGGCTGCTGGCGCACTTCATGGACGGCGCAGCCCATCAGCACGAAGGGCGCCGATCCCAGCAGGATCAGGGCCCGTTGCGTAGCGGTGAACTGCTGTCCGGACGTCACGTTTTTCTGGGCCCCTCGCACCCGCATACCATGCTGTCACAACGCCTGGGGTCGCAAGCGCTGCCGCGGAAGCCTTGCGGCGAACGACCCCGCAGTAGCGATGAATGGTGAATATTTGCGAAAGGGCGCCGGATTCCAAGGGCTTCGGCAGCGCCGGGGTTCAGGGCACCAGCACCGTGTCGACCGCCTCGGGCAGCGTCGCGGGATAGTCGAGCGTATAGTGCAGCCCGCGGCTTTCCTTGCGATGGAGCGCGCAGCGCACGATCAGCTCGGCCGACTGGAGCAGGTTCCTGAGCTCGACCAGGTCCGGCGTCACCCGAAAGTGGCCGTAATAGTCGTTCACTTCCTCGGTCAGCATCGCGATGCGGTGCTGCGCGCGCTCCAGCCGCTTGGTGGTCCGCACGATGCCGACGTAGTTCCACATGAACCGGCGGATCTCGGTCCAGTTCTGCTTGATGACGACTTCCTCGTCCGAATCCGCGACGCGGCTCTCGTCCCACGCGCGGATCGGCGGCGGCGGCGCCAGCTCGTCCCAATGGGCGGCGATGTGCCGGGCCGCAGCCTCGCCGAACACGAAGCATTCGAGCAGCGAGTTCGACGCCAGGCGATTGGCGCCGTGCAGCCCGCTCTCGGTGCATTCCCCCGCCGCATACAGCCCGGGCAGGTCGGTGCGCCCGTCCAGGTCCACGACGATCCCGCCGCAGGTATAATGCTGCGCCGGCACCACCGGGATCGGCGCCTGCGTCATGTCGATGCCAAGCCCCAGCAGCTTGTCGTGGATGTTGGGGAAATGCCCGCGCACGAAGTCGGCCGGCATGTGGCTGATGTCGAGATGGACGTAGTCGAGGCCGAAGCGCTTGATCTCCGCATCGATCGCGCGCGCCACCACGTCGCGCGGGGCGAGCTCGGCGCGCGGATCGATCTCGGGCATGAAGCGGTGGCCGGTGCGCGGGTTGAGCAGCCGCCCGCCCTCGCCGCGCACGGCTTCCGTAATCAGGAAGTTCTTGACCTCCAGATTGTAGAGGCAGGTCGGGTGGAACTGCATCATCTCCATGTTGGAGACGCGGCACCCCGCGCGCCACGCCATGGCGATGCCGTCGCCCGTCGCCCCGCCGGGCGCGGTGGAGAACAGATAGGTCCGCCCCGCCCCCCCGGTCGCCAGGATCGTCGCACGGGCGGTGAACAGCGCCACCCGCCCGGTATTGCGATCGAGCGCATAGGCGCCCCACACCCGTCCCGCGCCCGAATAGCGCAGCTCATGCCGGCTGGTGGCCAGGTCGACGGCGACCATGTCGGGCACCAAAGTGATGTTGGGATGCGCCTGGGCGGCGGCGATCAGCGCCTCCTGCACCGCACGGCCGGTCGCATCGTCGACATGGACGATGCGGCGGTGCGAATGACCGCCCTCGCGCGTCAGGTGCCAGCGCTCGTCGCCGTCGCCGTCGTTGAACGGCACGCCGAGTTCGGCCAGCCGCTCGATCGCCGCCGGTGCGTTCTCGACGACAAACTCCACCGTGGCGCGGTCGTTGAGCCCCGCGCCCGCCACCATCGTGTCCTCGATGTGGTTCTCGAACGTGTCGCCGGGCTCCAGCACCGCGGCGATCCCGCCCTGCGCCCAGGCGGTCGAGCCCTCGTCCAGGCGCCCCTTGGCGAGCACCGTCACGGTGAAGCGCTGCGCCAGGTTGAGCGCCGCGGTCAGCCCGGCCGCCCCCGAGCCGACGATCAGGACGTCGCTTTGGCGGGGCGCGCTCACCCCTGGGCGCGCGTCAGGTTGAGGAACACGTCCTCCAGATCGGCCTCCTTGGTGGAGACGTCGACGATGCCATAGCCGTCGCGCGTCACCGCCGCGAGCACCTCGCCGGCGTTCGCCACGTCCTTGCGATAGGTGATCGCCAGCACCCGCTCGCTCTTGCGCTCGACCTTGCTGAAGCAGCTCGCCTCCGGCGGCGTCCCGATGTCGCGGTCGACGGTCACCTCGACCAGCTTCTCCTGCGCCATGCCGACAAGCGCGCGGGTCGGCTCGTTGGCGATGAGGCGGCCGTGGTTGATGATCGCGATGCGATCGCACAGCTCCTCGGCCTCTTCCAGATAATGGGTGGTCAGCACCACCGTCACCCCGGCGTCGTTGAGCTGCCGGACATACGCCCACAACTGCTGGCGAAGCTCGATGTCGACGCCCGCGGTCGGTTCGTCGAGCACCAGCACGGGCGGCGAGTGCACCATCGCCTTGGCGACCATCAGCCGCCGCTTCATGCCGCCCGAAAGGCTGCGGGCATAGGCGTCGGCCTTGTCCTCCAGATGCACCGCGCGCAGCAGCTCCATCGTCCGCCGCTGCGCCTTCGGGACGCCGTACAGGCCCGCCTGGTTTTCCAGCGTTTCGGACGGCGTGAAGAAGGGATCGAAGGTGATCTCCTGGTTCACGATCCCGATCGATGCCTTGGCGTTGCGCGGGTGCCGGTCGATGTCGAAACCCCAGATCTCGGCCGTGCCGCTGGTCTTGCGCACCAGCCCGGCCAGCGTGTTGATCAGCGTCGACTTGCCCGCGCCATTGGGGCCGAGCAGCCCGAAGATCTCCCCGCGCGGCACGTCGAAGGTGACGCCGTCCAGCGCGCGCTTGCCGCCCGCATAGGTTTTGCAAAGCTCTCGGATGCTGATCGCGGCCTGGGTCATGGCGCAAGCGGATAGGCCCCGCGGCACGAATCGCCAATCCCCGCCGTTGCGAAACGCTGCGATCGGCCACGCTCCAGCATTGTCGAGCGCCGGGCGCCTTGCTATCGCCTCTTCCATGATTCCGCCGTCTGAAGTCCTCCGCGTCACCACCCCCCGCGTCGCTTGCGACGGTGCCGGGGAGATCGCCCCCGCGCTCGGCCACCCGCGCGTGTGGCTGCAGATCGACGAGCACGGCTATGTCGACTGCGGCTATTGCGACCGCCGCTTCGTGCTGGTCGGTGGCCCCGCGGACGGCGTCGACCAGTCGACGTTGCGCGACATCCCGTCTGGCGCCAGCATCTGACGTCCCTATATCGGAGGACATGACCGCCTCCGATCCCCGTGCCTTCCTCTACCGCGACGGCTTCGACCCCGCCGCTGCCTCCCGCCTGGCCGCGCGCACGCTGGCGCAGGCCGATGACGGAGAGCTCTACCTGCAGTATCGCCGCTCGGAGGCGTTCGGCTTCGATGACGGGCGATTGAAGACGGCGAGCTACGACACCGCCTCCGGCTTCGGCCTGCGGGGGGTGTCGGGCGAGACCACCGCCTTCGCCCACGCCAATGAGATCAGCGAAGCCGCGATCCTGCGCGCGGGCGAGACCATGGCACTGATCGACCCTGCCAAGGGCGCCAAGGCGCCGCCGCCGCGCGGCAACAACCGCCATCTCTACACCGCCGCCGACCCGCTCGATCTGGTGCCCTTCGCCGACAAGGTGAATCTCTGCCAGACGATCGACGCCGCCGCCCGCGCCCGCGACCCGCGGGTCGTGCAGGCGAGCGTGAGCCTCAGCGGCTCGTGGAGCGTGGTCGAAATCGTCCGCCCGGACGGCTTCGTCGCCACCGACGTGCGTCCGCTGGTACGCCTCAACGTCTCGCTAGTGGTCGAGCAGAACGGCCGTCGCGAGACCGGCAGCTTCGGCATCGGCGGCCGCTACCTCTACGACGACCTGTTCCTACCCGAGACGTGGAACCGCGCGATCGACACCGCGCTCGCACAAGCCCTGGTCAACCTGGACGCGGTCGACGCACCGGCCGGCGAGATGACGGTGCTGCTCGGGCCGGGCTGGCCCGGCGTGCTGCTGCACGAGGCGATCGGCCACGGGCTGGAAGGCGACTTCAACCGCAAGGGCACCAGCGCCTTTTCGGGCCGGATCGGCGAGCGCGTCGCGGCACCCGGCGTCACCGTGGTCGACGACGGCTCGATCGCCAGCCGCCGCGGCTCGCTGTCGATCGACGACGAGGGTACGCCCACCCAGGAGAACATCCTGATCGAAGACGGCATCCTCAAGGGCTATATCCACGATCGCCTGAACGCGCGGCTGATGGGCGTCGCCCCGACCGGCAACGGCCGGCGCGAGAGCTTCGCCCACGCCCCCATGCCCCGCATGACCAACACCTTCATGCGCGGCGGGCGCGACGATCCGGCCGAGCTGCTGTCGCGGGTGAAGAAGGGCATCTTCGCCAAGTCGTTCGGCGGCGGTCAGGTCGACATCGTCTCGGGCAAGTTCGTCTTTTCCTGCACCGAGGCATACCGGATCGAGGACGGCAGGCTCGGCGCGCCGATCAAGGGCGCCACGCTGATCGGCGACGGCCCGACCGTGCTCACCAAGGTGACCGGCATCGGCAACGATTTCGCGCTCGACGAGGGCGTCGGCATGTGCGGCAAGGGCGGCCAGAGCGTCCCCGCCGGCGTCGGCCAGCCGACCCTGCTGGTCGAGGGGCTGACGGTCGGCGGCACCGCCGCCTGATGGCTCTTGTCGAACTCGGCCGCTTCGCCCGGATCGAGGCGCAGATCCTGGTCGGGCGGCTGGAGAGCGAAGGCATCCCCGCCGTCGCCTTCGATGGCGAGGCGAGCATCGCCGACGGCAGCTGGCTGCTGATCCCCACCCGCGTCATGGTCGACGACGAGGATCTCGCCGCCGCCCGCGCGATCGTCGAACGCCCTGCCTGATTTTTAGGCAGCTGCCTAAAGCTGCATCGATCCTATCGCTGGCGTAACGAGCAGCGGCACCCGCCGCCGCTCGACGGAACGCCTTGCGTCCATTTGGCACGACCTTTGCTCAGGAACCCCCTGGGACCATAGCGAGGGGGCGCGATATGAAACTCGTCATCGCCATCATCAAGCCGTTCAAGCTCGATGACGTGCGGGAGGCGCTGACCGAAGTCGGGGTGGCGGGCATGACCGTCACCGAGGTCAAGGGCTTCGGCCGCCAGAAGGGCCAGACCGAAATCTACCGGGGCGCCGAGTACAGCACCAACATGGTGCCCAAGATCAAGATCGAGATCGTGTGCGCGTCCGACGTCGCGCCGCGGGTGGTGGAGGCGGTCCAGGCCTCGGCCAACACCGGCGCGATCGGCGACGGCAAGATCTTCGTACTCGACGTCGGCCAGGCGGTCCGCATCCGCACCGGCGAGACCGACGAAACCGCGCTGTGATGAAGGGGGACATCATGAAGCTTCCGACCGGCCTCGCGATCGCCGCGGGCACGACTTTCTTCGCCGCGCTGCCCGCCTGGGCGCAGGACGCGGCCCTGCAGGCACCTGCAGCCGCCGCGCCTGCCGCGACCGTCGACAAGGGCGACACCGCCTGGATGATGATCTCGACCGTGCTGGTGCTGGCGATGATCCTGCCAGGCCTGGCACTGTTCTACGGCGGCCTCGCCCGCGCCAAGAACATGCTGTCGGTGATGACGCAGATCGGCGCCGTCGCCTGTCTCGCCATGCTGATCTGGGTGATCTACGGCTACAGCCTCGCCTTCGGGCCGGAGAGCGCGCTGCCGAGCAAGTTCATCGCGGGCTTCGGCAAGGCGTTCCTGGCCGGGGTCACGCCCGCGTCGCAGGCGGCGACCTTCACTGCCGGGGTCGAGATCCCCGAATATGTGTTCATCTGCTTCCAGATGACCTTTGCCGCGATCACCATCGCGCTGGTGCTGGGATCGGTGGTCGAGCGGATCAAGTTCTCCGCCGTCATGCTGTTCGCGCTGGTGTGGCTCACCATCGTCTACTTCCCGATCGCGCACATGGTGTGGGCGACCGGCGGCTGGTTCTTCGACATGGGCGCGCTGGACTTCGCGGGCGGCACCGTGGTGCACATCAACGCCGGCGTCTCGGCGCTGGTGCTGGCGATGCTGATCGGTAAGCGCATCGGCTATCCGACCGAGCGCATGGCCCCGCACAGCCTGACGCTGACGATGGTCGGCACCGGCCTCCTCTGGGTCGGCTGGTTCGGCTTCAACGCCGGCTCGGCGCTGGAGGCCAATGGCTCGGCGGCGCTGGCGATGATCAACACCTTTGTCGCCACCGCCTCGGCCGGGCTGTTCTGGATGCTGGCGGAGCGCTTCTCGGGGCACAAGGGATCGGCGCTGGGCTTCTGCTCGGGCATCATCGCCGGGCTGGTCGCCGTGACGCCGGCGGCGGGCAATTCCGGGCCGTTCGGCGCCATCGTGCTGGGCGCCGTCGCCTCGATCGTCTGCTACTTTGCGGTGACCGTCCTCAAGCCGAAGCTCGGCTACGACGACTCGCTGGACGCCTTTGGCATCCACGGCGTCGGCGGCATGGTCGGGGCGATCGGCACCGCCATCGTCTACGCGCCCTCGCTCGGCGGCCCGGGCGCTGCCGACTACGACATGGGCGCCAAGCTCGGCGTGCAGCTGCTCGCGGTGGTCGTCACCATCGCCTGGGCCGCGATCGGCACCACCATCGCCTTCTTCATCGCCAAGGCGGTGACCGGCGGCCGCGTCAGCCCCGAAGTCGAGATCGAGGGTCTCGACCTCGGCGAGCACGGGGAGCGCGCCTACAACTACTGAGATCGGCGGCGGGCACGGGCCCGCCGCCCCCGACGTTCCTCCTGCGGACGACCTCGGGCCGGTACGGAAACGTACCGGCCTTTTTTTGCGCGCGGTGGAAGGGGTCGCGAACTCCCCGGGCGACCATCTTCGGCCAGGAGCCAGCACGCGCTGGAATGGATTCGGGCGTTCGCAGCCGATGGTGCGCAAGAGAGCGCGTGCTCCTGCGCAGGCAGGAGGCCAGAGTCGCAAGCGCTGCCCTCCGTGGCTCTGGGCTCCTGCCGGCGCAGGAGCACGTGCCGCAGGAACCGAGGTACGATGCCCCCGACCCCACGCAAAAAGAAAGGGCGGCTCCAGCGGAGCCGCCCTTCTTCAGGCCTTCGGCGTCAGGAGGGATCAGCCCTCGTAGTCGCCGCCGACGTTCTGGTTGCGCGGCGGCGCGGCCGCGGTCAGGCGCAGCGCCTCGGCCGATGCCGACAGCGAGCCCAGCTCGTCCGGCGCTTCCTCGTCGTCGATCTGCACCTTCTGCATGCTGGTGATGACCGCTTCCTTGAGGTGATCGGGACGAACCGTCTCCTCGGCGATCTCGCGCAGCGCGACCACCGGGTTCTTGTCACGGTCGCGATCGAGCGTCAGCTCGGCACCGCCGGAAATCTGGCGCGCACGCTGGGCTGCCATCAGCACCAGGTCGAACCGGTTGGGGATCTTGTCGACGCAATCCTCGACGGTGACGCGCGCCATGGTCGCTTCCTCAAATAATGCACGGAGCAGGAAAGGCGTGGCGCCTATCCCAAACCCGCGCAATTGTCAATTTTTTCAGGCGCTCCGCCGGGAGACCGCTCCCCCGACGGACCCGTCCCTAGTCCACCTGCACCACATTGTCGTCGCTGTTGCGGTCGATATACTTGTTGTACGGATCGACCCCGGCGAACGCCGGCCGCTTTGCCGTCACCAGCCGCAGCGCCTGCGTGCCGCTGCGGATCGGTCGCCGCTCCATCACCAGCACGTCGGCGCGATCGAACGATCCCAGCCCCGGCCGCGCGGTGAACAGCCCCACGTCGACCTGGTCGTCCAGCGCCGCCTGGGTCTCCTTGCCCCGGCCATCGGCATAGGCCTTGCCGCCCTCGATCGTCAGCACCGTCTCGTAGCGGCCGTCGGACAGCTTGCGGGTCTTCGCCGCCTTCGCCTTCAGATCATAGAGGGTGATGCGATCGAACAGGTCGTCCACCAGCTGCCGCTCGCCGGCATTGCGTGCCAGCCCGCGGAAGCCGTCGACCAGCTCCATCGAATTGGCATAGGGCGCACCCTCGAACCGGTGCCGCGCGAGCAGCCCGCGCAGCATCGCGTTCACCCGCTCCTCGCCAAGCCGGTCCTGCAGCAGGTACAGCACCACCGCGCCCTTGCGATAGTGGATGTACCCCTGGTTCTCGACCCGATCGAGCGGCAGTTCCTCGATCGCCTCGCCGCCGCGCGAGCGCAGGTAGTTGTCGAGCTCGTACTTCAGGAAGCGGCGGATCTTATCCTCGCCGTACAGGTGCTTCATCACCATCAGCGCCGAATATTGCGCCATGGTCTCCACCAGCACGGTGCCGCCCTGCTGGTCCGCGCTGATCAGCTGGTGCGCCCAATATTGGTGGCCCAGCTCATGGGCGGTGACATAGGTCACATAGTCGATCTCGTCCGGATCGCGGGTGTCGGCGATGAAGCCGATCTTCTCCGAATAGGGCACGGTGCCCGCGAATGCCTGGGCGAAGCTGTCATAGCCCGGGAACTCGATGATGCGCGCATAGTCGAACTGATAGGGCCCGAACGCCCTGTCGTAGTAGCCGAGCGACAGCTTCATCGCCTGGAGCATCCGGTCGACGTTGAAGCCGTGGTTCGGCTGGTAGTAGACCTCCAGCTGCACCGGGCCGAACCGGTCGCGCCGCACCGCATAATCGGCCGACTGGACCGAGAAGAACGCCAGGATCGGCGCGGTCGACACGAAGTGCGCGGTGCGCCGTCCGCCCTGCGTCGTGTCTGACACGCGCCGGCCGGGCGCGATCGGAACCTGGGGTGCGTCGGTGGTGACGGTGATGTCCGAATTCACCCAGTCGACATTGGCCAGATAGTTGCGCTGGCGGGCGGACACGTCCTCCAGCTTCGCCATGCGCAGCTCCGACGGCAGGCCATAGCGGCGGCGGGTGACCCGATCGGTCAGCAGCCCCTCGCGGCTCATACCCAGCTGCGGCGCAAACTCGAAGTTGTTGAGGAAGCTGCCATTGGCCACCAGCCGCGTATCCTCGCCGCTGGCCCGGAAGCCGCGCTGCGTGCGCTCCGTGCGGAATTGCAGCGTGCCCGTGGCGCCCGGCGCCAGCGGCCGGTCGAAGCGATAGAGCCGGTACTGGAACGCCGCGTCGTCGGCCACCAGCCTGGCGCCGGGGACGGTGACGGAGGCGAGCCTGGTGTCCGCATCCGGCAGGCGCACGTGCAGCGTCTCGATCGGCCGGCCGCTGGCGTTCACGAAGCGATACAGCCCGTCCACCGCCATCCGCCGCTCGGACGGATGCAGGTCGATCGCCAGCCGAACGGCGGTGAGCGAAGGCTGCACCACGTTCTCGTAGCGCAGGTACTTCTTTTCATAGTCGGCCATCCGCTGCTCGTTGGCATCGCGGGTGCGGTATTCGTTGAGGACGTTGGTGTTGTAGAAGATGAAGGCGCCGATCCCCACGAACGCCACCAGCGCGACGCCGATGATGACTCCCGGCACGCCGCGCAGGCGCGCAGGCACCCGCCGCAACCGCGGCAGCAGCCGGGTCTCGGTCCCGCGCCGCCACAGCAGATGGGCGAGCGTCGCCAGGATCACCGCCGCCGCACCCCAGTAGAGGCGAACCCACCAGGCGGCGGCCCCGCCGACCTGGGCGCCGTTCATGTCGGACAGCTGCGGCGTCGGTCCGCCGCCATAGAGGTAGAGCGGATGCTCGTACCCCAGGTTGCTCAGCGTCAGCGTCGCCACGATGTAGACGACCATGATCGCCCAGCCGACGTATTTGTTGGGGCTGAGCGCCTGGACGAACACCGACAGGATCGCCAGCAGCACCATGTCGACCGTCTGCGGCAGCAGGTACCAGCGCCAATATTCGCCGAGCGACACCTCGCCGCCGCCGCGGATCAGCTGCACCAGGATCGCGGCGACGGCGGCCACCAACAGCGTGGTGAACAGCACGCCCGTCACCGCCAGCGCCTTGGGCACCATATAGGCCCAGTTGGGCAGCGGGGTCGCGTCGATGATCTCGTGGATCTTGCGGTCGCGGTCGCGCCAGACCAGCTCGCCCGCATAATAGATGGCGATGATGATCGGGATCAGCCCGAAGCCGCCGGTCAGCGTCTCGATCAGCGCAAAGGTGAGCGGCCGCGCCGGCGTGCCATAGATTTCGCCGGCAAAGATCAGCGCGCCGACCGTGTTGAACAGGCCGACCACCAGCAACACCGCAAAGGCGGGGCTGCGGAACACCTGCGCCATCTCGAACCGGCACCGGGTAAGCAGGCGCGACCAGGCCGCCCCGTCCGGCTGGGGCGCGGGCAGCCGGTCGACCAGCCGCGGGGCGGTCTGGCCCAGCTTCGCTTCGCGCCGAGCCTGCTTGCGCAAGCGGCGCCTGGAGATGCCGCGCTCGGCAAAGCGGAACCGCCACACGGCGAAGGCAAGTGCGGCAAGCGCGACGCCGATCCAGATCAGCCGGTTCGCAAGCAGCGCACCGTCCAGCGGCGGCAGGATCGCGTTGCGCTCGGCCGCGGTGAAATAGCGGGTCGCGTTGCTGATCGCAGCGACGCCGAACGGCTCGACATAGCCCGCGACATGCCGCCACTCGGGCTGCCGCCCGATCATGGTGCTCATCACGGCATAGAGCACCAGAAAGACGATGACGCCGACATAGCTGCCCATCATCGATCGCGTGACCGTCGCCACCGCAAAGAAGATCGCCGCCGTTAGGAACAGGTTCGGCAGCGCTACGACGAAATACGCCCAGGCAAAGGCAGCGGGCATGGTCGGTCCCAGCCGCTCCGGATCGATCCAGGGCATCAGCGATCCGACCCAGATCGCGAGCGGAATCGCCAGGAACGCCACCGCCGCGGCCAGGAAGGCGCCGGTGAAGCGCCCCAGCAGATACTGGAAGCGCGTCACCCGCGTCGTGCGCACCATCGGACCAAAGCCCGATTCATCGTCGCGCACCACCACGTTCGCCACGAACGCGGTCGTCACGAACATGAAGAACAGCGAAAAGATCGCGTGGACCTGGACGATGGCGAAGGGGCTGTTGGCGTGGACGTTGCCGCCCGCGCCGATCTGGATGTGCTCGCTCGCGACCGACCCGAAGGTCAGCAGGAAGAACAGGGCCGCGACCACCCAGAACACCGGGCTGCCGAACTGGTAGCGGAGCTCGAACGCCGCGATCTTGCGGAACATGGGCGCGTCTCCCCTCAGGCCGCGAGTGCGGCGGTGTCGACAGGACGGCGAGTGCGCGCGAGGGTCGCGAAATACACGTCCTCCAATCCGCCGCGCACCGGCTCGAAGCCGTTGCCGGGATCGACCTCGGACAGGATGTGGACGATGGTCCGCCCGGCGAACAGGCGGGTGGAGATCAGTTCGTACCGCTCCCGCACGTCCGTCAGTTCGTCACGCGCGATCGCCTTGGCCCAGACGGTGCCGCGCGCCTGTTCGATCAGCTCCAGCGGCGCACCCTCCAACCGGATCTTGCCGCCGGCCAGCACCGCCATGCGCGGGCAGAGATCCGCCACGTCCTCGACGATATGGGTGGACAGGATCACGACGACATTCTCGCCGATCTCAGCGAGCAGGTTGAGGAAGCGGTTGCGCTCCTCCGGATCGAGCCCGGCGGTGGGCTCGTCGACGATGATCAGCCGCGGGTTGCCGATCAGGGCCTGGGCGATGCCGAAACGCTGGCGCATGCCGCCCGAAAAGCCGGCGATCGCCTTCTTTCGGACGTTCCAGAGATTGACCTGGTTAAGCAACGTCTCGACCGTCGCCTTGCGGTCCGCGGCCGAGGCGATGCCCTTCAGCACCGCCATATGGTCGAGCATGTCGTAGGCCGACACGCGCGGATAGACGCCGAAGTCCTGCGGCAGATAGCCGAGCGTCTCGCGCAGCCGCTCCGGCTCGGCGATGACGTCGATGTCGCCGAAGGTGATGCTGCCGCTGGTCGGCGTCTGCAGCGTGGCGACCGTGCGCATCAGCGTCGACTTGCCAGCACCATTCGGCCCCAGCAGCCCGAACATCCCCGTCGGCACCGACAGCGTCACATCGTCCAGCGCGCGCGTCCCGTTGCCATAGACATGGCTGACGTTCCGAAGCTCCAGCATCCCATTCCTCCCACCCCAGGAATGCGGATGCTAGCGCGGTGTCCTATTGCACTAAAGCAGTTTTTTGAGGCCGACTGGATCGATCTGGAGCGGACCTCCGCCAAGAGCACTCACGCGAACACCGACTTCGGGATGTGCGTGATCCGGCACGCCAGATCCGCCTCGCCCGACGCCACCACATAGACGCCGCCATGCTCGGCAATGCCGGTGGTGAACACCACGTCCCGCACGTACATCTTGTCCTCCAGCGGCCGGGTGAGCGCCGGGCTCGCCTCCAGCAGCGGCGGGTGCTGAGTGGCGACCGTCCGCGACGGATCCTCCGCGTCGAGGATCGTCCAGTAGGTGCGATAGATGCCGACGATCTCGTGCGGCTCGACGCCGTGCCACAGGCTCAGCCAGCCGCGGGGCGTGCGGATCGGCGGGGTGCCGCCGCCCATGCGCGCGGTGGCGACGGTCGCGGCGTGCGGGCGGATGCCGGGCTTGCGGCACGGCTTCCAGTGCAAGAGGTCGGGCGAGGTCGCCAGGTTGATCGACGGCCCCGCGCGCCATTCGCTGTCGGGGGGATAGGCGAAATACAGGTCGCCCAGCGGCCGGGTCTGCGCCCAGTAGCGTCCGTCGACCTTGCCCTCGAAGATCAGCATGTCCTTGTTCTGGTGATCGAGCACCATGTCCTCGAACCGCCAGTCGAGCCCGTTTTCAGAGCTGTAGAGCATGGTCGAATGCCGCTCCGGGCTCACCGAGCAGGTGGTCATCCAGTAGTGGTCGTCGATGCGGCTGATCCGCGCATCCTCCACCCCATAGCATTGCCAGCTGCCCTGGGGCGCCACCGCGCGATCATAGTGCACGGCGACCACCTCCAGGCCGTCCGGCGATAGCTCGACCGGCAACAGCCACGACAGCGAGGTCAGCGCCATCACGCGCCACTTGTTGCCCTGAAGCAGGAACTTGCGCGGATCGGCGGTGTCGGCGTGCTCGAGCGGCCAGCCGTCGAGCACATAGCGCCCGGCGCTCCCCTCCTCGCCTTCCCAGCGGATCGCGTGAACCTTGCCGTCGCGGATCGGCTTGCGCAGCGCCTCCGCCACCCGCACCATCATCAGCAGGTTGCCGCCCGGCAGCCGGGTCAGGCCGGGATTGAATGCACCCAGCACATAGGTTTCGGCGTCGAGATGCCCCGCGAGCGGCGACCGCGACAGGTCCACGTCGTCGGGGGTGAAGACCAGCCGGTCGACGTCGAAGTTCATTCGGCTGCCTGCGCGCGCGGCGTGATTACCACCTGCTGCACCACGGTGCGACGCGGCTGCGTCAGCATGTAGTGAACGCCCACCGCGATGTCCTCGGCGCGCAGCATGGTCTCCTCGTGGATCTGCTCGCGCTGCTTTTCGACCGGCACGTCCGGCAGTTGCATGTCGGAGCCGGTCTTGCCCGGCTCCACCAGCCCGACCCGGATTCCCTTGGGACCCAGTTCCCGCCGCAGCGCCTCGGAAAAGCCGGCGATGCCCGCCTTGATCCCGGCGTAGATGGTCGAACCCGGGCCGAGCACATGCGCGCTCATCGATCCGACCAGCACCAGGTCGCCCTCGCCTTCCAGCAGATCGGCCGCGGCGTGCGAGCCCAGCAGATAGGCGGTGAAGTTGAGCGCGATCGCGTGGCGCAGCTCCGCCTCGTCCGTCTCCGAAATGCCGGACGCGGCGACGGCGGCGTTCAGCACCACCACGTCCAACCCGCCCAGCCGCTCACGGGCGATCTCCAGGAAGCCGCGGGCATGGTCCGGCTCCGCCAGGTCGAGCACCGCGCCATCGCCGTCGCCCACCTCCCGAATGCGGGCGAGCGCGTCGGCGAGATGGTCCGAGTCATGCCCGCACACGAACACCCGCGCGCCTTCGGAAGCGAGCAGCACCGCGATCGCGCGGCCGATGCCGGTCGTGCCGCCGGTTATCGCCACCCGCCTGCCGGCAAGCGATAGGACCTCGGTATGGGCGTCTCGAATGTCGGTCATGCGGGGCTCCTGGCGGTTATCCCGGAACAAGAGCTCGCGTGCGTCGAAGTTCCGCTGGGCGCCAGGACCGCACCCCGGCACTGTCCTCTCTTCGTCGGCTTCGGTCCAACCCCGTTCGTCTCGAGCAGCCATCGAGCCTGTCGAGATGGCGTGTCGAGAGAAGGGTTGCGGTGGTTCTCGACACACCCCTATTCAAGACAAACGGGGTGGGAGCAGCAGGCCTGTGAACTCCTACCCCCTTTGTTCTGAGTAGCCATTGAGCGAAGTCGAAAAGGCGTATCGAAGGACGCGTGCTTTGATACGGGGCTTCGATAAGCTCAGCCCCACCTCAGCACGAACGGTTGGGTTGAGATCGAGTCGATCAGCTCAACCGCCGCAGCGTCTCCGGATCGCACTTCCCGCCGTAAAACGCGTCCAGCACCGCCGCGAACACCGGCTCCCCCGGCGCCACCGCCTCGAACAGCGTCATGGAGGAACGCAGCTTGATGGCGTCGATCCCGCCCAGCATCGCCTCGGCCGACCGCCCGCGATGCGCGAGCAGCGCCTCCGCCGTCTCGCGCAGGCGCGCGCCCAGCAGCGGGTGCGCCAGATACGCCCGCGCCTCGTCCGCATCGGCGATCGCATAGAAGCGCGCGGTCCCGCTGCGGCCGAGTCCCGCGATCTGCGGGAACACGAACCACATCCAGTGGCCGGTCTTGCGCCCTGCCTTCAGCTCGGCGAGCGCCTGCGCCCACACGCCCGCCTGCGCCTCGACGAAGCGGTCGAGCGCCGCCATGTCAGGCCCGCCAGGCCGTCACCAGATAGTCGAGCCGCGTGTCGTCGGAGATCGTGAAGCCGCGCGTGGGCGAAAACGACAGCCCACGCACCTCGCCGACCGTCAGCCCCTGCGCCTTCAGCAGCGCGGTCAGCTCGTCCGGCGTCAGGAACTTGTCCCAGTCGTGCGTCCCGCGCGGGATCGCGCCCACGCCTTCCGCCAGCGTGATCATCGCCAGCCGCGACAGGGGCGTGCGGTTGGGCGTCGACACCACCATCAGCCCGCCCGGCGCCAGCGCCGCCGCCAGCCCGGCGACAAAGCCGGCGGGATCGGCGACATGCTCGATCACCTCCAGCGAGGTGACCAGGTCGAACTGCCGCCCCGCCACCGCCTCGACGCCGCCCGCGATGTACTCGATCGCCAGCCCCTGCGCCTCGGCGTGCGTCCTTGCCGCGCCGATGTTCTCGGGCGCGGCATCGACGCCGGTCACCGCCGCGCCCAGCCTTGCGAGCGGCTCGGCGAGCAGCCCGGCGCCGCAGCCGACGTCGAGCGCGGTCTTGCCGGCGAGCGGCGTGAAGCCTTGGCTCTCGCCGTTCCAATGCGCGTCGATCGCCTGCCGCAGGAAGCCGAGCCGCGCGGGGTTGAGCCGGTGCAGCATCGCCGAGGAGCCGTGTGGGTTCCACCAGTCGGCCGCGAGCTTGCCGAAATGCGTGGCCTCCGCCGCCACCACGCTGCCGTTCGGTGCCCGCGCTCCGGGCGCCGCGTCGCTTGCCATAACCATGACGCCTCCCTATCAGCGCAACCCGACGTTCCCAAGGGGGTGAGGCGCTCGGTACATGGCACGCATCGTGATGAAGTTCGGCGGCACCTCCATGGCCGGGATCGAGCGCATCCGCAGCGTCGCCCAGCGCGTGAAACGCGAGTGGGAAGCCGGCAACCAGGTCGCCGTGGTCGTCTCGGCGATGGCCGGCGAGACCGACCGCTTGGTGAACTTCTGCCGCGAAGCCTCCTCGCTCTACGATCCGCGCGAATATGACGTGGTGGTCGCCTCGGGCGAGCAGGTGACGAGCGGGCTGCTGGCGATCGCGCTCCAGGCGATCGGCGTACCCGCGCGCAGCTGGCTCGGCTGGCAGCTGCCGATCCACACCTCGGACACCCATGCCTCCGCCCGCATTGGCGAGATCGACACCCAGGCGCTGCTCGCCGCCACGGCCGGCGGCGAGGTCGCGGTGATCCCGGGCTTCCAGGGGCTGGCGGACAATGGCCGCGTGACGACGCTCGGCCGCGGCGGATCGGACACGTCGGCGGTTGCGGTCGCAGCGGCGATGAAGGCGGATCGCTGCGACATCTACACCGACGTCGACGGCGTCTACACCACCGACCCGCGCATCGTGCCCCGGGCACGCAAGCTCAAGCGCGTGACGTATGAGGAAATGCTGGAGCTCGCCAGCGTCGGCGCCAAGGTGCTGCAGACGCGCTCGGTCGGGCTCGCGATGAAGGAAGGGGTCCGCGTCCAGGTGCTCTCGTCGTTTGCCGATGCGGATGCGGCGGCGGAACCGGGCACGATGATCGTGGGCGAAGAGGAAGTGGACGACATGGAACGCCAGCTCATTACCGGCATCGCGCACGACAAGAACGAAGCCAAGATCACCCTGACCGAGGTGCCGGATCGCCCGGGTGCGGTCGCAGCGATCTTCGGCCCGCTCGCCGACACCGGCGTCAACGTCGACATGATCGTGCAGAACGTCGCGCACTCGACCGGCTCGACCGACGTCACCTTCACGATCAACCAGGCCGAGCTGCCGCGTGTGCTCGACGTGCTGGATCGCGAAAAGGCGACCATCGGCTACGACCGGCTGGTCCACGACACCCGCGTCGCCAAGATCTCGGTGGTTGGCGTCGGCATGCGCAGCCATGCGGGCGTGGCGTCGACCATGTTCAAGACGCTGGGCGACCGCGGCATCAACGTGCAGGCGATCACCACCTCGGAGATCAAGGTCAGCGTGCTGATCGAGGAAGACTATACCGAGTTGGCGGTGCGCGTGCTCCACACCGCCTATGGCCTGGACGCGGAGGACACCGCCGCCTGATCGGGCGGCGTTACTCCCCCAGCAGGTGCAGCGCGATTCGCCGCCGATGCGGCGCGCGGCGGTGCTCGAACAGATAGATCCCCTGCCAGGTGCCGAGCACCGGTCGGCCGTTCGCGACCGGGATCGACAGCTGCACGCCGGTCAGCGCCGTGCGCAGATGCGCGGGCATGTCGTCCGGCCCCTCGTCGTCATGGGCATAGGCATGGCGATCCTCGGGCGCGATCCGAGCGAAATAGGCGACCAGGTCGTCGCGTACCTCCGGCGCCGCATTCTCCTGCACCAGCAACGACGCCGAGGTGTGGCGGCAGAACAACGTCAGCAGCCCAGTCGTGATCGCGTGTTGGGTCACCCAGTCGCAAACGCTGCGCGTCACCTCCACCAGCCCCTGCCCCCGCGTGGGTACCTCCAGCTCGCCGATCGCCTGCCGCATCGCTTGTCTCCTTTGCTCAACGCCATCCGCTACGCTAGGGGCGCGCCATGACCACCACTTCTTCCGTCGGCGCCG
Source organism: Sphingomonas desiccabilis (assembly GCF_004135605.1). Taxonomy (GTDB): domain Bacteria; phylum Pseudomonadota; class Alphaproteobacteria; order Sphingomonadales; family Sphingomonadaceae; genus Sphingomonas; species Sphingomonas desiccabilis. The sequence continues at coordinate 153,699 of NZ_SDPT01000003.1, read as the reverse complement.
AGCGCCTTGCCCGCCGCATGGCCCGCGGCGCTGCCTTCCTCGGCACCGAAACCGCGATCCTGTGCGGCGCCATGTCCTGGGTGTCCGAGCGCAATCTCGTCGCCGCCATCTCCAACGCCGGCGGCTTCGGCGTGATCGCGTGCGGCGCGATGACGCCCGAGCTGCTCGATGCCGAGATCGCCGCGACCAAGGCGCTGACGGCTAAGCCGTTCGGCGTCAACCTCATCACCATGCACCCGCAGCTGATGGATCTGATCGCGGTCTGCGCCCGGCATCAGGTCGGCCATGTCGTGCTCGCGGGCGGCCTGCCCCCGGCCGGCAGCCTCGACGCGATCAAGGCGTCGGGTGCCAAGGTGATCTGCTTCGCGCCCGCCCTCGCGCTCGCCAAGAAGCTGATCCGTTCCGGCGTCGACGCCTTGGTGATCGAGGGGATGGAGGCCGGCGGCCACATCGGCCCGGTCTCCACCAGCGTGCTCGCGCAGGAAATGCTGCCCGAGATCGCCGAGGCGCTGCCCGTGTTCGTCGCCGGCGGCATCGGCCGGGGCGAGGCGATTGCCGGCTATCTCGACATGGGCGCCGCCGGCGTCCAGCTCGGCACGCGCTTTGCGTGTGCGACCGAGTCGATCGCGCACCCCAATTTCAAGAAGGCGTTCTTCCGCGCCTCCGCGCGCGACGCGGTCGCCAGCGTCCAGATCGACCCGCGCCTGCCGGTGATCCCGGTGCGCGCGCTCAAGAACGCCGGGTCGGAGCTGTTCACCGCCAAGCAGCGCGAAGTCGCCCAGTCGCTCGACGAGGGTGTGCTCGCGATGGCCGAGGCGCAGCTGCAGATCGAGCATTACTGGGCCGGCGCGCTCCGCCGTGCGGTGGTCGACGGCGACGTCGAGCACGGTAGCGTCATGGCCGGCCAGTCGGTCGGCATGGTCAAGACCGAGGAACCGGTCGCTGTGATCCTCGCCACGCTGATGGAAGAAGCCGCCGCCGCCCTCGACAAGCGCGCGGCGTAAGGGCCGCCGCCCGCGATTCGTCATCCTGACGAACGTCAGGGTCCATTGCCGCTCCGCCTGGAGTCGCGAGCGTAGCGCGAATGGATGCTGACGTTCGTCAGCATGACGGGGGTAGCGGGATGGTTGCGAAACCCTCTCGTACCCCGGCGCAGGCCGAGGTCCAGGTGGGAAGGCGGCAGCGTTACGCGCGACCGTCCCGCCACGTGCTCCTGCGAAGGCTGGAGTCCAAGGCTCCGGGAGCAATGCGCCGTTGTTCTGCTTGGCCCTGGATCCCGGCCTGCGCAGGGATACGGAAGCGGTCGTGCAACGCCCCCGGCCTTCGCCGGGGCACCGCTCAATAGGCTCGCGCGACCGCGAACTCGACCGCCTCGACCATCGCGTCCTTGGCCGCGCCATCCGCGAAGCCGCTAAGCGACTCGATCGCGCGCTGCCCGTAATGCCGCGCCCGCGCCATGGTGTCCTCGACCGCGCGGCTGCTGCGCACCAGCTCCACCGCATGCGCGAAGTCTGCGTCGGTCGCGCGCCGGCCCGACACCGCGTCGCGCCAGAAGCCGCGCGCCGCCTCATCCCCGCGCGCATAGGCGAGGATCACCGGCAGCGTCATCTTGCCCTCGCGGAAGTCGTCGCCCGCATCCTTGCCCATGGTCGACGCGTCCGAGACATAGTCGATCGCATCGTCCACCAGCTGGAACGCAATGCCGAGGTTCCGCCCATAGGCATCGAGCGCCAGCTCCTCCGCCTGCGGCCGGTCGGCGACCACCGCGGCGATGCGGCAGGCGGCGGCGAACAGCGCGGCGGTCTTGGCGCCGATGATGTCGAGGTAGCGATCTTCGTGGAGGTCGACCCGACGCACCGCGGTCAGCTGGTTGACCTCGCCTTCCGCGATCACGGCCGAGGCGTTCGACAGGATCTTGAGCGCGGCCAGGCTGTCGGCCTCCACCATCAGCTCGAACGAGCGGCTGAACAGGAAGTCGCCGACCAGCACGCTCGCCGGATTGCCCCAGATGATGTTGGCGGTGCGCTTGCCGCGACGCAGGTCCGAACCGTCGACCACGTCGTCGTGGAGCAGCGTGGCGGTGTGGATGAACTCGACCGCCGCCGCCAGCAGATGGTGGCGCGTGCCGTGGTACCCCAGCAGCTGCCCGCTCGCGAGCGTCAGCATCGGCCGCAGCCGCTTGCCGCCGCCCGAGATCAGGTGGCCGGCCAGTTCCGGGATCAGCGGGATCCGGGACTGCATGCGATCGACGATCACCGCGTTGACGGCCGCCATGTCCTCCGCGACGAGCGTCATCATCGGATCGAGCGACGGGTCCTTCACGCGACCGGTCGGGGTGAGGCGGTGTACGGTGGCACTCATGCCACGCCGATGTGGCTGCAACGCGGGGCGAACGCAAGGCCGGCGGGCTTGCGCAACCCGGAAAGCGACGCGAAAAGCGCAGCCGCGCGCACCAAGGGAGGGAATCGATGACCGACGACACGCTGGCCCGCTATCGGCAGAGCATCGACAACATCGACGCCGCCCTAGTGTTCATGCTGGCCGAGCGCTTCAAGGTCACCCAGGCGGTCGGCCGCTACAAGGCGGAGAAGGACCTTCCCCCCGCCGATCCCGGCCGCGAGGAACGCCAGATCGCCCGGCTGCGCGCGCTCGCCCGCGACGCCGACCTGGACCCGGAGTTCTCCGAGAAGTTCCTGCGCTTCATCATCGAGGAAGTGATCCGCCACCACACCCAGTTCCAGGCGAGCTGAACCATGGCCGAGGACCGCATCGTCTTCGCCCCCGACGATGTCGACCTCGCCCGCTCGCCGCTTCGCCGCGGCATCGCCGAGCCGACCTTCGTGCTCGGCGCCTTCAACCCCGGCCTCACCCGTCTCGCCAACGGCAATCTGCTGCTGATGGTCCGCGTGGCCGAGGCCCTGGCCGAGCCGATCCGCGACGGCCAGGTGCGGTCGATCCGCTGGACGCCCGTGGGCTACCGGCTCGACGATTTCGACGCGGCGGGTGCCGACGTGGCCGATCCGCGCTTCTTCGTGCTGTCGGGCGGCGCCTATCCCTTCCTGGGGCTCACCTCGCTATCGTGGCTGCTGCCGGTCGAGCTCGATCCGGAAGGCCAGCGCATCGTCGCCGTCCACTACGACCGCGCGATCGAGCCCGACGCGCGCCACGGCGAATATGGCATCGAGGATCCGCGCATCGTCCGCATCGGCGATCGCTGGTGGATGACGGTGTGCGCGGTGTCGGGCGGGCGGCTGTGCACGGTGATGTACGATTCCGACAACGGACTCGACTGGCGTTCGTGCGGCCTGGTGCTCGACCACGGCAACAAGGACATGATCCCGTTCGAGGGGACGGTCGGCGACCGGTATCTCGCCCTAACGCGGCCGCTGTCGGACGCCTGGTTCGCGATGCCGCCCGACGACGACGACGCCGGCGGTCCGTCGATCAATCTCGCCACCTCGCCGGACATGCTGCACTGGCGCCCGGTCGCCGACTTCGCGATCCGGCCCTTGAAGGCCGCAGCCGCCTCCAAGCTCGGCGGCGGAACGCCCCCGGTGCGCACGGCGCGCGGCTGGATGCTGCTCTACCACGGCGTCGAGAAACAGGGCGCAGTCGGCGTCTACCGCACCTATCGCGCGCTGCTCGACGCCGACGATCCCACCCGCATCCTGGAGCGCGAGGAGTCGGCTCCGGTGCTGGAGGCTGCGCCCGATCTCATCGCGCCGTTTGCGCACCAGGCCTATCTGCCGCAGCCGGTGGTGTTCACGACCGGCATCGTCGACGCAGGCGACAGCTGGCTCGTCGCGTCGGGCGAAGCCGACCTCGCCTGCCGCATGACGCGGATCGCGAAGGCGCGGCTGGACTGAGCCCACGGGAGTATCGTGCCCCGGCGAAGGCCGGGGTCCAGCTGCGGTGCCGTTGGTGAGGCTCGGAACCCAACTTCCGTCCTCCCAACTGGACCCCGGCCTTCGCCGGGGTACCAAGCTGGCCATGCGCCAAGGCGACTGGACTGACCCCTCCGGGACAGCCCTGATTCCGCGAAACCGACTCCAGCCCTCACCCGTCATGCTGACGAAAGTCAGGATCCAGACACGCAGCGCTAGAGGCGGAAGCGGAGCGGCAATGGATCCGACTTCCGTCAGGATGACGTTCCGTTGCGGGTGGGCGCTGAGAACGCGGGCTCCTACGGTGCCTTGCGATACGCCCCGCGCAAATTCTCCGTCGGCACCAGCGCGCCGTCATGCTCGATCCGCAGCACCATCCGCGCAAAGATCGACTCCATCCCGTCCTCTGCCAGCGTGCCCGGATCCGCCACCAGCGTCAGCATGTCGCCGCTGCGCGTCCAGCTTCCCTCCACCGCCAGGTCGAGCGCGCCATAGGCAAGCATCCAGCGGTAGCGCCCGTCGCCGCGCAGCAGCAGTTCCGACCCGACCTCGGTCATGCCGGAGAGATAATAATGCCCGGGCAGGCCCTGCGGCTCCGCCATGGCGGGGGCGGGCGCCATCAGCAATGCGGCAAGCATCAGGCCAGGTCGGATCATCGCGCTACTCCGCCGCCAGCAAGGTTTCGGCGCCGCGCAGGTCGACCGACACCAGCCGGCTCACCCCCTGCTCGACCATGGTCACCCCGAACAGCCGGTGCATCCGGCTCATCGTCGCCGCATTGTGGGTGACGATCAGGTAGCGTGTCTCGGTCTCCTCCGTCATCCGCTCGAGCAGATCGCAGAAGCGGTCGATGTTGGCGTCGTCCAGCGGCGCGTCGACCTCGTCCAGCACGCAGATCGGTGCCGGGCTGGTCAGGAACAGCCCGAAGATCAGCGCCACCGCGGTCAGCGCCTGCTCTCCGCCCGACAGCAGGGTGAGCGACTGGAGCCGCTTGCCCGGCGGTTGCGCCAGGATTTCTAATCCCGCCTCCAGCGGATCGTCCGAATCGACCAGCGCCAGATGCGCCTGACCGCCATTGAACAGCGTGCCGAACAGGCGCTGGAAATGCGCGTTGACCGCATGGAAGGCGGCCAGCAGCCGCTGCCGCCCCTCGCGATTGAGAATGCCGATGGAGCCGCGCAGGCGATTCACCGCCAGCTCCAGTTCGGCACGCTCGCCGTCGCCGCTCGCCCGCGCCGCATCCAGCTCGGCGAGCTCACGATCCGCCACCAGGTTCACCGGACCGATGCGCTCGCGCTCCGCCGTCAGCCGGTCGTGCGCCGCCGCCTCCGCCTCGGGGGTCGCCACCTCGGCGCTCTCGAACCCCAGCCGATCCGGCAACAACGGCGGGGGACATTCGAAACGTTCGCCCGACAGCCGCGCCGTCTCCACCCGCCGCTGATCGTGGTTCTCCGCACGCGCCGCCGCACCCGCGCGCGCCTCGCGCGCCGCAGCCAGCGACTCGCCGATCGCCCGCAACGCCGTCTCCGCCGCCCGCAGCGCCTGTTCGGCGGCATGTTCCTCGCGCTGGGCGGCATCCACCGCCTCGCGCGCGCCCAGCAAGGCCGCCGTTACCGTCTCGATCTCGATCGACAGCGCATCCGGCCGCCCCGCAATCGCGTCGCGCTCGCGCGCACTGTCGGTGGCGCGCTTGTCGAGATCGGCGATGCGCCGCACCGCCTCGCCCGCGCGCTGTTTCCAGCCCTTGGCTTCCGCCGCCGCCGCCGTGATCCGCGTCCGCGCCGCGGTGGCGGCCCGCTCGCGTTCGCCCGCCGCCGCGCGCGCGTCCGCCACCCCGCCACGCCGCGCCTCCGCCTCGGCCGACAGCCGGGCGACCTCCGCCTGGGTTCCGCTCCCGTCCGGCAGCGCCGCCACCGCCGCTTCGGCGCGGGTCGCCTCGCCCACCGCCTCCTCCAGGTCGAGCGCCGCCCGACGCTGGCGCGCGGCGAGGTCGGCGCGCTGCGATTCGGCGCGCTCGATCGCCGCCGTCGCCCGGTCCTCGGCGCGGGCCGCCTCGCGCGCGGCGGCTTCGTGCGATTCGACGCTGCGCCGCGCCTCGGCCGCCTGCGTCTTGGCAGCGCGAATCGCCGCCTCCGCTTCCGTAAGCGCCACCGCCGCCTGCTCGACCGCAGCCGCTGCCTGCGGACGCGCCGCCGCGATCGCGCGCAGCCGATTCGCCCGCTCCAGCCGCTCCGCCGCCGCGGCCCCACCGCCTGCCACCGCCCGGAAGCCGTCCCAGCGCCGCAGCGCCCCGTCGAGCGTCACCAGCCGCTGCCCCACCGCGAGCGACGTGCCGGTGTCGACCTCGCACACGAATACCTGGTGGAGCCTGCGCCCCAGCACCTCCGGCGCCACCACCTGCCCCGACAGCCGGGAAACGCCCGGCGGTGGCGGCGGGTCGGCAGGCGTCGCCTCGGCCCCGCCCCAATAGCGTTCGTCCGCCGGGTCGAGCCCCGCCTCCACGTCATCGCCCAAGGCCGCCGCCAGCGCGCGCTCATAGCCCGGTGCCACCTCCAGCCGGTCGAGCAGCCGCTCGCGCCCGCCGCGCCGCTGCGCGCGCTCCAGCGCCGCCGCTTCGCCGTCGAGCGCCGCCAGTTCCGCCGCCGCGGTCGCGCGCGCCGCCTGCGCGGCCTCCCGCCGGCCGGCCTGCGCCCGCTCTTCCGCGTCCGCCGACGCCAGCGTCGCCCGCGCATGCTCGATCCCGCCGAGCGCCTTCTCCCGCGCGTCGGCTGCCGCCGCGCGCGCGGCCTGGAGCGGCGCCGCATCGGCCAGCGCCGCCAGTTCGGCCGCGATCCGCCGCTCGTCGCGAGTGGCACGCTCCAGCCGCGCCTGTGCCGCCTGCAGCGCGGCGCGCGCGACGCGGACATCGGCCAGTTCGCTCGCCTGCCGCGCCAGCGCCTGGGCAAGCGCCACCTCGGCATCGCGGCTCGCCTGCTCTGCCGCCGCCAGTGCCGCCGTCAGTTCCGGCAGCGCGGCATCGGCCGCGGCCGCTTCGGTCTCCAGGGCCCTGCCCTCGGCCGAGAGCCGCGCCAGCGCCTCGGCCGCGTCGCTCGCCAAGGCGCCCTCGCGCCCGCGATCCTCGGCGATGCGGGCGACTGCCGCCTCCAGCTCGCGCAGCCGCCGTTCGGCAGCCCCGCGCTGCGCCACCAGCGCCTCGCGCCGGTGCGTCGCTTCCGACAGCGCGTCGCGCGCCGCCTGGGCACTGCTGCGATGGGTGGCGAGCGCCGCCACGGCCGCCGCCTGCGCCGCTTCCGCCGCCGCCTGTTCCGCCGTGCACGTGGCGACCAGCGCCTCCGCATCCCGGGCTTCCGCCCGCGCCCCATCCGCCGCCGCCGCCGCGTCCCGCCAGCGCGCAAAGATCAGCCGCGCCTCCGCGACGCGGATCCGCCCCGAAAGCTCGCGATAGCGTTCCGCCTGCCGTGCCTGCCGCCGCAGCTGCGCGATGCGTCCGTCCTGGTCGGCCAGCACCTCGGCCAGCCGCGCCAGATTGGCCTCGGTTGCGCGCAGCCGGTTCTCGGCATCGCGCCTGCGGACGTGGAGCCCGGCGATCCCCGCCGCTTCCTCCAGCATCGCCCGCCGCTCGGCCGGCTTGGCGGAGATGACGGCGCTGATCCGGTTCTGGCTGACCAGCGCGGGCGAATGCGCGCCGGTGGCGGCGTCCGCGAACAAGAGCGCGACGTCCTTGGCGCGCACGTCGCGGCCGTTGATTCGATAGGCGGAGCCGGCGCCGCGCTCGATCCGGCGCACCACCTCCACTTCCTCACCCTCCGGCCCGACCTCGTCGGCCAGGATCGACACCTCGGCGAAGTCGCGCGGCGGGCGCGTCGCGGTGCCGGCGAAGATCACGTCCTCCATCGCCGCGCCGCGCATCGACCGGGCGGAGTTCTCGCCCATTGTCCAGCGCAGCGCTTCGAGGAGGTTCGACTTGCCGCAGCCATTGGGGCCGACCACGCCGGTCAGCCCCTGCTCGATCACCAGGTCGGAGGCGTCGACGAAGCTCTTGAAGCCGGACAGGCGCAGCCGCCGGATCCGCATCGCCGCGCGCGCCCGGTCAGTCGGGGATCAGGCGCCGGCGTCGCGCAGCGCCGCCTCGACCTGCGTCCAGTTCACCGCGTCCAGCTTGTTGTCGTTCAGGAAGAAGCTCGGGGTGCCCGTCACCTTGTCGGCGGCTTCCTCGGTGATCTTGACGAGCGCCTCCAGGCCCTTCTGGTCGGCCAGGCACTGGCGCGCCTTCGCCTCGGGAATGCCGCGCTGCTTGACGAAGTCGATGTAGCCCAGCTGCTGCGCCCACAGCGACACCGCCTGCGCCGGCGGCATCTGCTGCACCTGCGCTTGGAAGCTTTCCGGCAGCGACTGGAGCTTCTCCAGCACCGCATTCTGGTTGGCGTACATCTGGTCGAGGATCGGGAAGAACGGCCCCGTCCCGCCGCAGCGGCCGAGCAGACCGGCCGCCAGATCCGGCGCGCCATGCACCGCGAAGTCGCGGAATTCGTAGGAGACTTTGCCGCTCGCGACATAGGTGTCCGCCAGCGCCGGCACCGAATCACGCCCGAACTGGCCGCAGGTCGGGCAGGTGCGCGAGCCATATTCGACCAGCTTGATCGCGGCATCGGGGTTGCCCATGCGATAGCCGCCCTCCGGCGTCACCGACACGGTCTCGGCCCAGCTGGTGCCGGCCGGCGCTGCTACCGCCGCGACCTTCTGTGCGGGCGCACCGCTGTTGCCGGAGCCCGCGTCCCCACCACCGCAACCGGCGAGCAGGAGAAGGGGCAGCAGAGGAAGGGCGATACGCATGGAAATGGCTCCGTGAAGAGAATGGGGGTTCAGCGCTGCAGCGCCTGGCGCAGCGGGGGCTCGACCTCGGCCCAGCTGTTGGCGGCCAGCAGATTGCCGTCGATCTCGAAGCTCGGCGTGCCCTCGATCCGGCCCTGGAGCTTTTCGGTCGCACCGACGAGCTCCTGGCGCGCGGCCGCGTCGATCAGGCAGCGGTCCGCCTGCTGCGGGGAAAGCCCGCTGCGCGTCATCAGCGCCGTCAGGCCGGAGCCCGCGGCGATCCGCCGCAGCCGCGCCTCGATCGTCGTCGCGCCCTTGAACGCATCGGGCGTGGCCTGGAACGCCATCGCCTTGTCGAGCAGCGCCTTCTGGTTCGCAAAGATCAGCGCGTGCTGGCGCGCGAACCGCGCCGTCCCGCCGCAGCGCGCGAGCAAGGCGCTGGCCAGGTCCAGCGGATCGCGCACGAAGTTGCGGATCTCCACCCGCACCTGGCCGTTGCGGACCAGGCCGTCGTGGAGCGGCGCCTTGGATTCCTCGACGAAATGGCCGCAGTGCGGGCAGGTGTAGCTGACATATTCGACCAGCGTGACGCGCGCCTGCGGGTTGCCGATCTGATAGCCGCCGCTCGCCGCCTTCACTGTCGCCGTGCGCCAGTCGCGTGCCGGCTGCGCCTCTGCGCCACCCGTCATCACCAGCCCCGCGAGCACACCCGCGAGCACTCCCAGCAACCGCATCAACGAACCTTTCCCAGAACCGGAATCGAAAGCGGCGTCGGCGGCGCCGCGACGCCGGCGGCCAGCGCCGAAAGCACCGCCTTCAGCTCCGGGTCGGCGATGGTGCGCAGGCTGTCGCCCAGCTCGGCCGGCACGTGCGTCGGCTGCGGCCGCGGCGGCGCCACCCGCTGCGCGCGGCGCACGTCGCCCTGCTTGAACGCGATCCGGCCGACCGCGGCATAGCCGAAGAAGCGGTTCACCCGCTCGACGATCTCGGGGCCGATGTGCTGCATCATGGTGACGTGCGCGCCGTGCACCACCAGCGTCAGCACCCCGTCGGCGCGCTGCCCCTGCGGGAAGCGGATCGATTCGGGGGCCGACACCCGAGCGTAGCGTTCGCCGACGATCTCGGGCCAGCGGCTCACCACCGCGCTCTGGACGAAGCCGAACTTGCGGAACGCCGCCCGGCCGATGTCCGGCAACAGGTCCGCCACCGCGCGCGCATAGCCGTGGCGCTTCGGCTCCTCCTTGGGAGGCCGGGCCTTGGTAACAGCGGGGGCTTTGGAGGGCGTCGTCATCGCAGGCCACCCATGCCATAGGCGCGGGGTGCCCGCCAACCTTTCTGCAATCGCTCCCGCCCTGCTCGACTGGTACGACGCCAATGCGCGCAGTCTTCCGTGGCGCGCGCCGCCCGGCACCCCCGCGCCGGACCCGTATCGCGTCTGGCTGTCGGAGGTGATGCTCCAGCAGACCCAGGTCGCGACCGTGCGCCCGTACTTCGAAAAATTCGTCGCCCGCTGGCCCGATTTCGCGAGCCTCGCCGCCGCCGAGGATGCCGAGCTGATGGCCGCCTGGGCAGGGCTCGGCTACTACGCCCGCGCCCGCAACCTGCTCGCCTGCGCCCGTGCCGTGGCGAACGAGCATGGCGGCATGCTTCCCGATACCGAAGAGGGCCTGCGCGCCCTCCCCGGTCTCGGCGCCTATACCGCCGCCGCGATCGCAGCGATCGCCTTCGGCCGCCGCGCGGTGGTCGTGGACGCCAATGTCGAGCGCGTGGTCGCACGACTGTTCGCTCTCCCCCAGCCGCTCCCCGCCGGTCGCCCCGCGATCCGCACCGCCACCGAATCGATCACCCCCGATGCCCGTGCCGGCGACTTCGCCCAGGCGATGATGGATCTGGGCTCCGGCATCTGCACCCCGCGCACGCCGCGCTGCCTGCTCTGTCCGGTACGCACCGAGTGCGACGGCTTTGCCACCGGCCACCCGGAAGCCTTTCCGCGCAAGGCGCCCAGGCGTGAGAAGCCGCAGCGCCACGGCACGCTCTTCTGGCTCGAACACGACGCTCGGGTGCTGCTGGTCCGCCGTCCCGCCAAGGGGCTGCTCGGCGGCATGCGCGCGCTGCCCACCGGCCCCTGGGCGGAGACGCCCCCCGGCATGGCCGAGGCACCGGTCGACGCCGACTGGCAGGTGATGGGTGCCGTCGCTCATGGCTTCACCCACTTCCGCCTGAGCTGCACGGTTGCGGCAGCCACGCTGCCGGCCCACATGCCCGCACCAGACGGCGAATGGTGGCCGATCGACTCGCTCGACGAAGCGGGCATGCCCACGGTGTTCGTCCGCGCACAGCGGCTGATGGAGGGATTGCGATGACGGCACGGGCATGGATGGCAGGCATCGCGACGCTGGCACTGGTCGCCCCGCCGGTCGCAAGCGCCCAGGTCGCGGCCAGCCGCCCGGCAGCCGCGCTCCCCAGCGTCGAATCGCTCGCCGACCGCTATGTCGCTCAGGGCCGCGCGCCGGGAATCGCCGTCGCGATCGGCGGCCCGGGCGACACCCGCTTCGTGGCCAAGGGAACGCTGAGCGAGGGCGGCGCTCCCGTCACGCCGGATTCTCTGTGGCGCGTCTATTCGATGACGAAGCCGATCACGGCGATGGCGGCGATGATGCTGATCGAGGACGGCAAGATGCGGCTCGACCAGCCGGTGTCGGACTTCCTTCCCGCCTTCGCCAAGATGCGCGTGCTGACCGATCCCGAGCACAGCCTTGCCAGCCGCCCCGCCGCGCGGCCGATCACCATTCGCCACCTGCTCACCCACACCGCGGGCCTGGGCTATTCGATCGTCACCAAGGGGCCGCTGCTCCACGAATACGAGCGGCTCGGCATCCTCCCCGGCGCGATCAACCCCAAGGTCGAGGCGGAGATGGCGCGCGTGCGGCCGAAGTCGCTCGCCGAGTTCGCCGACCGCCTCGCCACCCTGCCGCTGATCGCCGACCCGGGCAGCACATGGAGCTATTCGGTCAGCCTCGACCTGATGGGCCGCGTCATCGAGGTCGCAAGCGGGATGCCGTTCGAACGCTTCCTCCAGACGCGGATGTTCGGCCCGCTCGGCATGACCTCCACCTACTGGCAGGTTCCCGCCGACCAGGCCGGAAGGCTCGCCACCAACTATGTCTTCGTGGGCGACCGGGCGGTGCCGTTCGATCCCGCCGCGACCTCGATCTTCCTGCGGCCGCCGAGCTTCCCCTATGGCGGCGCCGGCCTCGTCATGTCGGCGCGCGACTATGATCGCTTCCTTCACATGCTCCAGAACCGCGGCACGCTCGACGGCACGCGCGTCCTGAAGCCGGAGACGGTGGCGCTCGCCATGTCCGACCTGCTCCCCGCCGGGGTCCGCTTCGGGGGCGTCGACGCGAGCACCGGCGGCACCAACGCGCCGAAGATGGGCTTCGGCGCCGGCGGCTCCGTGTATCTGGAGGATACGCCCGGGGGACTCGGCAAGGGCACCTACGGCTGGGGCGGTGCCGCCGGCACCCTCGCCTTCGTCGATCCCGCCCACCAGCTGCGCGGCACCGTGATGGTGAACTACTTCCCCGCCGATCGCTGGCCGCTGCGCGCCGATCTGACGCGGGCGGTGCTCGCGGACCTCCGGCGATGATCGGCTTCACCGGCGGCACCCTCGACCGTGCCGATCGCGAGCGCGACGATCCGGAGGCACTCGCCGCCGCCCTCGCCGATCCGCGCGCCCGGCTGCTGCGCCTGCGCGCGCTGGAACCGGAAGTGGACGCCCATGGCCGCATCGTCTGGGACGCACTCGACACGCTTCCGGCCGAAGTGGCGCCGCTATTTCTGGGCTATGACGCCGGCGTCCCGCGCTTCGTCGCAGCGCTCGATGCGGAAGGATCGCCGGTCAGCCGCTCGCCCGGCCTGATGGAAGCGCTCGCCGCCATGCCGGCTGCCGACGCCGCCACCTATGCGGCCGCACGCAGCCTTGCCGACTGGCACCGACGGCACCGCTTCTGCGCCAATTGCGGCACCGGGACCGAACCGTTCCGCGCCGGCTGGGCGCGTCGCTGCCCCGCCTGTGCTGCGCAGCATTTCCCGCGAACCGACCCGGTCGTCATCATGCTCGCCGAATACGACGGCCGCGTCCTCCTGGGCCGCCAGGCGTCTTGGGCACCCGGCCGCTACTCGGCACTCGCCGGCTTCGTGGAGGTGGGCGAATCGCTGGAAGAGGCCGTCCGGCGCGAAGTGCTGGAGGAGGCAGGCGTCCCGGTGGGCGCCGTCCGCTACGTCGCCAGCCAGCCCTGGCCCTTCCCCTCGCAGCTGATGCTCGCCTGCATCGGCGAAGCGCTCGACGACCGCATCCGCCTGGATACCGACGAGCTGGAGGACGCCTTCTGGGCGACCCGCGACGAGGTCGCCGCTGCGCTCGCCCGAGCCGAGGGTGCACGGTTCGACGCCCCGCCGGACTATGCCATCGCCTACAGCCTGCTCGCCCATTGGTTGGACACGCAGGCCTAGCCGGTCAGCCGCGCTCGCGGGCGCGGGGATAGCTGCCGAGCAGGCGCACCCATTTGCTGTGATAGCGCAGCTCGTCGAGGGCACGGTCCACGGCGACGTCGCCCGGCTGCCCCTCGATGTCGGCGAAGAACTCCGACGCGGTGAAGCTCGCGTCGCGCTGGTAGCTCTCCAGCTTGGTCATGTTGACGCCGTTGGTCGCAAAGCCGCCGAGCGCCTTGAACAGCGCTGCGGGCACGTTCTTCACCTCGAACACCAGGCTGGTCATCGCCGGCCCCTCGACCCGCTCGCGCCGCGCCTCGCGCGCCAGGATCACGAAGCGCGTGGTATTGTGCGCAGCATCGGCGATGTCGCTGGCGAGCACGTTGAGCCCGTAGAGCCCGGCCGCCCCGGGTGGCGCCAGCGCGGCCAGGCCCGGGTCCCCGGTTTCCGCCACCAGCGCCGCCGCGCCGGCCGTGTCCGCATACGCGACCGGCGCGATCCCGCGATCCGCAAGCCAGCGGCGGCACTGCCCCAGCGCCTGTTCATGGCTGGTCGCCTGCGTCACCTGCTCCAGCCGGCCCACCCCCATCAGCGTGTGACGGATCGGCAGGAAATGCTCGCCCACGATCACCAGGCCCGATTCGGGCAGCAGGAAATGCATGTCGGCGACACGGCCGTGCAGCGAATTCTCGATCGGGATGATCCCGCAACCGGCCGCCCCGCTCAGCACCGCCTCCACCGCATCGGCAAAGCTGAAGCACGGCAGCGGCAGCCCGTCCGGCAGCGCCTGGTTGGCGGCGACATGGGAGTTCGCGCCCGGTGCCCCCTGATAGGCGACGGCGCGTTCGGGGGCTGCGCGCGCCGCTTCGGTCATGCGCGCGACCAAGGCCCGCGCCGGTGCGGCATAGCTCTGCATGGGGGCAGGCGATTAGTTGCGCGATGTCAACGACGCAAGGCCTGCTTGCGACGCAGGGGCAGACCGACGTAAAGCGTAACAATCTTCCCTTGTTTAGCGAGAAATCGGCGGCGGCATGGACAATCGGATGAACACGATCGCTGGCTGGACTTTGGCTGGTCTGGCCGCTGCTTTGGGCCTGACCGTCGCCAGCGGCATGATTTTCGAAGGCGGGCGCCCGGAAAAGATGGGCTATCCGATCGAGGGGGTGGAAGGCGAAGGCGCCGGCGGTGCGGACGCGGTTCCGTTCGCGACGCTGCTCGCCTCGGCCGATCCGGCCAAGGGCGCCGAGGTGTTCAAGAAGTGTACCGCCTGCCACACCATCAACCAGGGCGGCGCCAACGGCATCGGTCCCAACCTCTATGGTGTCGTGGGCAAGCCGCACGGCCACCTGCCGAACTTCGCCTATTCCGACGCGCTGAAGTCGGTCCCCGGCAATTGGGACTTCGACGCGATGGACGCCTGGCTGACCTCCCCACGTAAATATGCCCCGGGCACCAAGATGACCTTTGCCGGCCTCGGCAACGCGCAGGACCGCGCGAACGTCGTCGCCTACCTCAATTCCCAGGGCTCGAACCTGCCGCTCCCGGCCGCACCCGCCGCAGGCGAGGCGCCGGCTACCCAGGCGGAGGCCAATGTGGCCGAGGGTGCGCCGACCGCCGACCTCGAGAACGCCGCCACCCCGGCGTCGGGCGCGCCGTCGGTCGACCCGGCTGCCGCCGTCCAGGCTGCCAAGAAGAGCGACTGACCCCGGGGGCTCCGGCGCGCGGCCGGAGCCGGTCAGTAGTTGGGCCAGAGACCCGGCGTGGCGAGTTCCAGGACGTGCCCGTCGGGGTCCTCGAAATAGAGGCTGCGCCCGCCGCGCGGCCACGCCACTTCGCTGCGCAGCGCCACATCGTGCGCCGCGAGGTGCGCCCGCCACGCATCCTCGCTGCCGGCGGGAATCGCGAACGCCATGTGCACCGGCCCGCTGCCGTCATGGCCCGGGATCACGCCGCCGGCACCCGGCATGTCCTCCCTCGAGGCTCCGGCCAGGAACAGCAGCAGCACGCCCGAGCGGCCGGCGTCGAACGCCGTCAGCCGCTCGCCCGTGAGCATCGGCCGCAATCTCAGCACCTCGCGAAAGAAGTCGGCCGCGCGCGCCATGTCGGCGACGTAGAGCGCGGTTTCGAGCAGGCCGGAGATGGGCGGCACCTCCGGCACCGCGTCAGAAGCCTTCTTCCCGCAGCGGGCGGGTGAGCAGCGCCTCGACCACCCGGCCGACGTCCGCGCCCGCGAGCAGCTGGCACACGGCTTCTGTCACTGGCATGTCGACCCCGGCGGCTGCCGCCGCTTGCGCCAGCACGGGCGCGGTATGCGCGCCCTCCGCCACCGTCCGCCGGTCGGCGAGCAGATCCTCCGCCGGCCGGCCCTGCCCAAGCCCGACGCCCAGCGAGAAGTTGCGCGAGCTGGTCGACGAACAGGTCAGCACCAGGTCGCCCAGCCCCGACAGCCCCGACAGCGTCTCCGCCCGCGCCCCGCGCGCCAGGCCGAAGCGGGTCATCTCGGCAAAGCCGCGGGCGATCACCGCCGCGCGCGCATTCTGGCCGAGCCCTGCGCCCTCGACCACGCCGCACGCGATCGCCAGCACGTTCTTGACCGCGCCGCCCACCTCCGCGCCGACCACGTCGGTCGAGACATAGGGGCGCAGCGTCGGCTGCGCGATGGTTGCCGCCAGGCGGTGGGCGAGCGCGGCATCCTCCGCCGCCAGCGTGACGGCGGTGGGCAGCCCCGCCGCGACCTCATGCGCAAAGGTCGGCCCGGACAGCACCGCAACCGGCGATCCGTCGACGGCCTCGCGCGCCACCTCGTGCAGGAACTTGAGGCTTCCCGCCTCGATCCCCTTGGAGCACAGGATCAGCGGCTGGCCGTGGCGCGGCAGGTCGGCGAGAACCGATCGCATGTGCTGCGCCGGCGTCACCACCAGCACGGCCGCCGCCTCCGCCACCCAGGTGATGTCCCCGACCGCCTCGATGCGGTCGGACAGGGTACGGCCGGGGAGGAACAGCGGATTTTCGTGGGTCCCGTTGATCGCCTGGATCACCTCCGGCTCGCGCACCCACAGCCGTACGTAGTGGCCGCCGCTCGCCAGCACCTGCGCCAGCGCCGTGCCCCAGGCACCGCCCCCCAATACACCCAGCACGCTCATGCCTTCACCCCCGCGCCACGCACGCGCTCGCCTTCCGGATCCAGCGGCCAGCGCGCCCGCGCCGGCACGTCGAGCGCGTCGGTAAGCCCCGCCTGGAACCGCTCGGCACCGGCCCAGGCGATCATCGCCGCATTGTCGGTGCACAGCCACAAGGGCGGCGCCACGAAGCGCAGGCGATGCTCGGCCGCGACCTGCTCCAGCGCCCCCCGCACCGCGCGATTGGCAGCGACTCCGCCCGCCACCACCAGCGCGGTCGGCGGCGCGATGCGTCCCAGCGCCCGGCGGGTACGATCGACCAGGCAGTCGACCACCGCCTGCTGGAACGAGGCGGCGATGTCGGGCGTCGCATGGATGCCGGCATCGCGCGCGCGCAGCACCGCGCTCTTCAGCCCCGCGAACGAGAAATGCGGCTCGCCCGATCCGACCAGCGGCCGCGGCAGCGGCACCGCGCGAGGATCGCCATCGGCCGCCGCCCGCTCGACCGCCGGCCCGCCGGGAAATCCGAGCCCGAGCAGCTTCGCGGTCTTGTCGAATGCCTCGCCCGCAGCATCGTCGATGGTGGTCGCCAGCCGGCGATAGGCGCCGACGCCCTCCACCAGCAGCAGCTGACAATGCCCGCCCGACACCAGCAGCAGCAGATAGGGGAAGGCGAGGTCCGGATCGGCAAGCCGGGGGCTCAGCGCATGGCCCTCCAGATGGTTGACCGCGACCAGCGGCTTGCCCGCCGACAGCGCCAGCGCCTTGCCGGTCACCAGCCCGACCATGACCCCGCCGATCAGCCCCGGCCCTGCGGTCGCGGCGATCGCGTCGACCTCGCCCAGCTTCACGCCTGCATCCGCCAGCGCCGCCTCCACCAGCGGCCCCAGCACCTCGACATGGGCGCGCGCGGCGATCTCCGGCACCACCCCGCCGAACGGCGCGTGATGCGCCTCCTGGCCGGCGAGCTTGTGCGACAAAATGGTGCGGTCGCCGCGGACCAGCGCGGCAGCGGTCTCGTCGCAGCTCGATTCGAGCCCGAGGATCAGGGGGGCAGACATGGCCCGCTTCTATCCGCTCGGAGGAAGCTTGTCGAAGGGGCGGCTTGTCGAAGCCCGGCTGCTTGCCTACCCCGCAAACATGGACACCGCTCCCCTCTTTCGTCTCGGCACGCGCGGCTCGCCGCTGGCGATGGCGCAGGCGCACATGACCCGCGACGCGCTCGCCGCCGCCCATGGCTGGTCGCCCGACCGGATCGCGATCGTGCCGATCCGCACCACCGGCGACCGCGTGCAGGATCGCGCGCTCGCCGAAATCGGCGGCAAGGCGCTGTGGACCAAGGAGCTCGACCGCGCGCTCCTGGAGGACGAGATCGATGCCGCCGTCCACTCGATGAAGGACGTCGAGACGATCCGCCCGACCCGCATCGCCATCGCCGCGATGCTGCCCCGCGCTGATGTTCGCGACCGCATCCTCGGCGTCGCGGCGCTGGCAGAGCTGCCGCAGGGCGCCGTGGTCGGCACCAGCTCGCCGCGCCGCGCCGCCCAGGTGCTCCGCCACCGTCCGGATGCGAAGATCGTGCTGTTCCGCGGAAACGTCGAGACGCGCCTTGCCAAGCTCGCCGCAGGGGAGGTGGACGCGACCCTGCTCGCCTCGGCCGGGCTGGTGCGGCTGGGCCGCGAAGACGTGGGCACCCCGGTGCCGCTCGACGTGATGCTTCCCGCCCCGTCGCAAGGCGCGGTCGGCATCGAGGTACGGGCCGAGGATGCGCGTGCACGCGAACTCGTCGGCGCCATCGGCCACGCCGACACCCGCGCGGCCGTGTCGGCCGAGCGCGCGCTGCTGGAGGCACTTGGCGCCGACTGCCGTTCCCCCGTCGCCGCGCTTGCCACGATCACGGGCAACCGCCTGACGCTTCGCGCGGAACTCTATGCACAGGACGGCAGCGCGCACGTCGGTGGCTCCGCCGAGGGCTCCGTCGGGGACATCGGGCTCGCCCCCGCCCTGGCGCAGGACCTGCTCGCCCGCGCGCCCGACAGCGTGCGGCGGCTGTTCGCCGGCGAATGAGCCGCCCCCTCGCGGTGCTGCGCCCCGAACCGGGTGCGACCGCGACCGCCGCGCGGATCACCGCTGCGGGCCACCAGCCGTTGCGCGTCCCATTGTTTCACGTGGAGCAACGGCACTGGCCGCCGGTTGCCGCATCGGACCATGACGCGCTCGTCCTGACCAGCGCCAACACGGTCCGCCACGCGGGGCCGCAACTCGCCGGGCTGGCCATGCTCCCGGTGTGGGCGATCGGGGAAGCGACCGCCCGCGCTGCCGCAGGCTCGGGCTTGACCGTGGTGCGGACCGGGACGGAAGGGGCCGAAACGCTGCTCGACACCGCCTTGGAAGCCGGCGTCCGTCGCGCCCTGTGGCTGGGCGGCGAATCCCTCCGCCTTTCGGAGCACCCCGCGGTCTCCCGCACGGTCGCGGTCTACGCCAGCACGGCTCTGGCGCCGCCCCTGGACGCCGTCCGCCGCCTCGCCGGCAGCGTTGCCCTGGCCCACTCCCCGCGCGCCGCCGAGCGGCTCCGGCACGTGCTCGCCGAAGCCGGGGTCCCCCCGTCCGCCCTGCGGCTCGCCGCCATCAGCCCCGCGGCCGCCCGGGCCGGCGGAGACGGCTGGGACGCGGTCGCCGTCGCACCCCGGCCCTCCGACCCGGCACTGGTCGACGCCGCAATCCGCCTCGCCGATTGACCGCGCGCACCGCCGCGAGGATAAGGGCGGCATGACGATGGAAACGGCGACCTCCGCCACGGGGGCTCCCCGCAAGCCGCGCGGGAACACCATGCTGTGGATCGCGCTCCTCGCCTTTGTGCTCGGACTGGCGGCCATGGCCGGCTTGGTCCACCGCTTCGGCGCCTGGATCGGCCTTGGCCCGGCGGCCACCCCGGCCGTGGTCCAGAGCGCACCGCTGCCTGCCACCCCCCAGAACGCCCGCCCGCCGGCGCAGCGCCCGGCCGACATCGCCACGCTGTCGCAGCGGGAGCAGGTACTCGCCGCGCACATCGCGGAGCTTGAGGCGCGGCTCGCCAACGTCGACACCAGCTCGCGGGCGGCTTCCGGTTTCGCGACCCGCGCCGAAGGGCTGCTGGTCGCCTTTGCCGCCCGCCGCGCGCTCGATCGCGGCCTCGCGCTCGGCTATATCGAAGACCAGCTGCGCCAGCGTTTCGCCGCGGCCGAGCCGCAGGCGGTGGCAACCGTCATCGCCGCCGCGCGCCAGCCGGTGACGCTGGAGGACCTGCGGCTCGCACTCGACACGATCGCGCCCAAGCTTTCGGGCGGCGGTCCGGACGAAAGCTGGTGGCAGGGCATCCGCCGCGAACTGTCGCAGCTGATCATCATCCGCCAGGATGCGAGCCCCAGCATGTTGCCGGCCGACCGGCTCGCCCGTGCGCGCCGGCGACTGGACGCCGCCCAGGTCGAGGGCGCTCTGGCGGAGATCGCGCGCATGCCCGGCGCCGCCAACGCGCAGAGCTGGATGGACGCGGCCCGCCGCTACATCGCCGCGCGCCAGGCGCTGAACGCGATCGAGACGGTGGCGATCCAGGGCGGCGGCACCCTGCCCGTGCCGCCGGCGCCGCTTCCGGTCCCCTCCGCCGCCCAGCCGATGGCGGACGAAGCGGCGCCTGTCGGGTCCGATCCCGGACAGGACGACCAGGCCGGCGTGAACCAGACCGGCACCTGAAGGAGGCTGCAATGGCCGACATGGGCCGGTTCGACTGGGCAGACCCGTTCGGCCTCGACGTGCAGCTGACCGAAGAGGAGCGCCTCGTCCGCGACACCGCCCAGGCCTATGCCCAGGACAAGCTGCTGCCGCGGGTCACCCAGGCCTATCTGAACGAAGACTTCGACCGCGACATCCTTCCCGAGATGGGTGCGCTCGGCCTGCTCGGCGCGACCATCCCGGCCGAATATGGCGGCGCCGGCCTCGGCTATGTCTCCTATGGCCTGGTCGCGCGCGCGGTGGAGGCGGTGGACTCCGGCTACCGCTCGGCGATGAGCGTCCAGTCCAGCCTCGTGATGCAGCCGATCCACGCCTATGGATCGGAAGCGCAACGGCGAAAGTACCTCCCGAAACTCGCCACCGGCGAATGGGTCGGCTGCTTCGGTCTGACCGAGCCCGACGCCGGCTCCGATCCCGGCGGCATGCGCACCCGCGCAGAGGCGATCGACGGCGGCTATCGCCTGTCCGGTACCAAGACCTGGATCACCAACGCGCCGATCGCAGACGTGTTCGTGGTCTGGGCCAAGTCCGACGCGCACGGCGGCAGAATCCGCGGCTTCCTGCTCGACAAGGGCACCAGGGGCCTGGCCGCGCCGGAGATCGAGGGCAAGCTCTCCCTGCGCGCCTCCGTCACCGGCGAGATCGTCATGGACGGCGTCGAGGTGGGCGAGGACGCGTTGCTGCCGAACGCCGAAGGGCTGAAGGGCCCGTTCGGCTGCCTCAACCGCGCCCGTTACGGCATCGGCTGGGGCGCGATGGGCGCGGCGGAGGCCTGTTTCCACGCGGCGCGGGCCTATACGCTCGATCGGCACCAGTTCGGCGTGCCGCTCGCCTCCAAGCAGCTGGTGCAGATCAAGCTCGCCGACATGGAGACGGAGATCGCGCTCGGCCTGCAGGCGGCGCTGCGCTGCGGCCGCATGTTCGACGACGGCACCCTCGCGCCCGAGGCGATCTCGCTGCTCAAGCGCAACAACTGCGGCAAGGCGCTCACCATTGCCCGCGTCGCCCGCGACCTGCACGGCGGCAACGGCATCTCCGCCGACTTCCACGTGCTGCGCCACGCGATCAACCTGGAGACCGTGAACACCTATGAAGGCACGCACGACGTCCACGGCCTGATCCTGGGGCGGGCGATTACGGGAATCGCGGCGTTCTAGGCCGTCCGGCGCTCACCACGGTCGCCCATTCCGTTCCCCAATCCCGTTCATCTCGAGTAGGGATCGAGCTCGTCGAGAGCCCGTATCGAGAGAGCCGCGAGCGCTGACCTCTCGATACGCCATCTCGACAAGCTCGATGGCTACTCGAGGCGAACGGTAAGAGGGGGGACGATCGAGAGGCCCACCCCAACTGTTGATCCGGCCACGTTCTATCCTGTCCTACTCGGCTCCGCACTGGCACACCGAGTCGCGTGGTCAGGAAAGGGCAGGTCAAAGATGGGTTCGAGCCTCAACTTCCTCAACTTCGTCCCAGCCTGGTACGCTCAGTCGATTCGCGTCAGCCCCTGCGCGTATCGCCGCTGGCGCTCCGCATAGCCGTCCGCCGAGCGGCGCAGGCGGGCGATCGCTACTTCGTCCAGGCTCCGCACCACCCGCGCGGGGCTGCCCACGATCAGGCTGCCCGGCGGGAACACCTTGTCCTCGGTCACCAGCGCGCCCGCGCCCACCAGCGATCCGGCGCCGATCACCGCGCGGTTGAGCACGATCGCGCCCATGCCGATCAGCACATCGTCTTCGATCGTACAGCCGTGGAGGATCGCATGATGGCCCACGGTCACCCCCGCCCCGATCGTCAGAGGGCTGCCCGGATCGGAGTGGAGCATCGCCCCTTCCTGGATGTTGGTGCGGTCACCGATCCGAATCGGCGTGTTGTCGGCGCGGATCACGGCGCCGAACCACACCCCCACCTCACGCCCCAGCCGCGCATCCCCGATCACGTCGGCCGAGGGCGCCACCCAGCTCGACCCGTCTTCCGGAAGCCGTGGCGCCAGCCCCTCGATCGCATACAGCGGCATCCATCCTCCTCAGCCGAGCCGCGCGATCAGCGCCTGTGCGGCCGCGGGCGCGCGCACCTTGGCCCCGTTGATGCAGAAGATGAAGGTCTCACGCGGCTCCACCGGCGGCGGCGCCGCTTCGACATAGGGCAGTCCCTCCGGCACGCCGCCCGCAGCCCAGCTCTGCGCGGCCTTGGCCCAGCGGTCGAGCGCTGCCGGCGCATAGCCCTCCGGCTCCGCCTCCTCCGCCGCTTCCAGCCGGGCGTAGACGAAGTCTGCCGTGACGTCGGCGATCGCGGGATAGCTCGTCGAATCGGCGAACGCGATCGCCACCTTGGCATCGCGCGACATCGCGACGAATTCCGGTACCGCGAAGCTCTCATGACGGACCTGCACCGCATGCCGCAGCGCGACGCCGTCATGCTTTCGCGGCAGCAGCCGCAGGAACGCGGCGAAGTCGTCCGCATCGAACTGCTTGGTGGCCATGAACTGCCACAGGATCGGCCCGAGCTTGTCTCCGAGTTCGACGATTCCCTGATTCAGGAACCGCTGGATCGATTCGCCCGCTTCCCCCAGCACCTTGCGGTTCGTGACGTAGCGCGATCCCTTGACCGCGAAGACGAAGCCCTCGGGCGCCGTGCTGGCCCAATTGGCGAAGCTCGCCGGCTTCTGGCTGCCATGATAGGTCGCGTTGATCTCGATCGCGGTCATCGCGCGCGAAGCGAACTCCAGCTCGCGCTTCTGCGCCAGTCCTTGCGGATAGAAGGTGCCGCGCCAGGGCGGAAAGCTCCATCCGCCGATCCCGACCCGCACCGGGGCGCTGCTGTTCGTCATGCCGCTCTCCTGCACCGCTGGAGTGCTGAGCTAGGACGCAGCGAGTTGGCGGCGCAAGCCGTTCCGGCACAAGCCGGTATCGCATCAATGCTGGTGAATGGGTCCACCTCGCTGGTGGACGACTGGAGCGGGCGAAGGGATTCGAACCCTCGACCCCAACCTTGGCAAGGTTGTGCTCTACCCCTGAGCTACGCCCGCTCTCTGGCGTTTCGCCGGTGTGCCCCGGCGAGGTGGGGCAACTAGCAGCGACTTTTAGACCCGACAACCCCCTTCTTGCACTTTTTCGAAAAGACTTGGCCTGCCGCATCCCAGCGCCCACATAGGCGGCCAACGCTGACCGCAATCGCAACAGGAGCACGCCTTGGCCACGCTTGGACTGTCCGCCGCCGAGAAGGAGGCCGTGGAAGCCTTCCGCCGCGACGTCGTCGAACCGTCGATGACCAAGCTGGTGATCATCGATTTCTGGACGGAATGGTGCGGGCCTTGCAAGGCGCTCGGCCCCGTACTCGAGAAGGTCGCCGCCGCCTATGCCGACAAGGGCGTGGTGCTGGCCAAGATCGACACCGACAAGAACCAGTTCATCGCCTCGCAATTCCAGGTGCGGTCGATCCCCACCGTCTATGCGATGTTCCAGGGCCAGCTGGTCGCCGACCTGACCCAGGCGCGCACCGAGAGCCAGCTCAAGGGCATGCTCGACCAGATCCTGCGCCAGCTGCCGGTGGAGCCCGGCGCCGCGGGCGAAGATGCCGGTGCCGACATCGAGCCCCTGGTCCAGATGGGCGAGGAGGTGCTCGCCGGCGGCGACGCCGAGCGTGCGCTCTCGATCTTCGACCAGGTTGCCGAGCTCGCCCCGGAGCATGTCGGCGTCGCCGTTGGCCGCGTCCGTGCACTGATGGCGCTCGGCCGCAACGAGGAGGCGGAGGCCGCGATCGCCGCCCTTCCTGCCGAAGCCGCCAAGAACCCGGAGGTCGAGCGTGCCCGCGCCGCCTTGGCGCTGGCACGGGAAGCGCAGCCGGTGGACGATCTCGCCGGCCTCGCTGCCGAGGTGGCCGCCAATCCGGAGGACCTGGACGCGCGCTTCCGGCTCGCCGGCGGGCAGATGGCGACCGGCGACCGCGATTCGGCCGCAGCCACGCTGCTGTCGATCATCGCCGCCGATCGCGAATGGAACGAGGGCGCTGCCCGCCAGCAGTTGCTCAAGCTGTTCGAGGCCGTCGGCCTGGAAGATCCCTGGGTATCCGCGCAGCGCCGCAAGCTCTCCGCCGTCCTGTTCGGCTGAGCGAATGGCGAGCCGCGTCTCGATCTTCCCGCTTTCGGGCGCGCTGCTGTTTCCGGGCATGCACCTGCCGCTGCACATCTTTGAGCCGCGCTATCGGGCGATGGTGTCCGACGCCCTCGCCCGCGACCGGCGGATCGGCATGATCCAGCCGCGCGACGGCGGCGAGCGCCCGGCGTTGTTCGGCATGGGCTGCGTCGGCCAGATCATCGACGTGGAAGCGCTGCCCGACGGCCGCTTCGACATCGTGCTGGAAGGGCTCGCACGGTTTCGCGTGCTCCAGGAGCTCGATGTCGCGACGCCCTTCCGCCAGGTGGAGGCGGAACTGCTCCCGAACCAGCCCAGCGGCGCGCTCGCGATCGCGGAGCGCGCGTCGCTGGAGATGGAATCCCGCCGCTTCGCCGAGGTGCAGGGCTATGCGGTGGACTGGGAATCGGTGACGCGTCTCGACGACGAGACGCTGGTGAACGGCATCGCCCAGATCGCGCCGTTCGACCCGGCATCCAAGCAGGCGCTGCTCGAGGCGGACACGCTGTCGGCGCGCGCCGAACTGATCGTGCAGCTGATGCAGTTCTTCGGCCGGCACGGCGACGAAGAAGGCAGGACGCTGCAATGACGAAGACGCTCGATCCCTGGCTGCTGTCGATCCTGGTATGCCCGGTGACGCGCACGCCGCTGCGCTGGGACGCGCAGGCGCAGGAACTGGTCTCGGAGGCGGCCGGGCTCGCCTACCCCGTCCGCGACGGCGTCCCCGTCCTGCTGGTCGAGGAAGCCCGCCCACTCGACGCATGAGCGACGGGAACCTGAGCGGCGTGTGGCTCGGGATCTTCAACTATCCCGGGGACCTGCCCGCCACCAGCTTTCGCGCGACGCTCGCCGAGTCGGGGGGGCGGCTGGGCGGCACCATCGAGGAGATCGACGCCGTCGTCGTGGTCGGCCGCCACCTCACCTCCGCAGTCGACGGCACCCGCGACGGCCGGGCGGTGCGCTTCACCAAATTCTACGCTCCGGCGAGCGAGGAGTATGACGTCGTCGAATATCGCGGGACGGTGAATGCGGAGGGCGACGAGATCACCGGCCATTGGCACGTGCACGGCGCCTGGGGCGGCAGCTTCATCATGACGCGCCCGCAGGCGGCGCCGACAGAGGCCGAGCAGAGCGACTCGGCGGAACGGTAGCTACGGTTGAGACCCGTGCTCCTGCGGAAGCAGGAGCCCAGAGCCACGAACGCGACGATCAGTAACCCTGGGCTCCTGCCTGCGCAGGAGCACGGGTGCCGCAGTGTCAGGCGAGCTCGCCCTGCAACAGCTTCGGCAGCTGCCCGGTCTCGCCGCGCGCCTCGGCCATGAAGCGGGCCTTGAGCGGCGGGATGCGATCGACCGCGGAAAGCCCGAAGCGCCGCACCGCACTAGCGGTCTTACCTGGGATCCCGAACAGCCGCGTGAGCCCATCCGTCGCCGTCGCCACCGCCAGCGTGTCGAGCCCGCGCCAGTGGCCGTAGCGCTTGAGCAGGTGCGGATCGCCCAAGTCCATGCCCAGCCGCTTGCCCTCGACCAGCACCTCGACCAGCGCGGCCACGTCGCGCAGCCCCAGGTTGAGCCCCTGCCCCGCGATCGGGTGGATGCCGTGCGCAGCGTCCCCCACCAGCGCCAGCCGGTCCGCGGTGATCGTCGCGGCATGGTGGAAGCCGAGCGGGTAGCTCGATCGCGGCGACAGCGGCCCCAGCCGCCCCAGGAAGCCGCCCATCCGCTTCGACGCCTCGGCCAGCCAGCCGCGGTCGGACAGCTTGAGCAGCCCCGGCGCGTCCTTCGCATCCACCGTCCACACGATGGCCGAGCGATGGCCGTTGGCGTCGTCGTTCATCGGCAGGATCGCGAACGGCCCGGCCGGATAGAAGATCTCGTACGCGACGTTCTCGTGGCTGTGTTCGTGGTTCAGCGTCGCGATCATCGCGACATGGTCGTAGCTCCAGCGCGCCACCCGGATCCGCGCCGCCTCGCGCGTCGGCGAATTGCGTCCCTCGGCCGCGATCAGCAGCGGGGCGGTCAGGGTATCGCCCTTGTCGGTCACCACCGTCACGCCATTCGGGCCCCGGTCGACCGACACCGCACGCGTCCGCATCCGGAGGTCCACGCCCGGCGCGGCCTCGGCAGCCTCAAGCAGCGCGCGGCGGATCGCCTTGTTCTCGTACATGACGCCGAGCGGCGGCGCGTCGGCGTCCGGCACGAAGTCGAGCGCGCCCGGTGCCAGCCCGTCGGTGGCACGGATCGCCCGGATCGGGCACCCCTTGCCCTCCAGTTGCTGCGCGATCCCAAGCGCCTCGAACATGCGATGGCTGGCGCTCGCGATCGCCGAGGCGCGGCCGTCGAAGCCGGGCGCGAGGATCACCGCCGGGTCGGCGGGATCGATCACGATCGCGGTGAGGCCATGGGCGGCGAGTGCGACGGCGAGCGTGCTGCCCACCAGTCCGCCGCCGAGGATGAGGACGTCCGCTTGCTGCATGGCCGCCGGTGTAGTGCGGAAACCCGGCCGCGCAAAGGGCCGGGCCGATTCCCGCCGCCTTGACGACGGAGTCGGCGCGCGCGATGCATCATGCCGGTTTTTCAGAATATTCGAGCGGGAAGAAGGTCATGGCCAGCCAGGCGCAACCGATGGTGTGGCGCGACGCGATGCGCGCGGGGGCCGTTCGCAGCGGTGCAATGATCGGCGCAGCGGTGCTGTTCGTGCTGATGCTGCTCGTTGCGGTCGCGCTGGTCACCTATCACCCGAGCGATCCGTCGCTGAATACGGCCGCCGGCGCCACCATCGGCAACCGCGTAGGCGCCCCCGGCGCCTATGTCGCGGACCTGCTGCTGACGATCTTCGGCGTGGCCGTCGGCCTGCTGATCCCGCTCGGCATCGTCATCGCGGTCCGCCTGTGGCGCGACGTGCCCGTCGGACGCTGGGGCGCGATGCTGCGCGATTGCGTGCTGGGCGTGGCGCTGATGGGCACGGCCCTCTCCTTCGTCTCGCACGAGGCGGTGACGGCGCTTCCCGGCGGCTGGGGCGGCGTGGTCGGCTGGTCGCTCGCCTCGCTCCTCCAGGCGTTGATCGGGTTCCTTCCCGATCCGACGGCGGTGCTGTGGACGCAGCGGGTCGTGGGACTGCTGGCCGGCATCGCCGGCGTCGTGCTGTGGGGCCGCGGCATGACGATCGAGCTGCCTGCCGGCGCGCTCCGCCTGCCCCGCCGCAGTGCCGCCGCCGACCTGGTGGACGGCGAGGACGAGGACGAGGCCATGCCGCTCGCCGGCAGCCGCCGCATCGCCGTCGATCCCGAGGACGCCGAAGACCTTCCCTTCGAACCCCGCCCACGCAAGCTCGCCGAGCCCGAACGTCGTCCGCCGCCCACGATCGAGGACCGCGTCGCCGCGCCCTCGCCGGCCGCGCAACCCAAGTCCACGCAGCAGTCGCTCGACCTGCGCGACAATTTCGAGCTGCCCTCGATCGAGCTGCTCGCCCCGCCGCCGCCCAACAGCGGACCCTCGGTGGACAAGGCGGCGCTGGAGCGCAACGCGCGCCTGCTCGAAAGCGTGCTCGACGACTTCAACGTCAAGGGCGCGATCGTGAAGGTCTCGCCCGGCCCCGTCGTCACCATGTACGAGCTGGAACCGGCGCCGGGCATCAAGGCGAGCCGCGTGATCCAGCTTGCCGACGACATCGCGCGCAACATGTCGGCGATCTCCGCCCGTGTCGCCACCATTCCCGGCCGCACCGTGATCGGCATCGAACTGCCCAACGCGCGCCGCGAGACGGTGAACCTGCACGAGCTGATGGCGAGCCAGAGCTTCGCCGACCAGAATGCGCAGCTGCCGATCGTGCTGGGCAAGAACATCGCCGGCGATCCGGTCGTCGCCGATCTCGCGCCGATGCCGCACCTGCTGGTCGCCGGCACCACCGGCTCGGGCAAGTCCGTCGGCCTGAACTGCATGATCCTGTCGCTGCTCTACCGGCTGACGCCCAACCAGTGCCGCATGATCATGATCGACCCGAAGATGCTGGAACTCAGCATGTACAAGGGCATCCCCCACCTGCTCGCCGATGTGGTGACCGATCCGCCCAAGGCGGTGCGCGCACTCAAATGGGCGGTGGAGACGATGGAGGATCGCTATCGCATGATGGCGTCCGTCAACGTCCGCTCGTTGGGCTCGTTCAACGAGAAGGTCCGCGCCGCCAAGGCCAAGGGGCAGAAGCTCGGCCGCAAGGTCCAGACCGGCTATCACCCGGAAACCGGCCAGCCGATGTACGAGGAAGAGACGCTCGACCTGCAGCCGCTGCCGCAGATCGTCGTCATCGTCGACGAGCTTGCCGACCTGATGATGACCGCCGGCAAGGAGGTCGAGTTCCTGATCCAGCGCCTGGCGCAAAAGGCGCGCGCCGCCGGCATCCACCTCATCATGGCGACGCAGCGCCCCTCGGTCGACGTCATCACCGGCGTCATCAAGGCGAACCTGCCGACCCGCATTTCCTTCCACGTCACGTCCAAGATCGATTCGCGCACCATCCTGGGCGAGCAGGGCGCCGAGCAGCTGCTGGGCCGCGGCGACATGCTCTACATGCCCGGCGGCAAGCAGCTGGCCCGCGTCCACGGGCCGTTCGTGTCCGACGACGAGGTGCAGGCGGTCGCCGACTTCTGGCGCTCCCAGGGCGAACCCGACTATATCGACGCGGTCACCAACGATCCGGGCGAGGACGGTGGTTTCAGCTTGGACGGTGCCCCTACCGGCGACGACAGCCCCGAGGACCAGCTCTATCGCAAGGCCTGCCAGCTCGTTGCCGAAAGCCAGAAGGCGTCGACCTCTTGGCTGCAGCGCCAGTTGCGCGTCGGCTATAATTCGGCGGCCCGGCTGATCGAGCGAATGGAAAAGGAAGGGCTCGTCTCGCGTCCGGACCATGTCGGCCGGCGCGAGGTGCTGATGGATCCGGACGGACGGCCGCTAGCCTGAGGCGGCGGCGGTCCGGCTGAACGCCAGGAAACCGGCGAGTTCACGACGCGTTCAATCCCCCACGCCTAATCTTGGCCCCATGATCTGGAGACGACCCATTCGCTTTCTTGCCCCCGCCGCTGCGATCGCGCTTGCCGCGCCCGTCGCCGTGCACGCGCAGGCGCCCGTCACCCTCGCGACCGTGCAGCAGCATCTGGCGCAGACCAACTCGATGACGGCCGCGTTCACCCAGACCGATCGCGCCGGCAAGGTGCTGACGGGGACGCTGACCCTGAAGAAGCCGGGCAAGATTCGCTTCCAATATGAGAAAGGCGTGCCGATCCTGGTGGTGTCGGACGGCAAGTCCCTCTATTTCCTGGATTATCAAGTCGGACAGAAGCAGCGTTGGCCGATCGGCAACTCGCCGCTCGGCATCCTGCTCGATCCGTCCCGCGACGCCTCCCGCTATGCCCGCGTGCTTCCGGAAAGCGACTCTCGCGTGGTCAGCGTCGAGGCCTATGATCCCAAGCATCCGGAATATGGCCGCATCACCCTGATCTTCGCGCGCAACGCCTCGGCACCCGCCGGGCTGATGCTCCAGGGCTGGGTGACGCTCGATGCGCAGAACAACCGCACCACGATCCGCCTGTCCGACCAGCGGTTCAACGTGCCGGTCGCGGACAATGCGTTCCGCTTCAACGAACCGCGTCGCGGCACCAACCGCCGCTGAACGGATTCGTGCAATCCATTCATTCTGGCGACAGCTTTCACCCTTTAGAGGGTGTCTTGCGGAGTTGAGGCGCGTCCGGGATTTTCCCCCCTGTTGCCCGGGTTCTCAATTCCTGCCTGCGTGACGAACGCTAGGTCGGCCCTCGTTCCATGCCCCCGGAACGAGGGCCTTTCCATTTCCGCGGCAGGCGCGCCGGCTCTGGCGCCCTTCGGTCCCCATCGCTACATCGCGAGCGATGACTGCGCCTCTTTCGATCGCCTCGTGGAACATCAACTCGGTTCGCTTCCGGATGGAGATCGTCGAGCGGTTCCTGCGCGAAATCTCGCCCGATATCCTGTGTCTTCAGGAAACCAAGGTGGTGAACGAGGATTTCCCGCACGCCCCGTTCCGGGCGCTCGGCTACAATCACATCGCGATCAACGGCCAGCGCATGCACCATGGCGTCGCGATCCTCAGCCGCGTGCCGCTGGTGGAGGACGACCGACTCGACTGGCAGGCCAATGGCGAGGCGCGGCACATCGGCGTCCGACTGGAAAACGGCCTTCGCCTGGAGAATGTTTACATTCCCGCCGGCGGGGACGTGCCGGATCGGGAGGTGAACCCCAAGTTCGGCCAGAAGCTCG
Source organism: Sphingomonas desiccabilis (assembly GCF_004135605.1). Lineage (GTDB taxonomy): Bacteria > Pseudomonadota > Alphaproteobacteria > Sphingomonadales > Sphingomonadaceae > Sphingomonas > Sphingomonas desiccabilis. The sequence continues at coordinate 123,208 of NZ_SDPT01000003.1, read as the reverse complement.
ATTTCCTGGAGCGGATGACGCGTTGGTCCGAAGGCTTGGCGAGCATTCCCACGCTGCTGGTCGGCGACTTCAACGTCGCCCCGCTCGAAAGCGACGTCTGGAGCCACAAGGCGCTGCTCGACGTGGTGAGCCATACGCCGATCGAGATCGAAGCGCTGGCCCGGCTACAGGCGGCGAATGACTGGGTAGACCTTGGTCGCCACTTCGCACCGGCCCCTGAGCGGCTGTTCACCTGGTGGAGCTATCGCGCAAAGGACTGGGCGGCCTCCGATCGCGGCCGCCGGCTCGATCACATGTGGGCAAGCCGGGACGTCGCCGCCAAGGCGACCGGCCACAAGGTGTTCGAGCATTGCCGCAGCTGGCTCAAGCCCAGCGACCATATCCCGATCCTCACCGAGTTCGCGCTTTGACCGACCCCCGCGCCGTGGCCCGCGCCATCGACGCGCTGCGCAGGGGCTGGCCCGTCGCGATCCTGGGTGCTGAAGCAGCCATCACCCTGCTCGCGATCGAGACCGCCGACCCGGTGCGGCTCGCGAGCTTCGATCCGGAGGAAAAGGCGGCGGTGCTGCTCTCCGCGGGACGCGCGGTCACGCTGAAGCTTACGAACCAGCGCGAGGCCGCCGTTCCGGACGCACCGGTGCTGGTCGACCGCGCGCCTTGGCTGGACTTCGCGGCCGCGACCGCGCTTGCCGATCCGCAGCTCGACCTCGCAACGCCGCTCAAGGGGCCCTTCCACGCGATCCCGCTCCCCGCTCCCGATGCCGCGCAGACCGCGTTGCAGCTTGCCCGGCTTGCGGGGGTGCTTCCCGCCTTCTTCGTTCGCCTCGGCCGCGATGCGGGCGCGGAAGCCGTCACGCCCGCCGATGTCGCAGCGCACGAGGATCCTGCACGCCTCGCCATCGCAACCCGCGCACGCCTGCCGGTGGCGGGTGCGGAGATGGCCGAGATCGTCGCATTCCGGACACCGGAATCGCCCGGCGAGCACATTGCGCTGCTGATCGGCACGCCCAATGGCCACGCGCCGCTCGTGCGGCTGCACAGCGAGTGCCTGACGGGCGATGCGCTCGGCAGCCTCAAGTGCGACTGCGGCCCCCAGCTGGACGCGGCGATCGCCGCGATTGCGGAAAGTGGCTGGGGGATCCTGCTGTATCTACGCCAGGAAGGGCGCGGCATCGGCCTGGTGAACAAGCTGCGCGCCTATGCGCTGCAGGACCAGGGGTTCGACACGGTAGACGCCAACACGCGGCTGGGCTTCGCCATCGACGCCCGCGATTTCCGCACCGCCGGACGGATGCTCCAGTTGCTCGGCCAACGGCAGATCCGCCTGCTGACCAACAACCCGGCCAAGGTTACCGCGCTTGAAGCCGCCGGCGTGCGCGTGACCGAGCGGGTACCGCATGCGCTCCCGCCCAACCCGCACAACGCGCGCTACCTGGCCACCAAGCGCGATCGCACCGGCCACCAGCTCTAGGCCCAGGCCGCCGCGAACCGCCTCAGATCACGTCGCCGCTCAGCCGCTGGCAGACCATGTCGAGCTGATCGAGCGTCGAATAGCTGATCGTCAGCGTGCCACCCTTCTCCCCATGCGCGATGCGTACGTTGAGCCCGAGCGCGTCACCCAGCTGCTGCTCGAGCGCCAGGATGTCAGCGTCCCCATCGGTTGCGTTGCCGCCGCCCCGGCTGCCCCGCGGCTGCGCGCCGCCGAGCGGCTGTGGCTTGGCTTCGCGCGCGAGCCGTTCGGTCTCGCGCACCGACAGGCCCTTGGCGATGACGCGATCCGCAAGCGCTTCCGGATCGGGCGCACCGATGATCGCGCGAGCGTGGCCCATGCTCAACTGTTGAGTCACCACCAGCTGCTGCACGGGCGCCGGCAGATCGAGCAGCCGCAGCAGGTTCGCGATGTGGCTTCGCGACTTGTGGACCAGCTTGGCCAGCGCATCCTGGGTATGGCCAAACTCGCCGATCAGCTTGCGATAGGCGTCCGCTTCTTCGATCGCATTCAAATCCTGCCGCTGGATGTTCTCGACGAGAGCGATTTCCATCGTCTCCGCGTCGTCCAGGTCCCGGACCAGCACCGGCACTTCGTGCAGCCGCGCGCGCTGGGCCGCCCGCCAGCGGCGTTCGCCGGCGACGATCTGATATTCCTTCCCGTGCGGTCGCACGACGATGGGCTGGATCAGGCCGCGCGACGCGATCGACGCCGCGAGATCGTCCAGCGCCGCTTCGTCGAAATGTCGCCGGGGCTGGTCCGGGTGCGGCGCCATCGCCGTCACGGGAAGCAGCCGGATGCCACTCGCCTGTCGTTCGACCCCCGAGACGGGTGCCTCGCGCGCGCTGTCCCCCAACAGCGAGCTCAGTCCGCGGCCGAGACCCGGACGCGGCTTGCGGGCAGGTGCGGTGTTGTCGGTCATGCGGCCTCCGCAAGCTTGGGCAGGCGACCGATCACTTCGCGTGCCAGGGCGATATAGGCTTCGGAGCCAGCGCAGCGATGATCGTAGATCAGCGCCGGCATGCCATGGCTCGGTGCTTCCGACAGGCGGACGTTGCGCGGGATTACCGTATCGAAGACGACCCGGCCGAGTACGGAGCGGACGTCGTCCGATACCTGGTCGGTAAGCCGGTTGCGGCGATCGTACATGGTCAGCACCACGCCCAGGATCGACAGTCCCGGATTGAAGCGGCCGCGGATCTGCTCGACGGTGGTGAGCAGCTGGCTGAGCCCTTCCAGCGCGAAGAACTCGCATTGCAGCGGCACCAGGAGCGCATGCGCCGCAACCATCGCATTGACGGTGAGCAGTCCCAGGGAGGGCGGGCAATCGACGAGGATCACGTCCCAGCGCTCTCCCCCGCGTTGCAGCGCGCGATCGAGACGATGGGTGCGCGCATCGAACTCGATCAGCTCGATCTCGGCACCCGACAGATCGACCGTCGCCGGTACGATGTCGAGGAGCGGAACCTGGGTCGGGATCGCCGCTTCCTGCAGTGACGTGTCGCCGAGCAGCAGGTCATAGGTCGATCGTTCGCGATCGTTGCGGCCGATGCCGAGCCCGGTCGAGGCATTTCCCTGCGGGTCCAGGTCGAGCAGCAGCACCCGCAGCCCCGTCGCCGCGAGTGCCGTTCCGACGTTGATTGCGGTCGTCGTCTTTCCGACGCCGCCCTTCTGGTTGGCGATGGTGATGCAGATCATGCTGGGGTTATCCCGCGTGCAATCACGATGAGCGATTCCGGATCGGTGAGGCTGTGTTCCACGTGAAACAGACCTTGCCATGAACCGGTTAAGGCTTCCACCTCGGATCGTGCCGAACGTCCTTTCGGCAGCAGCCATAGCGTCTTGCGATCGGTGAGATGCGCCGCACCACCGAACAGTGCCGGCAAGGCTGCCACCGCACGCGCACTGACGATGGCCGCGGGTGGCTGTGGGGCGAGGCTCTCTGCCCGCTTCTGCTCGACGCGAACATGGGCCAGGCCTAGCGCATCGGCAGCATCCCGAAGGAAGCTCGCGCGCTTCTGCCGCGGTTCGACCAGCAGCGTGGGGGCGTCACGCAGGATCGCAACGACCATGCCCGGGAAGCCGCCGCCGGTGCCGATGTCGATCCAGAGGCCGTTCCGGTCCTCCGCCAGTTCGACCAGCTGCGCAGAGTCCAGGCCATGGCGGAACCACAGGTTCGGGAGCGTGGATGCGGCCACCAGGTTTTGTCGGCCGCTCTCCTCGCGCACCACGTCCAGAAAGCGACCGACCCGCCCGACGCGCGCGGCATCATAGCGATCGGCAAACCAGCTGCGGGCTTCCTCTTCGGTCATCACGCAACCACCTTTCGGGCATGGACCAGCACTGCCGCAAGCGCCGCCGGCGTCACCCCGCGCACGCGCGACGCGGCGCCTAAGGTCGTGGGGCGAGCGGTCGACAGACGTTGCACCATTTCGGCCGACAGCCCGGGCACCGCCGAGTAGCCAAAGTCTTCCGGTAGACGGATGTGGTCATTGGCCCGCATTTCTGCGAGCTCCGCCTGCTGTCGCTCGGTGTATGGGGCATAGCGCGCGTCCTCGACGGCCTCCGCAAGAAGCGCTGCCGGAACGTCCTCAAGCCCCTCCGGCAGCAACTGCTCGAGCGCAACCCCGGGGAAGCGCAGCCACTCGCGAACGCTCCGCACGGCACCGTCTTGGCTCACCTGCCCGCCATTCGCTGCAACCATGCTCGCCGACAGCCGTGTGTCGAAGCGCTGCTCCAGCCCTATGCGTGCCGCTGCGCGGGCACGTACCCAGGCGAGCCGCTCCGGTCCCAGCAGGCCCGCTTCCTCCGCACGTGCCGAGAGACGCGTCGGCGCATTGTCCGCGCGCAGGGTCAGCCGATACTCGGCGCGCGCGGTGAGCATGCGATAAGGTTCGCTCACCCCTTGCAGCACCAGATCATCGACCATCACACCGATGTAGCTGGAGGCGCGATCGAGCAGCAGCGGCGCAAGATCGCAGGCGAAGGCAGCGGCATTGGCGCCGGCGACCAACCCCTGCCCCGCGGCCTCCTCATAGCCGGTGGTGCCATTGATCTGCCCGGCACAGAAAAGCCCCGGCATTGCCCCAAGAGCCAATCGCGGATTGAGGGAGCGCGGATCGACGTAGTCATATTCCACCGCGTAGCCGGGCGTTACGATACGGGTACGCGACAGCCCCGGAATGCTCCGGACCATCGCCTCCTGCACGTCAACGGGCAGCGAGGTCGAGATGCCGTTCGGGTACACCAACGGGGTGTCGAGCCCCTCCGGCTCCAGGAAGATCTGGTGCCCGTCACGATCGCCGAAGCGATGCACCTTGTCCTCGATCGAAGGGCAGTAGCGCGGACCCGGCGCGCCGATCGCGCCACTGAACAGCGGCGAACGATCCAAGCCGCTCCGAATGATCGCATGTGTCGCTTCCGTCGTGCGGCTGACGGCACAAAACAGCTGCGGCAGCACGCGGCCGGACTGCATCGCCGACATGGTCCACGGCTCGGCATCGGACGGCTGTTCGTCGAGCGCCGCCCAGTCGATCGTGCGACCGTCGAGCCGCGGCGGCGTTCCGGTCTTCAACCGGGCCATCGGCAACCCCAGGTCGCGAAGTTGCACGCCCATGACGGTCGCCGCGCGTTCCCCGACGCGGCCGCCCTCCTCGCGATCTTCGCCGCGGAAAATCCGGCCGCCCAGGAAAGTCCCCGTGGCCAGTACCACCGCGCGGGCGCTCAGCCGGGTACCATCGGCAAGCAACAGCCCGGCAACGCTGCCCTGCTGCACGAGCAACTGTTCTGCCTCGCCCTCGATCAAGGTGAGGCCCGGCTGCCCACGCAGCATCGCCTGGATCGCCGCCGCGTAGCGGACGCGGTCGGCTTGGACGCGCGGCCCCTGCACCGCGGCGCCCTTGCTGCGGTTGAGCATCCGGTAATGGATCGCTGCCCGATCCGCCGCGCGCGCGATCAGCCCGTCGAAAGCGTCCACCTCTCGGACGATGTGTCCCTTGCCCAGCCCACCGATCGCCGGGTTGCACGACATCGCTCCAAGCTTTGCAAGGTCGAAGCTCAGGAGCGCCGTTCGCGCGCCACGACGGGCGGCCGCGGCTGCGGCCTCGGTGCCGGCGTGCCCGCCGCCCACCACGATCACATCGAATGGAGACATGCTTGTGCGCTACTGCGCCGCCGCCCGGCCGTCAAAGCGTTCCACGTGGAACACTCACTTGCCGATACAGAACCGGCCGAACAACGCATCCAGGACACCCTCCACATCCGCGCGGCCCGTCACCCGATCGAATGCGGCCCGTGCGCGCCGAAGCTCCTCGGCAATCAGGAGCGGATCATGGTGCGCCGCGGCATCAGCAAGCGCACATGCAGCATCGTGCAGCAGATCCTGCTGCCGTCGGTTGAGCGCCAGCATGTCCTCGCGTGGCAGCAGCCCGCGGGCCATGCGCTCCATTTCCGACCAGAGTTCGACAATGCCCCACCCTTGCGCGACCGAGAGGCCGATGCGGTCGGAAGGGACCGCCCCCCGCCCCGGCAGGTCGGCACGCGGATGCAGCGCCAGCACCTGGACGCCTTCGATCTCTGGGGCTGGATCGTCGGCCAGCCACAGCAGCAGATCGGCACGCTGCATCGCCTCTTCCGCCCGTGCGATGCCGATCCGCTCGATCGGATCGTCCGTGTTCTCCGCCAATCCGGCCGTATCCGTCAGCACCCAGGCGATGCCGTTCCGTACCACCGGCGCCTCGATGCGATCGCGCGTGGTGCCCGCAATCGGCGAGACGATCGCCGCCTCGCGATCGGCAAGTGCGTTGAGCAGCGTCGATTTCCCACTGTTCGGCGGCCCCGCAAGCACGACGCGGATCCCGTCGCGCAGACGCTCCACCGGAGGGGCCGCCAGCACCTCTGCCAGTTCGGCACCCAGCGCCTCGCATCCTGACCGGATGTTCTCGAGCGCACCGAAATCGTCGGCGACATCCTCTTCATCCGCATGATCGAGCATCGCTTCGACGTGGGCTGCGAGCATCAGAAGCCGGTCCTGCCAGCCCTCCACCTGCCGCCGTACCGCACCTTCCGCCGTCGCTAATGCCGCGCGCCGCTGCGCCTCGGTCTCAGCCATCAGCAGGTCGCCGAGCCCCTCGGCCTCGCTCAGATCCAGGCGTCCGTTGGCAAGCGCACGGCGCGTGAACTCCCCCGCCTCCGCCGGTCGCAGTCGGGGCTGACGGGCAAGACACGCCTCGACCGCCCGCACCACCGCTCGCCCACCGTGCAGGTGCAGCTCCACCAGATCCTCGCCGGTCGCCGTGTGGGGGGCCGGAAACCACAGCAGCAGCGCACGGTCCAGCAACCCGCCATCCGCCGGATCCCGCAGCGCCCGCAGCCCTGCACGCCGCGGGGGCGGGAGCTCGCCTGCCAGCGCCTCCGCTGCAGCCACGGCACCCGGGCCGCTTACCCGAAGCAGCGCGATCGCGGCGGGGGGCTGGCCGCTGGAAACCGCAAAGATCGTGTCCATCGGCTCAGCCAGATCGGCTCGCCGTTTCGAACATCTTGCGCCAGAAGCTCATGCCGGCCTCGCCCATCGGCGCCCAGTGGCGCATCAGGGCATCCATCAGTTCAGGGCTCGCGCCCTTTTCGATCGACTCGCTCAGCATCGCGACATAGCGCTCATGCACCGGTGTGAAGTCCGGCAAACCCATGGCACGCCGCGCCTCTTCCGGTGTGCAATCCACCTCGACGTTGATCTTCACTGGCCTGTCTCCGCTTGAGGGCTCCGGCGCCATTGCCTAGCGTTCCACCGCTATGCGCCGGACGCGGGCTCTCCTGCAAACGCCGCATCGTTTCCAACCAGAGGAACCTCCATGGCAACGCTCACCCTCGACACGCTCGACGGCACGAACCAGTTCACCGCCTACCGCGCCGATCCCGCGGAGACCCCGCGTGCAGCCATTGTCGTGATCCAGGAAATCTTCGGCGTGAACGCCGGCATTCGCTCCAAGTGCGATCGCTTGGCGGAACAGGGCTATCTGGCGATCGCGCCGGATCTGTTCTGGCGGATCGCGCCGGGCGTAGACCTTGATCCCGACGTGCCGGAGGAAATGCAGCGCGCGCTCGACCTCATGGGGCAGTTCGATCAGGCCGCGGCGATCGCCGACATCGAGGCGACGATCCGCTTCGCCCAACGGCTGGTATCCGGGGGCAAGGTGGGGGCGATCGGCTTCTGCCTTGGCGGTCGGCTCGCCTATATGACGGCAGCGCGGACCGACGTGGATGCGAGCGTCGGCTACTACCCCGTCGGCATCGACGCGCTGCTCGACGAGAAGCACGCCATCGCCAAGCCGCTGATGCTGCACATCGCCGGGGCCGATCACTTCGTCCCTGCCGAGGTGCAGGCGGCGATGCACGCCGGCCTCGACGATCACCCCAGGGTCACGCTGCACGACTATCCGGGCGAGGATCACGGCTTCGCGACGGAGCGGGGGAACCGTCGCTCCGATGCCGCCGCGCGTCTGGCAGACGACCGGACGGCCGCCTTCCTCGCCCAGGCGCTCGCCTGAAACAAGAAGGGGCGGCCATCGCGGCCGCCCCTCTCCTTCTTTCCTTGGTTCCGGCCGTTCAACCGAACAGCTGGAGCAGGCCGATATGCTGGTCGGTGATGCCTTCGTAGATCATCTTCACCGCGACATAGAGGATCACCACCAGGCCGAGATAGCCGATCCAGCGATAGCGTTCGATGTACTTGGCGATGAGGTTGGCGGCGATGCCCATCAGCGCGACCGACAGCAGCAGGCCGATGATGAGAATGCCCGGATGATCCCGCGCCGCACCGGCCACGGCCAGCACGTTGTCGAGGCTCATCGAGACGTCGGCGACCGCCACGGCCCAGGCCGCTGCCGCAAAGCTCTTCGCCGGGCGGATGCTTTCGGTCTCGTCGCCTTCCACTTCGGGCGATCCGGGGCCACCGGCCGGGCGCAGTTCACGCCACATCTTCCAGGCGACCCACAGCAGCAGCACGCCGCCGGCGAAGATCAGGCCGATGATGCCGAGAAGCCAGCTGACCACCAATGCAAAGGCGATCCGCAGCACCAGCGCGGCGATGATGCCGATCAGGATGACCTTCTTGCGCTGCGCCACCGGCAATCCGGCCGCCAGCGCGCCCACGACGATCGCATTGTCGCCAGCGAGCACCACGTCGATCATCAGGACCTGCAGGAACGCCGACAGCGCCGACGGCGAGCCGATGTTGCTGAAGTCCGAGATGATGTGGTTCCAGATCTCGGCCGGGGAGCCCGGCCCCGCTGGAACCGCCGTGGCGGCCACGCTGAGGTGCGAAAGAAGGTCTAGCATGGCGAAATCCTAGTCTGCGGCTCGGCTAGCGCCTAGTCCGAACGACGGGCGCCGGCTTTTCCAGCAATGTTTCGTGACAATTCTGCGGCGGCAGTCGCCGGCCTGCGTAGGAAATCAAAACGGCCCGCGAGCCGACCGGACCCATCAGGGCATCGGTCGGCCGGCGGACCGGCTCGTTCGTCCAAAAGACGCGCTTACTGGTTCATCGAGTCGAAGAAGTCCTCGTTGGTCTTCGAGTCCTTCATCTTGTCGAGCAGGAACTCCATCGCATCGATGGTGCCCATCTGCATGAGGATGCGGCGCAGCACCCACATCTTCGAAAGCTTGGCCTTGTCGACGAGCAGTTCTTCCTTGCGGGTGCCCGACTTGCCGACGTCGAGCGCCGGGAAGATGCGCTTGTCCGCCACCTTGCGGTCGAGCACGATCTCGGAGTTGCCGGTGCCCTTGAACTCTTCGAAGATCACCTCGTCCATGCGGCTGCCGGTGTCGATCAGCGCGGTCGCGATGATGGAGAGCGAGCCGCCCTCCTCGATGTTGCGGGCGGCGCCGAAGAAGCGCTTGGGACGCTGGAGCGCATTGGCGTCGACACCGCCGGTCAGCACCTTGCCCGACGACGGTACGACCGTGTTGTAGGCGCGGCCCAGACGCGTGATCGAGTCGAGCAGGATCACCACGTCCTTCTTGTGCTCGACCAGGCGCTTGGCCTTTTCGATCACCATCTCGGCGACCTGGACGTGGCGCGTCGCCGGCTCGTCGAAGGTCGAGGAGATGACTTCGCCGCGCACCGAGCGCTGCATGTCAGTCACTTCCTCGGGCCGCTCGTCGATCAGCAGCACGATCAGGAAGACTTCGGGATGGTTGTCGGTGATCGCCTTGGCGATGTTCTGCAGCAGCACCGTCTTACCGACGCGCGGCGGCGCCACGATCAGCGAGCGTTGGCCCTTGCCCTGCGGCGCGACGATGTCGATCACGCGCGCCGACTTGTCCTTGGACGTCGGATCGAGCTGGTCGAGCGTCAGCTTCTGCTCGGGATAGAGCGGGGTGAGATTGTCGAAGTTGACGCGATGGCGGACCGCATCGGGATCGTCGAAGTTGACCGAGACCAGCTTGGTCAGGGCGAAGTAGCGCTCACCGTCCTTGGGGGCGCGGATCTCGCCTTCCACCGTGTCGCCCGTGCGCAGGCCGAACTTGCGGACCTGGTTCGGCGACACATAGATGTCGTCGGGGCCCGCGAGATAGTTCGCTTCCGGCGAGCGCAGGAAGCCGAAGCCATCGGGCAGCACCTCGATCGTCCCCAGGCCCATGATCTGGTCGCCATTCTCGGCCTGCGCCTTCAGGATCGCGAACATCAGGTCCTGCTTGCGCATCGTCGACGCGCCTTCGACACCTAGTGCCTCGGCCATCGTGACGAGGTCTGCGGGCGCGTGCTTCTTGAGGTCCTTGAGGTGCATGGAGCTGATCCGAGTGGCGTTGATGCGGATAAGGGAGGAGCGTCGATCGGCGAAAAGGGAAGGCGCGAAACGATGCTGGAGGAGGGACGCGCGAGTGCCGGAGGACAACCGCTCGTCCTTGCGAGTTAGGTTCGCCCTTTGCTCAAGTCAAGCGAGGACGACGATCCGCGGCGTCGGCAGCGCGCCCGGTTTGTCGAAGCGATCCGCAGGGTGGGTCAGAAGGGCTTCACGATCGCCAGCGCGACGATCACCGCCAGCAGCAGCGCCGGCACCTCGTTGAGCATGCGCAGGCGCGAGGACGCAAGCGTGGGCCGCCCCGCCGCCAGCTTCTTTGCGTAGCCGACCGCCCAGCCGTGGTAGCCGGTCAAAAGCAGCACGAAGAGCAACTTCGCATGCAGCCAGCCCAAGCCCGGTTGTCCGTCGAAAAGCCCCGCATTGGCGGCCAGCGCCAGCCCCAGCAGCCACACCGCGACCATCGCCGGCGTCAGGATCATCGCCCGCAGCTTCGCCTCGCGGGACACCCAGCGCGGCCGCTCGGCAGGGTCGTCGAGCCCTTCCTGGTGATGCACCAGATAGCGCGGCAGGATGAACAGGCCTGCCATCCAGAACACCATGAAGATGACGTGCGCGGCCTTTACCCAGAGATAGGCGGACCCGAGGAAGTTGGTCATGCTTGGCTCCTGCGAACGCGTGCCACGAGCTGCTCGACGTGGGCGATCGGCGTATCCTGCTGGATCCCATGGCCCAGGTTGAAGATGTGCGGGCGGTCGGCGAAGGCGGCGAGGATCCGGTCGACCGCCCGGTCCAGCGTCTCGCCGCCGGCGATCAACGCGAGCGGGTCCAGATTACCCTGCACCGGAAGATCGCGCGGCAATGCCGCGTTGGCCCAGACCGGGTCGACGGTCTCGTCCAGCCCGACGGCATCGACGCCCGTGGCTTCGGCATAGGCGACCAGCTTGCCCCCGGCACCCTTGGGAAAGCCGATGATCGGGGTGTCTGGATGGCGCGCCTTCACGGCTTCGACGATGCGGGTCGTCGGGGCGATCACCCAGCGCTCGAACTGCTCGGGCGACAGGCTGCCCGCCCAGCTGTCGAACAGCTGCACCGCATCGACCCCGGCATCGATCTGCGCCGACAGATAGTCGATCGTGAGGCCGACGATCCGATCGAGCAGTGCCGTCATTAGTTCCGGATCGAGATAGGCAAGCCGCCGTGCCTCCGCCTGCTCGCGGCTGCCCTGCCCCGCGATCATGTAGGTAGCGACCGTCCAGGGTGCTCCCGCAAAGCCCAGGAAGGTCACCGCCGGGTCGAGCGCTGCCTTTACGCGCCGTACCGTCCCGTAAACCGGCTCCAGCCGCTCAGGCGCTGGTTGCAAGGACGCAAGGGTCGCCCGGTCGATTTTGGGTGCCAGTCGCGGCCCCTCCCCCGTCTCGAACCACAGATCCTGCCCCAGCGCGTTCGGCACCACCAGAATGTCGGAGAACAGGATCGAGCCGTCGAACCCGAAGCGGCGCAGCGGTTGCAGAGTCACTTCCGCGGCTGCTTCGCTGTCGTTCACCAGGTCGAGGAATCCGCCCTTCTCGGCACGCAGCGCCCGATATTCAGGGAGGTACCGCCCGGCCTGCCGCATGAGCCACAGCGGAGGGACGGCCTGGCGGGTGCCGCGCAGGGTTTCGAGCAGCGGCTTGGGCGTCGGAATCTGAGTCAGCGTGGTGCCTCTACAGAAAAGAAGATTCAAAGAATGAAGGAGGTGGAGGTTGTTGGCGTGGGGATGCTGGGGTTTATGCCGCCATCCCCAAATTGCCAACAGCTTGACGTGGGCAGACTCACGCACGCCCTCAGATTCGGATTCACCTATCCACGTTATCCACAGGCTGGTGATGGAACCGGCGGCTGTCGATGCGGCTGTGGACGAATCCGGGGGAATGTGGACGGATCGTGCCGCTTGGCCGCGTGTTCGGGTTGCGCTAGCGCTTATCCCCATGTTGTCCACAGCCTTGTCCCGCTGAGCCATGCGGCTGCACCTGCACCTCCTGTCGGACTCGACCGGCGAGACGCTTGAGAACATCGCCAAGGCCGCGCTCGCGCAGTTCGATGGGGTCGAGACGCTCCGGCACTTCTGGCCCATGGTGCGCAGCCAGACGCATCTCGAGCGGATCCTGCAGGAAATCGCCCACAATCCCGGGATCGTCCTGTTCACGCTGGTGAACGCCGAAATCCGAAAGACCCTGGAGGCGCGGTGCCGCGTCATGGGCCTGCCGGCGGTGGCGCCGCTCGATGGCGTCAGCCATGCGCTGTCCAGCCTGCTGGGGCAGGAGGCGAAAGCACGCCCCGGACGTCAGCACATCCTCGACGCCGCCTATTTCGCGCGCGTCGACGCGATTCAGTTCACCATCGCGCACGACGATGGCGTGCTGTGGGAGGAGTGGGAGGAGGCCGACATCCTGCTGGCAGGCGTGTCGCGATCTTCCAAGACGCCGACCTCCATCTATCTCGCCAATCGCGGCTACAAGACCGCGAACATCCCGATCGTGGTGGAATCGCCACCGCCGCCGGCGCTCTATTCGCTCAAGCATCCGATGATCGTGGGGCTCACCACCAGTGCCGATCGGCTGATCCAGATTCGACGCAACCGGCTGCTGTCGCTCAACCAGGCAGCGAACACGGACTATGTCGAGCAGGATTCGGTCGCGCGGGAAATCGCGTTCGCCAGGCGCATGTTCGCGGACAACGGGTGGCCGGTGATCGACGTCACCCGGCGCTCGATCGAGGAAACGGCAGCTGCGATCATCACCCTCTATCAGGAACGCAAGGGGGAGCGGCAATGACGGATGCGCCACGCCTGGTGCTTGCATCGCAAAGCGCGTCGCGCAGGGCGATGCTCGCCGCCGCCGGGATCGCCCACGATGCCGTGGCCAACGGACTCGACGAAGAGGCGGCCAAGGCGGCGCTCGCGGCCGAAGGGCTCGGGGCGCGCGACTTCGCCGATGCGCTTGCCGAGCTGAAGGCGATGCGCGCGGCGACCCGCGTCTCCAGCGGACTGGTGCTCGGTGCCGATTCGGTCGTCGCCGCGCCGGACGGCGGGTTGCTCGACAAGCCTGCCGGTCGGGACGACGCGGCCACCCAGTTGCGGCGACTCTCCGGCGCTCAGCATGATCTCTACAGCGCGGCGGTGATCGTGGAGGGTGGGCGCCCGGTCTGGCGCCACATCGGCCATGCGCGCCTGCACGTGCGGGCGCTGAGCGACGCCTTCATCGAGGCCTATCTGGAGGCCGAGTGGCCGGCAATCTCGGGCTGCGTCGGCTGCTATCGCGTCGAGGGCATGGGCGCGCAGCTATTTCACCGCGTCGAGGGGGATCACTGGACGATCCTTGGCCTGCCGCTGCTGCCGCTCGCCGCCTATCTGCGGGACAGAGGAGTCTTGTTGTCGTGACGCAACCCTATGCCGAGGTGATCGGGGACCCGATCACCCATTCCAAGTCGCCCCGCATCCACCGCTTCTGGCTCGACGCGCTCGGCATGGAGGGCGAGTATCGCGCAACCCGCGTGGAGGCGGAGGGGCTGAAGGCCTATTTCGACGCACGCGGTGCCGATCCCGCCTGGCGCGGCTGCAATATCACCCTGCCCCACAAGACCGCGGCGCTTGATCATGTCGAGGACCGGGGCGGCGTGCGCCAGTCGATCGGTGCGATCAACACGGTGTTTCGCGACGGAGATGGTCGCCTCGTCGGCACCAACACCGACGCAGGCGGCTTCTATGCGCCCATCGCCGGGCTCGCGCTCGAAGGCGCTCCGGTGTGCGTCGTCGGTGCAGGCGGCGCGGCACGTGCGATCCTGTTCGCGCTGTCGAAGCTGAATGTCGGCCGCGTCACGCTGCTCAACCGCAACCCCCTGAAGGGCGCGGCCCTGCTTGCCAGCTTCGGCTTGAAGGGCGATGCGCTTCCGCTCTCGGCGCCGGTGCCGGCCGCCAAGCTGCTGGTGAACGCCAGCGCCCTGGGCATGACGGGCCAGCCGCCGCTGGAACTGGATCTCGGGCCTCTGCCGGAAGACGCGGTGGTCTACGACATCGTCTATGCGCCGCTGGAGACGCCGTTGCTCACCGCCGCGCACGCCCGCGGGCTGGAAACGGTCGACGGGCTGGAGATGCTGGTGGGCCAGGCGGCACTCGCGTTCGAAATCCTGTTCGATGCCCAGCCGCCGCGCGACCGGGACGAGGAACTGCGCGCGTTGCTGCTCGGGTGATCCGTCTCGGCCTCACCGGTTCGATCGGCATGGGCAAGTCGACCGTGGCAGCGATGTTTGCCGAGGCCGGTATTCCCGTGTTCGATGCCGATGCAGCCGTACACCGGCTGCAGGGGCCTGCCGGGCGCCTGGTCGCGGCGATCGAGGCAGCGTTCCCCGACACGACCGGAGCGCAAGGCGTCGATCGCACCGCCCTGGGGGAGGCGGTGCTCGCCGATCCGGCGGCGCTCGGCCGTCTGGAGGCGATCGTCCACCCTGCGGTCACCGAGGAACGGGCCGCCTTTGTCCGCGATCATGGATCCGCGCCCATTCTGCTGTTCGATGTCCCCTTGCTGTATGAGACCGGGGGCGAAGCCTATGTCGACAGGGTGGCGGTGGTGAGCGCAAGCGCCGACGTGCAGCGACAGCGGGTATTGGCGCGTCCCGGGATGACCGCGGCGCGGCTCGAAGCCATCTTGGCGCGCCAGTTGCCCGATGCCGAGAAGCGTGCCCGCGCCGATTTCGTCATCCCCACGGACGTTCCGCTCGCCGAAACCCGGGCTGCGGTTCACCGCGTGATCGCTTGCCTGTCCGGTTCGTAAGGGGAATAGCGGCCTGATGCGCGAGATCGTCTTTGATACCGAAACCACAGGCCTCAGCTTTTCAGGCGGCGATCGGCTGGTCGAGATCGGCTGTGTCGAGCTGTTCAACCGGGTCGAGACCGGCCGGGTGTTCCACGCCTATTTCAATCCCGGTCGTCCCATGCCGGCCGAGGCGCAGGCGGTGCACGGCCTCTCCGACGCTTTCCTCGCCGACAAGCCGGCGTTCCACATGGGCGTGGACGCACTGCTCGAGTTCCTGGGCGACAGCCCGCTGATCGCACACAACGCCTCGTTCGATTTCGGCTTCCTCAATGGGGAGCTCGGCCTCTGCAAACGCTCGGCGATCGTGATGGACCGGATGGTCGACACGCTGCTGATCGCGCGCAGCCGCCATCCCGGCGCCAAGCATACGCTCGACGCTCTGTGCGTCCGCTTCGGAATCGACCGCAGCCGCCGCGTGCTGCACGGCGCGCTCCTGGACGCCCAGCTTCTCGCGCAGGTCTATGTCGAGTTGATGGGGGGGCGCCAGATCGGGCTCGGGCTCGCCTCGGCCGCTCCGCAGGTGGAGGAAACCATCGTCGTTGCAGCGCCGAAGGTGCGCCCGCCACGGGTTTTCGCGGCGAGCGATGCGGAACTGGCGGCCCATGCAGCGTTTCTAGAGACGGTCAAGCAGCCGTTGTGGCACGCCGGGGCGGCTGGTTGACGGGTCTGGGCACTGTGCCTAGGCCGGTTCAATTGAGTGGAGAGAAGTATGGACATCCGGGTTTCAGGGCATCAGGTCGACACGGGCGACGCGCTGAAGCAGCTGGTCCAGGAGCGCCTCCAAGGCATCGCCGATAAATATTTCGCCCGCGCGATCTCCGCGACGGCGACCTTCGGCAAGGGACCCCATGACAACGGCTTCACCTGCGACATCGTTGCGCACGTAACTCAAGGCCTGGTGCTCAAGGGGCATAACTCGGGTCAGGATGCGCAGGGTGCGTTCGTGGGTGCCGCGGACAAGATCGAGAAGCAGTTGCGCCGCTACAGCCGCCGGCTGAAGGACCGCAACGCGGTGGAAGCCGCCGCCCTTGCACAGGCAGGCGCCTATGACGACTTCGACAACGCCGGCTACACCGTCTTCGGCGGCAACGAGGCCGAGGAAGAGGCAGAGGCCGACGCACCGCTGATCATCGCCGAGACGCGTGTCGACGTGCCGGATGCCAGCGTTTCCGACGCGGTGATGATGCTCGACCTGCGCAACACCAATGCGCTTCTGTTCAAGAACAGCGGCACCGGCGCGTTCAACATGGTCTATCGCCGTCACGACGGGACGATCGGCTGGGTCGAACCCAACCGCGCGGCCTGAGTGCCGCCGGAGATTTCAGCCGCCTGATGATCGACTTCAGCGATCTCCTGACGCCGGATCGCGTGCTGGCCGGGGTGCCAGCCGCGAACCGAAAGGCGTTGTTCCAGCAACTGGGCACGGTCGCGGCGACCGTGCCCGGCGTGGACGCGCGCGCGGCGTGCGATCTTCTGGCGCATCGCGAGCGGCTGGGATCGACCGGCTTCGGCAACGGTATCGCGACCCCCCATGCCCGAATCCAGGGGCTTGCCTGCGTGGTCGGCGTGTTCGTGCGGACGGCCAAGCCGATCGATTTCGCAGCCGTCGACGACCTGCCGGTCGACCTGGTCTTTGCATTGTTCTCGCCCAGCGAGGGTGCGGAGCATCTGAAGGCGCTGGCGCGCGTGTCGCGGGCGCTGCGGGACGCGGACTTCCGCGCGAAGCTACGCGGCGCCGGCTCCTCCGATGCGCTCTATGCGTTGCTGACGGGCGTCGAGGCGCGTGACGCCGCCTGATCCGACCGGCGCGGAGGCCCATTTTCGTGCGCTGGAGTCGCTCTACGCGGCCGCGCCGATCAACCGGCTGTTCGAATCCCGCCTCGAAATCGCAGAGAGCGGCGTCGCTCGCATCCATTTCGAGATCCAGGAAACCCATTACCACGCTGCCGGCGCCGCCCACGGCACCAGCTATTTCAAGATGCTGGACGACGCAGCCTTCTATGCCGCGAACAGCCTGGTCACCGATCGCTTCCTGCTCACGACGGCCTTCAACCTGCTGCTCACCCGTCCCCTGCGGGCCGGGCCGGTCGTGGCCGAGGGACGCTGGATCAGCGGGCAACGGCGTGTGTTCGTCGCCGACGCGCGGCTGATCGGCCCGGACGGCGAGGAGGCGGCGCGCGGTACCGGGACCTTCATGCGCTCGCAGATCCCGCTCGCGGGCCTGCCGGGCTACCGGGCGGCGTGAGCGACCGGCTGCCGACCGCGCTCGCGGTCAACGCCCTGGTGCGCCTGATCGACCAGGCGGGCGGAAGCGCCATGGTGCTGGCGCGTGGCGACCGTGACTCAGGGATCGTACTGCTGCTGGTCGAGCAACGCGGCGGCCCCTCGCGACTCTTCGAGCGCGGCTATGGTCCAGACGGCCGCCGTGCGATCGTGCAGGTGGGCCCCTCGGACGGAGATCCGGGGTCGGTAAGCGACTATTGGCAACGGCGCCGCCGCAGCGATCCCGACCTCTGGGTCGTCGAGGTGAATGTCGCAGATGCACAACGTCTCGCCGCGGAGACGATCTTCGCCGATTGACTCGTTCTCCTGCCGCGGCGATGGGAGTTTCACTGTTTCGTGGCGTTGTGCCGCGCCGGGGTGCGATACCGGTCGGTGACGCAGTCGGGGGGAAAGCCCGGGCGATCGGCATACCGATCGGTCGCGCACCAACCGCATAGCAATGATGATCCATGTCGTCCAAGAAGCGGACCGCGTGCACCGCGGCCCTCTATCTCTGTGTCGCGCTGCTGGGCGCGATCACCACTCCGGGTTTCGCGTTCGAAGCAGAACGTGCATCCGTCGAGACTGTTAACGTGGAGAGCGCGGCGAAGGTTCCCGCAGCCCCCGTTACCCAGCTGGCCTCCGTCGCAACGACGGCCGCCCCCGCCGCTTCCCCGCTGAAGCCGCAGACCGTTACCTTCGCTGCCTCCACTCCGATCGTCCAGGCGGTGGGCACGGCCAGCGTCACCGCCACCTTTGGCTCGCTTGCTGCGGCGGTTGCCGCGCAGCCGTCGAATGCAGGCGAGGACGAGCAGATCAACTGCCTCGCGACCGGCATCTATTATGAGGCGAAGGGCGAGCCGCTTTCCGGCCAGCTCGCCGTCGCCGAAGTCATCCTGAACCGCACCCAGTCGGGCCGCTTCCCCGACACCGCCTGTGGCGTGCTCAAGCAGCGCGGCCAGTTCTCGTTCGTGCGCGGCGGCAAGTTGCCCGAGCCGAAC
Source organism: Sphingomonas desiccabilis (assembly GCF_004135605.1). GTDB lineage: Bacteria > Pseudomonadota > Alphaproteobacteria > Sphingomonadales > Sphingomonadaceae > Sphingomonas > Sphingomonas desiccabilis. The sequence continues at coordinate 104,805 of NZ_SDPT01000003.1, read as the reverse complement.
GCCGGCAGCACCGCGTGGCGCACTGCGGTCGCCGTTGCGCACGTCGCCAAGCGCGCGCTTTGGGACAGCCCCGCCGACGGCGCGCTGTTCTTCCACGCCCGTCACCTTGCGCCGCGCTGGGGCAAGGCCCGCGTGGCCTCCGTCGGCAACCACATCTTTTATCGCTGATCGCCGTGGCGCGGGGCTTCCCCGCGTTCGTGGATTGTTCTAAAAAGCCGGGCATGGGTTCCGTGCTTGTTCCGAACGCTGCTTCTGCGTTGCCGGTGGTCGACGCCGGCCCGCTGGTGGCGGCGGATGTCGCCCGTGGGGTGACCCGCCTGCTGCTGCGGCACGATTGCACCGCGATGGCGGAGGTGCCGCTGGACGGCGGGCGGCGTGCCGACCTGATGGCGCTCGATGCGAGCGGACGCATCGTCATTGTCGAGATCAAGGTGTCGCGTAGCGACCTTCTCGGGGACGGCAAGTGGACCGACTATCTCGGTCATTGCGATCGCTATTTCTGGGCAGTCCCGGCCGGCTTCGACACGTCGATCCTGGACACCGAAGCGTTCCTGCCCGAACGTTGCGGCGTACTGGTCGCCGATCGCTATGACGCGGCCGTGCTGCGGGAGGCGACCACGGTGCCGCTCGCAGCAGCCACCCGCAAGCGCTGCACCCTCGCCTTCGCGCGCCGCGCTGCGCGAAGGCTGATCGGCGTTACCGATCCCGACGCGGTGCAGGGCTGGTAGCCAGCCGCGCGCGTTTCCCGCGCCTAGAGGCGCGGACCGGCGACGACGGGCTTCTTGGCCTTGGGCGCTTCGTCCATCAGCTTGAGCAGCGCAGGGGTACGCGTGTCGCGCCGGGCATAGTCCCGCGCAGACATGCCGGCCATGACGTCCGCCTGATCCGGGTTGGCACCGCCCTCGATCAGCGTACGCACCAGATCGATGCGGCGCAGCTGCACCGCGCGGATCAGCGGGGTCTCGCCCCGCGAATTCGCAAGGTTCAGATTGGCCTTGTAGCGGATCAGCGAATCCAACCCGTCGGTGAAGCCCTTCTCGACCGCCAGCATCGCCGGCGTGTTGCCGTCGGCATCCCGGATGTTCGGGTCCGCACCCTTGGAGAGGAGGAAGCGGAGATACACGCCGTCGCTGCGGCTCGTCACGATGTGCAACGCGCCGTCGCCCGTCGTCCGGTCCTTGCTGTTGATCAGCAACTGGCCAGGCTGGTTCAGGAAGTCGGTGACCTTGTCCCCGTCTCCCTTCCGCACCGCTTCGAGGAACTCGTAGCTTTGCGAGCGCTGCTGGGCGGTGGCGATGGAGGGAGACGCCACAAGGGCGGCGGCGAGACACAGGTTCAAGACGCGAGACATGGGGCGAAATGTACTCATCCGCTGGGGCTGCTTGCAAGCGCGAGCCTATCAGATCATGGCTGATCGCACCATGGATCGCTTCGCCCGCCTCGCCACCGTCCCGATGCTGTCGCTCGCGCTGCTTCTCGCCGGGTGCGGGAGCGGGACCAACGGCCAGTCCCAGGAACCGCCGCTTGCCGGCGCGCGCATCGGCGGCCCGTTTGCGCTCACGGATGGTGCAGGCAAGACGGTGCGCGATGCCGATTTCGCCGGCCGCTACCGCATCGTCTACTTCGGCTACACCTTCTGCCCGGACGTGTGCCCGGTCGATCTCCAGAAGATCGCCGCGGGGCTCAAGGCGCTCGAGGGCACGCATCCCGATCTGGGTGCCAAGGTGGTGCCGATCTTCGTAACCGTCGATCCGGAGCGCGATACTCCCGACGTCGTCGGGCGCTATGTCGCCGCCTTCCACCCGCGAATGGTCGGCCTCACCGGCACGCCCCAAGCGATCGCGCAGGTCGCGCGTGCCTATGCGGTCCCGTTCGCCAAGCGCCAGGATCCGGGCGCGACCGAGTATCTGATGGACCATGGGACTCAGGCCTATCTGATGGGGCCGGAGGGCAAGCCGATCGCGCTGCTGCCCACCGATCAAGGCCCGCAAGCGATCGCCCGCGAACTCGAACGGTGGGTTCGATGAGCGACCGTTTCTGGGAGGACACCCCCCTCTCAAAGCTTGACCGCGCGCAATGGGAGGCGCTGTGCGACGGCTGCGGCAAGTGCTGCGTGCACAAGCTGGAGGACGAGGAAACGGGTGAGCTGATGGCCACCAACGTCTCCTGCCGCCTGCTCGACCGTCGGTCGGGGCAGTGCAGCGACTATCGTCACCGCCACGCCTATGTCTCCGAATGCGTGCGGCTGACCGCGCGATCGGTCCCGCACATCGAATGGCTTCCCTCGACTTGCGCCTATCGGCTGCGGGCCAATGACGAGCCGCTGCCCGACTGGCATTATCTCGTCTGCGGAGATCGCGAAGCGGTGCATGCCGCTGGGGAATCGACCCGCGGGTGGACCATCTCCGAGGACGACGCGGGCGACCTCGAGCATCATCTGGTCGACCGTCCGCTGTGAACGAAGCCCCGGGCGCGCCGATCGAGGTGGTCCGGCACCCAAGGGCGCGCCGCGCGCGCCTGTCGGTGGACCCGGCGACCGGACGCGTGCGGCTCACCCTCCCCACCCGCGCGGCTCTTCACCCGGCGCTTGCCTGGGCGGAGAGCAAGCGGGACTGGATCGACGCGCAGCGGGAACGGCTTCCGGAAGCGCGACCCTTCACCCCGGGCGCAATCATTCCCTTCGGCGGCGCAGAGCTGCGGATCGTCTGGGAGGAAAAGGCCGGCCGCGGCCCCGTTCGGGACGGTGATCTGCTTCGATGCGGGGGGCCGATCGAAGGCGTTCCAGCACGCGTGGCGCGCTGGCTACGACGCGAGGCGCTGGCGGTGCTTGCGCAAGAGACGCAGCGTTATGCCACGCGTGCGGGCGTAACCGTCGCTCAGGTGACGATCGGCGATCCGCGGGGCCGGTGGGGCAGCTGCACGGGAGGAGGAGCGATCCGCTACAGCTGGCGGTTGATCCTGGCGCCTGGGTTCGTGCTGCGGGCGACCGTGGCGCATGAGGTCGCGCATAGACTGCACATGGACCACAGTCCGGCGTTCCACGCCGCCGTGGCACGATTGCTGGAGTCCGATCCGGCACCGGCACGCGCGTGGCTCCGCGCGCACGGTGCCTCGCTTCATTGGTACGGGCGCGCGTCCGGATCGTAGCCGGGACGCTCGGTCGCACGGCGGGGATCGCCCGCTGCCGGCCGGCGGGGCGCCGGTGCGGGCTCCCGCGGCGGCCCGGTCCGGCCGATCGCGCGATCCAGCCAATCCTGGTCCAACGTCTCGCGCGGCGCCGGCTCCTCATAAGGCGTGCGTGTAGGCTGCTGCTGCTCGGGTTGGAACGGCGCCATCTCCTCCGGCTCGGACGGACCCTCGATCGGATAGCCGTTCTCATCGACGAACACGCCGTTGTCGGGCTCGCCATAGTAGGACTCGGCGTCCGGTTCCTCCTGCCACTCGGGCAGCGTCACCTGCGTCTCGAAATTCTCGACCGGGCGACTGGCGACCGCCTTTTGCATGAAGCTCGCAAAGGCGCGCGCGGGCGCGGTGCCGCCCTGCAGGCCGCCGACCGCGCGAGCGTCGTCCCGGCCCATCCAGACCCCCGTCGTCAGCCCACTCGAGAAGCCCAGGAACCACCCATCCTTGTTGGACGTGGTCGTACCGGTCTTGCCTGCCACGGGCCTTCCGATCTGCGCAGCGCGGCCGGTTCCGGTCGCGACCGCCGTCTGGAGCAGGTCGGTCATCTGAGCGGCCACATAGGGCGCCACCAGCACGCGTGAGGTGTCAACCTGGTGCTGGTAGATCACCGATCCACCGGCGGTCACCCGGGTGATGCCATAGGGGGTCACCGCAACCCCCTTCTGCGACACCGAAGCGAAGGCGCGGGTCATGTCGATCAGCCGCACGTCCGAGGTGCCCAGCACCATCGCCGGACGCGTGTCGATCGGCGTGGTGATGCCGAAGCGGCGGGCCATGTCGGCGACGGTGGTGTAGCCGACGTCGCGGCCCAGCTTCGCGGCCACGGTATTGATCGAATAGGCGAACGCCGATCGCAGGCTCATGGAGCCGTTGAAGCGGCCGGAGCTGTTGCGGGGGCTCCATCCGTTGATCGTCACCGGCTCGTCGACCACCTGGTCCTCGGGCTTGTAGCCCGCTTCCAGCGCAGCCAGGTAGACGAACAGCTTGAACGCCGAACCGGGCTGGCGGGTCGCCTGGGTCGCACGGTTGTAGATCGACGACACATAGTCCTTGCCGCCGACCATCGCCCGCACGGCGCCGTCGCGATCGAGCGACAGCAACGCACCTTGCACCCCGGCGGGCGCGTTGGCGCGGATCGCCTGGTCCGCCGCCCGCTGCATCGGCAGGTCCAGCGTGGTCCAGACGTCCAGCGGCGCGTCGGTTTCGTCGATCAGTGTCTCGAGCTGCGGCAATGCCCAGTCGGTGAAATAGCGGACGCTGTTCTGCTTGGGCTCGGGGGCGAGCTTCACGGCATGCGGATCGGCCGATGCGGCCTCGCTCGCGCTGATCGCGCCGGTCTCCTGCATCAGCTCCAGGACGACGCCAGCGCGGCCGACGGCCGCCTCGGCATCCGCGGTCGGCGAATAGCGAGACGGCGCCTTCACCAGCCCGGCGACGACTGCCGCTTCGGACAGGTCCAGCGAGGTGCCGGGATGGCCGAAGAAACGCCGCGAAGCCGCGTCGATCCCATAGGCGCCCCCGCCGAAATAGACCTTGTTGAGGTAGAGCTCGAGGATCTGGTCCTTGGTGAACTTGCGTTCGAGCGCCAGCGCCAGCACGACCTCACGCAGCTTCCGGCTCACCGTATAGCTGTTCGACAGGAAGATGGTGCGCGCCACCTGCTGGGTGATCGTGGACGCGCCCTGCAGGCGCCGGCCGTTGCCGTGGTTGTCGATCGCGAACTTGATAATGCGCGCGATGGCGACCGGGTCCACGCCCCAATGTGAGCGGAAGCGCCGGTCCTCCACGGCAACCATCGCATCGCGCATCACCGGCGGGATCTCGTCGTACGGGATCCACTCGCCATAGCTCGGCCCCAGCGAAACGAGGATCGTGCCGTCGGCGGCGCGTACCCGGATCATCTGCCCGTTCGGGGAAGATTTCAGTTCCCCGAAGCTCGGCAGATTGGCCCGCGCGTTCATCACCGCGACGGTGAGGCCGAGGGCGGCGAGCAACAGCAGGGCAAGCCCCGAACCCAGGGTCCAGAGCAGGATGCGGCGCCACCGGGGCGCGGGCGGGCGTTTACGGGTGCGGGTGGCCATGGAAGCCGTGCCGGATTACGCGCTGCGGGCGCCGCCCACAAGCACGCAACACCGTTCTTGCGATCAGCCGCCGCTCTGGGTGCGTGGGCGGAAGTCCAGCGCGACCGAGTTCATGCAATAGCGCAGGCCCGTGGGCGGCGGCCCGTCCGGGAAAACATGGCCCAGATGCCCGTCGCAGCGCGCGCAGCGCGTTTCCACGCGACGCATGCCGTGACTAGTATCGCTATGGTTGGTGACCCGGTCCTCGGCGATAGGCTGGGTGAAGCTCGGCCAGCCGGACCCAGAATCATATTTGTCGAGGCTGTCGAACAGCTCGTTGCTGCATCCGGCGCAGCGATAGATACCGTCGACCTTGTTGTCGTTGTAATGGCCGGCAAAGGCGCGTTCGGTCCCCGCCTCCCGCAGCACATGATAGGCCTCGGGCGACAGTCGCTTGCGCCACTCGGATTCCGACAGGTTCAGATAGTCCATGAACTAGATGTGTTGTGCCCCCGGCCCCGCGTCAACCAGTGGAATTGACGAGGGGCCGCGTGGCTGTGCACGCGGCCCCTCGGGAACTTCAACGCGGGAAGGGCAGCGCGCCCTGAAGGCTTAGTCCTTCCAGGCCCAATACAGCTGCGCCGGCGGAACGTTCCACCACTCCATGTCATGGTCGATCCGCTCGAAATTGGGCGAGAGGAAGTCGCGGACCTTGGGGCTGAACTGATAGACTAGGAAAGCACCGCCTGGCCGCAACACCTCTGCGGTGGCAGTGGCGATCTTATCGCCGATGCCCGGGGGCAGGGTCGAAAACGGCAGGCCGGACAGCACATAGTCGGCGTTGGCATGGCCGTGGTCGGCCACGATCTGGACCACGTCGGCCGCCGAGGCGTGCACCGCCGAGAAGCGCGAGTCGAGGATCGTGCCGTTCAGGTAATCGATGAACTCGGGATTGGTATCGATCGCGATCAGCTGCGCGTCCGGCGCCATCCGTTCGAGGATCGGGCGGCAAAAGGTGCCCACGCCCGGACCATATTCGACGAACACCTTGGTGTTGGCCCAGTCGACCGGCGCCAGCATCTTGCGGATCAGCTTGCCCGAAGAGGGGATCACCGATCCCACCATCACCGGATGCTTCACGAATCCGCGCAGGAACATGCCCGCCGGGGAAGGAACGCGCTTGGGGCTCCGTCGGCTGGCGGTTGTGGAACTGGTGTTCATGGAAATCCTTGGGCGGGGCGGCCGCAGCCGCGTCGAAGTTGTCGTCGCAAAACCGAAACGAAGATGCAAGCCGAACGGTTTCGTCGTGACGCGATGCGGTACCACAGCGCGGCGAACGACGCCCTTCCCATCGGATGCGCGGGCCGCCTCCGTGCAGGAGGCGGCGCGCGATTCCGTCAGTGCTTTTCGCCGCGCGGCTGCACCATTCCCGGTGCGATGAAGCCGATCGGCTGGATCGCGACCGCATCCTGCTTCAGCTTGGCGGACATCTGCCGATACTCCTGCTCCATCTCCGCCGTCACCGACGCGCGGGACTCCCCGAGCGCCTGGCGGAAGTGGGACATGCGCACCGTGGTGTTCGACAGCGACTCGCGCAGCGCCATCAGGCCCGCACGCCGCACCACATCCTCCAGGTCCGCGCCGGTGAAGCGCTCTGTTTCGGCGGCGATCGCATCGAGGTCGACGTCGTCCGCGATCGGCATCTTCTCGGTCTGGATCGACAGGATCCGTCGCCGGCCACCCTGGTCTGGAACCCCGACATAGACCAGCTCGTCGAACCGGCCCGGGCGCAGCAGCGCCGGATCGACCAGGTTCGGCCGGTTGGTCGCCCCGATCACCACCACCGACTGGAGCTCTTCGAGCCCGTCCATCTCGGCCAGGATGGTGTTCACCACCCGCTCGGTGACCTGCGGCTCGCCCATGCCGCCTCCGCGTGCCGGTACCAGGCTGTCGAGCTCGTCGATGAAGATCACGCAGGGCGCCACCTGACGGGCACGGGCGAACAGCCGTGCGATCTGCTGCTCGCTTTCGCCATACCATTTGGACAAGAGGTCGCTCGATTTGGTGGCGATGAAGTTCGCCTCCGCCTCGCGCGCGACCGCCTTGGCGAGCAGCGTCTTGCCGGTGCCCGGGGGGCCATAGAGGAGAAAACCCTTGGCCGGGCGGATGCCAAGCCGGCGAAACGCATCAGGCGACTTGAGCGGCAGCTCGACGCCTTCCTTGAGTCGCATCTGTGCGTCGTCCAGCCCGCCGACGTCCTCCCAGCGGACGGTCGGCGCCTGTACCATCACCTCGCGCATCGCCGAAGGCTGGACGCGCTTCAACGCCTCCAGGAAATCCTCGCGGCCGACCGACAGCGTGTCGAGCACCTCCGCGGGGATCGTCTGCTCGGACAGGTTGAGCTGCGGCATGATCCGCCGCACCGCCTCGATCGCGGCCTCGCGGGTCAGCGCCGCCAGGTCTGCACCGACGAAGCCATAGGTGGTCCGCGCCAGTTCGCTGAGGTCGACCCCCTCGCCCAGCGGCATGCCGCGGGTGTGAATGCCCAGGATCTCGCGACGGCCGCGCTCGTCGGGCACGCCGACCACGATCTCGCGGTCGAAGCGGCCGGGACGGCGCAGCGCCTCGTCGATCGCCTCGGGACGGTTGGTTGCGGCAATCACCACCACATTGGCGCGCGCCTCCAGCCCGTCCATCAGCGTCAGCAGCTGCGCCACGAGCCGCTTCTCGGCCTCGCCCGATACCTGCCCGCGCTTGGGCGCGATCGAGTCGATCTCGTCGATGAACACGATCGACGGCGCGTTCTGGCTCGCTTCCTCGAACACCTCGCGCAGCCGCTTTTCCGACTCGCCGTACGCGGAGCCCATGATCTCCGGGCCGTTGATCAGGAAGAAGTCGGCATCGCTTTCGTTGGCGACCGCGCGCGCGAGGCGTGTCTTGCCGGTGCCGGGCGGGCCGTGGAGCAGCACGCCCTTGGGCGGATCGACGCCCAGCCGCTGGAACAGCTCGGGGTAGCGCAGCGGCAGCTCGACCATCTCGCGCAGCTGGTCGATCGTTGCCGCCATGCCGCCGATGTCGTCATAGGTGACGTCGGCGCGGCGCGCCTCGCGCGGTTCCTCATATTCGGGCCGCAGCTCGATCTCGGTATTCTCGTCGATGTGCACCACGCCCTTCGGGGTCGAAGACACCACGGCGAGGCGGATTTCCTGCAGCGCATAGGCGGGCGCGTTGACGAAGCGCTGGATCGCAGGGTCCGTCACCCGCTGGTGTCCTGCGGTCGCCACCACGTCGCCCTGGCAGAAGGGGCGGCCGAAGAACGTGCGCTTCAGCGCGTTGCTGGATCCCTGAAGGCGGAGATTCTGCTGCGCGGGGGCGAAGATCACGCGGGCGGCGGGCTTCGACTCGACGCGACGAACCTCGACGAAATCGCCCGCGCCGACGCCTGCATTGGCGCGCTGGAGGCCGTCCAATCGCACCAGGTCCAGGCCCTCGTCTTCGCCATAGGGTCCGACCGCGCGTGCCGGCGTCGTCCGCTTGCCGACGATCTCGATCACGTCGCCTTCTGCGACCCCCAATGACGCCATCAGGGCGCGCGGCAGGTGGGCGATGCCGCGGCCGCTGTCCTCAGGCCGCGAATTCGCCACCTGTATCCGGCGCGCTTGCGAGTCGTCGTCGGCCATCGGCATCCTTTCACCTTCTCGAAACGAGTGCGGGAGATAGGATCGAGGGTTCGCCGGGCAAGGCGCAAAAAAAAGGCCGGTCGCGAGGACCGGCCGTGAAAGGTTTAGGAGAGGATGCCTGAAAGGCCTGTTCCGTATGCGGTCCGGACCTTTTTTGTGCAAATGCGAAAGAAAAGACTGCGGTTGCAGAATCTGCAACCAAAGAGCTAAATTGCTCTGCGCAGAGCGGTGCTATCGCTATCGCACCCGGCGGTTATGATGCGGTGCAACAACAAGGCAGGAGCAGATGCGGCGCCTTCCTCCTCTCACGGCGATCGAGGCATTCGTGCATGTCGCCCGACTCGGATCGATCAAGGCGGCAGCCGAGGAGCTGGCCTTGTCGAGCCCCGCGCTCAGCCGGCGGGTCCAGGCGCTGGAGCGATTCATCGGCAAGCCGCTGTTCGAGCGGCGGCACCAGGCGCTCCGCCTCAACCATGACGGTGAGCGGCTGCTGGGGATGATCTCGCACGCGCTCGACACACTGTCGGACGCGGTCGAGCGCATGTCGGCAGGGTCGGACCTGTTGCGCCTGCGACTGGGCGTGCTGCCGCTGTTCGCGACCCAGAAGCTGATGCCGCGCCTTGGGGATCTCAAGCGGCGCCATCCCGAACTGCATCTCGACGTCGATACGGCGGGCCACAGCCTTGCGCGGCTCGGCGACGGCATCGACGTCGGAATCGTCCTTGGCCATACGATCGACCCGGCGCTCTATTCGCGGCGCCTGGACCGGAACCGCGTCTACGCGATCGCGTCGCGCGCGCTGGTGGAGGAGATGCCGCTCACCGATCCCAAGCAATTGGCCAAGCTTACCGCGCTGATCCATCGGGACATGCCCGACACCTTTACCGACTGGCGGCAGGCGGCCGGGCTCCCCTATCTGGAGCCGGCGGCGACGGACTTTTTCGATTCCGGCGCCTTGATGCTGGAGGCGGCGGCGCAGGGGCTGGGCGTCGCCTTCATGCTCGAGTCGCATTTCGAGGAGGCACGTGACACACGGCTCGTGCGGCTGTTCGATATGTCGGTTGAGAGCACCTACAGCCACTGGTTCGTCTGCCGCCCCCGCATGATGCAGCAGGAGCCGGCGCGGCTCTTCCACGACTGGCTGATTCAAGCGCTGGGTGCGGAGAATATGTGACGTTGGGCCGCATCCGTGCTCCTGCGCAGGCAGCAGCTTCGGAGCGCGGACGCCGCCGGCCGTGGTTGCGGGACCCTGGGTCCCTCACCCTTCGCCGGAAATGGACGATCGCACGTTCGTCCAGGGAAAAAGCCGGCCGCGACCTGGCGACCGGCTTTCACAGCATCAGGCCTCGCTGCGGGCCTTGAGGATCTTGCCGGGCTGGCGCGGCGGCTCACCCTTGGGGAGCGCGTCCACGGCGTCCATGCCCTCGATCACTTCACCCCAGACGGTGTACTGGCCGTCCAGAAAACGGGCGTCGTCGAAGCAGATGAAGAACTGGCTGTTGGCCGAGTTCGGGTCCATCGTGCGCGCCATCGAGCAGGTGCCGCGGACGTGCGGCTCGCGGCTGAACTCGGCCGGCAGGTTGGGCTCCTTGGAGCCGCTGGTGCCGGTGCCGGTCGGATCGCCGCCCTGCGCCATGAAGCCCGCGATCACGCGGTGGAACACGACATTGTCGTAGAAGCCGCTGTCGGCGAGCTTGGTGATCCGCTCGACATGCTTGGGCGCCAGGTCCGGGCGCAGCCGGATACGCACTTCGCCCGTGTCGAGCGTCATCACGAGCGTGCTGGGAAGATCGGACATAAACGCTCCGGAAATCAGGAAAAATAGGGAATCCCGTCCGTAGAGCCGCGGCCTGGAGGTTGCAACCGCGGCCGCCGCCGCTAGAGCGGGCGCGCAACGCCAGCGAGGGAGCCGAGCCATGAGCGAGACCGAGCTTCCCGCCCACGACATCGCCGAAAGCGAACTCGACGCCGACGACCGGCTGAAGCCCGAGTTCGTCTCCGCGGTGCTCGATGCGGTCGAAGCGGACGATGTCGAGACGGTGCGCGCATTGGTCGAGCCGCTGCACCCGGCCGATCTGGCCGACTTGTTCGAGCTGGTGCCCGGCGAACAGCGTCCGGCGCTCGCCTCCGCCGTGGCCGATCGCCTGGACGGCGACGTGCTGGCGGAGATGAACGACTGGGTGCGCGACGCCCTGATCGATGCGCTGGAGCCGCACCAGGTCGCCAATCTCGCCGCCGAACTCGATACCGACGACGCGGTCGCGATCATCGAGGACCTGGACGAGACGGATCAGCGCGCGGTGCTGCGCGCGCTCGATCCGGACGACCGCGCCGCGATCGAAGAAGCGCTGAGCTATCCCGAGGAATCGGCCGGCCGCTTGATGCAGCGCGAGCTGATCGCGGTGCCCGAGCATTGGAGCGTCGGCGACGTGCTCGACTTCCTGCGCGGCAGCGAGTCGCTGGCCACCGATTTCTGGGAAATCTTCGTGGTCGATCCGGCGCATCGCCCGGTCGGCACCTGCCAGCTCTCGTGGATCCTGCGCTCGCCGCGCTCCGTGTCGATCAGCGATGTGATGAAGCGCGAGCAGACGCTGATCCCGGTCGACATGGACCAGGAGGAGGTGGCGCTACGCTTCCAGAAGTACGCGCTGATCTCCGCGGCGGTCGTCGATGGCAGCGGTCGCCTGGTCGGCGTCATCACCGTCGACGACATCGTCCACATCATCCAGGAAGAGGCGGGCGAGGACGCGCTGCTGCTGTCGGGTGCGGGCGAGGGCGACATCAACCAGCCGGTGCTGGAACGCTATCGCACCCGCGTGCGCTGGCTGGTCGCCAACCTTTTCACCGCACTGGTCGCCTCCACCATCATCGCGCTGTTCGAGGACACGATCGCGCGGATGGTGGCGCTGGCGACGCTGATGCCGATCGTGGCGGGGGTGGGCGGCAACGCCGGCACCCAGACCATGGCCGTGACGGTGCGCGCGCTTGCGACCAACCAGCTCACCCAGTCGAACACGGTCCGATCGATCCTGCGCGAGATTCAGGTGGCGCTGATGAACGGTGCCACCATCGCCCTGCTGATCGGTATCGGCGTGAGCCTGGTGTTCGGCAATCCCTGGCTGGGTGTGGTGATCGGTGCGGCGATGATGACGAACATCCTCATCGCGGGGCTCGCCGGAGTTCTGGTGCCGCTGACGCTCGAGCGGTTCGGCGCCGATCCGGCCGTCGCCTCGTCCGTGTTCGTGACGATGACCACGGACTCGATGGGTTTCCTGGCCTTCCTCGGCCTGGCGACGGTGGCGGGGCTCACCGGCTGACTTGAGCGCGGCCGCCTCAATCCCCAAATCCACGACGTGCCACTCCATCTCACCAAGGTCGCATTCGCGATCGAAAGCGTCGATCATCTCGCCGAACGGCTGCGCCTGCGCGCGGCCGAGGGCGGCGCCCTGACGACGCGCTACCTGCCCAAGCGCGCCGCTGAGATCGAGGGCGGCTCGCTGTTCTGGATCCTCAAGCACCAGCTGGTCGCGCGCTCGCCGATCCTGGGCTTCGGCGAGGCGGACGGCGGACGCGTGGCGATTCACCTCGCAGCCGACCTCGTGCTGGTGCAGGCGCGGCCGAAGCGCGCGCACCAGGGCTGGCGCTATCTGGAGGCAGCCGATGCGCCGCCCGACCTCGGCCAGGGCAGCGCCGGGATCGCCGAGTTGCCGCCGCGGCTCATCGGTGAGCTTTCGGCGCTCGCGCTGATCTGAACCTCAACGCGCGAGAGTCGGAAAGGCGGCACGGAATGCTGCCACCTTGGGTGCATCCCAGCGCACGATGTACGGGTAGCGCGGATTGCGGCGGGCGAAATCCTGATGATAGCCCTCTGCCGGGAAGAACCTGCCTCCCTCGATGCGGGTGGCGATCGGCCCGGCAAAGCGCTTCGTGGCGTCCAGCTGTCGGATGTAGCGGATCGCCGTCGCACGCTGCCCGGCATCCTGGGGAAAGATCGCGGAACGGTAGCTGGGTCCGTGGTCGGGTCCCTGGCGATCCCGCTGCGTGGGATCGTGTGCCACCGAGAAGAAGACGCGCAACAGCGTCCCGTAGCTGACGACCCGCGGATCATAGGTGATGCGGACCGCCTCGGCATGGCCGGTGCGCTCGGTCGACACCTGCGCGTAGTTGGCGGTCGCCTGCGTGCCGCCGGCATAGCCGTTGGTTACGGAAGCAACGCCCTTCACCTGTTCGAACACCGCTTCCAGTCCCCAGAAGCAGCCCCCTGCGAATACGGCAACCGCGCGGCTGCCGCTGGACGGGATCTCATGTTCGACGGCGGGTATCGCGACCGCGCGTTCGGCCTGGGCGGGACCACCGGCCCCAAGGGCGGCGGTGAGGATCAGGGCAGAGATGCGGCGCATGCCGCGGATATGGGGGCGTTCTCGCCGATCAACAGGGGCAGGGCTCGTCGCCTGGAGATCAGTTTGCGGTCTGGACAGGAGCTTCCCAGGAGGATGCCTGCGCCGGCTGCGCGACCTGCACGCTCACCAGCGCTACGGCGCCAAGTGCAAAGCCGCTGAGGAAAAGCCGGAAGAAACCGGGGCGGGGCTTGTTCTGCGTCATCAGGGTCGTTCCATTACCGCGCCACAAGCACCTGCGGACTGCAGCTGCTTGCGACTCCGTGTCGTTCGCTGTTCGGGAATAGGCCGCCGGGGCTGAACCGGGGCTGGCCTTGCCGTTCATCGCCAGTTGGCATCGCCGACCTGGCTCCGCAAGCCACGCGCGCGAAACGCTGCGGTGCAAAGAAGTTCCACCGCGCCGAGACGCGGCGGAAAATACGGAAAGGAACGCCTGCTAGCGAAGCGCGGCGCAGGCCGCCTGGATCCGCGTGCACGCCTCGCGCAGCACGTCTTCCGAGGTGGCGTAGCTGATCCGCATCGCAGGCGAGAGGCCGAAGGCGGCGCCGTGCACCACCGCGACCTTTGCGTCGGACAACAGATAGCCGGCGAAATCCTCGTCGGTGGCGATCACCTGGCCGTTCGGTGCAGTCTTGCCGATCAGCCCGGACACTTCGGGGTAGACGTAGAAGGCGCCCTCGGGCGTCGGGCAGGTCACGCCCTCGATGGCGTTGAGCATGCCGACGACCAGATCACGACGCTTCTGGAACGCCGCGGCGCGCGCCTTCAGGAAGCTCTGGTCGCCGTTGAGCGCCGCCACCGCTGCCGCCTGTGCGATCGAGCAGGGGTTCGAGGTCGATTGCGACTGCAGCTTCGACATCGCCTTGATGAGCCAGGCCGCACCGCCGGCGAAGCCGATCCGCCAGCCGGTCATCGCATAGGCCTTGGAGCAGCCGTTCACGGTCAGCACGCGCTCGTAGAGCGAAGGGCACGCCTGCGCGATCGTGGCGAACTCGAAATCGTCGTAGAGGATGTGCTCGTACATGTCGTCGGCGAAGACCCAGACATGCGGATGGCGCTCGAGCACCTGGCCAAGCGCGCGGAGCTCCTCGACCGTGTAGGCGGCGCCCGTCGGGTTGGACGGCGAGTTCAGGATCACCCACTTGGTGCGCTGGGTGATCGCCGCCTCCAGCTGCTCGGGACGCAGCTTGTAGCCTTGGTCGGCACCGGCCTGAACGACCACCGGCGTTCCGCCTGCGAACTGCACCACATCCGGATAGCTCACCCAATAAGGCGCCGGTACGATCACCTCGTCGCCCGGGTTCACCGTCGCCACCATCGCGTTGAACAGCGTGTGCTTGCCGCCGACGTTCACGCTGATCTGGTTGACCGCATAGTCGAGGCCGTTGTCGCGCTTGAACTTGGCGACGATCGCCTCCTTCAGCTCGGCCGTGCCGTCGACGTTGGTGTATTTCGTCTTGCCCGCGCGGATCGCCTCGATGGCGGCTTCCTTGACGAAGTCGGGCGTGTCGAAGTCGGGTTCGCCGGCACCCAGGCCGATCACGTCGACGCCCTGGCGCTTGAGCTCGAGCACCTTGGAGGTGATGGCGAGCGTGGGCGAGGGGCTGATACGGTCGAGCGCGGCAGAGGTCTTCATCGGAATTCCCGCTGGAGAAAAGGCGCTGGCGCCTTAGCGGGGGGAGGGGGGCTCCGCAACCAACTGCGCACGAATAAGTCCGCGAACGGCATTGCCGACGTAAAAACCTTGCGCGAGATCGGCGGGTCGCACCACCGCCTCCACTGCGCGGCCCGCGCCAAGCAACTCCGCCCGCAACACCCCCGGCAGCAGCCCGGCGGAGAGCGGCGGCGTATGAAGCAGGCCGTCGCGCTCGACGAAGACGGAGGTGAAGCTGCCCTCCGTGACCTGTCCGTCGGGCGCGACGAACGCCACGTCGAAGCACCCGGTGCCCTGGCGGGCGCCGTCGTAAATGGCGCGATCGCTCGTCTTGTAGCGCAGGCGGAAATCGGCAGGGGACACCGGCAGCGGTACCAGCGCGACCGAGACAGGCTCGGAGGGCGCCGGCGGCAGTGGCCCTGCCTCTATGGCGATCGCGCCAGTGGGGGACAGCAGCAGTCGGACGCGCGAAGGCTGCTCCAGCCGGAAGGTGGCCGCTTGCAGTTCGTTGCGCGCGGCATGACGATCAAAGGCGAAGCCCAGGCGCCGTGCGCTCGCCTTCAGCCGCTCCAGGTGTCGCTCCAGCAGCGAAATCCCATGGTGCGGGTCGAACGCCATGGTCTCGATCAGATCGAAGCGACGTTGGCCGCTGGTCAGGAAGCGGGCCTTGTCGTGGCACTCGCGCCACTCGGCCGCGGACGTCGAATCGGCGACGACCCCAGAGCCGAGTCCCAGCGTCGCGGCATCCGCATCGGGCTTCAGGTGGAGGGTCCGGATGGCGACGTTGAACGCGGCGTCGCCATTCGCGTCGATGCGGCCGATCGCGCCGGTGTAGATTCCGCGCGGCGATCTCTCCACCGCTTCGATCACCTCCATCGCCCGGCGCTTCGGTGCGCCGGTCACGGAGCCGCAGGGGAACAGCGCCGCCAGCGCCCGGGCGGGGCTGCCTCCGGGCGCCAGAACGCCGCGCACGCTGGAGACCATCTGGTGCACCGTCGGGTAGCGTTCGACCACGAAGCGTTCGGGTACTTCGACGCTGCCGGCGACGGCGACCCGCGCGATGTCGTTGCGCAACAGGTCGAGGATCATCAGATTCTCGGCGCGTTGTTTCGGATCCTCGGCAAGGGCGGCTGCGGCCGCTGCGTCGCGGACCGGGTCTCGGTCCCGACGAGCGGTCCCCTTCATCGGGCGGGCGGAAAGGGTGGTGCCATCGATCCGGAAGAACAGTTCCGGGGAGAAGGAGAGCAGCCATTCGGTGCCGGTCCAAACCAGCGCGCCATGGCCTGCCCCCGCGCGCGGCCGGATCGCCGCATAGAGCGCGCGCGGGTCGCCCAGGACAGGAGCGGTCGCGCGGAAGGTCAGGTTGGCCTGGTAGATGTCCCCCGCCTCGATCCACCTTCGGACGCGATCGAAGGCCTCCGCGTAGCGCGCGTAGTCCAGCTCGGGCTCGGGCGTGCCGATCCAGGCGCCGGCCGGATCCGGAAGCAGCGTGGCAAGCGCATCGGCATCCAGCCGCTCGTATGCGTCGAAGATGCCGAACCAGCCAAGCGGCAGCGCCTCGGCAGGGGCGGTTGCCATGCCCTCGATCACCCGCCCGGCCTCGTACCTCAGGAAGCCGGCAACCGCCCGTCCCTCTTGTCGAGCGTCATCCAGCGCTTGCAGCAGCGGCGCGACATCCTCGGGAGTATCCGCCTGCACGATGGCGCGCGGGTTCCGGTACAGCCGGGCCGTCCCGCCGGGGCGGGCGTCGTCCAGCAGGACGAAGGGCATGGCGTCGTGCAAGAGCATTCCCCCTGCGGATTGCAGCGGCGCGGCGCTTGCCGCAAGCCCGCATGCGCGCCTATCCCGTCCGAATGACGCCTTCTCCCATCCGTGCGGCGATCGTGCCGGTCACGCCGCTCCAGCAGAACTGCACGCTGTTGTGGTGCACCAAGACGATGCGCGGCGCCTTTGTCGATCCCGGCGGCGACCTCGACCGGCTTCGCCAGGCGGCCGAGCAGAACGGCATCACGATCGAGAAGATTCTGCTGACCCACGGCCACATCGACCATTGCGGCGAGGCGAAGCCGCTCGCGGACGCACTGGGCGTGCCGATCGAGGGGCCGCATGAGGCGGACCGTTTCTGGATCGCCCGCCTCGACGAGGACGGCAAGCGCTGGGGTCTGCGCGGAGTGCCGTTCGAACCCGATCGGTGGCTGGTCGAAGGCGATCAGGTGACGGTGGGGGAGGTCGCGTTCGACGTGTACGAGACGCCCGGGCACACCCCGGGGCACGTCGTCTTCCACCATCCTGGCACCAAGTTCGCGCTGGTCGGCGATGTGCTGTTCGCGGGCTCGGTCGGGCGGACGGACTTCCCGCTGTCGAATCATGAGGCGCTGATCGACTCGATCGTCACCAAGCTGTGGCCGATGGGGGACGATACCAGCTTCATCCCCGGTCACGGGCAGCCCGGGCGCTTCGGGCAGGAGCGGCATAGCAACCCGTTCGTGTCCGATTCGGTGCTGGCCGGAAGGTAAGATTCGAACGGCCGCTGAGGCGCGTTCCCGCCACAAGCTTGCAACCACTGCCAAAAACGCTATAGGCGCGGCTCGCTTCGTGACATGGCCCATGCTGCCGGTCCGGCGAGCGGCCGGTCGCCCGGCCCTGCTTGCCCGGTCGAACGTTGGGTATTTCACGGCCAACGATCCTTAGATTTCCGGTAAAGGTGCCGACATGGCAGTTCCCAAGAGAAAGACCTCGCCCTCCCGCCGGGGCATGCGGCGCGCGCACGACTCGCTCTCGGTCGAGTCGTTCCAGGAGTGCCCGAACTGCGGCGAGCTGAAGCGCCCGCACAACCTGTGCAACGCATGCGGCCACTATAACGGGCGCGAGATCGTCTCGGTCGAGGGCTGAGGCTGACCGCAAACGGAGGCGCTGGCGTGGTGGCCGAGGACTCGTGGATCGCCGTCGATGCGATGGGCGGTGACGAGGGCCTTGCGGTGATGCTTGCCGGCGTCGCCCAGGCGCGTCGCCGCAATCCGGGCTTGCGGTTCCTGCTGGTGGGCGACGAGACGGCGATTCGCGCTGGTCTCCAGTCGCACCCCAATCTCACCGCTGCGTCGGAGGTGGTCCACGCGCCGGAACTGGTCGGGTCTTCGGACAAGCCGAGCCAGGCGATCCGTCGCGCCCGCACCACGTCGATGGGGATTGCCATCGATCTGGTGAAGAAGGGCCGGGCAGCTGCCGCGGTGTCGTCGGGCAACACCGGCGCGCTGATGGCGATGGCCAAGCTCGCGCTGCGCACCATGCCGGGGATCGACCGGCCGGCGCTGGCAGCGCTGCTCCCCAGCCTGGGCGAGAACGACCTGGTGATGCTCGACCTCGGCGCCAATGCCGAGTGCGACGCGCGCAACCTCGTCCAGTTCGCGGTCATGGGGGCGGCCTACGCCCGCGCCGTGCTGGACCTGGAGAGCCCGCGCGTCGCGCTGCTCAACATCGGCACCGAGGACATGAAGGGAATCGACAGCGTCCGCGATGCGGCTGCGGCGATCCGCGCCTCCACGCACCTGCCGCTCACCTTCACGGGGTACATCGAGGGCGACCGCCTCTCGCGTGGCGAAGTGGACGTGGTGGTGTGCGACGGCTTTTCGGGCAACATCGCGCTCAAGACCGCCGAGGGTACCGCCCGTTTCGTGGCAGACCTGCTCAAGCGCGCCTTCCGCAGCTCCGTCCGCTCCAAGATCGGTTTCCTGATCTCGAAGCCCGCCACCGATCTGCTGCGGCATCACCTCGACCCCAATAATCACAACGGGGCGATCTTCCTGGGCTTGAACGGCCTGGTGGTGAAGAGCCATGGCGGTGCGAACGCCGCCGGCGTATCGAACGCGATCGAGGTCGCTGCCAAGCTGGTGCGCAACAACCTAACCCATCGGATCGCTGAAGACCTGGCAGCGATCGAAGCGAAGGCCGCATGATTCGTCGCTCCGTGATCGCCGGCACCGGCTCCGCCCTTCCCAAGCGCCGCGTCTCCAATGCCGAGCTTGCGGAGCGGGTCGACACGACGGACGAATGGATCGTCGAACGGACCGGTATCCGGTTCCGCCACATCGCGGAGGAGGGCGAGACGACCTCCTCGCTGGCGATCGAGGCGGCGAGCAAGGCGATTGCGGCAGCCGGGCTGGAAGCGGACGCGATCGACCTGATCGTTCTCGCGACCGCCACGCCCGACCAGACGTTTCCCGCGACCGCGACGACGGTCCAGGCAGCGCTTGGCATCAACGACTGCGTCGCGTTCGACGTCGCGGCGGTGTGCTCCGGCTTCCTCTATGCGGTGCAGGTCGCCGACAGCATGATCCGCGCGGGCGCACATCAGCGCGCGCTGGTGATCGGCGCGGAGACGTTCAGCCGCATCCTGGATTGGGAGGACCGCGCAACCTGCGTGCTGTTCGGCGACGGTGCCGGTGCCGTGGTGCTCGAGGCGCGGGTATCCGAAGATGCGGACGCGCCGGGTATCCTCGCGACCAAGCTCCACGCTGACGGCCGCCACAACGGTCTCCTCTATGTCGACGGCGGTCCCTCCACGACCGGCACGGTCGGCAAGCTGCGGATGAAGGGGCGGGAGGTCTTCCGCCACGCGGTCGTCAACCTGGCACAGGTGATGGAGGAGTCGCTTGGAACCGCCGGGCTCACCTCCGCGGATGTGGACTGGGTGGTGCCGCATCAGGCGAATGCCCGCATCCTGGAAGCGACCGCGCGCAAGCTCGGCCTCGCACCGGAGAAGGTCGTCGTCACCGTGGATCAGCATGCCAATACCTCGGCTGCTTCTGTCCCGCTGGCGCTCGATACGGCGGTCCGCGACGGCCGGATCCGGCGCGGCGACCTGATCGTCCTCGAGGCGATGGGCGGCGGTTTCACCTGGGGCGCGGCGGTGGTCCGCTTCTGAGCGGCAGCCGGCCGGAGCACGGCGGGCAGCTGGTAGTTTGAACGAGAGCATCCTTGTGGTACGCGGCTTGGCGCATCCACTGGGTAGGGGGTTTGCCATGACTGCGGGCGGGACGTTGACACGCGCGGACCTCGCAGAGGCGCTGCACAAGGAGGTCGGCCTTTCACGTGCCGATTCGGCCAAGCTGGTGGAGGAGATCCTGCGCCACATGTGCGAGGCGCTGCACAAGGGCGAGAACGTCAAGATTTCCGGCTTCGGCAGCTTCGTGCTGCGCGACAAGGGCGAGCGCGTGGGCCGTAATCCCAAGACCGGGGTGGAGGTGCCGATTGCGCCGCGCCGGGTGCTGACCTTCCGCGCCAGCCAGATGATGCGCGACCGCATCGTCGCTGCCAGCTGAGGGCCCGCGCCGTGTCCGAGAAATCGGCGACGGCCTTTCGCACGATCGGCGAGGTCGCGGCTGAGCTGGGCTTGCCCCAGCACCGGCTGCGCTATTGGGAAAGCCGTTTCTCCGAGCTGCGGCCGGTCACCCGGGCGGGGCAGCGCCGCTATTATCGGCCCGAGGACGTCGCGCTGGTGCGGCGGATCCACCAGTTACTGAGCGACGAGGGCTACACGATCCGCGGAGTGCAGACCCTACTGGCAGCCGAGCGCGGCAAGCCGGTGGTCCAGGATCCGCTGCTTCGCATCCGGGCGATGCTGGCAGATGCACTGGCCGCGGACGCCCGCTGAGCGTTAGCCGAAATCCGGTCCCAGACTGGGGTCGACGTCGCGGGGGCGGATGAAGCGCACGAGCGTCGCCTCGCCATCGCGCGCCTCGCTCCAGTGCGGCGCCACTTCCAGCACCGCCACGCTTGCGGTGGGGAACTTCTCCGCCACGTCCTGCCGCAGCGCGCCCGCTTCGGCGAGGAGCAGCACCAGTTCTTCGAGACCGGGATTGTGGCCGACGAGCAGAACCTGCTCGGCGGTGTCCGGCAGAGCCCGCACGACATCGAGGAGCGTCGCTTCCGAGGCCAGGTAAAGCCGGCGGTCCCACTCGGGCGCCAGCGTCTCTCCCAGACCGCCAGCGAAATGGTCCAGCGTCTCCTGCACCCGCACTGCCGGGGAGGCGACCACCAGGTCGAAGGCGAGGCCCAGCCCGCGCAGGTGGCGGCCCATGGTCTCGGCCGCGCGGGCACCCTTGGCATTGAGCGGGCGGTCGAAGTCCCGCGCGACGGGATCGTCCCAGCCGGACTTGGCGTGGCGAAGCAGCGTCAGGGTCTTCATGGCATTTCCGTCGGGCGAGGCGTCAGGCGGTCGCCGCCTCATGCCCCAAGGGGCGGGCGAGGGAAAGCCGCGATGCGCGCTCGACCGCCTCGTCGAGCGTCGTGCGCGACACCGGCGTTCCTTCCGGGAAGGCGGTGAGCAGGCGCGAGGGCATGGCCGCCGACAGCAGCACGAACATGCCGCGGTCGTCCGCACGGCGGATCAGACGTCCGAACGCCTGGGCGAGGCGTGCGCGGACGATCCGGTCGTCATAGACGCTGCCGCCCCCTGCCAGCCGGCGGGCAGCGTGGAGCACGGTCGGCTTGGGCCAGGGCACGCCCTCCATCGCGACCAGCCGCAGCGAATCGCCGGGCACGTCGACCCCGTCCCGCAGCGCGTCGGTGCCGATCAGCGAGGCGCGGGGATCGTCGCGGAAGATGTCCACCAGCGTGCCGGTATCGATCGGGTCCACATGCTGGGCGAGCAGCGGGAGGCCCTCGCGCGCCAGCCGATCGGCGATGCGCGCATGCACGGCCCGCAGGCGGCGGATCGCGGTGAACAGCCCAAGGGTGCCGCCGCCGGCCGCCGCGATCAGGCGGGCATAGGCGTTGGCGAGCGCCGCCAGGTCGCCACGCTTCACGTCGGTGACGATGACCACCTCGGCCTGACCGGCATAGTCGAAGGGGCTTGCGGCCTCGAAGCGAGCCGGCGCCCGCTCCAGGTGGGGGGCGCCTGCGCGCGCTTCCGCCACGGACCAGTCGCCGCCGGCCTTCAGGGTGGCCGAGGTGACGAGCGCGCCATGTGCTGGCTTGAGCACGGTGTCGGCAAAGGGCCGGCTCGGGTCAAGCCAGTGACGGTGCAGCCCGACGTCATATTCGCGGCCCTCGACCCGATCGACCGCGAGCCAGTCGACATAATCGGGATCGTTCGGGCCACCGATCCGCGCGATCAGGGCGAGCCAGGCGCCGACCGTCTCGGCGCGCCAGCCGAGCGAGGCGATCGCACCTTCGATCCGTGCCCGCGCAGGCGCGTCCATCCAGTCGGGTGCCTCCGCCAGCACCGACTCGAGCCGGCGGCCGAGCGCCAGCAGCGGGCGCAACAAGGCCTCCAGCGCCGCGCTTGCCGGTCCGGCGGCATCGACAAGCCCGGGGTCGGGTTCGGCCAGTTCCGTCTCCAGCCCATAGCCGGCCTCGCCCGCATCGGGTGCGCGCGCATAGACGAGCCCCCGGACCGCTGCGAGCAGCGTCTCGACCGGCCCGAACGGCGCGCCTTCGTTGATGCGGCCGAGCCAGCCGTCGGAAGGCAGCGCCTGCGCGGCATTCACCGCGGCGGCGATGGCTTCCGCCCCGCCGTCGTCGTAGCTCGCGACATCGGACAGGCGCGCGGCGAGCCCGCGCCTGCGGCCCCGCGCCTTGGCCTCCGGCCCCAGCACCCAGCGGCGCAATTCGATCGCCTCGGCGCCGGTCAACGCTGCCGAGAACATCGCGTCGGCCGCATCGAACAGGTGATGCCCCTCGTCGAAGACGTAGCGCGTGGGCCGAGTCGCCGATTCGCGGCCGCGCGCGGCGTTCACCATCACCAGCGCGTGGTTGGCGATCACCAGGTCGGCGTCCGCGGAGGCGCGCGCCGCGCGCTCGATGAAGCACTTTCGATAATGCGGGCAGCCTGCGTAGATGCACTCGCCGCGGCGGTCGGTGAGCGCGGTCGAGCCGTTGCGGCGGAACAGGGTCGGCAGCCATCCGGGCAGGTCGCCACCGACCATGTCGCCGTCCGCGGTATAGGCGGCCCAGCGCGCGACGAGCTGCGCCAGGATCGCCGCGCGCCCGGCGAAACCGCCCTGCAGCGCATCCTCCAGGTTGAGCAGGCAGACGTAGTTCTCGCGCCCCTTGCGGGTAACGATCCGCCGCTTGCGCTCCTCCTCATCGGGGAACAGCCGCTCGCCTTCGCGTGCGAGCTGGCGCTGGAGCGCCTTGGTATAGGTCGACACCCAGACGGCGCCGCCTGCCCGTTCGGACCAGAGCGACGCGGGCGCGAGATAGCCCAGCGTCTTGCCGATCCCGGTGCCCGCCTCCGCCAGCACCAGATTGGGCGAGTCGCGTACCACCCGCGGAGCAAAGGCATCGGCGGCGGCGGCGGCATAGGTGCGCTGGCCGTGCCGGCGTTCGGCCCCGGCGCCGGTGAGGGCATCGAGGCGGGCGACTACGTCGGCGCCGTCGACGGCGATGGTACGTGGGGCGGGGCGGGGCGCGCGTTCCTCCCACTCGGGGAGCTTGGCGAACAGCCAGCGCTCGGCGCGCTCCGGCTTCGCCAGGCGCTGGGTGACGGCAGGTGCCCAGGTCCAGCGCAGCCGGAACAGCGACTGGGCGGCGTGCCAGGCGCCCTCGCGTTCCGGCCACTCGCCTTCCATGAGGGCCAGGAGCGCGGCGGCGGCGTCCCGGAGGAAGGGGGCAACCGCCGCATCGCTCTCCGGCGTGGGCAGACCCGTCACGGCGGCGAGCCCCTTGGGAGTCGGGACCATGAAGCGGGCGGGGCGCAGGAAGGCGAAGAGCTCGAGGAGGTCGAGCCCGGACAATTCCGCATAGCCGAGTCGCTGCGCCACCAGCGGCGCATTCAGCACCAGAGTCGGTGTGTCGGCGGCCAGCCGGATCGCCTCGCCCCGGCTGATCCCGCGCACCTCCCCGTCGGGCGTGGCGACCCAGATGCCGCCGTGGCTTGCGTGCAGCGCGGGATAGGGGAGCATGGTCTCTTCTATAGCCGGCTTCCCGGTGAACGGAAGCGGAACGGCATCACCACAGCACGCCGTCGTCGGGCTGAAGCGGCGCCGGCGCCTCGTCCCCGATGGCCTGCAGCAAGTCGATCTCGATCGTGCGGCACATCGCCGTCATCGGCACGTCGTGAATCGAGTCGGCAAAGGGATCGACCAGGTCGTCGCCGATCCGCAGCACCGACAGGAACATCAGCCCGGCAAGGCTCGACCCGATCGGCGTCGCCCAGCCCAGCGTCTCGACCAGGCCGATCGGCAGGAGGATGCAGAACAGGCGCGTGAACAGCGTCGGGAAGAAGCGATACTGATTGGGAAGCGGCGTGTTCTTGATCCGCTCCATGCCGCCTTGTGCATTGGCGATGTCGACCAGGATGCGTTCGAGCTGGGTCTGCTGGATGGTGTCGATCCAGCCTTCGCGCGTCGCCCGCGCGATGCGGCGGGCGGTGCCGTCGAGCAGCCCGTTGGCGATGTTGGTCCGGGCGAGCGGGTCCGCCGCCTCGGTCGGCGAGAGGAAGCGCAGCACCTCCGCCGTCGGGTCCTGGCGGCGCAGCTGACAGCGCAGCCCGTGGACATAGGCGAGGTGGCGCAGCACGATGCTGCGCTTCAGGTCGCGCGCCGAACCATTGTCGTCGATCGGCAGGAACGCCATCGCCCCGCGCGCCAGGCTGCGCGAGGCGTTGATCATCGCGCCCCACAGCACGCGCCCTTCCCACCAGCGCTGATAGGCGGAGTTGTCGCGAAAGCCGAGGAACAGCGCCAGCGCGCTGCCGAACAGGGTCAGCGGCAGCGCCGGCGCCTTGAAGGGGAAGACATAGTAGAAGACGGTGACCGCCACGTCCCAGACGAACAGCACGGCGAGCGGCCTCCACACGTCCAGCAGGAGGTTGCGGAGTCGGGGAGTGGCACTGACGATCACGAACGGGCACCTTGCGTGAACTGGAGCGGGGGAGACGCACCAATGGCGGCTTTGTTGCGTCGCGGCATGGGATTGCGCGTTCCGGCTTGGCCAAGGCGGCGCGGAGGGGTTAGAGGGCCGGGATGATCGATCCCGCGCTCCGTACCGCCGCCCTCGCGTCCAAGGCCTGGCCCTATGAGGAGGCGCGCAAGCTCCTCAAGCGCTATCCCGAAGGCAAGCCCGGCGGCGCGCCGGTGATCTTCGAAACCGGCTATGGTCCGTCGGGCCTGCCGCACATCGGCACCTTCAACGAAGTGCTGCGCACCACCATGGTGCGCCAAGCCTTTGCCGAGCTGTCGGACACGCCGACCCGGCTGATCGCGTTCAGCGACGACATGGACGGCCTGCGCAAGGTGCCGGACAATGTGCCCAACCGCGACATGCTCGCCGAGCACCTCGGCAAGCCGCTCACCCAGGTGCCCGATCCGTTCGGCACGCACGAGAGCTTCGCGCACCACAACAACGCGATGCTGCGCGAATTCCTCGACCGCTTCGGCTTCGACTATGAGTTCGCGTCCTCGACCGACTATTACACCTCGGGCCGCTTCGACGAGGCGCTGCGGGGCGTGCTGCGCCATTACCAAGGCATCATGGACGTCATGCTGCCGACGCTGCGCAAGGAGCGGCAGGCGACCTATTCGCCGGTGCTGCCGGTCAGCCCCAAGTCGGGCGTGGTGCTGCAGGTGCCGGTCGAGGTGGTCGATGCCGAGGCCGGGCTGATCGCGTTCGAAGACACCAGTGTTCCGGGGGGCGAGCGGATCGTCCAGTCGGCGCTGGGCGGCCGGTCGAAGCTCCAGTGGAAGGTCGACTGGGCGATGCGCTGGGTGGCGTTGGGCGTCGATTACGAGATGGCGGGCAAGGACCTGATCGACTCGGTCGTGCAGTCGTCCAAGATCGCGCGCGTGCTCGGCGGCCGCCCGCCGGAAGGCTTCAACTACGAGATGTTCCTCGACGAGAAGGGGGAGAAGATCTCCAAGTCCAAGGGCAATGGCCTCAGCCTGGAGCAGTGGCTGACCTATGGCCCGGAGGAGAGCCTGGCCTTCTACGCCTATCGCGAGCCGAAGAAGGCCAAGCAGCTGCACCTGGGGGTGATCCCGCGGGCCATCGACGAATATTGGCAGTTCCGGGGCAACTACCCGAACCAGCCCGTCGAGCAGCAGCTGGGCAATCCGGTGCACCACATCCACGGCGGCCCGCCGCCGGAAGAGACGCTGCCGGTCACCTTCGGGCTGCTGCTCAACCTCGTCGGCGTCATGGGGGAAGCGAGCAAGGAGCAGGTGTGGGGCTATCTGGCGAACTATGTCGCCGATGCCTCGCCCGAGGCGTACCCGGCACTCGACCGGCTGATCGACCATGCGCTCGCCTACACCCGCGACGTCGCCGACAAGCCCGAGCGGCGCGCCCCGCAGGGGGTCGAGGTGGCGGCGCTGGAGCGGCTGGACGCGGAACTGGCGGCGATGCCCGCGGACGCGAGCGCCGAGACCATCCAGGACGCGGTCTACGAGATCGGCAAGACCGGCGGCTTCGAATCGCTGCGCGACTGGTTCAAGGCGCTCTACGAGACGCTGCTCGGCACCAGCCAGGGGCCGCGCATGGGCAGCTTCATCGCGCTCTATGGCATCGACAACAGCCGCACGCTGATCGCGGAGGCGCTCGCCCGCGCGTGACCGTCGCGGGCGAGCGGTTTGCCCCTGGGCGCTTGCGACGGTAGGTCGGCAGGAACGCCAGCAGGAGCCATGATGCCAGACAAGCCCCATTCGCCCCGTTCCGCGCTTCGCGAGTTCCTGAAAAGCGAGGCGGGCGGCGGCGTGCTGCTGATCGCCGCGGCCGCGCTGGCGATGCTGGTGGCGAACCTGCCGGGCCTGTCCGAATCCTATTTCCACCTGCTTCACTGGACCACCGGTCCGGTGCTCAGCCCCAAATACGGGCCGATGACGGTCCATCTGTGGATCAACGACGGGCTGATGGCGATCTTCTTCCTGCTCGTGGGACTGGAGATCAAGCGCGAGTTCGTGGACGGGCGGCTCGCCACCTGGCAGCACCGGCGGCTGCCGGTGGTCGCGGCGGCGGCCGGCATGGTGGTGCCGGCGCTGGTGTACCTGGCGGTGACCGGCGGCCGGCCCGACCTGCAGGGCGGCTGGGCGGTGCCGGCGGCAACGGACATCGCCTTTGCCATCGGCGTCCTGGCGCTGCTGGGATCGCGCGCGCCGGCCTCGCTCAAGCTGTTCCTGACCACGGTGGCGATCGTCGACGACATGGGGGCGGTGGCGATCATCGCGCTCGCCTATACCGACGGCATCGCCAGCCTGGCGCTGGCCGGGGCCGGGATGGTGCTGGCGGCGATGTACGTGCTCAACCAGTCCAAGGTGCGGTCCCTCACGCCCTATCTCCTGCTCGGGCTGGCGCTCTGGTACTTCGTCTTCCTGTCGGGCGTGCACGCGACCATCGCCGGGGTCGCGACCGCGCTGATGATCCCGGTCAAGCCCACTCCCGCCGCCCCCGACGCGGTCGACTCGCCGCTCCACCGGCTGGAGCATGCGCTGCAGCCCTGGGTCGCCTATGCGATCGTCCCCCTGTTCGGCTTCGCCAATGCCGGCGTGTCGCTGGCCGGCATCTCGGCCGGCGTGCTGCTCGACCCGCTGCCGCTGGGCGTGGCGCTCGGCCTCTTGCTGGGCAAGCAGATCGGCATCTTCGGAAGCGTCTGGATCGCCGACCGCACCGGCTTCGCCCCGCGCCCCGGCGGGGCAAGCTGGGTCCAGATCTGGGGCCTGTCGCTGATGGCGGGCATCGGCTTCACCATGAGCCTGTTCATCGGCGGCCTCGCCTTCCCGAACGACCCGCTGCTGGTGGACGAGGTCAAGATCGGCGTGCTCGCCGGCTCGCTGCTGTCGGCCCTGGCGGGCTATGCCGTGCTGCGGCTGGCGCCGCGCAGGCTGCCGCGCCGAGCCGGGCCAAACCGTCCCAGCATGTGAAAGGTTAGGCGAAAGTTAGTCCAAGACGCCCCGTCGCACGAGCGGCGGCGGGGGCGGGATGCCGAAGCGAAGCGTGCGTGGTCCATGGCCGCACCCAAGCAGCTTGCCGGCGTGTAGGACAGCCCGCGGCGGGCGATCAGACGGTCGGATGCTTGGCGAAGCCGGTATGCACCGCCGCCGGGGTGTCGGTGACGATGACCGCGGTCACGCGCGCGGCGGGCGGGCCGCGATGGGTGCGGGCGACCAGTGCGTCCACCTGCTCGGCGGGGCCTGAGACCACCGCCTCGACGCTGCCGTCCGCGCGATTGCGCACCCAGCCGGTGATGCCGAGCGACTCGGCCTGCTCGATCATCCATGCGCGGTAGGACACGCCCTGGACGCGCCCGGTGATCCAGAGATGGCGGTAAATCATGGCAGGCGTCCGTTCTTGGTCTGCAGAGACTAGGGCAGGATCGGGCTTCCCTGGAAGGGGGCATGGGGGAACCGCCAAAGGGCCCGCGGCACGAGCCTCCCCGATCTGTGGTTCCGGTACGCTAGGAGATCGAGCCGAGGTCCGCGGGCTTTCCATCGGCATGGGTGACCTTCCCTGCCGCCACCGTTCGCCGACTGCTCGACCATTCGCGAAACGGTTGGTCCGACCAGGCGAGAGGCGGCGGTGGATCATGGTCGGCGCAGACAGACGGCGGGGGCCCCAGGCAGTCGCGGGCGCGGAGGGTGTGGGCGGGCGGAGGCGCCGCGAACTTCGGGTACCCCGGCGGAGGCCGGGGTCCAGTTGGGTGGGGCTGATCGGGTGCGCGGATCGTGGGGGCGCCGCAGCTGGGCCCCGGCCTTCGCCGGGGTACGAGGCGGGATGTGGGCCGGGCGTTCCGGGTTCCGCGTCCCGCGTGAAAGAAGGGGCGGGATGGCTCCCGCCCCTCTGTGGGTTACAGTTTTTCGGTCAGCTCGGGCAGGATCTGGAAGAGATCGCCGACCAGGCCGACGTCGGCGACCTGGAAGATGGGGGCGTCCTCGTCCTTGTTGATGGCGATGATGGTCTTGCTGTCCTTCATGCCCGCCAGGTGCTGGATGGCGCCGGAGATGCCGACCGCGACGTAGACGTCGGGCGCGACGATCTTGCCGGTCTGGCCGACCTGATAGTCGTTGGGCGCGAACCCTGCGTCCACCGCGGCGCGGCTGGCGCCGACCGCGGCACCGAGCTTGTCGGCGAGCGGTTCGATCAGGGCATGGAACTGCTCTTCCGAGCCGAGCGCACGGCCGCCGGAGACGATCACCGCGGCGCTGGTGAGTTCCGGACGGGCGGACTCCTGGGTCTCGGCACCGACGAAGCGCGACTTGCCCTGGTCACCCGGTGCGGCGACGGGCTCGACCGCGGCGTTGCCGCCTTCGGTCGCGGCCTTTTCAAAGCCGGTGGCACGCACGGTGATGACCTTCTTGGCGTCGCTCGACCGCACGGTCGCGACCGCGTTGCCGGCGTAGATCGGCCGGACGAAGGTGTCGGCGCTCTCGACCGCGACGATGTCGCTCACCTGCATCACGTCGAGCAGCGCTGCGACGCGCGGGGCGACGTTCTTGCCGATCGAAGTCGCGTTGGCGAGGAAGGCGTCGTGGTCGGCCATCAGCGGCACCACCAGCGCGGCGACGTTCTCGGCGAGCAGGTTGGCGTATGCCGGATCGTTCGCCAGCAGCACCTTCGACACGCCCGCGACCTTGGCGACAGCGTCGGCGGCCTGGGTAGCGGCGTCGCCATGGCCGGCGACCAGCGCGGTGATGTCGCCGAGCTTGGCAGCGGCGGTGAGGGTGGCCAGCGTCGCGTCCTTCACGCGGCCGTCGAGCTGTTCGACCAGTACCAGCACGCTCATGCGATCACTCCCAGGCTCTTGATCTTGTCGACCAGCGCGTCGACGCTGTCGACCTTGATGCCGGCGGCGCGCTTGGCGGGTTCCTCGACCTTGAGGACGGTGATGCGCGGGGTGAGGTCGACGCCGTAATCGGCCGGCGTCTTCTGCGCGAGCGGCTTGGACTTCGCCTTCATGATGTTCGGCAGCGACGCATAGCGCGGCTCGTTCAGGCGCAGGTCGGTGGTGACGATCGCGGGCAGCGGCAGCGCCACCGTCTCCAGACCGCCATCGACTTCGCGGGTGACATGGGCGGTGTCGCCTTCGACCTCGACCTTGGACGCGAACGTACCCTGGCCCCAGCC
Source organism: Sphingomonas desiccabilis (assembly GCF_004135605.1). GTDB lineage: Bacteria > Pseudomonadota > Alphaproteobacteria > Sphingomonadales > Sphingomonadaceae > Sphingomonas > Sphingomonas desiccabilis. Next base: position 74,777 of record NZ_SDPT01000003.1, on the reverse strand, counting down.
GAGCAGGGCTGCCAGCATCTGGCCGGTCTGGTTGTTGTCGTCGTCGATCGCCTGCTTACCCAGGATCACGAGCTGCGGCTGCTCTTCCTCGACCACCTTGGCGAGGAGCTTGGCGACGCCGAGCGGCTCGGGACGCACGTCGGACGTGATCAGGATGGCGCGGTCGGCGCCCATCGCCAGCGCGGTGCGCAGCGTGTCCTGCGCCTTGGGCTCGCCGATCGAGACCACCACGACCTCGGTCGCGACGCCCTTTTCCTTCAGGCGGATGGCTTCCTCGACCGCGATCTCGTCGAACGGGTTCATGCTCATCTTGACGTTGGCGAGATCGACACCCGACCCGTCCGCCTTCACCCGCGGCTTCACATTATAGTCAAGCACCCGCTTGACCGGCACCAACAGCTTCATGTGCTTTCTCTCCGTGAACGGAAATGCCGGGGACCCTATAGCAAGGGGCCCGCCGCGGCCATGGTCGGGGCGGTGCCCCGATGCCTGGCCGGGGCGGGCCCCGAGAATGGTTCGAGTCTGGCGGACCAGCAGCCGTATCCCTGCGGGCAGGGATCGAGGGTCCAGCAGTACCGTGGGCAGTGCTTGGAACCCTGGGCTCCTGCCTGCGCAGGAGCACAAGCCTGGTCAGCCGTATCCGTCTGAACCAAACGCTCCCGCCGCGAAGCGGGAGCGTTTGAGCGTCAGGCGGCGGCCTTCTGGACCTCGGCCACGATCTTCTTGGCGGCGTCGCCCAGGTCGTTGGCCGGCACGATGGCGAGGCCGGAGTTGGCGAGGATTTCCTTGCCCTTCTCGACGTTGGTGCCTTCGAGGCGGACGACCAGCGGAACCTGCAGGTTCACCTCCTTCGCCGCCGCGACGATGCCGTCGGCGATGATGTCGCAGCGCATGATACCGCCGAAGATGTTGACCAGGATGCCCTTCACCGCCGGATCGGACAGGATGATCTTGAACGCCGCCGTCACCTTCTCCTTGTTGGCGCCGCCGCCGACGTCGAGGAAGTTGGCCGGGAACATGCCGTTGAGCTTGATGATGTCCATCGTGGCCATCGCGAGGCCCGCGCCGTTCACCATGCAGCCGATGTCGCCGTCGAGCTTGATGTAGGCGAGGTCGTAGTTCGACGCCTCGAGCTCCATCGGATCCTCTTCGGTCTCGTCACGCAGCTCGGCAATGTCCTTGTGGCGGAACATCGCGTTCGAATCGAAGCCGACCTTGGCGTCGAGCACCAGGATGTTACCCTGCTCGGTGAGCGCCAGCGGGTTGATCTCGATCTGCGAGGCGTCGGTCGCTTCGAACGCCTTGTAGAGCGAGGCTGCGACCTTGGCGGCCTGCTTGGCCTGGTCGCCGGTCAGTTCGAGCGCGGCCGCGACCGAACGGCCGTGGTGCGGCATGAAGCCGGTCGCCGGATCGACGTCGAAGGTGTGGATCTTCTCAGGGGTCGAATGGGCGACCTCCTCGATGTCCATGCCGCCCTCGGTCGAGACGACGAACGCGATGCGGCCGGTCGCGCGGTCGACCAGCAGTGCCAGGTAGAATTCCTTGGCGATGTCGGCACCGTCGGTGATGTACAGGCGGTTGACCTGCTTGCCGGCGTCGCCGGTCTGGATCGTCACCAGCGTGTTGCCGAGCATGTCGGCAGCGTGGGCGCGCACCTCGTCCAGGCTGAAGGCGAGGCGGACGCCGCCCTTTGCCTCGGGGCTGAGTTCCTTGAACTTGCCCTTGCCGCGGCCACCGGCGTGGATCTGCGACTTGACGACATAGAGCGGCCCGGGGAGGCGGCCTGCGGCCTCGACGGCCTCGTCCACGGTGAAGGCGGCATAGCCGGCGGCGATCGGCGCGCCGAACTTCGCGAGGAGTTCCTTGGCCTGATATTCGTGAATGTTCATGGAGAAGTTCCTGCCTCGCTTGGTTCGAGAAACGGAAAAATTCCGCCAGCCTTAAGCACAGCGCGGGCGGTAAATCCACCCCTGAACGCCGTTGATGCGATTGCGAAGCGGTCGCAATAAAGATCAGTTCGCCAGGCCTGTCGCACAGAGCGCGGCGGAACTGGTTGTGACGCCCAGGATTTCCGGATCACCTAGGGCGCGAACCTCGCGCAGGAAGTCCGGCAGCGACCGGGCGTCGCGGGCGTGCGGCAGGTTGCCGAGGCGGCGGAGCTGGGCGAGGCTGAGGCGATCGACCATCCGCTGTGCCATGCAGGCGGAGACGCGCGGCGACAGGCCGGCACGCTCCAGGCCGCTGCGCACCCGCGCTTCCGGAAGGGCGCAGCCCGCCAGCGCCGCTGAGGCGGCGACCAGCGTCCATCCAAGTCTCGCACTCGTCATGCGGCATCGCTATATCGCCGCCATGCACTGGGCAATCGGCATCGCGCTGTTCATCGGCACCGTGGCTGGCATGGAGCTGTTCGCCTATGCCGCGCACCGCTGGCTGATGCACGGGCCGGGCTGGTTCCTGCATGCGAGCCACCATCGCCCGCGCACCGGCGCGTTCGAGTGGAACGACCTCTATGCCGCGATCTTCGCGGTGCCCTCGTTCGTGCTGATCCTGGGCGGGGTGCAGCTGGGCTGGTGGCCGGGCTGGGCGTGGATCGGCGCCGGGATCGCCGCCTATGGCGCGATCTATTTCGGCTTCCACGACGTGATCGTGCACAAGCGGCTGCCGCACCGCTATCTGCCGCGCTCGGCCTATATGAAGCGGATCATGCAGGCGCACCGGCTCCACCATGCGGTGGGGACCAAGGACGGCACGGTGAGCTTCGGCTTCCTGTGGGCACCCCGGCCCGAGGTGCTGAAGGCCGAGCTGCGGCGGCGCGGCAACGCGGGTGCGCGCCAGCCGGGCGACCCGCGCGATGCGCCGCTGACCGAGGATTCCGGCGCATGAGCATGGCCGACCGGCTCGGCCGCTTCGCGCTGCTGGTGCTGAGCGGGCTCTCGACGCTGGCGCTGATCGGCGCGCTTGCGACGCTGTCGCGGGGGCCGGTGACGCCGCCGGGCTCGGTGGCGAGCCGGCCGGTGCCGCCGGACGGCATCCCCCCGGTCGATCCGCGGCAGGACAGCTTCGCCGGGGTCGAGCCGACGCCGATGGGCAAGGTCTCGCCCGACGTCGCCCAGGCGATCGCCCAGCGCGAGTCGGCAGCGGCCGACAGCCGCATCGCCGACTCGCTGGAGACGCTGGCCTATGCGGTGCTGGCGCTCGCCGGCTTTGCCGCCGCGGGGCTGCTGGTGCTGCTGCGGATCACGACGCTGATGGCGCGGATCGCCGAGCGGGAGCGGTAGGCGAACCCGTGCTCCTGCGCAGGCAGGAGCCCAGAGCCCGGAACGGTGTCGCTTGGTACCCTGGGCTCCTGCCTTCGCAGGAGCACGAGGAGGGCAGTCGCCTTAGTTGAACAGGCTGGAGACCGAGGCTTCCTCGGCGATGCGGCGGATCGCCTCGGCGATGAGGGGGGCGATCGTCATGTGGCGGATCTTGGCGGCCCCGGCGATCAGATCGTGGTTGCCGATCGAGTCGGTGATGACGAGCTCGGTGAGCGCCGAATTCTCGACGCGCGAGACGGCGCCGCCCGACAGCACGCCGTGCGTGCAATAGGCGACCACGCCCTCGGCCCCCGCCGCCTTCAACGCACCCGCGGCGTTGCAGAGGGTGCCGGCCGAGTCGACGATGTCGTCCACCAGCACGCAGAAGCGGCCGCGCACGTCGCCGATGATGTTCATGACTTCCGACTCGCCCGGCTTCTCGCGGCGCTTGTCGACGATCGCGAGCGGGGCGTTGCCCAGGCGCTTGGCGAGCGCGCGGGCGCGCACCACGCCGCCCACGTCGGGGGAGACGACCATCAGATTGTGCTCGCCGTAGCGGGTGGCGACGTCCGCCGACATGACCGGCGCGGCGAAGAGATTGTCGGTCGGGATGTCGAAGAAGCCCTGGATCTGCCCGGCGTGGAGATCGACGGAGAGCACGCGGTCGGCACCCGCCACCGTCACCAGGTTCGCGACCAGCTTGGCCGAGATCGGCGTGCGGGGGCCGGGCTTCCGGTCCTGGCGCGCATAGCCGAAATAGGGGAGCACCGCCGTGATCCGCCGTGCCGACGCGCGGCGCAGCGCGTCGATCATGATCAGCAGTTCCATGAGGTTGTCGTTGGCGGGGTAGGAGGTCGATTGGAGGACGAACACGTCCTCGCCGCGGACATTCTCCAGCACCTCGACGAAGATCTCCTCGTCGGCGAAGCGGCGGACGCTGGCGCGGGTGAGGGGGATCTCCAGATAGCCTGCGATCGCCTGCGCGAGAGGAAGATTGGAGTTGCCCGCGAGGAGTTTCATGTCCGACTTTCGTTGCCCACCGATGCGGCCGTCCTTAGGCACGGTGACGGTTTAGTGAAAGAGGGATGCGGCGGCGAGGGGACCAATCTGGTACCGGGCGTGCCCTAAAATCGACACCGGGCAGCGGCACGGCGGCGGTGCCGAGGATCATCGGGAGTGGCGTTGCGCATGAGATTCCAGCGGTTCGGAGCGTTTCTGGCGGCGGCGGCGATGATGCTGCCGGCCGCGGCGCAGGCGGAGAGCCAGCAGTTCGACCTGCCCGGCCCGGGCCTGCGCATGTCCATCACCCGCGGCGGCGCGACCCTGCCGATCGCCAAGGTGCCGAGCATCGCCGCGGGCGACCGCATCCGCATCGCCGCCGAGCTGCCCGAGAGTCAGGGCGTGCGCTACCTGCTGGTCGCGGCCTTCCTGCGCGGCGCCACCAACCCGCCGCCCAAGCGCTGGTTCTTCAAGGCGGAAAGCTGGGAGCGCAAGAAGGGCAGCCTCGACCTGGAGGTGCCCAAGGGCGCCGAGCAGCTGGTGCTGTTCGTGGTGCCGGAGACGGGCGGCGGCTTCGACGCGGTGGTGGACACGGTGCAGCGCCAGCCCGGCGCCTTCGTGCGCGCCTCCATCGAGCTTTCCCAGGCCTCGCGCGACCGGGCGCGGCTGGACCTGTTCCTGGACGGCATCCAGGATGCCGAGCGCACCCGCCCGGCCGAGATCCCGGCCCGCACCGAGCAGCTGACCCGCGCGCTTTCGATCAAGGTGCGCGACGAGTGCCTGCAGCAGCCGATCGAGCAGCGCGCCGCCTGCATGGGGCAGAGCGAGAACACGCTGCTGCTGACCGACGGCACCCGCACCTCGCTGGCCGAGACGCTGGTGGGGGCGCCCACCGACCTCGCCCTCCAGATCGCCGCCACGCCCGAGGGCGGATACGGCTATTACAGCCCCTACATCGGCGTGGTGCGCGACGTGGCGCGGCTGTTCGGCGCGTTCCAGACGACGCGCTTCACCTATATCCCGGCGCTGGCGCAGCTCGACGGCGAGCGCGCGAGCCTGCTGCTCAACACCGCGCCCTCCTTTTCCAGCCCCAAGTCGGTGATGGTCGTCGGCCTGCCGCCGGTGCGCCCGGTCGATCCGCCGCTGCTGCGTGCCGGCGCCGACCAGGTGCTGTGTGCGCCGCCGGGCGAGCTGGTGCTGCCGGTGACGGGTGCGCCGCTGGTCTATGCGACCGACTATGCCCACGCCATGGCGCTCAGGGTCAAGGGCCCCAACGGCGCCACCGTCGACCTGCCGGCGCGCGCGGACGCGCTGCGCGGCGGCTATGTGGTCGCGGCCAATCTGCTGGCGGGGCAGAAGGAGCCGGTGGAGGCGCAGCTGCACGGCAACTGGGGCTTTGCCCCGCTCGAGGGGCCGAGCTTCCGCCTGCAGCCGCCGAAGGGCGGCTGGCGGATCGCGGGCGACGGCGCGGGCGTGGTCGTCGGCCGCGACAATGCGCTGACGCTGGAGGGCGGTGCCGCCGCCTGCGTCTCCCGCCTGTCGCTGCGCGACGCGTCGGGCGCGGTGCAGGAGGTGGCGTGGAAGGCCGCGGGTGACGGCAGCATCGCCGCCACCCTGCCGCTCGGCAAGGCGAAGCCCGGCAAGATGACGCTGCTGGTCGAGCAGCAGGGCGTCGCCCAGCCGGAGAGCATCGCGATCGTCGCGCTGGCCGAGGCGAGCCGGATCGACCGCCTGCGCTTCCACGCCGGCGATGCCGAGGCGACGCTCTATGGCGCGCGGCTGGAGAAGGTCACGCGCCTGACCATCGGCGACGCGGTGTTCGAGCCCGCCGACCTGGGGCGTGAGGGCAAGGCCGACCGGCTGGTGCTGCGCGCGGCGGCCCCGGTGGCGGCGCCGGCCGCGGGCCAGCCGTTCCAGGCAAAGGCGGTGCTGGCGGACGGGCGCAGCCTGTCGATCGACGGCACGGCCGAGGCGCAGCGGCCGATGGCGGCGGTGGTGAGCCGCACCGTCGCGCGCGGCGCCGGGGCCGAGGGCATGGCGATCCGCATCGAGGGCGACACGGTGATCCCCAATGACGCGCGGCTGACCTTTGCGCTGAAGGGGCAGGGCTCGACCCGCTTTTCCGGGAGCGAGCGGGTGGAGGTCGCGACCGAGGACGGCCGCGCGACCACGCTGCTGCCCGTGAAGCTCCAGGACGCGACGATCGCGATCGCGAGCATCGCCCCGGCCGAGGCGCTGGGCGGCTCCGCCTATGGCCCGCTGCGCTATCGCGTGGTGCAGGGCGAGGCGGCCGGCCCCTGGGCGCCGCTCGGCACGCTGGTGCGGTTGCCCCGGATCGCGGGCGTGGCGTGTGCCGACGGGCAGGAGCGCTGCACGCTGACCGGCAGCGACCTGTTCCTGCTGGACGCCGTGGCGAGCGACCGCGGCTTCGCCCAGCCGGTGCGCGTGCCGGAAGGGTTTACGGGCACGAGCCTGGCGGTGCCCAAGGGGACGCCGCTGTACCTGCGGTTGCGGGATGACCGCGCGGCGGTGGGGAGTGTGGGGTGAGGGGTTAGGTCTTAATCGACAGTTGTGCGCCCTAACTCTGTCGTTCGACTCAGGCTGCCTCGATCTTTAAACGACCATCGAGTTGGGGGATTAGCGGTGCCGAAATCGCGGGGAAGAAAGCTTAAAAAGCGGGTCGCCGCGGGGCCACCCGGCAATCCGAATAAGATGGTCTTCGGGAAATTGGATTTCGGCATCGAGAACCGTCATGAGGAATTTAAGCGGGCCTTCCTTGAATCCGCTCGTGAGGATGTTGAGAAATATCCAAGCCTTCTCGATCAACTGTTCGGTCTGCTCAAAGAGTGCATGCCAGAAAGCGTGGTATCGACTTTCGCCTTTTACGGCACCCGCGCGGCGATAAACGCCAAGGGTGAGGCCCGTGCGCTGACCAAAGGTATCGAACAGCATCACATTGAGTTGCTTCAAGGCATCGCTCTCACTCTGCCGGCGGCTGATTGGGGCAAAGCTCCTTCCACGGCCGAAGTCATGCAGACCATGTTCGATATCGTGCCGCAAATAGCCAATACGATTTTCAAACGCCGCCTGATCGCTGAGGCTGACGAAGTGGATGACAGCCAGAAGGCCCTTATGGCGCTTCAGGAGAAAATCAGGCTGCACACACAGGCGGTGAGAAACTGGGGATATTTTAGCGACGTTAAACTGATTTGCCGCGAGTTGTATGCGTCACTGGACGCGAAATTGGAAGCGGTGGCGGGATATACCTTCAGCGATATTCTCGACGTGTCGGAGACCGTCCTGACGATGATCGAGCAACGCGGTAACAACTACATGGACGCTTTGAAGCGGGTGCTGAGTGCTCGCGATAGCGCAACCATGGTTGAAGGTTATTTCCGTGAGTTCCCTGATCTCGTCGGCACTCCAGCGGAATTGCTCGACATGATACCGAAGGGGACCCCGCGCGAGGGCATTATAGGCCTCCTGATGTCGCATGCGGATCTGCGACATTTGAATGATATGTCCGTAACCACCGCTGAGATCGCTGCGACTACGGGTAAAGAGGAAGAACGGATAGATCGCATTTTGGGCATGCTCTCGATCGCGCCGGGGGAACTTGCAAACCATAAAGTCGAACACATGTTCCTCTCTAATCCGGTTTGGGCCCGCCCCGGAATCAATCTGGGTGGCGGGTACATGTTCGTGATGCCGCAGGCTATCTTCAGCCATATCAACGAGATTATGTGGAATGTCGCGACTTCAGCGAAGATCGAAAGCGAATTGTCGGATCGTCGCGCGATCTACCTTGAAGACAAAGCGGAGTCGGTGATCCAGGCAGCCCTGCCCACGGCGCTAATCACCAAGAACGCGAAATGGATGGTTGGCGCTCAACAGTTCGAAACCGATATCATTGCTGTCGTCGATAAAACGGTTTTTCTTGTCGAAGCGAAATCTCATAGATTGACGCCTCAGGGGCTGCGGGGCGCGCCCGAACGTCTCAAGCGCCATCTGAACGACGTAGTGGTCGCGCCCTCCTTGCAGTCCGAGCGTCTGGCCGGACACATCGTCGCGGCGCGCGCGGGCGATGTGGAAAGCCTGAAAATCACCAATTCTCTCGGTCTGAATGCGGAGTTGGTCGATCAGATCATTCGGATATCGCTGACGCTCGACGACCTGTCGGTTCTCAGTTCATCGGAGGAAGAGCTGGCGAAAGCCGGGGTCATCCCCGACGGGCACAATCTGGCTCCGGCGGTACATATCGCCGACCTGTGCTGCATCGCCGATATCGTCGATCAGGAAATTCCGTTCCTCCATTATTTTTCGGAGCGCTACCACTTCCAGAAACACTTCGAAGTATTCGGAGACGAGTTGGACTTCCTCGGTGTCTATCTGTCCACAGGCTTCAACCTCGGGGCGGAGCGAAAGGACTTCCATCGTCTGATGGTGTCGGGAATGTCTAGCGTGATCGACCGGTATTATAACGCGCGCGACGTCGGAATAGAGCTGAAGAAGCCCGCGCCAACGATTCACCGAAGTTACAAAGAAATCATCGACAAACTGGCGCGGACCAAGCCCGAAGGATGGACCACTATGGGCATTTTCATCCTCAACTCCGCGAGCCCCGAGGAGCAGCGAAAGGTTGAGCGCGGATTGAACAGGCTCAAGCGATCAGTCACGCGCAAGAATGCGAAACCGGGTCATGGTTGCTTCATGGAGGTCGTGCCGCCGCTTAATCGAAAGGCAACGGTGGGATTCTATGTCCATCAGGGGGTGAATGCGAACCTGCGGCGCGCACATATGGAGCATTTCGCGGCGGAGGCGCTGGAGCGTGGCGATGTGGCGAGCTGTCTCCTGTTCGCAAAAAATACAGATGACTGGTCTTCACCTTACGAAGCGGTGTTGCTCGTACAGCAACGCGAGAGAGTCGTACCGGAGCTTAAAAGCTAATAGGTCACGAGCGGCGCAGCGAACGCCCCGTCGCATCCGTGTCAGAACAGGTTGCTTTGTCGTGACGCTTCGACCGCATCAATCCAACCGAGTTTCCTCGCGGCCTCGTTGAGCCAGCCGAGTGTAGAATTCGCTGCCCGCCGCATGATCGTACGATGCTGCGGGGGAAATGTCGCGAGAAAGGGTACTAAAGTTCGCTTTGCGGGACCGGAAGCCGACGCTCGACCAACGGCTCAATCATCCGGTCGGTGAAGCCCACCTGACACCCACTACCGCCTTCGCGCGTTCAGCATTGCTTCAATGCCGGTAGGGAACGGCACCGGGTGCCGGTGCGATGGGCTGCTGCCGGCGGAACGGGTTGGAGAAGGATGCGCATGGGATCGCCACGACGACCGATCGATGTTGCCGGCCGGGGCCGGGCGGGCCTGCGGCCGGGGCTTGCGGCGCTTGGGGCTGCCGTGGGGCTGCTCGCGGGGGTGCCGGCGGTCGCGGGCGACTATGCGACGCGCGAGGTGGGGGCCTGGACGGTGGCGGCGAGCCGGGACGGCAAGGGCTGCTTCCTGACGCGCGAATATGATCGCGCCGGACGGACGACGCTGCTGCTGGGGCTGGAGGTCGACGGCACCAACCACCTGACGGTGCTCAACGCCAACTGGTCGATCAAGCCGAAGGACCGGCTGGAACTCACCTTCCGCCTCGCCAAGGCGAGCTTCCCCAAGCATTTCGCGGTGGGCATGGCCTCCGGCGGGAAACAGGGGTTCGTCACCGACTTCGGCGCGAAGTTCCCGGCGCACTTCGCCGCTTCCCCCACGCTGCAGATCTTTCGCGGGGATGTGCCCGTCGAGCGGCTGAGCCTGGATGGAAGCGGGGCGGCGGTCGCCGAGCTGCGGCGCTGCGTCGCGGGGCAGCGCGACAAGCCGGCAGGCGCTGCGCGCGAAAAGGAACCCTCGAACGGGATCCCGATCGACCCCTTCTCGTCGGGGGGCGGGCGCAAGGGCAAAAACTAGCCGGGCCGTTGCTTGCGATGTTCGTAGATGAACATCCGTTCAGCTAGATGAACATCAGTTCAGGTAGATGAATAGTTGTTCAGGAAAGTGTTGAAGTCGTGCAACACTGTCGGTTGATCTGACGCAATGCACATTCGGACCCAAGCGGGATTGTTGAACTTTCATCCGTCAGCTTGGTTGTTCCGGCAGATCAACGAGTGAAAGTACTACCATGTCATTCAACGCCTCTAAATTCGCGCCTGCCCTGATCGTCCTGGTGGCCGGTGTGGGGCTGAGCGGCTGTGCGACCAAGTCGTACGTCCGCGAGCAGATCGCGCCGGTGAGCCAGCGGGTCGACACGCTGGAGGCACGCCTGCAGGAGACCGACGGCACCGCCAAGGCGGCGCTGGCCGAGGCGCAGGCGAATGGCCAGCGGATCGACCAGATCAACGGCCGCGTGGACGGCGTGGAGCAGCGGCTCCAGGCGCAGGAGGCTCGGCCCAAGCGTCCGCGCCACTGATCGCACCGCCCGTCAACACCATCCGGTCGTCCCTTACGGGACGGCCGGATTTCGAGTATCTGCATTTGATGACTTTTCTTCTCCGGGTGCTGGCCGGCATCGCACTGGCCGCTCCCGCCGCAGTTGTTGCACGTCCGCAGGAAGCGCCGGCGCCGGAAGCCGCCAGCTTCAAGGCAGAGGCCGGAACGGTGCGTTCCGCCGATGCGAGCCGCGTCGCCGACTGGGTGACGGCGTCGGGCGACAACCACGGGCTGCCGTTCGCGATCATCGACAAGCCCAATGCGACGATGCTGCTGTTCGACGCGAAGGGCGAGCAGCTGGCGCAGGAGCCCGTGCTGATCGGCATCGCGCTGGGCGACGATGCGACCGCGGGCGTCGGCAGCAAGAAGCTGGCGGAGATCGGCCCTGCCGAGAAGACCACGCCGGCCGGGCGCTTCCTGGCGAAGTTCGGCATCCCGTTCCGTAAGGAGCGTATCCTGTGGGTGGATTACGCAACTTCGGTGGCGATCCACACGATCCCGGCGGACGCCGCCAAGAAGGAGCGCCGCCGCGAGCGGATGCTGTCGCCGACGGCGGAAGACAATCGCGTCACCTTCGGCTGCATCAACGTGCCCCGGGCGTTCTATGGCAAGCTCCTGCGGCCGCAGTTCGCGAAGAAGGGCGGCTATGTCTATGTGCTGCCCGACAGCAAGCCGCTGGAAGAGGTGTTCCCGCGGCTGCGCGTGCACGAGCTGCGGACCGCGGCGGTTCGCTAGCGCTTCCTGCTGAGCCCCCCGCGACAAAGGTCGACCTCGCGCCGGGGCGCGGGTTCGCTACAAAGGGGCGCACTGGGGAGAGGGCGATGAAGGCGATCCTGCGGCGATTGGCGGTGCTGGTCTGGGGGCTGGTGCCGGGCGCGGCGTGGGCCGAGGACCAGTTCAAGCTGCTCGTGATCGCGACGCCCAGCACCTATCACTATGAATATATCCCGGTCGCGCGCGAGAGCCTGGAAAAGCTGGCGCGGCTGCACTCCATCGGGCTGACCTGGACGAGCGACCCGGCGGCGTTCGACGGCGACCTCAGCCCCTATGCGGCGGTGCTGTTCCTGAACACGCCGGCCGAGCAGCTGAACGCGGGCCAACGGGCGCGGTTCGAGGCCTATATGCGCGGCGGCGGCAACGCGATGGTGGTGCACCGCGCCGCGATCGTGCCGGCGGGGGCTTGGCCCTGGTACGAGCGGCTGGTCGGGCGGTCCTTTGTCAACCATCCCAAGGTCCAGACGGGCGTGGTCACCGTCGCCGACAAGGGCTTTCCCGCGAGCTTCGGCCTGCCCGAGCGGTGGATCTGGAGCGACGAGTTCTACGTGACCGAGAACCCGCACCGGGTGGCGGTGAACCCCGTGCTGGAGGTGGACGAGGCGAGCTATGATCCGACGCGAATCTGGCCGGGCCAGGTCGGCCGGCGGATGGGCGCGCACCACCCGGAAGCCTGGTACCACCGGCACGAACGGGGGCGCGTGTTCGTGACGCTGCTGGGCCACCAGGCGGAGATGTACCGGGACGAGCGCTATCTGCAGCACCTGCTGGGCGGCATCTATTGGACGGCGACGGGGCTGGGACAGGTGGGCGCCAGCCCGAGGCGGTGAGGCGGCGCCCGCTCCCCTCCCGCGCAGGGAAGGAGGCTTTCCGAGCAATTCCACCGGCGGCGGAATCGCTCTACAGGCTCGGCGCATGACCGTTACCACCCGCTTCGCGCCGAGCCCCACGGGGCGGCTCCACCTCGGCAATCTGCGCGCGGCGCTGATCAACTGGCTCTTTGCCAAGGCGAACGGCGGCCGGTTGCTGCTGCGCATCGACGATACCGATGCGGCACGGTCGGAGGAGCGGTTCGTGGAGGCGATCCGCGCCGACCTCGCCTGGCTGGGCATCGACGTGGCCGGCGAAGAACGCCAGTCGGCGCGGTTCGATCGCTATGAGGCGCGCTTCGCCGAGCTGGTCGCGGCGGGGCGGGTGTATCCGGCCTATGAGACGCCGGAGGAGCTCGAGCTGCGGCGCAAGGTGCTGCTGGGGCGCGGCTTGCCGCCGGTGTACGAGCGGGCGGCGCTGGCGCTGAGCCAAGCGGACCGCGCGCGGCTGGAGGCTGAGGGGCGGCGGCCGCACTGGCGGTTCCGGCTGGACCATGACGCGCCGATCGGCTGGCACGACCTGGTGCGCGGGGAGCAGCGGTTCGAGGCGGCGCGGCTGAGCGATCCCGTCGTGCGGCGCGCGGACGGCAGCTGGCTCTATCTGCTGCCGTCGGTGATCGACGACATCGACATGGGCGTGACGACGGTGATCCGCGGCGAGGACCATGTGTCCAACACCGCGACCCAGATCCAGATGTTCGCAAGCCTGGGGGCGGGGCTGCCCGAGTTCGCGCACGTCGCGCTGCTGACGGGCGCCGAGGGCAAGCTGTCGAAGCGGCTGGGCGCGACCGGCGTCGACGAATTCCGCGCGATGGGGATCGAGCCCGAGGCGGTGGTGGCGATGCTCGCGCGGCTGGGCACCAGCGATCCCGTCGAGCCGCTGGTCGACCGGGCGCCGCTGATCGCCGGGTTCGACTTCGCGCGCTTCGGGCGGGCGCCGGCGCGGTTCGACGAGGCGGAACTCCACGCGCTGAACGCGCGCATCGTCCACCAGCTCGACTGGGCGCGGGTGCAGGCGCAGCTGCCCGAGGGCATGGACCGGGCGGGCTGGGAGGCGATCCGCGCGAACCTGTCGACCGTCGCCGAGGCGGCGGACTGGTGGCAGGTGGTGACGGGGCCGATCACGGTGCCGGCGCTGTCGGACGAGGACCGGGCGTTCGTCGCCGAAGCGGCGGCGGTGGCCGAGTCGATCGACTGGGCGGAGGCGAGCTGGGCCGCGCTCACGGGCGCGCTCAAGCAGGCGACCGGGCGCAAGGGGCGGGCGCTGTTCCTGCCGCTGCGGCTGGCGCTGACGGGGCGCGAGCACGGGCCCGACATGGCGGCGCTGCTGCCGCTGATCGGGCGCGACGCGGCGATCCTGCGGCTGCGCGCGGCGGCGTAGGCGGAGGTTCGCTAGCCGCATCCTCCGCCGTAGCAGGCGCCGTCGTCCTTTGGTCACACCGTATCCCTGCGCAGGCAGGAATCCAGGGCCAGGCAGAGCAACGACTTGCGGCGCTTGGGACCCTGGTCTCCTGCCTTCGCAAGAGCACGGTCAGGGGTTCCGCAGAGGGCTCGCGTGCGCGGGTACAAGGGGGTGGAGTGCTCCTGAGATGGCGCGGGAATGCACGGCATTGCGTCTCTCGTGTTATGATGTACCATCGCCTGCTCGGCCCTTGGAGGGCACGAACGAGGAGAAGCCGATGTACGCGAATCGCTTTGCATCCGAACGCCGCTTCCACCCTGCGAGCATGGGCGTCGCCCTGGCGATCAACGGCGGGCTGCTCGCCGCCATGCTGATGGCGGGCTCCGTCACGGTGATCCCCTATGAGGACCCGGTGCTCAACACGACCGCCATCCCGCTGCCACCGGTCCCGCCGGAGGTGAAGCCCGAGCCGCAGCCGGTGGAGAAGCGGGCCGAGCCCCAGCCGCAGCCGCTGACCTTCCTTCCGAAGCCGGTCGTCGATCTGCCGCGGCCGGACCAGCCGGTGCTGGCGAGCGAGTCGACGCTGCCGATCACCCCGCCAACGATGACGGGAACGCCCGGCGGGACGGGCACGAGTGTCTCGGTCGACCCGCCCAAGCCGATGCCGGTGCTGGTCGATGCCACGCCGGACCCGCGCTACAGCGACGCGTTCCAGCCGGCCTATCCGCCGGCGGAGCGCCGCGCCGAGCGCGACGGCGTGGTCACGGTGCGGGTGCGGATCGACGCCAGCGGGCGGGTGACCGCGGTCGAGCCGGTGCGCGCGACCAGCGACGCGTTCCTGGAGGCGACCCGTCGGCAGGCGCTGTCGAAGTGGCGCTTCCGCGCCGCCACCCGCGACGGCGTCCCGGTCGAGAGCTGGCGGGTGATGACGGTGCGTTTCGAGATGGAGAACTGAAGGGGCGGCGCAGGGGCTGGTGGCCGGGGGCGGTGACGCCTATCTGGAAGGCCCATGAGGATCCTGCGCCACCTGTCGCCGCTGCGTGCATACCGAGACCTGCGACTGTTCCTGTCGCACCGGCGGCCGCATCAATGGGCGTTCCTGGGGCTGGCGGTGACGATCACCGGCCTCTGGATCTGGGCGTTCGTCCATGATTCCCATTTCGAGCGGCCGTACAAGCGCGAGATCATCTACGTCCAGGACTGGCGGCTCGACCGCACGGACGAGGAAATCCGCGCGCAGCAGAAGATCGACGAGGCCAAGCGCCAGAAGGAGATCGCCGAGCTGGAAGCGCGCCGCGCGAAGGTGCAGGCCGAATTCAAGAAGCTGGACGACGGCCTGACCGCCTGGGGGCTTTGACCCCCTTGTCCGACACGGCCGAAGACGCGCGCTGGATGGGCGAGGCGCTGGCGCTGGCCGAGCGCAGCCGCGCCCAGACCGCGCCCAATCCCAACGTCGGCTGCGTGATCGTCGCCGAGGGTCGCATCGTCGGGCAGGGCTGGACCCAGCCGGGCGGGCGCCCGCATGCCGAGGCGGTGGCGCTGGCGCAAGCGGGCGCGGCCGCGGAGGGCGCGACGCTCTACGTCACGCTGGAGCCCTGCGCGCATGTTTCCGCGCGGGGACCGGCCTGCGCCGACCTGATCCGCGCCGCCCGCCCGGCGCGGGTGGTGGTGGCGCTGACCGATCCCGATCCCCGCACCAACGGCCAGGGCATCGCCCGGCTGCGGCAGGCCGGGATCGCGGTGACCGAGGGCGTGTGCAGGGGCGAGGCGCGGCGCAGCATGGCCGGGTTCCTCACGCGCTTGGCGCTGGGGCGGCCGCATGTGACGCTGAAGCTCGCGACCTCGCTCGACGGACGCATCGCGCTGCCGTCGGGGGAGAGCCGCTGGATCACCGGGCCGGAGGCGCGCGCCGACGTGCATCGCGAGCGTGCCCGGCACGAGGCGATCCTGGTCGGGCGCGGTACCTTTGAAGCGGATGCGCCGCGGCTGGACGTGCGCCTGCCGGGCCTGGAGCATCGGAGCCCCCGCCGGCTGCTGCTGACCCGCGGGCCGGCGCCCGAGGGGTGGGAGGCGCTGTCGGACGTCGCCGATCTTGGCGCGCTCACCGGCGTCGACCATCTGCTGGTGGAGGGGGGCGCAGGTGCCGCCGCCGCCTTCCTGGCCGCCGACGCCGTCGACCGACTGCTCTTCTACCGCGCCCCGATCCTGATCGGCGCGGGCACGTCCGCGATCGGCGACCTGGGGCTTGCCAGCCTGGCCGAGGCCCATGGCCGATGGCGGTTTATCGAGGCGCGTTCGCTTGGCAGCGACCGGCGCGAAGTCTACGAGCGCGAGCGAGATTGATATGTTCACCGGAATCGTCACCGACATCGGCACCATCGAGGCCGTCGAGCAGACGGGCGACCTGCGCGTCCGCATCGCCACCGCCTATGACACCGCAACCGTCGACCTGGGCGCGTCGATCGCCTGTTCGGGCGTGTGCCTGACCGTGGTCGACAAGGGGCCGGGCTGGTTCGCGGTCGACGTGTCTGGCGAAACCGTGTCGCGCACCGCCCGCGACCAGTGGACCGCCGGTCGCCGCCTCAACCTGGAGCGCGCGCTGAAACTGGGCGACGAACTGGGCGGGCATATCGTAACCGGCCATGTCGACGGGCTGGGCGAAGTGACCGAGGTGGCCCAGGAAGGCGGATCGCACCGCGTCACCATCCTGGCAGGCCCGGAGATCGCGCCGTACCTGGCCGCCAAGGGCTCGGTGACGGTCGACGGCGTGTCGCTGACCGTCAACAGCGTCGAGGACGGAGCCGACGGCACGCGCTTCGGCCTCAACATCATCCCGCACACGGCCGAGGTCACGACCTTTGCCGACATCGCCGAGGGGCAGGCCGTCAACCTCGAGATCGACGTGCTCGCCCGCTATCTCCAGCGCATGGAGCGCTATCGTGAAAGGACGCAGCATGGCGCTGCCTGACCCCGCCCGCCTTCCCGTGGAACCAGCCCGGCTGCAGCACGGCTTCCTCTCCTCGCCCGAGGAGATCATCGACGAGGCGCGCAACGGGCGCATGTTCATCCTGGTCGACGACGAGGACCGGGAGAACGAGGGCGATCTGGTGATCCCGGCGCAGATGGCGACGCCGGAGAAGATCAACTTCATGGTGACGCACGGCCGCGGCCTCGTCTGCCTGGCGCTGTCGAAGCCGCGGGTCGAGGAGCTCGGCCTGGAGCTGATGAGCCGCAACAACGGCACCCGGCACGAGACCGCCTTCACCGTTTCGATCGAGGCGAAGGAAGGGGTCAGCACCGGCATCTCGGCGGCCGATCGTGCGCGCACCATCGCGGTGGCGGTGGATTCGACCAAGGGCGCGGCCGACATCGTGACGCCCGGCCATGTCTTCCCGCTGATCGCGCGCGACGGCGGCGTGCTGGTGCGCGCCGGACACACCGAGGCGGCGGTCGACGTGGCGCGGCTCGCCGGGCTCAACCCCGCGGGCGTGATCTGCGAGATCATGAACGAGGACGGCACCATGTCGCGGCTGGACGACCTGGTCGGCTTCGCGCAGCTCCACGGCCTCAAGATCGGCACGATCCGCGACCTGATCGCCTATCGCCGCCGCCACGACCATCTGGTCGAAAAGCGCGCGGAGAGCCGCTTCACCAGCCGCTGGGGCGGCGAGTGGACGGCGATGACCTTCTGGAACAAGGCGACCGGCAGCGAGCAGGTCGCGCTGGTCAAGGGCCGCATCGATCCCGCCAAGCCGACGCTGGTCCGCATGCACGCGATGTCGCCGTTCGCCGACATCTTCGGCGAGACCGGCCGCCGCGCCGAGCTGCTCAGCCGGTCGATGGAGATCATCGGCGCGGAAGGCGCGGGCGTGATCGTGGTGATCAACAAGCCGCGGCTCGACCAGTTCACCGTCGCCATGCAGGCGCGCACCGGCGAGCTCGACCCCGCCGACATGGACCAGCTGCGCGACTATGGCGTCGGCGCCATGATCCTGAACGAACTGGGCGTCGCCGAAATGGTGCTGCTCACCAACACCCATCACACCCTCGTCGGGCTCGACGGCTATGGCCTGTCGATCGTCGGCGAGCGTCCCATCGACACGGAGCGCTGACATGGCCCGCATCTTGATCGTCGAAGCGCGCTTCTACGACCACCTCAACGACCTGCTGCTCGACGGCGCGCGCACCGCGCTGCAGGAGGCCGGGCAGGATTACGAGATCGTCACCGTGCCGGGCGCGCTGGAGATCCCGGGTGCGGTCGCGATGGCGGCGGAGACCGGCCAGTTCGACGCCTATGTCGCGCTGGGCGTGGTGATCCGCGGCGAGACCTATCATTTCGAGATCGTCGCCAACGAAAGCGCCCGCGGGCTGATGGCGCTGGCGATGGACGGCCTGCCGATCGGCAACGGCATCCTGACCGTCGAGAACGAGGCGCAGGCGCTGGCCCGCGCCGACCGCAACGACAAGGACAAGGGCGGGGAAGCCGCCAAGGCGGCGCTTGCCATGCTGGCACTGCGCCAGCGCTTCGCCTGATCCGGCGCCGCGGCTGAGCCGATGACCTCGGGGAGCCGCGGAACGGGAATGGGGCTGGCGGCCGCGGTGGTCGCCAACCTGACGCTGGCGACGGGCCCGTGGCTGGTGCGGCTGGCCGAGACCGGGCCGGTCGCCGCCGGCTTCTGGCGGCTGGCGCTGGCGATGCCGGCGCTGCTGATCTGGTCGGCGGTCGCCAATCCGGGGGCGCTGCGGCGGGGCCTGGCCTTCTGGCCGGTGCTGCTGGTGGCCGGGCTCGCGTTCGCGGCCGATCTGGCGACCTGGAACGTCAGCATCCACCGCACCACGCTGGCGAACGCGACGCTGTTCGCCAATTCGGCGACGCTGATCTACCCCGTCTACGGCTTCCTGATCGCGCGCGCCTGGCCGAGCCGGCCGCAGGTCGCAGCCCTGCTGCTGGCGATGGTCGGCGGGGGCATGCTGCTCGGCCAGTCGGCGGAGCTGTCGCACGCGCACCTGATGGGGGACCTGCTCGCGCTGTTCGCGGGCCTTGCCTATGCCGTCTATTTCATCGGCATGGCGCGGGTGCGCGCGGCGGTGCCGCCGATGCCGGCGCTGGCGCTTTCCGGGATCGCGACGATGGCGCCGCTGCTGCTGCTGGCGATCGGGCTGGGCGAGCGGCTGATGCCCACCGGTACTGCCGGCTGGGGGCCTCTGATCGGGCTGGCGCTGGTCAGCCAGGTATTCGGCCAGGGGCTGATGATCTACGCGCTCGGCCGCCTGCCGCCGCTGGTGATCGGCATCACGCTGCTGCTCCAGCCGATCGTGGCGGGCGGGATCGGCTGGGCGGTCTATGGCGAGCGGCCGGGCGTGCCCGACTGGATCGGTGCGCTGCTGGTGGCGGTCGCGCTGGTGCTGGTCCGGCGCGAGCCGAAGGTTGCGCCCGTCGCCGGGCAGACTAGATCGGTGGCCTGATCCCATGAAGGAGGCCGCGATGGCGACCGCAGCATTCGAAGACGCGACGCTGGACGAACTGCGCGCCGCCCTTGCGCCGGTGGTGGCCGCGAACGCCGCGTTCGACGGCTGGGCGCCGGCCGCAGTGACCATGGCCGCCGAGCAGCTGGGCATCGACCCGGACGTCGCCCGCGCCGCGATGCCGAGCCCGGTCGACATGATCGACGCCTGGTTCTCCCACATCGACCGGGTGATGATGGAGCGGCTGCCCGCCGACGCGCTCGCCGCGATGAAGATCCGCCAGCGCATCACTGCGTTGGTGGAGGCGCGACTCGCCGCGGTCGCCCCGCAGCGCGAGGCGCTGCGCCGCGCGCTCGCGATCCTGGCGATGCCGCAGAACCTCGCCCGTGCCACTCGGCTGGGCTGGCGCACCGTCGACCTGATGTGGCGGCTCGCGGGCGACACCGCGACCGACTACAACCACTATACCAAGCGCGCGACGCTGGGCGCCGTCTATGGCACCACCGTCACCGTGTTCCTGGACGACGAAAGCGAGGGCTGGGCCGACACCCGCGCGTTCCTGTCGCGGCGGATCGACAACATCATGCAGTTCGAAAAGGCCAAGGCGCAATGGGTTGGGCGTGCGTCGAGCGAGCGGCGGCTGAGCCTGTCGCGCTTCATCGGGCGGCTGCGCTACCCGGCTGTCTGAGAACGAAAAAGCTGGCGCTCGGCATCAACTATTGATAATCACTCGCAATGCTTTCGCCCAACGCCAGCCTCTCGCACCTCGCCCAGCGCCAGCATGCGCGCGTCGCGGGCGTGGACTGGGACGCGCTGCAGCCTGCCGAGGCGCGGCGGCTGCGCGAGTTCGGCGTGGACGAGGGCGTCGAGATCGAGCTGCTGCACCGCGCCTGGCTGGGCGGCGGGCCGGTCGCCTGCCGCATCGGGCGGATGATGGTGGCGCTGCGCCCCCATGTCGCCGCCGCCATTCGCGTCACCCTGGCCGTCGACTGAGGCCTTTTCGGACAGGATCATGGACCACCCACCGCTGGTCGCGCTCGTCGGCAACCCCAATGCCGGCAAGAGCGCCTTGTTCAACGCGCTCACCGGCGCGCGCCAGAAGGTGGGCAATTATCCCGGCGTGACTGTTGAGCGCCATTCCGGGCGCATGGCGCTGCCCGACGGGCGACCGATCGAGCTGGTCGACCTGCCCGGCACCTACAGCCTGGATCCCTCCAGCCCCGACGAAGCAGTGACCCGCGACGTGGTACTCGGCCGGCAGCAGGGCGAGCGGCTGCCCGACGTGCTGGTGGTGGTGGCGGACGCCACCAACCTCGACAATCACCTGCGCTTCGTCCTCCAGCTGAAGGCGCTGGACCGGCCGATGCTGGTCGCGCTCAACATGGTCGACATGGCCGAGCGCGACGGGCTGAAGTTCGACCTGGATGCGCTGTCGGCGGAGATCGGCTGCCCGGTGGTGCCCACGGTGGCAGTGCGCAAGCGCGGGCTCGACGCGCTGCGCGATGCGCTGGCCGAGGTGCTGGCGGGCGCGCCCGCGACGCTGCCGCCGCCGCTCGACAGCTTCGACGCCGACATCCGCCATTTCCAGCGCGAGGCACGCCGCGTCGCCGGGGTCGCGATCACCGAGCAGCCGCGCGCGCGGGCCGTGACGCGATCGATGGACGCCATTGCGCTGCACCCGGTGTTCGGGCCGATCATCCTGCTTACGCTGATGTTCGTGATGTTCCAGGCGGTGTTCAGTTGGTCGGAAGCGCCGATCGGCTGGATCGAGGGCCTGCAGGGCTGGCTCGCCGAGACCGCGGTGGCGACGCTGCCGGAGAACTTCCTGCGCGACCTGCTGGTCGAGGGCATCATCAACGGCGTCGGCTCCGTCGTGGTGTTCCTGCCGCAGATCCTGATCCTGTTCCTGTTCATCCTGGTGCTCGAGGCGTCGGGCTACATGGTGCGCGCCGCCTTCCTGATGGACCGGCTGATGGCGAGCGTCGGGCTTTCGGGCCGCGCGTTCATCCCGCTGCTCTCTTCTTTCGCCTGCGCGATCCCCGGCATCATGGCGACGCGCGCGATAGACGATCCCAAGGAGCGGCTGACGACGATCCTGATCGCGCCGCTGATGACCTGTTCGGCCAGGCTTCCGGTCTATGCGCTCATCATCGGCGCGTTCATCCCGGCGCGGCAGGTGGTGCCGGGCGTCGGCCTGCAGGGGCTGGTGCTGTTCGTCCTCTACCTGTCCGGCATCGTCGGCGCGGTGCTCGCGGCCTTCGTGCTGCGGCGGACGCTGGCCAAGGGGCAGGGCGGCGGCTTCATGATGGAGATGCCGCGCTACCAGATGCCGTCGCTGCGCGACGTGGCGCTGGGGCTGTGGCACCGCGCCTATGTGTTCCTGCGGCGCGCGGGGACGACGATCATGGCCGTCACGGTCGCGCTGTGGCTGCTCGCCTCCTATCCGGTGGCGCCGGAGGGGGTGAAGCAGAGCGAATATTCGGCCGCCGGGCGCATCGCCTCGGGGCTGGAGGTCGTGCTCAAGCCGATCGGCTTCAACCATGAGATGTCGCTGGCGGTGATTCCGGCGATGGCGGCGCGCGAGGTCGCGGTATCGGCGCTCCAGACCGTTTATGCGATCGACGCCACCGACGAGGAACAGGGCGCGCAGGAACTGGGCGGGCGGCTGTCGGGCCGCTGGAGCCTGCCGACGGCGCTCGCCTTCCTCGCCTGGTTCGTGTTCGCGCCGCAGTGCCTGTCGACGATCGCGGTGGTGCGGCGGGAGACCAATGGCTGGCGCGTGCCGGGGCTGATGCTCGGGTATCTGTTCGCGCTGGCCTATGCGGCGGCGGGCATCACCTATTGGAGTGCGGTGGCGCTGGGGCTGTAGATCCTTTCTGTACCCCGGCCTGCGCCGGGGGTACGGGGTAGGGGTCAGTCCGGCTTGTCCTCGCGCTGCGCTCCGTCGAGGGTGCGTTCGGCGCGATCGCGATCCTGCGCTTCGGCCGCCTTTTGCGCCTTGGTGCGGCCGAAGCGGTGGCGGTTGGCGTCGGCTTCCGTCGCCTTTTCGGCGCGGGCGCGTGCCTTTCGGGCGCGGTTCAGGTTGATGATCTCGGCCATGCCGCCTAGTCTAGCGCACCCGCGCCGGCGGGCATACATCGCCCCGCGACCAATGCCCGCGCGCCCGCAATTTTCGAGAACAATGGAGACATCATGGCCGGCAGCGTCAACAAGGTCATTCTGGTCGGCAACCTGGGCCGCGATCCCGAATCGCGCAGCTTCCAGAACGGCGGCAAGGTGGTGAACCTGCGCATCGCCACGTCCGAATCGTGGAAGGACCGCAACTCGGGCGAGCGCAAGGAAAAGACCGAGTGGCATTCGGTCGCGATCTTTAACGAAGGCCTGGCCAACGTCGCCGAGCGCTATCTGCGAAAGGGCTCGAAGGTGTACATCGAAGGCCAGCTGCAGACCCGCAAGTGGCAGGACCAGAACGGCCAGGACAAATATTCGACCGAGATCGTGCTGCAGGGCTTCAACTCGGTGCTGACCATGCTCGACGGTCCGGGCGGCGGCCAGGGTGGCGGCGGCGGTAGCCGCGGCGGCGACGACTTTGGTGGCGGCGACGACTTCGGCGGCGGCTCGGGCGGTCGCGGCGGCAGCTTCAACAGCGGCGGCGGGCGCAGCGGTGGCGGCGGCGGTCGTTCGGGCGGCGGCAGCAGCGGTGGCGGCTTCGGCGGCGGCTTCGGCGACGACCTGGACGACGACGTGCCGTTCTGAGCACGGTTGCGATGGGAACGAAGAAGGGGGCCGCGTGCCCCCTTTTTTGTGCGTGTGTTCCTTTACCTCCGCCCACAACCGTATCCCTGCGCAGGCAGGGATCCAGGGCCACGCAGGACAACCGCTGTTGGCGTCCGGGGCCCTGGGCTCCTGCCTTCGCAGGAGCACGGGAGAGACGTTTAGAGCGCCCTATCGCCGCAGCAGGAACACCGCGTGCTCGGCGCGGAAGTTGGCGGCGGCGGCGCTGGTGCGGCGGTCGCCCTTCAGGAACCAGGCCTGTTCCACGGTGATGCCGCGTTCGCGCACAAACGCCCGGAAATCGTCGATGGTGACATGGTGGATGTTGGGGGTGTCGTACCAGGGCACCGGCAGCAGCCGCGTGACCGGCATCCGCCCGCCCCACAGAAGGGACGCGCGCACCCGCCAATGGGCGAAGTTCGGGAAGGACACGAACGCCCGCCGACCGATGCGCAGCAGATGGTCGAGCACGACATGCGGGCGCATCGTGGTCTGGAGCGTCTGGCTGAGGATCGCATAGTCGAAGCTGGCGTCCGGATAGCCCGCAAGGTCGGTGTCGGCGTCGCCCTGCACCACCGACAGCCCGCGCGCGACCGCGGCGGCGACGTTGCCCGGATCGATCTCCAGCCCGCGCGCATCGACGTGGCGGCTGTCGCGCAGCGCCGCCATCAGCGCCCCGTCACCGCAGCCGACGTCGAGCACGCGCGCGCCTTCCGCCACGTTCGCGGCGATCACCGCCAGATCGGGGCGCAGCGCGGTCATGCCGTGGGCTCCGGCGCTGCGGCGGGGCGCCGGATCATATAGTCCGCGATCTGGTCGATCGGCGCGAAGCCGAGCGGCGCGTAGACCGAGTGGGCGTCGCGGGTGGCCAGCATCCAGCGGCGCAGGCCGGCGAGCTCGGGAAGGTCGGTCAGATGCGACACCATTGCGCGGCCGATGCCCTGGCCGCGAGCCGCCTCATCCACGAACACGTCGGCGAGCCAGGCAAAGGTCGCGCCGTCGGTGATTGCGCGGGCAAAGCCGATCTGCACGCCGTCGCGATACGCGCCCACGCAGGTCGAGCCGGCGATCGCGCGCTCGACCAGGTCGCGGGAGATCCCCGGCGACCAGTAGGTAGAGGCGAGCCAGCCATGGATGCGGTCGCGCTGGAGGCGGCTCTTGTCGGTGGAAATGTCGATCATGCCCGCCCCCAGGTCAGGAAGCCGCGCACCACCCGGTCGAGCTCGGGCGATTCGAGCAGGAAGGCGTCGTGGCCGAAGGGGCTGGAGAGCTCGACGAAGCTCGCGCGCGCGCCGGCGGCGTTCAAGGCCTGCACCATCACGCGCGACTCTGCGGTGGGGTAGAGCCAGTCGGTGTCGAAGCTGACGATGCAGAAGCGCGTCGCGGTGTCGCGAAACGCGTTGGCGAGCATCCCGCCATGCTCCTCGGCCAGGTCGAAATAGTCGAGCGCGCGGGTGATGTAGAGGTAGGAGTTGGCGTCGAACCGGTCGGTGAAGGCGAGGCCCTGGTGGCGCAGATAGCTTTCGACCTGGAAGTCGGCGTCGAAGCCGAAGGTCTTGGCGCCGGCCTGTCCGTCCGGGCGCGCCTGGAGGCGGCGGCCGAACTTGGCGGTGAGCCCGGCCTCCGACAGATAGGTGATGTGCGCGGCCATGCGCGCGACCGCGAGGCCGGCGGCGGGCGGGTCGCCGCTCTCGTAATAGGCGCCGTTGCGCCATTTCGGGTCGGCCATGATCGCCTGGCGGCCGACCTCGTGGAAGGCGATGTTCTGCGCGGAATGGCGCGCGGTGGCGGCGATCACCACCGCCGCCTCGACCCGCTCCGGGAAGGTTGCGGCCCAGGACAGCGCCTGCATGCCGCCCATCGACCCGCCGACGACGGCCGCAAGGCGTCCGATGCCGAGATGGTCGAGCAGCAGCGCCTGCGCGCGCACCATGTCGCGGATGGTGATGACCGGAAAGGCCATGCCCCATTGCTGGCCGGTGGCCGGGTCGATCGACGCCGGGCCCGAGGAGCCCATGCAGCTGCCGAGCACGTTGGAGCAGATCACGAACCAGCGATCGGTGTCGATCGGCTTGCCCGGCCCCACCATCCGCGTCCACCAGCCGGGCTTGCCGGTGACGGGATGGTCGGAGGCGAGATACTGGTCGCCGGTCAGCGCGTGGCAGACCAGCACCGCATTGTCGGCGCTCGGGGACAGCGTGCCATAGGTCTCGTAGCCGATCTCGACCGCGGGCAGCGACGCGCCGCCGTCGAGCGCCAGGGGCCCGGCAAGCAGCGCACGGCGGCGCAGACCGAAGCGTTCGTCCGACATGCTCAGTACCGGCTCACCGGCCGCTCAGCGCGTCCAGCGTCGGGCGGATGCCCGAGAGGTCGTAGCCGGCACCTGCCGCCTTTTCGACCAGCTCGGCGGAGTCGCCGCCGGCCTTGGCCTCCGCCAGCGCCCACAGGTTGCAGGAGCGGGTGCCCGAGCGGCAATAGGCGAGCACCGGACCATCGGCAGCGTCCAGAGCCGCGCGCATCGCGTCGAGCTGGCCGTGGCCGAAGCCGGCGTGGGTCACGGGAATGGCGGTATAGGCGAGGCCGGCGGCTTCGGCCGCTGCCTGGATCTCGGCTCCGGAGGGCTGGCCCGGCTCCTCGTCGTCGGGACGGTTGTTGACGATCGCGACAAAGCCGGCGGCGGCGATGTCCGGCATCTGCTCAGGGAGAATCTGGGGGGCGACGGAGACCTTGCTGTCGATGGTGCGGATCATGCTGCCTCGCGGATGACCTGGAGAAAGGCGTCGCCATACGCCTCCAGCTTGCGCGCGCCAACGCCGGTGATGCGGCCGAGCGCCTGAAGGCTCGACGGGCGCATCGTCGCCATGTCGCGCAGGACGGAGTCGTGGAAGATGACGTAGGGCGGCACCGACGCCTCCTCGGCAAGCTCGCGGCGGCGGCGGCGCAGCGCCTCGAACAGCGGGTTGCCGATCGGATTGGGGGTAGCGCCGGCCGCCCCACGGCGGCGGCGCTCGCGCTTGGGCGGCAGGACGAGCTTGAGGGTCGCCTCGCCTTTGAGCAGGCCGCGCGCGGCCGGGCCGAACTCCAGCCCGCCATGCGGATTGGCGCGGATGGCGTCGCGCAGCAGCAGCGCGCGGGCCACGGGTTTGAGGAGGTGCGCTTCCTCCGCGCCGACGATGCCCCACACCGATAGCGCCTCATGGCCGTTGGTCAGGCTGCGTTCGGTCGACTGGCCCTGCAGCACCTGCTCGATATAGCCGACGCCGAACATCTGGCCGGTGCGGAACACGGCGGAGAGGAACTTGCGCGCCGTTTCGGTCGCGTCGACTGCGGCGGGCGGGTTGAGGCAATTGTCGCAGTTGCCGCAGGAGTCGGGCGGCGTCTCACCGAAATGGGCGAGCAGGATCGCGCGGCGGCAGCCGGCGGTCTCGACCAGCGCACCCAATGCATTGAGGCGCGCGCGTTCGCCCGGCTGGCGCTCTGGCTCGACCTCGCCGATGCGCTGGCGGGCGCGGGCGAAGTCGTCGGCGCCCCAGAACAGGTGCGCGACCGCCGGGTCGCCGTCGCGGCCGGCGCGGCCGGTCTCCTGGTAATAGCCCTCGATCGACTTGGGGAGACCTGCGTGGGCGACGAAGCGGACGTCGGGCTTGTCGATGCCCATGCCGAAGGCGACGGTGGCGACCATCACCATGTCCTCGCTCGCGACGAAATCGGCCTGGTTACGCTGGCGGACGGCCGGATCGAGCCCGGCGTGATAGGCGCGCACTTCGCGCTTCGGGGTGGAGAGTGCGGCGGCCAGTCGCTCGGTCGCGGCGCGGGTGGGGGCGTAGACGATGCCGGGGCCGGGATGTTCGGCGAGGATGTCGGCGATCTGGCGCGTCGTGTTGTCGCGCGGCGTGATCGCATAGCGGATGTTGGGCCGGTCGAAGCCGGCGACGATCATCCCCTCTTCGGGAATGCCGAGCTGCTCGAGGATGTCGGCGCGGGTGTGGGCGTCCGCGGTGGCGGTGAGCGCCAGCCGGGGCACGTCGGGGAACTGGTCGAACAGCGGGCGCAGCAGGCGATAGTCGGGGCGGAAGTCATGGCCCCATTCGCTGACGCAGTGCGCCTCGTCGATCGCGAACAGGCTCAAGGGCGCCTGGGCGAGCAGGTCGCGGAAGTGGCCGCTGGAGGCGCGCTCGGGAGCGACGTAGAGCAGGTCGAGCTCGCCGGCGCGGAAGCGGGCGATGGTCTCCTGCCGGTTTTCGTCGACCGAGGTGAGGGTGCCGGCGCGGATGCCGACGGCGGTCGCCGCGCGCAGCTGGTCGTGCATCAGCGCGATCAGCGGCGAAATCACGATGCATGTGCCGTCGAGCACCACCGAAGGCAGCTGATAGGTGAGCGACTTGCCGGCGCCGGTGGGCATCACCGCGAGGGTACGCTGGCCGGCCAGCACCCGCTCCACCACCTGCCCTTGGACGCCGCGGAAACCGGGAAAGCCGAAGGTCGACTGGAGAACGGACACGGGATCGGCGGGCATCGCGGTGCTGTAGCGGGCGGGGTCGGGGCGTGTCGAGGTTGCGGGATGGTTTCCTGCTCCCGTTCCCTTCTGCTTCGTACCCCGGCGGAGGCCGGGGTCCAGGTGGGGAACGGCAGCGATGGAGCTGGAACGTCTCCCCACTGGGCCCCGGCCTCCGCCCGGGACGAAAGAAGGGCAGGCGTACCGCTCAGGCGCCGCCGATCGCGGCCTCCACCACCGCCGGGCGCGCCTCTTCCTCCAGCTGGTCGAAGCCGCACTGGCGGGGCGCCTTGTCGGGGCGCCAGCGCAGCAGGGCGGTGCCGTGGCGGAAGCGGCGGTCGGTGATCTGGTCGTAGCGGACCTCCACCACCAGCTGCGGGCGGAGCGGCTGCCATTGGGCGGAGCGCTCGGTCGACCAGCGGCTGGGGCCGCCGGGCGCGTCGCCGGTGAAGCCGGGCGCCTCGACCAGCGCCTCCAACCGTGCGGTGAGCTCGGGACGCTCGGCCGCCGGGATGCCGCTGGTGAAGCCGACGTGGTGGAGCAGGCCTGCATCGTCGTAAAGGCCGAGCAGCAGCGAGCCGACCTCCTGCGCGGCGCTGGCGTAGCGGAAGCCGCCGACCACGCAGTCGGCGGTGCGCAGGCGCTTCACCTTCACCATCGCGCGCTCGCCGGGGCGGTAGGGTTCGGCGAGCGGCTTGGCGACGACGCCGTCCAGCGCGCTGCCGGTGCCGCCGAGCCAGCGGCGGGCGACGGCGGGATCGTCGGTGACGGGCGAGAGGCGAAGCGTCGGCGAGCGATGGCGGGCGTGGAAGCGCTCCAGCGCGGCGCGGCGTCCGGAGAGGGGGCGGTCGGCCAAGGTCTCGCCCTCGGCGGCGAGGCAGTCGAACAGCATCAGGCGGGCGGGTGTTTCGGCCGAGAGGCGGCGGATGCGGCTTTCGGCGGGGTGGAGCCGCAGCTGGAGCGCGCCGAAGGAGAGGGTGGGGCCGACGGGGATCAGCAGCTCGCCGTCGAGGACGAAGTCGCCGGGAAGCCCGGCGAGGGCGGCGGCGACCTCCGGGAAATAGCGGGCGAGCGGCTTTCCCGACTTGGACCAGAGGAGGACGGCGTCGCCCTGCTTGACGGCGAGGCAGCGGAAGCCGTCCCACTTGGGCTCGAACTGCCAGCCGGGGCCCTCCGGCAGTTCGGCGGCGAGCTTGGCTTCCATCGGTTCGAGCGGGGCGGGATCGGCCATGAAGAAGAAAACGCAGCAAGGCGAGAAATCGTCCAAGTCCCCGCGCCGTTTCGACTGGCGTCCCGCCATTCTCCCGCTAATCTGTTGGGAAACGGGGGGAATCATGAAGCATTCGCGGTGTGGTGTGGCGTTGAGCGTGCTGGCGTTGCTGTCGGCTTGTGGCGGGGGCGACGGCAGCGTCTTCGGCGGATCGGTGACGACACCGGCGCCGAGCCCCACGCCGACCCCCACGCCCACGCCCACCGAGACCGCGGGATGCTCGCTGCGGGAGCGGCAGGACTGGGCGGCGGCCCAGCTCGACGAATGGTATCTGTTCCCCGAGACGCTGCCGGCACGGCTGGACCCGACGCCCTATGCGAGCGTCGATGCCTATGTCGATGCGCTGACCGCCACGGCACGGGCGCAGGGGCGGGATCGCTTCTTCACCTATCGCACCTCCATCGCGGAGGAGGATGCCTATTATGACGCAGGCTCCAGCGCCGGCTACGGCTTCCGCCTGGGGCTGACCGGCGACGGCCGGCTGTTCGTGATCGAGGCGTTCGAGGGAGCGCCGGCGCTGGCCGCCGGCCTCGACCGCGGGACCGAGATCGTCGCGATCGGGACGAGCACGGGCACGCTCCGGACGGTCGCCAGCCTGATGAGCGCGGGCGGGACCGACGCGCTCGACGAAGCGCTGGGGGCGACCGCGGCGGGCACCCGGCGGGTGATGCAGGTCCGCGACGCATCGGGCACCCGCAACGTGACGGTGGCCATGGCCGACTTCGAGCTGCAGCCGGTGTCGAACCGCTATGGCGCCAAGGTGCTGAACGACGGCGGGCGGCGGGTCGGCTATCTGAACCTGCGCACCTTCATCAACACCGCCGACCCACAGCTGCGCCAGGCCTTTGCCAGCTTCCGTGCCCAGGGCGTCACCGAGCTGGTGGTGGACCTGCGCTACAACGGCGGCGGGCTGATCAGCATCGCCGAGCTGATGGGCGACCTGATGGGCGCCAACCGCCGGACGAATGAGGTGTTCACCAAGGTGAGCTTCCGCCCGTCCAAGTCCGCGAACGACGAGAGCCGCACCTTCGCGCCGCAGCCCCAGTCGATCGCCCCGACCCGCGTCGCCTTTATCGGCACCGGCGGCACGGCCTCCGCCAGCGAGATGGTGATCAACGGCTTCGTGCCCTATCTGGGCACCGGCATGGCGCTGGTGGGCACCAACACCTATGGCAAGCCGGTCGGCCAGGTCGCGCTCGACCGAAGCGCCTGCGACGACCGGCTGCGGGTGGTCGCGCTGGCGGTGCAGAACGCCGACGGCAACGCCAACTACTACAACGGCCTCGCCAACACCGTGCCCGCCACCTGCGAGGCGCCGGACGACATCGGCTATCCGCTGGGCGACCCGCGCGAGGCGTCGCTGCGCCAGGCGCTCGACTTCCTGGCCGGGCGCAGCTGCAGCCCGATCCTGGGCATGGCCGCGACCGCGAGCCGCCAGCGCACCGCCGGGCTGGGCCGGGCGCCCGAGCGGCAGCTGCTGAGGCCCAGCCGGCCGACGCCGGCGCAGCGCGAGGTGCCCGGACTCTTCTGAGGACCCCCTTCCGAGGAGCCTCGTCCGAGCCGGGACCCCGCGCCGCTGGTTACGAGGCCTGCATCTCCGCGGCGCGATTGATGCGGGCTTCGGCCAGGTCGGTGAGCTTGGCGTCGGTCGCCTTTTCCTCGGCGAGGTTCTCGTCGAGGACGGCGGCGCAGTCGGGGCGGCCGAGCTCGCGCGCCCAGGCGATCAGCGTGCCATATTGCGCGATCTCGTAATGCTCGACCATCTGCGCGCCGAAGGCGAGCGCGGCGTCGAGCACCTGCTTGTCGTCGATGTCGGCCGCGGTCGCGTTCGCCGCCTTGATGATGCCGTCGATCGCGGGGCAGGTGGTCTCGTCCGCCTCGACGCCGTGCATCTGGAACACCTGCTCCAGCCGGGTGCGCTGGCCCTCGGTCTCGCGCAGATGCTGCTGGAAACCGGCCTTGAGCGTGGGGTCGGTCGCCATCTCGATCATCTGGGGCAGCGTCTCCAGGATCTGGCGTTCGGCGTAGTAGATGGTCTTGAGGCCGTGCACGAACAGGTCGTCGAGCGTGTGGGTATCGGCTCCGAAGAGGCTCATGGCGAAAGCTCCTGGTTTCGAGGGCCGCTCCTGCGCATCGGGCGAGGGGCGTGCCGGGGAAACGCACGGGCGTGCCGGCGGTGCCGTTGAAATCATGCGGTTTTCGGCACGGCTGGACGATGCTGCGGCGCGGAAGGTTAGGCAAAGGTTAGGCCAAGAACGGGCGCCGCTTACGGTGCGGGATCGCGGCGGCGGCCGGTGCGATCCCGCCGCCCGCCGCCGGGCGGCGCGGGGCGGGCGAGCGCGGCCGGAATCGCGGACTCGCGCGCAGGCGGCACATAGCGCTCGCGATCGAGATCGGGATAGGCGCGATAGAGGTCCGCCATCGCGCCCGCGCTTTCCAGCGCCTGCGCAAGCCGATCGGGCGGCAGGCGCAGGTGCGGATCGGCCGGCGGCACCGGGCCGAGCGCGGCCACCGCCTGGGCAAGCGCGGGCGACGGGCGGTGGGGCGCCGCGGCAGGGGCGGCAGGAGCGGCAGGGGCGGCAGGGCGCGCGGGCGGGGTGCGCTGCGGCCGCTCAACCCCGCCGAACCGCTCCGGCCGATAGGCGCGCAACAGGAACATCAGCAGGCGATCGTTGACCTGGCGGCGCGCGCCGATGCGGCAGCCGTCGCGGTCGAACACCGGCACCTCCACGCCTTCCAGCGCGCGAGAGAAGGCGACGGCGGCGAGATGGTCGGCGGCGGCGTCGAGCGCGGCGTCCCAGGCGCGCGCGAAGCTCTCCGCGCCGGGTGCGCGGCGCAGGCGATAGGCGCTCTGCACCGACATATCGACCGCCTCGCACGCGGCGGTGACGAGGCCGGTGTCGGCCAGCGCCTCCACGAAGCGGCGCTGCACGTCCGGCGACCAGCCGTCCGCGCGCGGGCGCCGCGCGACCGGGCGCCATTCATAGTCGTCGGGATCGAAGCCGTGCGCGTCGCGCGATGAGCCGGGCGGCTGGGCTGCGGGCCGGGTGGCGAGGGCATCGCGGGCCGGGGGGCCGGCGGATGCGGCGGGCGGGGTGGCAGGGTCGCGCATCCGGGAGGATACACCAGAAACCCGGCCTGTAGGACAGGGCCTGCGTTCACATTGGACAGGACGTTGCCGAACTTCGGCGCATGCAGGCAGTCCGCTATTCCGAAGCACGCGAGAATTCGAAGGCGATGATCGACAAGGTCGTCGCCGACCGCGCGCCCTTGGCCATCACCCGCCAGCGCGGTGAGGGGGCGGTGCTGATTGCGGCGAGCGAATGGCGTCGATCGAGGAGACGCTCTACCTGCTGCGCTCCCCAGCCAATGCCAAGCGGCTGCTGGAGGCAGTGCGCGGATTCGAGGCGGGTGAGGAAGGCGTGCCGCTCCCGTGAGAGTGTCGTTCTGGCCGACGGCGTGGGACGACGATCGCCATCGGCAGGAGCATGACGCGAAGCTGACGGACAAGATCAACCCGCTGATCGAGGAATGCCGGCGCCACCCGTTCAAGGGCACGGGAAAGCCCGAGCCGCTGGGCGGCAAGCTCTCCGGCGTGGTCGCGTCGGATCAGCCACGAGCATCGGCTGGTGTATCGGATCGCGGGGTCCGGCGCGGAGCAGATGCTGCAGGTGGCGCAGTGCCGCTACCACTATCGAGTTTGCGTTGGCGCTGACGCGCTAGCGAACCTGGCGGACCTCCAGGCTTCCGGCCGGGAGCGGCTGGCAGAGTTCGGCGGCGGGGAAGGCGGGGTCGAGCCAGCGGGCGCAGCGATCGAGCGGGAGCACCACGACCTGGCGGTGGTGATAGGGCGCGACGTCCGGGCCGGGCGGGCAGGTGAGCATCGACCATGCCTCCCCCACCTGCGGGTCGCTGCGCCAGATGCCGGCGATGCAGAACCAGGGCTGGTCGCGCAGGGAAAAGGCCCATTTCGACTTGGGGGCGCGCTTGGGCTTCTTCTCGCCGGGCGGGGGCGCTGGGGGATCGGTGAATTCGAAGAAGCCGTCGACCGGGATCAGGCAACGGCTGGCATGCGCGATCTGCCGCCCGTCCGAGCGGAAGTTGTAGACCGGCTTGCCGCCCGGGCCGGGCCAGCTCCAGCGTCGGGTGACCATCTCCGCCTCTCCCACGGTGTCGGCGGCGGGGCGGATGATTTCGACGCGATCGGTGATCTTGAAGCCTTCGAGGGGCGCGAAGTTGGGAATACCCTCCGGAAAGCGCAGCGGGATGCGCAGCTCGTGCCAGTCGTCGCGGAGCTGGCCGATCTGGGTGCGGCGATAGGCTTCGTTGCACATGGAGGTGGGGTAGCGCGGTTGGGTGCGGTTGGGGAGAAGCGAAGTCACGCAGACCCCCAACAATGCTCTTTGATAACCTACTGTGTCTTCTTTATCGAGGAAGGGGGGTATCCTTAGGCCAGTAGCCCTGATTCTCGACGCTGCGGAATTTGCCTGAGCGCCATATATTCGTTCCAAGAACCTTGCTCTTGTCTCTGCCAGGGAGATGGAATCCCTGATCAGAAAGAGCCTCAGCTAGCTCGCTTCTCTTCATCGGACGATTCGCGGCTAAGATCGCGCGGCGTGCAGCATCGACGACTCGGGCAATCTCCGCAGCTTTAACAGCCCTCGATGAGGGTGCGCCATAGAGACTCAGTTGGCCTTCAACCTCGCTTGATTCTGAAGTCATGCGAGAAGCGAGTCTCTGGTAATGACTGATGAGTGCGTCGAGCGCCGCAGCTTCCTTCATGAGATCTGCGCGCCTTTCCAATAGCTTATGAAGTATGTCCCGTTCCGAGGAGCTTGGCATACGCTCTATATAGTCCACTCTCAATCCTGAATCTACACTCAGAAAGATGCTTAGAGTGCCTTTCGCACTCGGTACTTCCGCAAAACCACGAATGGTGGTAAAGATCAGGGTAGGGATACTAGATAGGCGGCATGCCGAGGAGGAAGGGCTATAAATTGAAGTGAGCGCTGTAGGCGCAACGCAAAAGGGCCGACCTTTCGGTCGACCCTTCCGTAAGCCAGCGACTGGAAATCGCGAGCCTTCTCTTTGCACACGAAGAATCGCATTTCCTTCCGCTGAAATCAACACCTGGTCGTCGGATGTTGGCGACGAGATGGCGCATTGCGCGCCCGAAGGATGTGAAAATGCACTATATGCAGACCAAGAAGCCGATTGGCACAACCGCACGGACCGGTGAAACCTGTCCGGAATCTGGAGTTTGGCAGGCGATCTCGACTCCGTCGACCACCGCGCCAATCGCAAAGGGAAATCGCATGCCGCCGTACAATGGCGTGGCGGTTACCTGGAAGCTCATTCGACACGCTTGATCTTCGCAGGCCCAACGGCGTTCCGTTGGGCCTGCTCCACTAGAGGGGCGTTGTAGCCATGAGGTTGGCGTAAGCGCTCCTCGCTTCGTTCGTGACACAGGCGCGCTCCCCAACCCTCACTCGATATACACCCCCACCACCTTCCAGCTGTCACCTTCGCGGTCGAGGGACACGGTTTCGGTCGCGCCGCGCCGGTTCTCGAAATCGGTGCGGAAGCGGACCATGCGGTAGCCCTTGGGCGGGGCGGGCACGTCCTGTTCGCTGAGCAGCTGGCGCGACAGCATGCGGCCGAGCGGCACGCGCGCCTGTTCGGAGGCGGCTTGCCAGGCGGCGACGGTGTTGAGCGACCGGAAGGACTGGCCGGTCTCGGCCCAGCTTTCCTGCCACTTGCCCGCGTCCACCAGCGCGAGCCAGTCGGCCGCGGCTCGGGTAATGGCGCTCTCGCTCGCGGGCGCGGCGGCGACGGCCGGGGTGCTGGCGGGCTGGGTGCTGGCGGTCTGGGGGACGGCCGGCGGCGGCTGGGTGGGGCCGGACAGGGCGAGTGCGGTGACCAGGATCAGGAACATGGCAAAACCTCCGAGGGCCCAGGCCGCGTTCGGGGGTGAAGGCGGTTCGGGAGCGGGCCGGGGGCCGTGCTGCGCGATCGGCGGGGGCGGGGCATCCCCGAACGGCCTGTCCCCAAGGCTTTGGGGGGCGGCCTCGCGCTGGCGGAGCAGGCGCGCGGCCTCCTTGCTGGTGGAGACGGAGAGCTTGCGGCGGGCGTCGCGCAGGCGCTCGTTGATCGTGTGCACCGACAGGTCCAGGTGGCGCGCCATCGACTTGGCGTCATGCCCCTCCAGCAGCAGGCGAAGCGTCTGCTTCTCCTTCTCCGTGAGTGCCTGGAGCCCATCGGCCATGACCGCCATTCCCTGTCCTTTCGAGGGCGGATGCTAGGGCGCGGGCGGGGTGCGGGTCACCCCGAAATCCTTGTACCGGGGGGCGGGAGGCTGCGTGGAGCGCCGTGCGGAAGCGCGCTACCTCCTCGTGCTCCCGCGCAGGCGGGAGCCCAGGCTTGTGTGCGTCAACCGGCGCTGCTCTGCTGGACCCTGGATCCCCGCCTGCGCGGGGATCCGGAAGCGGGGAGGCGCCGCGCGCTTCGATGGTTGGTGGGCAGGCGCCGGGATCGGCCCGCCGCAGCACGTCGGTTCGCTGCGGCGGGGCCGGATCACTCCGCGGCGGGCAGATACACCTCGCTGCCCTTTTCGCGGAAACGCTCGCTCATCTCGGCCATGCCGGCCTCGGCCTCCTCGGCGGCGACGAACGTGTCGACGGGGGCGTTCTGCTTGGCGGCGAACTCGCGCACTTCCTGCGTGATCTTCATCGAGCAGAACTTGGGCCCGCACATCGAGCAGAAGTGCGCGGTCTTGGCGCCTTCGGCCGGCAGCGTCTGGTCGTGGTACGACTCCGCCGTGTCGGGATCGAGGCTCAGGTTGAACTGGTCGCGCCAGCGGAACTCGAAGCGGGCGCGGCTGAGCGCGTCGTCGCGCAGCTTGGCGGCGGGATGCCCCTTGGCGAGATCGGCGGCATGGGCGGCGAGCTTGTAGGTGACGACGCCGACCTTCACGTCGTCGCGATCGGGCAGGCCCAGATGCTCCTTGGGGGTCACGTAGCAGAGCATCGCCGTGCCGTACCAACCGATCATCGCGGCGCCGATGCCGCTGGTGATGTGGTCGTAGCCCGGCGCGATGTCGGTGGTGAGCGGCCCGAGCGTGTAGAAGGGTGCCTCGCCACAGGCCTCGAGCTGCTTGTCCATGTTCTCCTTGATCTTGTGCATCGGCACGTGGCCGGGGCCCTCGATCATGACCTGGACGTCCTGGTCCCAGGCGCGCTTGGTGAGCTCGCCCAGCGTGTAGAGCTCGGAGAACTGGGCCTCGTCATTGGCGTCGGCGATGGAGCCGGGGCGCAGGCCGTCGCCGAGCGAATAGGCGATGTCATACGCCTTCATGATCTCGGTGATCTCGTCGAAGCGCTCGTAGAGGAAGCTTTCCTTGTGGTGCGCCAGGCACCATTTCGCCATGATCGAGCCGCCGCGGCTGACGATGCCGGTAACGCGCTTGGCGGTCATCGGGATGTAGGGCAGGCGGACGCCGGCGTGGATGGTGAAATAGTCGACGCCCTGCTCGGCCTGTTCGATCAGCGTGTCGCGGAAGATCTCCCAGGTCAGTTCCTCGGCGATGCCGCCGACCTTTTCGAGCGCCTGGTAGATGGGGACGGTGCCGATCGGCACGGGCGAGTTGCGGAGAATCCACTCGCGCGTGTCGTGGATGTTGCGGCCGGTCGACAGGTCCATGACGGTGTCGGCGCCCCAGCGGATCGACCAGACGAGCTTGTCGACTTCGGCCGCGACGTTGGAGGCGACGGCGGAGTTGCCGATGTTGGCGTTGATCTTGACCAGGAAGTTGCGGCCGATCGCCATCGGCTCGGATTCGGGGTGGTTGACGTTGTTGGGGATGATCGCGCGGCCGCGGGCGACCTCGTCCCGGACGAACTCGGGCGTCACGAAGTCGGGGATGGCGGCGCCCCAGCTGTTGCCGTCGCGGGTCGCGGCCTCGTGCATCGCGGTGCGGCCCAGGTTCTCGCGGGCGGCGACATATTCCATCTCGGGCGTGACGATGCCGCGGCGGGCATAGTGCATCTGGCTGACGTTCATGCCCGGCTTGGCGCGCAGGGGGCGGTGGATGCGGCGCGGGAACTGCGGCACGCCGCCCGAGCGATCGGGGCCGAGCTGGCCGTTGTCCTCGGGCCGGATCTCGCGCGCGTCATAGGCCTCGACATCGCCGCGCGCCTCGATCCAGGCGCGGCGCAGCTGGGGGAGGCCGCCCGAGATGTCGATCTCGGCGGCCGGATCGGTATAGGGGCCGGAGGTGTCGTAGACGCGCAAGGGCGGCTCGCCCGAGTTCGGGTCGAGGTCGATCTCGCGCATCGCCACGCGGACCTGGGGGTTGCCGGGGGCGGGGACGTGCACCTTACGCGAGCCCCGAATGGGGCCGGTGGTCACGCCGATAGAGGTCTTTGCCGGGATGTCTGCCATGGTTCCACTCCACATGGAGGAAACGGACGTTGGCCGACCGCTCCCTCCCTACGCCGGTGTCAGCCGGATCAGGTTCAGCGGGTCATGGGCTCCTGCCCACCTCTCAACCGCGGCATAGCGGTCCCCCGGGGATGGCCATGGTGTACGCGCGTTCGGGGCGGACGCCAAGCGATAGTGGCGGCAGCCTGCCCCGACGCGAAAACGGCTGGCGTCGGGCCAAAGGCTTTGCTAGGCGCATCCACCGGCCGGCACCCGTAGCTCAGCTGGATAGAGCGCTGCCCTCCGAAGGCAGAGGCCACTGGTTCGAATCCAGTCGGGTGCACCAGCATTTCTGCGGTTTACGAACTCCGGCCCGAACGCTTCGACACCCTCCGGCGTCTTCCGGAATCAATAGGCCAGGAAGCGAAATGGCTGGTTTATGGGGACTGCTGGCGCGGCTGAGCGAAAAGCGGCTGGCGGGCGAGGCGGCGAACGCCTCCCTAATAAGGTCCACAATGGCGTCTGCCCGTCTCCGCTCCACGAACACGCTGACGTTGTCAGAGTAGGTGTGGAAATTGTGCGCCCACGCATGCAGCAGCGGTGCATCGAGGCGGTCAGCCAAACCCTCAGCACCTCTGCTATCACGTACTCGCCAACGAGAACGGACAGCGCCGATCCTGATGGAATGCCCGCCGGCCTAGTTCATCATACGCCCCGCCGAGGCGGGCTCTGACGTTCCTGAGAGGAACAATCGTCATGCCTCCTGTGTGCACCTGGGATCGGATGATCGCCTAACGCGGGTTGGGTTAACTGGACGCTCGCGGGCATGATTTCACCGGCGATACGAGTGCGGCCACTTGGTTGCGCAGGCGCTCCCGTGCTGCCACCAGCGCGTGTCCGTCGTTTTTGTCGGACGCGAGATGTGCCGGCTTGTCGCCGAGGAAGCAGGAAATTCGTTCTGCGTTGGCGCGCTAGGAAGTTTCGCCGCGACGCGATGCTGACGCGAACGAGGCGATTGCGCGCTCCGCCTGCTGTCGGCCCGGGGTGAGACCGTCGATGACGATCCGGGCGCCTGGTTCGATATGCTCGAATGGCGCGTATAGCACCTCGATTCGCTTGCCCCGCCATTCCGACCTGTCGATCAGGAGCGAAGAGCCGGCTTCATGAAGCGGGGACAAGGTTGGCGTGTCTCGGATGATCTGACGAATTCATCGGTCGGTATCGACCCAGCCGGCGTCACGCGGACTCCGTAAGCGCGCTGGTCGCCGGGCGAGCCTGCAAGATCGTGCCGATCCGCGCGATGGCGCGCGCGGACGCGGACTCTCCGTTTCCTCCGGCTCAACCCGTATCGTCGCCTGTAGGCGATCTGCATTCTGCGCGATTCAACTTTGGGACCGCGGACGTCAAGCGATACGGCCCTTGGCTGGTGCTGTCAGTCTAACGCGAAGCGCTCTCCACAGGATGCAGTTCGGGCTCTGAGCGCGGCCGCCGAGCTCCGAGGATCTGCCACTCCTCAGGGTGGCGGAGCGTCGTTGCTTGTAAATAGCGAAACGGGCTCCCGGGGTTGCGCGGACCGGGCATGTACCAGCCCTGCCCGCGATCGATTACCATCTGATGCATTTCGTCTGACGCTGCCATCGCGGTGACGTCCCGGTCCGGCTTACGGATTTCCCACGTTTCTTCACAACTTGCGACTTGCCCTGCGGGTGGCGCGTGGGTCAGCTATGCCTTCGAAATAGCACAATTGGGGGTTGGCATGACACGCTCGTCGAGCTCGGATGCGCGCGCGCGCTCGTTGAAAATGCTTTCGAGCGGCGCACGGCGGCTCCGCTCGGCGCTGGCCGTCGGGACCTGCCTGTCCGGCTCGACGGCGGCGCTGCTGCTCGCCTCGCAAGCACAGGCCGCCGCACCGGCTCGGGCCCGCGTCGCCCCCACGCTGGGCCTGGCGCGCC
Source organism: Sphingomonas desiccabilis (assembly GCF_004135605.1). GTDB lineage: Bacteria > Pseudomonadota > Alphaproteobacteria > Sphingomonadales > Sphingomonadaceae > Sphingomonas > Sphingomonas desiccabilis. The sequence goes on along the minus strand of NZ_SDPT01000003.1, from coordinate 35,589 downwards.
ACCTCCCGCCGATCGCGCTGAAGCCGGCAGCGGCCGACCTGCCGATCGACCCCACGCTGGTAGTGCCGAAAGCCGCGGGCGACGTCACAGCGGCAGCCGCCGCCGGTCCGGACTATGATCGCGGCATCACCGTTGTCACCCGGGGCGACGCGGCCGTCAACGTCGGCAATGTCACGGCCCAGCCCGGTGAGGCCGGCATCGCCGTTTCGGCGGGCGGAACCGCGACCGTCAATGCAGGCGTGGTGACCACAGGCGGCGACGTGGCGCAGGGCATCGTCGTCGACGCGGATGGCGATATCGTGATCGACGCGACGCAAGTCACCACCGACGGCGTGCGCTCGGACGGGATCGCCGCCACTTCCTCCAGCGGCGACATCCTGATCAACGCCGGGGCCATCGCGAGCTCCGGCGTCGACAGCATCGGCGCGATCGCGGTATCCCAATATGGAGGTGCCTCGATCACCGTCGGTGACGTCACCAGCGGCGGCCAGGGGGTGCTTGCCGGGTCGGGCGCGGCCACCTCCATCACTGCCGGCACGATCGAGTCCGTCGGGCGCGGCATCGTCGCGGTGGGCGGCAAGGCCAGCGTCTACGCCGACAGCGTGACCACCTCGGGCGATGGTGCGGCGGGCGTGTCGGTGCAAGTCAACCAAGTCCCCTATGGAACGGTGTCCGACAGCCGCCTGATCGTCGACGTCGGCAGCGTTGCGACATCCGGCGCCGACGCGATCGGCATCAACGTCAACAACAACGGCTTTGAGAACAGCTTCACCTACTTCGACCAGGTGACGACCGCCGGGGACGGTTCCACCGGCGTCCGGATCAACGCGCCCAGCAACAGCATCATCGTCGCGAAGGGTGGCGACATCACCACCACCGGCGACGGCGCAGCAGGCATGGTGGTGCGAGCGGTGGGCTTTGCCTTTCTGACGGTCGGCGACATCAACACCACCGGCGACTATTCCGCCGGCATGGCACTGCTGAACGACAACAGCAGCAGCACCGTGACGATCGGCAACATTTCGACGCGGGGCCTGGGCTCCACCGGCGTGCTGGCCGTTTCCAACGGTCGGGGCAGCCTGACCGACATCACCGCGGACAGTGTGTCCACGCTTGGCGACAGGGCCGCGGGCATCGCGGCCTATAGCTACGCCACCAACAGCGACGTCGCGATCAACGTCGGGTCGGTGGCGACCTCCGGCGCCTATTCCGACGGCATCTCCGTCATCACCCGCGCTACCAACGGCGACATCAGCATCACCGCAGGCTCGGTCAAGACCGAGGACCAGCGCAGCCTGGGCATCTACACCTATTCCTACGACGGCGACGTCAACATCGATGTCGAAACCGTCACCGGCGGCGGCATCTTCACGTCGGCAAGCTATGGCGATGTCGCCATTGGGGTGGGCACGCTGAACGCGGACCACGACTATTACAACGGCATCGGCGTGTTCGCGCGCGACGGACGCGCGACGGTTGCGTTTGATACGGTGCAGACTGATGCACTGAACTCCGGCGGCGTATTCGCGCAGGGAGTTGACGTCGTCATCACCGGCGACAGCGCCACCACGCTGGGCGACCGGTCGCAGGCGCTGGTCGCATCGGGCGGCAATGACGCGATCATCGACGTCTCCACGATCCGGACCGAAGGTTTCGCGTCCTACGGCGCGACCGCGAACGGCACCACCGCGCGGATCACGGTCGATGAGGTCGAGACCTTTGGCGACTATTCGGCCGGGCTGTCGGCAATCTCCGGCATCCCGCCGATCTTTGGCGGCCCGCCCGTCTATGATCCGGAGCGCACCGCCGAGATCTCGGTCAGCGGATCGGTGATCACGCACGGCAACTATTCGGGTGCGGTGTTCCTGCAGAGCGACGGCTCGCTGGCCGCGCATCTGGGCGAGCGCGTCTCGACCGAAGGCAACTACGCCGCCGGCATCCGGACGCAGAGCTTTGGCAACCAGGTGATCGACGGTGGGACCGACGTCACCACGTCGGGCAACTCGTCGAGCGCGGTGCTCGCCAGCTCCATGGGGCGCGACGTCACGATCGAGGTGGGCGACATCAGCACCTCAGGCGACAGTTCGCTCGGCATCTATGCCCGGACCAGCGATTCCCGGAACTATGGCTGGACCGGCAACATCGATATCACCGCGGGGGACATCGACACCGCGGGCGTCGGGTCGATCGGGGTGTACGCGATCAATTCCACGATCGGCGGAACCACATCGGTCACAGCGGACAGCATCACCACGGCGGCTGAAGGTGCGCTGGGCATCCTGGGCGTGTCCGTCACGTCGGACGTGACGATCGACGTCGGCAGCATCGCCACCAGCGGGGACATGGCGCTGGGCGCCTATGCCTTTGCCAGCGCGGGTTCGACCCGGGTCACCGTGGGCGACCTCAGCACCGGCGGCACGGATGCGGTCGGCGTGCTCGCGATCGGCCGCAACACGCAGGTGACAGCGACCGGAAACGTGTCCACGACCGGCGACGGCGCGCTGGGCCTGTACGCGGTCGGTCTAGAGGGAACGGCGACGATCACCGCGAACAACATCACCACCACCGGCAATGCGGCTGCCGCGATCCGCGGCTATGCGTTGAACGCGGGCGTGGCCGTGACGGTCGGCGGCGCAGTGAGCACCAGCGGGGCGGAGAGCGACGGCGTGCAGGTCGCCGGCATCGGGCCGCTAAGCGTCACCAACAACGGCGAGATCACGACGGCCGGCGAGGCGGCGAGCGGCATCTTCGTCACGGCGAACCCCGACAACTTCTCCGCCGTCACCGTGACCAACGCAGGCGGCATCGCCACGACGGGGGGCGATGCGGACGCGATTTTGGCGATCGGTCACGGCAGCCTCAGCATCACCTCGACCGGAACGATCTCCGCCAGCGGCGAAGGCAGCAACGGCATCGCCGCGGCGATCACGCCCTTTGTTCCGCAGTCGCCGCCGCCGCCGTACGGAGGTGGGCCGGTGGTGCCGCTTTCGACCGGGCTGGTGGGCGCGCAGCCGCTCGCGGTCGGCGGCGGGGGCACGGCGGCGGCGGCCGCCGGCAATATCCTGTCGATCGACGCCGCGGACGTGTCGGTCAGCGGTGATGACGCGACGGCGATCCTCGCCTACAGCTACAGTGGCGACATCCGCATCACCGCCGGCACGATCGCGGCAAGCGGCGCGGGAACGATCGGCATCAACGTCGAGGCGGCAAACGGCGGCGCGGACCTTTCGGTCGGCAAACTCACCTCCACCGGGCTTGGCGTACGGTCGCTGGCGAGCGGCGACAACACCGTGACCGTGACCGGCGCGGTGCGAACGCCCAACCAGGTCGCGATCGACGCCACCTCCAGCGACGGCGCGGTGGCGGTATCGATCGCCGCGGGCGGCTCCGTAGTGGGCGGCGGCCGGTACGACCCGGCGGACCCGACGTCTGCCACCGGCGGGCACAGCATCGTCCTTTCCGGCCGGACCGGGGCGACGGTCACCAACGCCGGTACGATCGGCGTTGCGGGCAACGGCTTCGCCATCTTCGCGCCCGACAGCGCGGACACCCCCGCGCTGTCGGCGGTGCGCATCACCAACAGCGGCCGGATCGAAGGCGGCGTGCGCCTGACCGGTCTGGCCGATCGGATCGACAATTCCGGCACGTTCGGCATCAACAGGAACAGCGACTTCGGCGCGGGCGACGACCTGTTCGTCAACAGCGGCACGCTGCTGTTCCTCGATCCCGCAGGCGGGGCTGCGACTACGCCCCGCTCCTTCTCGCTTCTCGGGCTGGAGCGGTTCGAGAACAGCGGTGGCCTCATCGACCTGCGCAACGACGTGGCGGGCGACACGCTGACGCTGCCGGGCGGCTACGTCGGTGCAGGCAACGCGCGTCTGGGCATCGACGTGGCGGACGGCACCACCGACAAACTGGTGATCGGTGGAGCGGCGACAGGCAGCACGGCTATCCTGCTGAACATCGACGCTGCCGACGCACGGCTGTTGACGGGGGAGAACACGGTGGTGGCGCTGGGTGCCGCATCGGCGGCCGACGCCTTCACCCTGGCCGACACCTCCGTTGGCCTGATTGACTACAGCCTGACCTTTGACGGCGCATCGAACAGCTACCGGCTGAGCAGCCGGGCCGGCACCGCGGTTCGCCGCCTGACCCGGATCGAAGAAGCCACCCGCAACATCTGGAACCAGGCGGCCGCTGCGGTGAGCACGCGATGGACCCAGGAGCGCGACGCGCCCGGGGCGGGACGGAGCCTGTGGGGACAGATGTTCGGCAGCGTCGTCAAGCAGGGCGCAGGCGACGCGGCGCCGGAACTTGCCTACCGGCAGAACTTCTATGGCGCCCAGATCGGCGTCGACCTGGCCGGCGGCGAAACCGCGCGGTTCGGCGTCACCGGCGGCTATCGTGCGTCCACCCTGAACCTGCGCAACAGCGCCGCAAAGGCGAAGTTCGACACCTTCGGCATCGGTGCCTATGGCAGCGTGCGGGCGGGCGTGCTGTTCGCCAACCTGCTCGGCCAGTACGACCGCCACTCAATCGACGTACGGGACGAGACCACCGGCGCCAGTTTCCGCGACTCGGTGAACGGCAACACGGTGGGTGTTCAGGTCGAGGCCGGAGCGCGGCTGGGGAGCGGCAGCTTCTTTGTCGAACCGATGGCGACCCTGGCGTGGCAGAACAGCAGCATCGATACGATCACGGCGCTGAGGCAGTCGATCGAGTTTGACGGAAGCGACGCGGTCACCGGCAAGCTCGGCGCCCGCGTGGGGGGGACGTTCGACCTGGGTGCGACGTCGTCGATCTTCTACGCCCGGGCCAACTATGTGCACGCGTTCAGCGGCGACGGCGGGCTGCTGTTCCGCAGCGGCAGCGCCAGCGAAGCGATCGCGGGGCGGCGCCTGGTCGATCATGGCGAGGCGGCGCTGGGCCTGAACCTGGCGTTCGGCGGCGCGCTGGACGGCTTCGTGCAGGGCGACGCGGTGTTCGGTGGCGACCGCAGCGGCGGCGGCGGCCGGGTCGGCCTGCGCTACCGCTTCTGAGGCGGGGAGCGACCGCGGCCTCAGGAAGGCCGCGGCGGTCCGGCGTTAAGAGATGTGGATCGGTGTGAAACGCCGATATCACAGCTGCGACATGGCGCCGTTGCTGCCATGATCGGCCGCGCTAACGAATCGAACGGCCTGGTGGGCGAGTGGGGTAAGCGATGACGGAAGAAACCAGCGGCGGATCCGGCAGCGGCGCCGCCTTTGCGCCCGGTGAAGGTCCCGCCCCGGCGGCACCCGGATCAACCAGCCTGTCCGTGTCGCGCGGGTTCGGCGACTGGCTGCGCACCCACCGCCTGAGCCTCGGCTTCACCAGCTATCAGACGGGGCAGCTGTTCCTAGTGGGCCGGCACCCGAACGGGACGGTGTCGTTCAACCAGCAGCAATTCAACCGGGCAATGGGCGTGTGCTGGCGGCCCGGCCGGCTGTACCTGGGATCGCACTTCCAGCTGTGGCGGCTGGAGAACATGCTCAGGCCGGGTGAGGTCGCCAACAAGACCTTCGACATGGCGCTGATGCCGCGCAATGCGCAGATCACTGGCGACGTCGACATCCACGAACTGGGCGTGGACGGCAGCGGCCGGGTGATCTTCGTCAACACCCGCTATTCCTGCCTGGCGACATTGGACCTGACTCACAGCTTCAAACCGGTGTGGAAGCCGAGCTTCATCTCCAAGCTTGCGCCGGAGGACCGTTGCCACCTGAACGGGCTCGCGATGGATGGGGGGCGCGCTCGCTACGTCACCTGCGTCAGCCGGTCGGACATCGTCACCGGCTGGCGCGAGCGGCGGCACGAGGGCGGCATGCTGATCGACGTGGAGACGGACCGGATCGTCACCGACCAGCTTTCCATGCCGCACAGCCCACGCGTGCATGGCGCGCACGTGTTCGCGCTGGACAGCGGACGGGGCCAGATCATCCGCATCGACCGGGAGACCGGCGCCAAGCAGGACGTGGCGTTCTGCCCCGGGTTCCTGCGGGGGCTGGCGATCCACGACGGCCACGCGATCGTCACCGTCTCCAAGCCGCGCAACGGCGCGTTCAAGGGCCTGCTGCTCGACGGCGCGCTCAAGGCACGCGACGCGGAACCCTGGTGCGGCGTGCTGATTGTCGATCTGAACAAGGGTGACATCGTCGAGTGGATCCGCCTGGAAGGCCACATCACCGAGTTGTTCGACGTGGTGGCGCTGCCCGGGGTCGCTTGCCCCATGTCGGTGAGCCCCGCGAGCCCGGAGATCCACAGCACCATCAGCTTCCCGGCACTCGAGGAGGTGGCCGCAGCCGCGTGATGCAACGGCAACCGGCCAAGTTCGCGGCGCGAGAGTAGCTGCGGCTGGGCGATGCTAATAGTTGTTAAAGAATGACCCGAACGCTCGCCAACATTCAAACCCCTTTCTAGCTGTGCTGGCGGTCACGGGGCGGGTGGCTGCGCGGCACCCTGCCTCTCGATCGGCCATCGTGACAGGGGGATGCTGTGAGTGGCGTTGTTGGGGAACCAGTGATCTCCTTTGGCAGCTTTCGGCTGTATCCCCGGCGGCAGGCCCTGTTCCGCGGAGAGCAGCGCGTCGCCATGAGCGGCACGATGTTCGAACTGCTGATGGTGCTGCTCAAGCGACCGGGCGAACTGCTGAGCCAGCAAGAATTGATGCGCCACGTCTGGCCCGGGCGCACCATCGACAGTTCCAACGTGCGCTCTCAGGTGGCCGTATTGCGCCGGACGCTCGGGTGCAGCAAGCGCGGCGAGCAGTACATTGCCACGTCGTCGGGCCGCGGCTACCGCTTCGCCGCCCCCGTGCAGTTCGGCACGACGGAGGCGACTGCGTCAGCGGAGCGGTCCCCCGAAGCGCCGCCAGGGACGAACCAATTGCGCCTGGCGGCGCCCTGGTGCGCAACTGCGGTGATCGGCCGGGATGCCGAGATCGCCGAGGTGGTCGAGCGCATCGGCGAGCACCGGCAGGTGACCATCGTGGGTCAGGCCGGCGGCGGCAAGACGGCGGTCGCGCTCGCTGCGGCGTCCGCCGCACATCGGTTCGACGCGGCGCACTGGTTCGCTCCGGACGAGGACTGCCCGGCAACACGGTTTGAGGAGGCGCTGGTCACGGCGATCGATCCGAACCTGTGCGCAGCGAACGCGCGCGAGGCATTGGTAGCGCTGGCCGGCGAGCGCGCGCTGCTGCTGGTGATCGACGGGGCCGACAGGCACCTCGATGCTGCGGCCGCCTTCGCCGAATGGCTGCTCACCGCCCTGCCGCGCTGCGCACTCCTGATGACGAGTTGCGAAGCGATGGGCGGCGCGTTCGAGGATGTGCTGCGTCTGCCTCCGCTGGCGCTGCCGAACGAGGCGGGCGGTGACGACGCCGTTCTCGGCTCTCCCGCCGTTGCACTGCTGCGCGCACGCCTTGGGCGGATTCCGTGCGAGGCAACGCCACCAGAACTTGCGGACCTTGCCCACCGGACCGGCGGCAACCCGCTTGCGATCGAGTTGGTCGCTGCCGAGGCGCGCACGATCGGCGTCGGCGCGCTGCTCGACATCCTGGACGACGCACTGCTTCTTTCGCTGCAACGCCGGTCGGGACCGCTACGCCAGCGTTCGCTCGGCGTGCTGATGGAGGCGGCGTTTGCCGGCTTGGAACAGGCCGAGCGGCAATTGCTCGCCCGCCTGAGCACGCTGCCGGACACATTCGCCCTCGAACCCGCGGCCGAGGCGGCGCTCTGTAGCCCTCGCGCGGTCGCGACGCAGTTCCGGCTGCTGGTCGGGCGCTCGCTGGTGGAGATCTGTCCGGCAGATAACGGCATGCGCTACCGGCTACCGGCACCCGTTCGCGCCTATGCTGCCCGGTGGGTGGCGCGGCCGGCGGCGACCGAACCGCCCTTGGCGGTACCAACGCTGCGGTCCGCGCCCAAGGCACTGCGCTCGACCCGGCGCCACGGTGCGCCAGTGGCCCAGCCGCTCTAGCGCGCGTGGCGGGCACAGCGTGCCCAGCGGTAGCGTCCAAGCCCCGCAAGTAGCTTGGACGGGTCGGCGCCGCCCGGGCGGCGCTGCCGAACACACAGCATTTCAAGATGGTGCGGCCAATTTCCGCATCATTTCACAACGTTCAACTTACGCGCGGCACGGGTCCGGTGCTTATTTGCGCTCACGTGCTGCCGGTCGCTCGACAGGCGGTGCTGCGGGGGGAGCCGGAAGCGCTCACGCCCGTCGTGCGGGACCGTCCGCCGGCGGGGGCGGGCCAGGGTCCATCAGCGTCGGCCTGCGGCGTCGGAACGGGTTTGCCCGATTTCCGGATCGTGGGTTCGCGCGACCCTGGCGGCAGCTTCATTGAGAAAAGGATCGTAGAAGACCATGGCGACTTCCCCCTCTGGCACGCGCCCCGGCCGCTCGCTTCGGGCGATCCTGACCGCCACGGTGTCGCTGACCGGCCTCTTGAGCTTGCCCGGCGCGGCCTGGGCGGGCTCCGACGGCCCGGCTGGCTTGTCGGTTTCCGAATTGGTCGAGGCGCAGACACTGCAGGGCGGCGACAGCACGCCGGAGGGCGCGCTGGACCCCAACGACGTCACCGGCGTCGGCCAGTTGGTTGTCGATTTCGGGTTCGGCAGCAGCACCTGCACGGCATCCCTGATCAATCCCCGCACGATCCTGTTCGCAGCGCACTGCGTCAACACGAAGGTGAACTTCGTGTTGGACCCCGCGACGGGCCAGTATGTGACGGTGCCGACCGGCATCGCCGACCCAACGGGCTATGGCGCGGGCGGCATCGCGCTCGGCTTTGGCGTGCGGGCGGACAATCGGCCGGGCTTCAGCGATTTCACCAACCCGGCGTCGGCCAACTATCACCGCACCGCGCTTGGCAACATGTTCTACAACATCAGTCAGGTTGCCTACCACCCGAATTCCGTTGCCATCGCTGAAGCGACCGGCGACCTCAACTCGACCTTCTACCAAGGCGACATCGCGGTCGCGACGCTGGACACCCCCGCGGCCGGCGTGCCGACCTGGGCGATGCTGTTCTCTCCCCTGCCTCCGCCCGGTACCATCAGCGACACGGACGGCACGGGCTACCACGTCTCCATCGGCGGCTACGGCCTGTCAGGAAACGGCGTGGACGGCGCCTACCAGCAGGTCGACTACCGTCGCCGCATCGCGGAAAACATGATCGGCATCTTCGGCTCGTTCGACGACCTGGACGTCACCTTCGGCAACGATCCGACCGGCCTGAGCCAGAGCCTCTACTTCCTCGACTTCGACGACCCATCGCGCGAGTCGCCCAATGACACCAACGTGTTCAAGGATGATGCGCGGCCGAACGAGGGCATCACCGCACCGGGCGACTCGGGCGGGCCGCTGATCCTGGACGAGACCTTCTCCGACCAGGTCATCCTGGGCGTGCTCTCCGGCGGCTCGTCGGGCGGGCCGGGTTTTCCCCCCGGTTCCTACGGCAGCCTCAGCTTCTACCAGCCCCTGTTCCTCTATTGGGACTGGATCGCGGCCAACAACCCGTACCACTACGTCAACGCCAAGGGCGGGGACGGCGCGTGGGAAGACCCGAACCACTGGGTCACGGTGCTGGACCCCAGCTATCGCGTGATCGACGCCAAGGGCAATCTGGTGAACGGCATTCCGGACACACCAGGTGCGGGCCTCAACCCGATCATCGCCCCCTATGGCCAGGTCTGCCAGCAGAGCCGGGCGGACGATGTCGACCTCTGCTACGATCTCCGGACCAAGAAGTTCTTTGACCACGGCGAGGAGGTGCTCGACGTCGAGCCGCAGGGCAGCGAGGAGGCGCTGGCGGCGCTGCGCGCGCGGGCCGAAGCCTCGGGTGATCCCCTGGTCTACGTGCCGCCCGTTGCCTCGCTTGCCAATGGCCTGCCCGGCGCGACCGGTTTCACGCCCGACAACCGCGACCCCGACGTGCCCAACGGCGTCAAAGGCTCCTATTTCGACGTGACGCTGTCGCTGCCGGGCACGACCACGCTGTCCAGCGACGTTACGGTGGATCGCTTCGCCCTGGGCAACAACGCCGCACGGCTCGACATCCGGGAGGCGGGCTCGCTGACCAGCCTGATGAACATCACGCAGTTTGCCGGAGAGATCATCGTCGACGGACGACTGGCAAGCGTCGGCGATTTCATGCTGGTGTCGGGGCTTCTGCGTGGCGAGGGCACCATCGCGGCACCCTACGTAACCAACATGATGGGCACGATCGCGCCGGGTGGCGCCGGTACGGTGGGCACCCTCAACATCGACGGCAATGTCGTGCTCGCCTCCAAGTCGATCCTGGCAATCGATATCGGGCCGAACGGCGCGTCGGACACGCTGGTGATCGGGGCCAACGACGACGCCGGAGTGGACGGCATCGCTTCGGTAGGCGGCCAGGTGGCGTTGCTGCCCACCCCGGACACGCGCGTGCGCTATGGCGACACCTTTCGTATCCTAACGGCGGAGGGTGGCGTTACCGAGAGGTTCAGCGGGGTGAACAGCTTCAGCGCCATCCTTAAGTCCGCCTTTGTCTACACCGCCAACGCGGTAGACGTGCGGATCGATGCGGCAAGCTACAACACCGTGATCGATCCGCAGTCGCCGGTGCAGCGCAGCTACGCCACCCTGCTCGACCAGGATCGCAGCAGGTCCGCGGAGCTGGTTGACCTGTACGACGCGCTCGACATGCAGACGCCAGACCGAATTCGCGCGTCGCTGGAAGGGCTGGCGCCGTCGGTCGAAACACTCAAGACCGCCGTCGGCATTGCCGCGACCGAGAATGCCGCCGCGCTGGTGAGCGACCGTCTGATCGCGATCAGCAGCGGGAATGCGGGCGGAAAGCTGACGCTGGTCGGCCAGCCGGTCCGGCTTGCGCACGCCCTGAATGGGCGCTCCGGTTCCGCTAGCCCTGCGACCGCGACCGACTCGGTGCAGGAGGTCGTGCCGGCGAACCTGCCTGACGACATGAGCGCGGTTCTCTCGGTGGGCTACATCGACGGGAGCGCCGCGCGCATGACCGGGATGGGTGGCACCGACGATTTCAGCGGCTTTAGCCTGGCAGCAGGCGTGGAGAAGCTGGTCGGCGCCACCAGCGCGGTCGGCCTGGCGGTGAGCTACACCGATCTCGATGGCGACAGCGTCAACGGCAAGGCCAAGGGACAGCACTTCGCCGGGACGATCTATGGTCGCTTTGGCACCGGGGCGCTTGCGCTTGACGGCCGGGCGACTCTTGGCCGCCTGTCGTCCGACACCAGCCGCAGCCAGTCGCCGCTGGCGACCGGCACGCTGCGCAGCGAAAGCAGCGCGACGACCTTCTCCGGCGAGGTCGGCGTCAGCGGGACGCTGCGGGCCGGCGCCCTCAGCCTCGAGCCGCGGGCGGCATTCCGTGGCGAACACATCGGCTTCAGCGACGTGGACGAGACCGGCGGCGTAGGCGCACTCGGCATCCAGCGCGACGCCTTCACCAGCCTGGAAGGGCGCGCGAGCGTGACCGTTGCCTTTGAGGGCAACGGCGTGCGGCCGTTCGCCACGGCCACCCTGGTCAACCGCTTCAACGACCCGGACGAGGTATTCCTGGCTGACTTCGTCGATGGCATCGGTGTCGGCGCGCCATTTGCCCTGACGAGCTGGGACCGGAGCTGGGGCGAGCTGCGCGCTGGCGTGCGGGCGCAGACCGGCGCGCTCGACTTCGCGCTTTCGGGACAGGTCACGGTCGGGCGTGACGACGTTCGCACCAGCTCCGCGACGGGGCGGGTAGCCTTCCGCTTCTAAGCCGCGCCCGGCGCGCCGACCGGGTGCGCCGGAGCCGGACGATCGGCAGCCCGGCCGCTTCAGGCTGCGTGAGAGACCGTGTCGACCGAGCGTGCGGCGATGGCGTCGATCAGACGTTGCGCCGCACCCGCGCAGGCACCGGCGCCCTGATCGCGGGCGAGGCGCAGGGCGCCGCTGGCCTCGGCCAGCGCCTCCGCAATCGCAGCCTCACCGCGCGTGCGGAGCAGGAGTTCGGCGCGCAGCCGCTTCGCCGTTGGCAGCGCCCATCGCTCGCCGGTGACCCCAGTTTCCTGGATCAGCGCTGAGGCAAGCGCCAGCGCCTCTGGCGTCGCACCAGCGCGGGCAAGCGCGTCGGTCAGCGAGCATAGCGCCATGGTGCGGACCGGCCCAAAGGAGCTGCGGCGAACGGAGGCCAGCGCATGGTTCACCGCAGCGAGCCGGGGCGTGCGCTCGTGCGCGACGACGAGCCAGTCCTCGAACATCTGAGCCACGCCCTGCCACGCCGGGATGCGCAGCGCATTCACGGTCGCACGAAGCTTAGCGACCGGGGCGCACGCCTCTTCCACCCTGCCGGCATCGAGCAAGATCGGACAGATCCCCACCGCAAGGGCGTAGGTGATGCTGAGCAGGTGCCCCATCCCCTCCCCTTCCGCCAGCGCGGTCTCCGCCGTGCGCAACGCTTGGTCGGTGTCGCCCTGGAGATGGAGGATGCGCGCTCGGTAGCAGAGGCTGACGATACGCTGGTCGTATTGGAACGGGATGTTCTGCGTTTGCCACTCCGGAAAGGGATAGAAGGCCAGCACCCGGTCGAGATGGGCGAGCGCCGCGTCCTGCTCGCCGGTGAAGTGGAGAACGGTTCCGATTAGCCGGTCAGCCGCGACCTGCACCTCTCGGCTGGCACCGCCGCGTGCGATTGCCTCGATATCCCGGGCGTGCTGGCGTGCTGCCGTAAAGTCGCCGCGCCAAATACTGCCCGACCAGAGCGCCCATCGCCCGTGAATTGCCGCATCGCGATTGCCCACCGCCTCGGCATGCGCAATCAGAACCGATGCGGCACCCAGCTGGACATCTGGGGGCATGATGCGGGTCGCGAGCAGGGTGGTCAGCGCCGTGCGGAGTTCCACCTCCACCGCGCGGCGCGGCCCGTTGGCAACCAGATCGATGGCGTGGTTCAGCCGGTGGAGCGCATGGCCGAAGGCGCCGGTATGAAACCAGAAGGGCACCGCCGCCAGCGTCAGCGCGAGTGCGAGCTCCTCCCTCTCCGGAGCGGCGAAGCACCAATCGAGCGCGCATGCCAGCTCCTCACCGTCGATGCCGCTCCATCCGGTGCGCTGCTCCAGGTCGCGGCGCAGCTGCTCGGCCAACCGCTCCATGACCTGCGCGTGCATCGACGATCCGCAGAGCTGCTCATAGGCGTAGAGGCGGACCATGCGCGGCATGGCGAAGCTGGTACCGTTGGCTAACGGCCTGACCGTCAGCAGCGACCTGGAGGCGAGCTCCGCAACGCCGTCGTGCAGGTCGGGCGAGTCGTCCGCCACGATCGCCTCTGCCGCCTTCAAGGTGAACGCCCGGGTGAACGCACTGAGCGCCAGCAGTCGGTTCCGCTCGAGTGGGGATAATCGGTCTACGTCATATGCAACCGACGCCTCAAGGCTGCGGTGGCGCGGCGTGGCGGTGCGCGAACCCCGCAGCCGCAGCACCGCCGAACAATCCACCGCATCGGCCAGCCCCTCGAGTCCGCGACGGTCGACCTGAGCGGCGGCAAGCTCGATCGCCAGCGGATTGCCTTCAAGCTGTCGGCAGATCCGCCCGATCGCGGCCAACGCGTCCGGGCTGCCGGTCGGGAAGTCCAGCGGGGCGCGGGCGACGAACAGCTCAACCGCGTTCGGACCGTCGAGGGGTCCCAGCCGAAGCACCGTTTCCGCGTCCGTGCGCAGCGGTTCTCGGCTGGTCAGCAGAAGGGCCGAGCGCGCCGCGAGCCGCAGCACCGTCGCGACAAGTTCGGTGGCCTCGTCGATGCAAGCCTCGCATCCGTCGACAACCAGCAGGTGCGCACTGGACCGCAACACCGTCGGCAGCTGCTGGTCGGGGTCTGTCCCGTCGGTAATGCCCAGCCCGGAGAGAAGCTGCGCGGTAAGGCTGCCGCTGGTGCCATCGAGGAACAACACAGCCGCATACTCTGCGGCGACAGCCCGCGCCGCCGCCAACGCCACGGCCGTCTTGCCGGTGCCGCCCGCGCCCGCGATCGTGACTTGGCGGCGGGTTCGCAGAGCCTGGACGACAGCAGCAAGCGGCTGATCCCGACCGATCAGCGGAGTCCGGGGTTGCTCCAAGTTCGCGAGCGGCGTGGCCTGAGCGGGCAAGCCGGACGCGGCGGTCGCCGTGACGGGCGCCACGAAGCGGTACCCACGCCCCGGAACGGTCGCGATAAAGCGCGTGCCGTCGCGTTCGCAGCCCAGGACGCGACGCAACGCGGCGATTTGCGTCCGAAGGTTAACCTCCTCCACGGTCCGCCCCGGCCACGCGCAAGCGATCAGTTCTTCCTTGAGGTGGAGCTCGCCCGGCCTGGCGAGCAGCGCTAGAAGCAAGTCTGCCATGCGGCTGCCGAGCGACACCTGCGTACCGCCACGCCACAGCTGCTGAGTGGCGGGCGCGAAACTGAAGGCACCGAAAGACAGAAGCGGTGAGGCGAGCCGGCCGCTCACCCCGGCAAACTCTACCACGCGGTTACTCCGTCAGTATCCAGGAACACAGCCCCGGTAATCGGGCGAATTGTTGCATGGCACCATAGTGCATGCGCAACTAACGACCGCAACCGCCTTTATCGCTGTTTTGTCACATTTTCTCACAAATCTGTAACGTGCCTCCCCTGAACGTAACCCGCCAAGGTCGATCCCGCCTCAACGGGAGATGGACAGATGGAAGGAACGGGGTTTCGGAGAGCAGATCAGCTTTGTCCCTGGTTCTGGTCACGAAGCTCTCGAGCGCCTCGCCCTCATGGTCGACCGCACGCCACCGGCAGACCATCTCGCCGTTCAGCTTCACGTACATCTCGTCCAGGTGCCACCGCCAGTGGCGGAACCCACGCATTCGGCTCACCCGCTGGCAGCGGATGTCCCTGCGAACATAGGCCCGAAGCGGTTCCACCAGTGCCGCACCGCCTCGTGACAGATGTCGATCCCGCGCTCGAACAGCAGGTCCTCTACATTCCGCAGCGACAGCGGGAAACGCACGTACATCAGCACCACCAACCGGATCACCTCGGGCGAGGAGTTGAAGTAGCGAAAAAGACTAGCGGGCTTGTGCGGGCGGGGCATCCATGCGCCCCAGCCCGCCTCCCCATGAACGGATGTTTCAAGTTCGAAGTGGGCATAGCCTTGATGACCGCTTCAGTGTTTTACAGGGCAAGCGTTCGCTCTCGCTGCTTCGGCAATCCACCCACCTGTCGAAGTGCGCAGCGCGTACCGGTCACAGCCGTGTTGACGGTCGGCTCAGCAAATCATGTGGAGAGATAAAGGCTTTGGTGGCCATTATGTGTTCGTTTGGCAGGAGCCGTGGCAGGGAAGCAGGTGGGCCGCCGCCGCAGATTCGCGTGGATGTACAAGCAAACACGCGTTCGCCCGAGCCCTGCCGAAGGCAGAGGCCACTGGTTCGAATCCAGTCGGGTGCACCATTTTCCGAGATCTTTCTCGACGTGCGTCGGGCCGGACCCGTGACGCCGCGGCGGGAGCAGAGCGTCAGCGGAAGATCGTGTCGAGCTGCGGCTCGGCGCGGCGCCGGCGGAGGGCGCGTGCCAGCACGACACAGTAGACGCCTGCGGTTGCCGCTCCGATGATGGCCGATATCAGCATCGTGGCCAACGAGCCCTTCCCGCCCAACGACGCCAACACGATGCCGCCCGTGATCCCCGCGAGGACACAGACCGCTCGGCCGGCCGCCGTCCCGCGCCGGGTCACGGGCCACAAGGCGGACAGCAGCACGGCAGCAGTGGGCGCGGCGACGAACGCGATGGCGATCCAGAGCAGGCACAGCACCATGGCCGCGTTCGGCAGGCTCATGCGCGCCGCCGAGCCCGGCGCGATCAGCAAGAGCGCCACCGATCCGAACGCCGAGACCAGCGGCCCGGCGACACCGGCGACAAGGAGAGCGGATGCGTGCGCCTTCAGGGTCAGCGGGCGCGCCGTGCCGCCGGGGGGCGCGGCGTCTGCGCGCCGCTTCTTTCTCAACACCGGTGCGCCTTCACTGGGGGCACGCAGATCGGCCCATCCGCCTGCCAGACGCGCGTGGGCAGGGAGGCGCACGTCGGGCCGGAGGGGATAGCGGATGCGGTGCGGAAAGGCATAGTCGCCGGGTAGCCGGCTGTGCCCCTGCCGTCCATGTCCTGCCCGATCATCGCCCCGGCGGTGGGGATCGGTTCGGCCTGAGTCGTGCGCCCATCAGCGGGGCCGCTCCCGGATCGAGCGCTGAACGGCTGAGTGTGGGTGTTTGCTGCCGGTCCGCGTTCAGGAGCGTTAGAGCGGAGAGCCGACGTCGGCTGCCCCTGCCGGCTTTCTCGAAAAGGATGGTGTTTCGAGAATCAGTTGCCGCCGTCGGTTGGTGTGCTTGGCCGCGATGATAAAGCGGAGTATTCATACCACGATGCTCGGGAACATCTGCCTTGACCATGATAGTGCCGTAGCTGGCATGGTTACGCGCGTCTCGTCAGCACCTCCCCCGCCTCATCTGACTGACCGGATTGGCCGTGTCGGGGCACCGCCCCCGCCCGTGTCGATCGTCGTCGGCTAACAGCCGGCAGGCTTGCCCGTGTGCGTCGCGGGCGTCGCAACGTCTTTCAGGTGAAGTTTCATGTTCTATCGTCATGCGTCGGCGCTGCTGCCGACGACTGCCTTCGTCCTGCTGTGGAGCAGCGGGGCCATCGTTTCCGAAATCGGACTACAGCACGGCTCTCCCTTCGCGCTGCTCATCCTGCGCTATGCCATCGCCTTCATGGTCCTGTCGGCCTTTGCGGTCTGGAACGGCACGCTGCTGCCTGAGCGGGGAACCCGCCGTCGCAACACGCTCATCGGCTTCCTGATCGCGGGGCTGTATTCCGCCTTTTACCTTCTGGCACTGGACAACGGCATTACGCCCGGCGCGCTGGCGACCCTATTAGGTGTCCAACCGATCCTGACCATCTTTCTCACCGAACGACGCGACACTGCCTCCCGTCTGCTGGGGCTGACATGCGCGCTGGCCGGACTCGCGCTCGTCGTATCAGATGGCCTCGCCTCGATGCGCTTCGATCTGCTGGGGCTGGCATTCGCCGGACTGTCGCTTGCCGGGATCACGGCGGGGTCAATCCTCCAGAAGCGAGAAAAGCAAGCTCCGTGGGTGGTGCTGCCGATGCAGTATGCTGTCGGACTCGCATTCGCAGTCGCAGTGTCACCGCTCGGTGAGTTCAGGGCATCCTGGGATGCCGGATTCATGCTGCCGGTTCTGTGGCTCGGCCTCGTCATTTCGGTCGGCACCACGTTCCTGCTCTACCGACTGATAGCACGCGGCAACCTCGTCAACGTCACTAGCCTGTTTTACCTTGTGCCGGGTGTCACCGCGGCGATGGATTGGGCGTTCCTCGGCAATCCCATGTCCGCGCTGATGATGGGCGGCCTTGCTTTGGTCGTGGTCGGTTTGCTGATCGTCTTTCGGTATAAAGCTGGCTGATGCCAGTATACGGCAATACGGGCGTGGCGCAGCCAAGCCCGTTAGTCATTCCCGATCGGGAACCTATAGCGGGACAGACGGCCGGGCGGTTGGGACGAAAGCCGCCGGGGCCGCCCTCTTTCGCATCATCTGTTGCCGATTGCTCTTTCCCGAAATGGCCTGAGGAAGACGGAGAAATGGAATCGCGTTTGCCGAAGGGCCGGCATCGGGAGCGCAGATCGCGAGCCTGAACCTGCGGGTGTGGGGCGGCTCCCGACGATCGGCTCGATGAGTCGTCGGCCGGGCCTTCGGCCGGAACGGCGGGCCGGGGCCCGGCGCAACCGCTCCCGGGCAGGATCGTTGGGCGCTGCTGAGGAGAAAAGCGATCGCCCACGCCAGCAACGTCGTGCAATGCGAAGGCCCCGACAGCCCCCACGCGTTCGACATCGTCCCGCTCCAGCCGAGAAACGGCACCCTGGATGCGAAGTGTCCGATCTGCCGGGGGCACGGCCAGTGGAACACCGAGATCGACCTGGTCAGCTTCCGGTGCAAGCGTGCCGTCTGCGACTATTGCCTCGGCGCCGGATGGATCGAGACCGGCGACGATCCGGTCGGGCACCCCGACATCGTCATGACGCCGGACGGCTATCCCAAATGGGTGGTCGCCTATGATCCGCGCCGGGACCCCGAGCAGCTGCCGACCGAAACTGCTCCCGCGCTTTAGTCCGACGCGGCCGGATCGGCGGTGAGCCTCTCGGCCTCCTGCTCCAGCATGTCCGCGGTGCGCTCGAGATCGTCTGCCATTTCCACCAGACCCTCTTCCCCGGCAGGCGGTTCGACGGGTGGGTCGGCGGGTGCCTGGGCCGCCAGCGCAGCCGCATTCGCCTCGTGATGAAGCGCGTCCGCCTGTGCGTTCAGCGCCTCCGTCTCGACCTGATCGGGACGGACGCCGAGCCGCGACAGCATCTCGGGCCGTTGGGGAATGGCGACGGCGGGATCGAAGAGAATGACGGTTGCCCCCGTGGGGGCGAGCGCCGCCCGCGCCGGCTCTGCCATCGCAGCGGGCAGGGCCACGAACAATCGTGAACCCGCAAGGCTGCCTGGCCCGGATGCCTGTCCGGCCTCGACCAGGAGGCGCAGGAGCGCACCAGGATCGGCAGGGGCGGCAACGGCGAGGTCGCGCTTGCCTTCAGCCTTGGTCAGATGCCCGCGGATGGAACGTGCCGTCCGGGCATGGTTGGCGGCGGAAGGCGCAGGCAGGACCAGGGAAAGATCATAGGAAAAGGGGGCGGCTTCGGGCACCAGGCGCCGCATCGCTTGCGCGAGATAGCGGCTCCACGCGCCCTGCTCGGTTCCCGCGGGTGCGCTGAGCGGCGCGATCGCCGAGGCCCGCCACCGCGCTTCCTCTGCCTTGTCACGGGCGGCGATGGGAGCGGCGGCGGCCTGGGCGGCATCCCAGTCCGGACCCGTCAGCGGCGCGACCGCGCCCGTCGCGAGATCGATGGTCACATCGACGTAGCCGCGCGGCTCCCTCCCGGAAGCGCGCGGGACGACGACCTTCAGAACCAGCCGCTTGCCGTCTTCCGACAGGACATGTCTGCCGCTCCACCAGAGCGAGCTGACCGATCGCGGCAGCGCGCGGACATAGTCGGCGGGCAGGATGTCGGTGAGTTCGTAGGACCGAACGACGCTCCCGTCGCCGCGGTAGAGGACGACCACATGCTCGCCGAAGCCGACCGAATGCCAGTTGTCGAAGGTGACGACATAGGCCGCGTCCTCCGTGACGAGTGCCGAGACGGGGGCCACTTCGTTCACCAGCGGTGCTTCCCACACGGTGGTCCAGCGGCCGGCGACAAGGCGCTCGAGAATGCCGCGCGCTCTGGGTTCGCCACCGGCACGCTGCCCGGCGGGGTCCCGGTGCGCCACCTTGTCTTCGAAGTAGGAAAGCGAGCTTTCGAGATCGCGGGGGATGACGGTGAAGCGGACCTTCTTGCCCGCCGATTCGTAGGTCTGCCGTGTCGCCGGCGCCCAGCTGTCCGCCCGCGCCGGCATGGGGCTGAGCAGCACCGCCAATAGTCCGATTACAAGCCGCCACATGGTCTTTCCCCCCCTGATCGCACCATGCTGCCCGCGATCGGAGGGTCCCGCAACGCCGATCCGCGACGGGAACGGCGGGGACGGACCGGAAGCCGATGCCGCCGCAAGCGCCGGATCAGGCGGGGTCGGAGGTGGAGGGGCGGCCGGTCTCCAGCCGGCCGGCGATGCGGCGAACAAAGCCGGGGGCGGCCGGGCTGGTGAGGGTCACGTCGTACCAGCCGCCGGTGGACGCGAGGTCCCAGAGCGGCGGAGTGCCGGTGCCGCGCCAGGAGCGGTGGTGGTCGGCATAGGCATTGGGGTGGACCTGCCATGCGGCGGGGCCGGGACGGGCGGCGAGGGCAAGGGTCGCGCGCGCGGGATCGAGGCGCCAGGCGATGTGCCCGGCAAGCGCGCGATCGGCGGCGCGGCCGGCGAAGTGGCGATGGAAGCCGTTGGGGCCGAGCACCCACAGGTCGTAGGCGCCGTCCGCGCCCGCGCCCGCCCAATGGCCGGTGAGCTGCCCGCCCGCTTCCACCGTGTAGCGGCGCGGCAGGCGATCGAGCGCGAGCCGGTCGTAGACGTGGAAGACGGCGGCGACGCCGGCGCGGTTCGCGCCCGCGCGGAAGGTGAGGCGGATGCCGGCGTCGTCCGCCGCCTCGGTGACGGAGAGATGATAGGCGAGCGGGCGCGAGGGGCGGACCCCCGGCTCCTGCACCAGCGGCTGGGCGGCGGCGGGTGCGCGGGGCGCGACCTGGCCCTGGATCGCCGCGCTGCGGGTGGCGTCGGGGCGCGGATCGGGGATGCCGTCGGGAAAGCCGCGGTTCGGGCTGGCGAAGTCGAACACCGAGGTGAGGTCGCCGCACACCGCGCGCCGCCAGGGCGAGATGTTGGGCTCGGCGACGCCGAAGCGCTGTTCCAGGAAGCGGATCACCGAGGTGTGGTCGAACACCTGCGAGTTGACCCAGCCGCCGCGGCTCCAGGGGGAGAGGGCGTAGAAGGGGACGCGGGGACCGAGGCCATAGGGGCGGCCGCGCAGCTCCGGCAGGTCGACCGCGGCGTCGGCGGCGCTCGGGACGAGGTGATATTCGCCGGCGGTGCTGACGGTGGAGGCACCGGCGAGGCCGTCGGGCGCCGCCGGATCCGGAGAGGGCGGGGCGGGCGGCGGCACATGGTCGAAGAAGCCGTCGTTCTCGTCGAACATGACCAGAAGCACGGTGCGCGCCCAGACCTTTGGATCGGCGGTGAGCACGTCGAGCAGCTCGGCGGTATAGGCGGCGCCCTGGGCGGGGCTGGACGGGCCGGGATGCTCGGAGCCGGCGGCGGTCGCGACCACGTAGGAGACCTGCGGCAGGCGGCCGGCGAGCACGTCGGCGCGCAGCCCGTCGAGCGCGCGGGTGGTGAGCGCGCGGTCGCGGAGCGCCGGATCGGCACCGGGCGCGTTCTTGTGGGCGATGCGGAACGCCTCGAACCCGACCAGGGGATTGTCGGTGAAATTGTCTGCCATGTCCTGGTAGATGCGCCAGTCGATCCCGGCCGCCTGGAGCCGCTCGACATAGCTGGTCCAGCGATAAGGCTCGGCCCAGCCGCCGTCCTCGGCGAAGCTGTCGTGCGAGTTGGCGATGGCGGGGCCGCCGGCGCGGCCGCCGGGATCGTTGGTGCCGGTCCACAGGAACAGCCGGTTGGTGTTGGTGCCGGTCTGCACTGAGCAGTGATAGGCGTCGCAGATGGTGAAGGCGTCGGCGAGCGCGAACTGGAAGGGGATGTCGTCGCGCCGATAGTGGCCCATCGCGCGCTCGGTCTTCACCTCCGGCCAATGCGCCATGCGGCCCTGATCCCAGGCGCGCTGCGCGTCCGGCCAGCTATGGGGCGTGCCCTCCATGCGCATCAGCGCCCAGTCGGTGCGGGTCGAGAGATGAAAGGGGGAGACGGTGCGCGGCCCCTGCTTTGCGGTGCGGTCGAGTTGCTGCCAGACGGTGCGGGCCGCGCCGTCCGAAGCCGGGGCGAGCGGGATCGCCAGGCGATCGCCGAAGCCGCGAACGCCGCGCAGCGTCCCGAAATAATGATCGAAGCCGCGGTTCTCCTGCATCAGGATCACGACGTGCTCGACGTCGCGCAGCGTGCCGGTGCGCACGTCCGCCGGGATCGCGAGCGCGCGCGCGATCGAATCCGGGACGGCGAGTGCTGCGGCGCCGATGCCTGCCTTCAGAAGGGTGCGGCGGTGAAGATCGGTCATCCCCTCCTCGTGGCAGCGGCCGCGCAAAGCCTCAAGCCGCCCCGCAGCAACCGGTGCGAGTCATTTTCAACAGGAACGGGTGCGTGGCTGATGCGCTTGGGATGGACCAGAAGGATACAGCAGGAGGCCGGCAATGTTCATGCATAACAAGCGGTTGCAATATACCGTGCGCGTTTCCGAGCCCAATCCGCGGCTCGCCACCATGATGATGGAACAGTTCGGCGGGGCCGACGGCGAGCTGGCCGCGGCGATGCGCTACTTCACCCAGGGCCTGGGTGAGGACGATCCCGGCCGCAAGGACATGCTGCTCGACATCGCGACCGAGGAGCTGAGCCACCTGGAGGTGATCGGGTCGATCGTCACCATGCTCAACAAGGGCCTCAAGGCGCAGCTGGCCGAGGGCACGATGAAGGAGGCCGAACTCTACCAGATGGTGGGGCAGACCGGCACCAGCGCCAAGGAGTCGATCCTGTTCGGCGGCGCCCCGGCGCTGTGCGACAGCGCGGGCGTGCCATGGACGGCGGCCTATGTGGACTCGCGCGGCGAGCCGACCGTCGACCTGCGCTCCAACATCGCGGCCGAGGCGCGCGCCAAGATCGTCTATGAGCGGCTGATCAACATCACCGACGATCCCGGCATCAAGGACGCGCTGGGCTTTCTGATGACGCGCGAGGTGGCGCACCAGAAATCGTTCGAGAAGGCGCTCTATGCGATCGAGAACAACTTCCCGTCGGGCAAGCTGCCGGGCGTCGAGAAATACGCCAGCATGTACGTCAACACCTCGCAGGGCGAGGGCGACACCACGGGTCCGTGGAACACCGGGGACGAATGGGACCGCGTGGACGACCTGCAGCAGGTGATGCCGGCCGACGAGGGCGACGGCACCGCGTCCGTCAAGCTGCCGGCCAAGGACAAGAAGGTCGCGGCCAAGATGGTGGAGCGGACCGCGTCCGATCCGAGCGCCGACCCGACCACCGGCGCCGACTTGGGCGCGGGCCCGGGCGCCGGCCGCACCAAGAACGGCGACATGGGCGGTGCCCCCGACATCCAGTCGGCACCGGCGATGGCAGAGGCCACCGTCGCGAAGTGACGGACAGGGCCGGCGCTCCCGCAACGGAAGCGCCGGCCTTTCCCCTGCGCGGGCAGCTAGCGCTTCAGCGTGTAGAGATAGGCGGCCATGTCGCGGGCGTCGCGCTCGGTCACGCCCTGATCCGGCATACCGTTGCCGGGCAGCACCTGCTGCGGCTGGCGCAGCCAGCGGGTGAGGTTCTTCGGATCGTTGACCAGGACGCCGGCGATCTCGGCGCGCACGGCGATGCCGTTGAGGGCGGGGCCGGTGGTGCCCGTGGCGCCGGCGATTCCGGGCACGCGGTGGCAGGCGCCGCAATGATAGCGGCCGATCGCCGCCTTGCCCGCCGTGACATCGCCGCCGGTCATCGCCTCCGCCTGGGTGCGGGTCTGGAGGCTATCCTGCCGGTAGATGCCGAACACCGAGGCGGCGCCCGCAATCGTCGCGATGCCGGTGAGGATCAGCACGAAGCGCAGCTCAGACGGCATCGGCGGTCCTTTGCGGCGGCGGCACGAGGAGCGTGCGGAACAGGGCGAGCGCGGCGACGAGATGGACGAGGCCGCCGGGCACCCACATGACGAGACCGGCGACCTGCTGGTCCTCCGCCGGGGTCATGCCGAAGGGCGCGAGCGCGAGGCGCGCATAGCCCGCGTACCAGGGGGAGTCGGAGAAGGCCATCAGCGCTCCCAGCGCCCCCGTCACGAACGAGGTGACGAGCAGGCAAAAGGCGGCCAGCGCGCGATCGCCGAGCGCGCTCGCCCCGGCACCGCGGCGGCCGAGCATCGCCGTCCAGAACAGCAGCGCGCTGACGATGAAGCAGAGGTGCTGGGTGGCGTGCCAGCCCTCGCTCGCCAGCGCCACGTCGAACAGCGACGGCATGTGCCAGATCCACAGCACCGCCGCCTGGAGGAGCGTGGCGACGACGGCGCCGGTCGCCCAGGCGAAGGGGACCGCCACCGCGCGGCTGGCGCTGATGCGGCCGAGCGTGCGGCGGGCGGCCGAGGGAAAGGCCCAGAGCATCGCCGACAGCGGTTCGGCCAGCACGATCAGCGGGGCGGCGAGCAGCATCAGCAGCTCATGCTCGATCATGTGTGCGGTGAAGGAGCGCTCGCCCGCCTCGTGGAGCGGCGACACCAGCGCGCCCGCGAGCGTGATCCAGCCGGCGGCGAACCACCAGGCCCGCCGCCGCAGCCGGGTGCGGCCTCCGGTCGAGCGCGCATAGAGCTGCCGCCAGCCGAGCGCGAACAGGACGGCCGAGAGCAGCAGCGGGCCGGTGATCCACGGATCCCAGGTCCAGCCGGGCGGCTCGCCATGGTCGTGGCCGCCGTGCGCCAGGACGGCGGCCGGCAGCGCCAGCGCCAGCAAGGGGGCGAGGCGGATCAGCCGACGCATGGCGGGACGATCAGCACGGCCAGCGTCTGGAAGGCGATGGCGAGCGCGAAGATGCCGGCAAGCAGCAGCGCGACGCGCGACAGCCAGGCGCGCGGCCGCGTCTGGTCGCCCGCGGGCCGCGCGCAGGGCCAGGCGATCGCCATGGCGAGGCCGCAGACGGCAAGGCTGGCGAGGCCCCAGGCGATGCCGAGCCAGGCGCCGACGGGGGCGCAATCGACCTTGAGCACGCTGCCAAGGCCGAGCTCGAACACGTACCAGGCGACCGGCGGCAGCAGCAGCGCTGCCCAGGGACGCACGCGTGCCGCGCGGGAAAGGGACTCGCTCACCCGAACCTCGGCGCCAGATAGACAAGCGCGCCGACCGGGATCCAGGTCAGCACCACGAAGGTCCAGTAATTGGCATTGTCCTCGACATCGGCGAACTGATCGTCGCCGACCTCATGGGTGTAGAGCCACACGGACTGGACGGCGGTGTCGCCGATGTCGGTGATGAGGTGGCTGGTGTGCAGCACCAGCAGCATCCAGGTCAGCGAGCCATAGGCATTGTCGTACCAGGCGACGTTGAGGTGCCCGAACTCGATGCCGCGCGGGATCAGCAGCAGGAGGCCGAGGACGGTCATGGCGAGCGTGCCGATGCGGACGCCGCGCTCGTCCTTGGCCTTGGCGCAGCGGCGCACCCAGAGGTTGGGGATCTCGCTCACGAACAGGCCGAGCGTCAGCACCGCCGGCCACAGCAGGTCGGGCGGGCGGACGCCGTCGGGCGGCCAGCCGGCCGTCTGGCTCATGAGGTAGAGATAGGCGCCGGCGGCGAGCGCGAAGGCGGTGCCCTCGATCGCCATGAAGCCGATGTTGCCCCACCAGACGAGGTGGCTCGCGCCGGATGCGCTTTCGGGCAGGTCGGAGAGGTCGCCGACGACGCGGGTGGGCACGGCGTCGCTCATCGGTTGCGCACCCGAAGCGGCCCGGTGGTCGAGCGCTCGCGCTGCGGCCAGAACCAGAGGGTGAGGCCGATCGCCACCGGCACCGCGCCCCAGACCAGCGCCCAGGGGGTGAAGATGCTGCCGACGAACAGGATGGTGACGGCGACCGCGGCGAGCAGCGGCGCGGTCGAAGGCGGCGGGCTTTTCTGGCGGTACTCCGGCGCCGCCTCCACGACCGAAGTCACGAGCACTTCGCGGCGATCGACGGCGAGGCCGGTCATGACGGCGAGTTCCCGTTTCTGCGTCCACAAGGGCGTGAGGCTGTCGACCACGGGCATGGCGTCGAAATTATGCTGGGGCGGGGGCGAGGGTGCGGCCCATTCGAGGGTGGAGCCCCCCCAGGGGTTGGGGCCCGCCGCCCTGCCGCGGAAATAGCTCCAGGCGGCGTTGGCGACGAACAGCACGCCACCCGCGACCGCGATCGCCGAGCCGATCGAGGCGACCAGGTTGAGCGGGCCCCAGCCCATGCCCTCGCCATAGGTGTAGATGCGGCGCGGCATGCCCTGGAGCCCCAGGATGTGCATGGGGAAGAAGCCGAGGTTGAAGCCGCCGAAGACCATCCAGAAGCTGATCTTGCCCCAGCGCTCCGACAGCATCCGCCCGGTCGCCTTGGGATACCAGTAGCTGAAGGCGCCGAAGAGCGGGAACATCGCGCCGCCGACCAGCACATAGTGGAAGTGGGCGACAACGAAATAGGTGTCGGTCAGCTGCTGGTCTAGCGGGGCGGAGGCGGTCATGATGCCCGACAGGCCGCCGATCACGAAGGTGACGATGAAGGCGAGCACCCACAGGAGCGGCGTGTCGAAGCGGGGGCGGCCGGTTGCCAGCGTGGCGATCCAGCAGAAGATCTGGACGCCGGCGGGAAGCGCCACCGCCATGCTGGCGGCGGTGTAGAAGTCGTTGCCGAGCCGCGGCAGCCCGACCGCGAACATGTGGTGGACCCACAGGCCAAAGGCGAGCGCGGCGATGGCGAGCATCGAGAGCACCACCGCCGCATGGCCGAACAGCGTGCGGCGCGAGAAGGTCTCGACGATCATCGAGACGAAGCCGGCGGCGGGCAGGAAGATGATGTAGACCTCCGGGTGGCCGAACCACCAGAAGAGGTGCTGGAACAGCACCGGGTCGCCGCCGGCCGCGGCCGCGAAGAACTGGGTGGAGACGAGGCGGTCCGCGATCAGCATGCTGGTGACCATCATCACCGCCGGCAACGCGAAGATCGTCATCAGCGAGGCGAGGAACATCGCCCAGACGAACAGCGGGATGCGCGGCAGCGTCATGCCGGGCGGGCGCATCTTGAGCACGGTGGCGGCGATGTTGACCGAGGCGGCGAGCGCCGCGACCTCGGTAAAGGTGATCATCTGCGCCCAGATGTCGGCGCGGTGGCCGGGCGAATAGGCGGGACCGGAGAGCGGCGGATATTCGAACCAGCCGAGATCGGGCGTGATGCCGAAGGCGTGCGGCACCCACAGCATCAGCACCCCGCCGAGATACAGCCAGTAGCTGAAGGCGGCGAGCCGCGGGAAGGCGAGCGCGCGCTGGCCGAGCATCAGCGGCACCAGCCAGATGCCCATCGCCTCCATCACCGGCACCGACACCAGGAACAACATGGTCGAGCCGTGGAGCGAGAAGCTCTCGTTGTAGAGCTGCGGCGTCATCCGCTCCATGTCGGGCCGGGCGAGCTGGAGCCGCATGTCGAGCGCGAGCATGCCGGCGAGGAACAGCAGCAGCACCACCGTAACGATGTAGCGCGCGGCGATGCGCTTGTGATCGACGGTAGTGAAAAAGCCCCGGATGCCGGGCGCGTCGGCCCAGGAGACGTGCAGCTTGCCGAGCTCAACGGCCGGGGTGCGCGGATCGCTCATTTCAGGTCCATCAGATAGCGCGACACCGCGTCCGCATCGGCGGGCGACAAGGGGACGGGCGGCATCATCGTGCCGGGCTTGGCCGCCTGCGGCTGAGTGATCCAGCCCTGGACGGCGCCGCGGGTCATGGCGAGGGTGCCGGCGGCGACCGAGCGGCGGCCGCCGAAGTGGGTGAGGTCCGGCCCGGCGCGGCCGACCGCCTGGGTACCGCGGATCGCGTGGCACATCGCGCACGGCCCGCGGGTGACGATCTCGCGCCCGCGCGCCAGCACGGGATCGGCCGGGGCCGCGGCGGGGCGCCGCTGGCCCGCGAGCCAGCGGGCGAACGCTTCCGGCGTGTCGACCTTCACGTCGAGCGCCATGTGCGCGTGCTGGATGCCGCAGAACTCTGCGCACTGGCCGCGGAACCAGCCGGCGCGGGTGGGGGTGAGGTCGACGCGGTTGATGCGGCCGGGGATCAGATCGAGCTTCTGCGCGATGTTGGGAACCCAGAAGCTGTGGATCACGTCCGACGAGCCGAGCGCAACGCGCGTCGTCTGGCCGAGCGGGAGGTGAAGTTCGTTGGCGGTCTCGATCCAGCCGCCGGTCGCTGGGTCGCGATATTGGATGCGCCACCACCATTGGTGGCCGGTGACGCGGACCTCCAGCGCGTCGCGGCTGCGGGCGCCGGCGATGGTGCGCTCGACCAGGAAGCTGCCGGTGATGAGGACGGTGAGGCCGACGACGATCAGCGCGGCCCAGGCGACCAGCCCGCGGGTGAGGCCGCGGTCGGCCGGATCGATGCTGGGCTCGCCCGTTTCGCCGCGGCGGCGGCGCGCGCGCAGCAGGCCGATGCCGAGCCCGGCCAGCACCAGCAGGTACATGAAGCCGCACACCGCCATCATCAGGCAGAACAGCGAATGGATGCTCGCCGCCTGCTCGCCCGCGGGCGCGAGCGGCGACTGGAAGCCGCCCTCGCACGCCGAAAGCGCCAGCACCGCCGGCAGCAGCGCGAGCCTGCGCAGGGTCATGGCAGCACCGGCCCGGTCCAGTTGTCGCCCTGCGCCTCGCCGACCTGGTCGACGTCCTGGCGGCGGCGCTTCTCCGGCTTCAGCCGGGGAAGTGTGCGGACATAGGCGGTGATCTGCCAGAGCTGTTCGACGGGGATGCGCTCGCCATAGCGCGCATCGCCATGGCCCTCGGCGATGAAGCGATAGACCCGGTCGAGGTCGCTGCCATGCGCCCAGAGCTTGCCGTTGAGATTGAGCGCGCCCGCGGCATCGCTGCCGTGGCAGCCGCCGCAGCCGTACCAGGTGAAGTAGCGGCCGCCCTGCGCCACCTGATAGGCGTTGCGCTCGTAGCGGGCCGCGCGCGGATCCTGCGCGCCTGTGGGCGGGGTCTGCGGCAGGTCGGCGCCGGCCGTGCGCGACTCCGCGCTGCACCCGGCCAGGGCAAATGCGCACAAGACGAGGAAGGACGAGGATCTGTTGCCCGGCACGCGGCGAGCCTTGCCAATCGGGAAGAGGCGGTCAAGCACACAGGATAGTTGACCGGAACGGGATTTCCGAAAGGCAGCGGATCAGGTGACGATCCGCACCGGCACCGCCTTGGCCGCGGGCGTCTTGGACTCCTGGTCGTGGTGGCTGAGCGGGACCAGCGCGTTCATTTCCGGATAATAGGAGGCGACGCAGCCGCGCGGCAGCAGGAAGGGGGTGACGGTGAGCCCGCCGACCTCGCGATGGATGCCGTCCCCCGCGTCCGTCTTCAGACCCACGACCTGCCCTTCCTTCAGCCCAGCCGCGGCGATCTCGTCCGGGTGCATCAGCAGCACGTCGCGGGTCCCCTCGATCCCGCGCAGCCGGTCCGAATAGCCGTAGATGGTGGTGTTGAACTGGTCGTTGGAGCGCAGGGTCATCAGCCGGTAGCGGCCGGGCGCATCCTCGAACCCGGCGGCGGACAGATGATCCGGCACGGTGAACTCGGCCTTGCCGCTCTCCGTCTTCCAGACCCGGTCGCGCGCCGCATTGCCGCGGTAGAAGCCGCCGGGCGTGAACAGGCGCTCGTTGAATTGCGCGAACTCGTCCGGATACGTCTGCTCGATCAGGTCGCGGACGCGGCCATAGTCGGCGACCCACTCGTCCCACTGGACCTTCGGGTTGGGGGGCAGCGTCGCCTTGGCGATGCCGGCGACGATGGCGGGTTCGGAGAGCAGGTGCTCGCTCGCCGGCTTGTTGTGCGCGACCGAGCCGTGGATGCAGCTGAGGCTGTCCTCCATCGTCACCGTCTGCGGCCCGCTCGCCTGTTCGTCGACCTCGGTGCGGCTGAGGCAGGGCAGCAGATAGGCGACCTGGCCGTTGATGAGGTGGCTGCGGTTGAGCTTGGTCGCGATCTGGACGGTGAGGCGCAGGCGCGTCCACGCCGCCTCCATCTTCTCGCGCTCGGGCACGGCGCGCACGAAGTTGCCGCCCAGGCCGATGAAGGCCTTCACCTCGCCGCTCAGGATCTTTTCGCAGGCCTCGACCGTGTTCAGCCCCTTGTCGCGCGGGGGATCGAAGCCGAACAGCTCGGCGAGCGTGTCGAGCGGGACCAGTTCGGGCTTTTCCGAGATGCCGACGGTGCGCTGGCCCTGGACGTTGGAATGGCCGCGGACCGGCGAGCAGCCGGTGCCCTCGCGGCCGATGTTCCCCTTCAGCAGCAGCAGGTTGACGATCATCGCCAGATTCTCGAACCCGTGCACCTGCTGGGTGAGGCCCATGCCGTACATGACGATGGTGTTCTTGGCCTCGACATAGACCTGGGCGGCGGCCTCCAGATCGGCGCGCGAAAGGCCGGATTCGGCCTCGATCGCGTCCCAGCCCACGCCCGCGACATGCGCCTTCAGCGCCTCGAACCCCTCGGTGTGCTGTTCCAGGAAGTCGACGTCGAGGACGTGGCGCTGCTCCTCGGCCCAGAGCTTCTCCTCGGCCGCGAGGATGTGCTTGATGAGGCCGGTGATCGCCGCGATGTCGCCGCCGGCGCGCACCTGCAGATACTGGTGCGAGATCAGGGTTGGCTTCTTGAGGTGCAGCATCTCCGCCGGGCTCTGCGGATCGCGGAACACCTCCAGCCCGCGCTCGCGGATCGGGTTGAAGGTCACGATCTTCACCCCGCGCTCGACCGCTTCCTTGAGCGGATGGAGCATGCGCGGGCTGTTGGTGCCGGTGTTCTGGCCGAAGAAGAAGATGGCGTCGCAATGATGGAAGTCGCTGAGCACGCTGGTGCCCACCGGCACGCCGATCAGCTTCTTGAGCGCGACCGAGGTCGTCTCGTGGCACATGTTGGAGCTGTCGGGCAGGTTGTTGTGCCCATAGAGCCTGGCGAACAGCTGAAAGAGATAGGCGGTCTCCAGGCTGGCGCGGCCGGAGGTGTAGAAGACGGCCGAGCCCGGATCGATCGCGCGCAGCTCGCGCCCGATGCCCTCGAACGCCTCCTGCCAGCTGCACGCCACATAGCTGTCGGTGGCCGCGTCGTAGCGCATCGGGTGGGTGAGGCGGCCGAGCTGCTCGAGGTCGTGGTCGCGCCAGGTCTTAAGCTCGCTGACCCGGTGGCGGCCGAGCACCTGCGGGGTGCAGCGGCGGCTGGTGAGGTCCCAGAGCGTCGCCTTGGCGCCGTTTT
Source organism: Sphingomonas desiccabilis (assembly GCF_004135605.1). Classification (GTDB taxonomy): domain Bacteria; phylum Pseudomonadota; class Alphaproteobacteria; order Sphingomonadales; family Sphingomonadaceae; genus Sphingomonas; species Sphingomonas desiccabilis. The sequence goes on along the minus strand of NZ_SDPT01000003.1, from coordinate 4,876 downwards.
CGCAGAATTCGAAGGCGTGGGGATGGGCGGGCTTGGTCCAGGCGCAGGACACGCACATGAAGCCGCCGGGCTTGTTCTGCCGCTCCAGCGTGCGCAACGCACCGGGGCGGTCGACTTCGCGCATCCAGGTCTCGGTGATGCCGCGGACCGAGCCCCAGCCGCCTTCGGCACCCTTATAATGTACGGTGCCCTTCTTTTCCTCGTCCATCGCCCCGACTCCCTCCGCCTGGCCGGCGTGCCTTGAAGAGGCACAACGCCCCGAGGGCGCCGAAGGATGCAGCCTGCGGGTTTCGGCTCAGCGCAGCAGCGCGGCGAGGTCCCCGGGCGTGTTGATGTTGGGGATCGGGCGAGGGAGGGCGAGGGGCGTGGCCCCCGCGGCCGTGCCCCAGCCGCGCAGCGAGCGGCGCGGGTCGGTCGCGACAAAGGCGTCGAGCGTGGGGGCGAGCGCGCCCGGCCACCAGCCGATCAGCGGCATGGCCTCGAGAAAGCTGGCGCCGCCGGGGGCCCGCAGCCGGGCGACCAGGTCGTCCGGGAGCAGCGGCGTGTCGCATCCGACGCTCACCACCCCGTCGAAACCATGTTGCCGTGCATGGGCGAGCGCGGCGGCGAGACCCCCGAGCGGGCCGAGGCCGGGAGCCGGGCGGTCGGGCAGGTGGAGCCGATCGGGAAGGAGCGGCGCGCCGCCGCAGACCGCCACCTCGGCGACCTGGGGGTCCAGCGCGCGGGCCGCATGGGCGATCAGCGGCTCGCCGTGCAGGGTCGCCAGCGCCTTGTTGGAGCCGAACCGGCGCGCCTGGCCGCCGGCGAGGATGGCGCCCAGGATCCTCACGGCGCGTCCGGCAGCAGCAGCATCGCGTCGGAGCGGGCGAGCACGACCAGCCGCAGCCCCGCGTCGCGGGCGCGGGCGATGGCGAGGCTGGTGGGCGCCGAGATCGTCACCAGCGTCGGGCAACCGGCGAGCGCGGCCTTTTCGACGAGCTCGTAGGAGCAGCGCGACGACAGCAGCGCAAAGCCGCCGTCCCAGCCGAGGCCGCTGCGCAGCATCGCGCCGATCAGCTTGTCGAAGGCGGTGTGGCGGCCGACGTCCTCGCGCGCCAGCCGGACGCTGCCGTCGGCGGCGACCAGGGCGGCGGCATGCACCGCCCCGGTCGTGCGGTTGAGCGGCTGGTGGCCGCGCAACCCCGCCAGCGCGGCGAAGATCGCGGCTTCGGCAGGAGCGGGGGCCGGGGGTACGCGGCGGAGCGGCCGGATCGCCTGTTCGAGATTCTCGATGCCGCACAGGCCGCAGCTCGATTCGGTCACGCGGTGGCGGACCCGGTCCACGACGGCGGCGGTCCGCGCGGGGGCGAGCGTCACGCGCAGCACCACCCCGGCCTCGACCGGGTGGCATTCGATGTCAACGATCTCGTCCGCGCGCGCGATCAGCCGTTCGGAGAGCGCGAAGCCGATGGCGAAGTCGGCCAGGTCGGCTGGCGTCGCCATCACGACCGCATAGCCGAGGCCGTTGAACTCGATCGCGACCGGCCGCTCCACCGCGACCGCGCGCTCGACCGCCGTGCGGCTGCCGTCGGCGCGGACGGAGACCAGGGTCTCCACGACCGATCGGCCGGTTTCGGCAGGCTCCTGGGTCATGCGGCTCCTCTCGGGCGGTCGGCCCGCCGCTGTTGAACCAGCGCGACCCGGCGCACAAGCCGGGGCAGGTGCCGATTGCCACTGGCCAGGGCGGCGGCCGATGCGCCAAACAGGGGCGGGGTTGGAGAAGCAGGAAACGCGCATGCCGCTGGTAGAAGAGCCGTCCCCCGCCCCGGTCCCTTGCGCGGCCGATTGCAGCTTCGATGCCGCGCAGGCGCTGCTGGCGGCCGCGGCCGTGCCGCTCGGCACCGAACGGGTGGCGCTGCGCAAGGCGGGGCGGCGGGTGCTGGCCGAGCCGGTGCTGGCGGCCTTCGATTCGCCGCGGCGGGACACGGCGGCGATGGACGGCGTGGCGGTGCGCGAGCGCGACGTGGCGGACGGGACGCGGCGCCTGGCGGTTGCGGGGGCGGCCTATCCGGGGTCGCCCTTCGCCGGTGCGGCACCGGCGGCGGCAGTGCGGGTGACGACCGGGGCGGCGCTGCCGGCCGGGACCGACCGGGTGGTGCCCGTCGAGTTGCTGACGGAAACGGACGCCGGGGTGCTGCTGCCGGCGCGGCTGCCGGACAAGCGCCATGTCCGCCCGCGCGCGTCGGATTTCGCGGCAGGGGCCCAGGTGCTGGCGGCGGGACGCATCCTCGACGCGCGCGCGCTGGTGGTCGCGGCGGCGGCCGATGCGGCGGAGGTCGTCGTGTGGCGGCGCCCTCGCGTGCACGTGATCGCAAGCGGCGACGAACTGGTGCCGCCGGGCCATGCCGCGGCAGGGGACGCGCTGCTGCCCGACAGCCTTTCGGAGGCGGTGCAGCTGCTGGTGCGGCAATGGGGCGGGCAGCCCGGCGGCGCGACCCGCGTGCCCGACGATGCGGGAGCGATCACGACCGCGGCGCAGGCGGCGCTGGCCGATTGCGACATCCTGGTGATGGCGGGCGGTGCGTCACGCGGCGAGCGCGACTTCGCCCGCGCCGGCTTGAAGCCGCTGGGGCTGGAGACGGACTTCGCAGGCGTGGCGATGAAGCCCGGCAAGCCCGTGTGGCACGGCCGGGTGGGAGCGGCGCATGTGCTGGGCCTGCCCGGCAACCCGACCGCGGCGATGACGGTCGCACGGCTGTTCCTGGTGCCGCTGCTGACGGCGCTGGAGGGGCGGGGCTTTGCCGCCGGGCTCGACTGGCAGCCGCTTCCGTTGGCGGCGCCGGCCGAGGCGGCAGGCCCGCGCGAGGCGTTCCTGTGCGCCGCGCGCACGCCCGGGGGCGTCGCGGTCCTCGACCGCCAGTCGGCGGCGTCGCAGGCGATGCTGGCGCTTGCCGACCTGCTGGTGCGGCGCCCGGCAGGCGCGCCGGCGCTGGCGGCGGGAGAGCGGGTGGAGGCGCTGCGCTTCTGAACGCGGATGAACCCGGACGCGGGTTCGTGCGTCGAGCCGCCCGGATCATCGCAAGGAGGTTCCCCATGCCGGTTCGCAAGTTCGCCATTGCAGACGCCCGCTTCGAACGCTCGCCCGGGCAGGAGGGCGCGGCCTATGTCGCCAACCTGGTCGACCAGCGCGACGGTGCGCCGATCACCATCGGCTATGGCCGCTACGGTCCCGACCAGCGCATGGAAGAGGAGATCGTCGTCGACGACGTGATGATCGTGCTGGAGGGGCGGGTTTCGGTCGAGAGCGACGGCGGCACCGTCACCGCCGGGCCGGGCGAGATCGTGCACATGCCCAAGGGCTCGCGCGTCACCATCCGATCGCACGAGGCGGGCGCGGTGACCGCCTATGTCACCTATCCGCACTGGCAGCAGCCGGAGGGCTGAGCCCCGGCGCCGCCCCTCAGCGCGGATAGTCGCGCCACAGCCATTCGAGCGCGCCCGGCAGCGTCTGGGCGATGACGTCGCCGTCGACATGGACGGCACCGGCGGCGCGGACGTAGCGGGTGTCATAGCCTTTCGCGATCAGCGCGGCGGCCATGCGGTCGTTGGCCATCGGCCAGTTGTGGAAGCTCGCCTCCGGATCCTGCCAGTGCAGGTCCTTCTCGCCGACCTCCATCCACACGCGGATCGGCTTGGCGCGCGCGGTGGGGATCAGGCGGGCGTGATAGTCCCAGGCGCCATGCGGGGTTGCCGGATCGACGGGCGAGGCCTGGTTCACGAAGGTGCCCGAGTAGGACAGCACCTTGCCGTACCATTCGGGGTGGAACCAGGCCATGGAGAAGGCCGCCGCCGCCCCGGAGCTGCCGCCCATCGCGGCGCGCCCGGCGGGATCGCGGGTGAAGCGGACGCCGGTGTGCCGGGTGACCTGGGGCAGCACCTCCTCCTCGACGAACTCGGCATAGCGGCCGGACAGCGTGTCGTATTCGAGCCCGCGCTGCGAGCCTTGCGCATCGCCGCCGCCGGACTGGATCATCACCGCGACCATGGCGGGGACGCGATGCTCGGCGATCAGCGTGTCGAGCGCGGCCGCGACCCGGGCGGCATAGTCGCGGCCGTCCTGGACCACGAGCAGCGGTGCCTCGGTCCCCGGGCGATAGCCGGCGGGGACATAGACGAACACCTCGCGGCGATAGGCGCCGGGCTCCGACTGTTCGGCGGCGGGGGCGGCGATACGGTTGCCCCAGGGGTCGCGGCGGCGGGTCGCCTCGGTGTCGCGCTGGCGGATGCCGGGATAGATGCGGCTGTCGCGGGAGAACAGCAGAAAGCTGTGGAGGGTGCCGCGTGGTTGCCCGGCTGCGGGCGCCATCTCCGGCGCGTCGGCATAGGGCGGGGCGATCCGGATGGTTCCGGCCGCCGGCGGCGGATCGGACGCGGCGGGGAGCAGGACCGCAAAGAGGAGCAGGGGCATGCGCATGCGGCAGGTCTCCTAGCCGGGCGGCGAAGCGGCCCGGTGGAGCCCAGCCTGCCCGAGCGGGGGCGTGGCGCCAAGCTGGGCGCACCCTATATGAGGCGCACAGGCGGTCGGGGGCGGCGCAGGAGCCCTTTTCTGGCTCCGCGGAACAAATTTCAAAAAACTGCAATCGAATCGCTTGACGGTATCCGACCCCTACCCTAAATGCCTGTTCACCGGACGGGGCGGCCTTCACGGCCTGGTTCGAACGGTTCTGAAACGCGAGGTACCGGGCCACTCCCGAAAGGGGGTGCCATTCGGCGCCGGCGTTTTGTTCTTTGACATTGTTGGTTAAGATGAAGGGACATGTGGGCGGCGGCTCCGGTCTGCCACGTTTTCAAGGCGTGGTGTGGTCGGTTAAAGCTAAGCCAGTTCATGTGTCCTATT
>NZ_SDPT01000002.1 GCF_004135605.1 Sphingomonas desiccabilis | reverse complement strand
AACTCTCAAGTTTGATGTTCCACCCAATCCCCGCGGAATAACGAGGATCAAGCAGCTCACTTCAAGGAGCCAATTCCTGCACATCACATATACTGTGGATATGTAATAGGACACATGAACTGGCTTAGCTTTAACCGACCACACCACGCCTTGAAAACGTGGCAGACCGGAGCCGCCGCCCACATGTCCCTTCATCTTAACCAACAATGTCAAAGAACAAAACGCCGGCGCTCCAGCAAACCCCTCTTTCAAGAGGCGCTCAGCACCAGGTTTTTCGCGACCCCAGCAAGCGCTCCGTTCGGTGCGCCGCTGCGGTGAACGGGTCTCTAGACGCACTCTCCACACCCGTCAAACCCATTTTTCAAAAATGTTGCGTAAAATCGTGCAAACCGCAGAAATGGTACGATTTTCCGCAGCCGCACGGCCCGTTGGGACGGTTAGCCGGGCCGAATCATCGCCGTTCGGGGTGTCTGCCGGGGGACCTCTCCCCTTGCCTATCGGCGCTCCACGCGTGATCTGCCTGCTATCCGCCGCGCACGAGTGAAACGATCCATGACCAACCCCGCCTCCGCACTGACCATCGTTCCGCCAAAGGCGCCGCTTCGCGGGCGCCTGGTGCTGCCGGGTTCGAAGTCGATCACCAATCGCATGTTGCTGATCGCAGCACTGGCGCGTGGCACCAGCCGGCTTACCGGGGCGCTCAAAAGCGACGACACGAAACACATGGCGGCGGCACTGCGCATGCTGGGGGTAGACGTCCGGGAGCCTGATGCGACCAGCTTTGTCGTGACCGCCTCCGGCACCTTGCAGCCTTCTGCCGAGCCGCTGTTCCTGGGCAATGCGGGAACGGCGATGCGCTTCCTGACCGCCGCTGCCGCCACGATCCAGGGGACCACGATCCTGGATGGCGATGCCCATATGCGCAAACGGCCGATCGCGCCGCTGGTGGAGGCGCTGCGCCGCATGGGCGTTGCGATCGACGCCCCCAGCGGTTGTCCGCCGGTTCGGGTCGACGGAGCGGGTATCCCGGGGGGGCGAGTGATCGTCGACGCGGGGCTTTCCAGCCAATATGTCTCTGCACTGCTCATCGCGGCAGCCTGCGCGAACGGTCCGGTCGAGGTCGTGCTTGCCGGCGGCGACATCGGCGCGCGTGGCTATATCGACCTGACGCTTGCAGCAATGCGGAGCTTCGGGGGCCAGGTCACACCGATGGGGCAGACCGGCTGGACGGTCGCCGCCACAGGCTATCGGGCGGCAGACGCAATGGTGGAGCCGGATGCCTCGGCAGCCACCTACCTCTGGGCGGCAGAAGTCCTGACCGGAGGCAAGATCGACATCGGCCTAGCTCCCGATCGCTTCAGCCAACCCGATGCAAAGGCGCAGGCGCTGATCGCTGCCTTCCCCAACATGCCGGACGTAATCGACGGTTCGCAGATGCAGGACGCGGTACCGACGCTTGCCGTGCTGGCCGCGTTCAACAACCGGCCGGTGCGGTTCACAGGGGTCGCGAATCTGCGCGTCAAGGAATGCGATCGCATTCGCGCGCTATCGACCGAACTCAACCGCATCCGCAGCGGCCTCGCCGAGGAAGAGGGGGACGACCTGCTGGTCCATGGCGATCCGGAGCTGGCCGGTCAGACGTTGCCGACGGCGATCGAGACCTACGCCGATCACCGCATCGCGATGGCCTTCTCGCTCGCCGGCCTGAAGATCAACGGGATCCGAATCCTCGATCCGGGTTGCGTCGCGAAGACCTATCCCGGCTATTGGGATGCGCTGGGGGCGTTGGGAGTGCGGCTGGTGCCGGAGGCCGGAGCCTAAGCGCCCGCGCGGGCGAGCAGGCGCTGCGCCTGTTTCAGATGTGGCGCGTCGAGCATGCGCCCCTTGTGGCGCAGCACCCCCGCCCCCGGCTCAGCAGCGAAGGCGGCTATCACCGCCCGCGCCTCGTCAAGCTGATCCGGCGTCGGCGTGAAGGCGGCGTTGATGACGGGCACCTGCGCGGGGTGGAGCGCGAGCATCCCCGTGAAGCCGTCCCGCGCCGCGCGCGCCGCATAGCGCTCCAGTCCGTCTTGATCGGCCAGCGCCGGATAGACGGTGTCGAGCGCCGCCACGCCGGCCGCGTGTGCGCCGAACAACGCGAGCCCGCGTACCATTTCGTAGGGAGGCGTGTAGCGCCCGTCGCCCTCGCGAGCGGTAGCGGCGCCGATCGCTGCCGGCAGGTCCTCCGCGCCCCAGCTGATCCCGAGCAGATGGTCCGCGACTTCCGAATAACTGCCGAGCGAGAAGATCGCGGCCGGCGTCTCCGTCGCGATCGGAAGAACCGGAGGGCCTTCGCTTCCAAGCTGCGCCACGAGCTGCCGGATGCTCGCCGCGCCCTCTGCCTTGGGCAGCACGATGCCGTCGGCCCTTCGGGCGGCGGCAAGGTCGGCATCCAGGCGGCCGGAATCCAGCGGATTGATGCGCACCAGCCGCAGGACACCGCTCGCCGACTGGCTCAGGAATGCCGCAACCTCTCGTGCGGCCGCATCCTTGGCGTGTGGATGCACCGAGTCCTCCAGGTCGAGGATGATTGCGTCGGCGCCACTTCCCGCCGCCTTGGCAAAGCGATCGGGCCGGTCGGCGGGGACGAACAGCAGCGAGCGCAGCCTCACGACCCGGTCCGCCGCAAGAGCGCCGCGCGCAGGCAGTCGCACACCACCGCGTCGCGCTGGTTGAACAGCTGGTGGCGGAAGGTGACGATCCCCGCGTCCGGCCGCGAGCGGCTGTCGCGCAGCTCCACCACCTCGGTCTCGGCGCGCAGCGTATCGCCCAGGAACACCGGCTGCGGGTGGATCAGCTTGTCGTAGCCCAGGTTCGCGACCAGGGTGCCGAGCGTCGTGTCGCCCACCGACAGCCCCACCATCAGCGCGAAGGTGAAGGTGCCGTTGACGAGGATCTGGCCGAACTCCGACGCGCGCGCCGCCTCGGCATCGAGGTGCAGTGGCTGCGGATTGTGGGTCATGGTCGAGAACAGCAGGTTGTCGGTCTCGGTCACGGTACGGCGGATGTCGTGGACCAGGCGGTCGCCCACCTTCCACTGGTCGTAGAAACGTCCCGCCATCAGCCCTCCTCCCGCTCGACGCGCACCAGCAGCGAGCCTTCGCGCACCTGTGCACCCGCTGCTGCCGGCAACTCGGCAATCGTCCCGTCGAACGGCGCGACCAGCCCGTGCTCCATCTTCATTGCCTCCAGCGTCATGAGCCGCTGTCCCTTGATAACGAGGTCGCCCGCACCGACCTCCACGGCAGTGATGCGCCCGGGCATGGGCGCGAGCAGCGCGCCGTCGCCGCCGGCACCGCCGCGCGCACCCTCCACGCGATAGGGAGCGACTGTGAAGGCGGCTCCCGCTTCGAAATAGGTCCGGGCGCTGCCGTCCGTCACGCTGCTGCGCATGGTGTCGAACCAGAGAGCATGGTCCTCCACGACGACCTCGGAGGGCGCGCCGTCGACCAGCATGCGCACCGTGCGCCGTTGCGGGGCATTGAGCCGAAACCCGAACCGCCCCTGCAGGAATTCACGCGCGGGGTTGTCCCAGCCGCCTGGAACATGCGCTTCGTCAAAGGCCAGATCATCGGCGGCGTATTGCAGCAGCGCATCCGACGGCACGGGTGCTGCGCACAGCGCCTCCAGATGCGCGGCGATGAAGCCGGTGGTGACATCGCCCTCCTGAAACTTCGGCGCATCGAGCAGCCGCTTCAGGAACCAGGCGTTGGTCCGCACCGGCTCGCACTCCACATCCTCGCACGCGTCCGCCAGCGCGGCGATCGCCTCGCTGCGGCTGGGAGCGGATGCGACCAGCTTCGCGATCATCGGGTCATAGTAGGGCGAGATCGTATCGCCAGCCTCAACGCCCGTCTCGATGCGGACCGTCTGTGGCAGGTCGAGATGGTCCAGGCGCCCGGTCGAAGGCAGGAAGCCGGTCGCCGGGTTCTCAGCATAGAGCCGCGCCTCCATCGCCCACCCGTCGATGCTCAGTTCGTCCTGCCGCTTGGGCAGCGGCTCGCCCGATGCCACCCGCAGCTGCCACTCGACCAAATCCTGCCCGGTGATCTCCTCCGTCACCGGGTGCTCGACCTGCAGCCGCGTGTTCATTTCCATGAACCAGATGCGGTCGGCGCGCAGGCCTTCCGATCCGTCGGCGATGAACTCGATGGTGCCGGCGCCGACATAGTCGACGGCCTTTGCCGCGCGCACCGCGGCCGCGCACAGCGCCTCGCGCGTGGCCGAATCCATCCCGGGCGCCGGCGCTTCCTCGATCACCTTCTGGTGGCGACGCTGGAGCGAACAGTCGCGCTCAAACAGGTGGACGACATTGCCGTGGGTGTCGCCGAACACCTGCACCTCGATATGGCGCGGAGAGAGGATGTACTTCTCGATCAGCACGCGGTCGTCGCCGAAGGCCGAGGCCGCTTCGCGTCGGCATGACTGGAGCAGTTCGGCGAAGTGGGCGGCGTCGTCGACGCGCCGCATCCCCTTGCCGCCGCCGCCGGCCACCGCCTTGATGAGCACCGGATAGCCGATCGCCTGCGCCTCGGCCGCCAGCCGCTCGGCGCTCTGGTCCTCGCCCAGATACCCCGGCGTCACCGGCACGCCGGCGTCGATCATCCGCTGCTTGGCGGCGTCCTTCAGCCCCATCGCGCGGATGCTCGCCGCGTTGGGCCCGATCCAGACCAGCCCGGCCGCGACCACCGCCTCGGCGAAGTCGGCGTTCTCGGACAGGAAGCCATAGCCGGGATGGATCGCCTCCGCCCCGCTCTCCCGCGCGGCGGCGAGGATGCGCTCGCCCACCAGATAGCTCTCGCGCGCCGCCGCCGGCCCGATGGCCATCGCCGCATCCGCCAGCCGCACGTGCCGGGCGTCAGCGTCCGCTTCCGAATAAACGGCGATGGTGTGGATCCCCAGCCGTCGCGCCGTGCCGATGATCCGGCACGCGATCTCGCCCCGGTTGGCGATGAGAAGAGACTGAATCATCAAAACTCCTGCTCCTCCCCGGCACGGGGAGGGGGACCAGCCGCAGGCTGGTGAAGGGCGCGCGCGCCACGCGCGGCGACGGCGGCGAAGGCGGAGCGGCTAATGGGCCCCTCTCCGTCATGCTGAACTTGTTTCAGCATCCATGTCTCCCCACGCGCGGTGCTACGTTGTTGGCGATGTCCAAACAGCCCTGCGTCTACATCTTGGCCAGCCGGCCGCTGGGCACGCTCTACATCGGCGTGACCAGCGATTTGGTGCGACGCCTTCACGAACATCGTAGCGGAGACCACGCGGGGTTCACCTCCGTCTATGCAGTCCACCGCCTCGTGCGATACGAGCTGTGCGAAGACATGCCGAGCGCCATCGGCCGCGAAAAGCAGCTGAAGCGGTGGCATCGCAACTGGAAGATCAACCTGATCGAGTCCGAGAACCCGGACTGGCATGACCTGGCCCCCGGCATCGGTCTGCCGCCGCTGGCTCCACGACCGCGGCGGGGTAGGCCCTGAAACGAGTTCAGGGCGACGATTGCAGAGCACGCTCACATCCGGAACACGCCGAAGCGCGGCGTCTCTGGAATGGGCGCCTCCAGCGTAGCCGCCAGTGCCAACCCGAGCACGTCGCGCGTCTGCACCGGATCGACGATGCCGTCGTCCCACAGCCGCGCGGTCGCGTGCCATGGGTTGCCCTCGTGCTCGTACTTCTCGCGGATCGGCGCCTTGAACGCTTCGGCTTCCTCCGGCGACCAGCGATCGGCATCGCGGTGGACGGTGGCGAGCACGCTCGCCGCCTGCTCGCCGCCCATCACGCTGATACGGCTGTTGGGCCAGCTGAACAGGAACCTGGGCGAGTAGGCGCGCCCGCACATGCCGTAGTTGCCGGCCCCGAAGCTGCCGCCGATCAGCACCGTGATCTTCGGCACCGACGCGGTGGCGACCGCGGTCACCAGCTTGGCGCCGTGCTTGGCGATCCCCTCCGCCTCGTACTTGCCGCCGACCATGAAGCCGGAGATGTTCTGGAGGAACAGCAACGGCACCCGCCGCTGGCAGGCGAGCTCGATGAAGTGCGCACCCTTCACAGCACTTTCGCTGAACAGCACGCCGTTGTTGGCGAGGATCGCAACCGGCTGGCCCCAGATATGCGCAAAACCGCACACCAGGCTGCTGCCGTAGAGCGGCTTGAACGCGTGGAACTCACTGCCGTCGACCAGCCGCGCGATCACCTCGTGCACATCGTACGGCGCGCGCACGTCCTGCGGCACGATGCCGTAGAGTTCCTGCGGGTCGTGCCTGGGCGGGCGCGGCGGCTGGCGGTTGACGCTCGCCCCGGTGGGGGGCGGGAGCGTCGAGACGATGTCGCGCACGATCGTCAGCGCATGCTCGTCGTTCTCGGCGACATGGTCGACCACGCCGGAGGTGCGGCCGTGCGTCTCCGCCCCGCCCAGTTCCTCGGCGCTGATCTCCTCGCCCGTCGCCGCCTTCACCAGCGGCGGGCCGGCGAGGAAGATCGTGCCCTGGTTGCGCACGATCACGCTCTCGTCCGACATGGCGGGCACATAGGCGCCGCCCGCGGTGCAGCTGCCCATCACGCAGGCGATCTGCGGAATGCCGAGCGCCGACATGTTTGCCTGGTTGAAGAAGATGCGGCCGAAGTGGTCGCGGTCCGGAAACACCTCCGCCTGGTGCGGCAGGTTCGCGCCGCCACTGTCGACCAGGTAGATACACGGCAGCCGGTTGGCCTCGGCGATCTCCTGCGCGCGCAGATGCTTCTTGACGGTGAGCGGGTAATAGGTCCCGCCCTTCACCGTCGCGTCGTTGCACACGATCATCACCTGCCGGCCCGACACGCGGCCGATGCCGGCGATCACCCCGGCACCCGGCACCTCGCCGCCGTAGAGGTCGTGCGCGGCAAGCTGGCCGATCTCCAGGAACGGCGAGCCGGGATCGAGCAACCGCTCGACGCGCTCGCGCGGCAGCAGCTTGCCGCGGGCGGTGTGGCGCTCGCGAGACCGCTCGCTACCGCCGAGGGCCGCGGTTGCGACATCAGCGCGTAGCCGCTCGGCGAGCGCGCGGTTGTGCGCGGCATTGGCTCGGAAGGTGTCGCTATCCGGCGCGACGTTGGTGGAGAGGACGGGCGCGCTCACTGGCGCGTCTCCCCGCCGTCATGCTGAACTCGTTTCAGCATCCATCGTGCCACAAGCGCGGACGTCTCCAGCGGAGAGATGGACCCTGAAACAAGTTCGGGGTGACGGCAGCGGTGGAGGCGACGGCCAGCCATCCTCACTGCGCCACCGGCGGGTTGTTGCCGACCAGCTCGCGCCCGATCAGCATCCGCCGGATCTCGTTCGTCCCCGCGCCGATATCCAGCAACTTGGCATCTCGCAGAAAACGCTCGACCGGCCAGTCCTTGGTATAGCCCGCGCCGCCCAGCGCCTGGATCGCCTCCAGCGCGACCTTTACCGCATTCTCGCTCGCCAGCAGGATCGCGCCCGCCGCATCGAAGCGGGTCGTCCGCCCGGCGTCGCAGCTGCGCGCCACCGCATAGACGTACGCCCGCGCCGAATTGAGCGCGACGTACATGTCGGCGACCTTGGCCTGCATCAGCTGGAATTCGCCGATCGGCCGGCCGAACTGGCGCCGCTCGCGCACAAACGGCAGCACCACGTCGAGGCACGCCTGCATGATGCCGAGCTGGATGCCCGCCAGCACCGCGCGCTCATAGTCGAGCCCCGACATCAGCACGCCGACGCCGCCGTTGAGCGGTCCCATCACGTTTTCTTCAGGCACGAAACAGTCGTTGAACACCAGCTCCGCAGTGGGACTGCCGCGCATGCCCATCTTGTCGATCTTCTGCCCGATCGAGAAGCCGGCCATGTCCTTTTCGATCAGGAAGGCGGTGATGCCGCGGCTCCCCTCGCCCGTCTTGGCATAGACCACCAGCGTGTCGGCATAGGCGGCGTTGGTGATCCAGAACTTGGTGCCATTCAGGCGGAAGCCGCCGTCGACCGCCTCGACCCGCAGCTTCATCGACACCACGTCGGAGCCGGCGCCCGCCTCCGACATCGCCAGGCTGCCGACATGTTCGCCCGACACCAGCTTGGGCAGATACTTCGCCTTCTGCTCGGCATTGCCCCAGCGGCGGATCTGGTTGACGCACAGGTTGGAGTGCGCGCCATAGCTCAGCCCGACCGAGGCGGAGGCGCGGCTGACTTCCTCGACCGCGACGACATGCTCGAGATAGCCCAGGCCCAGCCCGCCGAACTCCTCCTCGACGGTGATGCCGTGCAGACCGAGCTCACCCATTGCCGGCCAAAGATCGCGCGGAAACCAGTCCTCCGCATCCACCCGCGCGGCAAGCGGCGCGATGCGGTCGCTCGCGAAGCGACGCGTCGTGTCACGGATCGCCTCGGCCATCTCGCCGAGCGCGAAGTCGAAGTCCGGGGTCAAAACGGCCTCTCCATCTGTTCTGTTTTGCGCGAGTGTAGCATGGCTTTTCGCGAACGAAAGTTGCGCGTGGGTGAAACAGCCGAAAAGCGGCGCGGCGCTGCTGGCGAGCGCCGGCCCGATGCTCTACAGCCGCGGCGTCTCCCCCTTTCGAGAAATCCCGTGTCCGATCCCCTGCCGATCCGCGTCGTCGCGCTCTACCGTTTCACCACCTTCGACGATCCCGCCGCGCTGCGCGGGCCACTGGCGCAGACGTGCTGCAGCCTGGGGGTGAAGGGCACGCTGCTGCTCGCACCGGAGGGGATCAACGGCACCATCGCCGGCACCGACGCGGCGATCGACAGCGCGCTGGCGGCGATCCGCGCGCTGCCGGGCTGCGCCGCGCTGGAGCACAAGGAATCGCGCGCGGCGACCATGCCCTTCCACCGCATGAAGGTGCGGCTGAAGCGCGAGATCGTGACAATGGGCGAGCCGCACGTCGATCCCGTCGGCCAGGTCGGCACCTATGTCGCGCCGGAGGACTGGAACGCGCTGATCGCCGATCCGGAGGTGGTGCTGATCGACACGCGCAACGCCTATGAGGTCGCGGTCGGCACCTTCCAGGGCGCGATCGATCCCGCGACCGACAGCTTCCGCGACTTCCCCAGCTGGTTCCGCGACCATCGCGACACGCTGCTCGCCGGCAAGTCCAAGGTGGCGATGTTCTGCACCGGCGGCATCCGCTGCGAAAAAGCCACCGCGCTGCTCCGCGCCGAGGGGGTGGACGCGGTCTACCACCTCAAGGGCGGCATCCTGAAATATCTGGAGGAGGTGCCGGAGGCGGACAGCCGCTGGAACGGCGAGTGCTTCGTGTTCGACCAGCGCGTCGCGGTCGGCCACGCCCTCGCGCCGGGCAGCCACGCGCTGTGCCACGCCTGCCGCATGCCGGTGAGCGTCGCCGACCAAGGCTCGCCGCTCTACGAGGAAGGCGTCAGCTGCCCCGCCTGCTACCACCAGCGCAGCGACGAAGACCGTGCCCGCTATGCCGAACGCCACCGCCAGGAGAAGCTCGCCGAAGCGCGCGGCGAGGAGCATGTCGGCGCGACAATTTCGGATCGCGGCGTAGAAGCTGCCGATCGGGCGTAGAGCCCAGACCAGCGATCCTGTACCCCGGCGAAGGCCGGGGCCCAGTTGCGGTGCCGTCGCTGGATTGCGCGACACCGCAAAGGCCTCCCCATCCGTACCCCGGCCTGCGCCCGGGTACGAGGAACGTTGTTGGGAGCTCACCCGCCCCGTGTGCGGCGTTCTTTCGCGTGATGCTCCATCCGGCGGAACAGGAGGTCGAGGTCCTCGCGGGTGACGTCGAACGTCTCGCCCAGATCTTCGAGTGCGCGGTCGAGATCTTCCGGATGTGGCACGGTGTCGGCAGCCGCTGGTGCAACCGGCACCGGCCGATGCGGATAGGAGTGCCCCGACAGGCGGTGAAAGGCGACACCCGCCAGCATCAGCAACACGGCATTCAGCCCCACCGGTACCAGCGCGAAGCCATAGCCGGCCGTCACCACCACCGGTCCGCCGACCACCGCCGTCAGCGCCGCCGCCCCGCCCGGCGGGTGCAGGCAACGCAGCAGCGACATCGCCAGGATCGCACCGCCGACCGCGACGCCCGCTGCCAGGTGCGGCACGGGAATGAACCGCGCCGCCGTCACCCCCACCAGTGCCGAGACGATGTTGCCGCCGACCACCGACCAAGGCTGGGCGAGCGGACTCGCCGGTACCACGAACACCAGCACCGCCGCCGCGCCCATCGGTGCCACCAGCAGCGGCAGCGAGCCCATGTCGCCCAGGAACCAGACGCTGATCGCGCCGGTCAAGGCGATGCCGAACACCGCGCCCAGACAGGCAAACAGACGATCCGGCAGCGTGCCGCCGGCGAGAATGGGGACAAAGAAACGGCGCATCACGGCGACCTGTGCCGAACCCCGCCCCCACAACCAAGCCAGAAAACCACGCCGGCAAACAAGCGCCGGTTGTCAGCCGCTGCTATCCGCGCTTCCCCAACATCCGGATGATGCCCGAGAAGTCGGTGGTCGCGCCGCCGTCGGCGACAAAACTGCCGTAGAGCTCGGCCGCCCGCGCGCCCATCGGCGTGTCGACGTTGGCGCCGCTCGCCGCATCCAGCGCCAGCCGCAGATCCTTGAGCATCAGCGCCGCGGCGAATCCGCCCTGATAGTCGTGGTCGGCCGGCGTCTCCGGCCCGACGCCCGGCACCGGACAATAGGTCGTCATCGACCAGCTCTGTCCCGAACTGGCCGAGCTGATGTCGTAGAAGGTCTGCGGATCGAGCCCCAGCCGCTCGGCAAGCAGGAACGCCTCGCAGGTCGCGATCATCGTCGCACCCAGCAGCATGTTGTTGCAGGCCTTGGCCGCCTGGCCCGCGCCGGCCTCGCCTGCGTGGATCACCGCCTTGCCCATGAGGCTCAGCAGCGGCTCGGCCGCGGCAAAGGCGGCGTCGCTGCCGCCCACCATAAAAGTGAGCGTGCCGGCCGCGGCACCCGCGATCCCGCCCGAAACCGGCGCATCGACCGCGAGCAGCCCCTTGGCCGCAGCCGCCTCCGTCAGCCGACGGGCGGTCGCGACGTCGATGGTGGAGCTGTCGATCAGCACCGCGCCCGGTGCCGCAACGCCGAACACACCGTCTTCATAAACCGCAGCGACATGGTGCCCGGCGGGCAGCATCGTCACCACCGCCTCGGCACCTTCTGCGGCTGCCCGGGCGCTGTCGCTCGGCAGACACCCCGCCTTGCGTGCCCGTTCCAGCGCCTCGTCCGACAGGTCGAAGGCACGCACGTCGTGCCCCGCCTTCGCCAGGTTTGCGGCCATGCCGCCACCCATGTTGCCCAGGCCGATGAAGCCGATCCGTGCCATATGCTGTCCTCTCCCGCCCGACGTGCTGCCTGCTGTTTTCCCACTCACCTCCCGTGCTCCTGCGGAGGCAGGAGCCCAGGGCCGCGAACGCCGCAGCGGTTGCTCTGCTGGACCCTGGATCCTGCCTGCGCAGGGATACCGCACTGTCCCCAAGCATCCGCCGCGACTCCCGCGAGGGGGTCTATCTACCCGTCCAGTTGCCCGCCCGCTTCTCAACGAACGCGGCCATGCCTTCCTTCTGATCCATCGTGGCGAATAGCGCGTGGAACAGGCGGCGCTCGAACTGGATGCCTTGGGCCAGCCCTGTCTCGAAGGCGGCGTTCACCATCTCCTTGTTCGCCTTGACGGCCAGCGGCGCCATGCCGGCGATGGTGGCGGCGGTCTTCACCGCTTCCTCGACAAGATCGGCGGCGGGTACCACCCGGCTGACGAGCCCGGCACGCTCCGCTTCCTCGGCCTCCATCATCCGGCCGGTCAGGCACATTTCCATCGCCTTCGCCTTGCCGACGGCGCGCACCAGCCGCTGCGACCCGCCCATGCCCGGCGAGACGCCCAGCTTGATCTCGGGCTGGCCGAACTTCGCGGTGTCGGCGGCAAGGATGAAGTCGCACATCATCGCCAGTTCGCAGCCGCCGCCCAGCGCATAGCCGGCGACCGCGGCGATCACCGGCTTGCGGGTGGCGGTGATGCGCTCGTACCCGGCGAAGTGGTCGGTGCCGTACATGTCGGCGAAACCCATTTCCGCCATTTCCTTGATGTCCGCTCCTGCGGCGAACGCCTTCTCGCTGCCGGTGAGGACGGCGCAGCCCTGCGAGGCGTCTGCGTCGAAGGCGGCAAGCGCGGCAATCAGGTCCGCGAGCACCTGGGCATTGAGCGCGTTCAGCGCCTTGGGCCGGTTGAGCGTGATCAGCGTCACCGCCTCGCGCTGCTCGACCAGGATGTTCTCATATTCTGCCAATGCGGGTCTCCTTCAGCCCTGGGGGCTCCATTCGCCTTCCGCGTCCAGCGGCGCGAAGATGCGGTCGATCATGTGGTCGGTCACGCCTTCCGGCGTCGCCGGGTCCCAGCGCGGCGCATTGTCCTTGTCGATCAGCACGGCCCGCACGCCCTCTGCAAAGTCGGGTCGCTGCACGATGTGGGCAGCCACCGCATATTCCTGGCGCATCTCGTCTTCGAAGGTCGGCATGGTCGCGCCTTCCAGCAGCAGCTTGAGCGCAACCTTCATCGACAGAGGCGATCGGTTGCGCAGCACGGACAACTGCTCGGTCGCCCAGACCCCGCCGTCCGCTTCGAGCGTGGCGAGAATGTCCTCCAGCCGATCCGAAGCGAACAGCCGGTCGATCGCCTCCCGATGCTCCAGGATCGCCGCGGATGGCGGCACATCCGAGAGCGCATCGAGGATTGCGCCCGCCTCCTGCGGCGCCTCGCCCAGCTGCGTCTTGGCGGTCTCCAGCCGGTCGGCAGGGATATAGTGGGTGGCGAGGCCCAGCGCATGGCATTCGGCACCGCCGATCCGCGCGCCGGTCAGCGCAAGATATTGCCCGACACGGCCACGCAGGCGCGACAGATACCAGCCCCCGCCCACGTCGGGAAACAGGCCGATCGCAGTCTCGGGCATGGCGAACAGCGTGTTCTCGGTCGCGATCCGGAAGCGCGCCGGCTGCGAGATGCCGACGCCGCCGCCCATCACCACCCCGTCCATGAACGCGACCACGGGCTTGGCATAGGTGAACAGCCGATGGTTGAGCCGGTATTCAGTGGCGAAGAAGGCGCGCGCCTCGACGCCGTCGCCCTTCCCGCTCTCGGCCGCGCGGCGGACGTCGCCGCCCGCGCAGAAGCCGCGGCCCTCGGCATGGTCGATCAGCACGATCTCCACCGCCGCATCCTCGCGCCAGTCCTCCAGCGCCGCCAGCATCGTGCCGCACATGCCCTCGTTCAGCGCATGCAGCGCGCGCGGGCGGTCCAGCCGGATACGGCCAGCCTTGCCGTCGACCTCGATCCGAACCTCCTCCGTCATTCGCGCACCAGCTCCCGTCCCACGATCATGCGCATCACCTGGTTGGTCCCCTCCAGGATCGAATGCACGCGCAGGTCGCGCCAGAAGCGTTCGATCGGATAGTCCATGAGGTAACCGTAGCCGCCATGCAGCTGGAGCGCGCGATCCACCACGGACGATCCCGTATCCGTGGCGAAGCGTTTGGCCATCGCGGCGAAGCGCGTCCGGTCGGGCGCCTCGGCCGTGACCTTGGCCGCCGCGGTGTAGAGGAGCGCCCGAGCCGCCTGCAGCTCGGTATCCATGTCCGCCAAAGTGAACTGCGTGTTCTGGAAGTCGGCGATGGCGCGGCCGAACTGCTTGCGATCGCGCGTGTAGCGGATCGCCTCGTCCAGGCAGCGCTGCGCCCCGCCCAGCGAGCAGGCGCCGATGTTGAGCCGGCCGCCGTCGAGCCCCTTCATCGCGATGCGGAAGCCTTCGCCTTCCTGTCCCACCAGGTTCTCGGCCGGCACGCGCACCCCGTCGAGGTTCACCTGTGCGGTCGGCTGCGAATGCCAGCCGAGCTTGCGCTCCTGCGCGCCGAACGAGAGGCCGGCCATGTCCTTTTCCACCGCGAAGCAGGAGATGCCGCGCGGCCCCTCCTCGCCGGTGCGCGCCATCACGAGGTAGAGGTCGTTCTCGCCCGCGCCGGAGATGAATTGCTTGGTGCCGGTGAGCACATAGTCGCCGCCGTCGCGCACCGCCCGCGTCCGCAGCGCCGCCGCGTCGGAGCCGGACGATGGCTCGGTCAGGCAATAGCTCGCCATCCGCTCCATCGTGACGAGGTCGGGGAGATACTTCGCCTTCAGCCCATCCGACCCGAAGCGGTCGAGCATCCACGACGCCATGTTGTGGATCGAGATGAAGGCGCTGGTGGACGGGCAGCCATAGGCCATCGCCTCCATGATCAGCGCCGCCTCTAGCCGGCCCAGGTTGATGCCCCCCGCTTCCTCGGACACGTAGATCGCGGCGAAGCCCAGGCTCGCCGCCTCCTTGATGACGTCGCGCGGGAAGATGTGCTTCTCGTCCCATTCGCCGGCATGCGGGGTGATGCGATCGGCAGTGAACCGCCGCGCAAGTTCCTGGATCTCACGCTGGTCTTCGGTCAGGTCGAACTGGTTGGTCATGAGTAGGGTCTATTCCCTTTTTGCGTCATCCCGACGGAAGTCGGGATCCATTGCCGCTCCGGCAGTTGAGAAGCGAAGCGCGAATGGATGCTGACTTCCGTCAGCATGACGATGGTGGGGGTGGTGAGGAATGGACAGGCTGTCCTGCGTTTGCCTGCTGGCGAGCGGCCGGAACGGCACGCTGTACGTCGGCGTGACGTCGAACCTGATGGGGCGGCTGCATCAGCATCGAAGCGGGTTCCTGCCCGGCTTCACCAACCGGTACGGCGTCAAACGGCTCGTCTGGTACGAAGTCGCCGAGACAATACCCGACGCGATCGCACGCGAGAAGCAGCTCAAGGCATGGCGTAGAGACTGGAAGGTGGCGCTGATCGAGCGCGAAAACCCGTTCTGGGAAGACCGCGCGATCGACCTCGGTTTCCCGCCGCTGCCACAGACCTAACCCGTCATCCTGACGAAAGTCAGGATCCATTGCTGCTCCGCCAGTTGCTTCACTCAGCGCGAATGGATGCTGACTTCCGTCAGCATGACGAAGAAGAGGTTGGCGTTCCACCCCTCACCCCATCGTCGGGATGACGAACGCGTCCTGCACGCGGCTCGGGCCGCCGTCCTCGCTGCCCGTGGGCAGTGCCGATCCGTCCGGCCAGCGTTGGGTCACCGTCTTGACCTTGGTCCAGAAGCGCACGCCCTCCATGCCGTGCTGGTTGGCGTCGCCGAAGCCGGAGCGTTTCCACCCGCCGAAGCTGTGATAGGCGACCGGCACCGGGATCGGCACGTTGATGCCGACCATGCCGACGTTGACCCGCGCGGCGAACTCTCGCGCGGCGTGGCCGTTGCGGGTGAAGAGTGCGACGCCGTTGCCGTACTGATGCTCCGACGGCAGCCGCAGCGCCGTCTCGAAATCGGGCGCGCGGACGATCTGGAGCACCGGGCCGAAGATCTCCTCGCGATAGCTCGCCATGTCCGGCGTCACCCGGTCGAACAGCGACGGGCCGATGAAGAAGCCCTCTTCGTGCCCCTGCAGCGCGAAGCCGCGGCCGTCGACCACCAGCTCGGCACCCTCGTCGACGCCGCGCTGGATCCAGTTCTCGATGCGCGCGCGATGCTCCGCCGTCACGACCGGCCCGTAATGCGCTTCGGCATCGGTCGAGACGCCGACGCGCAGCGCCTCGATCGCAGGCACCAGCTTCTCGCGCAGCGCCTCGGCGGTGCGATCGCCCACCGGAACCACCACCGGCAGCGCCATGCAGCGCTCGCCCGCCGATCCGAACGCCGCACCGGCCAGGTCCGCCACCACTTGGTCGAGGTCGGCATCGGGCAGCACCACGCCGTGGTTCTTGGCCCCGCCCATCGCCTGGACGCGCTTCCCCGCCTCGGTGCCGCGGCGATAGACATAGTGCGCGATGTCGGAACTGCCGACGAAGCTCACGCCCGCGATCGCCGGATGGTCGAGGATGGCGTCCACCATCTCCTTGTCGCCGTGGACCACTTGCAGGATGCCCTCCGGCGCACCCGCCTCCAGCATCAGTTCGGCCAGCCGCACGGGCACCGAGGGATCGCGCTCGCTGGGCTTGAGGATAAAGGCGTTGCCGCAGGCGACCGCGATCCCGAACATCCACATCGGGATCATCGCCGGGAAGTTGAACGGGGTGATTCCCGCACCGATTCCGATCGGCTGGCGCATGGAGAAGACGTCGATCCCCGGCCCGGCACCCAGGCTATACTCGCCCTTCAAGGCATGAGGGATGCCGCAGGCGAACTCCACCACCTCAAGGCCGCGCTGGATGTCGCCGCGCGAATCCGCCAGCACCTTGCCATGTTCGGAGGACAGCAACCGCGCGAGGCTGTCCATCTCCGCCTCCACCAGTTCCTTGAAGCGGAACAGGACGCGGGCGCGGCGCTGCGGGTTGGTCGCGGCCCAGCCGGGCTGCGCGGCCTGCGCCGCTGCGATCGCCCGGTCGAGGTCGGCACGCGTACCCAGCCGCACCTCCGCCTGCACCTGGCCGCTGTTGGGGTCGAACACGCGGCCAGTCCGGCCGGCGGCTGGCGCATCGTCGGCTCGCGCGACGACATGGTCGATGAAACGCATCGGCTCTCTCTCCTCGCAGGCGCGGCGTCTGCTGGCCGTCTGCCTGTAATTTTGTTTCAACTACCCCGGATGGAGCCGCGGGACAATCTTGCTCATCGATCGTTCAGCACAGCTGTGGCATTTGCGTAGCAATCAACGAAAGGTATCCGCGATGCGTCTCCGTTTCGCTCTTCTCGCCGCCGCGCTGCTTGCGGGCGGTACTGCCTCCGCCGCGCCCCAGGACAACAGCCGCTACGAAGCCAAGCTCGCCAAGGCGCTCGAGGGGCGCACGGCGGGAGAACCCGTCAAGTGCATCAACCTGCGCGACATCCGCTCGACCGAGATCATCGACCGGACGGCGATCCTGTACCGGATGTACAACGGCACCGTGTACGTCAATCGGCCCTCCGGCGCCTCGACCCTCGACAGCGACGACGTCCTCGTCACCCGGACCTTTACGTCCCAGCTGTGCAGCATCGACATCGTCCAGCTCGTCAGCCGGACCAGCCGCTTCTTCTCCGGATCGGTCGGACTGAGCGAGTTCGTGCCCTACAGCAAGGTGGGGGCCACCAAGAAGTAAGCCACTCCGCCGGCGGACCGCGGACCGCGGCACGCTAGGCGCCGGCGTTGCCGGCTGCGGCGAGCCAGCCGCCGGTGAAGCCGGCCCGTTCCAGCCCGCGACGGATGTGCGGGTTCTTCCGCATCGTCTTCCAGACGAGGCCGGAACGCCAGTTCTCGATCATGCAGACGATCGGCCCCTGGTCGATGCCGAGATGATCGACATCGACCCAGCCGGCGCCCGGCACCACCTTCCCGTGCTTGAGGGACACGTTCGCCGCCGTCATTGTCGGGTTGAAGGCATCGAGGAACCCGTATTTGCCGTAAATGGCTGCACCATAGCGCGCGTGCATCGCCTCGACCGCCGGCACGACGATCTCGGGGGCAAAGGCGATCGATCCCAGCGCAGCCGTCGGCGCCAGCGTACCGTCGTCCCGGTCGCCGGGACCGCGGGCGGAATAGCTGAAGAACTCCCGCTCCCGCCCATCCAGCCGGACCTTGAAGTCACCGGGCCCGTCGCACGCGGTCAGCCCCCAGACATCGGCGCTATAGCCGGTCCAGCCGCCGGGGTTGTCGGCGGCATAGGCCCGCTGCGCGTAGGTCGCGCGGCGGCTGTTCTCGAAATAGTCGAGATCCTTGCCCGTCATGTAGGTGTCGCGGATGCCGCGGAAGTCGATCCAGACCTGGCTGTACTGGTGCCCGAACATGGGGGCGAAATGCAGATAGGGGTCGCCGCCGAAGCGGGCGGTCCAACTGGGCTCGAACTGCTGAGACCAGGCGTCCCAGGTCTCCTCGGGCAAGGCATGGGTCGGTGAGCCCAGCGCCAGCACGTAGAGCAGCATGCCTTCGTTGTAGATGTCCCAGTCGTGCGGGATGAAGCCGTTCTCCGGATGCCAGCCCATCGACAGGAACGGGGCACGCGGGGTGATCCAGTTCCAGTCCACCGCGGCGTAGATCTGGTCCGCAAGCGCGCGGATGCGCACTTCGTCGGGATGATCGCCGTCGAACCAGCTCTGGGCGAACAGGATCCCACCGAGCAGCAGCGCTGTGTCGACGGTCGAAAGCTCCGCTCGGGCGAAGCGATGCCCCCGGGTCACACCCAAGAAGTGGTAGAAGAAGCCCTTGTAGCCGCTGAACCCGGTCTCGCCGGGGCCTTGCGGGGCGTTGGCGAAGAACTCCAGCGTCGCCAGCGTGCGCGCGCGCGCCGCTGCCCGGGTCACCCAGCCATGCACCACGCCGATGGGGTAGGCGGTCAGCGCGAAACCAACTGCCGCGATCGACGCAAAGGACGGCGTGGGCCAGCGATCCGGCGCCAGGCCGGTCCTGGGACTCGTAGTTTCCCAGAAGTAGCGGAAAGTACGCTGCTGGATTTCGGCAATCAGCGGCGGGAGTTCGACGCCGTCTTGTGGGACGGGTGTGGGAAGCGGCCCCCGCACCGCGGTCAACAAGCGCTCCGTCTGGGCGCAGCCTGTCAACAGGCTTGCCGCACCACCCGCGCCGGCCAGTAGCAGCTGTCGCCGGTCGAGCATCGGAACACCTTTCACAAACGAGAGGTAAAGAAATGGCGGGCGGCGCAGCAGCACCGCCCGCCAGGGCAGGGAGGAAGTTAGAAGGAGAAGCCTGCCGAGAGCTTCACCGTGCGCGGCGGGTTCCCGCCGATGCTGTAGGTGGAACGCTCCCGATAGACGCTCGGCGAACCCGGGGTCCGCGTCGTATCGTCCGGGCTGTTGTTGAAATCGACGTAGTTGCGGTCGTTCATCGCGTTGATGATGTCGAGCCGGAAGCGAATGCGCGCCTGATCATACAGGAAGTTCAGCGGCACGTACTTGGTGATCGCCAGGTCGAGCTGGCGCCGGCCCCAACGATCGCCCGAGCCGAGCGCCTCTGCACCCACGATCACGCGCTCGTACGGGTCCGCCCGATCGACCAGCTGCCGCAGGTAAGTCGGCGATTCGATCTGGAACTTGGCCGAGATCGACATGTCGATCGGCAGATCGACGCTGCCCGCCACCACGAAGCGGTGCCGCGGCACGGCACCGGAGCGCACGAACGGGTAATCGGCCGCACTCGGGAAATCGAGCAGGAAGTAGGCGGCCTGGTCCCCGTTCGGGCGGTTATCCTCCGCCTCGGTATAGGTGTAGGTCGCATCCAGGCTCCACGGCGATGCCGCCGAATAGACCTTGGTCAGCTTGAAATATGCCGAGTCCGCCTTGGTTTCCAACCCGTTGTCGCCGATGATGATCGATCCGTAGCCGGCCGGCGAGAAGTTGCCCGGACCCTGCGGCGCGCCCGTGGTCGGCGACGGTGCGAAGAACGATCCGTCCGGGCGACGATTGCCCTGCAGGTAGACGAAGCCGTCCTTGCTGACGATGCGCGTGTAGCCGACTTCCAGCTCGACCGGCTGGAACCGACCGCGCAGGCCGAGGCTGAACTGATCCGAGTATGGAACCTTCAGATCGTTGTTGATGAAGCGGAACTCGCGCCCGCCCGCCGTTCCGCGCGCAGCCAGCTGCTGACGGCCTTCTTCCGTCAAATAGGCCGGATCCCAGGCGATGCAGACCGGGTTGGTCGGCAGGCACGGGTTCTGCGTGTCGGCGCCCTGGAACAGGAAGGTACGACGCTGGAACCGGCCGGTGGCCAGCTCCTGCTGCAGGAAGTCGAACTGGTTGCGGTCGTACGACCGGCCGTAGCCGCCGAACACCGAGAATCGCCCCGCCTCGTCGAAGCGGTAGGTGAAGCCCACGCGCGGCTGCCAGGCGCCCTTGAACGCCTTCCGGTTGTTCCCGTTCGAGATATAGTCGTTGATGTCGTAGTCGGCGTTGATGAGGTTCGGGTAGTTCTCCGGCGAGATCGCCGTCAGATCCTCGTCCGGCGTGACATAGTTGAGGAACGCCGGCGTCCGCTCGTAATCCCAGCGCAGGCCCAGGTTCAGCGTCAGCCGGTCGGTGACGTCCCAGTCGTCCTGAAGGTACAGGCCGAGCTGCCAGTTCTTCGAACGGATGCGGGGGTCGCCTAGCGAACCGACCGCACCGAACTGGAGCTGGTACGGGATATCGTCGTTGAAGCCGTCTGCCACCGGAAGGTTGAGGTCGTAGCTGTAGAGCGGGTTGAGGAGGTTCTGCTCCAGCGTATTGAGCTTCACCCACTTGCTCTTCACGCCGGCCTTGATCGTGTGGCCCTCGAACCCGGTCCAGGTGAAGTCGTTCTGGACGGTCCAGCCGGTCTGGCCCTTGTCTTGGAAGTTCAGGCCCGCACCGATCCGGAACAGGTTGTAGGTGTTGATCGAGCTGCCGTTCACATCCGAACGGCGGAACTGTTGGCTGATGCCGTCCGTCGCGGGACGAGGCGCCCAGGTCACATCCTCGTAGCCGACGCGGAAGTCGTTGATCCAATTGTCGGCGGTATGCTGCCAGCGCGCGGTCCCGCGGATTTCCTCGACCTTGCTGAGTGTCGCAGTCGAATAGGCCGCAATGCCGTTGCTGATCTGCAGGCCGGATTCGTTGCGGTACTTGCCCGTGAACTCGAGCAGGTCGCTGTCGGTCGGCGTGATGTCGATCTTGCCGAAGTACAGGTCCTGCTTGAAGGTGGAGCTGTAGGAGCCG
This sequence comes from Sphingomonas desiccabilis, assembly GCF_004135605.1. GTDB lineage: Bacteria > Pseudomonadota > Alphaproteobacteria > Sphingomonadales > Sphingomonadaceae > Sphingomonas > Sphingomonas desiccabilis. The sequence continues at coordinate 1,135,628 of NZ_SDPT01000002.1, read as the reverse complement.
AACTGGTCGCGATATTCCGCCGGCAGGCTGTCGACCGAGACGCCATTGCCCGGCAGGATGTCGATCGGCACTTCACGCCGCTTGCCTTCGTAGCTGACGAAGAAGTGCGCGAGGTCTTTCACGATCGGACCGCCCAGTGCGACGCCGAACTGCTTGTCGGTCGTCTTCACCTTGTCGGTCTTGGTCGGATAGATCTCGGTCGGACGCCGGTCGCGCAGGCTCTCGTCGGTATAGTCGAAGAAGCCCTCGCCGTGGAACTCGTTGGTACCCGACTTAGTCGTGGCGGTGATCGCCACCGACCCGACCTGGTCGAACTCCGCCTTATAGTTGGACGAGAGCACCTGATACTCGCCGATTGCGAGCTGCGGGAACGGATTGCCCGGGGACGAGTCCTGGCCGGTCAGGCCGCCGCGCAGGACATAGTCCTTCTGGCTGACGCCATCGATGAACACGTTGACCGAGTTGCTGCCCTGCGCGCCGCCCTGGATGCGCGAAGAGCCGTCGGCGCTCTCGATGAAGCGCACGCCCGGCGCCAGATCGGCGAAGGCAAGGAAGTTGCGGCTGTTCTGCGGCAGCTGCTCGATGAGGCGGGTGGTGATGTTGATGCCGACCTGACCGCCAGACAGCGAGCGCAGGCGACTGCCCGTCACGATCACCTCGCCGCTGGTGTCCGCCGTATCGGCCGCCTGGCCGCCGTCTTGCGGCTGCTCGGGTGCCGGGGCCGCGGCGCCCTGGTCAGCGCTCAGGTCGAGGTCCAGGCCGGCGTTCTGTCCGACGTTGAGGGTGAAGTTGTCGGAGTTGCGGGTGCCGTTCTGGAGCTTGATCTCGAGCCGGTAGGTGCCGGCGCGCAGCGACGCGAAGTTGTAGCTGCCGTCCGGACCGGCGGCGACGGTCCGTCGGAGGCCGGTCGAGACCTCGACGACGGTGACCTCAACGACGGGATTGTCCGCGGGCGCGGTGATGGTGCCGCGCAGCGACGCCTGCCCGACCTGCGCCGCTGCCGGCGTGATCGCCACCGTGCTGGCAGCCAGCATCGTCGCGCCCGCGAGCGCTAACCGCAAAGCCTTGGTCCTGCTCATGATACTTGCCCTTATTCCCTGCTTGCCGGTTGTTCTGTGTTGATGGTCGACCAGGTGGTCTCGCGCACGATCAGTTCGGGAGTTCGCGGCTCGACCGCATGGTCGTGCCCTCCTGCGATCAGCGCGGTAAGCCGGACGACCGCACGCGCGCCGATCCCGGCAATGCCGACGCGCATGGTGGTGAGGGCCGGCGAGATCAGCCGCGCGAGCGGCACATCGTCGAAGCCGGCAATTGCGATGCGCCCGGGTACGGCGACCCCGGCGCGACGAAAGCGCATCATCGCGCCGATCGCCATCATGTCATTGGCCGCGAACAGCGCGTCCGGAGCTTCCGGTCCGTCGAGTTCGCGAAGCAGCTCTTCCGCAGCGGCGGTGCCCGCCTCCTCGAAGAAGTCGCCAGGAAGAATTCGAGGCGCCAGCCCGTGGCGCGCCATCGCGGCGCAATAGCCGGCGACACGCGCCTGGGCCTCGGAATTCCCGTCCGGCCCCGCGAGGTGGACGATACGGCGGCGTCCGGTGGACACCAGATGCTCCACCATCGCCTCGGCACCAGCGACATTGTCCACCCGCAGTTCGGCGCGCCCCTGAACGTTCCCGCAGCAGTTGATCAGCACGGCGGGAAGGCTCGGCGGCAGATGCTCGAACAACTGCTCGGGATCCAGGTCCGGCGCCATGATGATGACGCCGTCCACGCGCCCGCGCATCGTGCGCAGCGTCTCGATCGCGCGCGCGGGATTCGCATGCGCGTTCGAGAGCAGCAGCTGCAGCCCTCGCGCCGACGCCTCGCTGTCGATGCCCCGGGCGGTTTCGGAGAAGAACTCGCCGTGCAGATCGGGAAGCATGACGCCAATGGCGTTCGTGCGTGCCAAGCTGAGGTTACGGGCTCCCGCGTGCGGAACATAGCCGAGGGCCGCCGCAACCGCCTGCACACGCTCGCGCACGGCCGGCCGAACGTTGCTGTGCCCGTTGAGGACGCGCGAAACGGAGGCGACGGAGACGTCCGCCTCCCGAGCCACATCACGGATGGTGGCGTGCGCCATTGCCCTTTCCGACGTCCTTCCAAAACCCAGGCCGGCATTTCCGGCGCCGCCAACGGCTTGCTGTTTCGCCGCTGATCACTGTATGTGTAACCGGTTACATCAATTTGACACGGCGGGCAAGAAGGCGAAACAAGCCACGCCACAGCCGCGGCGCACCGCCAATTTCCGGGAGGATCTCTGATGAACGACCTGCGCATTTCCAGGCGCGCGATGGTGATGGGGGCGGCAACGCTGGCAACGTGGCGGGCAAGCCCCGCGCACGCGCTGCTGCAGACCGTCGCGGCCGAAAGCCAGGGGCTTCCCGCCTCTGTCGAGGCTCTGATCGCAAAGATGACGGTCGAGGAGAAGGCAGGGCAGCTGACGCTGATGGCTGCTGCCTGGGCCGGGGGCGCTGCCAACGCCCTCAACCCCGCGGCCTCGAACGGCACGTTCGATGCGCAGCTCGCGGAGACCCGCGCCGGACGACTGGGCGGCGTGTTCAACGGCAACGGTGCCGAGATGGCGCGCCAGATGCAGCGCGCGGCGGTTCGCGAATCCCGTCTCAAGATCCCGCTGCTGTTCGCGGCAGACGTCATCCACGGGTTTCGCACCGTCTTCCCGGTGCCGCTCGCCGAGGCTGCAAGCTTCGAGCCGGAGCTGGTCGAAAAGGCCGCAAGGGTCGCCGCGATCGAAGCGGCCGCAGCCGGCATCGACTGGACCTTTGCGCCAATGGTCGACGTCGCCCGCGACGCTCGCTGGGGCCGCGGAGTCGAGGGCTCCGGCGAAGACGTACGACTGGGTCGCGACATGGCGGCGGCGCGGGTGCGCGGTTTCCAGGGGAAGTCGCTCTGGGCCAACGACTCCGTCATGTCGTGCGCCAAGCATTTCGCCGCCTATGGCGCGGCGGAGGCCGGGCTCGATTACGGAGCGGTCGACGTCTCCGAGCGCACGTTGCGCGAGATCTACTTCCCGCCCTTCCAGGCCGCGTTCGATGCGGGCTCCGGCACGGTCATGGCCTCGTTCAACGAGCTGTCCGGCGTTCCGGCGACCGCCAATCCCTGGCTGCTTGACGACGTGTTGCGCAAGGAGTGGGGTTTCGACGGGCTGGTCGTGTCCGACTACACCGGCGACATGGAATTGATCGACCATGGCTTTGCCGCCGATGCCCGGGAGGCGACGAAGCTCGCCTTCCTGGCGGGGGTCGACATGAGCATGCAGAGCGGCTTCTACATGCAGCACCTGCCGTCGCTGGTTGCCGCGGGCGAGGTGCCGATGGCGCGGCTCGACCAGGCGGTCCGCCGCGTGCTCGCACTCAAGGTCCGGCTAGGTCTGTTCGACGACCCGTTCCGCCGCATTGACCCGCGTCGCGAAAAGACGCGGGTGCGTAGTGCCGGCAATCTGGCAGTAGCGCGCGAGGCTGCCCGCCGCTCGATCGTGCTCTTGAAGAACGACGGCGACCTGCTCCCCCTGCCCCGCTCCGGCAAGCGGATCGCGCTGATCGGCCCCTTTGCGCAGGGGAAGCATGACCTGATCGGCCCCTGGAACGTCTATGGCTCGGATGCCGAGGCGGTCGACCTGCTGACCGGCGTGCGCCAAGCGATGGCGGATCCCTCGCTGGTGACGGCAACCGCAGGTTCCGGAGTAAGCGCCCCCCTGCCCGGCGGCATCGAGGCTGCGGTCGCCGCCGCGAACGCCGCGGACATCGTGGTGCTCGCGATCGGCGAGAGCCAGGACATGTCGGGCGAAGCCCAGTCGCGCAACCTGGTGGTGATCCCGCCGGCGCAACAGGCCCTGGCGGAAGCCGTCGCCAAGACCGGCAAGCCGATCGTGGTGCTGCTCAAGAACGGACGCGCCTTGGCGCTCGAAGGAGCGGTGCTCGCCGCCCCGGCGATCCTGGTGACCTGGTTCCTCGGTTCGGAGAGCGGCCCCGCCACCGCCGACATCCTGTTCGGGCGCGAGAGTCCTTCGGCACGCCTGCCGGTCAGCTTCCCGCAGGTGCCGGGACAGGTGCCCTATTACTACGCACACAAGCGCACGGGGCGCCCCAATCCCGCGGGGCCGCTGCAGCCGTACAAGACGCACTATCGAGAGGCGTCCAATGCAGCCCGCTTTCCGTTCGGGCATGGGCTCACCTATGGCCGGATCGAATATTCGGGGCTGGACCTGGGCAGCGGCACGCTCGCCTGGGGCGGCACGCTGACGGTGCGGGCAACGATCACCAATCGCGGCACGCGCACGGCGGAGGAAGTGGCCCAGCTCTACGTCCACGACCAGACCGCCAGTCTCACCCGCCCGGTCCGCGAGCTGAAGGGCTATCGCAAGATCAAGCTCGCCCCCGGCGAGTCGCAGGAGGTGCGTTTCACCCTCACCCGCGCCGACCTCCAGTTCCTGGGGCTCGACAACCGCCCGGCCGTGGAGGCGGGGCTGTTCCGTGTCTGGGTGGCGCCGTCCGCCGAAGCAGAGGGCGTCTCCGGCAGCTTCACCCTTACTCAGGGATAACGAGGACCCGTGCTCCTGCGCAAGCAGGAGCACCGCCCCCTCACCCTTGTTTCTCCCGTGTCGCCAGATCTGCGACGATCGCTGCATGCGCCCCGCGCCGCAGCGGATTGAGCCACATCACCAGGGCCGAAACGAGGAAGCACAACGCCGGCATGCCAAGCATCACCCAGCGAATGCCCGTCACCGTCTCGGCGGTCTGCACGGCGCCTGGATGGTAGCCGACCAGCTGGTAGATCGTCCCCATCAGTGCGGCGGCCAACCCGAATGCGAATTTCTGGACCAGTGCCGATACCCCGAAGCCCAACGCCTCGACGCGCACTCCGGCGCGATGCTCACCATATTCCACCGTGTCCGGCAGCATGGCCCAGAACGCCAGGTTGAACCCGACCAGCGCCGCCTGCATCACCACCAGAAACAGCTGCGCGGTCCAGGCGTCCGTGCGACCGCCGCCTGCGAACACCCCCACCGCGGCAGTGCCGAGCACGGCGGAAGCGAACCACAGCCCCCGCATCCCGGACCGCGTGCCCACCGCCATCCAGACCGGCACGAAGAGCGCGCCTGCGAAACCCATAATCGCCAGCGCGGCCGGCCCGCCGGCGTCGTCCCCGACGACGTAGCTGAAGTAATACAGCACTGACCGGGTGAGCGCGGTCGCGGCCATGCCGACCCCCGCCATCGCCAGGTTGAGCGTCACGAAGGCGCGGTTGCGTGCAAGCACGCGCATGGCGCCCAGGATGGAGACGCGCGCCTGTTCTTGCCCGTGCGCGGCAGGCGACCCGCGGCCGACCACCACCAGCAGCGCCGATCCGACCGCCCCGAACAGCAGCGCCGCCGCCAGATAGCCCTGTGTCCCTCCCAGACCCCCGGGCCGGATCGCGGCGATCCGCTCCGTGCCCAATGCTACCACCAGCGCAGCCGCAGTGCCGAAGAGCATGCGCAGGCCCGAGATCAGCGCCCGTTGGCCACTGTCCCCGGTGATCCGCGCCGTCATCGCCGAATAGGGGATGTTCACGAACGCGTAGAGCGCCCGGAACGCGAGGTGCATCGCCAGCACTGCCGCCACCAGGGCAGCACCCTGAAGCGGCGGGGCCACATACAGCAGCACGAAGCCGAGCCCCAGCGGCACCGCCCCAGCGCTCAGGAACCAGCGATAGTCGCGGCGGGAGCGTTCGGCATGGATACCGACCAGCAGGTCGGCGATCCCATCCCACACCGACCCGATCAGCAGCACCAGGCCAGCAACGGCAGGCGAGAGCCGCAGCGCGTCGGTGTAGAAGAACAGCAGAAAGAAGCTGAGGCTCTGCCAGTAGAGATTGCAGGCGAAGTCGCCCGATGCGAACAGCGCGATACGGCCCAGGGAGGGCCTCACCGGCGGTGCCGCTCTGGTATCCGGTGCAAGGGCTTTGGGGGATTGCATCCCGGCCACACGTGCCTTCCGCGTCCCGCTTGTCAACCGCGCCGCCGCCGGAACGCAGCGGCGCGCAGGCGCGTTCGACCGGCAAAAGGAGAGCCCCATGACCCATATCGCCGCCACCTCCCCGATCGAACGCATCGCGCGCGTGCTGGTGGCCCACGCGCTCAGCCCCAATGGCCGCGGCGACGCCGAGCCGGACGAGGTAGTCAGCGCAGAGGTCAACGAGCGTCTTCCCGACGAGCTGCCGCGTGCCGCCGCCATCCTGCGGGCGCTGCGGGAACCCAGCCAGGAAATGGTAACCGCCGGCAATGCGCTGGAAAGCGCCGACGCCGCCGAGATCTGGGACACGATGGTCCGCGCAGCGCTGGGCGAGAAGCCGCGCGCCGCGGCCCCAATTCCGACCCCGCTGGCGGGCTGACGTAGAAAAGGGGGAGCGGCGCTCCCCCTTTCCCTGGAGCAACCTTCAAGAGGCACCCACCTAAGCCGCAGCCATCGCCATGCCCTGGTGCTGCCGCCTTCGCGAGAGCACCAGGCAGGCCTTATTCCCCGTCGGGCTTCGCCATGTTCTCGTGCATCCGGGCCAGCACGGTGTCGGGTACGACATGGCTGACCGCGGCCTGGATCTTGTTCTTGGTCCCGGCGACGACGTGGGCCGTGCCCTTCTGCATCGCGTCCCAGCCGGTCCGCGCGACCATGGCCGCATCGTCCTTGTCCTGGGTACCCACCGGCGTGTCCATCATGTTGGCGCGCTTGAAGAACTCGGTCTCCGTCGGTCCCGGCATCAGCACCGTGATCGACACGCTCGTGTCCTTCAGCTCGTTGCGAAGGGCATAGGCGAAGCTGTCGAGATACGCCTTGGTGCCGTTGTACACCGCCTGATAGGCACCCGGCATCAGCCCCGCGATCGATCCGGTGATCAGTACCTGGCCGGCGTCGCGTGCCTTCATCCGCTGGAGCATCTTCTGCAGCAGATAGGTGGTGCCGGTCACGTTGGTGTCGATGACCCGACGCCATGCCGCCACGTCCTGATCCAGGAACGCGTGGCCCAGTCCCAGGCCCGCGTTCGCGACCAGCACGTCCACATCGCGTTCGCCGATGGCGGCGAGCAACTGGTCGTTGCCTTCGATGGTCGAAAGGTCGGCCTGTACCGCCTGTACCGATATGCCGTCCGCGCCGAATGCGCCCGCGGCGGCGTTGATCTGCGGCTCGTCGGCAACGACGATCAGGTCGAACCCCTCTCCTGCCGCGATCTTCGCGATCTCATAGCCGATGCCCGTCGAGGCACCGGTAATCACTGCAAGCTTCTCTGCCATGTGTTGGGCTCCTCTTCGGGTTTCAGGCCGTGGCCTTTGCCCAGTCCGGCTTCAGCACCACCTTGGTGCATTCGTTCTGCTCGTTCTTGAACTTGGCATAGCCTTTGGGGGCTTCCTCCAGGCTCATGCGATCCGAGATCAGGAAGGTCGTGTCGAGCTTCTCCTCCAGGATCGCCTGGAGCAATCCGGGCAGGTAGCGCTGGACGTGGGTCTGTCCCGTCTTGAGCGTCAGCCCCTTCTCCATGACCGCCCCGAACGGGAACTTGTCGACGAAGCCACCATAGACGCCCGGTACCGACACGCGCCCGCCCTTGCGGCAGGCCATGATCGCCTGGCGCAGCGCATGCGGCCGATCGGTGCCGAGGAAGGTCGATGCCTTGATCTGATCGACCACGTTGTCGAGGTAGAGCCCGTGGCTCTCCAGCCCGACCGCGTCCATCACGGCGTCCGGCCCAATGCCGCCGGTCATCGTCATCAACGCATCATAGACGTCTGTCTGCTCGAAGTTGATGACTTCCGCGCCCATTTGCTTGGCGAGTTCCAAGCGGTGCGGGAAATGGTCGATCGCGATCACGCGGTGCGCGCCCAGGACGAACGCAGACTGGATGCCGAAGAGCCCGACGGGGCCGCAGCCCCAGACCGCAACCGTGTCGCCGGGCTCGATGTCGCAGTTCTCCGCCGCCATCCAGCCGGTCGGCAGGATGTCCGACAGGAACAGCACCTTTTCGTCCTCGATCCCGTCCGGGATCACGATCGGACCAACGTCCGAGAAGGGCACGCGGACATACTCGGCCTGGCCGCCGGGATAGCCGCCGGTCATGTGGCTGTAGCCGAACAGCCCTGCGGGTGCCGCGCCCCAGAGGTTGGGGGCGATGTCCTGGTTGTCGGCCGGATTCGAGTTGTCGCAGGCCGAATACTGCTGCTTGCCGCAGAAATAGCATTCGCCGCATGCGATCACGAAGGGAACGACGACGCGCTGGCCCTTCTTGAGCGTGGACTTCGGGCCGGTCTCGACCACCTCGCCCATGAACTCGTGGCCCAGGATGTCGCCCGCCTTCATGGTCGGGATATAGCCGTCGTAGAGGTGCAGGTCGGACCCGCAGATCGCGGTCGACGTGATCTTGAGGATCGCGTCGCGCGGGTTGAGGATCTCGGGATCGGGCACCGTATCCACGCGGACGTCGTGCTTGCCGTGCCAGGTGAGAGCTCGCATCTGGTTTTCCTTGAGAAAAGAGGGGATCAGGCCTTGGGCGCCGGATTGGGCGGCGAGCTTGTGGCGATCTCGCCGGTCTCCAGCAGCTGCTTCAGCCGCCGCAAGTCCCGCCGCGCCTGGATCCGCGGCTCCTTCTGGGTCAGCTTGGCCACGACCTTGCCGACGAGGCCTCCAGGGGGCTCATAGGCGATGGCCGCGGTCACGACCGTACCCCGGCCGGGATTCGCGTCGCTGAACGCCACCCAGCCGCTGTTCTCGACATCGGCGCCCTCCGCCGATTTCCAGGCGATCCGTTCGCCCTCGACATCCTCGGTGACGATCGCGTCCCATTCGTAGAGACCGTTGGGGCCCTTCACCTTCCAGTGGGAGCGGTTGCGATCGAGCACCTCGATCGACTCAACGTTCTCCATGACCCCTGCGAGGTTCGAGAAGTCGCGCCAATAGGCGTAGAGTTCCTGGCGCGGCTTGTTGATCGTGACGGCGACCCCGGTCACCGAGGATTGGCCGCCCGGCGTGTCGCCGCGCCGTACCTCGGCGTCCTTTGCAAGGATGTCGGGTGCGTCGTCCCTGGCCTCATCGCTCATCGCATCGCTCCTGGGCTGTTTCTGCTTCGCGGCGCTTTGAAAATCGCCTTGTGCTGCCAACCGACAGCGCGCGCGCCCGTTCCGCCGGACGTCGCGAAAGTCGTTCGGACGCGCGTTGGCAGCGCCTCACGCAAGAGCTATGCGCGCGGCATGTCGACCGCACCGCTCACGCTCTACAATTCGCTGACCCGCTCGTTGGAGCGCTTCGCGCCCGCCGATCCCGAGCGCGGCGCGCGCGTCTATTCCTGCGGTCCGACGGTCTACAACTACGCCCACATCGGCAACCTGCGCGCGTACGTCTTCACCGACACGCTGGCGCGCGTGCTCAAGTGGAAGGGCTATCCGCTCACCCACGTCATCAACATCACCGACGTCGGCCACTTGACCTCCGACGCCGACGCCGGCGACGACAAGATGGAGGCGGCAGCGCGCGCGCAGGCGCAGAGCATCTGGGACATCGCCGCCCACTACACCGCCGCGTTCAAGCAGAACCTCGCCGACCTCAACATCGCCGATCCCACCCGCTGGTCGGTCGCGACCGATCACATCGCCGAGATGATCGCTTTCGCCGAGAAGATCGCGCCCGATCACTGCTACGAACTCGACAGCGGCCTCTATTTCGACAGCAGCAGCGTGCCGAACTACGGCCGCCTCGCAGGTGGGCAGGACGACGCGGCCGCAGGGCGCATCGACCCGGTCGCCGGCAAGCGCCACCCGCAGGACTTCGCGATCTGGCGCAAATCGCCGCCGGGCGAGCAGCGGCAGATGGAATGGGACTCCCCCTGGGGCAAGGGAGCGCCCGGATGGCACCTCGAATGCTCGGTGATGAGCCTCAAGTATCTCGGCCCCGAGCCGTTCGACATCCACACCGGCGGCATCGACCACCGCGAGATCCATCACCCCAACGAGATCGCGCAGAACCAGGCCTATTGCGGCTGCACCGACGCGGATCCGGACTTCACCGGCGCGCGCTTCTGGATGCACAACAACTTCCTGGTCGAGCGATCGGGCAAGATGTCCAAGTCCAAGGGCGGCTTCACCACGCTCCAGACCCTGATCGGCGCGGGCGTCCACCCGCTCGCCTATCGGCTGATGTGCCTGTCGGCGCATTATCGCAGCGAGCTGGAGTTCTCGGGCGAGAACCTGGTCGCCGCGCTCACCCGGCTCAAGCGGCTGGTGATGACGGTGTCGGCGCTCAAGGCCCGCGCCGGCGACGCGGAGGGCAGCACCGACAAGGCCGCGGCCTATCTCACGCGGCTGGACGAGGCTGTATCAGACGACCTCGCCACCCCGCGCGCGTTGCCGGTGCTGGACGAACTGCTCGCCGACAAGAAGCTGTCGCCGGCCGACCGGCTTGCCGCCCTCGCCGAGTTCGACGCGGTGCTTGGCCTCGACCTGCTCCGCCTGGAGCGCGCCGCGCTGCGCGTGCGGCCGGCCGGCGCCACGATTGCTGCCGAAGACGTCGAGGCGCGCCTTGCCGAACGCAGGCAGGCCCGCGCCGACAAGGACTTCGCCCGCTCCGACGCGATCCGTGACGAGCTTGCCGTTGCAGGTATCGAGGTAATGGACGGCGACCCGCTCGGCTGGGATTGGAAGCCGGCGTTCTAAGACGAGCCGCCCCTCCAGACCCGTTTAGTGCGAGTAGCTGCCCCCGCCTCCACTCCGTTGGGTTTGAGTATCCATCGAGCTTGTCGAGATGGCGTATCGAGAACTGGCCGCGGCTCTCTCAACACGGGCCCTCGACAAGCTCAATCCCTGCTCGAGACAAACGGCGACGGGTAAACATCGGAGAGGGGCTGGCTAAACCACAAAGCAGTTGCTCAGCATTACCCGGATCGGGTAACGCGGAAGCATGACGACGCTAGCCGGTGCCAAGATCCGACGTTTTCGCGAAGAACGCGCGCTCACCCGTGCGGGGTTCGGGGCGTGGTACGACACGCCCGGCAGCACCGTCCAAGGCTGGGAAGAAGACGGCAAGCGCGCCAATGCGAAGGTGGTGAACCAGATTGCAGCCAACGGCATCGCGCATCACGCCGACTGGTTCATCCCGGCTCCCTCTCTGGAGAATGCCATGGCAGCGAACTGGGCCCCCGACAGCTGGAAGCGGGCCGAGGCCCGCCAGCTCCCCGACTATCCGGACGCGGATGCACTCGATGCCGCCACCGCGCAGCTGGCGAGCTTTCCGCCGCTGGTGTTCGCGGGCGAGGCGCGCAACCTCACGGCGGAGCTTGCCGAGGTCGCGGCGGGTCGCGCCTTCCTGCTCCAGGGCGGCGACTGCGCGGAGAGCTTTGCAGAGCACAGCGCCAACAACATCCGCGACACCTTCCGCGTGCTGCTGCAGATGGCGGTGGTACTGACCTTTGCGTCCAAGCTGCCGACCGTGAAGCTCGGCCGCATGGCCGGCCAGTTCGCCAAGCCGCGTTCGGCGCCGATGGAGGCGCAGGACGGGGTGGAGCTGCCGAGCTACCGCGGCGACATCATCAACGACATCGCCTTCACGCCGGACTCCCGCGTTCCCGATCCGCAGCGGATGATCCGCGGCTATTCGCAATCGGCAGCGACGCTGAACCTGCTGCGTGCGTTCGCAACTGGCGGCTATGCGAACCTGCACCAGGTTCACCGCTGGACGCACGACTTCATGGGGCGCGGCCCACTCGCGCAGAAATACGCCGACATCGCCGATCGCATCAGCGAGGCACTCGATTTCATGTCCGCCTGCGGCATCGACGCGGACAGCGTGCCGCAGCTGAAGGCAACCAGCTTCTACACCAGCCACGAGGCGCTGCTGCTTCCCTACGAGCAGGCGCTGACCCGGCAGGATTCGCTGACCGGCGACTGGTACGACACCTCCGCCCACTTCCTGTGGATCGGCGACCGCACCCGGTTCGAGGGATCGGCGCACGTCGAGTACCTGCGCGGCATCCGCAACCCGATCGGCATGAAGTGCGGGCCGAGCCTGGAGCCGGACGCGCTGCTGCGGCTGCTCGACGTGCTCAATCCGGGACGCGTGCCCGGCCGGATGACGCTCATCACCCGCTACGGCCACGACAAGATCGAGAAGCACCTGCCGACGCTGGTCCGCGCCGTTCAGCGGGAGGGGCATCCGGTGGTGTGGAGCTGCGACCCGATGCACGGCAACGTCATCAAGGCGGCCAACGGCTACAAGACGCGTCCGTTCGAACGGATCCTGGCCGAGGTCCGCGGCTTCTTTGCCGTGCATCGCGCGGAGGGCAGCTTCGCGGGCGGCATCCATGCCGAGATGACCGGGCAGAACGTCACCGAATGCACCGGCGGCGCGGTGGCGGTGACCGAGCAGGCGCTCGCCGATCGTTACCACACCTACTGCGATCCGCGGCTGAACGCCGGGCAGAGCCTGGAGCTGGCATTCCTGCTGGCCGAGATGCTGAACGCGGAGATGGCGGAACGGCGGCGCGCGGCGGCGTAAGCGCGCGGAGGCCCCCCGGAGGGGGGCTCCGTCGGTTCGCTACGGATTGTTAGGGTTCTCGAAGTAGGAGCGGGAAGTGGCAATCAGCTGATCCGGCACATGGGGGTGCATAGATGGAAGGCTGCTCGCCGGCAGGGGGCGCCAACCGTGTGGATGTTGCTTTTCGTTGCGCTTCTGCTCGCGATCCCAACCTACGGCTTGTCGTTTCTCCCGGTCATCGGCGCGCTCGCGTTGCGAGCATGGACGGACAGAGCGGTCCCGGAGCGGCAGCCTGCACCGACGCCGCGTGCGGCTGAAGGAAGCCCCCAGCGCTCGGTAGCCAAACCGGTTGCCGCGCTTCCCTCCTGGGCGAAAGATGCCTCCGGCGTCGAGCGCTTCAAATCGGACCTGCTGGTCGCGCTCCCCAGCAGGGGCGTGCCCGGTCCCTTCGTCGCCGAGATCTTCTCGGCCGAGGAGACGGCGCGTCTTTGCCTCGCCTCCGCAAGAACGGCGGAAGAGAACGGGAGGGACTTCTACCGGCAGTGTTTTGCGGCCGCCGACTTCATCGTGCGGCGGTGGAATGGTCTCCATCCGGCCGAGCAGAGGAGGTTCACGGACCGGTACTGCTGAGCGCCCCTCCGGAGCTACTTCCGCCCGAACAGCTTCTCCACGTCGAGCATGGACAGTTTCACCCACGTCGGCCGTCCATGGTTGCACTGGCCGGAATGCGGCGTGACCTCCATCTCGCGGAGCAGCGCGTTCATTTCCGCGACCGACAGCACCCGCCCCGCCCGCACCGATCCGTGGCAGGCCATAGTGGCGGCGACATGGTCGATCCGTTCCTTCAGGCTGAACGCCGTGTCGTGCGCCGCCAGTTCATCGGCGAGGTCGGTGACCAGCCCGGCGATGTCGCTCTTGCCCAGCATCGCCGGAGTTGCGCGCACCAGCATGGCGCGCGGACCGAAACGCTCCAGTTCCAGCCCGAATTCGGCGAGCTCGGCGCTGCGCTCCTCCAACCGATCGCACGCGGGCTCGTCGAGTTCGACCACTTCGGGCAGCAGCAGCGCCTGCGCCGCGACGCCGCCCTCCGCCAAGGCGCGGCGCATCCGTTCCAGGACCAGCCGCTCGTGCGCGGCGTGCTGGTCGACCAGAACCAATCCATCCTCCGCCTCGGCGACGATATAGGTCTGGGCCACCTGCCCCCGGGCGACCCCCAGCGGATGGGACACGGTCGCGGGCACGGGCGCCTCCGCCACTTCCGCCCGCGCCTGCGGCGCCGGCGGCGTGAAGAAGCCGGTACGCGGCTCGTGGAAGCTCGGCACGGGAACGTAGGAGGCGCTCCCCTGCCCTGCCGCCGCAGCGGCTGCGAACAGCGCTCCCTCGGGCATCGCCGGTGCAAGCGGCTCCTGCTGCCAGGCCGCCAGCGCATCCGCCTGCGGGCGCTGCACGCTCCTGTGGCCCGCCGCATCGAGCGAACGGCGCAGCCCGCCCACGATCAGCCCGCGCGCCAGCGCCGGGTCGCGGAAGCGCACCTCGGTCTTGGCCGGGTGGACGTTGACGTCGATCTGGTCGGGCGGCACGTCCAGGAACAGCGCCACCACCGCATGGCGGTCGCGCGCCAGCATCTCGCCATAGGCGCCGCGCACCGCGCCGGCGAGCAGCCGGTCCTTCACCGGCCGGCCGTTCACGAACAGATATTGATGATCGGCGATGCCGCGGTTGAAGGTCGGGAGCCCCGCGACGCCGCCGAGCCGCATCCCTTCGCGCACATAGTCGATGGCGACGCTGTTGTCGGCCAGGGCGCGATCGACGAGCCCGGCCACGCGCTCCGGCTGCGTCTCGCCGCCTTGCACCGACAGCGCGCGGCGCCCGTCGTGCTCGAGCGAGAAGGCAATGTCCGGCCGCGCCATTGCCAGCCGGCGCACCGCATCCAGGCACGCCGCGAATTCCGAGCGCGGGGTGCGCAGGAACTTGCGACGCGCGGGAACGCGGGCAAACAGCCCTTCGACCCGGATCCGCGTACCCGGCGGCACCGCGGCGGGGCCTTCCGCCTCGACCCGGCCGTTGTCGACGGTGCGCATCCAGCCCACGCTTCCGCGCGGGCGGCTTTCCATCGTCAGCCGCGCTACGCTTGCGATCGAGGGCAGCGCCTCGCCGCGGAAGCCCAGCGTCTCCACCGCCTCGATCCGCTCGTCGGGAAGCTTGGAGGTCGCATGCCGCTCCAGCGCCAGCGCCATGTCGGACGGAGTCATGCCGCAGCCGTCGTCGGTCACTTCGATCAGGTCGATGCCCCCGCCCGCGATCCGGACCGCGATCCGCGTAGCGCCGGCATCGATGGCGTTTTCGACCAGTTCTTTCAGCGCGCTGGCGGGGCGTTCCACCACTTCGCCTGCGGCAATGCGATTGACGAGGTGCTCGGGTAAGCGTCGTATTGACATGGGTGCCGCTCTAGCCCAAGCGGCGCCATCCCGCGACCCGCATCCGCCACGTAAAATCGGCCGGAGAGATCCAGTCGGCCGGGTCCGGAACAGGTGCGAACAGCCGCGACGGGGGCGACGCGGCGATAGACGGAACAACTGATGGCGCTCTTCTCCCGCTTCTTCAAATTCATGTCGCACGACATGGCGATCGATCTCGGCACCGCGAACACGGTGGTCTATCTGCGCGGCCGCGGGGTCGTGCTGAACGAGCCGTCGGTGGTCGCCGTGGAGACACTCAACGGCGTCAAGAAGGTGAAGGCGGTCGGTGACGACGCCAAGCTGATGATGGGCAAGACGCCGGGTTCGATCGAGGCGATTCGCCCGCTTCGCGACGGTGTGATCGCGGACATCGATGTCGCCGAGCAGATGATCAAGCACTTCATCGAGAAGGTGCATGGCAAGCGGCACTTCATCCGCTGGCCCCAGATCGTGATCTGCGTGCCGTCGGGCTCGACCTCGGTCGAGCGCCGCGCGATCCGCGACGCCGCCTCCAATGCCGGTGCCAGCCAGGTGTTCCTGATCGAGGAGCCGATGGCCGCCGCGATCGGCGCCGACATGCCGGTGACCGAGCCGATCGGCTCGATGGTCGTCGACATCGGCGGCGGCACCACCGAAGTCGCGGTGCTCTCGCTGCGCGGCCTCGCCTATTCCACCTCGGTGCGCGTCGGCGGCGACAAGATGGACGAGGCGATCGTCAGCTACGTCCGCCGCAACCACAACCTGCTGATCGGCGAAGCCACGGCCGAGCGCATCAAGCAGGAAGTCGGCACGGCCAAGCCGCCGGTCGACGGCATCGGCAAGGTGATCCACATCAAGGGCCGCGACCTCGTCAATGGTGTGCCCAAGGAGATCCAGATCAACCAGGGCCAGATCGCCGAGGCGCTCGCCGAGCCGGTCAACACGATCGTCGAGGGCGTCCGGATCGCGCTGGAGAACACCGCGCCGGAACTGGCTGCCGACATCGTCGACCAGGGCATCGTGCTCACCGGCGGCGGCGCACTGCTGCACGGGCTGGACGAGGTTCTGCGTGACGAGACCGGGCTGCCGGTGTCGGTCGCGGAGGATCCGCTGACCTGCGTGGCACTGGGTACCGGCCGCGCGCTCGAGGACGAGGTCTACCGGGGCGTTCTGCTCGCCGTCTGATGGGGGGTTGCCGGCGATGGCGCCGCAACGCGACCGGCGCCCGGGCTTTTCACGCCGGGCGCAGTATGGATTGTTCCTGGGCTATGTCGCGGCGGCGGCAGGGGCGCTGATCGCGGCTGCCCTGCTTCTGCTGTCGACGTTCCATCCGGCGGGGTTCGCTGCCGCGCGCGGCGTCGTACGCGAGGGAACGGCCCCCGTGTCCCTTGGACTGCGCCACGTTCGCGACTTCCTCGCGAGCGGCCCGGCGGCCGTCGCCGAGCACTTCCAGACGGCAAGCGATAATCGACGGCTGCTCGCGCAACGGAAGCAGGACGAGGCCTTGGTTCAGCGCGCCCGCCTGCTGGTGCGGGAGAATGCGCGACTGCGGCGGCTGCTCGAGGTGCGGGAACTGCCGGTCGAAGCCGTGGCCACGGCCCGGCTCGTCAGTTCGAGCGCATCGAGCACGCGGCGCTATGCCGTGCTCGCGGCCGGCTACCATCAAGGCGTGCGTTCCGGCCAGCCGGTCCGCGGGCCGGAGGGATTGCTGGGCCGCGTCGTCGAGACGAGCGCCAACACGGCGCGCGTGGTCCTGCTGACCGATCCGGACAGCGTCATTCCCGTTCGCCGTACGCGCGACGGGCTGCCCGCGATCGCCAGCGGCCGGGGCGACGGATTCGTGGATGTACGATCGGCGAACGTCGCCAACGCACCGTTCCTGGCAGGCGACATCTTCGTGACGTCGGGCATCGGCGGCATCTATCCGCCCGGGATCCCGGTTGCCCGCGTACTCCAGAATGCACGCGATACCGCGACCTCGCGCGTTTTCGCACAGCCCGATCGTTCGGATTTCGCGCTGGTCCTGCGAACCTTCCTGCCGCCGCTGCCGCCACCCGCCGCCTTCCCGGCGCCGGCAGCGTCGCCGGTGCCGGCCCCCGCCCCCGACGCGGTTCCATGAGCACGCCCGTCCCGATCGAGCTTGCGGTGCCCGAGCCGCCCTATCGCTACTGGCGTCCGGCAGTGGCGATGGTGCTGATCGGATCGCTGATCACCATCCTGCCGGTGATCGCGACCATTCCGTTCCTGCCGCCGTTCGGGCTGCTCGCGCTTCTCGCATGGCGGCTGTTCCGGTCGAACGCCCTGCCCGCCTGGGCGGCCGCGCCGCTCGGCCTGTTCGACGATCTCGTGAGCGGCCAGCCGCTCGGCAGCGCGATGCTGCTCTGGTCGCTGTGCCTCATCGCGCTCGACATCCTCGACACCCGCCTCGTCCAGCGCGACTTCTGGCAGGATTGGCTGATCGCCACCGCGGCGATCGCGCTCTGCCTGGCGCTCGGCAGGGTTTTCGCAGGCATGCTTCCCGCCCACGTGGACGGCCCCTTGCTCGTGCAGACCGCAGTTTCGGGGCTGCTCTTCCCGGCCATGACCCGGCTCTGCGCCTGGCAGTATCGCCGGAGCGCCGGCAGGTGAGCCGCCCTTCGCGGGTGGTCACCGAGGCAACCCAGGCCTTCACCTTTTCCCGCCGCGCCTTTGCGCTCGGGGCGATGCAGGGCGGGATGGGCCTGCTGCTTGCCGGGCGGATGGCGTGGCTCGCGGTCGCCGAGAACGAGCACTACGAGTTGATGGCCGAGAGCAACCGCGTCAACATGACGCTGGTGCCCCCGCGCCGTGGCTGGATCGTCGATCGCCACGGCGCGCCGATCGCCAACAACCGCACCGACTTCCGCGTCGACATCATTCCGGACCGGCTCGAGGATCCTACGCGGGTCCTGGGGGTGCTGCGGGATCTGCTCGCATTGCCGGCCGAGGACATGGAGCGGATCGAAACCGATCTGAAGCGCAGCCGCGGGCTCCAGCCGGTTCAGGTCGCCGAGAACCTGCCGTGGGAGCGCTATGCCGCACTCAGCGTCCGCCTGCCCGACCTTCCGGGGGTCGTTCCGGCGCGCGGCTTCTCCCGCAACTACCCGATGGGAGCGGCGGTGGCGCACCTCACGGGCTATGTCGGCGCTGCCTCGGCCGAACAGTATCAGGAGACAAAGGACCGCCTGCTCATCACACCGGGTTTCAAGCTCGGCAAGGATGGTCTTGAAAAGACGCTGGAAGTTCGACTTCGCGGCGTGCCTGGAGAGAAGCGGGTGGAGGTCACCGCGCGCGGCGAGCCGGTGCGTGAGCTCGCCACCCGCCCCGACCGCCCCGGCGAGACCGTCCGCCTGACGATCGACGCCGGGCTGCAGGAATATGCTGCGCGCCGCCTGGGCACCAACTCCGGCGCGGCGGTCGTCATCGACTGCCTGTTCGGCGACATCCTCGCGATGGTGTCGATGCCCGCTTACGACCCCAACAGCTTTTCCGACGGCATCGGCCGGCTCGAATGGAAGATGCTGTCGGAGAACGATCACATCCCCCTGATGAACAAGGTGCTCCAGGGGCTGTATCCCCCTGGCTCTACGGTCAAGCCGATGAACGCGCTGGCCCTGCTGCAGGCGGGCGTGCACCCGCAGGAGACGGTGCATTGCTCGGGCGCGATGCGCGTCGGCACCGGCGTCTTCCACTGCCACAAGCGCGGCGGCCATGGAGCCACCAACATGCGCCGCGCGGTAGCGCAGAGCTGCGACATCTACTTCTACGAAATGGCGCGCCGTTTCGGCTACGACATGTTCGCGCCCGTCGCCCGTTCCCTCGGGCTCGGCCAGACGTTCGACCTGCCTTTCCCTTCTCAGCGCTACGGCACCGTTCCCGACTCCAAGTGGAAGCTGAAGAAGTACGGCAAGCCCTGGACCGTGGCCGATTCGCTCAACGCCTCGATCGGCCAGGGCGACGTGCTCGCCAATCCGCTTCAACTGGCGGTGATGGCGGCCAGGCTCGCCTCCGGCCGCGCGCTTCAGCCGCGGCTGCTGCTGAACGGCCCCGCTCCGACCGCACCGCTGCTCTCGGCGACGCCCGAGCAGATGGCGATCGTGCGGGATTCGATGTTTGCCGTGGTCAACGACGGCGGTACCGGCGGCGCGGCGCGGATGCAGGTGCCGGGCGTCACCATCGCGGGCAAGACTGGCAGCGCCCAGGTCCGCCGCATCACCATGGCGGAACGGCGGACGGGCGTGCTCAAGAACGGCCAGCTGCCGTTCAAGCTGCGCGACCACGCCCTGTTCATCTGCTTCTCCTCGGCCGACAACCCGCGCTACGCCGCCGGGATCGTGCTTGAGCACAATGCCCACCTGATCCGAAACCTCGACACCCCCATCATCGCCCGCGACATCTTCACCTATCTCTACGACAAGGAGCGCGCGATGAAGACGCTGGCGGAATTCGAGCCGACTTGGGGCGGCGACATCGCCACCCGCATGCGGGCGGAAGCCGCCGCCTTCCAGGCGGCGAACGCCGCCGCGCAGGTGGCCCCGGCCCCCGCGACGGTGGACACGCCGGAAGCCGTCGGCAACGCCGTCGACGCGGCGATCGCGAACCAGGCCGTTCCCGAGGGCGACGTCGCCCAATCCAATGCCAGCCGTAGTCCGGAGTGAAGCGGCCCGAATGAAGCGCATCAAGAACTCCGGGACCGGCCTTGGCCTCGTTCCCTCAGCGCTCTCGCAGTTGCCGTGGCGGATGCTCGTGCTGGTGTTGGCAATCGGCGGGTTCGGGCTCGTCGTGCTGTTCTCCGCCGCTGGAGGCAGCATCAATCCCTGGGCGCTCCGCCAAGGCATCCGCTTCCTGGTGTTCGTCGCCGCGGCGGTGGTGATCTCGCGCATCCGCCTCTCTGTGTGGCAGCAGGGCGCGCTTCCCGCCTATGCAGTAATCGTCGTCCTGCTCCTGCTTGTGGAGCTGCTGGGCGCGGTGCGCGGCGGCAGCCAGCGATGGCTCGACGTCGGCATCATCCGCCTCCAGCCCTCCGAACTGATGAAGCCCGCCATCGTCCTGGCTCTTGCGCGCTTCTACGACCTCCTTCCCCCATCCGAGATCCGGCGGTTTGGTGCGATCTGGCCCGCGCTCGCCCTGATCGGCGTGCCTGCCGCGCTGGTGATGCTGCAGCCCGATCTCGGAACCGCGCTGATGATCACCGCAGGCGGCCTGACCGTGATGTTCCTGGCAGGCTTGCCGCTGCGGCTGTTCATCGGCGGCGCGCTCGCGTTCGTCGTGATCGTCCCGGTGGCGTTCAACTTCCTCCTGCACGACTATCAGCGCAAGCGGGTGCTGATCTTCCTGGATCCCGAGAGCGACCCCTTGGGTGCCGGCTATCACATCAGCCAGTCAAAGATCGCGATCGGCTCCGGCGGGATCTTCGGCAAGGGATTCCTCCAGGGCACCCAGAGCCACCTCGACTATCTTCCGGAAGGCCACACGGATTTCGTCTTCGCGACCATGGCCGAGGAATGGGGCCTGATCGGCGGCGTGCTGCTGATCCTGGCCTTCCTGCTCGTGATCCGCTGGGGGGTGAACGTGGGCGTGCGCTCGAACTCCCGCTTCGCCCGCCTCGCGGCGGCGGGGCTTGCCACCACCATCTTCTTCTATGTGGCGATCAACCTCATGATGGTGATGGGCTTGGCGCCGGTGGTGGGCATCCCCTTGCCGCTCGTCAGCTATGGCGGATCGGCCCAGATGACGGTGCTGCTGTCGCTCGGCATTCTGATGTCGATCGACCGGGGCAACCGGGATCAGCAGTGCTGGTGAAAAAACTTCGCTGCACTGCATTTTTGGGGTTGGCAGCCTTGGGGGACGTTGCTAGTTGGCCGCCTCCAACGCGGCGGGCCTAGCCCACCGCCCTCGCCAAAGGCGACGGACGCATAGCTCAGTTGGTAGAGCAGCTGACTCTTAATCAGCGGGTCCTTGGTTCGAGCCCAAGTGCGTCCACCACCTTCCTCCTCAGAAAAGTACGACATTCTGACGGCAGGATAGGTGTGCGTGTGGAAGGTCGGAAACGCATCCCGCCTACCTCTTCCCGTTCCTGCCCTCCGAGATCCCGCGGAGGATCTGGCCCCCGCGCCTTGCGTATGGCCGGCAGCAATGATCCTCCACGGGCCAAACTGACCGCCTCGGCTGCTCCCCACGCCGCGTGGTCCAGAAGCCGCGACAGGAACGGTCTCGCGCTCGCACGTCCCCGCCCGAAGCGGCTTGCATCGGACATACTGCCGAAAGACAGTTGGTAATCGACGCAATCGCCGGTAACAGCAGCGGTTCGGACACGGACCTCCATGCCGGATCGCATGGGCGGAGCGTGCCGTCGGGAGCTGGGCGCGGCAACACCGCAGAACGGCGGACCGACGTGTTCATTGGGAGGCGTTGATGAGCGACGACACGGGGCTGGACGAGGTTCTGGATACGCAGGAGCGGCGCCGCGCCGAGCGACGTGATTTCCTGCGCTATGCGGGCGGCTTCACCGTCGCGGCGGCAGGTGCGGCGCTGGTCAGCGCCTGCGGCGGCGACGATGATGACGACGGCGGATCCCCGAGCCCCACACCGACCCCGACGCCTACCCCCACAACCTCGGCAACGAGTGGGATCAGCGATGCCGACATCCTGAACTTCCTGCTCCAGATCGAATATCTCCAGGCGCAGTTCTATGCCCTGGCGACCACGGGCACCGGGATCGACAGCGACCTTCTCACCGGCACGGGCACGAAGGGCAGCGTGTCCGGCGGTGCCAAGGTCACCTTCAGCGACGACGTCGTCGGGCAGATGGCGCGGGAAATCGCGCAGGACCAGCTCGCCCACGTCGAATTCATGCGTAATGCGCTCGGCAGCACTGCGGTCGCGCAGCCTGCGATCGACCTCAGCGTCAGCGCAACCAGCGCCTTCTCTGCGATCTTCCGCGCAGCCGGCATCATCGGCACCGGTGAGAGCTTCAATCCTTATTCCAGCGACGAGAACTTCCTCCTGGCAGCCTTCCTGTTCGAGGATCTGGGGGTCAGCGCCTATCGGGGTGCCGCAACCCTCATCAAGAGCAGCACGCTGCTGCAGGTGGTGAGCGGCATCATGTCGGTCGAGGCGTACCACGCCGCCATGATCCGCACGACGCTCTATACCAAGGGAGCGGCCAACCCGCAGCTGATCACGCGTGCCGACGCCCTTTCCAACGCACGGGACGGTTATGACGGCAGCAGTGACCTGGACCAGGGAATCGGCAACCGCGGTGAGGCGAGCAACATCGTGCCGACCAACGACGACGGCCTCGTGCTCGGTCGTTCGTTCAAGCAGACGCTGAACGTCCTCTTCTTGAGCGCGGCGGCGGCGGACAAGGGCGGCTTCTTCCCCAACGGGGTGAATGGCGCCGTCAAGACCAGCGACGCGAACTGACGCACCGACAGGCAGGAAGCTTACCATGGATCAGCAGGAACCCCTTCAGCAGGTGCTCGAAGCCAGCGACAAGCGTCGCGCGGAGCGCCGCGAATTCTTCCGCTATGCAGGCGGCTTCGGCATCGCCGCGGCCGGTGCCGCGGTGCTGTCGGCATGCGGCGGCAACGACGACGACGACGCGGGTACGGTGACCACCGCGGCCACCCCCACACCCACGCCAACGGGATCGGCAACCGCCACCCCGACGCCGACACCGACCGCGACCGAATCGGACGTGCTCAACTTCGCGCTGAACCTCGAATATCTCGAGGCGCAGTTCTATGCCTTCGCCGCAACCGGTGCGGGCCTTTCGTCGAACCTTCTCTCGGGCTCCGGTACTGCCGGCGCCGCGACCGGGGGGCGCCAGGTCAACTTCACCGATCCGCTGGTGGCCCGCTACGCACGGGAGATCGCGGCGGACGAGCAGGCACATGTCGCCTTTCTTCGCCGGACGATCGGCAATTCGGCGGTCGCGCAGCCTGCAATCGATCTCGGTACGTCGGCCACCAGCGCCTTTGCGAGCGCCGCGGTTGCCGCGGGGCTGATCCAGAAGGGGCAGACGTTCGATCCGTACGCGAACGACGAGAACTTCCTGCTCGCGGCATTCCTGTTCGAGGACGTGGGCGTCACCGCCTACCGTGGCGCGATCCAGTATCTAAGGACCACCAGCTACATCGACGCGACCGCCGGCATCCAGGCGTCGGAGGCCTATCATGCCGGCCTCGTGCGTACGGTCCTCTATCGCAAGGGTGTCAACATGGCATCGCTGCTCGATGCCACCGACAAGATCTCGAACGCGCGCGACGCGCTCGATGGCGGCGGCAGCGACATCGACCAGGGCGTACGACTGGTGAACAATGCGTCCAACATCGTGCCTTCCGATGGAACGGGCATCGCGTTCGCGCGTACCCCGACGCAGGTTCTCAACATCGTCTATCTGGGCAACAAGGTCGCGACCAGCGGCGGCTTTTTCCCGAAGGGCGTGAACGGCCTGCTCAAAGCGAGCGCAGCGGTCTGAGACCCGCGATACAAATCGAATACCGAGGAACAATGGCAGAATGAATCCACCTCCGGCGAGTTCGTCACCGCTCGCCGGGGGTGCCGGCACACCCCGCGCACCCAGCCTTCCCGGCGCCAATCGCAGCATCAGCGTGCCTGCAGGCGCCGGCCGCTTCTGGCGCAAACTCGGGGCCTTCGCCGGTCCCGGCTACCTCGTTGCCGTCGGCTATATGGATCCGGGCAATTGGGCGACCGACCTCGCGGGGGGTTCGGCGTTCGGCTATACGCTGCTGTCGGTCATCCTGATCTCCAACATGATGGCGATGGTGCTGCAGGCGCTGTCCGCAAAGCTCGGCATCGTGACCGAGCTCGATCTCGCCCAAGCATGTCGCGAGCAGTATTCGCCGCCGGTGCGCTGGATGCTGTGGGTGCTCTGCGAACTGGCGATCATCGCCTGCGATCTTGCGGAAGTGATCGGTACCGCGATCGCGCTACAGCTGCTGTTCGGCATTCCGCTTGCGCTTGGCGTGTGTCTGACGGCGGTCGACGTCATGCTGATCCTGCTTCTCCAGCAATATGGCTTTCGCAAGCTCGAAGCGTTCATCGTGGCGTTGCTGCTCATCATCGCGGGCTGCTTTGCGGTTGAGCTCTTCCTGGCACAGCCGAGCCTTGCCGGCATCGCCGCAGGGCTGATCCCCAGGCCAGAGATCGTCACCAACCCGGCCATGCTCTACGTCGCGATCGGCATCCTGGGTGCCACGGTGATGCCCCACAACCTCTACCTGCACTCCTCGATCGTGCAGACCCGGCGCTTCGATCGCTCGCTGGAGGGGCGCAAGGAGGCGGTGAAGCTCGCCACCATCGACAGTTCCGTAGCGCTCATGCTGGCGCTGTTCATCAACGGCTCGATCCTGGTGCTCGCCGCCGCGACCTTCCACACGGCGGGGCGGACCGACATCGCCGAGATCCAGGACGCCTATGCCCTGCTCACGCCGATGCTGGGAGCGAGCATCGCGAGCATCCTGTTCGGTATCGCCCTGCTGGCGTCGGGCCAGAATTCGACGCTCACGGGGACGCTTGCCGGCCAGATCGTGATGGAGGGGTTTCTGGACCTCCGGATGCCGGTGTGGATGCGCCGCATGATCACCCGGTTGATCGCGATCGTGCCGGCAGCGGTCGTTGCGACTTGGTACGGCGCGAGCGGCACGGCGCAACTGCTGCTGGCAAGCCAGGTCGTGCTCAGCCTCCAGCTTCCTTTCGCGGTCTATCCGCTCGTGCAGATCACGAGCGATCGGCGGCGGATGGGCGGCTTCGTCAACGGGCCGATGATGAAGGTTGCCGCCTGGACGATCTGTGCGGCGGTGATCGTGCTGAACTGCGTGTTGCTGGGGCAGGTCGCGGGGCTGTTGTAGCGCCCCCTGCCGCGATCAGAAGCTCGCGGAAAGCTTGTCGAGCATGGACCGCGCGGGGCTCGCCGCGATCGCCCCCTGCGCCGCATCCAGCCGCTCCACCCGGCGATAGAGGTCGATGCTGGCGTCGATCAGCACGCGGGCCGTGCCCGGAAGCAGCGCAAGCACCTCTTCGGCCGTGTCGGGAGAAATTCCCAGCGAACGCCTGCCGGCGGCAACGGGTCGGCCCTCCAACTCCCCGGTCTGACGTGCCCTCTGGGTCAGAAGCCACGAGATGACATGCATCAGCCGGGTCGTCAGCTTCAGCGATTCGCAGGAGAAGGCGACCCGCGCAATCGGGTCCAACCGCCCGCGCTCACGCTTGCCTGCCAGGTCGAAATAGGCACGCGCCTCGTCGGCGAGGAGCATCGCCTCGACATGCAGGGGCCCGATCAGCCGGTGATGCAGCGAAGGAGGCGGAGCGAAGCGATCCATGGACCATGGAAATGCCACAGCCGGATGCGCCGCGATATGATCAAGAACACAGGCGCGGTCCCGATCTGGAACGCGCCTCCTACGCGATGATGTCCGGTATCAGTTGGTCTTCGAGGGCGGCGATCTCGTCGCGCAGGCGCAGCTTGCGCCGCTTCAGGCGGGCGATCTGCAACTGATTGGGCCTGGCGTGTGCCACAAGCGCGGCAATCGCATCGTCCAGATCGCGATGCTCCACGCGCAGATGCTCCAGCTGGGTTGTGATCTCGGGATCGTGCATCCGGTAACCATTGCCTGTGTCGATGAACGGTGCAACGCTCCGTCTGCACTTTCGGCACGGCGCATCGAAAGCGCCCGACAGGTGCGGAGACAAGCGATGAGTCGCGTGTTCTAATGATCCTCCCCCACCTCAAACAGCAGAGGATTGCATCCATGCAGACTGGCCATCTTGCCGCTCTCGAGGCGAAGCACGCACTGCTCGACAGCCAGATCCTGGCCGAGTCGCGGCGCCCCTCCCCGGACCAGGAGGCACTCGCCACGCTCAAGAAGCGCAAGCTGCAGATCAAGCAGGAGATGACTGCGCAGTGACGCCTTCGGGCGCGGGTCGATCGGTCCGCGCCCCACCGTCCGCCAGAGCCCGGCGTGCCGGAGGGCAAGCGCACCTCCAGCCGTGGGCGCCTCCCCGCCGCGGTGCAGGATCAGAGCGGACGCTTGAGCGGCTTTGCCTCGGGCGTACGGACAGCCACTGGCTTGCGCGCCGCCTTGGGATCGATCTCCTCCACGAAGGCGATGCCGACGCGCCCTTCGGTGGACCAGGCCACGACTCCCCGCACGAGGCCGACGCCTCGCAGGTCGATTTCGACTTCGGCGCCCACGGGCAGCACCGGCCCGTGCTCCGCCATCAGGCCACCTGCCGAAAGATTCCTGATGCGCACCGGCACCGGATCGCCGCGCCCTACTCGCCGCAGCGTGGCGGTGAGCAGGAGGCTGTCGCGATCCTGGGCTCGCTTGTGGCGGCCCTCGGGGGAATTGTCCTCGCTGATCCTATCTACTCCGAACGCATGCTTCGGCAGACCTCAACCAGCAACTCCTTACCCAAAAGTTAATCCTGGGCCGGCGGGAGCCTATTCCTCCCGGGAGATCTTCTCCTGCCGTTCGTGCCGCTCCTGCGCTTCGACAGTCATCGTCGCGATCGGCCGCGCTTCGAGGCGGCCCAGCGAGATCGGCTCGCCGGTGACCTCGCAATAGCCATATTCGCCATCTTCGATGCGACGGAGCGCCGCATCGATCTTTGCGATCAGCTTGCGCTGGCGGTCGCGGGTACGCAGTTCGATGGACCAATCGGTCTCGCTCGATGCGCGGTCGGTCAGATCCGCCTCGCGAAGAGAGTCCACCTGCAACTGGGAAAGCGTGCCCTGTGCCTCGCGGTGGATCGCTTCCTTCCACGCGAGCAGCTTTTGCCGAAAATACGCCTGCTGCCGCAGGTTCATGAACGGCTCGTCCGGAGTTGGACGATAGCCGTCGGCGACCTGATCATTGGCCGCAGCGGGCGGTGTGTCAGATTGCCCGGTCAAATCGAAAACACTTGCCATCCCCACTCTCCACCCCGGTCTCCCGCCCGAACGTACTGGCGGGGGAACCGCCTGTGCCTGGCGCGCCTATACTGACAAGCACAAGCCATCACAAGCGCACAAGATCGCAGGAACACTCGCTTTTATCCCGATCAACTTCGGGGAATTTCTGCGACCTGTCGCGCGAGGACTTCAAACGTCGCAGCAATGTTCCCCAGCGGGACCAAGCCAGGTTCGTGCCATAACGACACAGGCGACCTCGCGGGTCGCAGAAGGACGTGATCTGCCGGCGCGATATGGTTATAGAAGCGTTAATGGTCTGACGCGTTGCTGAGCGTGCCGGACCCGGTGCGTGCGAGCGTGGTGCGGCCGTCATCCGACGGCTGCGACTCCTGCCAAAGATGAAGAGTGGCACTATGTCGGTTCGTATGGCCTTGGCGAAACTCTGTGCATGCGCCTGTGGTGGTGCGTTGGTCGGAGGCGGCGCCGTGCACGTGGCCGAGAACCCGACCAGCTACGGCATCACCAAGCGGATCGTCCCGAAGAAGCGAGTCGCCCGCCAGGAAACGCCGCGCCCGACCAAGCGGCTGCTCCGCAATCCGGTGGTGACGGCCGCCGCCTGTCCGCCGCCCGTGGTGACGGTCGCCGGAGCGCCAGAACCCTCGTCTCCGCCGCCGGTGTATGTGGGTTCGAGCGGCGAGGCGCCGGTTGCGTCGAGCGGCGGTAGCAGCGAGCCGGTCGTCGTCGGCGGCACCGGAGGCGGTGGCTTCTACGGCGGTGGTTTCTTCGGCGGCGGTGGCTTCGTGGGCGGCACCGGCGGCTCGAGCGGCATCGTCATCTCCTCGACCACGAGTTCCAGTTCGAGCGGGGGCTCGACGTCGACTGGAGGATCCTCGACTTCGACCGGAGGATCCTCCACTTCGACCGGCGGCTCCTCCACTTCAACGGGTGGCTCCTCCACCTCGACGTCGACCGGGGGATCCTCGACGTCGACGGGCGGTTCCTCGACGTCGACGTCCACCGGCGGATCGTCGACCTCAACAAGCAGCGGCGGGTCATCGACCTCCACCTCGTCCTCGACATCGAGTTCCTCCTCGACGTCCAGCTCGACCTCGACCAGTTCCGGCAGCTCGCATGGCCATCCGCCGGGCCCTCCAGGCCCTCCAGGGCCACCCGCCCCGGTGCCCGCGCCGCCGATGCTGCTGCTGTTCGGCGGTGCCGCCGCGGCGCTGATTGCCCGCCGCCGCCTCGCCCGCAAGCCCCAATCGGAGCCCTCCGCATAGTGTCGGAGGTCTCCGCATAGAAAAGGCCGCGCGATCGCCTCGCGCGGCCCTTCCCTCCTTCGGCGCTCGGTCGCGTCAGGCGTCGAGCAGAAGGCGCTCGATCTGATCCACCGGATGGCCGGTCAGGTCCTTGTCCAGTTCGCCGACCAGCCGGCTGCTAACTTCCTTGTGGTAGTGCTTGCGAAGTTCGCCCAGCGTCTTGGGCGGCGCGACAATGATCAGCTTGTCGAACTCGTTGCTGAGCGCGCGCTTGCGCAGCATCTCTGCGGTCTCTGCCGCAAATCGGTCCTCCTCCAGCTGGTGGAAGTCGGTTTCCTCGAACGTCCCGCGGGAAGGTGCAAACTGCGCACCGCCCCCCTGCGCGTGCATCGAGCCGTTCCGCGCAACCGCGGGTGCCCCAGGGCCCGACTGGGTCGACGAGGCGGCTCCGGCTGCGTCGCGCTTCTGGTCGCCGTCCTTGGGGTTGGGGTGGATTTCCTTCGCCTCGACCTGCAGGTTCGGCTGCACCGCGTCACCCTCATTGCGCAGGAACAGCATCTTGCGGCCGTCGGCGACGAGCACGAAGGCGTCGTGGGGAATCTGCATGGTAGGGTCTCCTCTCGTTCCAGTTGCCAGCCCAACGCACCGCTCGCGGCACAGGTTTCCCGCCTTGTCTTGCGGCTTGCACCGCGCGGACGGCGCCGCCATAGCCGCGGCCATGCACGACATCCGCTTGATCCGCGACGATCCCGCAGCTTTTGACGCAGTGCTCGCTCGCCGGGGCCTGCCCGGCACCGCGGCCGAACTGGTCGCCCTCGGCGAGCGCCACCGCGCGCTGGTGACCGAACTGCAGCAGGGCCAGGCACGCCGCAACGAGGCGTCGAAGGCGATCGGTGCTGCCAAGGCGAAGCGCGACGAGGAAACCGCTGCGGCGCTGATGGCGGAGGTGGCGGTCCTCAAGGAGCGGCTGCCCGCCCTGGAGGCGGAGGAGCGCACCCTGGGGGAGGAACTCGCAGGCCGCCTTGCGGCGATCCCCAACCTGCCCCTCGCGGATGTGCCCGAAGGCGCGGGTGAGGAAGACAACGTCCTGGTGCACGAGCGCGGCGAGCGGCCGAACTTCGACTTCGCCGTCCGGGAGCACGACGCGATCGGCCCCGCGATCGGCCTCGACTTCGAAACGGGCGCTGCGCTGTCCGGCGCGCGCTTCACGTTGGTTCGGGGGGGCGCCGCACGGCTGCACCGCGCGCTCGGCCAGTTCATGCTCGACACGCTCTCCGACGCGCACGGCTTCGAGCAGGTGGTGCCGCCCCTGCTGGTCCGCGACGAGGCGGTGTTCGGAACCGGGCAGCTCCCCAAGTTCGCCGAGGACCTGTTCCGCACCACCGACGGCCGCTGGCTGATCCCCACTGCCGAGGTGAGCCTCACCAACATCGTTGCCGGCAAGATCCTGAGCGAAACGGAACTCCCGTTGCGCTTTACCGCGCTTACCGCCTGCTTCCGCTCCGAAGCGGGTGCGGCGGGTCGCGACACGCGCGGCTTCATCCGCCAGCACCAGTTCGAAAAGGCGGAGATGGTCTCGATCACCACGCCCGAGCAGTCGGAAGCGGAGCATGAGCGCATGACGGCGGCGGCCGAGGACATCCTCACGCGTCTCGGCCTGCCCTTCCGTCGCATGAAGCTGTGCACCGGCGACATGGGCTTCTCGGCGGCCCGCACCTACGATCTGGAGGTGTGGCTGCCCGGCCAGGATCGCTATCGCGAAATCTCGAGCTGCTCCACCTGCGCCGATTTCCAGGCACGCCGGATGAACGCACGCTTCCGGCCGGAGGGTGAAAAGGCGACGCGCTTCGTCCACACGCTCAACGGCTCGGGCCTGGCCGTCGGCCGTACGCTCGTGGCAGTGTTGGAAAATTATCAGCGTGGCGACGGCAGCGTCGGCGTACCGGACGTGCTGCAGCCCTATCTGGGCGGACTGGAGACGCTCGCGCCGACGCGCTGAAGACCGGTTTGCGGGGCAGGCAAGGGATGGAGGGGGAACGCATGATCGGCCGACGCGCTTGCTGCCGCGCCCTGCCCCTGCTGGCACTGGGGCTGCTGGGTGCCTGCATTCCCGGCGGCCGCCCGCAACAGATCCCGTCCACAACGGTTGCAGGGCCGCCGGACGATCGGCCAGACCGCGCGCCGACGCAGGCGGAAGGGGTGACTGCACCGCCGACCGCGCCGCCCGCGTGGGAGGTCAACCGCGTCGTGGCGGACGCCCGAACGGTTGCGCAGGACGTGCACACCGTAGCCCGTGGGGAGACGCTGCGCGCCATCGCGAACAAGACGGGCGCGGGATCGGAAGCGATCGCGCGCGCCAACGGTCTCGCCCCGCCCTTCACCATCTATCCAGGGCAGAAGCTCGCCATTCCGGGCGGCCGCTACCATCTGGTGCGCGAGGGGCAGACCGGCATCGCCATCGCCCGCGCCTATGGCGTGCCCTGGTCGAAGATCGTTGCCGCTAATGGCCTGGAGGACCCCTATATCCTCCGCACCGGACAGCGGATCCTGATCCCGGGCGCGGCGGCAACGGCCGGCATGAGCGTCGCCGAACGGGCCGCCGCCTTCCGCCTCGACATCGACGACATCCTGACCGGCGGCGAGCCGGCGATCGAGCCGGAGGACAAGCCCGCCCGAGCCACCGCTTCGCCCGCCCGCGTGCTGCCCCCCAGTGCTGCGGTGGCTCCGCCCGCGCGCCTCGCCGGTCAGTTCCAGTGGCCGGCCAGCGGCACCGTCGTGAAACGCTTCGGCGCGGGTGAAAGCGGCGAGCGGAACGACGGCATCAAGATTGCGGTGCCGCTCGGCACGCCCGTCCTGGCGGCGGCGGACGGCGTCGTCGCCTATGCCGGCAGCGGCGTGCCGGGTCTTGGGGGCGTGGTCATCCTCCGGCACGGCGACCGCTACACCAGCGTCTATGGCCATGCGAAAGAGTTGCTCGTCCAGCGGGGCCAGTCGGTCAAGCGCGGCCAGCAGATC
Organism: Sphingomonas desiccabilis; assembly: GCF_004135605.1. GTDB lineage: Bacteria > Pseudomonadota > Alphaproteobacteria > Sphingomonadales > Sphingomonadaceae > Sphingomonas > Sphingomonas desiccabilis. The sequence continues at coordinate 1,104,436 of NZ_SDPT01000002.1, read as the reverse complement.
GCGGTTTCGGGGGAGACCGGCTATGCCGCCCGGCCGCAACTCCACTTCGAGATCCGCCAGGGGCGCGCGCCCGTCGATCCGCTTTCCAAGCTGCCCGCACGGTGAACCGGCGCGAACTCTCGCACCGCACGCTGCGGCGAGCCTCCCAGACTCCGATCTGGGCACAGATCGCCTGGCGGGTATTGGCAGTGCTCGCGCTCCTCGGGCTCGCGATCAGCGTCCATTGGTTCGACCGCGCCGGGCTGCGCGACAATTATGATGGGGTCGTCAGTTTCGTCGACGTCATCTATTTCACGATGATCTCGATCACGACGACGGGCTATGGAGACATCGCGCCGGTGTCCGAGCGCGCGCGGCTGTTCGACGCGCTGATCGTCACGCCGATCCGCGTGTTCGTGGTGCTGCTGTTCATCGGCACCACTTATCAATTCGTGCTTCGACGCACCTGGGACCGATGGCTGATGGGACGCATCCAAAGAAATCTCGAAGGCCATGTGATCGTCGCGGGCTTCGGAAAGACGGGATCCGAGGCGGTCGCGGAACTGATCGCACGCGGCGAGCAGCCCGAGCGGATCGTGGTCGTCGATTGCGATCCGGCGAACATCGCCGCGGCAGAAGCGGTGGGATGCACGGTGCTGCAGGGCGACGCCACCCGCGACACGGTGCTGCAGGACGTGCGCGTTGGCAGCGCTAAGACGATGATCGCGGCAGCCGGGCGGGACGATACCTCCATCCTGGTTACGCTCACCGCGCGCCATCTCGCCCCCAGTCTGCCGATCAGCATCATCGTCAAGGCTGAGGACAACGAACTGCCTGCCCGGGCGGCGGGTGCCACCACGGTGATCAATCCGGTGAGCTTCGCCGGATTGCTGCTGGCCGGGTCCTGCCGCGGACCGCACATGGCGGACTATATCAACGATCTCGCCTCCATCGGCGGGCCCGTGGCCTTGTCGGAGCGGCCCGTCCGGCCGGAGGAGGTGGGAAATCCGCTTTCGGCGATCACGACGGGACTCGGTGTGCGCGTCTACCGCGGCGACCGCTTTTTCAGCTTCGCCGAAGCCGAAGCGGCATCGCTCCAGGCCGGAGACCTGATCGTCGAGATCGTCCCGAACCGGAAAATGGCCTCCGGGCCGACGCTCCCCTGATGTCGGAGGTCGCGACCCGGCTGCTGCCGATCCTGCTGCTGGTCTGCTCGAACCTGTTCATGACCTTTGCCTGGTACGGGCATCTGAAGGTCCGCAGCGCGCCGATGCTGCTGATCATCCTGGGCAGCTGGGGCATCGCCTTCTTCGAATATTGCTTGGCCGTGCCCGCCAACCGGATCGGCGCGCAGGTCTATTCGGCTGCCCAGCTCAAGGCGATGCAGGAGGTGATCACGCTGGCGATCTTCTGCGCCTTTTCCGTGCTCTACCTGGGGCAGAAGATCACGGTGAACCACCTGATCGGCTTCGGGCTGATCGCGCTCGGCGCCTGGTTCGTGTTCCGCGCGCCTGCCGCTTGAGGGTCGGCTGAGCGGCGCCAACGCATTCCTGCCTCTATCTTTTTGGCAGGAAATCACTATGTCGCCCGGCGATCATGGCAACCAGACTTCCCGAAGCCCCGAAAGTGGGGATGGTTTCGCTCGGCTGTCCGAAGAACCTCGTCGACAGCGAACGGATCCTCACCAAGCTGCGTAGCGACGGCTACGGCCTGTCGCCGGACTATGCCGGCGCGGACGTGGTGCTCGTCAACACCTGCGGCTTCCTCGACTCCGCCAAGGAGGAGAGCCTGGAGGCGATCGGCGAGGCCATCGCCGAGAACGGCCGCGTCATCGTCACCGGCTGCATGGGCGACGAGGCCGCGGCGATCCGCGCGCGCTTCCCCAACGTCCTCGCGATCACCGGCGCGCACCAGTACGAATCGGTCGTCGAGGCCGTGCACGAGGCGGCGCCGCCGATCCCCTCGCCCTTCGTCGATCTGGTGCCGGAGGCGGGGCTCAAGCTCACGCCGCGCCACTACAGCTATCTGAAGATCTCCGAAGGCTGCAATCACCGCTGCTCCTTCTGCATCATCCCGTCGATCCGCGGCGATCTGGCCTCGCGGCGGCCCGACGCGATCCTGCGCGAAGCCGAAAAGCTGGTTGCGGCGGGCACCCGCGAGCTGCTGGTCATCAGCCAGGACACCTCAGCCTACGGCATCGACATCCGCGACCAGCCGCGCCTCTGGAAGGGCGAGGAAGTCCGCCCGCACATGACCGATCTCGCCCGCGAGCTCGGCAAACTCGGCACGCCCGACCAGCCGGTGTGGGTGCGGCTGCACTATGTCTACCCCTATCCGCACGTCGAGCAGGTCATCCCGCTGATGGCGCAGGGGCTGGTCGTCCCCTACCTCGACATCCCGTTCCAGCATGCCAGCCCCAAGGTGCTGCGCACGATGAAGCGCCCGGCCAACGACGCCAAGGTGCTCGAGCGCCTGCGCGGCTGGCGGGCGATCTGCCCGGACATCGCGATCCGCTCGTCCTTCGTGGTCGGCTTCCCCGGCGAGACCGAGGAGGACTTCCAGTACCTCCTTGACTGGCTGGACGAGGCCCAGCTCGACCGCGTCGGCGCGTTCCGCTTCGAGCCGGTCGAGGGCGCGGCCGCCAACACGCTTCCGGACCCGGTGCCGGAGGAAGTGAAGGAAGAACGCTACACGCGTCTGATGGAGAAGACCGCCGCGATCTCGGCCGCCAAGCTCCAGGCGAAGGTCGGCCGCACCATCCCCGTCATCATCGACGACGTCGATGCCGAGGGGGGTGCCACCGGCCGCTCGCAGGCCGACGCGCCCGGCATCGACGGCGAGGTGTTCCTGCGCGACTCCGGCCATCTGGCGCAGGGGGACATCGTCCCGGTGCTCGTCGAGGATGCCGATGAGCACGATCTCTACGGGGTGCCGGTCAGCCGCTGATCGGCGGCTGTTCTCACCTGGCTGCGGGCGGCGGAGAGCAGGCTGCCTTCCGAGCACCACGGTGTCCGGCGAACGCCGGGCGCCGTCGGGGTGTTTTGCGGATGTCCTGAGTCCGCCCAATCCGCTCCTAGGCCATCTTCGACCTTCCTGACCCAGTGCGCGGAGCGCTCTCGTGGTCCAACGGAACCCGGCTCGGCTCCCTTCAAGAGGACGATGCGAGGGTCCGCACTTCTCCTTCCTGTGCTCCGCCCAGGCGGGCGCCCAGAGTAGCGCGCTTGAGGCGTTGTTAGCCCCTGATTCCCTCCTCTTGCGGGCACGCGGGAGCAGTGGCAGGCCGACGCTTCATTCTTCTGGAAGACTGAGCACGTAGCGCGCGACCTCGGTCGCCTGCTTCCGGTCCTCCAACCCGGCAAAGGCCATGCGGGTGCCGGGCATGACGCCAGTCGGGTCAAGCAGGAATGCGGTGAGCCGCGGCTCGTCCCAGCGGCCCTCCAGCTTCTGCAGCGCAGGGGAATAGCCATAGCCGGGCAGGCTCCCGGCCCGCCGGTCGGCAAGGCCCGCGAGGCTGGGTCCGAGTGCGCTGGCGCCCGGCGTGGTACGATGGCAGGTCTGGCAGGCAGCGAAGGCCGCGGGTTGCGGGAGTGCGGCGCGCGGCGTCTCGCCGCGGCACCCGGCGAGTGCCGCCGGCAGCAGCAAGGCGCCCAATCCGCCCAACGCCTTCATGCCGCGACGCCGTGATACGCAGCGGCGAAGGCGAGCACCTCGGTCGAGGCGAGCAGCCAGCCGTCGATCTGCCGGATACGGCCACCTGCGAAGTCCGCCGCCACCAGGGCCGCCAGTCGTTCGCCGTCGGGCCTGCCGAGCGCGTGCCAATCGGCACGCACGGCGTCGCGGGAGAGCGCAGGATCACAGCGAACGCAGGCGCGGCCAAGGCTCGCCATCGCATCCTCGCGGTAGCGTTGTTCGGGCGAGCCGCACAAAGTGCGGCGGACCGGTGGCAAAGCCAATGCTGCGCCGCCGGCCAGCAGCGCACCGGCCCCGGCGGCGAAGCCGCGGCGCGAAAGCTTCATGCGAAATGCTCCTGCTTCAGATGATCGGAAAGCCGCAAGGCGAGGGCGGTCAGCATCATCGTGGGCGATCCGCTGCCCGCGGTAGGGAACACCGAACTTCCGGCGACATACAGGTTGCCGACCCCGTGCACCCGGCAGTCGCGGTCGACCACCCCCTGGCGCGGATCGTCGCTCATGCGGGTCGTCCCGGTGTGGTGATAGCCGATGTCGAGTTCGGGGAAGTCGGGCCAGGACGCTTCGGGATCGTAGCGCAGGCGCAGCCGGCCGAGCCCCCGCCGGCCCGTCTCCTCCGCGAACAGCGCCAGGCTGCGGTGGAGCGAGCGCTTGCCCTCCTCCGCCAGCGCCCAGTGAAGATTGAGGATCGGCATACCCACTGCATCCACCGCATCGGTGAGGGTCACGCGGCTATCGGGGATCGGACGCGGCTCCAGCCGAGCGGCGACGCGGTAGCGGGTCGGCTCCGCCCGGCAATAGCCGCGATCGACCGCCCAGCCCGCGGTGTCGATCGGATGGGCGAGCGCGGTCGACAGATCTTCGCCGCGGATGCTGCCGCCCTCTCCCGCGGCGATCCGGTCCTGGAGCCGCTTGGCAGCGGCACCGCCAGGGGTGGGCTGCTCGTAGACGGGCGTCACCCGCAGGAATACGTCGTCGATCTGCTTCCGCCTCAGCGCGGCATCCGTGAGCAGGAAGTGGCTCACCGTGTGGGTATCGCCCGGATAGTCCTGGAACGCCATCAGCCGGTCCATGGGCACGGCCGGATTGCGTGCGAAGTCCTGGTAGATCACGACATGGTCGGTGAAGTAGCGCCCGACCTGGTCGTGGCCGTTGCCGAGGCCAGCCGGGAACGGCCGTCGCGAGGCGAGCAGCACTCGGGCATTCTCCACCCCGCCCGTGGCCAGAACGAACACGCGGGCGCGCACCTTCACCTCGCTGCCGGCCAGCGTGCGAACGGTCGCCTCCTCGATCCTGGTGCCATCCGGCGAGCCGACCAGCTCGGTCACGTTGGCGTGGTGGAGGAAGCGGATATTCGGCGCCTGGGCAATGGGAGGCGCATAGCGAGCGAAGGTGCGATTGCCGGTCCGGGGATTGACGGGCGCGACGAACGTGAGCCGAGTTTCGAACAGCTGCGGGTCGAGCGGCCATCCCCGCGTCGCAAGGCGCCGACGCCAGGCCTCCGGCGACCAGTCGACGGTGTCCTCCCGGAACAGCACCCGCTTCGACGCCTCCGGCAGATAGCCGGCGACGTCGGCGAGGGAGATCGGCCAGCCGGTGTTGGGAATGCCCGGCCGCGCCGCGAAGTCCCGGTCGAGGAAGCGGTAGCAATGCCCCGACCAGTGATTGGTCGTCCCGCCGATGTAGCGGAGACGGGACGCCTGCAGCGGATAGGGCAGCCCGCTGACCGTTGCATTGCTGTTGAGTTGCTCCACCTCCCGCTCGATCCCCTCGCCACCGCTCTCCAGCAGCAGCACGCGCACCCCCGTGCCGGCGAAAGGTGAGGCTAAGGTTAGGCCAGCGGCGCCCGCTCCAATGATGCAGAGGTCGGCCTCCAGTGGCGCATTCCCGAGCTTTCGCGCGTCTTCGAACAGACCAGCCTCCCCTCGCCCCTCCAGCCCCCCGCCGGCACTGCCGCCTGCCTATCCGCGCGGCCAAAGCGTGAACAGACGGGCGGCCGGGTAGCGTGTCCGGAACGGAGCAAGGTCTTCCGTTCGGCCGGTCCAAAGCCTAGATCAGCTCCATGTCCGAGCTTTCCTCGCTGCTTCAGGCCGATCGCGGCCAACCTGCCCGCACCATCCATCTGGTAGACCCCAAGGGGTTCGACGCGTGGCTCGGGCAGCAGCCGCCCCGCCATCGCGCCGCGATCGCCGCGCAGCGGCTGAAGCCCACGGGCTTTTCCCACGCCATTCTTCCCGGCGAGGCTGCCGAGGAGTGGTCGGTGGTCGGCGTGGTGGCGAACACAAGCGAACTCTCCCCCTGGTGCCTGGCCAAGCTGGCCGAGGTGCTGCCCGCCGGCAGCTACCGCCTAGACGGCGGCGAGCCCGCCGCGGCGGCATTCGGCTGGCTCGTCGCGCAGCACCGCTTCACCCGCTATCGCAAGGACGAGGGGGGCGAAGGCCCTCGTATCCTGCTGACCGGCGATCCGGCGCGGGTCGACGACATCGTGCGGCAGGCGGCGGCCACGCTGCTGGTCCGCGACCTGGTCGACACCGGCGCCAACGATCTGGGCCCCGCCGAGCTGGAGGCCCAGGCGGCAAGCCTCGCCAGCGCGCATGGCGCCACGCTGATGGTGACGAAAGGTGCTGAGCTGGAACGGGGCTACCCGATGATCCATGCTGTAGGAAAGGCGGCCGGCAAGGGTCGCGAGCCGCGGCTGATCGAGATCGAGTGGGGCAATCCGGCGCATCCGCGGGTCGCGATCGTCGGCAAGGGCGTATGCTTCGATTCGGGCGGGCTGAACATCAAGCCGGGCAGCGGCATGGCGTTGATGAAGAAGGACATGGGCGGTGCCGCTCATGCGCTGGCGCTCGCCACGCTGGTGATCGAATCGCGGCTGCCGGTCCGGCTGCACCTGCTGGTGCCGGCCGTCGAGAATGCGATCGCCGGCGACGCCTTTCGCCCCGGCGACGTGCTCCGCACTCGCAAAGGCATCACGGTCGAGAACACCAACACGGATGCGGAAGGACGGCTAATCCTGGGCGACGCGCTCACCCGCGCTGCCGAATCGCAGCCGGAGCTGATGATCGACTTCGCGACGCTTACCGGTGCCGCGCGCGTCGCGCTGGGTCCGGACCTGCCCGCGACCTTCTCCAATGACGAGGCGCTGGCGGCGGACCTGCTCGCCTGCGGCGCGGCCGAGGGGGACCCGCTTTGGCGGCTGCCGCTGTGGGACGCGTATGAGGACATGCTGAAGTCGACCGTCGCCGACATGGTCAATGCGCCCGAAGGCGGCTTTGCCGGGGCGATCACGGCCGCGCTGTTCCTGCGCCGCTTCGTGCCGGGGGAGATCGCCTGGGCCCATCTCGACACCTTCGCCTGGCGGCCATCCCCTAAGCCCGGGCGGCCCAAGGGTGGAGACGCCTATGGCCTCCGCGCCGCCTGGGCGTTGCTGCGCAAGCGCTATGGCGGCCGCTAACATCCGGCGCATTTTGGGACAGGGTTAACGAATTCTTCACGTGTAGTGCGCGGGCGAAACGATTACGCAGGTGGGCATGAAAACCCGCCTCCTCATCGCCGCCCTTTCGGCCACCGCCCTCGCCCTTCCGGCGGCCGCCTCGCCGGTGGTCGGCGTGGACGCGCTGAAGGAGTGGAACCTGATCGTGCTGGGGGACCTCACCTCCAGTTCCGAGGTGGAGGGGCGGACCTTCGTCGGCGGCAACCTCGACGGCAATTCGTCCAACTACCAGATCAAGACGCCGCCGCCGTCCTCCTACGACACGCCCGGCCTGATCGTCGTGGGCGACGTGACCGGGGGCGCGAAGAACCTCAACAACGGTTCGGGCGCCGTGGTCGGCGGCAACGTGAACAGCGGCTTCAACCTGAACGGCGCGCCGCAGACGGTGCAGGTCGGCGGCAGCATCGCCAACACCAACGTCAACCAGAACACGGTGAATTCGGGACTGGCCTCCAACGCCGGCTTCCTCGAAGGGCTGCAGCAGCAGAAGAGCCTGCTGACCAGCGGGATGACCGACCTGTCGCAGGGCATGACGAAGCTGGAGGCGAACAGCACCGTCACCTTCGCCAACAATCGGGCGACCTTCAACGCGAAGCCCGATGCCAAGGGTGTCGCGGTGTTCAACCTGACGGCCGATGACCTCAACCGCATCGGCGAGATCCAGTTCAACCTGAACGGCGCCGACACCGCAATCGTCAACGTCAGCGGCGCGAACATCATGCTGAACGACAATTTCCTGGGCGGCACCCAGGGTCTTGGCGAGCATGTCATCTGGAACTTCGCCGACGCTAAGAACCTGTCGCTCACCACCGCCTGGGGCGGATCGGTGCTGGCCCCCGGCGCGGCCGCGAACACCGGCAACTATATCCAGGGATCGGCCGTGTTCGGCAGCCTGGTGCAGAACGGCGAGTTCCACCTGGGCACCTATACCGGCGGCTATACGCCCACGACGCCGACCGATCCCGGCGGCCCGAAGCCGGTGCCCGAGCCCGGCACCTGGGCGCTGATGCTGGCGGGGCTGGGACTGGTGGCCCTGCTGCTGCGGCGCCGGCGGGGGGTTGCGGCGTAAGTCTGGGAGGAGCCGGGGTCGGCCGAAGCTAATCGGCACCGGTCGGCTTTAACGGGAAGCCAGTACCACGGTGAATGCCGGGGCCCGGTTAGCCCTCTGCCGTTTTGCTGGCGCTCTTTGCGCGTCGGACAAACACTCGCTCCAAATCCCACCGTGCTCCCGCGAAGGCGGGAGTTCAGGGTTCCCGAAACCGTAAGTCGTTGCTCTGCTTGGCCCTGGATCCCCGCCTTCGCGAGGATACGGACTGAGGTGGAGGCGGTACGTGCCTCGCACTCTAGCGGAGGGCGCGGCATTGCCTCGCCAACGCGCGCTCTTCAGCCGTCATCCCAACTGGGCCCCGGCCTCGCCGGGGTATTTGGCACTGAACCCCAGCCTTCGCTGAGGTGCGGGTGCGGAATTAGCTGGTTGTTTGCCCGGGACCTGACGTCGGCAACCCCGCGCGCCGCTCAGGCCGCGGCGGCGGCCTCGATGATCGGCACGAACTTCTCCGCAGTTAAGCTGGCACCGCCCACCAGCGCGCCGTCGACATTCTCCACCGCCAGGATCTTGGCCGCGTTGTCCCCGGTGACGGAGCCGCCGTACAGGATGCGGATACGATCGGCGGCATCGCTCACCATCATGCGCAGCTTGGCGCGGGCGATTGCGTGGATCGACGCGATCTCCTCGGTCGTGGGAGTGCGGCCGGTACCGATCGCCCAGCGGGGTTCGTAGGAAAGCGTGAACCAGTCGCCATCGGCATCCTCCGGCACGGACTTCTCGATCTGAGCCTGGACGACCCGCTCGGCGCGCCCGGCGTTGCGCTCGGCTTCGGTCTCGCCGACGCAGAGGATCACCCCCATGCCCTGCTTGCGCGCAGCCGCGGCCTTGGCCCAGGCGTCGTGGCTGGTCTCGTTCTGGTCGGCGCGGCGTTCCGAATGGCCGACGATCACCGTCTGGGCCCCCACCTCGACCAGCATCGCCGCGGAGACGCATCCGGTGTGGGGCCCGTGCTCGTTCTCATGGACGTCCTGTGCCCCGATCCGCACGGCTCGCGCATGATCGACGGCGGCGGCGATCAGCGTCGTGGGCACGCACAGGGCTACGTCGACGTGCGGATGCGCAGCGGCGGCGGCCTCGATCGCGGCGATCTCCTTCAACTGGGCACGCAGCCCGTGCATCTTCCAGTTGCCGGCCACCAGCTTGCGTCGCGTCACGCCCGTCTCCTTTGTGTCTGGCGATGGCGATACCAAGCCCTGCTGCCGGCACAAGCTTGAAGCCGCGCAGTGTGCGCCCTAAAGCGACCCGTTCTTTTCTTCCGGCAGGATCGGTAGCTCTTCGATGCTCGCATTCGTCAGGCGATTTCTCCACTCGACTCTCGGCAAGGGGATCGCGCTCGCGTTCCTGGTCGTGATCGCCCTGGCGTTCGCCGCGGGCGACATCAGCGGCCTGCGCCCAGGCGGCGCCTCGAGCGACGTGGTCGCGAAGGTCGGCGGCCACAAGGTGCATGACACCGAAGTGACCAAGCAGGTGCAGCAGGAGCTCGAAGGCGCCCGGCAGCGCAACCCCAATCTCGACATGCCGCAGCTGATCGCAGCCGGCGGCGTGGAGAACATCCTTGAGCGGCTCGTCACCTCGATCGCGCTGGAGAAGTTCGCGAACAAGGTCGGCATGGCCGTGAACAACAAGCTGGTCGACGGGCAGATCGCGAGCATCCCCGCCTTTCAGGGCTTTGACGGGAAGTTCGATCAGGCGACGTTCGAGCGGGCGATCGCGCAGCGCGGCATGACCCCTGCGGGCCTGCGCGAGGCGATCGGCCGCGACATGCTCGCCCAGTGGCTGGTGAGCCCGACCGTGGGCGCGACCCAGCTCCCCGAGCAGATCGCGCTGCCCTATGCCTCGCTGATGCTGGAGAAGCGGGCGGGACAGATCGTGCTGATTCCGTCTGCCGCGGTGCCGCAGGGCAATCCGCCGACGGACGCGGAACTGACCGCCTTCTACGCCAAGAACCGCGCGCGCTACACCGTGCCGGAGCGGCGCGTGATCCGCTATGCCCTGGTGCGTGCCGACAGCGTCGCCGCGCAGGCGGCGCCGACCGAGGCGGAAATTGCCCAGGCGTACCGCGCGGCCGGCAGCCGCTTCGCCGCCACCGAGCGCCGCACGGTCCGCCAGGTGGTGCTGGCCGACCAGAACGCTGCGAACCAGCTCGCCGCCAAGGTAAAGGGCGGCACCGCGATCGATGCCGCCGCCCGCGCGGCCGGGCTGGAGGCGGCAAGCTTCAGCGACCTCGACAAGGCGGCGCTCGGCGCACAGACATCGCAGGCGATCGCCGCCGCCGCCTTTGCGGCAGGCGAAGGCGCCGTCGTCGGCCCGGTCCGCTCGCCGCTCGGCTGGCACGTGCTGCGCGTCGAGAAGGTCAGCAAGGTGGCCGGCAAGACGCTGGAGCAGGCCCGCCCCGAGCTGGTCGCGGAACTGAGCCGCAGCAAGGCGGCGGGCGCGATCAACGCGGTGCAGGAGCGCATCGACGGCGCGATCAACGACGGCGCAACCTTCGAGGAAGTTGTGAGCGAGGCCAAGCTCTCCCCGCAGAGCACCGCCCCCGTCACCAGCGCCGGCACCAACCCGGACCAGCCGAACACCCCGGCCGACCCGGCGCTGGCTCGCGTGATCGAGGCCGGCTTCGGCGCCGAGCAGGGCGACGCGCCGCAGATCGTGCAGATCGAAGAGGATGGCAGCTTCGCCGTGGTCGGCCTCGACCGGGTATTGCCGGCGGCCCCCCGCCCGCTCGCGCAGGTCCGCGAGACGGTGCAGAAGGCGTTCGTCGCTGAGCGCGCGCAGCAGGAGGCCCGCAAGACCGCGGCGGCGATCCTCGCCAAGGTGAACGGCGGCACGCCGCTCGCCCAGGCGGTGGCCGCGTCGGGGCTGAAGGTGCCGGCGCCGACGCCGCTGACCGCCACCCGTGCGCAACTCGCCGCCCAGCAGGGCAACGTGCCGCCGCCGGTTGAGCTGATGTTCGCCATGGCGCCGAAGAAGGCCCGGCTGATCGCGGCGCCGGGGAACGGCGGCTGGTTCGTCGTGTACCTGGACAGCATCACGCCCGGCGACGCGAGCGGGGACAAGCGCGCCGTCGCCTCCACCCGCGGCGGCCTGGGCCAGGTCGTCGGCCAGGAATATGCCGAGCAGTTCGCCGAGGCGGTCCGCCGCAACGTGGGCGTGACCAAGAACGACGCCGCCGTCGCCCGCGTCCGCTCGACGCTGGCCGGCCAGGGCGGCGCGACCAACTGACGCTGGGGACCGAGGCCGTGATCGAGGGACGCGAGGGCGCGCAGGCAGCGCTTGCCGCCGGCAAGCCGGCACTGCTGTGGCAGCGGCTGGTGGCGGATACCGAGACGCCCGTTGCCGCCGCGCTCAAGCTTATCGAACCCGGCCGCGGCGACTTCCTGCTCGAATCGGTCGAGGGCGGATCGGTGCGCGGGCGCCACAGCCTGATCGGGCTCGCGCCGGACCTGGTGTTCCGCGCGACCGGCGCCGAGGCGGCGATCAACCGCAGCTGGCTTTCCGACCGCGAGGCGTTCGAGCCGTGCGCCGAGCCGTCGCTGGAAGCGCTGCGTACCCTTGTCGCGTCGTGCCGGATGGACGTGCCCGAGGTGCTGCCGCGCGCGCTCGCCTGCCTGGTCGGCTATTTCGGCTACGAGACGATCGGCCTGGTCGAGACGCTCGACCGGCCGCCGGCCAATCCGCTCGACCTGCCCGACATGGTGTTCGTGCGGCCGACGCTGCTGATGGTGTTCGATCGCCTTTCGGACGCGCTGTTCCTGGTCGCGCCGGTGTGGCCGGGAGCGAGCGATGCCGGTGCGGCGATCGAAGCCGCCGCCGGGCGGATCGACGACGTGGCCGCACGGCTCGCCCGCACGCCACTTCCGGAGCCCGCCCGGCAGGAGGCGCAGGAGATCGCCCTCGCCCCCGCGCTGGCGCCCGGCCGCTATGCCGAGATGGTCGCAAGCGCGAAGGAATATATCAGCGCCGGCGACATTTTTCAGGTGGTGCTGGCGCAGCGCTTCACCGCGCCGTTCACGCTGCCGCCGTTCGAGCTCTATCGCGCGCTGCGGCGGATCAACCCGTCGCCGTTCCTCTACCACCTCGACCTGCCGGGCTTTGCGCTGATCGGGTCGAGCCCGGAGATCCTGGTCCGGGTGCGCGACGGCGAAGTCACGATCCGTCCGATCGCCGGTACCCGTCCGCGTGGGAGCACGGCGGTGCAGGACGCGGAGAACCGCGCGAGCCTGCTCGCCGATCCCAAGGAGCGCGCCGAGCATCTGATGCTGCTGGACCTGGGCCGCAACGACGTCGGCCGGGTGGCCGAGGCGGGCAGCGTGCGGGTGACCGACAGCTACGGCATCGAGTTCTACAGCCATGTGATGCACATCGTGTCGAACGTGGTCGGCCGGCTCTCGCCGGATCACGACGCGCTGGATGCGCTGTTCGCGGGTTTCCCGGCGGGCACGGTCAGCGGCGCACCCAAGGTGCGCGCCTGCCAGGTGATCGCCGAGCTGGAGCAGGAAACGCGCGGCGCCTATGCGGGCGGCGTCGGTTATTTCTCACCCGACGGATCGATGGACTCGTGCATCGTGCTGCGGACCGCGGTGGTCAAGGACGGCACCATGCACGTCCAGGCCGGTGCCGGCATCGTCGCGGACAGCAACCCGGACTATGAGCAGCGCGAGTGCGAGGCCAAGGCGAGCGCGCTGCTCGCGGCCGCGCGCGAGGCGATCGCCCAGGCGAGCATCCCCCGCTTCGGGCAGTAGACGGGGCGGGATCCCCGCCCGCTCCGGCAGAGGACGCCGGAAAAGCGGGTGCCCTTCCCCCACCTCGTATCCGCGCGAAGGCGGGATCCAGAGTTTAGCTGGACAGCGACGGCTGGCTTTCGGAACCCTGGGCTCCCGCCTTCGCGGGAGCACGGCAGGGGATTGGGAGAGGGCCGGCAAACGCCAGGTCAGTCAGGCACGGCGCCGCCTGTCAGCGAGGACCGCCAAGTCACCGCAACTGGACCCCGGCCTCCGCCGGGGTACGGATTGGAAGAAGCGAAAGGTCGCGCAATCAGTCCCCGGCGCGGGGGAACTGCTCCGCCTGCTGCTGGGCCTTGCGCTGCTGGTACCACTGACGCAGCAGCTGCTGGTTGCAGCCGGTCTGGCCGCCGGTGCCGACCGGGGAGCAGCTGTCGGGCAGGCCGACGCGGTTGACCTCCATCATCGTCTCGGCGCGATTCGCCCAGCTTTGCGCGGCGGCCTCCTGCGACGGCGGGTTGCGCAATTCGCTCGGAATGCGGAAGCGCTCGCTCTCGTCCTTGCGGGCGCAGACCACGACTTCATTCTCCGTCTCAGGCTTGGGACATTCCTCCTTGCCGTAGACGGTGACGCTGCGGGTGCGCTGCGGCGGCGCGTTGCTGGTCTTCTCGGCTTCCTGGGCCATGGCCGGGGACGCGGCCAGCGCCGCCACGAGAATCCAACGCACCATGCCAACCTCCTCAACGCAAAACACACGGCCGACCAACGATCGGGTCCAGCGCAGCGTTGCGCCAGACTGCGGCGGCGCTATGGCAAAGCCATGATCCTTGTCATCGACAATTACGACAGCTTCACCTGGAACCTGGTCCATTACCTCATGGAGCTCGGCGCGCCGGTGAAGGTCGTGCGTAATGACTCGCTCACCGCCGCAGAGGCGCTGGCGAGCAATGCTGCCGGCTTCCTGATTTCGCCGGGCCCCTGCACGCCGAACGAGGCGGGTGTCTCGCTGGACCTGGTCGCCGCCTGTGCGGAGGCCGGGCGGCCGCTCTTGGGCGTGTGCCTGGGCCATCAGGCGATCGGCCAGCATTTCGGCGGCAAGGTGGTGCGCGGCGGGCTGATGCACGGCAAGACCTGCCCCGTGGAACACGACGGCACCGGATTGTTCAAAGGGCTCCCCAGCCCCTTCACCGCGACCCGCTACCACTCGCTGATCGTGACCGAAGTGCCCGAGTCGCTGGTGGTGAACTGCACGGCGGGCGATGCCAGCGTCATGGGCGTCCGCCACGCCAGCCTGCCGATCCATGGAGTGCAGTTCCACCCGGAGAGCATCGCCACCGAGCATGGCCATGCGATGCTGGCAAACTGGCTGGCGACGACCGGGATCACGCCGAAGCAGCGCGCCGCATGACCACCGCCGTCTTGCTCCCGTCGACTGAGTCCCCGCTGTCGCATGAGAGTGCGGCCGAGGCGTTCGAGGCGATCCTCGACGGCAAGGCGTCCGAAGAGGCGATCATCACCTTCCTGATCGGGCTGACGGAACGCGGCGAAACCAGTATCGAGATCGCCGAGGCCGCGCGCGCGATGCGCCACCGGATGGTGCCGATCGACGCACCGGCGGGGGCGATCGATGTCTGCGGGACCGGCGGCGACGGGCACCACACGCTCAACGTGTCGACCGCCGTCAGCCTGGTGGTCGCGGCCGCGGGCGTGCCGGTCGCCAAGCACGGCAACCGCGCTGCATCGAGCAAGGCGGGCGCCGCCGACACCTTGGAAGCGCTGGGCCTGGACATGGCGCGCGCAGGGGCGATGGCCGAGCAGACGCTGGCGGACATCGGCATCGCCTTCCTCTTCGCGGGCAACCACCATCCCGCAATCCGGCGGATCCACCCGATCCGCCAGAAGATCGGCCGGCGCACGATCTTCAACCTGATGGGTCCGCTCGCCAACCCGGCGCATGTCGAACGGCAGCTGATTGGCATCGCCCGCCCAGACTATGCGCCGCTTTATGCTGAGGCGCTGGAAAGCCTGGGCGCGACCGCGGCGGCGGTGATTTCGGGCGAGGAGGAACTCGACGAGATCTCGATCGCCGGCCCCACCCGCGTGGTGCGCATCGGCTCTGTCGCCCTGCCCGACCGGATCACGCCCGCCGACGCTCGCCTGCCGGCGAGCCCGCTGGATTCCATCCGCGGGGGTGATCCGGCGCACAATGCGCTTGCCCTGCGACGATTGTTGGCGGGCGAGGAAAGCGCCTATCGCGACGCGGTGCTGCTGAACGCGGCAGCCGCGCTGGTGATCGCCGACAAGGTGAGCGACCTGGCCGACGGCGCGGTGCTTGCCGCCAACACGATCGATTCCGGCGCCGCCCGGCGCCTCCTCGACGCATGGATTGCCTACGCATGAGCACGATGCTTTCAAAGATCCTCGACACGAAGCGCACCGAGGTCGCCGCCCGCAAGAGCCTGGCGGGGGTGCAGGAACTCGACCGTCGTGCGAGCCTGCAGACGCCGCCGCGAGGCTTTCGGGCCGCGCTCGATGCCAAGCAGGGGCATGCGATCATCGCCGAGATCAAGAAGGCCAGCCCGTCGAAAGGCCTGATCCGCGCCGACTTCGACCCGCCCGCCCATGCCCGCGCCTATCAGGCCGGCGGTGCCGCCTGCCTGTCGGTGCTGACCGACGAGGAATATTTCCAGGGTTCCGACGACTATCTGGTCGCCGCACGTGCGGCCTGCGACCTGCCGGTGCTGCGCAAGGACTTCGTCATCGATCCCTGGCAGGCGGCGGAGACGCGCGCATTGGGTGCGGACGCGATCCTGCTGATCGTCGCGGCGCTGGAGGACCGGCAGATGGCGGAAATCGAGGCGGCGGCGCTGGAGCGCAGGCTCGACGTGCTGGTGGAAGTGCACGACTTTCCCGAGCTGGAGCGGGCGCTGAAGCTCAAGACGCGGCTGATCGGCGTGAACAATCGCGACCTGCGCGACTTCTCCGTGAACTTCGATCGCACCTATGAGCTGGTCTCGCATGCGCCGGCCGGCTGCACCTTCGTCGCCGAGAGCGGGCTGACCGGCCGCGCGGACCTGGATGCGATGGCGGAGCACGGCATCCACTGCTTCCTGATCGGCGAGGCGCTGATGCGGCAGGACGATGTTGAGGCGGCGACGCGCGCGCTGACCCGATGAGCGTCCTGACCCACCTCGACGCCGAGGGCCATGCCCGCATGGTCGACGTGGGCGACAAGGCGGTGACGGCGCGGCAGGCGACCGCCACCGGCCGGATCACCATGTCGGCCGAAGCGCTGGCGGCGATCCGGGACGGGCTGGTGAAGAAGGGCGATGTGCTCGCCGTGGCGCGAGTCGCCGGGATCATGGCGGCCAAGCGCACCAGCGACCTGGTGCCGCTGTGCCATCCCCTGCCACTCACCCGCGTGGTGCTGGACCTCGCGATCGAGGCCGACGGCATCGCCGCGACCGCGACCTGCGCGACGGACGGCAAGACCGGCGTGGAGATGGAGGCGCTGACGGCGGTCTCCGTCGCGCTGCTCACCGTCTACGACATGGCCAAGGCGCTGGACCGCGGCATGGTGATCGAGGGCGTGCGCCTGCTCGCCAAGTCGGGCGGGAAGTCCGGAGACTGGCAGGCGTGAGCCTGCTGCCGCTCGACGAGGCGCAGGCGCGGGTATTGCGGCTCGCGCCGCCCGTGGGCGTGGAAACGGTGCCGATCCGCGACGCCATCGGCCGCTGGGCGGCGGCCGACCTGGCGGCGCTGCGGACCCAGCCCGAGCGCGCGCTGTCGTCGATGGACGGGTATGCGATCCGCTTCGACGACCTGCCGGGACCGTGGGAGGTGATCGGCGAGTCCGCGGCCGGGCGGCCGTTCGGCGGTCGCGTCGGGCCGCGACGGGCGGCGCGCATCTTCACGGGGGCCGCGCTGCCCGAGGGCGCCGACACGGTGCTGGTGCAGGAAGAGGCCGCGCGCGAGGGCACCCGGCTGACGCTTGCGGGCGAAGGCCCGCCTCGCCCGGGAAGCAGTGTGCGGGCCGCGGGTCTGGACTTCACCGCGGGCGAGCGGCTACTGCCGGCCGGCGCGCCGATCACGCCGGCGGCGGCGGCGTTGCTCGCAGTCGGCGGGCACGGCGTGATCCCCGTCCGGCGGCCGGTGCGGGTGGCGATCGCGGCCACCGGCGACGAGCTGGTGCCGCCGGGCTCGCCGCCCGAGGCGGGACTGCCGGAATCCAACGGCGTGCTGCTCGCCGGGCTGCTCGACGGGCTTCCGGTCGAGCGGATCGACCTCGGCATCCTGCCGGACGACCTGCCTACCCTCACCGCCGCCTTTGCCGCGGTAGATGCCGACGTGCTGGTGACGACCGGGGGCGCCTCCGTCGGCGACCACGATCTGGTCCGGCCGGCGCTGGAGGCGGCAGGCGGCACGATCGATTTCTGGCGCATCGCGATGCGGCCCGGCAAGCCGATGATGGCGGGCACGCTCGGCGGTGCCGTCGTGCTGGGCCTGCCGGGCAATCCGGTGTCGGCATTCGTGACGGCGACGCTGTTCCTGCTGCCGCTGGTGCGCAGGCTCGCGGGCGCGGCCGATCCGCTGCCGCGCAGGCGCCTGGTGCCGCTCGGCGCGCCGCTGGCCGCCAACGACCGGCGCGCCGACCATCTGCGCGCGGCGCTGCGCGACGGGCTCGCCTTCCCCGCCCCCGCGCAGGACAGTTCGATGCTGCGCACCCTCGCCCGGGCCGACTGCCTGATCGTGCGTCCGCCCCATGCGGCCGCGGCAAAAGCGGGCGACTCGGTGGAAATCCTGGATATCGGTTGACAGGGGGCGGCTCCGTTTCCTAAAGGTTCCATATCTGTTCCGACGGAGGACCGCATGCTCACGCGCAAGCAGCACGAGCTGATCTGCTTCATCGACGACCGGTTGAAGGAAACCGGCGTATCCCCCTCGTTCGAGGAGATGAAGGAAGCGCTCGACCTCAAGTCGAAGTCCGGGGTGCACCGCCTGATCAGCGCGCTGGAGGAACGCCAGTTCATCCGCCGTCTGCCGAACCGCGCCCGCGCGCTGGAAGTGCTGCGGATGCCCGACCGGCCCGAGACGGCGAAGAAGGCTGCGGCCAAGACGGCGGCCCCCAGGAGCGCGCCGGTCGCCCCGCCCGCTCCCGCCAACGACGTGATCGAGATCCCGCTGCACGGCCGCATCGCCGCCGGCGTCCCGATCGAGGCGATGGAAGGCCAGCAGATGCTGCCGGTGCCGGCCGCGCTGCTGGGCTCGGGCGAGCATTATGCCCTGGAGGTCGCGGGGGACTCGATGGTCGAGGCGGGCATCCTCGACGGCGACTATGCCCTGGTCCGCCGCACCGACGCGGCGCGGGATGGCGAGATCGTGGTCGCGCTGATCGACGAGAACGAGGCGACGCTGAAGTATTTCCGCCGCGAGGGCGCGATGATCCGCCTCGACCCGGCCAACCGCAGCTATGACCCGCAGCGCTATCGGCCGGACCAGGTGCGGGTGCAGGGGAAGCTTGCCGGGCTGCTGCGCCGCTACTGAAGGCGCCGGGTCTTCGGTTAGCGGGACTCCCGTCCAACAGTCTGTCGGGACCCGGCTCCTGCCCGTCTTCGCTGCGCCTGCGGGCGAGACGATGAGGCGGTGCGACGAGCCATGGCCCTGGCCCGTGTGAACACGCCCTGCTGCGCCGCCCCTGCCGCGCGCTCCGTCCTCAACCCCGCGCATGCGGGACCCTCGCGATCATCGCAGAGGTCCGGATATCCCATGTTCCCGCGGGGCCGCGGCCTAGGGCCAAGCAGCAAGAGGACGAGCGACAGCCGCAACTCTGGGCTCCTGCCTTCGCAGGAGCCTGCGTAGCCAATCCGTCGGAGCCGCAAAGAAGCTGACTGTCGCTAGAAGGGCGACGGCAGAAAGTGGGGGATCGAGAAGCTGCGGCAGGAAAGCGTCAGGAATCGAGGCGGCGCGGGCCGCCCTTCCCGCGCCGCGGCCGGGGATCCATCACCGGCACCGTCGTCGGCGGCGCGATCCACGGGTGCTGGTCCCCCGCGGCGCGCACCCGCCGCGCCTCGGGCGGGTCGAAGCGGACAGCGACGCCGCCGGTACGCGCCAGCACAGGGCGGTCGAGCCGCAGCCAGCGTGGGGTACAGCCCCGCGGGAGGCGGCGTTCGCTGACCACGATGTCGGCGTCGCGGCATGCGGCGATCAGGTCGCGCACCGGAAGCAGATAGCCGCTGCGGGTCGCGACGACGCGCCAGACCCGGTCGCTGGCGGCGACGTCCACCAGGCAGACGTCGGCGGTGCAGCGGGCGTTGGCCTGCCCGGCGAGGGGCGGCAGCTCGCCTTCGACGCCGCCGCCCTCCCCCAGCGTATCCCGCACATAGTCGCCGGCCCGGTCGCGCAGGATCGCCATGCCTCCCTCGGGCGTGCGGATCGCCAGGTGCCGGCCGTCGCTGGTGACGAGCAGGTCGGGCGCGGGCGTGGCGAGCGCCCACAGCGCGCCGGCCGTGAACGGCGCCAGTCCCAGCAGCCGGGCCCGCGTGCGCCAGAGCGCCAGCCACAGGCCGCCTGCGACCATCAGCCCGAACGCCGCGCCCGGCATCGACGGCAATGCCGCGACAGAACCCGGGGCGGCCGCAACCGTGCGCGCGAGCCACAGCAGCAGCGACAGGGCGTGCTCGACCACCCACCAGGCCGGCGCGCCGAGGCCAAGGAGATCGAGCAGCAGCCCCAGCGCCTCGGCCGGCATGACGACAAAGGTGGTGAGCGGGATCGCGACGATGTTGGCGAGCGCCCCGTAGAGCCCGGCCTTGTGGAAGTGGAACAGGCCGATCGGCATCAGCACGGCCTCGACCGCGACGCCGGTGAGGAGCAGGGATCCGAGGTTCCGCAGCAACCGCCACGGCAGCCCCTCGTCGCGCGCCTGGAACCAGCGGCGGACCCGCGGGTGCTCGTGGAGGGCGACGATCGCGGTGACGGCGGCAAAGCTCAGCTGGAAACTGGGGTCGCTCAACGACTCCGGGAGAACGAGCAGGACCAGGAAAGCCCCGGTCGCGACCAGCCGCAAGGTGATCGCCTCCCGACCCATCGCCAGCGCCGCCAGCACCAGCAGCGCCGCGACGCAGGAACGGATCGTCGGAACCTCGGCGCCCGAAAGCCAGGTGTAGCCGATCGCCGCCAGTGCGGCGCCGGAAGCCGCCACCAGCGGCAGGCGCACGCGGAGGGCGAGCGCCGGCACCAGCGCCAGCACCCGGAGCAGGAGCAACATGGTCGCGCCCACCACCGCCGTCACGTGCAGGCCGCTGATCGACAGGAGGTGCGCCAGTCCCGCGCGGCGCATCGCCTCGTCCGCGGCCTCGCCGATGGCGCCGCGGTCTCCAGTCACCAGCGCGGCCGCGACTCCGCCCTCGCTGCCCGGCACCCGCTGCTGGATGTGGGCGGTCAGGCGGTTGCGCAGCCCGGCGCCGGCCTTAATCGCCGGTCTCAGCACCTCGATCGGCGCGAAGCCGCGGCCTGTCGCGCCCACGCGGTCGAACCACGCGACACGAGTGAAGTCATAAGCGCCGGGTACGGCAGGCGGCGGCGGGGGCACGAGTCGCGCGCGCAGCCGCAAGACGGCACCGGGGCCCGCACCGGCCGGAACCGCATCCTGCGGCACGTTGACCCGAACGAGCGGCGGCAGCGTGGAGGCGCCGACGGGCGCGAGCCGGAGCCGAACCAGTTCGCGTGCGGGCAAGGGCTCCACCCGCTCCACGCGCGCGGTGAAGGCAAAAACGCCCGCCCGCGCCAACACCGGCGCCGCGACGCGCTCGGCCCGCCACCACACCAGCGCGCAGCCGAGCGCGGCAAGCAGCCCGGCGCCCGCCACGATCCGGCCCAGGCGCCCGGCGGGGGGAAAGGCGATGCCGGACGCACCGACCCCGAGCGCGCCCAGCAGGAACGCCATCCACGAGGAAACGTTGGGGAGGACGAACCAGGCGGCGATGCCGGTGCCCAGGGCCACCGGCATCCACAGCGGCAACTGGTCCCGCTCGGCTTCCAGCCACCGCTCGACCACATGCAGAAAATACACCCGCCGGTTGATTTGAAGCCTCGGAGGGGCCGTGCTAGGGGCGGGCGCGGCTGATGTGGCCATGATTGTTCGAGCTTGGGAGCAGGCGCAGTTGCGCGCAAGTATGGATACCGGAACCTCGCCTGAAGGCGTAGTCGTCACCCGCTTCGCCCCTTCCCCCACGGGGTTCCTGCACATCGGCGGTGCGCGCACCGCACTGTTCAACTGGCTCTATGCCCGCCACCATGGCGGCAAGTTCCTGCTACGCATCGAGGACACCGACCGCGCCCGCTCGACCGAGCCGGCGATCGAGGCGATCCTGGACGGCATGCGCTGGCTGGGCCTGGACTGGGACGGCGACGCCGTGTTCCAGTTCTCCCGCGCCGATCGCCACGCCGAAGTCGCGCATCAGCTGCTCGCCGCCGGCCATGCGTACAAATGCTACGCCACGGCAGAGGAACTCGCAGCACTGCGCGAGCAGCAGCGGGCGGAGGGCAAGCCGATCCGCTACGACGGCCGCTGGCGCGACTGCGATCCCGCCACCGCGCCGCAAGGCGCGCCTTACGTGGTGCGGCTGAAGGCACCCAAGGACGGCGCCGTCACGATCTCCGACCGGGTCCAGGGCGACGTCACCGTCGCCAATGCCGAGCTCGACGATTTCGTGCTGCTGCGCTCCGATGGCACCCCCACCTACATGCTGGCGGTGGTGGTCGACGACCATGACATGGGCGTCACCCATGTCATTCGCGGGGACGACCACCTCAACAACGCCTTCCGCCAGCTGGCGCTGATCCGCGCGATGGATACGGTGGAGGGTGGCTGGCCGGACCCGGTCTATGCGCACGTCCCGCTGATCCACGGTGCCGACGGCGCCAAGCTGTCGAAGCGCCACGGCGCACTGGGCGTCGACGCCTATCGCGACGAGCTCGGCATCCTGCCCGAGGCGCTCAACAACTATCTGCTGCGCCTGGGCTGGGGCCATGGCGACGAGGAGATCCTCAGCCGCGATCGCGCGGTGGAGGTTTTCGACCTCGCCGGCGTCGGCCGCTCGCCGGCGCGCTTCGATCTCAAGAAGCTCGCGCACGTCAACGGCCACTACATCCGCGAGGCGGATGACGCGCGACTCGCCGGCCTTGTCGCGGGTCGCCTGCCCCAGGCTCCCGACGCAGCCGGGCTCGATCTGCTGCGCCGCGCCATGCCGGCGTTGAAGCCGCGCGCGGCCGACCTGAACGAACTCGCAGACAACACCGCCTTCCTTTTCGCCACCCGGCCGCTGCCGATCGAAGAGTCGGCCGCGCCCCTGCTGGCCGGCGATGCGCCCGCGCTGCTTTCGCAGTTGCACACGGCGCTTGACGCGGTCGAGCGGTGGGATACGGAGACCACAGAACATGCGGTACGCAGCGTGGCGGACGCAGCCGGAGTGAAGCTGGGTGCAGTCGCACAGCCGCTTCGCGCCGCACTGACCGGTCGCCGCACCTCCCCCGGCATCTTCGACGTGCTCGAACTGCTCGGACGCGAGGAAAGCCTCGGCCGCATCGCCGACCAGATGGCCGTTCCGGCCAACCACTGAACGAAAGGAAGACACCCGATGAGCGAGACCGCCAAGTTGCAGGTAGCGGGCAAGGACGGTGACTATCCGGTGCTTTCGGGCACGGTCGGACCGGACGTCATCGACATCCGCAAGCTCTATGCGCAGACCGGCGCCTTCACCTACGATCCGGGCTTCACCTCGACCGCGAGCTGCGAGTCGGGCCTGACCTACATCGACGGCGACCAGGGCGTGCTGCTCCACCGCGGCTACCCGATCGACCAGCTCGCCGAAAACTCCAGCTTCATGGAAGTCAGCTATCTGCTGCTGAACGGCGAGCTGCCGAACCAGGGCGAGCTCGACAAGTTCACCAACACCATCACGCGCCACACCATGGTGCACGAGCAGCTGGCGAACTTCTATCGCGGCTTCCGTCGCGACGCCCACCCGATGGCAATCCTGTGCGGCGTGGTCGGCGCGCTTTCCGCCTTCTACCACGACTCGACCGACATCACCGATCCGGTCCAGCGGCAGATCGCCAGCCACCGCCTGATCGCCAAGATGCCGACGATCGCGGCGATGGCGTACAAATATTCCGTGGGCCAGCCGTTCCTCTACCCGGACAACAAGCTGTCCTACACCGGCAACTTCCTGCGCATGACCTTTGGCGTGCCGGCCGAGGAATATGAGGTCGATCCGATCATCGAATCGGCGATGGACAAGATCTTCATCCTCCACGCCGATCACGAGCAGAACGCATCGACCTCGACCGTGCGTCTCGCGGGTTCGTCGGGCGCCAATCCGTTCGCGTGCATCGCGGCCGGCATCGCCTGCCTTTGGGGCCCGGCACATGGCGGCGCCAACGAAGCGGCGCTCAACATGCTGCGCGAGATCGGCACCCCGGATCGCATCCCCGAGTATATCGCACGCGCGAAGAACAAGGACGATCCGTTCCGCCTGATGGGCTTCGGCCACCGCGTCTACAAGAACTTCGACCCGCGCGCGAAGGTGCTGTCGAAGGCCGCAACCGAGGTGCTGGACAAGCTGGGCATCAACGATCCGGTGCTGGATACCGCCCGCGAGCTCGAGCAGATCGCGCTCAAGGACCAGTATTTCATCGACAAGAAGCTCTACCCGAACGTGGACTTCTATTCGGGCGTGATCCTGTCGGCGATCGGCTTCCCGACCGAAATGTTCACCGTGCTGTTCGCCCTCGCCCGCACCGTCGGCTGGGTTGCGCAGTGGAACGAGATGATCTCGGATCCGGCCCAGAAGATCGGCCGTCCGCGTCAGCTCTACACGGGCCCGACGCAGCGCGACTATGTCGCGATCGGCCAGCGCTGATGCGCCCCGCCCGACGATTGCTGATGATCGCCGGCGCGATCGCCGCGATCGTCGGGCTGTTCTGGATCGGCCAGGGGACGGGCATCGTCCGCTGGCCGGCCTCCAGCTTCATGATCGACCAGTACAACTGGGTGCTGACCGGCACCGTCACCGCCGTCGCGGGATTGGTCGCGATCCTGATCGCGCGGCGGATGCGCGGCTGAACCCGTCGCTCGCGAGAATTTTCCGTCCTCCGAGCCCTTGTCGCTCCCCTGTGCGAGCGCACTTCGGCGCCCATGGTGCGCCTCGCCCTTCAAGGATCGCACGGGCCATCGGCCGACGCGCCGACGCAGTTGCAGCGCCGGATCAGTGGACCGGCCACACCCACAGGATCAGGGGCGTCCCGAGCAGCAGGACGAGCAGCGACAGCGGCGCACCCAGCCGCGCATAGTCGCCGAAGCGATAGCCGCCCGGGCCCATCACCAGCGTGTTGCACTGGTGACCGATCGGGGTGAGGAAGTCGCAGCCCGCGCCCACCGCCGTCGCCATCAGGAACGCCTCCGGCCGATACCCCAGATCGCCTGCGAAGGTCGCGGCGATCGGCGCCATCACTAGCACGGTGGCCGCGTTGTTTAGGAACGGGGTGACCGCCATCGCGGCGACCAGGATCAGGCCCACCGCGCCCCAGACGGGGAGCGACGCAGCGGTCTGCGCGAGCCAGACGCCGATGATGTCGCTCATGCCCGTCGTGCGCAGCGTGTCGCTGACCGGGATCAGCGCGCCCAGCATCACCAGGATCGGCCATTCTATGTGGCTATAGGCGTCCCGCACCGGCAGCGATCCCGTCAGGATCACGATGGCCGCAGCAGCGAAGAAGGCGACCGCAACCGGGACGAGACCGCTGGCCGTTGCGGCCATCGCGACCGCCAGCACCGCCAGCGGCAGAAGCCCCTTGCGCGCGTTGCCCAGCCGCAGCGAGCGTTCGGCGAGCGGCAGGCAGCCCAGCATGCGAAGTCGCTCCGGCAGCAGCCCGAGCGGCCCCTGCAGCACCACCACGTCGCCGGGGCAGAGCACGGTGTTGGCGAGGCGGCGCGTCAGCCGTTCGCCCCGGCGCGAGATCGCGATCAGGTTCACGCCATAGCGCGCCTGGAGCAGCATGCGTCCGGCCGTCTGGCCGACGAGCACCGAGTCGACGCCCAGCACCGCTTCGATCACGCCGACCTCGTCGTGCTCGCTGCCCTGCGGCTGGGCGCGGTCGTGCCCCTCCAGCTCCAGTCCGTCACCCGCGATGACCTGTTCGAGCGTGTCGGGCGCGCCGCCTAGGATGAGGACATCGCCGGCGCGGAGCTCGAGCTCGCGCCAGGGCGTCGTGCGGATACCGGCGCGCAGCACCTGCGTGACCGTGACGTCATGGCCGTGGCGCGCGACAAAGGCGGCGATGGTCTCCCCCACCGCCTCGGACCGCTCGGCGACGCGTGCCTCGGTCACATAGTCCTGGATGTCGAGCGCCTCACCCATCGTCGGGGCGGCGCGGCGGTCGCCCGGCAGCAGGCGGTAGCCGAAGCGCAGGAACAGCAGCCCCATCACGGTCAGGCCGAGCCCCACCGGCAGATAGTCGAACATGCGGAACGGCGTGCCGGTCATGTCCTCGCGCACGCGGCTGACGATGATGTTCGGCGAGGTGCCGACTAGGGTCATGAGGCCGCCCAGCAGCGACGCGAACGACATCGGCATCAGCAGCGCGGAAGGCGAGCTCTTGGAGCGCTTCGCCATCTGGAAGGCGGCGGGCATCAGCATGGCGAGCGCACCGATGTTCTTCACCAGCGCGGAGGCGAACCCCACCGAGGCGCACAGCACCATGAGCTGAGAAGGAAGCCGGGTCACATATTTCTGCACCACCCGGAGCATCCGTTCGATCACGCCGGAGCGCTGCACCGCGCCGCTGATGACCAGGGCGGAGGCGACGATCACGACGATATCGTCGGAGAAGCCGCTGAAGGCGTCTTCCGGCTTCACCAGGCCCAGGGCGATCGCCGCGAGCAGGGCGATGACCGCCGTGACGTCGTAGCGGAACTTCCCCCAGATGAAGAGCAGCATCATGCCCGTCAGCACGCAGACGGACAGGATTTGCGGCGTTGTCATGCGAAAGCGATTCCCCCAGCACCAGTTTCCGCTGTGCTCAACGCCCGACCCGGGCGGAGGTGCCGATCAATAGTCTCGCGAAACGCGAAGGTTAGCGCTCTGGCGGCCGATGGTGGAGATGGAGGAAAGCAGCGAGAGCCAGCGGGTGACGCGGAACTCGACGTTGGTCGCCGAATAGCCCTGCCCGTCGGTGACGATCTCAGCATAGAGCCGCCGCGTCAGATATTTGCCTGCGGCGACGGACGTGCCCTGGCCCGTCTGCGGATCGGCCGGCAGGATGCGCAGGCGGTCGAGCCCGGTCGCGCGGCGCACCGCATTGATCGGGTTGAGGCCGGTATCCCCATCCTGCAGTGCCGCCACCGCGGCCGCGAGCTGCAGCGCCTCGGGCGCCGACAGGTTGGTGATGGAGGTGCCGAACAGCAGGCGCGATAGCAGTTCGTCCTGCGGCAGCGCGGGCGTGCTGGTAAAGTCGATCTCCGGCTTCAGCGCCGTGCCGGTCACGCGAATGGTGGCGTTCAGTCCCTCGGCGTCCGCATCGGCGGAGATGTCGAGGGCGGGATTCGCGGGCACCGACCCGTCGAAGCGGATGTTCCCGCGCTCCAGCTCGAACTCGCGGCCCGCGAACTCGACATCGCCCTGGACGAGGTCGGCACGTCCGCGGATCGACGGATTGGTGGGCTCGCCGCGGATGGTGAGATCGGCGGACCATTCGCTGGTGAGGCCGAGGCCGGATACCATAAGCCCCTTGGTGGCGCGCGCCTGCAGGTTCAGCCGCCACGGACGACGCGGAACCTCGTCCTGCTCGTCGCCGCCCGGCAGGTTGATCTCGCGGATGGCGATGCGCGGCAGCGGCGCACTCGCGGACGCCTTGCCGAGCTGGTAGCGGCCTTCGTTCAGGCGCACTTCGCCGCCGATGATGCCGCCCGAACCGTCCGAACGGATGGTGATGGGGCCGGTGACTGTGGCCGCCAGCGTGTCGGTGTTGATGAGCCGGGCGCGCTGCGCCTCCAGCGCGAGGTCGATGCCGAAGCCGCGGACGGCGGCGAGATCGAAGGTGCCGGTGCCGCTCACCTGCCCCGAACGGCCGTCGCTGGCCGAGAAGCGATCGATCACCAGCCGCGATCCACCAAAGCGCCCCTGTGCGTTCACCTGCGTCAGGACCGTGCCGGTGGCACCGCTTTCGATCCGGGCGTTGGTCGCGCGGAGCGATCCGCGGATCTGCGGGTCGGCCAGCCGGCCGCCGATGTCGGCGCCGATCGCCAGCGGCCCGGAAAGGTCGAACAGTTCGATGCCGGTGATCCGCCACAGCGTATCGGCCGGGCCGTCGTATCGCAGCTGCGCCGCGAGCGGGGCGTTGGCGATGCGGCTCGCCAGCGTCCCGCCGCCCCTCAGCGGCGCGAGCCGGGCCTGGGCGCGGCCGATAATCTTGCCGCCGCTGGCCAGCAGCGCCCGCGCGCCGACCTTGTCGGAATCGAGCACGGCCGCGAGCCCGATGTCGATCGGCCGCGACGCGAGCACCAGGCCGGCGCGCGAGAGGCCGCGCACCGTCATGTTGACCCGTCCGCTCGGCACGCCGTCGTGCAGCGCATAGTCGAGCTTGCCGGATGCGTTTCCGCTGAGGCCAAGGCCCGGGTAGCCGATGTCCAGCACGGACAGCGGCATGCGGGTGAGTTGCAGCGCAACTTGCGTGTCGCCGCCACCGAAGCGTCCCGAGGCCTGCGCTTCCCCACCGGCGAAGGTGAAGCGGGTCGGCGCGATCCGCCACCCGCCGTTCGGGTCGCGCCGGACCACCGCGGCCGACTCCAGGCGGAGCGTACGGCCGTCCAGGGTACCCTGGGCCTGGACGCGGTATTCGTCGGCAGTGACCCGGGTGACCGACTGGATGGCGAAGGCGCGCCCCTGCGACCCGGCGATGGACGCCCGCACCTCGCCCTCGCCATCGCGCAGCTTGGCGTTGGCGGCAAGCCGCGCGATCGAGAGCGCGCCACGCCGCAGGCCTTGCGCCGTCAGGGTGGCGTCGATCGTGGTCCCGTCCGGATCGAGCAGCAGGCTCGCTTCCAGTCGGCCGGTGCGCACGCGCCCCTGCCCGCCCAACTGGGAATTGCGGGCGTCGGCGGTGATGTCGATCCGCTGGATCCCGGCCTGGGGCACGAAGCGAACTTCTCCCGAGAGGCCGCCGCCCCCGAATGCCAGCCGGCCGTCGAACCCGCCCTCGACGATCGCGATCGCGCCGCTCGCGCGGGTGCCGCTCACGTCCAGGCGATCGACCGCGATGCTCGCGTCCTGCCCGCGTGGGAGCAGGATGCGCCCGGCGCCCGCGAAGGGGCCGAGCCGCGAGCCGCCCTGTGCGGTGAAGGCGAAGCCCTCGGCGGTCGGATCGAGGTGTGCGGTCACGTCGCTGAGTCCCAGCGCGTCGTTCGGCCGCTGGAAGCGCAGGTCGAGCGTCGGCTTCTCGATACGGCCGTCGAGCACGAGCGAGACCGGGCCATAGGTCCGCTGGCGTCCCTGCCCGACGAAGCGGAAGGTGCCGTCGCGCCGCCGCAAGCCATTGCCGCTGAGCGTCAGCCCCGGCGAGGTCAGCACGAGGTTGCGGAAGTAGAGCACGCCATCGGAGCCCCGCTCCAGCCCGGTGGTGATGCGGGGCAGGCCTTCGGTGAGCGAGCGGAAGAAGCCGTTGTCGAGCCGCACCATCTGCGCGGCGCCCCGCCCGAAGATCCGCGTTCCCCGGCCGTTCGGCCCCGGCACCACCGTCAGGCGGGACTGGACGTCGACGATGCCGAGGCCCGGGATCAGATAGCGCCGGAGACCGCCCGTCAGCCCGACTTCATAGCGGCCGTTCCGCAGATCGAGCACCAGCATGATCGTGCCGTTGAGCTTGTCCGAGCGCAGCCGGAGATTCGTGCCCGTCAGCGTGCGCGCCGTAACCTTCAGCGCGCCGTCGACCGACAGGTTGCGAAGGATGCCGCCCGCGACGTCGCCGACGCCGGTCACGCGCTGAGCAGTCACTCGGATCGGCACCGTCACGGGCGCTGGCGAAAGCCTGCCCTTGCCGCTCGCCCGGGCGACTTCGAAGCCCGTGTCGTCGAACGCGAGGCGATCGGCGGTGAGGCGATAGTCGAACGCCGCGGTCGAGAACTCCCCCTCCAGGATCGCCCGCAGCTCGATGTTGCGGCCCGACATGTTGGGAAACAGCGCGGCGGGCCGAAGCAGTCGCGCACGCAGGCGCAGGTCGCGATAGGCGCGGCGCGCCAGGTCGAGTCCGCCCTCCGCCTCCAGCGCGAGCGCGCCGGAGCGAAGCCCCAGCCTTCCCTCCAGCCGGCGATTGGCAAGCGTCGCGGCGCCGTCGACGAGGACCCGCGGCGAGGACAGCCGCTGGAGCTTGCCGTTGAGCAACGATGCCGGCGCCAGCGTGCCGCCGAGCGTGTAGGCGCCGGCGCGGTTCCCGAGAGTGAGGTCGAGGACGCGCGTGTCGCCGGCGATCCCGAGCGCACTGCCCTGCCAGCGGGTCCAGGTGCCGTCGCCGTCGATGCGCAGGGTCAGCGGGCGCCGGATGCCCGAGAGCTGGGCAAGCACGCCGTCGGCGCGGCCGATCGCGCGGGTGGCGACGTCGAAGCGATCCCGATCCGGTTCCGCATCCAGATGGACCCGCAACAGATCGCTGCCGTCGACGCGCGCGGCGAGATCGACCAGCGCGCGGCCGGAACGGATGTCGGCGCGGCCCTGTAGCCTGCCGACGCGCGCCACGCCCGTAACCGCCGGCCCCACCTCAAGCCGATCGATGCGGAGCGCACCGATCCGGATGTCGAAGCCGGGAAGGATGGGACCCTTGCGCCCGGTCGGGCGCGGCTGCGGCAGCTTCGCGAGGATGCCGCGCGGGACGACCAGGCGGGTGATGTCGAGCCGGTTCGAGAACCAGGCGAAAGGGCTCCAGTCGAGGTTGGCGACGGGTGCGCGGAAGACCAGCCCCTTGGGATCGTAGACGCGCACGTCGATCAGCCGCGCGCGGCCGTAGATCGAGCCCTCGATGCGGCCGATCCGGTAGCGCATGCCGTCCTTGGGCTGGAGCGCCGCCACCCGGCTGGCGATCAGCCGATGGCCGGGACCGGTGTCGAGCAGCAGGAGGAGCGCGGCGATCGCGCCCAGCACCAGCAGCAGGGCGCCCGCGATCCGCCGCGCCCAGCGCCCGCGCCGACGCACGGTGACCGCCGGCGCTTCGGGCGTTTCCTCGTCGCTCAAAATGCCTGCCCCAGCGAGACATAGACGGCGACGCGCGGGTCTCCCTTTTGCGGGTTGAGCGGCGTTCCCACGTCGATGCGGATCGGCCCGAAGCTGGAATAGTAGCGCACGCCCAGCCCCGCGCCGTAGCGGAAGCCGGAGAAGTCCGGCAGCGTCGAGGTGTAGATGTTGCCGCCGTCGAGGAACGGCACCACGCCGAAATTGCCGAAGGCGCGCACGCGTGCCTCAAGCGAGAACTCCGCGAGGCTGCGCCCGCCGATGGGGTCGTTGTTCGGGTCGCGCGGGCCGATGTCCTGATAGCCATAGCCCCGCACCGACGCGCCGCCACCGGCATAGAAACGGCGGGACGGCGCCACCGCGTCGCGCGGCGCACCCAGGATCGAGCCCAGCCGGACCCGGCCCGCCACTACCACCCCGTCGCGGACCGGCTGGTAGGCGCTGGCGTCGATCTGCGCGCGGGTATAGCCGAACGCCTTGCCCGACAGCGACAGCTCCGGGCTCACCCGGGCCCCCAGCCGAAAGCCGCGGGTCGGATTGAGCAGGTCGTCCGACCCGTCGTAGTTGAGCGACGTGGGGGCAGCCGCGATGAAATAGGTCCGCCGCCGCGGCTCACCGGTGGAGACGATCACGTCGCGCTCGTCGGTGGCGACCAACTCGGCACCGAGCGACCAGGTCCAGGTCTTCTGGAAGAAGATGTTGGTCTGCCGCTCCAGCGCGCCCGAGACGGAGAAGGTATCCGCCTCATAGGCGTCGCGCTCGAGGTGCGAGGCCGAGATCTGGCCCGTGAGCACCCGGTCGCGTCCGCGGAAGTTGTTGCGGCGGAAGGTGAGCGCGCCCAGTTGCTCGCGCGTGCCGAGCACGCCGCGCACCGTCAGCGCCCCTTCGGGCGGGAAGAGATTGCGGTGTGTCCAGCTGACCTCTGCGCGCGCGCCCTCGCCCGTGCCGTAGCCGAGCTCGCCCGCGATGGTGCGAGGGGGCGCGGGTTCGAGCGCGACGTTGAGATCGACCGTGCCGGGGGCAACGCCCTCCACCTCGCGCACGCGGACCGAGGAGACGAGCCCGGTCTGGACGATCGCGCGGCGCAGATCGTCGACCTCGGCCGCGTCATAGGGGTCGCCGGGATCGAAGCGGGCGATCTCCTGCACATGCTCGCCGTCGAACACGCGCGCGTCGGGCGTCGTGATCCGGCCGAAGCGCCGCTCGCCGCCGGGGGTGACGGGCATCTCCAGCGTGGCGGTGCGCGTCGCATGATCCACCACCACGACGGGCGGACGCACCCGCGCGAAGGGGAATCCCTCCCTCCCTACCGCCGTGCGCACCCGATCCTCGCCGGCTTCGATCGCGTCGCCGTTCACCGGGTCCTGTGGCCTCACGCGCAGGGCAGTCTCAATCGCCGGCGCCTTGGCGCCCGCGTCCTCGGCGCCCGGCAGCGTCACCTGCTGGAAGCGGTAGAGCGGCCCGGGCTCGACCAGCAGCGTGACGAGCAGCCTGCCCTCCTCCGCCGCGGTCGAGGTCGTCACCCGCGCGTCGAAATAGCCTTCGTTGCGCAACAGGTCGTTGAGGAGCGCTGCGTCCTCGCGCGCGCGGCGATCGATCTGCGCGGCATTGGCCGGATGCGCCTCGTTGGCGCGCAGCGTCGAGAGTTCCTCGAAGCGCTGGCGGAACAGGTCGCCGCCGATATTGTCGATACCGGCGATGCGATAGCCGTAGCGGCGCTCCACCGTCGCAAGGTCGACGGCCTGGTCCGTGGCGGCGGCCGCCTCGGCAGGATCCGGCGACAGGTCGGGCCAGTCGACGCCGATGTCGGGCATGGGGGACAGCGGCGAGGCGGGATCGAGCGTCGAGCCGAGGTCGTCGGGCGAGGCCGGCGCAGCAGGTGCCTGCTGCGCACGCGCGCCTGCGGGCGCGAGTGCGGTGACGCACCCGGCGGCAGCGAGCAGGACGAGCCGGCGGGAGGGCCACGACATAGTGGTTCCCTAGACCGACTTCACGGCACTCGCCAATCGTTTAGGCACGGCGGCCGGTGATGCGCCGCACGCGCGAGGCGATCCGTTCGGATGGTGCCGCATGGCTGGCGCACATCGCGGCGACATGGCAGAGGCAGGGAATGGAACCGCGCCCCTCCCGCAACGCCGCTGCCGGCGGCTTCGCCATCGCGGCCGGCGTGCTCGGCGGAACGATCCTCGGGGCCGCCGGCTTCCACCAGCCGACGATCGGCTTTCTTGTCGGAGCGGCGGCGGGCGTCGCGATCGCGCTGGCGGTGTGGCTGCTCGACCGCCGCTGACGATCAACGCAGGCGCCGGGCTAGCCAGACGACGCGACCCACGATCTCCAGCCGGTCCCCCGTACGCACCGGGATGGGCGGGTATCCGGGATTGTCGCTGACGAGAGCGGTGCCTTCCTTCGTCTTGCGCAGGCGCTTCACCAGCAGGACGCCCTCGTGCCGGACGACCTGGACGCCCTCCCCGCCGTCGCGCGCGCCGGTGTCGACCAGAATCGAATCGCCATCCTCCAGCGTCGGCGCCATCGAGTCGCCGCGCACGGCGATCATTGACAGCACCTCCGGCCGCACGCCGAGCCGCCGGACGAACTCACCGTCCAGGCGCAGCGGCGCGGCGGATTCCCGTTCGACCAGGGCGCCGGGGCCGGCAGAGGCCGCAAGGTCCAGGCGCGGGACCGCGACGCTGTGCGGCACCGCCGGACCTCCCAGGCGCGCCTCCGGAACGCCGAAGTAGCGGGCCAGCTTCTCGCGGTCCTCCTCCCGCAGCATGCGCGGGCTGCCGCGCTCCAGATATTGCTGGAGATAGGCGGCGTTGCGTCCGAGCAGCCGCGACAGCGCAGCCAGGCTCTCGCCCCGCTCTGCCGCAAGAGCGGCGAGCACCGTGCGTTGCTGCTCCGGTTCCACGCCCCTCCCTAGCCGTAGGAATCTTCCTAGACAAGTTGGATTTGCAAGAACAGAACGGGAACGGAAAGACGCGAATCAGGAGATTGTCAGGTGACAATTCTGCAGAAGATCGACCGGTTCCTGCACGCGAGCGGCATGCCGCCGACGCTGTTCGGGCGGAACGCGGTGCACGACCCGCGGCTGGTCGGCGACCTGCGCAACGGACGCGAGCCGCGGCCCGACACGGTGGCGCGGATCGAGACCTATATCGCCGAGCAGGAGGGTCGCGCATGAGCCGCGGGCCGGACGCAACGACGTTGCTGGAACGCCGGCTGCTGCTGGCCGGCCAGGCGGGCGGGCACGGGATCACGATCGACGGGATCGAAAGCACTCCTTGGGCAAGCGCGACCTTCAACGGCGCGCGCCACCGGGTCAGGCTGGCGGGAAAGGCGACAGCGGAACTACGGGCGTGGCTTCAGACGCTGCCCGAGGCGGAGCTGCCGCTGCGCGGGCACCTGGTCGCCGATCTGGCGATGCTGTCGAGCGAGGCCGACGGGGAGCGGCTTCGCGCCGAGATCGAAGTGCTGACGGTGGAGGAACGCTGAACCTCAGGCGCTGGTGGCCCAGCGCCGCAGCGAGGCGAGCGTCGCCTGCAGCGACTCGTCTCCGCTGCTGCCGCGGGCGAGCTGGGGCGCGCCCTCCCCGCGTTCGCGCCGCGCGAGCCCGCGCTCGAGACGGACCAGCAAGGCACGGGTCGAGCTTTCCTCAACGGGCGGCTGGGGCTCGGGCTCGGGCGGTGCGGCGAAACCGGCCCGGATCTGGCGGGTCAGCAGCACCGCGTCGGCACGCTCCTCCGATGCCGCATCGACGTGGAACAGCGGCCGGGGCGGCTCGACCGGCACCGGTATGGCGTCCGGGTCGAAGGCGGCGAGCGGGAGGTCGAGATCTTCGGGCAGCGCCTGCTCGACCGGTTCGGCCGGAACCGCGGCGGCCGTGCTCGCAGCCGTCACCTCCAAAAAGGGCGTGCCGAGGTCGCGCATCGCCAGCACCGGCGCCCGCGCCGGGGCGTCCGGATGCGCATCGCCGCGGCGCAGGACGGGAATGGCAGCGATCTCCCGCGGTGCGGCGCGGCCCGGCCGCCGGACGGCCGGAAGCGTCAGCACCAGGGGCAGCTTGCCGAACGCGATCCGGCCCAGTCCCCACATCAACCCCGCGGCGATGCCCCCCAGGAGCAGCATCAGGGCGAGCCGCGCCGTCATGCCCAGCGGCGGCGCGGCGGCGGCGAGGATGGCCGGCAGCCCGCTTGCCGCGACCTGCCTTTCCAGGAGCGCGGTGGGCAGCAGCAGCAGGATCAGCGCGACCGCGCCCCCGCCGAGAACGGCGGCAGCGGTGGCGGCGGGCAGGCTCAAGCGTCTGGGAGCGACTGTGGCGTCCATGGTGCGTCCGTTGCGAAGCCTCTGACAAGCGCGTGGTATACGGGTTCGTAGCGCGAAACATTTGACGACCAGTTACGCTCGCGCTCGACAAAGGCGCGGGCACGGGTGCGCATCGCGTCCCACCCTCCCCGGTCTTGGAACAGCGCGGCGACCCGTGCGGCAAGCGCCTGCGGATTGTCCGCCGGGAACAGCGTGCCGGTATCGCCGTCCCGGATCAACTCGCGGTGGCCGCCGACGTCGGAAGCCGCAACCAGCCGGCGCTGCGCCATCGCCTCCAGCGGCTTGAGCGGGGTGACGAGGTCGGTCAGCCGCATGTGCTTGCGCGGATAGACCAGCACGTCGATCAGGCCGTAGTAGCGCTCCACCGCTTCGTGCGGCACCCGCCCGACGAAGCGGATCGCGTCCGCTGCCGGCGACGCCGCGGCCTGGGCGCGCAGGGCAGCCTCCATCGGGCCGCCGCCCACCAGCAGCAGCTTCAGCGCGGGTCGCCTGGCCACCAGCGCCGGCATGGCGGCGATCAGATCGTCCAGCCCTTCATAGTCGTAGAAGCTGCCGATGAAGCCGATCGTTTCCCCACCAAGCCCCTGGTCGCGGGCGAGCGCCGCGTCCGGCGCCGGCGGATCGCCGAACAGCGTCATGTCCACGCCGTTGGGCGAGACGAAGATGCGCGCGGGATCCATGCCGCGCGCCACGAGATCGCGCTGCAGCCCCTCGCAGATCACGGCCACCGCGTTCGCGCGCCGCACGAGCCAGGTTTCGAGCCGGCGGATCGCCCGGTAGCGGAACGATCCCTCCCGCCCGGTCCCGTTGCCGACCGCGGCGTCTTCCCAGAAAGCGCGGATCTCGTAGACGAGCGGCAGCTTGCGGCGGCGGGCCACGAGCAGCGCTGCCAAGCCGTCCAGAACCGGCGAATGGGCGTGCAGCACGTCGGGCTTGAACCGGTCGACCGCCTCCTCGACCCGGCGGGCGAGTGCCGCCACCTCGCGCACTTCGCCCAGAGGTGCGCGGGCGGGCTTGGGCGACACCGTGCGGAAAAAGTGCAGCCCGTCGATGTCCTCCTCGGGGGCGGCATGGCCGCCCTGCCGTGCTCCCGTCACCCCTGCCACCGTCCAGCCGCGCGCGATCTGCGCTCTCAGGATCGCGCGCGTGCGAAAGCTATAGCCGCTGTGCAGCGGCAGACTATGATCAAGGACGTGCAGGATCCGCATGGCTGGTGTCCTGCCTCTAAAGCATTTAACGCTGCGTCAACCGTGCTTGTGCAGTCGCTGAGCGGCCAGGGGTAAGAAAGCGGGACGATGATCGACAATTTCTCGCTTGGTCTCTCGCACGGACTGATGCTGCTGGCGGCGTGGCTGCTGCTTCGGCGGCCGGAGCTGGACCGGGAGACTACCGCCGCATCCGAGCCGGCCAGGCCGCGGCGCAGGAACCGCTTCGGTGCGTGATCTTGCCTTTGTCGGCTTCCTTGCAGCGCTGTTCGCCTTCGGCTTTCGCCGGCCGTTCCTGTTCGTGCTGGCCTACGCCTATATCGACATCGTCTCGCCGCAGCGGCTGACCTATCTGCTGCTGAACTCGGTGCCGATCTCGGCGATCGCGGCGGCCTTCGCGGTGGGCGGATGGCTGCTCGCGGACGATAAGCGCGGCTTGCGGATCGCGCCTCGCCAGCTGCTGCTGCTGATGCTGATCGGCTGGTGCTGGTACACGACGGTCCACGCCGACTTCCCGGTGGAGGCGCGGTACAAATGGGACTGGGTCTGGAAGGCGATGGCGTTCGCCATCTTCCTGCCGCTCACCCTGCGCACGCGCCTGAGGATCGAGGCGCTGCTGCTCTTCATGCTCCTGTCGGCAGCCTCGATCATCGTGGTGGGCGGCATCAAGACGCTGGTGACCGGCGGCGGCTATGGCGAGCTGAACCTCATGGTCTCCAACAATTCGGGGCTCTACGAGAGCAGCACCATCTCGACGGTCGCGATCGCGATCATTCCGATCATCCTGTGGTTCACGCGGCATGGGACGATCTTTCCGCCGGACTGGCGCGTGCGGACCTATTGCTACGCGCTGAGCTTCGCCTGCCTGCTCATCCCGGTCGGCACCTCGGCACGGACGGGGCTGCTGTGCGTCGGGCTGCTCGCGGTGCTGATGCTGCGCGAGGTGAAGCGGCGGGTGCTCTATCTCTCGGCACTTGGGGCGGCCGCGTTGATCGCGGTGCCACTGCTCCCCTCCACCTTCACCGAGCGCATGGAGACGATCGGCAGCTATCAGGCCGACACCTCCGCCTCCACCCGGCTGGCGGTGTGGCAGTGGACGCTCGACTATGTGCGGGATCACCCGATGGGCGGCGGGTTCGACGCCTATCGCCAGAACCGCATCCGCTACGACACGGTCGCCACTGTCGGCGACCGCAACAACGCGACCGTGGAGCGCGCGCTGGAGGTCGACCAGGCGCGCGCCTATCACAGCGCCTATTTCGAGATGCTGGGCGAGCAGGGTTATTTCGGGCTGGCATTGTGGCTGGCAATCCACCTGGGCGGATTGTTCCGGATGGAACTGCTGCGCCGCCGCTATTCCCAGGCGCCGCCGGAGCTTGCCTGGGCCGCGCCGCTCGCGACGGCGCTGCAGCACGCGCACCTCATCTACCTGCTGGGCGCGGCATTCGTCGCGATCGCGTTCAATCCCTTCGTCTTCATGCTGCTGGGCGCGCAGATCGGGCTCGACGGCTATCTCGCGCGCAAGCGTGCGGAGAGCCAGTGGCGCCCGATCCGGCAACCGCGAGCGAGGCCCGCCGTCGCGCCGCTCCAGCCGGCGGAAGGATAGGAGCAGCGATGGGGGGACTGTTTCTCGCCCGCACGGACAGGGGCCCCTCCTGCGAGCAGGCCCTCGCGGCGGCGCAGGGGCAAGGCGAGCGCGCCGGGCTGGCTGGCCCGACCCGCCACCGCTTCCCCGGCTGGTCACTGCTGCACTTCGAACCGTCGAGCGGCGGCGCGGGAGGCTTGCTGGTTGCGGGCGACGACCTGGTGGCGATCGCGGGAACGCTGGTGTTCGACGGTCGCCTCGGCACGCCGGCACTTGCCGCGTTGCTGCGCGAGACGGAGCTGCCGGCGCTGGACTGGTCGCGGATCGGCGGCGAGTTCGTGGCGCTGGTACGCAAGAACGGCCGCGCCTTCCTGTTCGGCGACTTTTTCGGGGCGTTCCAGCTGTTCCACGACCTGGACAACCGGATCTTCTCGACCTCGCTGCTCGCCGCGTTGCAGGCGCTGCCGAGCGTCCGCTTCGATGCGCAGGCGGTGTACGAACATGCGTTCAACGTGGTGCCGATCGGCGACGACACGGTGTTCGCCGAACTGAAGACGCTGGGTCCGAGGTGGGTGCTGGAACTCACCCGCGACGGGGTGATCCGCCACGCGGCCGCCAAGCCGCTGCCCGAAGCGCCGAGTCGGGCGCCCCTCCCCGATCGCCTGGCCGAGCATGCGGAACGGCTGCGCGCGACCGTCGCGCCCTATGTGGCTGCGTACGGCGACCGCATTCACTGCCCGCTTTCCGGTGGGATGGACTCGCGGCTGCTGCTCGCGGGACTGCGCGCAGCGGGGAGCACGCCATCCGTCTACGTCTATGGCCCGGAAGGCAGCGCGGACGTCCGCATCGCGCGGGAGATCGGGCGGGCGGAGGGGTTCGCAGTCGACTGGATCGACAAGTCCGCCGCTTCCATGGCGCCTGAGGCGTTTCCGGCGCAGGTGGAAGCAAACTTCCATCAGTTCGACGGGCTGCCGACCTATGGCAACATCTTCGACAACGGCGGCCATGCCGCAGCGCAGCTGCGTCGGCACGCGAACGGCGGCCTCGCCGCCTCGGGCGGCTGTGGAGAGGTCTATCGCGACTTCTTCCTGCTGCCGGACCGCCGGCTGACCGCGAGCACCATCGCCCGCAGCTTCTTTGCGCGCTTCACGCCGGGCGACGCGACGCCGGGGTTCGACGGGCGCGCGTTCCTGGAGCGCATCGCAGACAAGATCGCCGACGCGCTCGAGCTGCCGGACGTCCGGACCGCCATGTCCCGCACCCGCGCCGAGCAGGCCTATCCGCGCGTGCGCTGCCGGGCGCTGTTCGGCCGTGAGATCAGCCTGGAGGCGCAGCACGGCGCCTATCTGATGCCGTTCCTGGACCATCAGCTGGTGGCCACCGCACTGACGCTGCCCATGGCCGCGAAGCACGCGGGAGCGTTCGAGGCCCAGCTGCTTGCGGCGATCGACCCCGTACTCGCCGGCTACCCATCGGCTTACGGTCATGACTTCGTCGGCCCGCCGAGCCGGCGCCACCGCTTCGACGAATGGTCCTCGCGCATCCGGCCCGCATGGGTCCGCCAGCACAGCTACTGGGTCCAGCGCCGGCTACGACCGATGGGCGACGAGCACGGGGGGCTGCTGTCGCCCGACTATATGCACCGGGTCATCGACCCCGCGTTCCCGGCGATGCGGCACTACTTCGACATGGAGCGGATCACCGATTCCGGCCTGTGGCGGCGGATCGCCTGCCTGGAGTATCTCGCCGGCTGGCTGGGGTCGCGCCTGGCGACCTGATCGCTAGCGATCGGCGTAGGGCGCGATCCGCTCGGCAAGCTGGTTGTTGCGCAGCGTCACGCGATCGCCGGACCAATTGCCCACGAACGTCGTCTTCCAGCGGAAGGCAGGCGTGAGCCAGGCGCGGTTGTTTTCGACGACCAGCCCGGTCGAGGGGTTCTCCGCCCCTTCGGGCGCGACGGTGATCATGGTCGAGTAATTGTCCTTGTTCGGTCCCACCTCGAAGGTGTTGCCCGCGATTCGGCCGGTCGCGCCATTGGACAGGTCGATCATGTAGTTCGTCCCCTGCCCCGCGCTGTCATCGAAGCTGTTGTCGACGATCGTCACGCGCGGCGCCCGGCTCTTGAGATAATGCCCGCCCGTGCCCCGTTCGAAGCGGGAGCGCGTGACCGTCAGCGCGCCGTACCCGCCCACGTAGATGCCGTGGGCACCATTGCCGGTCGGGTCCTTGCCGAGGCCGGCGAAGGTCGAACGGTCCACGGTGATCGTGGCGGTCGGATCGCTTGCGGACAGGATGCCGGACTGATTGTCGATGAAGCGGGTGTTCGCGACCGCGAGATCGCCCTTTTCGATGCGAATGCCCGCGCCATTGCCGTCGGCCACCTGGAGATGGGTGAAGACCAGTCCGTCGACCCGTGCGCCGGCGCCGCGCAGCACCAGTGCCGCCTTGTCTTCGCACGCGACCCGCTCGAACACGCTCCTGCCGAGCTCGGCGGCGACATAGGCGATCCGCCCCTCTGCCTGCACCGCGCATTCGCGATAGGTGCCCGGCGCGATCCGGATGGTGCCGGCGCCGGCGCCGATCGCACCGACCGCATCCTGAAGGCGCGCGTAGCTGCGGCCGGTCTCGGCAACCGTGAACGGGCCGCTCGCCTGGGCCGCGAGGGGCCCCGTGGCGGCCCCAACGAACAGGGGCAGGACAGCGGTGACGACGGCGGACAGGCGCATGGGCGATCCTCGAGCTGGAGCGGCCCCACGCCGCCAGCACCGTCATAGCAGAAACGGGCGGCCGGGGGAGCCGGCCGCCCGCAGCCGTCACGCGTCGTCGGAGCCCGCCTCGGCGTCCGTCTCCACCTCGTCTTCGTCCTCATCCTCGCCGAGGTCGTTCTCCAGCGCCTCGATGAGCGCGCGGTTGAACGCGGGGATGTCGTCGGGCTTGCGGCTGGTGATGAGGTTCTCGTCCACGACCACCTGTTCGTCGACCACGTCGGCGCCGGCGTTCTCCAGGTCCGTGCGGACCGAGGGCCAGCTGGTAACGCGGCGGCCGTCGACCACGTCCGCCTCCACCAGCAGCCAGGGCGCGTGGCAGATCGCCGCCACGATTTTGCCCTCATCCATGAACTCGCCGACGATCCCGACCGCGCGATCCTGCATCCGCATCTTGTCCGGATTGGCGACGCCGCCCGGCAGGAGCAGCGCGTCATAGTCGTCCACGTCGACATCCTCCAGCGTGAGGTCCGGCGTGATCGTCCTTCCCTTTTCGGTGTCGTGCACCACCCCCTGGATGGCATCGGTCTTGATCGAGGCCAGGGTAACGGTGGCACCCGCGTCGAGCAGTGCCTGCCGCGGCTCGAACAGCTCGGACTCCTCGAACCCGTCGGCCGCCAGGATCAGCACGCGCGCATCGCCAAGGTCTGCCATTGGAATTCTCCTATCCTGTTGGGGAACGCGAAGCTCGAACAAGCCGCATCCCCCGCGGTTCCGGAACGAAGCGACGAGCGGCGCATTGGGAGCGACAATCGAGAGGATCCAATGACAGGCGGGGAAATCCAGTTCATCGACCACGCGCAGCCGGGCATCACCCGCCGCAAGATGCGTCACGGATGGGGATATTTCGAAGCGGACGGGACGCGCATCACGGATCGTGACGAGATCGACCGGCTGAACGCGATCGGCCTGCCCCCGGCCTATCGGGATGCCTGGTTCTCGCCCGACCCGTTCGGCCACATCCAGGCGATCGGCTGGGACGAGCGGGGCCGCAAGCAATATCGCTACCACACCGCCTTCCGCGAAGCGCGCGAGGCGGAGAAGTACGACCGCTGCGCGCAGTTCGGCCATCTGCTGCCGAAGCTTCGCGCCAAGGTGGAAGCCGACCTTCGCCACCGCACCCTCGACAAGGATCGCGCGGTCGCAGCGGTCGTCCGCCTGCTCGACCTGGGCCGCGTGCGTGTCGGCAACGAGGGCTATGCGAAGGAGAACAAGAGCTTCGGCGCGACCACGCTACGCAAGCGGCACGCGACGCTGAAGGGCGATCGACTGAAGCTGCAGTACCGTGCCAAGTCGGGCAAGATGCGGACGCTGACCGTCACCGACGGATCGCTGATCCGCTTCGTGAAGCGGTGCCAGGACCTGCCGGGACAGCATCTGTTCCGCTGGGTGGACGCCGCGGGGGAGACGCATCCCGTCACCTCCACCGACGTCAACTGCTACATCCGCGAGGCAATGGGCGCCGACTACACGGCCAAGCACTTCCGCACCTGGGGTGCGAGCGTGCTGGCGTTCGAGGCGCTGGCGACGGCACCGCACGACATCAGCCTCAAGACGATGCTGGAACCGGTGGTGGAGGCGCTCGGCAACACGCCCGCGATCGCCCGCAAGTCTTACGTCCACCCGCGCCTCATCAACCTGGTGAAGCAGGGCCAGACGGAGTTTCGGGAAACGCTGCGGCTGCCGCGCGCGACGCGCCATCTCAGCCGCTTCGAACGCGGCCTGATCGCCTTCCTCGAAGCCGAAGTCGAAGAAGAGATCCAGGCGGAGACGGCGGCGCGCAAGGCCGCCTGACGCACTTCGCCCGCACGGCACAGCGTGCGGCATTCGTACTTCTTCATCCCTTCCGGCGAGGACTTGCGCGCGCAGGCTTGCCTTGTGCCGGGTGCTTGGCCAGCATGGGGCGTCCGGCGCGGGGGCGCCGGCTGGGGGGAGAGACGATGACCAAGGGACGTTGGGCAGCCGGTCGGGCCGCGACCGGTGCGGGCCTGCTGACGCTTGCGAGCGCGGCGCTGGCGGCGGGAGGGCAGCCGCTGCCGCCGGTAGGCAAGACGGTGGCGGCGGAGACGAAGGTCGCCGCGAAGCTTGCCCCGAGGTCGATCGAGGATTTCGCCGCCCTGCCGATGCTGCAATCGCCGGAGCTCTCCCCGAACGGGAAGACCTATGCCGCGCGCGTGGCGCTCAACGGCACGCTGTACCTCGCCATCATCCCCGTCGACGGCGGGCAGCCACGGTACGCGGGTCTCGGCGAGGCAGACCTGAACTGGTGGCGCTGGGTCAATGACGACTGGCTGGTGATCGGCATCGGTCGGACCAGTCCGGTCGGAGACGAGGACTGGTACGTCACCCGCGCGGTCGCGGTGAGCGCCGATGGCCAGAAGGTGCAGGTCCTGGCAAAGGACAATGCAGCGCAGAATGGGGACGACATCCTTTGGGCTGCCAACGACGGCACGCCGCGGGTGCTGCTCGGCTACCAGACGTCCATCTACAGCAACGATCCCGGCTTTTGGCCGCGGGTCGACCTTTTCGACCTGGCCACGGGCAAGCGCACCCGCGTGATGGAGGGCCAGCCCGGCGTGGTGGCCTGGTACGCCGACGGCAAGGGCGCGGTGCGCATGGGCATCGGCCGATCGGATGACGGGCGCCGCCGGCGGCTGCTGTACCGCGCGGGTGACCGGGGGCGCTTCCGGACGGTGGACCGCGACG
This sequence comes from Sphingomonas desiccabilis, assembly GCF_004135605.1. GTDB lineage: Bacteria > Pseudomonadota > Alphaproteobacteria > Sphingomonadales > Sphingomonadaceae > Sphingomonas > Sphingomonas desiccabilis. Next base: position 1,061,583 of record NZ_SDPT01000002.1, on the reverse strand, counting down.
ACGACGGCTCCCTGACGGTCCCGGCGCTGTTCCTGGCCGACACCGGGGCGGTGACGATCGCCGACGACGAAAAGGGGTTCAGCGCGCTTTACGAGCTGGACCTGGAGACGATGACCCGCGGCAAGCAGTTGATGGCAACCGAGGGCTTCGACCTGGGTGGTGTGATCTCCGACAGCGGCGAATCGAGAGTGCTGGGCGTCGGCACCCGCACAGACCGGCCGCAGCAGCACTGGATGGATCCGGAGATCGCCAAGCTGGCCAAGCAGCTCGGAGACCGGATCCGCGGCGCGCAAGTCCGGCTGGTGTCGTTCAGCCGCGACCAGTCGCGCGTGATCCTGCTGGCGAGCGGGTCCGACTCCCCGGGCGCCTATTTCCTCTACGACAAGGCGACCGACACACTGACCGACCTGGGCTTCACCAACCCCAAGATCGGGATGAAGCGGCTGCATCCGGTTCGCACGATCCGCTACAAGGCGCGTGACGGCCTCGAAATCGCGGCGGTGCTCACGACGCCCAAGGGGGCGGGCCGCGACCTGCCGCTGATCGTTCTGCCCCATGGCGGCCCCTTCGCACGCGACACCGAGGAATGGGACTGGTGGACGCAGTTTCTCGCCGACCGCGGCTATGCGGTGATCCAGCCCAACTACCGCGGCTCGTCCGGCTACGGGACGCCCTTCACCGAAAAGGGCGAGGGCCAATGGGGCCTGGCGATGCAGGACGACCTGAACGATGCGGTGTCCGCGCTCGCCAAGCAGGGCATCGCCGATCCGAAGCGGGTGTGCATGGTGGGCGCCTCCTATGGCGGCTACGCGGCCTTTCGCGCCGCCGAGCGCGATCCGACGCTTTATCGCTGTGCCGTTTCCTTTGCCGGCGTCTCCGACCTCAATGCGATGCGCCGCTACGACAGCCGCTTCCTCTATTCGGGCGCACGGCGCGACTGGCTGAAGCGGCAGGCGCCGGATTTGGCGGCGGTATCGCCGATCAACAATCCGGCGGGCTTCGGCACGCCGCTGCTGGTGGTACACGGCGTCAAGGACCGGGTGGTGCCGGTGCGGCAGTCCCGAACCCTGGTCCAGCGGCTGAAGCGCGCGGGCAAGCCCGTCGACTATATCGAGCAGCCGCTTGCCGACCATCATTTCTCCCGCGAGCAGGATCGGCTGGAATTCCTGAAGGCGCTGGAGAGCTTCCTGGCCAAGCATAACCCGGCCTGATGCGGAATGGCGTGGAAACCGCCGCGCCCCTGGTCGTTGTCCTCCCTGAGCCATTCGAGGAGGACAATGATGCCGGACAAGAGCCCGAAGGAAATCCGCGAGCAGATGTGGAAGGCGATGGCCGCCAGCCCCTATGTGATGCTGGGCACCACCACCGACCGCGAGCACTTCGAGCCGATGTACGCCGTGCTGGACGAGGACGCCGACAGCGAGTTCTGGTTCTACACCAAGAAGGACAATCGTGCGGCCGCCGGTGGCCCGGCGACCGTCCAGTTCGTGTCCAAGAACCACGACCTCTATGCGTCGCTGCGGGGCACGCTGACGACCGAGAGCGACCCGGCGGTGATCGACCGCTATTGGAACAAGCAGGTCGAGGCCTGGTACGAGGGCGGCCGCCAGGACCCGGGCCTGCTGATGCTGCGCTTCGACCTGGCGGATGCGGAAATATGGGAGACCGACCACAGCATCACCGGCAAGCTCAAGATGCTAACGGGCAACACCATCTATGACGAGGAAGCCGGAAGCCACACGCGGGTTACGCTCTAGCTTGCGGGCCCGGCGCTTCGTCGGGCCCTCGCTCGCGCACCGCGTGCGGGTGGAGGCGCACGCAGTGTGGCTGGCGGTGCGCGACCCCCGCACACCCCCGGCCGCCCGGCTGCTGGGGCTCGTGATTGCGGCCTATGCGCTGTCGCCGATCGACCTGGTGCCGGATTTCGTGCCGGTGCTGGGGCTGATCGACGACGCGCTCCTCATTCCAGCCGGTCTATGGCTGATCGCGCGCATGGTGCCGGCATCGCTGTTGGTCGAACACCGCGCGACGGCCGAAGCGGCCTCTCACCGCCCGGTCTCGTGGGCCGGGCTGGCGATGGTGGTGATGCTGTGGGCTGCGCTCGCCTGGACGGCGTGGCACTGGGCGAGAACCGCCTGGGACTGAGGGCGGGCGGCGCGCGCCTCAGCCGCCGTGCCGCGCGATCCAGCCCTCCAGCACCGGCGCGATGCGGTTGCGCCATTTCGAGCCGTGGAAGATGCCGTAGTGGCCGACACCCTCGGCCAGGTGATACTGCTTCATCTCCTCCGGGAGCGCCCTTGCGAGCGTGAGCGCCGCCCGCGTCTGCCCCAGGCCGGAGATGTCGTCGCGCTCCCCTTCGATCGCCAGCAACGCCGTGTCCGTGATCGACGCCGGATCGACCGGGCGGCCGCGGTGGGTCATCGTGCCGTTCGGCAGCGCATGGGTCTGGAACACCAGCTCGATCGTCTGGAGGTAGAACTCCGCCGTCATGTCGCAGACGGAGCGATACTCGTCGTAGAAGTCCTTGGTCGCGGACGCGCTGTCGCCGTCGCCCTCGACCAAATGTTTGAACATCTCCCAGTGAGAGATCATGTGGTTGCCGAGGTTCATGCTCATGAAGCCGGCGAGCTGGAGAAAGCCGGGGTACACCCGGCGACCTGCGCCCGGATAGGTCATCGGCACGGTTGCGATGACGTTCTGTTCGAACCAGGCATGGGGGCGCTCGGTCGCGAGCGTGTTGACCGCCGTCGGCGCCTCGCGCGTGTCGATCGGCCCGCCCATCATGCTGAGCGTATAGGGGCGGTTCGGGTGGCGATCGCGGCCCATTGCCGCGGTCGCGGCATAGGCCGGAACCGACGGCTGGCACACCGCTAGGACATGCGCGCGGGGATCCCCCTCGGCCCCGATCGCGGCCAGGAAGTCCGTCAGGTAATCGATGTAATCGTCAAGGTCGAAGCGCCCGTCCGATAGCGGCACCAGCTTCGCATCGCGCCAGTCGGTGATGTAGACGTCTGCCGAGACCAGCATCCGCCGCACCGTATCGCGCAGCAACGTCGCGTAATGGCCCGACATCGGCGCCACGATCAGCAGCTTGGGCCCGCCGGTCACGCCCTCGCGCACGAAATGCTTGAGCTGGCCGAAGGGCTTGCGCAGCACGATCTCTTCCCGGACCTCTACGTCCCGGCCGTCAACCACCGTCCGGGTGATGCCGAAGGCCGGCTTGCCGCGCGGGGCAGCCGCATGCGCGAAGACCTCCAGCGCAGACGCGAGCACCGGCCCGCCGCCGAAATAGGAAAAGGGGTTCGCCGGGTTCTGGAGCAGCCCCGCGCCGAAATTCGCCATGGCGCTGGCACCGGCCAGCATCGAACGTTGGAATTCGTAAGCGTCGTACAACATCAACAAACCGTCCCTCGCCAGCGCGCCCGCGCAGGACGGCACTTTGTTCCACGATATAAACCGCTTCGGAGCCGCTGCAATCTTTGGAGCCGCAACGAGCCGAACGCACGCCGTCGCGCAGAGGTTTCGCCCGGCGGCGGTTCGCGCTAGTCGGGCGGCATGGCACTCCGTTCCTCGCAGCGCGCCGCATCGGCCGAACCGACCGCGCGCATGTTGCCCGCCCTCAAGCTCGTCTGGGGCTTCACCATCCGCTACAAGCTGCAGCTTGCGGCGGCGCTGGTGTCGCTGCTGATCGCCGCGATGGCGACGCTGTGGATTCCGCGCACCTTCCAGAAGGTGGTCGACAACGGTTTCGCAGCGGGCGCGGACCCGTCGCAGATCGGCGGCTATTTCGAAGGGCTGCTGTTCGTCGTCGTGGCGCTGGCGTTCGCGACCGCCGGGCGCTTCTACTTCGTGTCATGGCTTGGCGAGCGGACCGTCGCCGACATGCGCGCGGCCGTGCACCGCAACCTCCTGCGCATGCCGCCGCGCTGGTTCGAGGAGAATCGCCCCTCGGAGATCGCGTCGCGCCTGACCGCGGACACCGCCATCGTCGAGCAGATCGTCGGCACCACCGTCTCGACGGCGCTGCGCAACCTGCTGATCGGAATCGGCGGCGTGATCTACCTGTTCGCGCTGGCCCCCAAGCTCGCCGCCTATCTCATCATCGGCATCCCGCTCGTGGTCACGCCGATCATTTGGATGGGCTCGCGCGTGCGCAAGCTGTCGCGCTCCAGCCAGGACCGCATCGCTGACATCGGCGCGATCGCGTCCGAGACCCTGGGCGCGATGAAGATCGTGCAGGCATTCGGACAGGAGAAGCGGGAGGCGGCGCGCTTCCAGTCGGCGGTGGAGGCGGGCTTCGGCGTCGCCCGCCGCCGCTTCGGCACCCGCGCGATCATGACGGCGATGGTGATCGGGCTGTTGTTCGGCGCGATCACGCTGATCCTGTGGGATGCGGTGAGCGATGTCGCCTCGGGCCGCACGACCGGCGGCGCGCTCACCGCGTTCGTCATCACCGCGGCACTGGTGACCGGATCGTTCGGCGCGCTGACGGAGGTCTATGGCGACCTCTTGCGCGCGTCGGGCGCCGCTGGGCGCCTTGCCGAGTTGCTGGCCCAGGAGCCGGAGATCCGCGCACCGGCCAACCCGGTCGCGCTGCCGCAGCCGCCGCAGGGAGCGCTGGCCTTCGCAGACGTCGCCTTCCGCTACCCAACCCGCCCAGACGTCGCGGCGCTCACCGACTTCTCGCTCGAGGTCGCGCCCGGGGAAACGGTGGCGGTGGTCGGACCGTCCGGTGCCGGCAAGTCGACGCTGTTCCAGCTGCTCCAGCGCTTCTACGATCCGGCGAGCGGCACGGTGTCGGTCGACGGGGTGAACGTGCGCGAGGCCGATCCGGCAGAAGTGCGCGCGCGCATCGCCATGGTACCGCAGGAGACGGTGATCTTCGGTGCCTCGGCCCGCGACAACCTGCGTTACGGCCGCTGGGACGCCAGCGACGACGCGATCTGGGCCGCGGCCGATGCCGCCAACGCCAGCGAGTTCCTGCGCGCGCTGCCAGACGGGCTCGACACCTTCCTGGGCGAAGGCGGCGCGCGGCTGTCGGGCGGCCAGCGCCAGCGCATCGCGATCGCCCGCGCGCTGCTGCGCGACAGCCCGATCCTGCTGCTCGACGAGGCGACCTCCGCCCTCGATGCCGAAAGCGAGCGGCTGGTCCAGGACGCGCTGGAGCATCTGATGACCGGTCGCACCACGCTCGTCATCGCGCACCGCCTCGCCACGGTACGCGCCGCCGGCCGGATCGTCGTGATGGACGGGGGCCGGATCGTCGAAACCGGCACTCATGCCGAACTCATCGCCGCAGGCGGCCTCTACGCGCGGCTGGCAGCGCTCCAGTTCAACGAGGCGGCTTAACCCGGCTCAGAACGGGATCGTCAGCCGCACAGTCGGGGTGGCAAGGCCAAAGCGGTCAGTCTCCACCTGGGGCGCGAAGGTTGCGCCGCCTATGCGAAGACGGAACTGCTGGTCTTCGCCGTCTGGCGGCAGCGGCTCCAGGCGATCAGGGTCGTGCCCTCCCCGGCTGCCGCACACCACCACCTCGCCATCGCCGGCAGGCTCCGGGCAATCCAGCACGCGCGTCGCGATCCGCAGGTCGACGCGGGGCGCCGCGCGAAGCTCCTGCGGCGGAACCGCCGTGGCCTGAAGCAGCAGCAACGATTCCAGCATCGGCGTCTCCCGACCGGACGGCCGCAGGATGCTCGCCGTCAATCGCGGCGGGAGTGTGGCGGCTGGATCAGACCGATGCCCCGCGGTCTTGCCGTTCCCACAAGCGTGCGGAAACCGCTCCGTCTATTCGGCCCCCGATACGCAGGCGGCGCGCGTCAGCACATAGCTGGCGAACGCTTGCGACGTACCCTTCTCCTGCGCGACGATCTCCCAGCGGAGCCGCTCGCCCGCGACCTGCCATCCATTGAGGAAGGTCGCCTCGCCGTAGCGATAGCCGATGTCGAACCCGTTGGCGCGAAGGGTGCCGCTGCCGATCGCCGTCATGGTGCCGCCAAAGCTGTCAGACCAGAAACCGATCACATCGGCAGACCCTTTGCCGCCGCCGAGCACCAGATGCGCGGCATAGCGGTCGGAAGGATCGTCGATCGCGACGCTGCTCGCGTCGAGGGCCAGCATCGCCCCGAGCGCCACCGGCCGAGCCTCCACGGCGATGGTCACAGGCTTGCCCATCACCTCGCCCCTGCCCTGCCAGCAGCCCTCCAGCTGCCGGACGGCATCGGGCGCGCGCGCAGGCTCCTCGGCTGCCGCGGCCGACGCCATCCATATGGCCGTGGCCATGACCAGTCGCTTCATCCCTGTCCCCCGATATCCCCGCCGCCACGTGTGGCGGCAAGCGGGGCCGCGGACAAGTGGCTAGCGCTTGCGGCCCTGGTGGCGGATGTTGCCCGGGCGTCCGCGACGCTTGAGCACCCTCGGCGGTCGGCGGCCCGGCTCTCGATCGCCGCGCGCACCGCCCTCCGGCGCGCCGCCGGCCGACCCCTTGCCATCGACCAGTTCGAAGCGCAGCGCGCCCGATACCGGATTCGCCTCCACCAGCCGCAGCGGCAGCCGCTGGCCCAGCGTGAATTCCTCGCCGCTATGGTCGCCGACCAGCCGCTGGCCCTTCTCGTCGTAGCGGAAATACTCGCGACCCAGGTCGCGTGCGGGCACCAGCCCGTCGCCGCCGATCCCCTCCACCGTGGCGAAGAAGCCGAAGCTCTGCACCCCGGTAATACGGGCCTCCATGACGCTGCCGACATGCTCCGCGAGATAGGCCGCGACATAGCGGTCGACCGTCTCGCGCTCCGCCTCCATCGCGCGGCGTTCGAGCGCGCTGATCGTCTCGCCGGTGCGCTCCATCGTCGCCATGTCCTCGGCAACGCCGCCCGGCCCCAGCTTGTACGCCGCGACCAGACCACGATGCACGACGAGGTCGGCATAGCGGCGGATCGGCGAGGTGAAATGCGCGTAGCTGCCCAGCGACAGGCCGAAGTGGCCGTGGTTGGCAGGACCGTAATAGGCCTGGGTCTGCGAACGCAGCACCTGCTCCATCACCTGCGGGCGGAACACCGCCTCCCCCACCCGATCGAGGATGCGGTTGAAGGTGGCGGGCTTCACTACCTGGCCGAGCGCGAAGGGGATGTCGAAGGTCTCGAGATAGTCCTTCAGCGCGACCAGCTTCTCGCGGCTCGGCGGCTCGTGGATGCGATACATGACCGGCGCTTTCTTGGCCTCCAGCGCCTTGGCCGCGGCGACGTTGGCCGCGATCATATAGTCCTCGATCAGCTTGTGCGCGTCGAGCCGCTCGCGCGGGGCGACCGAGAGAATCCGACCCTTTTCATCGAGCACGATGCGGCGCTCGGGTAGGTCGAGGTCGAGCGGCTCGCGCGCCTCCCGCGCCTTGTAGAGCGCGCGCCAGCAATCCCAGAGCGGGCGTAGCGCCGTTTCCACCAAGTCCGGCGCCACCTCGTCGCCGGTGCCGTCGATCGCCGCCTGCGCATCCTCATAGGCGATGTTGGCGGCGACGCGGATCACCGCACGGGTGAAGCGCCAGCCCTTAAGCTTGCCGTCCTTGGCAACCTGAAGGTGGCAGGCGAGCGCTGCGCGATCGACGCCTTCCTTGAGCGAGCACACGTCGGCCGACAGCGTCTCGGGGAGCATCGGGACCACGCGATCGGGGAAATAAACGCTGTTGCCGCGCTTGCGCGCCTCACGGTCGAGCGCGCCGCCCGGGCGGACGTAGAAGCTAACATCGGCGATCGCGACGATCGCCTTCCACCCGCCTTCGTTGGCAGGATCGTCGTCGGGTGCGGCCCACACCGCGTCGTCGTGGTCGCGCGCGTCGGCGGGGTCGATCGCGACGATCGGCAGGTCGCGCAAGTCCTCGCGGTCGTCGCCCAGCGGCGCCTTGGCGATGCGCTCCGCCTCCTCGATCACCTCGGCGCCGAACACGTCCGGAATCGAGTGCTTGTGGATCGCGATCAGGGAGAAGCTGCGCGCCTCGAACGGATCGCCCAGCCGCTGCGTCACGCGCGCGGTGATCCGGGGGGGCCGCCCGGCCTTTTCTGCGAGCACCAGGTCGCCCGGGCGCGCGTCTCCCGCGTCGGCGACCATGAAGTCGCGCCGCTCCTTCTTCTCCACGCCCTGGAGCCACAGCCGCCCGCCCTCTTCGTGAAGGACGCCCAGCATCAGTTCCTCGCCGCGCGCGAGCGTCTTCATCGGGTGCGCGATCCAGCCGGAGCCCGCCTCCTCGGTACGCGCCAGCACGCGATCACCGACGCCGAGCGCTGAACGCTTGCCCTTCTCCCGGATGCGCAGCCGCGGCGGGGGAGTCTCCGCCTCCCATCGCTCGGGTACGGCCCAGACGCTGCCGCCGTCATCGACATCGGCTACGCGCAACACCGTGACCTTCGGAAGCCCCCCCATCTTGTGGAAGGCGCGACCGGGCGCGCTGTCGATCAGCCCCTCGTCGGCCATGTCCTTCAGAAGCGCCTTGAGCGTGATCTTCTGCTGGGCCGAGAGGCCGAAGGCGCGCGCGATCTCACGCTTGCCGGCCGGCGTGTCCGACGTGGTGATGAAGTCGAGGATCTGCTCGCGCGTCGGAAGGCCGGGGGCGATTTGTTTCTTTGCCATGTGGGGCAAAGATAGGCGCCCGCGGCCCCAAGGCCAATGGACTGCGTGACGGCGGCGAAACTTACTGCGCGTTAACCCCCGGCCCCTAGCCTCGTTGCGAAGCGGGGCTTTGAAGAGGTGCGTAGATGACCACCAACCAAATGATCGTCGTGTTCATCGTCCTGGTCGTCGCGGCGGCCTTCCTGTTCCTGTGGCGACGGCGCGACACGGGGCACACCTCGGACGATCACAGCTGAGGGCCTGGTGCGGGGTTATCCCGCCCCATAGGATCACGCGCTTCCTGTGCTCCCGCGCAGGCGGGATCTTCGCGAACCCTCCGCCCTTCCCGTCATGCTGACGAACGTCGGCATCCATAGACGCAGCGCTTCAGCATCTGGCGGAGCGGCAATGGATCCTGATTTTCGTCAGGATGACCAAGAAGGGCCAGCGGTTCCGATCACGACGCCCCCGCGTCCGCGGGCACGAAAGGCCGTCCCGCTCAATAGGCGCGACCGATCAGGATCCGCTCGACCGAGGGGCGGCCGGTGAACACGCACGGACCCTCGTCATGGCCGGTCTGCGCCGTGGGCGCATTGCGGATGGTGAGCTTGAGCGCCTTCAGCCGCTCGACGACCTGGTCCAGCTCTGCGCCGGTCGGGCGGACCCAGCGCACATCCACCCAGCCCGGGTTCACGACGCCCTCGGCGAAATGCGCTTCGACGCCGGCCCAGTCGTCCACCGGCGTGATGCGGGCACGCAGCTTCTCGACCGACTGGTCGTGCAGCGCCGTCTGGATCGCCTCCAGCGTCGCGCCGACGTCGCCGACGAAGCCATCCCGCGGCAGGATCGCGCTGTCGAGCTTGCCGTCCTCACGGTACAGCCTGTCGCGGCGCAGCACCGAGACGTTGCCGCCCGCGGCATCGCGCGGACCGACCTCGACGAGGATCGGCGCGCCCTTCTTGACCCAGCCCCAGCGCTTGTTGGCGGCCTTGGCGGGCTTCAGGTCGAGCAGCGCGCGCACGGGCTCGCCCAGCGCGCTCTGGCCGGCGAGCGCCGCCTGCAACTCGCGGCAATAGGCGACGACTTCCTCGTCCTCCGGCTTGTCGCGCAGCATCGGCACGATCACCACCTGCCACGGCGCGATCTTGGGCGGCACGCGCAGGCCGTCGTCGTCGCCGTGGACCATGATGACGCCGCCGATCATGCGGGTCGACACGCCCCAGCTGGTGGTGTTCGCCAGCTCCAGCTCGCCGTTCGCGTTCTGGAAGCGGATGTTCTGCGCCTTGGCGAAGTTGGTGCCCAGGAAGTGCGAGGTGCCGGCCTGCAGCGCCTTGCCGTCCTGCATCATCGCCTCGATGCTGTAGGTCGCAACGGCGCCGGGGAAACGCTCGTTCTCCGGCTTCTCGCCCGCGATGACATGGACGGCAAGGCAGTCCTCGGAAAAGCTGCGGTAGAGCTCCAGGATCTTGAGCGTCTCCTCGCGCGCCTCGTCGGCGGAGGCGTGGGCGGTATGCCCCTCCTGCCACAGGAACTCGCTGGTGCGCAGGAACATGCGGGTGCGCATTTCCCAGCGCACGACGTTCGCCCACTGGTTGATGAGCACCGGCAGGTCGCGCCACGACTGGACCCACCGCGAAAAGGCGGTGCCGATCACCGTCTCCGACGTCGGCCGCACGACCAGCGGCTCTTCCAGCTTCGCCTCGGGATCGGGCACCAGCCCGCCCTTGCCGTCCGCCACCAGCCGGTGATGGGTGACGACCGCCATCTCCTTGGCGAAGCCCTCGACGTGCTCGGCTTCCTTTTCGAAGTAGGAGAGCGGGATGAACAGCGGAAAATAGCAGTTCTCGTGCCCCGTCGCCTTGATGCGGTCGTCGAGCAGGCGCTGGATGCGTTCCCAGATGCCATAGCCCCATGGCCGGATGACCATGCAGCCGCGGACGCCGGATTCCTCGGCGAGGTCGGCCTCAGTGATGACGGACTGGTACCAGGCCGCGAAATCGGCCTCGCGGGTGACGGGGAGCGCGTGTTTCATGGAAAGCGCCGATAGCGCCCTCCGGGCGCCGCGTCATCTACCCACGCGCAAACCGGGGCGTCGGACGCGGTTCTTTTGCGCGCCCCGTCCCTCTGCCCGACAAAACCCCGCCCCACCGAGTCGAACGCGACAGATCGAAGTATCGATGAAGTACACCTTCGCTGGCATGATCCGAAATGGGGCAGCACACCAACTATCGTCTGGCATTTTTCTTGTTCTCGTCTGTTGCCAAGGCATCCGGTTAGGATATTGTTAACTATAGACATGGAGTCGGGGGACGAGATGCCGAAAAGCGGAGGGGTGCTAAAGGCGGCCATTCTGATCGCGGTGGCGCTGGGGAGCGTCGCAAGCGCAGCGGCGGCGCGGCGGTCGGAGGATTCGCTCCCACGGATGCGCGCAACGGCGCAGCGGTCGGTCGCGCCCCGGCGCGCGGTTCCCCCGGTGCCCGATCCGAGCCGCCTGATCGGCCTGCCGCTCTTCATCGGCCTGGGCATCGGCACGGCCGTCGCTGTGACGGTCGCCGTGGCAGCGTCAGGCCAGCCCGACAGCGAAGGCTGATCGCCGGCAGCGCGGCGGGCGTCGGCACTCGCCGCACCCCCTTCCTTCATCCCACGGTTGCTCCGACCGGAGCGGAACCGTGCTTGCGCGAGGTGCGCCCATGATCTCGGCACCGATGCGGATTGCGGCGGCACGCGCGGATCGTGCCGGAAGGACGGTCCCGGCTCATGCCCGGTCCGCCCTGTGCATAGGACTCGTGGCGGTCGCGCTGCTGATCGGGGGCGGCGGATCGCCGGAACCACGCGCGGAACTGGCAGTGGAACTCGCCGCGATCGGCGCTGCCGTCCTCTGGTCGTTCCTCCCGGCCGAGGCCCCGGTCCACATCGATCGGCTGCCGATCGCCTTCGTCGCGGCGTTGCCGGGGATCGCGCTGCTGCACCTGGTGCCCCTGCCGCCCCTGCTCTGGCAGGGGCTTCCGGGACGCGAGACGGAGCTTGCGGCGCTCGAACTCGTCGGGGCGGCCGGCCAGTGGATGCCGGTTTCGATGACGCCGGACCGCACCCTCGCCTCGGCGCTGTCGCTGATCCCGCCGCTGGTGGTGCTCGCGTTCGTGGCCCGTGCTCCGCTGGTCGAGCGAACCAAGCTGCTCGCCGTGGTGGTCGCAGCCGCCGCGCTATCGGCCATGGTCGGCGTGGCGCAGGTGGCGAGCGGGAGTGCGGGAGCGCTCCGCTTCTACGGCAGCCGCGGGTTCGACTACGCCAGCGGCTTGTTCGCCAATCGCAACGCCGCTGCCGACCTGCTGGTCTCCGGGATCGTCGCGATGCTCGCCCTGGCGGCGGCGCGCCCGGAACTGCTGCGCACCCTCTCTGCGCGTCTCGCCTGGTCGATGCTGGCGCTGTTCCTGCTGCTTTCCGTCCTGCTCACCCGCTCGCGAGCCGGGATGATGCTGGCGCTCGTGCCGCTGGTGCTTGCGCCGCTGATGCTCCGGCCTTGGCGGTTCCGCAGGCGGCAGGCGTTCGGCTGGGCGGCTGGGACGCTGGTAATCGGCAGCGCCGCGCTGGCGCTCGCCAGCGGCGCTCCGGCACTGCGCCACAGCTGGGAACGGCTCGCGCTGGCGCCGGACAACCGCGCCGATCTGCGCATCGACACGCTGCATGCAATTGCACGAAGCTGGCCCGCCGGCACCGGCATCGGCAGTTTCGTGCCGGTCTTTGCCGCCGCCGAGCGGCTGGAAACGGTGGATCCGACCGCCGCCAATCGCGCGCACAACGACTATCTGGAGTTCACCCTCGAAGCAGGCGCCGCCGCCCCGCTGCTGCTGCTCGCGGCGGCCGCCGCGGTCCTCCGGCGCGCCGCGCCGCTGCTGCGCGCCGGCGTGGCGCCGGAGCGCCGTGCCCAGCTGCTGTTCGCGCTCGCCACGCTTGGCATCTTCGCGCTGCACGCGCTGGTCGATTACCCGATGCGCGCCATGACGCTCGCCTGCGTCGCCGCCATCGCAATCGGCATGCTCGCCCACCCGCCACGGCGCAGAGAGGTCGCATGATGCGCGTGGGTCCGGTCGTGCTGCTGGCCATGGGGCTGCTGTCGGCCTGCCAGTCGCCGCGCGCGGGGCTGCCGCACGGGCCCGATGCCTATGCCGTGATCCCGCCGCCTGCGGCCGGCACCACCCGCGGCGCGTACCGGATCGGCCCGCTCGACGTGCTCGCCATCGCCGTGTTCCAGGAGCCGGAGCTGTCGCAGCGCGATGTTCAGGTGGACGCCTCCGGCAACCTGCTGATGCCCCTGGTCGGAACCGTGCAGGCCCGCGGCAAGACGGCGCATCAGCTCTCCCGCGAGATCGCCGCGCAGCTCGGAGCCCGGTATCTGGTCGACCCGCAGGTCACCGTGTCGGTCACCGCCTCCGTCTCGCAGCAGGTGACGGTGGAGGGGAACGTCACCATGCCGGGGGTCTATGACATCACGGGCGCGCCGACCCTGCTGGAGGCGCTCGCCCGCGCCCGAAGCCCGACGCGGGTTGCCCGGCTGCAGGAAGTGGTGGTCTTCCGCACGATCAACGGCAGGCGCGCGGGCGCGGTGTTCGACGTCGCGGCGATCCGCAACGGCCGGGCACCCGATCCGGAGCTGCTCGGCGGCGACGTGGTCGTCGTGGGCTTCGACGCCGTGAAGGGCGCCTTCCGCGACTTCCTCACCACCGCGCCGCTCGTCAGCGCGTTTCGCACCTTCTAGGAGCGCCGGCCTTGTCCCTCGCCTCCGTGCCCGTCGCTGCCCTGCCCCGCGCCGCGGAACCGGCGCCCGACGCAGCCCTTCGCATCGACCTGACGGCGCTGCTGTCGATCCTCGGCCGCAACCGCCTGCTCATCGCCGCAACACTGGCGACGGCACTGCTGGGCGGGTTGATGGTGACGCTGTTGATCAGCCCCAGATATGTCGCAACCGCCAGCATCCAGATCGACCAGGAAGCGGATCGGGTGCTGGAAGGTGCCGAGGTACAGCCGCAGGCCGGCTATGCCGACGCGGACCGCTTTCTCCAGACCCAGGCGGACGTGCTCCGGAGCCGAACGCTCGCGATCCGCGTGGCGCAGCGCCTGAAGCTGTTCGGCGATCCTGCGTTCTTCCATGCGATGGAGGCCGCGGCGCCGCAGGAGGCGCCGACCACGGGCGAAACCGCGCGCAGCCGGGACGCGACCCTGCGGCTGCTGCAGGAGCAGCTTGCCGCCGCGCTGCCGCGCAACTCCCGCGTGGCCCGCATCGCGTTCGAGAGCACCGACGCCGCCCTGGCCGCGCGGATTGCCAACGCCTACGCCGACGAATTCATCGCGGCGAACCTTCAGCGCAAATTCGACAGCTCCGCCTATGCGCGCGACTTCCTGTCGCGCCAACTGGCGGCAGCGAAGCTGCGGCTGGAGGATTCGGAGCGCGCCCTGACCCACTATGCCCGGGCGGCACGGCTCATCCGCACCGCAGACACCGGCGAGGGATCGCACGCCGGCATCCCTGGCTCGGTCACCGCAGCCAGCCTCGTGCAGCTGAACGGCGCCGCCAACGACGCCCGTGCCGCCCGCATCGCCGCCGAGCAGAAGTGGCGCGCGATCTCTCCGGTGCCGGTCCTGAACATACCCGAAGTGCTCGGCAACCAGGCGGTCGAACGACTGCTCGAGCAGCGCGCGGCCGGCGCTGCGGAGCTCCAGCGCGAACGCGCGCGGCATCTGAGCGAGCATCCCAGCGTACGCCAGCTGGAGTTCCAGCAGGCGGAGCTGGACCGGCAGGTCTCCACCCTCGCCACCGCAATCCGCAGCTCGATCCACGACCAGTATCGCGATGCCCTTGGCCGCGAACGCGCTCTGGCGGCGCAGGTGGAAGGATTGAAGCAGGCCACGCTCGCCGAGCAGGACCGCGGCGTGCGCTATGCCATCCTCGCACGGGAGGCCGACACCAATCGCACGCTCTATGACGGGCTGCTCCAGCGCTACAAGGAACTGAGCGCGGCGGCGGGGATCAACGCCAACAACCTGTCGATCGTCGACAGAGCCGAGCCGCCGCTTGCCCCCTCTTCGCCGAAGCTGGCGCTGAACCTGCTGGTCGCGCTGACGCTCGGGCTGATCCTCGCGGGTGCGACGGTGCTGGTGCGCGAGCAGTTCGACGACGCCGTGCGGGCACCCGATGAAGTGGAGGGCAAGCTGGGGCTGCCCCTGCTGGGAGCCATCCCGCGCGTCCAGGACATCGCGGCCGAGGTGGTGCGGCCCCGCTCCCCGGCCGGCGAGGCGTATAACGCGCTGCGGAGCGCCCTGGTGCATGCCAGCCCGCACGGGCTGCCCCGAACGCTGCTGGTAACGAGCAGCCAGCCGGGCGAAGGAAAGTCGACCACCAGCTATGCGATCGCCGCGGGCCTCGCGCGGCTGGACAGGCGGGTCGTGCTGGTCGACCTAGACCTGCGCCGGCCCTCGCTCCACCGCATGCTCGAACTTCCGAACGACTGCGGCGTGAGCGACGTGCTCGCCCGTCAGGCACGGCTGGAGAGCGCACTGCAGGATTCTCGGGCGCTCGGCCTCGCGGTTCTGACGGCAGGTGCGGTAGCGCCGAACCCGGCGGAGCTCCTGGGGAGCGCGAGCATGGCGGAGATGATGGCGGCTCTCGTTGAGCGGTTCGAGACGATCGTGCTCGACGCCCCGCCGGTGCTGGGGCTTGCGGATGCGCCGACGCTCGCTGCGCAAGCGGAGGCGACGGTCTTCGTGGTCGAGGCAGGTCGCCGCAGCAGGGGCGCCACCAAGGACGCGCTGCGCCGGCTCCGCGCCGGACGCGCCGCCATCCTGGGGCTGGTGCTCACCAAGTTCGACCTGCGCACGGCCGGCATGGGCCATTACCGCGTTGGCTACTACGACTATGGCGAGGCCGAGCCGCTTCGACAGGCGGCCGAATGAACGCGCAAGCGATCCTGACGCGCCTGGGCGCCGTGCCGCTTGCGCTCGCGTGCTTTGCCAGTGCCGCCGAGCGCACGGGCATGCCGGTCGGCATGCTGCCAGCTGGTCTCGCGCCCGGTGCGTCGATCCAGGCCGCGCGGGAGGCGTTCGTCTCGGCCGATCCGATGCGGGCGCGCGCTCGCGCCGCAGCGGCGGTCGCCGCCAGCCCGATGGACGCTGGCGCGAGCGCATTGCTGGGTGCCGTGGCCCTGAAGGCGGGCGATCCGGTAGCAGCGCACGATGCCTTTGCGGTCAGCGCGCGGCTGGGATGGCGCAATCCGGCCGCCCAGCTCTATTGGCTGGGCGCCGGGCTGGAAGCGCAGGACCACCGGCTCGCGGCAGAGCGGCTGGACGCGCTGCTGCGCACCGGGCAGCGCAGCGCGGCCACCGATGCGGCGCTCTTGCAGTTGGAAGCATCCCCAGCGGGCCGTTCCGCAGTCGCGGCGCAACTCCTGGCTGCGCCGGACTGGCGGAGCGCATTCGTCGCAAGCATCGGCACCCTCTCCGGGACACCGCTCGCCCGCAGAATCGCGGTGCTGCAGCGCGCCCGCTCGGGCGGAATGCCCCTCGACTGCGAAGCCATAGCGGCGGTGGCGCGGAGCCAGTTCGCACGCGGCACGCCGGCATCTGCGTCTGCCCCGTGGCGAGCGACCTGCGCGCCGGCGGGCGAAACGCAGGGCCGTGATCGTCCCGTCGAGACCACGACAGACGCTGCGCGGCGGGACGCGCGAGCGAACGCCATGGAGCAGACGACCACCAGCTGACGATCACGCAAGGGGGGAACGACCGTGAGCACCGGCAAGACCGCATTGATCACCGGCATCACCGGCCAGGACGGCGCCTATCTGTCCGAGCTGCTGCTGTCCAAGGGCTACACCGTTCACGGCATCAAGCGGCGATCCTCCTCCTTCAACACGTCGCGGATCGAGCATCTGTACCAGGACCCGCACGTCGAGGATCCGCGCTTCATCCTCCACTATGGTGACATGACGGACAGCACCAACCTGATCCGGGTGGTGCAGGAAACGCAGCCGGACGAGATCTACAACCTGGCCGCGCAGAGCCACGTCGCGGTGAGCTTCGAGACGCCGGAATATACCGCCAATGCCGATGCAGTCGGTACGCTCCGCCTGCTGGAAGCCATCCGGCTGCTCAAGCTGGGGGACAGGACGCGCTTCTACCAGGCGTCGACCTCCGAGCTCTACGGGCTGGTGCAGGAAGTGCCGCAGCGCGAGACCACGCCCTTCTACCCGCGCAGCCCTTATGCCGCCGCCAAGCTCTACGCCTACTGGATGGTCGTGAACTATCGCGAGGCCTATGGCGTGCATGCCTCGAACGGCATTCTCTTCAACCATGAGAGCCCGTTGCGCGGCGAAACCTTCGTCACCCGCAAGATCACGCGTGCCGCCGCAGCCATCAAGCTGGGGCTCCAGGACAAGCTCTACCTCGGCAACCTCGATGCGCGCCGCGATTGGGGCCATGCCCGTGAATATGTCCGCGGCATGTGGATGATGCTGCAGCAGGACTGGGCCGACGACTATGTCCTCGCGACCGGCGAAACCACGCTGGTGCGCGACTTCGTCGCCAAGGCCTTCGACCTGGTGGAGCTCCCGCTCGAATGGCGCGGCTCCGGCGTGGAAGAGGCCGGCATCTGCGCGCGTACCGGCCGGACACTGGTGGAGGTCGACCCGAGGTATTTTCGACCGACCGAGGTAGACCTGCTGATCGGAGACCCGAGCAAGGCGCGGGAGCGCCTCGGCTGGGAGCACGGCACGAAGTGGGATGCCCTCTGCGCCGAGATGGTGCGCGAGGATCTGATCGCCGTCGCACGGGAGCAACGTTGCAGTGCCGAGTGAAGGCTTCCCGCTCGCAGGCAAGCGCGTGTGGGTTGCAGGGCATCGCGGCATGGTCGGCTCCGCGCTGGTCCGGCGTCTTGAGCGCGAAGCGTGCACGATCCTCACCGCCGGGCGTACCGAGCTCGACCTCAGGCGGCAGGATGCCGTCGAGCGATGGATGATGGCCCACCGTCCGGACGCCATCTTCCTCGCGGCGGCCAAGGTCGGCGGCATCCTGGCCAACGATCGCGCACCGGCGGACTTCCTCTACGACAACCTGCTGATCGAGGCGAATGTGGTGGAGGCGGCGTACCGCACGGGGGTGGGCAAGCTGATGCTGCTGGGATCCAGCTGCATCTATCCGAAGTCCGCAGACCAGCCGATTTCCGAGGACGCACTTCTCACCGGGCCGCTGGAGCCGACCAACCAATGGTATGCGATCGCCAAGATCGCGGGCATCAAGCTCTGCCAGGCCTATCGCCGCCAGCACGGGTGCGACTTCATCTCGGTGATGCCCGCCAACCTCTACGGCCCGGGCGACAACTTCGACCTGGAGACAAGCCATGTGCTGCCGGCCCTGATCCGGAAGGCGCATGCCGCGAAGCTGAGCAATGCCGACACGCTGGAGATCTGGGGCAGCGGCACACCGCGGCGCGAGTTCCTGCACGTGGACGATCTTGCCGACGCGTGCGTCCACCTGATGAGCATCTATTCGCAGGATTGTCCTGTAAACATCGGTTTTGGCGTCGATATTCCGATCCTCGACCTGGCTCGGCTGGTGGCGGAAGTGGTGGGCTTCGAAGGGACGCTCCGCTGCGACCCGACGAAGCCCGACGGCACACCGCGCAAGTTGCTCGACAGCCGCCGCCTGCGGGCCACCGGTTGGCAGCCCCGGATCGGGCTGCGCGACGGCATCGCCCAGGTCTACGCCCACTACCAGCAGCAGATGCAGCCATGCGTATCCTGATCCTGGGCATCAACCATGCACCGGAACCCGTTGGAATCGGGCCCTATACGGCGGGCGCCGTTGCGGCACTCGCAGCGGCGGGGCACGAGGTGCGGCTGGTCACCGCCAAGCCCTATTATCCCGGCTGGTCGCTCTCCCCGGAATGCTCGCGCACGCTCTACACTCGCGAGGCGCGCGGCAGGACGACGGTCTGGCGCTGCCCGCTGTACGTGCCCCGGCACCCTTCCGGCGTCCGCCGAGTGGCGCATCACCTGAGCTTTGCGCTCGCGGCCCTGCCCCCGATGCTGGCAGCCGCAGCCTGCTTCCGGCCGCACCTCGTGCTGACGGTGGCGCCTTCCCTTCTGTCGGTGCCCGTCGCGAAGCTGGCGGCGCGGATCGCAGGGGCGCCGCTCTGGGTCCACGTCCAGGATTTCGAGGTCGAAGCGGCGTTCGCGACGGGCCTGCTGGAGGGCGCAGGTCCACTCGCCCGGATGGCACGCGCCTTCGAGGCGGTGGTGCTGAGATCCGCGCAGACGGTGAGCAGCATCTCGCCACAGATGTGCCGCCGCCTGGAGCAGAAGGGCGTTCCCGCCCGACGCGTGGTCGAATTCCGCAACTGGGCGGAGGTGGATACGATCACGCCGCTGGGGGTGCCATCGGGCTATCGCGCCGAATGGAGCCTGGGGAACCGGCACGTCGCGCTGTATTCCGGCAACATCGCCAACAAGCAGGGCATCGAGATCCTGGTGGAGGCGGCGCACCGGCTCGCCCATCGCGAGGACATCGTCTTCGTCGTCTGCGGCGAGGGACCGAACCGGGCCCGGCTGGAAGCGCGGGCCGCGGGCCTCACCAACATCCAGTTCCGTCCGCTCCAGCCCGCGGAACGGATGGGCGCACTGCTGGGCCTGGCGAGCGTCCATCTGCTGCCGCAGCTCGCCGGAACGGCCGATCTCGTGCTGCCGTCGAAGCTCGCGAACATGCTCGCGAGCGGACGCCCCATCGTGGCCACCGCAACCGTCGGCTCGGGCCTCGCGCGCGAGGTGGAGGGGTGCGGGCTGGTGACGCCGCCGGGGGATCCCGCCGCCATGGCCGAGGCGATCGCCGCGCTGATCGACGACGCTCCCGGGGCTGAAGCGATGGGCGTCTTCGCTCGCGCGCGGGCGGAGACGCGCTGGAGCCGTGGCGCGATCCTGGACGCCTTCGTCGCGCGGGTGGGAGTCGTTGCCGCATGAGCGGGCGGGCAGCGGCGGCAATCGCCCAATTCGCGACCAAGGGATCGGGCCTCGTCGCGCAACTCCTGACGCTGGCGCTGCTCACCCAGGCGCTGGGCGCCCAAGGGTTCGGCAGCTATTCGCTGGTGCTGTCGACCGCCGGCGTCGCGGCACAGGCCGCCGACTTCGGGCTCGGGCGCTATCAGTTCCGCCTCGCCCATCGCGGCCGGCCGATCCCGGTGCTGGTGCTCTGGAGCCTCGGCTTCCGCACCGGCACGACGGCGCTGCTGCTCCCGTTACTGCTGCTCCACGGATGGCGGACGGAGGTGCCCGCGGCAGCGCTCGCACTGGGTTTCGCGGCGAACATCCTGTTCCAGTTGGCCGGCCTCAATCGCCACCTGCTGCTGCTCCGGGAACGGGTCACGGCCGCGATCCTGCTCGAGGCGGCACCCGCGCTGTTCTTCTGCATGGCCGTGGCGCTTTCGCTTACGGCCGGAACGCAGCTCGATGTGGCGCGCGCACTGCTGCTCTACCTGCTTGCCACCTTCGGAGGGCTGGGGCTGTCGATCGCGGCTGCTGGTACCGCGAAAAGCTGGGCACGGGGTGCGGCGATGCTGTTGCGCGCGCGGGTCCGGTGGGTAGCGGCAGGCGTGACGCTCCTGGCCAGACGGTCCAGCCTGGTAGGGATCGAGATGCTCGTCGCTGCCGCGACCTTCAACGCGCCGATCCTGATCGTGGCGAGCCTGGGGCATACGGCGACACCCCAGGTCGCGCTGTACCAGCGCATCCTCGGGCTGGAGGTCGCGCTTCTGTCTGTGACCGTGACGGCGCGGTTCAAGCGCTACTACGACAGCGGGAGCCGGCGCACGCTCGACCTGCGTCCGGCACTCGTCTCCGGAGCACTGGTCTTCGCCCTCAATGCCGTGGCGCTGCTACTGCTCGGCCCGGCAGCGGCGATGCTGCCGCAGATCGGCCACCTCACGCTGGTGCAGCTGGCGCTGGCGCTCCGGCCCCAGCTGATCCCGATCGCGGCCGTGACCGCCTGTGTCGCCGCCTACAGCCACTGCTCGATCGCAGCGCTGGGCGGCGATTGGCTATGGCAGCGGTGCCTGGGCGGCGGCATCGCGCTGGGCGCCACCGTGCTGGGCGCAGCGGCCCTCAGCCGTGCCGGCCTTCCCCCGCTGGCGGCCGTGCTCCAGGCGTCGCTGCTGGGGCAGGCGCTGGGCATCGCGGTGCTGGTCGTCACGGTCGCGCGCCATGGGGCGCACATCCACCTGCCCCGGCCCTTTTCCTCCATCGGAGCGCGCGCGGCATGAGCGACATGCGCATCTCCGTCATCATCCCTGCCCGCGATCGCGCCGACAAGCTTGCCCGCGCCCTTGCCAGCGTGACGGCGCAGACCGAGTCGCCGCGCGAGATCCTGGTGGTGGACGACGGCTCCTGCCCCGAGGAGGCAGCACGCACCGCCGAGCTCGTGGCAGCCACGCCGGCCACGCGGCTGCTGCGGCAGGAGCGGAGCACCGGGGCGGCAGCGGCGCGCAATCTCGCTGCCCGGCAGGCGGCGGGCGACGTGCTCGCCTTTCTCGATTCCGACGATTGGTGGCTGCCGCACCGCCTGGCGAGCCACCGCGCAGCCCTCGCCGCGCCGGGTGCCGTGCTCTCCTACAATCGTGCCCAGCTCACGCGATCCGGTGCCGGCACCGGCCGGGGAACGGTCGGACGTGCGCCGCCGGCGCGCTGGCCGCTCCGCGTGGCTGTCGCAGGCTGGAACTTCGTCGGCAGCTGCTCGAGCGTCTGCGTCCGGACCGACGCCTTTCGCGCGGTGGGGGGCTTCGATCCCGAACTACCGAGTTGCCAGGACTGGGAACTCTGGTTGCGGCTGAGTCAGCGCGGCCGCTTCGCCTTTCTCGCCGAACCGCTCACCTTCCAGGACGTGGGGCCGCACCCCCGCATCACGACCTCCGCGCAGGCCGTCGAGGCGGGGCATGCGCTGGTCCATCGACGCGCGGCGGCGATGGCGTCGAGCGCGGCGGAGCAACGCTATGTCGCCGCAGAGCATCTGTGGACGCTCGCGGAGATCGAGAGCCGCTTCGAACGCACGCGCGCGGCGCTCCCATACATGCTGCGCTCGCTGCTCCGGTGCCCAACGGCGCGGGCGCTGAAGCGGGCGCCGGCACTCGCGCTCCGCGCGATCTCGGGCACGGGTGGAGGGTGGGCGTGACGGGCGGCAGCACGTCCCTTCCGCCCATGCGGATCCTCGCCCTCAACATCCGCGCCACCCAGGGCGGCGCCGGGCGCATGGCCTATGATCTGCACCAGCGGCTGGGGGCTGCCGGTCACCGGCCGCGGCTGCTCTACGGCTATGGATCGGGGATCGCGCCGGACCCGCAGGCGCTGGCCGAGCCCGAGGTCGAGATGATCGGCTCGCGGCCCGTCGTGCTCGCCAATTTCGCGACCCATCTGCTGGGCGGAGGCGAGTTGGTGACGGCCGGCGCCGCTTTGATCCGCGGCGCGGCCGCCGAGGCGGACGTGATCCACCTGCACGCGGTGCATCATTGGTACGTCCGATGGGGCGGTCTCGCGCGGATGCTGCGGGACAGCGGAAAGCCGGTGGTGATCACCGCCCACGACTGGTGGCTGCTGACGGGTCGCTGCGGCTTCGTGCGCGACTGTTCCGGCTGGACGCGCCGCTGCGGCGAGTGCGGGAACCGGCGCTTCGAGGACCTGCCGACCCTCCTGGACCGGTCGGCGGCGGTCCGCCGGGCGCGGCACAGGGCGCTGCGCATGCTCGGCGAGCGGCTGACGATCGTCTGCCCTTCCCACCACCTCGCGCGGGACCACGCCCGCATCTTTCCGGACCTGGAAGTCGTCTGTGTACCCAACGCACTCGACCTCGGGTTCGAGGCCGCGCTCGGCCCTCCCCTCGCGACAACGGACCGCCGCGGGCACCTGTTCTGCGCGTCGGATCTCGGCGCGCCGGGCAAGATCGACCCCGGGCTCGTCCGTGCGCTGGCGGCGGAGCCCGGCGTGACGGTCGGTCTTATCGGTCGCGGCAACCCGTTTCGCGACACCGCTGCCGTCGAGCATGGCGAGGTCCGCTCCCGCGCGGCGCTGGCGACGCTCTATGGAGGCGCGCGCGGGCTGCTGTTTCCCTCCCGCATGGACAACGCCCCGCTCACCATCATCGAGGCGCTGAGTGCGGGCTGCTATGTGCTCGCCTATCCTTCGAGCGCGGCCCGCGAGATGCTCGCGCTCGTCGGCGGCCGCTGCGTGCAGTCCGCGGCCGAAGCGCTGGCGCTGGTCCGCTCCGGACGCGAGGCAATGCTCTATGGCGGCATGCCCCCTGCCGAACTGGCGCGGCGGGCGCGGCAGATCTGGTCGGGAGCCGCGATGCTCGACGCCTATCTGCGCGTCTATGCGCGTGCGCTTCGACCCGCCGTCGCGCAGGCGGCCGCATGAGCCCCCCGCTCTCGATCATCACGATCGTGCGCAACGACCGGGCGGGACTGGAGCGGACCCGAAGCTCGCTCGACGAGCAGCGCCTGCGCGCCTTCGAGTGGATCCTGGTGGATGGCGCGTCGACGGACGCAACCCGGCCGCTGGTGGAAACCCTCCTGGATCAGCGCGCCGCACGGGGGGCTTCGGAGCCGGACGCCGGCATCTACGACGCGATGAACAAGGGGCTGCGGCTCGCCCGCGGCGATCGCGTCTTGTTCCTCAATGCGGGCGACCGGTTGATCGGGCCGGATGCGCTCGATCGCGCCACAATGGCCATGGCGGCGTCCGGCGATCCGGACATCGCCTTCTTCGGGTCGCAGATGGATTTCGGCGGGCGCATACTTGCCCGGCCGGCCAAGCCGCCGACCTATCTGTGGCACGGCCAGCCCGGCTTGCACCAGGCGACCTTCGTCCGGCGCACGCTGCACCTCCGGCACCCTTTCACCGAACGATACCGGGTCTGCGGCGACTATGATGCGCTCGCGCGCATGGCAGCGGCCGGCGCGCGGATGGCGAGCTTCGCCGAGACGATCGGCGTGAACCGGTTCGAGCGCGGCGCCATGTCCAGCAACAAGCGGCTGTTGATCCGCGAAGCGGCTGCCATCCAGCGTGCGGTGCTGCGCCTGCCGCGCTGGAAGGTGGCGGTAAGCGTCGGACGGCGGGCGCTGCACTCGGCGCTGTTCACGGTGCTCACCAGCATCGCGCCGCGCCGCTCAGCACGCTGATGCGGCGCCTGCACCCCGACGATCCGCGGGAGCGCCTGCCGCTTCGGCTGCTGGCGACGGCGAGCGTGCTGGGCCTCTATCTGCGGGTGGGGGAAGTCGGGAGCTACGCCGTCACCCTGGGTGGCGTGGCAGCGGCGGCCGTGCTGCTGGCGTCGCTGCGCGAGGTTCGCCTGCCGCTGGCACCCCTTGCCATCGACGCAGCCCTGCTGCTGTGGCCGCTGCTGCTGTTCCTGGGCGCATCGCTCGCGGAGGCGACGCTGCTGCCGGCTCCCGACGCCTTTCTGCAATCCTATGCCCTGTGGGCTGCATCCGTGGTGCTGATCGGCCTCGCATTCCTCAGCACCCGTCCGCTGCAACTGCCGGGGTCCTTCGCCCTCGCGTCGATGGTCCTCCTGGTCGCAGGTGCCCAGTGGCTCGTCGCCGGGCTGGCCGGAAGCCTCGCCGGCTTCGAACTGGTCGCGCCCCTGCTGGGCATCGACCTGGTGCACGGCTATCTCCGGATGGAGCCGGGATGGGGCGTGCGGGCGATCGGCCTCTACTACGAACCCTCGATGTGCGGCCGGGTGCTGGGGACGCTCGCCTTCATTGACTTCCTCCAGCACCGGCGCGCGATGCGGGCGGCGGGGGTGTTGCTAGCGGCTCTCCTGCTGACGAAGTCGCTCGGCCTGCTGGTGCTGGCCGCCGCCATCGGCACGATCCTGCTCGGCCGGTCGCGGCGCGGCGCGCTTGCGCTGGCGTCGCTGGCCGTGCTGGTTGCGGGGGTGCAAGGCGCCGCAATCGAGCAGCGCCTGCGCAACGATGCCGCGGTTCAGGCGGAAGCATCTACCTATCGCCGCACCGTGGCGCCCCTTGCGCCCGTGGCAGAGACGCTCGCCGCCTATCCGGCAGGCGTAGCGATCGGCGCGGCCGAACTGGTCGCGGCTGCGTCCGGCTATGCCGAGCGCACCGGCGAGGCGAAGATCACCAACGGCATCTACGAATTCCTGCTCTATTTCGGAGTGCTGGGCGCTGCTGCACTCGCCGCAGCGCTCTTGGGGGTTGCGGCGCTTACGCTCGCCGGGCGGCGGGAGGCGGCTGCGGCGCTGCTCTACCTGCTGTTGTCGACGGCGATTTCCGGCAGCTTCCTCTCGGTGGAGTCCTCCCTGCTCACCTATTACTTCGTGGCCGCGTGCCGGGCCGCGGACCGCCCGTGCCGGCCCGCCGCAGAGACGAACGCGGCGATGCGGGCGGCGCCTGCCCGCCGACCGGCGTGGGGGCCGCCCGCGGGCGCCCCCCTCTAGCGGCTACGCCAGCGCCTCCGCGATCGCCTGCCCGATCCGGCGGCCGAGGTAGAGATGGCCGGCGGCGGTCGGATGGACGTAGTCCGGGGCGGTGTAGATGCCGCGGTTCCCGACGCCGACGAAGTTCTCGAGGTCCACGTACGCCACTCCATTGGCGGCCGCTGCCTCGATCAGTGCCGCCCTGACCCGCCCCAGTGCGGTCGTCGGGCCGAGCGGTGTCCAAGGCCCGAGCGTCACGATGCGGGCCGCCGGCCACGCCGACCGCATCGCTGCGACGCTCGCATCATAGCGCCCGCGCAGGCTGACCAGAGCGGGCGCATCCGCGGCGAAGTCGTTGTAGCCCATTGCCGTGACCAGCAGATCGGGCGCCCGGGTGAGGGCGGCGATGCCCTTTGCCACCCGCTGGGCCGGGACATTCGTGCCTCCGCTGTTCCACCCGGCACCGCCCGCGCCGTCGCTCCATGCATCCATCTGGAGCTGTGCGGCGGCGGCCGCCGCCCAAGTCCGCGCCACCGTGGGTGCGCCCGTGCCCTGGCTGTAGCTGTCGCCGAGGACGGCGATGAACCCACGTCGCGCACCATCCCCAGGGAACCAGGCGCTGCCGGCAGGGTCGAGATACAGGCCGCCGAACAGGAGGTTGATCCCAGCCAGCCGGTAGTGCCGCGGGCGGCGGGGATCGCCGGTGGCAGTCCAGTCGAGCTTCACCAGCCGGCGGTCCCCGGTCGCGGGGGTGGCGAACGCACCTTCCTGGACGAGCTGGCCGTCGACGAAGACGTCGAACAGCGCATTGTGCTTCAACACGAGCAGTTCGAGTTGCGCAGCGTCGCTCATCCACTCCCATTGGATCGGGCGCGCGAAGCCGGTGCCCCCTGCTCCGTCGGATGCACCATATGCGGAGGGATCGGCTGCCACCGCCAGGATCGGCGTGCCGGTCACACGGAAGCAGGCGTTGGTCGCCGCCACCCGGACGGCGGATGGGATGGTGGTCGCGGCAGCGTCCGTCGTGGTGACGAGCGGCGGGCTTGCCGCCACGGTGAAGCAGGCGAGCGGGCCGACCGGTGCAGCCACAGCGGTCCGCATCGCGGTTTCACGCGCGTTGCGCCGGGCGACGGCATGCGCGCGCGCACCGATCCCCCTCGCCAGCAGGTCCGCGCTCATTGCGCCACCCGATAGGCGACCGTGCCGCTGAGCAGCGACAGTTCGAGGTAATAGCACGTGCCGGCGACGCTTTCCTCCGCGACCGGTTCGTTGGCGTTGGTCGTGAACAGGCCCCAAGGCTCGCCCGCAAGCGTCAGCGGATCGAGCGTAGCGCCGCCGTCCGCGGATCGCAGCACGCGCACCCTGCCGGACCAGCTTCCCGACAGCGTGAGGTGGATCGGCCGATCGAGTTCCGGCACGAACGGCCCGACCCGGCCTGACGTGGACGCGGTTCCCGCCAGCGGCGAGGCGGCGGCCGGGCCGCGGGCCAGCCGCACCGGCATGGGATTGGCGGTGTCCACGAACACGGCGTCGGCCCCCGGCTGCCCGAACGACAGGCCAACGGCAGGGACGAACGGTGCGGGTACGTCGATGGGAATGGAAGAAGACATACGGAGCCTCCCGAAGATGGAAATCCGCGGCAGGTGTGATCCGGAACGACAGGTGTAGGAAAGAAGAAACGTACCAGACTGGTTATTCTTGAAGCGGAGGTCGCAGCTTCAGCGGTTGCGCCGGGTTGCCGGAGAAGAAGGTCCATGGCGCGAGATCGCGCATCGCCACGCCCCGCGCGCCGAGCACTGCCCCCGTCCCCACCCGAACCCCGGGCCCGACAAAGGCTTCCGCGGCGACCCAGGCGTGATCCTCGATCCGGATCGGCCGCAGGCGGAGCGGGAACAATGGGTCGGCCACGTCGTGCGTGCTCGCGCAGAGGCTGGCGTCCTGCGAGACGACCACCGACCGCCCGATCCTGATGCGCCCCTGGTTGTAGCAGCGAACCCGCGGGCCGAGCACCGATCCCTCGCCGACCTCAAGGTTCGCCGGGTGCCAGACCCGGACCGAGCCGTAGATGCGCGCACCACGGCCGATCTCCGCGCCCCAGAGGCGCAACAGCATGCAACGCCAGCGGTGGAGCGGCGGCGGCGTCCACCGGGCAAGCAACAGCCAGCAAAGCCCCCAGCCGACCCGCGACAGCCGATTGCCGAGCGAGAAGCTCGGCTGGTGCCGCTCGACGGGCTCCAGCGGCTGCGACGTGCCGGTCCCTCGATCCATCGCCCGCTCCCCCGACGTAGACCGCAGCACCCACCGCGGTCGCCCCAGAGCCAGCATAGCTGCTCAGCCGGCATCTTCCACGGCGATGTCGCGCTACGCTGCCCAGGCCGCGACATCCTCCTGCTCGCCGATCAGCGCCAGACCGTGGGCGATCGAGGTCAGTTCGCCGCCGCTAGCGATCTTCTCGTCGCCGAACCGCTCGCTGAAGAGCCGGCGGATGCGCGGCGTGAGCGACGTGCCGCCGGTCAGGAACACGCGGTCGATCGCGGTCGGGGGCACCCCTGCCGTCGCCAAGGCAGTGTCGACGGCTGCCTCGATGCGGACGACGTCGGGGGCGATCCACGCCTCGAACTGCGCGCGCGTAACCTCTGCCTCGACCGAGAGCCCGCCGCCGGTGAACCGGAATCGGGCATGCTCCGCTGTCGAAAGGTCGCGCTTCACGCGGCCGACCGCGTCATAGAGGCGGAAGCCCTGCTCTTCCTCGATCACCGCGATCATGCGCCCGATCGCGTCCGGGTCGAGCGCGCTGCGGCGCAGCTTGTCGAGTTCCGCCAGCGTACGGCGATTGCGCATCAGCGCCAGGCGCGACCAGTCGGCGAAGTCGGTGAAATAGCCGCGCGGGATCTCCAGAACCTTGTCGAACGAGCGATAGCTGCTGCCCTTGCCCAGCAGCGGCAGGACGAGATGGTCGAGGATGCGATAATCGAAGCGATCGCCGGCGATGCCGACGCCGGCGTGGCCGAGCGGCTCGCACCGGCGAGCGGCGCCCGGTGCCGCAATGTGGACGACCGAAAAGTCGCTGGTGCCGCCGCCGAAGTCGGCCACCAGGATGGTCGCCGGATCGTCGATGCGCGCAGCGTAGCTGAACGCCGCGCCCACCGGTTCGTAGACATAGTGGATTTCCGCCCCCAGCCCCGCGAACATCGCATCATAGCGGGTGCGCGCGAGGGCGGCGTCCGGCCGATGTCCAGCATATTCCACCGGCCTCCCCACCACAACTCTGCCTACGCCCGCGATCGCGCCGCCGGCCCGTGCGGCGAGCTTGTCGAGGAACAGACGGCCGAGGTCCTCGAAGCGGTAGCGCCGATCGAAGACGGTTGCCTGTTCGAAGGCGCTGCTCGCCGCGACCGACTTGAACGACTGGAGGAAGCGGCTGCCCTCCGGGTACTCGAGATACTCGGCGATGGCCCACGGCCCGGCCTCGCACGCGACGCCGCCGGGCACCTCGTCCTGCCAGAAGCAGAGCGCGGATCGGAACACCGCATCCGGGCCGTCGGGTGCGTCCAGCAGGACGAGGTCGGCCGCGCCGCCGCGCGCCAACGCCGCGACGGAGTTGGTGGTGCCGAAATCTAGGCCGAGAGCGGTGGGGTGTGCGTGCGACATGGGGGTGCGGCCCTACACGCTTGACGGACGGGCTCAAGGCGTTTGACGGACAGCGGGTCGCCCGGAAGGGCGGGACCCGTTCGTTAGCAGCAGCGACCGCCGTTCTTGCCGCCGTAGCGGGCCTGCTGCCGATCGCGGAAGAACTCCGCCTCGCTCATGGGCGGGCTTTCGGGGTGATGCTGCTCCATGTGCAGGCGATAGGCAGCATAGGAGGGCATGCCGACCATGAGGTGGGCCGTTTCCCGCACGCGGGCGGCAAGGGCGGCGAGCCGGCTCATTGCGCCGCCTCCACCCGCGCGAGCGTCGGCGGGATCTCCGTCACGCTCGGCCGGGCGATCCGCCGGGCCTGGAGGCAGGTGCGGATGCCGTAGAAGAAGATCGAGAAGACCACGGCGAGGAAGATCGCGCAGAGCGCTGCATCGATGCGATCGTTGAAGACGATGCGGCGCATTTCGGCGAGATCCTTGGCAGGCGCCAGCACCTGGCCGCTGGCGAGCGCGTCTCCATACCGTGCCGCGTGCGCCAGGAACCCGACCTTCGGATCCGCCGAAAAGAGCTTCAACAAGCCCGCGCTGCCCGTGCAGACCAGCAGCCAGGCGGCCGGCACCATCGTCACCCAGGCGAAGCGCTGCTGCTTCATGCGGAACAGCACCACGGTCGCCAGCACCAGCGCCACGGCGGCGAGCATCTGGTTGGAGATGCCGAACAGCGGCCACAGCGTGTTCACGCCCCCCAGCGGATCGGTGACGCCCTGATAGAGGAAGAAGCCCCACGCAGCGACGCACAGCGCGGTCGCGATCAGGCCGGGCACGATCGCCGACGCCTCCCGGAAGCGGGGGACGGCGAGACCAATCAGGTCCTGCAGCATGAAGCGGCCGGCGCGCGTGCCCGCGTCCACCGCCGTCAGGATGAACAGCGCTTCGAACAGAATGGCGAAATGGTACCAGAAGGCCATCATCGCCTTGCCGCCGACGACGTGGCTGAAGATGTGCGCCATCGCGACCGCCAGCGTGGGCGCCCCGCCCGAGCGCGAGACGATCGTGGTTTCGCCGACGTCGCTGGCCGTCTGGGCCAGCATATCGGCCGTGACCGGGAAGCCCATCGCCGTGACGGCGGTGGCCGCGGAGTGGACGTCGGTGCCCAGCACCGCCGCGGGGCTGTTCATCGCGAAATAGACGCCTGGATCGAGGATGGAAGCCCCGACCAGCGCCATGATCGCGACGAAGCTCTCCATCAGCATCGCCCCATATCCGATAAAGGGGGCGTCGCCCTCGCTCGCGATCAGCTTGGGCGTGGTACCGCTCGCGATCAGCGCGTGGAAGCCCGAAACCGCCCCGCAGGCGATGGTGATGAACAGGAACGGGAACAGCGCGCCCGACCAGACCGGGCCGCTGCCGTCGATGAACTGGGTCACCGCGGGCATGCGCAGCGGCGGCGCCATGATCGCGATGCCGATGGCGAGCGCGGCGATGGCGCCGATCTTGAGAAAGGTGGAGAGATAATCCCGCGGCGCCAGCAGCAGCCACACCGGCAGCACGGAGGCGATCGCGCCATAGCCGATCAGGATCCAGCACAGCTCGACCGCCGAGAAGGTGAACAGCGGCCCGAAGGTGGGCGACGCCGCCACCTGCCCGCCATAGACGATCGCGAGGATCAGGCCGACGAAGCCGAGGATCGAGACCTCCCCGATCTTCCCGGGTCGCAGCCAGCGCGTGTAGATGCCCATCAGGATTGCGAGCGGCACCGTGGCCGCCACCGTGAACATCCCCCATGGGCTGTCGGCGAGCGCGCGCACCACGATGAGGGCCAGCACCGCAAGGATGATGACCATGATCATGAAGGCGCCGAACAGCGCGATCGTGCCTGGGACCGGGCCCATTTCGATGCGGATCAGCTCGCCGAGCGACTTGCCGTCGCGCCGCATCGAGATGAACAGCACCATGAAGTCCTGCACGGCGCCCGCGAGCACGACGCCCGCCAGGATCCACAGGGTGCCGGGAAGATAGCCCATCTGCGCCGCGAGCACCGGCCCCACCAGCGGCCCCGCCCCGGCGATGGCCGCGAAATGGTGGCCGAACAGGACGTTGCGGTGGGTGGCGACATAGTCCAGCCCGTCCGCGCGCCGGACCGCGGGTGTCTCGCGCGCGGGATCGAGCCGCATTACATGGCGGGCGATGTAGAGCGCGTAGAAGCGATAGGCGATCAGGTAGATTGCAACCGCGGCGACGACGATCCACAGCGCGTTCACCGACTCGCCGCGGGAAAAGGCGACCACGCCCAGCGCGGCCGCCGCCAACAGCGCAAGCGCCGCCCAGCCTGCTTTGGAAATCGCCGTCACCGTGCATCCTCTCTTCGATGCGCCCACCGCCGTGGCGGCGCGCGACCGCATCGCGCGGATGCGGCGTTCCGTCTCGCCCGACCACTCCTAACAAAGTCTGGAACCACGCGACAGGCGCCGCGCCCTCTTTAGGCGGCGATTTCCGGCGCCTCGGCCGTCGCTTGCGCCCGTTGAAGCGTCAGCACCGCGCGCGCTCCCCGCCCCCAGCCTTCGCTCTCCAGACGAAGCGCGCCGCCCATCGCCATCATCGACGTCGCGCACCAGTGAAGGCCCAGCCCCCCGGACCGGTTCTTCCGGGTGGAAAAGCCGCGTTGGAACAACGCTGGTCCGTCCGCGGGGTCGAAGCCTTCGCCATTGTCGCGGATGACGACCTCCACACGGCCCTCCCGCTCGGCAATGGAAACGCGAATGCTGGCGCCGGGCGTTTCTGCGGCCGCGATGGATTCTGCCGCGTTGGAGAAGAGGTTGCCGATCACCTGGCTCAGGATCACGCGGTTCGCGCGCACCAGGCACGATTTGGAGGGAAACACGGTGGCGATCGACAGTTCGCGCGAATAGCGCGCGATCGCGCCGTTGCGGGCGATCAACTGGGTGACGTCGCAGATCTCCAGTGGCAACCGGTCCTGATCCCGGCTGGAGCGGCTGCCGATGATCTCCAGCACGTTCTGCAGAGCGTCGCGCCCCATCTCCAGCTGGGAAAGCCGCTCCCCGCGCGCGCTCCGCTCGGCAGCGAGCGCGGCGCGCAGGAATGCGACCAGCTTCGCCCGGCGTTCCGGCTGCGTCCCCGGCTCGCCAAGCTCGTTCAGCGCCCGATCGATCGTGGCAGGATCGACCGGCAGCCCGTGGCTGAGCCCCTTCGACAGGATCGTGCTGATCGGGTTCAGAGCGTTGCGAACGTTGTGCATCGCAGCCTCGGCACTCTCCGTCCGGCCAAGGCGGAAGGACTGCACCTCCAGCTGCTCGCGCAGGCTGGCGAGTTGGCCGAGCATCGCGTTGAAGCTGGCTACCAGCGAGCCGATTTCATCCCGGGTGACCGGATCTGGCAGCGTCGCCATCGAGCCGGAGTCGCCGATCTGGTGCATGTGCCGCTCGACCGAGTGCAGCCGTTGCAGGACCAGCCGGTGGAAGATGCGCCGCAGCATGATGAGGAGAAGGAGCATCAGCGCGGTGACGCCCGCTGCCGCGTACATCAGCAGCTTGCCGCCGAGACCCCATAGGTTCCGATCGATCGAGAAGGCGACGCCCGCGACGGGACGACCGTCCCAGCCTGCAATCGGCACCCGCAGGTCCAGGCTGTCGCGGTTGCGGTCCACCCGCGGAGTAGCGGCACCCATCGGCACGAGCCGGACCGCCCGCTGGAGGCGCTGTTGTATCTGGGCGCGGTGTACCGGCTCGGCAACCGCGGCATAGGTGGGGATCCCTCCTGTGCGCGCGGTCACGCGCGCGATGCCGACGGCGATCAGCGTGCCGCCGTTCCAGGCGAAGAAGCTGCCCGATCGCGCGTCCCCGAGGGCTGCAACCGGATCGATACCGCGCAATGCCTCTGCCGTCCGCCGAGCGTCCGGCGGATCATCCGGCACGAGCAGTCGGGCGCGCGGGCTTTCCTCCGCGAGCCGCACCGCCGGCTTCCCGCCGGCACCGGCCTCGTCCACCGTACGGGCCGTCGCCTCCACCTGCAGGCGCAGCGTGTCGAGCACGGCGGCGGCGCGCATCGTCTCGCGCTGGATAGACTGATCCTCCAACTGGCGGAAGCCGGGGGTGAGCACCAGCGTCAGCATCAGGGCGATGCCGAGCGTCCCGGCCACGCCGATGCCGGTGAGGATCCACACGAGCTTGCCGGACAGGGACGTCGGGCCGGCCCCGCGCAGGTGGCGGCGCCAGCCCTGATGCGCGCGCCGGCGGCCGGGCATCAGCCGGTGGTGCCGGTACCCGGCACTTGCGCCTCCGGTGCGCAGGGGGCCTGCGGGTCGAGCACGCTGCCGCCCTCGGCAAGCCGCACCGCATCCTCGGCGACCAGCGGCGGGGAGAGATAATAGCCCTGCACCTGGGAACAGCCTGCCAGGCGCAGCGCCTGGAGCTGAGTCTCGTTCTCGACGCCCTCCGCCACGACCTCCAGACCCAGCGCGCGGCCCAGATGGATGATCGAATGCACGATCGCGGCAGACTCGCGCTCGCGTCCCATGCCGTCCACAAAGCTGCTGTCGATCTTCAGCGTGTCGAGCGCGAAGGTGCGGATATTATACAGGCTGGAGTAGCCGGTGCCGAAATCGTCGATCGCCACGCGAAAGCCCATCTGCCGCAACCGGTAGAGGGTGTCGGCGGCGCGTTCGGCATTTTCGGCGAGCGCTGTTTCCGTAATCTCGATCTGCAGCTGGTTCGGGGACACGCCGGCCCGCTGGACCTGCCCCACCAGTTGCGCCACGAAATTCTGCCGGCGGAACTGGCGCGGAGAGAAGTTCACGGAGACGAATTGCCCTGGCCAGCGCTTGGCCGCTTCGAGCGCCTCGCCCACCACCCAGTCGCCGAGATCGTGGATCAGCCCACTTTCCTCTGCGACGGGAATGAACATCCCCGGAGAGATCATGCCGTGTTCCGGGCTGCACCAGCGAAGCAGCGCCTCGAAAGCGACCACCTCCAATCCGCCGCGCGCAAAGATCGGCTGGTAGACGAGCGAGAGTTCGCCGTTGGCCATCGCCTGGCCGAGCCCAGATTCGATCTGGCGGCGGAAGCGGACCGAATCGTCCATGCTCTCGTCGAACACCCGGACCAGGTTGCGCCCCGCGCGCTTCGCTTCGTTCAGCGCCAGGTCTGCACGACGCATGATATCGACGGAGTCGCGCTGATGATCCGCATCGGCCACCACCAAGCCGATCGAGGCGGTGTTCTGTACCGATTGTCCGAAGATGCTGAGCGTCCCCGAACAGGCACGCAACAGCCGCTCGCAGCGCATCACCGCATCGTCCTCGCCGGAGACCGACATCATCAGCCCGAACTCGTCACCCGCGAGACGGGCGACCAACCCGTCGTCCCCGATCTGCTCCGACAGGACGTTGCAGACGGTGCGGATCACTTCGTCGCCCGCGAAATGGCCGAAGGTGTCGTTGATCAGCTTGAACCGATCGATGTCGAGCATCGCCACCGCAAAGCAACCCGGCACGTGCACGCGTTCGCTGAGCGCGCGCAGGAAGGCCAGACGGTTGGGAGCCTCGGTGAGCGAGTCGTGGCTGGCCAGATGGGCGGCCTTGCTCTCGTTGGCGGCAAGCTCCAGCGCCTGTTCCTCGAGCCGGGCCACCTTCTCCGCCAGGGCCGCGCGGGTGGCAGCGAGTTCGCGGTCCAGCTGCCAGCGGTGCGCGAGCGCGGTCGCGGTCTGCACCACCTCGACCGCCTCGAACGGCTTGGCGATGTAGAAGATCTTGTCCGCCGGCCCGGCGGCACGGAAGATCTCGGCCGGCGCGAAGTCGGAGAAGCCGGTGACGATCACCAGGCTCACGTCCGGATCGATCGCGCGGATCCGGGCCGCCGTCTCCTTGCCGTCGATGCCTGGCGGCATGCGGACGTCGATGAACGCCACGGCGAACGGCCTGCCGGCGCGAACGGCCTCCTCGACCGCAGCGACTGCCTCCAATCCCTGGGAGACATGGACGAGCTCCAGCTCCGGATCCGGATCGGCAGCCAAAGCGCCGTTGCCGTCTTCCTCGAACAGCTCGGCGGCCATGGCGGACAGGGAGCGCTCTCCTTCCGGCCTGCGGAATGCATGCCGGTAGGATTCGTGCATCGCCGGTTCGTCGTCTACAATCAGTATCCGCACCGCGGCCCGACTCCCTCACCAAATGGACGGGAGCTTACCGGGCGGCGCGTTACAGCGAGGTAAACGTCGCGCCGGATTGGCTTTTCTCTTCGCGGCTGCCGGCGGGTTATTCGACGGTCACGGACTTCGCGAGGTTGCGCGGCTGGTCGACGTCCGTGCCCTTCGCGACTGCGACGTGATAGGCGAGCAGCTGGACCGGCACCGAATAGACGAGCGGCGCGATCAGCGGGTGGACCTTCGGCATCTCGATGGTCGCGACCGCATCCTCACCGGCGAGCGCCAGACCGTCGGCGTCCGAGATCAGCACCACCTGCGCGCCTCGCGCCTGCGCCTCCTGCATGTTGGACACGGTCTTCTCGAACAACGGTCCCGAGGGCGCGAGCACGATCAGCGGCACATGCTCGTCGATCAGCGCGATCGGGCCGTGCTTCATCTCCCCCGAGGCGTACCCTTCGGCGTGGATGTAGCTGATTTCCTTGAGCTTGAGCGCGCCTTCCAGAGCGAGCGGATAGTCCGGTCCCCGCCCGAGGTAGAGCACGTCGCGCGCGCCGGCGATGGTGCCGGCCATGCGCTGGATCTCCGCATCATGCCCGAGCGCGGCGTTGAGGGCTGCGGGGGATTCCACGAGATGGCGGACGATTTCGCGCTCTTCCTCCGGCGTCAGCTTGCCCTTGGCGCAGGCGAGATTGACCGCGAGCGCCGCCATGACCGCGAGCTGGCAGGTGAATGCCTTGGTGGACGCCACGCCGATCTCCGGCCCCGCATGGGTCGACAGCAACAGGTCGACCTCGCGCGCCATGGAACTCGTCGGCACGTTGATGATGCCGGCGGTGGTGACGCCGTTCGCCTTCATGTGGCGCAGCGCCGCGAGCGTATCGGCGGTCTCACCGGACTGCGACACGACGACGCCCAGCGTGTTGGGCAGCAGCACGGGGTCGCGGTAGCGGAACTCGGACGCGACATCGACCTCGACCGGAAGCCGCGCGAACTTCTCGATCCAGTATTTGCCGATCATGCCGACGTAGGAAGCGGTGCCGCAAGCGACGATCGCGACCCGCTCGACGCTGGACAGGTCGAAGTCCATGTCGGGCAGCGCGACCTTCTCCTCGACGGGGCGGAGATACGACCGCAGCGTCTGGGCGACGACCACCGGCTGCTCGTAGATCTCCTTGAGCATGAAGTGGCGGTGGTTGCCCTTGTCGATCAGCGCGCCGGTGACGCCGCTGATCGTGATCGGCCGCTCCACGGGGTGGTTGTCCTTGTCGAAGACCTGCGCGCCCTCGCGGGTCAGGACCACCCAGTCGCCCTCTTCCAGATAGGAGATGCGCTGGGTGAGCGGCGCCAGCGCCAGCGCATCCGATCCCAGATAGGTCTCGCCGTCGCCATAGCCGACGACCAGCGGCGAGCCGAGGCGCGCACCGATCAGCAGATCCGGGAACTGCCGGAACAGGATCGCGAGGGCGAAGGCGCCATGGAGCTGCGGCAGCACGGCCTTCACCGCATCCTGCGGGCTGTCCCCCGCCTCGATCCGCTCGCTGACGAGGTGGGCGACGACCTCACTGTCGGTCTGGCTGTGGAACTCGCGCCCGCGGGCGATCAGCGCGTCGCGCAGCGGCTTGAAATTCTCGATGATGCCATTGTGGACCAGCGCCACCTCGCCGGTGGCATGGGGATGGGCGTTTGCGGTGGTCGGCGCGCCATGGGTCGCCCAGCGGGTGTGGGCGATGCCGGTGGCGCCGGGGAGCGGCGCGTCGCGCACCTCGCGGATCAGGTTGGCGAGCTTGCCCTCGGCGCGGCGGCGATCGAGCACGCCGTCGTGGACGGTGCAGACCCCGGCCGAGTCATAGCCGCGGTACTCGAGCCGCCGCAGCCCATCGACCAGGCTGTCCACGACGTCGCCGCCCCCGATGATTCCCACAATTCCGCACATGTTATCGCTTCCCCGCGGCCTTCAGTGCCGCCATCGCTTCCCGGAACCGCGCGGCCCAGCCGGGCCGCACGTCCTGAGCCGCCCTTGCCACCGCCAGCGCGTCCGGCGCCACGTCGCGGGTGATGACCGAGCCCGCCGCTACGATTGCCCCGGCACCGATCGTGACCGGGGCCACCAGCGCGCTGTTGGATCCGACGAACGCCCCCTCGCCGATCCGCGTGCGGTTCTTGAGGAAGCCGTTGTAGTTGCAGGTGATCGTGCCGGCGCCGATGTTCGCGCCCGCGCCGACCTCCGCATCGCCCAGATAGGTCAGGTGATTGGCCTTGGCGCCGCGGCCGAGCACTGCATTCTTCATCTCGACGAAGTTGCCGACCTTCGCCTGCGGCTCCAAGACGGCTCCCGGCCGCAGCCGTGCATAGGGGCCGACCTCGGCGCCTTCGCCCACGCTCGCGCCTGCCAGATGGCTGAACGCCCGGATCGTCACCCCGTCGGCGATGCGGACTCCGGGGCCGAACACGACGTTCGGCTCGATCACGACATCGCGGCCGATCTGCGTGTCGTGCGCGAACCAGACGGTCTCCGGCGCGACCAGCGTCGCCCCCTCCGCCATTGCGCGCGCGCGGCGGGTCGCCTGCCACGCAGCCTCGATCCCGGCGAGCTCGGCACGGCTGTTGACCCCTGCGACCTCCGCCGCATCCGTCTCGATTACGGCCGAGGCACGTCCATCGGCAGCGGCCAGCATGACGACGTCCGGCAGGTAATATTCGCCCGCGGCATTGTCGTTGCCCACGCGGGCGAGCAGCGCGAACAGGTCTGACGAGCGCACCGCCATCAGGCCGGAGTTGCACAGCGTCTGCGCGCGCTCTTCCGCAGTCGCGTCCTTGAACTCGACCATCTTCACGATCCGGTCGCCCTCGGCGACGATCCGGCCATAGGCGCCCGGATCTGCGGGGCGAAAGCCGAGCACGACCGTCGCAGGCGCGTCTTCGCCGTGCAGCCGGTCCAGCATCCGCCGCATGGTCGCGGCCGAGACCAGGGGCACGTCCCCATAGAGGACCAGCACGTCGCCATCGAAGCCGTCGAGCGCGGCCTCCGCCTGGGCGACCGCATGGCCGGTGCCGAGCTGCTGGGCCTGGTGCGCGGTGGCGATGCCGAGCGGAGCCACGGCCGCCTCGACCTGCTGGCGGCCGGCGCCCACCACCACCACGCTACGGTCCGGCGCCAGCGCGGCGACGCTGTCGACGAGGTGCAGCAGCATGGGGCGGCCGGCGACGGGGTGGAGCACCTTGTGCAGGTCGGACTGCATGCGGGTGCCCTTGCCGGCGGCAAGAATGATCGCGGCGATGGATCGAGGGGTCATGAACGTCTCCGAGGCATCTGCGCCCTGCCACGCCGATCTTGCCTTTGCCAGTGCCTTGCCCGCATGAGCCCCGTCATGATGGATTTCGCCTTCGACATCGTCGGCTTCGACCTGGACGGCACGCTAGTGGACACCAGCGGCGACCTTGCCAACGCGCTCAACCATGCCCTCGCCGATGCCGGCCGGCCCCCGCTGGCACGCGAGGCGGTGCGCACCATGATCGGGGGCGGTGCACGGCATATGTTGATGCAGGGGATGGCGAGCACCGGCGGCTGTTCCGAAATGGAACTCGACCGGCTCTACCGCCTGCTGCTCGACCATTACGAAAGCCACATCGCGGTCGAGAGTGCCCCCTTCGCCGGCGCGATGGACGCGATCGACGCGCTGGAGTCGCGCGGCGTCAAGCTGGCCGTCGTCACCAACAAGCTGGAGGCCCTTGCCGAACAGCTGCTGGGCGAGCTCGGCATTCGCGATCGCTTCGCCTGCCTGATCGGGGGCGACACCATGGGCAAGGGGTTCGGCAAGCCGCATCGCGCGCCGATCGACGAGATGATCCGGCGCTGCGGCGGCGGGCGTGCAGCGTTCGTCGGGGACTCGATCTACGACACGGGCGCAGCGCGCAACGCCGGCATCCCCTCGGTTGCATGCAGCTTCGGCTTTCTGATGCAGCCGGTGGAGGAACTGGAGGCGGACGCGGTGATCGACGGATACGACGAATTGCTGCCGGTGCTGGAGCGGCTGGGCAGGGTTGCGCGTTGAGCCGGCCATGAGCAGTTCCACCCGCCCCGCCGCCCTGGTCACCGGCGCCTCCGCCGGCATCGGCAAGAGCTTCGCCACCCATCTCGCCCGCACCGGCCATGACCTGGTGCTGGTCGCCCGCCGCGCCGACCGGCTGGAGGCGCTTGCCGAGGAACTCTGCGAGGCGCACGACATCGTGGTCGAGGTGCTGCCCGCCGACCTCGAAACGCCGGAAGGGGTCGCTGCGGTCGAAGCCCGGCTGGCGGAAGGCGATCCGATCGACCTGTTCGTCAACAACGCCGGTTTCGCCGCGCGGGGGGCGGTCGGCGGGCTCGATCCTGCCGCCCTGGAGTCGATGATCCGGGTGAACGTGCTCGCCTTTTCGCGGCTCGCCAACGCGGCGGCGGCGCGGATGCGCGCGGAGAGCCGAGGCACCATCATCAACGTCGGGTCGGGCACGCTGTTCATGCAGTTCGCCGGAAACGCCGGCTATGGCGCGACCAAGGCGTTCGTCGCCTATTTCACCCGCACCATGCAGCTGGACCTGGCCGAGACCGGCGTGCGGGTGCAGTTGCTGATCCCCGGCGTGATCGCGACCGACTTCCACGAGATCGCCGGCAACGCGATCGAGAACTTCCCGCCAGAGCGGGTG
This sequence comes from Sphingomonas desiccabilis, assembly GCF_004135605.1. Classification (GTDB taxonomy): domain Bacteria; phylum Pseudomonadota; class Alphaproteobacteria; order Sphingomonadales; family Sphingomonadaceae; genus Sphingomonas; species Sphingomonas desiccabilis. The sequence goes on along the minus strand of NZ_SDPT01000002.1, from coordinate 1,022,053 downwards.
ATGCAAGCGGACGACCTGGTCGTCGCCTCGCTGCGGGCGCTGGAGATGGAGGAGCCGGTGTGCATCCCCTCGCTGCCCGACATCCGCGACTGGGACGCCTATCTGGCTGCGGAGGCGAAGATCGCCCCCAACAGTTCGCGCGACCGCACCGCGGATCGATACCATTGAGACGCTAGGTGGCCGGCCGGGAGCATCGCTACGCCGTTGCGGTCGAATGGACCGGCAACACCGGGTCGGGCACCGGCTCCTATGGCGGCTATAGTCGGGATCACCTGCTGACCGCAGCCGGCAAGCCCGAAATCGCGGGATCGGCCGATCCCGACTTCCGCGGCGATCCGGGCCGCTGGAACCCCGAGGAGATGCTGGTCGGTGCGCTCGCCGCGTGCCACCAGCTCTGGTATCTCCACCTCTGCGCCAGCGCGGGCATCCGCGTGCTCGCCTATCGCGATGCCGCCAGCGGGGTGATGGCGGAGAATGCCGACGGCTCGGGCCAGTTTCAGGGGGTGACGCTGCGGCCGGAAGTCACCATCGGCGCGGGCGACGATGTCGAGCATGCCCGCGCGCTGCACGAGGAAGCCTCTCGCCTGTGCTTTATCGCGCGGTCGGTCCGGTTCCCGATCAAGCACGAGCCGGTGATCGTCACGGAATGATCGTCAGGGCGTGACGCGGTGTCCCTTGCGCCACTTCGTCCAGAGGTGGCGGGCGAGCATTCCCGGCGGCATGCGCAGCAGGTGCGAGCGGAGGTAGAAGCCGGCCTGCGTCACCGGACGCGTCGCCCTGCCCCAGCCGTCGCGGGCGAGCAGCCGGCGGACATAGAGGCGGTCGGAAGCTTTCTCGTCCAGATCGCTGCGGAGCGGCGAGCAATAACCGATGACCGGCGTGTCGTAGAGTTGATGCGCCAGCCGAAGCGCGCGCATGGTCTGACTCCAGAGACCCTGGAAGTGCGCCTCCTCGTACAGCGACAGGTAGAAATCCTTGTCCTGCACACCAAAGTCACGACATAGGCGGTCTATGTCCCACAGGTTGCGCACGCCGCCCGAGAGGTCGCCGTCAGCAATCAGGTGTGCGGCTGCATGAATGACCATGTGCTCGGGAGACAGCACGCGGAGGCCGTTTGCGAGCGGCACGCTGCCTGTCAGCAACGCGTCCGCGTCTGGGGTGGGGCGTGCGGTCAGGGGCAGGATCGTGTGGTGCACGTCGATCATCCGGTCGCGTTCGCGATGGATCAGCGGCGGCAGCTCGTGCATCCAGCGCCGGTAATAGGCGTCGTCATAGGCGTCGGGCTTCACCCATTCCCAGCCGGCCGCCAGCAGCGCCGCCTCCACCGGATCGAGCGCGTCGCGGGGCACCAGGATGTCGAGGTCGCCGATGTTCCGGCCCTGCCCCGCCGAAAGGCCGGCGGCGACATAGGCGGTACCCTTGAGCAGCACGACGGGGACGCCGAGCGGCAGCAGCGCCTGTGCGGCCATCTCCGCCTCCCACAGCGCGAGCGTGCGCCCTTGCTCGGCGGCGGTGCGAGCGTCCGCCAGGATGCGATCGACGGTAGCGGGCATGGGCAGGCCTTGCAGCCGGTGGGCGAGCGTGCCGAGGATCTGTTCCGCGCGCGCCGCGGCGATGAGGCCGGTCCAGCCGGCGGCGTCCAGCGCGTGGGTCGTGGCGGGGTCGCGAAGCGCCCGGACCAGCGAGGCGCCGCTCACGCGGCCTGCTCCCACAGTCGCTCGACCATGGCGACCGCCGTTTCGGCGTCCGGATAGTCGATGGCGTGCGTAGGCACGGTGGCGACCAGATGGGTAAGCGCGCCGAAGCCGCGCTCGCCAAGGGCGACATAGTTGGTCGAGGCCTGGGTCAGCCGCACGAACGTCTCGGCTGGCGGCACCGGCCGCATATCGGGCGCGTGGCCGAAGCTGGGGAAGAGGATCGCCACGGCCCGCGCGGGCACGTCCATCGCCGCGACCGACGCCGCATCCGGCTTCAGATGGCGGATGTCCCCCTTCGGCGTATCCGCCTGAAGGGGACCGAACTTCCCGGCCGGCAGCGCCTGTTCGACCACGCCGATCGCCCGGTTCTTCAGGCTCACGAGCCTCGGGAACCCGTGCAACAGGCCGGTAGCGGGATCCAGCAGCGCGAACTCGTCGCCCATCAGCCGCCAGCCGCGCACCATCAGCAGCGCAGCCAGCGTCGACTTGCCGGCGCCCGAGACACCCGTCATCAGCAGCGCGCGGCCGTCGCGCTCGACGGTCGCGGCATGGAGCAGGAGATAGCGCCGCTGACCGAGCGCCATCTGCAGGTTCATGCCCATTTCCGCCGCGAGCAGCCCCAGCGGCAGCGGAAGGGGCGCGGCGTCGGGCAGGACATAGTCCCCGCCGATGGTGATCGACGGCCGCACCCAGCGGCGCCAGCGGCGCGCGGCGAACAGGCGAACGGAAAAGTCGGGAATGCCGTCGTGCGGCTTGGGATAGTCGTCGTACAGCGCCCTTAGCGCCTCGATCGGCTCGCGCCAGTCCGCACCGACCCGGAAGCCGACCGGCCCGATGCGCAAGGAGAACACGTGCCTCACGCGCACTGCACCAGGCCGAGCGCGACCAGTTCGGCGACGCGCGCGCTCAACGCCTCCGCGTCCGGATCGACGACGTCGTAGCCCGCCGCCAGCCGGGCGAGCAGTTCGTCGAGCGTGGCGGGCGCTGGGGCCAGGGCAGCAAGAATCTCCGGCACCGGCGACGCAACCAGATGAGTCTGGCCGGAAGCGCGGTGATAGATCGCCGTGAGTTCGTCGAGCGGCATGATGCGCAGCACGCCCACCGCTGGCGCGCGGAACCGCACAGGACCGCCGCCTGCATCCGCTGCAGCCATTCGCGTGGACGCCGCGGGGCCGATCAGCCGCGCGGCATCTGCAGGGAAGCGAAGCAGGTGAACCCGCTCGTCCCCGACTGCAGGCGGCGGATGTAGTTGGTGTAGGCGCGCGACTGATCGCTGGTGGTACCCGGCAGGTTGACGCCGTTGTTGAGCGCGCGCTTCACGTCCGCGGCCTTGAACGGCCGGCGCGCGGCCAAATGGGCTCCGCGGGTACCCGGCGGCACCAGGTCGCCATTGGGCGCGACATAGCTGCCCGCGCGGCCCGGATCGGGAACCGGGATCTCGCACAGCGACACGGATGCGGCGGTGTTCGCCAGGGCGGGTCGGATCGACACCACCGCAGATGCACCCGCAGCCCCCAGCAGCAGCGTGCGTCGGCCCAGGCCGGAGCGGGCGCCTTCGCCCTCAGGTTTCTGCTCGTCGCTCACAAGGGCCTGTGTGTTGGAAGCGCTGCGAATGCGCAATCCCCAAGCGCCGGGCTTCCACCGAACGTCCGTATCGCTGCGGGACGTTCCCGCTGACCTCCGGCTGGCCTATAGGGCGCCCATGGCCATCGGTTCAGGGATTCGCACGCTCGTCGCCGCGGGGGTCGCGATTGGCGGTGCCGCGGCCGGTTTCCTGCTGGGCGCCGACATCAATGCCGTCGTGGTGGCCGCGGTCGCCGGGCTCGCCGCCGTCCTGATCGCAGCATCGGGAGAGGCGCAAGAAAGCCTGCCACGGCCTCCCGCCCGCCTTCGTCCGGAGCAACCGAGCGTCCAGGCGCTGATCGACGCGCTCGCGGGGCCGGTGCTGGTGACGGCGGGCACGCGCGTGGCCTGCGCGAACGAGGCCGCACGTACGCTGCTGGGGGCCCATATCGTCGGGCAGGACGTGCGGATCGCGATCCGCCATCCTGCTGCTGCCGAGCGGCTGATCGCGGACCCGGCGGAGGAGGCAGGCAGCACCACGCACCTGGTCGGCATCGGCACGCGCGAGCAGCGCTGGGAGATGCGGGTACGACCCGTGGGCGACGAGCGGCGGCTGGTGCAACTCGTCGACGAGACCCAGCTTTATGCCGCCGAGCGGATGCGCGTCGATTTCGTGGCAAACGCCAGCCACGAGCTGCGCACCCCCCTCGCCTCGCTGCGCGGCTTTGCCGAGACGTTGCGCGAGGAAGCGGGCGAGGACCCGCAGCTGCGCGACCGCTTCCTCGGCATCATGCTCGACGAGACCCGGCGCATGCAGCGGCTGATCGACGAGTTGATCTCGCTGTCGCGGATCGAAGCCGGCAAGTTCCGGGCTCCTGAGACCACGGTGGCGCTCGACGCACTCGTGCGGGAGGTTCGCGGTGCGCTGGTGGACCTGCACGGCGGCCGGGGTGCCGACCTGGTGCTGGAGGTGGCGGAGGTACCTGCCGTCAAGGGCGACCGCGCCCAGCTGTCGCAGCTCATCCACAACCTCGTCGGCAATGCCATGGCCTATGGGCGCCCCGGCACGCCGGTGCGCGTGGAGCTGGAGCCGGTCGGAGACATGGTCCGTCTGCGCGTCGCGGACCAGGGCGAAGGCATCCCGCCAGAGCATCTGCCCCGCCTGACCGAGCGCTTCTACCGTGTCGACGCCGGGCGCAGCCGCGCCGTCGGGGGGACGGGCCTGGGCCTTTCCATCGTGCGCCACATCGTCGAGCGCCATCGCGGACGACTCGACATCGCGAGCACCCTGGGCATCGGAACCACGGTCACCGTCCTCCTGCCGAGGGTGGAGGACGGCGCATTGTCATAAAACGGCAACCAACGTGCGGAAGGGCGGCAGCGACGGTCGGCCGAGTCCCTCGCCCGCTGTGGAGATGACGACGATGATCCGCCGTATCGCGATTGCCACCGCTGCGCTGCTCGCGCTCGCAGCATGCGATCGCAACGTTTCGCGCGACCAAATTCGGGTGGTCGGCTCCTCGACCGTCTTCCCGTTCACCACTGCCGTTGCCGAGGCGATGATCAACGCCAATCCGGCGCTGCGCGCCCCGGTGATCGAATCGACCGGCACCGGGGCCGGCGTGAAGCTGTTCTGTGCGGGCGTCGGCCCGCAGCATCCCGACATCCTGAACGCCTCGCGCCGCATCAAGAAGTCGGAGATGCAGGGCTGCATCGCCAATGGCGTGAAAGAGGTGATGGAGGTCCAGGTCGGCGTCGACGGGGTCGTGCTGGCGGAAGCGAACAACGGTCCCAAGCTCCAGCTCAACGACCGCGACGTGTACCTGGCCCTTGCCGCCAATCCGCTCGGCAAGCCGCAGAAGGCGCGCTTCTGGAGCGACGTGAACCCGTCGCTGCCACGCCTGCCGATCCAGGTGTTCGGCCCGCCCTCCACCAGCGGCACGCGCGACGCTCTGGTCGAACTGGTGATGGTTCCCGCCTGCGAGGCCGGCCTGCCCGAGGCGAAGGCGCTCAAGGAGAGCAACAAGGAACGCTACGAAGACCTGTGCACGCGCATTCGCGACGATGCCGCGTACGTCGACAAGGGTGAGAACGACAACCTCATCGTGCAGAACCTCTCCACCAACCCCAATGCGATCGGCGTGTTCGGCTTCAGCTATCTGGAGGAGAATCGCAGTCGCCTGCACGGGGTGCCGCTCGACGGCGTGACGCCGACCTACCAGACGATCTCGGACGGGAGTTATCCCGGCGCGCGCCCCTTGTTCATCTATGTGAAGAAGGCGCACCTGCGGGCCGTGCCCGGCATGGCCGACTTCCTGACGCGCTATGCCGACTCTTGGAACCCCGACGGTCCGCTCACCCGGCGCGGCATGATCGCCGCCCCGGACGCGGTCCGGTCCGCTGCCCGCGCGACCGTTGCGCAGAGCACCCCCCTCGATCCCACGACGTTGCATTGATCCGCCCATGAGCAGCTTTGCCCTTTTCTTCCTGCTGGTCGGCCTGGCGCTGATCGGCTGGATCGTCGCCCGCGCGCGCGCCGGCAGCTTCGCGCGGCTGGGTGCCGGGCGCGTCCATTCGCTGCCCAGCCAGCATGGCTGGTACATGGCGATGTGGGTGGCGATCCCCGCGCTGCTGTTCCTGGCCGTCTGGTCCGCGGTCGCCCCGCAGCTGGCGCAGGAGGCCGTGCTGGCGAGCCCGGCCGCAGCCACCCTCCCCGCCGATGGCTTCGAGCGTGCGGCGGTGCTGGCGGAGGCACGTGCGCTCGCCAACGGCACCGCCTATGGCGCGTTCAATCCCGCCTCCGAGCCGCTGGCGCCGGTTTTCGCGACCGCGCAGGCGCGCTATCGGTGGATCGGCACGGCCGTGGCGCTGCTGCTCGCCTTTGCCGGCGCGGCCTTCGCCTTCACCCGCATCCGTCCCGAATTCCGCGCACGCACCCGCGTCGAGCGTGCGGTCATGCTGCTGCTGCTGGGCGCCTCGCTGATCGCGATCCTGACTACGCTCGGCATCTTCCTGTCCCTCCTGTTCGAGAGCGGACGCTTCTTCTCGATCGTGCCGATCACCGATTTCCTGTTCGGCACGCGCTGGAGCCCGCAGGTGATCCGCGCGAGCGACCCCGGCGAGACGCTGGGCGCGGTGCCGCTGTTCTGGGGAACCTTCTTCATCGGCGCGGTGATCGCGATGCTGGTCGCGATTCCGTTCGGGCTGATGAGCGCGATCTATCTCACCCAATATGCCCGGCCGACCACGCGCCGCTGGATGAAGCCGATCCTGGAGATCCTCGCCGGCATCCCGACCGTGGTCTACGGCTATTTCGCCGCGCTGACCGTGGGACCGGCCATCCGCGACCTCGCGGTGATGCTGGGCATGCCCTATGCCAGCTCCGAGAGCGCGCTGTCCGCCGGGCTGGTGATGGGGGTGATGATCATCCCGTTCGTCTCGTCCATGGCCGACGACTCCATCGCCGCGGTCCCCCGTTCGATGCGCGATGGCAGCCTGGCGATGGGCGCCACCACGTCGGAGACGATCCGCCGGGTGCTGCTCCCCGCAGCCCTCCCCGGCGTGGTCGCGGGCGTCCTGCTCGCCGTCAGCCGCGCGATCGGCGAGACCATGATCGTGGTGATGGCCGCCTCCGGCGCCGCCACCATCACGCTCAACCCGTTCGAGAGCACCACCACCGTCACCAAGCAGATCGTCGACCTGCTGACCGGCGAGGCGGAGTTCGACAGCCCCAAGACGCTTGCCGCCTTCGCCCTGGGCCTGACGCTGTTCGTCGTCACCCTGCTCCTCAACATCGTCGCCCTGCGCGTCGTGAAGCGCTATCGGGAAGCCTATGAATAGCCCCCTCGTCGCGGGCGTCCCCGCCGCCGGCCACGAGCCGGCCGAGCGCCGCCCCACGGACTGGAACACCCGGTCGATGCAGCGGCGCATCCGTCGCCGCTACGCTGCCGAACGTCGCTTCCGGCTGCTGGGGCTGCTGGCGGTGCTGCTGTCCGCCGGCTTCCTCGCCTTCCTGCTCGTGTCGATGCTGACTGCCGGCATCGGCGGGTTCCAGCGGGTGCAGGTGGCCTTGCCGATCGACTTCCCGACAGCGCAGCTGGAAGTGGCGCCCGCGCAGCTCGCGAGCGCGGGCGCCGACCTGGCGCTTTCCGGAGCAGGCCTCGAAGGGGTGACCGGCCTCACCGCGGTGAAAGCCTTTGGCGAGGATCAGCCGGTCATCGCCGAGAGTGCCTGGCTGACGGTGCGCGATGCGATCAAGGCCGATCCGACGCTGCTCACGCGCCGCGCCGCGCTCTACGTGCCCGCGGCACCCGGGATCGAGGAAGCCTATAAGGCGACCGGCGAGCCTGCCGCCGAGCAGATGGTCGAGCGCCTGAAGGCAGTCGGTGCGATCCGAAGCGGCTTCAACTGGGGCTTCCTGACGGGAGCCGATTCCACGGACCCGACCGCAGTCGGCATCTGGGGCGCGCTCAAGGGTTCGCTGCTCACCATGGCGATCACATTGCTGATCGCCTTCCCGGTGGGCGTGCTGTCCGCGCTCTACCTGGAGGAATATGCCCCCAAGAACCGCTGGACCGACCTGATCGAGGTGTCGATCAACAATCTGGCGGCGGTGCCCTCGATCATCTTCGGTCTGCTGGGGCTCGCGTTGTTCCTCGGCACCTTCAACCTGCCGCGCTCGGCGCCGATCGTGGGCGGCCTGACGCTCGCGCTGATGATCATGCCGGTGATCGTGATCGCGGGCCGCAACGCCATCAAGGCGGTGCCGCCCTCGATCCGCGACGCCGCTCTGGGTGTCGGTGCCAGCCCGGTGCAGGTGGTGTTCCACCATGTCCTGCCGCTGGCGCTTCCCGGCATCCTGACCGGCACCATCATCGGCATGGCGCGCGCATTGGGTGAGACCGCACCGCTGCTGATGATCGGGATGCGCGCCTTCATCGTCCAGGCGCCGGACGGCCTGAGCGCGCCGGCGACCGTGCTGCCGGTGCAGATCTTCCTCTGGTCCGACCAGGTCAGCCGCGGCTTCATCGAGAAGACGTCGGCCGCGATCCTGGTGCTGCTGGCGTTCCTGCTCGCGATGAACGCCTTTGCCATCTATCTCCGCAACCGTTTCGAGACCCGCTGGTGAACCATAGCCCCACATCCGACACCGCAGCGCCGAAGATGTCGGCGCGCGACGTCAACGTCTTCTACGGCGACAAGCAGGCGATCAAGGACGTCTCCATCGACGTCGACATGGACCGGGTGACCGCGTTCATCGGCCCGTCGGGTTGCGGCAAGTCGACGTTCCTGCGCACGCTCAACCGCATGAACGACACGGTCGGCAACGCGCGCGTGACGGGCGACATCCGCCTCGATGGCGAGGACATCTACGACAAGTCGATGGACGTGGTGCAGTTGCGCGCCCGGGTCGGCATGGTGTTCCAGAAGCCGAACCCCTTCCCCAAATCGATCTTCGAGAACGTGGCCTATGGCCCGCGCATCCACGGGCTTGCCCCGAGCCGTGCGGATCTGGAGGCGATCGTCGAGCGCTCGCTGCGGCGCGCGGGTCTGTGGGAAGAGGTCAAGGATCGCCTCTCCGACAGCGGCACGGCCCTTTCGGGGGGCCAGCAGCAGCGTCTCTGCATCGCACGGGCGATCGCGGTTGATCCGGAAGTGATCCTGATGGACGAGCCCTGTTCGGCGCTCGATCCGATCGCGACCGCCAAGATCGAGGAGCTGATTCACGAGCTCCGCGGCCGCTACGCGATCGTGATCGTCACCCACAACATGCAGCAGGCAGCCCGCGTGTCGCAGCGCACGGCCTTTTTCCACCTGGGCAACCTGGTGGAATATGGCGTCACGTCCGAGATCTTCACCAATCCCCGCCAGGAGCGGACCAAGGATTACATCACCGGCCGCTACGGCTGAGGAGACGAGCATGCCCACGGGCCACGAACATACGGTCAAGGCGTTCGACGAGGAGATCGGGCACCTGCGCGCGCTGATCTCGCAGATGGGGGGCCTTGCCGAGCAGGGCATCTCGGACGCGATGCTCGCGCTCCAGCGCAACGACCCGACGCTGGCGAAGGAGGTCCGCACGGCCGACGCGAAGATCGACGCCATCCAGGCCGAGGTCGAGCGACTGGTGGTGCGGGTGATCGCCCTGCGCGCGCCGATGGCGGACGACCTGCGCGAGGTCGTCGCGGCACTCAAGATCGCGGCCGTGGTCGAGCGCATCGGCGACTATGCCAAGAACATCGCCAAGCGCGTGCCGATGATCCACCAGGGCGAGGACCGCATCGAGGCGGTCTCGCTGCTGCCCGCCATGGCGCAGATGGCGAGCGACATGGTCCATGACGTGCTGGACGCCTTTTCCGCGCGCAATGCCGAGGCAGCCGTGGCGGTGTGCGAGCGCGACCGGGCGCTGGACGACTTCTACGACAGCATCTTCCGCACGCTGGTGACCTTCATGGTCGAGAACCCGCGCACCATCGGACAGGTCGCGCACCTGCTGTTCGTCGCCAAGAACCTGGAGCGCATCGGCGACCACGCCACCAACGTGGCGGAGATGGTCTATTTCGCGGCGACCGGCCGCTACCTGGCCGACCGCGAACCGGCCGAGCCTTCCGACCTCTGAAGGATCCCGCCATGGCCAAGCCCAGCATGTTGCTCGTGGAGGATGATGCGGCGCTCGCGGAGCTGCTCGCCTATCATTTCCGCCGCGAGGACTTCGACGTGCGCCAAACGCCCGACGGGGAGGAGGCGCTGCTGCTCGCACGCGAGGCGACGCCGGACCTGGTACTGCTCGACTGGATGGTGGAGGGGCTGCCGGGCATCGAGGTGTGCCGCCGCCTCCGCCGCGCGCCCGAGACGGCCAACGTCCCCATCATCATGCTGACCGCACGCGGCGAGGAAGAGGACCGGGTGCGCGGACTGGAGACGGGCGCCGACGATTATGTGACCAAGCCCTTTTCCCCGCGCGAGCTGGTCGCACGCGTGAAGGCCGTGCTCCGCCGGGTGCGCCCCGCCCTTGCGGGCGAAACCCTGAGCTACGCCGACATCGAGATGGACACGGTGGGTCACAAGGTCCGCCGCGCGGGCGAGCTCGTCCCGCTGGGCCCGACGGAATTCCGGCTTCTCAAGCACTTCCTCCAGCATCCCGGCTGGGTGTTCTCGCGCGAGCGGCTGCTGGATGCCGTGTGGGGGCGCGATACGGAGATCGAGACGCGCACCGTGGACGTGCACATCCGGCGACTGCGCAAGGCCATCAATGGTGAGGGAATGCCCGACATCATCCGTACCGTCCGGTCGGCGGGCTATGCGCTGGATGCGGGGAACTGAGAATCGTTACGGAAAGATTCCGAAAATCGCGCGTTGAGGGTCGGCCAGAACCAATTCCAGGAGAAGATACCATGAAGCTCCTTGCTCTTGCCGCCGCACTCACCCTCAGCGGCGCCGCTGTTGCCCAGACCACGCCGGGCACCACCGGACAGACCGGCACCACCGGGGACGTCACCAGCACGATGACGCCGGACTCCACCACCACGACCGGTACCGACACGACGACCACGATGGGACCCGATACGACGACGACCACCGGCACCGACACGACGACGGGCGCGCCCTCGTCGACCATGGCGCCGTCGACGACCGGCCCGATCACCTTTGCACCGCCCGCGACCAACCCGCCGCCGGCCGCGCAGCAGGATTATCCGGTCTGCTCGCGCACCGTGAAGGACAGCTGCCGCAATCCCGGCGGCAAGTAAGCCCTACGCGCCGCAAGCGCCCACAGCGCGCGTCCTCCCAGCGGAAGGCGCGCGTTCGTGCATCGGGGAAGGAAGCGGTCCGCCAGCGAGCGTCCGCCGAGGACGGTTCAGTCCTCGACCAGCTTCATCAGACGGCGCTCGACGGGCGCGAGCACCGGCCCAAGCTCATGCCCCCGCTTGAGGACGGCGCCGACCTCGTTGACGAGCGCCCACATGCCCTGACGGTTGCGCAGGGCCGGGCGCTTCTCGATGCGGAACTCCGGCCGCTCGGCAGATCGCCGGAAGGCGGAGAACACGGCCGCATCGCGCCCAAGATCGATCGCATAGTCGCGCCAGTGCCCGGCTGCGACCATTCGGCCGTAGAGGTCGAGGATACGTGCCAGTTCGGCACGTTCGAACCCCGTCTGGCTCGGACGTCCCGCGCCTGCTGGAAAGGGGGTGACGACTCCCATCAGGCGCGGTTGCGATGCTCTTCGGCTTCGGCCACCGCCACGTCCAGCCGGCGGCGGAGCGCTTCCAGCTCGCAGCGCAGCGTCTCGATCTTCTGCGCCTGCGGATCCTGCATCTCCCGACAGGGCGTGCCATAGGGCACGAAGTCGCGCTGATAGGCGGTGGAGTCGACCAGCGTCGGCCGCGCCGGGATGCCGACCATCACCGCGCCTTCCGGCACATCGCGCGTGACGACGGCATTGGCGCCGACGCGCGCGCGTGCACCGACCTGGATCGGCCCCAGCACCTGCGCGCCCGACCCGATGATCGCGCCATCGCCGATCGTCGGGTGCCGCTTGCCGGCAATGCCATTATCGGGGCTGGTCCCGCCGAGCGTCACATTCTGGTAGATGGTGACGTTGTCGCCGATCTCCGCCGTTTCGCCGATGACGGTGAAGCCGTGGTCGATGAAGAAGTTGCGCCCGATTTTCGCGCCTGGGTGGATGTCGATCACCGTCAGGAACCGCGCGAGGTGGTTCACCGCGCGCGCAAGGAAGAACAGCCGCGACTGGAACAGGCGATGGGCGATGCGGTGGAAGCCGAGCGCCCAGACGCCAGGGTACAGCAGGATCTCGGCGCGCGAACGCGGCGCCGGGTCCCGGGCCTTGATCGAATCCAGATACGCGCCGAGCCGGCCGACCATGCTAGTCCCTTCCCCGTTTCGAGGCCATTTAGGACGCCTGCTGGGGAATTTCCAGCAACCGCGGTATGGAACGCACGGCGCGGCCTTTCGCAGCATCAACGTTCCACTCGCTCAATCACTGGAACTTGATCGATGCCGCCGATAAGACGCTGCCATGAGCACCACCTATCTGCCCACCCTGAAGCAGCTCCAATATCTCGTCGCACTCCGGGATGCCGGCCATTTCGGGCGCGCGGCGGAGGCCTCGTTCGTCACCCAGTCGACGCTGTCGGCCGGCATCCGCGAACTGGAGACGCTGATCGGCGTCACGCTGGTCGAGCGGACGCGGCGGGTCGTGCGGTTCACGCCGCTGGGCGAAGCGATCGTCGACAAGGCGCGCACGGTGATCCGTGAGGCGGAGGAACTCGCCGACATGGCGCGGGCGGCAGGGCGGCCGCTGTCGGGCGAGATGCGGATGAGCGTGATTCCTACCATCGCGCCGTTCCTGCTGCCCCGCATCCTGCCGCGGCTGCGTGAGGATTATCCCGACCTCAAGCTGTTCCTGCGCGAGGAGCCGAGCCAGGCGGCGTGCGAGGCGCTGCATCACGGACGATCCGACTGCGTGCTGCTCGCCCTTCCCTTTGCCTGTGGCGACGTGGAGGTGGCGCCGCTGTTCGACGACCCGCTCTATCTGGCGGTGCCGCAGGGCGACGCACATCCGGGAGCCGGGCCGATGGTGGCCGACGACATCGATGCCGCCCGCCTGCTGCTGCTGGAGGACGGCCACTGCCTGAAGGACCATGCGCTGCGCGCCTGCCCGCATCCAGAACTGCGCGGAAGGGCGACGATGCTGGGCACCTCGCTCCACACCATCGTCCAGATGGTCGACAACGGCCTGGGCCACACGATGCTGCCCGAGATGGCGGTGGAGGCCGGCATCCTCGATCATACGCAGGTCGTCGCCCGCAAGATCGATGCACCCAAGGCATCGCGCGAGATCGCGCTGGTGTGGCGGCGCGCCTCCCCGCGCGAGCGCGACTTCCGACTGCTCGCGGGCGTGCTCTCCACCGCGCGCTGACCACGGCTCATCCCGACGGGGTGGACAACATGGGCCTCGGGGAGATCCGATCGCCCTCCCCAGGCGTTGCGTCGCAGACGCGCAATCCACCCCTGTTGAGGAGAAACTGATGTTCCGTCTTCCGATCGTATCCGCTCTGGCCGTCGTTGCCGCGACCGCGGCACCGGCGCTGGCGCAGACCACGACCGCGACGCCCGCACCCCAGACGGCTCCGCAGACCACGCCGGCCGCGCCCGGCACCACCGCCGCCCCCGCCGATACCGCAGCCGCCAAGCCGAACCCGGCCGTCGGTGGCGCGCAGATGGCGGCCGCCAAGCCGATCGTCGAGAACCTGGCCGCAGCGCCGAACCTGGCGACGCTGGTCAATGCCCTCAAGACCGCGGGCGTCGATACGGCACTTGCCGGCCCGGGCCCCTTCACCGTGTTCGCGCCCGACAATGATGCGTTCGGCCGGCTTGCGCCCGGCACGATGGACACGTTGCTGAAGCCGGAAAACAAGGCGACCCTCGCCAAGATCCTCAACTACCATGTGGTGTCGGGGAAGCTCGATGCCGTGACCCTCAAGAAGCAGATCGAGAGCGCCGGCGGCACGTTGACGCTGACCACGGTCGCAGGCCAGCCGCTGACCGCAGGCCTGGAGAACGGTGCGATCACGCTGACGGATGCGAATGGCACCAAGGCCTATGTGACGACCTATGACGTCAACCAGTCGAACGGTGTCTTCCACGTCGTGAACGGCGTACTCGTTCCGAAACTCGGCTGATCTTTTCGGAGGAGGGTTCGCCCTCCTCCCCCCTTTCTAGCGCCAGCGCTCCGCAGCACCCGCATCGCGATCGCGGGCTGCGACCCAGCGCGCACCCTCTTCACGACGCTCGCGCTTCCAGAACGGCGCATCCGTCTTGAGCCGGTCGATCAGGAACGCACAGGCCTCCAGCGCGGCGTGGCGATGGGGCGCTGCCGTCGCCACCAGCACGATCCGCTCGCCGGGAGCCATCGGCCCGACGCGATGGACCACGGCGACAGCGTGCAGCTGCCAGCGCGCGACCGCCTCCTCGGCGAGGCCGTGCAGCACGGCCTCGGTCATGCCCGGATAATGCTCCAGCGCTAGTTCCCGTACGCCGTCGTCCTCGCGCACGAAGCCGGAGAAGCTCGCCACCGCGCCCGAACCGCTGCCTTCCACCGCCGCAAGCGTGGCGGCGAGGTCGATCGGCTCCGACTGGACCACCGCCCGGATCATCCGCCGGTCACCGGAGGGAAGATCGCGACCTCGCGGGCTCCGTCGATTGTGGCGTCGAGCGGCACGAAGCGCTGGTCGACCGCAGCTCGCAGCCGCCCGCGATCGGCCAAGGCCTCGGCGTGCGCGGGGCTGCGGTCCGAAAGCCAGTCGATGAGCTGCGCGACCGTAGCCACGTCGACGGGAGGATCGACGGTTTCCGCGCCCGTCCCGATCGTCTCGCGCACCCATGCGAAATAGAGCATGGCGAGCGTCATCAGCTGTCCATGTGCTTGAGGCCGACCCGCAGGTAATCCCAGCCGGTCACCAGCGTGAGGACGGCAGCCCCCCAGAGGCAGGCGAGCCCGACGCCCCGGACCCACGGCATGTCGGGCACCGCCCCCGCCAGGATCAGCGCGCCGAACGCGACGAGTTGCAGCGTGGTCTTCCACTTGGCGAGCTTGGAGACCGGCAGCGACACCTGCAGCCCGGCAAGGAACTCGCGCAGGCCCGACACCGCGATCTCGCGCAACAGGATGACGAGCGCGGCGATCAGGTGAATGCCGGTGATCAGGGCCGTGTCGTGCCGCGTTCCCACCAGCATCAGGATCACGGCGGCGACCATGATCTTGTCGGCGATCGGATCCAGGAAGACCCCGAGCTTCGACACCGTGCCGTTCGAGCGGGCGAGATACCCGTCGAAATAGTCGGTCACGCCCATCAGGCAGTACAGGGCAAAGGCGATCGCGTAGCCGGCATGCCATTGCGGCCACCAGAGGAAAGCGACCAGAAGGGGCACCGCGAAGATCCGCGAGAGCGTGAGGATATTGGGAAGCGTCAGCACCCGCCGGGGTCTAGCACCGGCGCGCGAGCGGGGAGAAGCGCTAATCGCGCATTGAAGCGGCTTGCCCCACTGGGCTAAGGCTCTGGGCATCAAGCCTGCGCGATACAACGACACAAGGTACTGACGACACGATGCTGAATGCGCTCGGGCTGCTCAGGAAGCGCCGCTTCCTTCCCCTGTTCGTCACGCAGTTTCTGGGTGCCTTCAACGACAACCTGTTCAAGCAGGCGATCGTGCTGTTCGCGACCTATCAGATCTTCTCGGACGCGCAGGCGGAGCAGAATTTCAATGCGCTGGCGACAGCGATCGGGATCATCCCCTTCTTCGTGCTCTCGGCGCTCTCCGGCCAGCTGGCGGACACAAGCGACAAGGCTCGGATCATCCGGATCGTGAAGACGGCCGAGATCGGCATCATGCTGTTCGGCGCGGCCGGCGTGTTCGTGGCGCAAGCGGGTTGGATCAATCTCGGCCTCGCGATGATGCTGGGCGCCGTGCTGCTGCTGGGCACGCACTCGACCTTCTTCGGGCCGATCAAATACGCGATCCTGCCGCAGCATCTGAAGGAGGACGAGGTGCTGGGCGGCACCGGGCTGGTGGAAGCCGGCACCTATCTGTCGATCCTGCTAGGTACGGTGATCGCAGGATGGATCTCGGTCGAGGCTTCGGCGATCCTGGTGATCGGGGTCGCGGTGATCGGCTGGATCACGGGCCGAATGGTACCGGCGGCGCCCCGGCTGGGTGCCGAACTGAAGCTGAACTACAACCCGATCACCTCCTCGTGGAAGCTCGTCGCGGCGACGATGCACATCCGGCGGCTGTTCCTCGCGATCCTCGCCATCAGCTTCTTCTGGACCATCGCGTCGGTGATGATCGTGATCTTCCCGCCGCTGGTGAAGAACGTGCTCACCGCAAACGAGCGAGTCGCCAGCCTCACCATCGCGATCTTCTCGGTCGGGGTGGCGATCGGTTCGGTGGTCATCAACGCACTGCTGCGCGGCAAGGTCTCTGCGAAATATGCGCCGGGCTCGGTGATCGCGATGGGGGTCGCCGTGATCGCGCTGTCGCTGGAAGCGCGCGGCTGGGTGCAGGCGCCCGCTGGAACGCTCTATGGCTTCTACGACTTCGTGACGCTGCCGCGCGCGGTCGGGTTGCTGCTGACGATGCTTGCCGTCGCAGTAACGGGCGGCATGTTCGTGGTGCCGCTGTACGCCTTCCTGACCACCACGGTGACCAAGGACCAGACGGCGCGGACGGTGGCGGCCAACAACATCGTCAACGCCGGCGCGATGACGATCGGCGCGATCGTGGTGAGCGCCGTCAGCGCGGCCGGGGTGACGCCGGAGGACATGCTGCTGGTGGTCGCCGGCATGTGCGTGCTTTCCGCCTGGCTCGCCTGGAAGCTGCACTGCGCATGCGACTGAACCGCCGCGTCAGGCCGCGAGCGCGGCTATAGCAGGAAGGTGTAGAAGCAGACGAAGAAGGCGGTGAAGCTCAGGACGAAGAGCTTCAGATCCTCTTCGCTGCTGGCGTCCTTCGATGCCTTGCGAGCATCCGCCAGGGCACGGCGAAAAGGATGGGGCGGGCCGGAAACGGCCACAGGCGAGTGCGCGTGTCGTTGTTCCATAGGAACAGGTTAACGCTTCGTTTACGATTTGCACGTTCGTCGCCGACGTACCAGGTCCCGATATGAAACGCCCCGCCCCGGCTACTGCGGGAGCGGGGCACGACGTTTCTAGGAGTTCGATCAGGCGCGGGCGCGCAGCGGCTCCTGCATCTCCGGCTGGGCCAGCTCGACCCCCAATTCTTCCGCGAACCAGGCGCTGGTGCGGGCGAGCCCGTCCTCCAGCGGCACGGTCGGCTCCCAGCCGAGCACGGCCTTCGCGCGGCTGATGTCGGGACGACGTCGGCGCGGATCATCCTGCGGCAGCGGGTTGTATGTCACGCGACCCTCGACGCCGGTCGCGACCAGCACCTTTTCCAGCAGCTCGTTCACGGTGAACTCGGTCGGGTTGCCAAGGTTGACCGGCTCCATCGGGTTGATGTCGCTTTCCATCAGCCGCATCAGCGCATCGACCATGTCGGAGACGTAGCAGAAGCTGCGCGTCTGGCTGCCGTCGCCGTACACGGTGATGTCGCGGCCGGACAGCGCCTGGCAGATCAGGTTGGAGACGACGCGGCCGTCGTCCGGGTGCATCTGCGGGCCATAGGTGTTGAAGATGCGCGCCACGCGCACTTCCGCGCGGTTCATGCGGGCATAGTCGAAGGTCAGCGCCTCGGCAGCGCGCTTGCCCTCGTCATAGCAGGCGCGCGGGCCGGTGCAGCTCACCCAGCCGCGATAGCCTTCCGCCTGCGGATGCACTTCCGGGTCGCCGTAGACCTCGCTGGTGGAGGTGAGCAGGAAGCGCGCGCCGGTCTTCTCAGCCAAGCGCAGCAGGTGGTTGGTACCGACCACGTTGGTGAGCATCGTGTGCTCGGGATCGGCCTGGTACTGCGGCGGCGAGGCGGCGCAGGCGAGATTGTAGATGCGCGTGATGCGGTCGGCCCGCTCCAGCACCGCCTGGGGCAGCGGGTTGACGATGTCCGCCTCCACGAAGGTGAAGTTGGGCAGCGCCTCCAGCAGCCGCAGGTTAGACGGACGCGCCGTCTGGAGGTTGTCGAGGCACAGCACCTCATAGCCCTGATCCACCAGCGCCCGGCAGAGGTGCGAGCCGATAAAGCCCGCTCCGCCCGCGACCAGCGCCACTCCAGCTTCGTTCTGCGCCATGTTCCGCTCCTTCTTGTCCCTTATGTCGTTCATCAGGCGGCTCCTGCCAAAGCAGACTGCGGCATCTGTCGTGCTGCCGCTTCGGTGAGGTGCAGTTCCAATTCTGCGGCGCGGTGCGCAGCGGTGTGGGCGTCCAGCACGCGGGCGCGTGCCGCCTCCCCCATTGCCGCGGCATCCGCCCCTTCGATCGCGGCGATCACGGCGGCGCCATTGTCCGCCAGCAGGATCTCGCGGCCGGGCGCGAACAGGTCTTCGATCCCCTCCCAGCGATCCGACACGATCGGGGTTCCGCAGGCGCCCGCCTCGAACAGGCGCACCGAGGGCGACCAGCCTGCCGCGATCATGTCCGCACGCGTCACGTTGAGAGTGAAGCGCGACGCCGAGTAGAAGTCGGCGTGCTCGGACGGCGGCAGATGGTCGATGCGCTCGACGTTCGCCGGCCAGTCGATGGTGTCGGGATATTGCGGCCCCGCCACCACGAACCGGCGGTGCGGCAGCGCGCGCGCCGGCTCGAGCAGCAAGCGCTCAAGCGTCGGCTGGCGATCGTCGCTGTAGGTGCCGAGATAAGACAGGTCCCAACGCTTCTCCGTGCCGGTCGGCGCGTAGAGCGCGGGGTCGACCGAGCAGTAGAAGGCACGCGCCGCCGGCGAGCCATAGGTGCGCTCGAGCCGCTCCAGCGTCGGCCCGCCGGTGAACGACAGGTAGAGGTCGTAGCCGGGGATAACCTCCGGCGAGAGATATTCGAAATCGCCGCGCTCCAGCTTGGCGAGCGTCACCGGCGTGTCGATGTCGTAGAAGGCGGTGACGCCCTCCGCGACCTGCTGGACATAGCGCGCGACCGCCACGCCCTCCGGCACATAGGAGCCGACGATCACCGCATCGGCGCCCGCGATCTCCTCGCGCCAGGTGTCGAGCCCGTCCAGGTCGGCGTAGAACTCCAGCCGGCAATAGTCGGGATCGACATGGTCGCGATGCGCCGCATACCAGGGCACGTCGCGTTCCAGGAACAGGATCTCATGCCCGCGCGCGGCATAGGCCTTCAGCAGCGCGCGGAAGGTGGTGGCGTGGCCGTTGCCCCAGGAAGACGACAGCGATAGGCCGAGGACGACGAGCTTCATGCGACTTCCCGCTGCCGCTCGGCATGGGCCTGGAACAGCTGGTCCACCTGTGCGCCGCGCAGCGTGTAGGTGTGTTCGGCAAGCACGCGCCTGAGCGCCGCCTGGCCGATCGCCTGCGCGCGTTCGGGCGTGAGCGCGGCGAGATGGTCCGCCACGTCCTGGCCGTCGCGCGCGACCAGCACCTCCTCGTCGGGCACCAGGAACTGCTCGATGCCTTCCCAGGCGTCGGTGATGAGGCAGGCGGCAGCGCCCGCGGCCTCGAACACGCGGGTCGCCGGCGAGAAGCCGACGTTGGCCATGCTGTCGCGGGCCACGTTCAGGACGGCACGGGGCGTGCAGTTGAAGGCGTTGTGCTCGGCCGTGTAGACGTGGCCGCGGTGGCGGACGTTGCCGGGCATCGCCTTCGTCTCCCAGCCGTTGCCACCGATCAGGAACTGCTGCTCAGGCAAGCGCTCCGCGGCCTTGAGGAAGAATTCCTCCACGCGGGCCTCGCGGTCCGGAAGGCGATTGCCGAGGAAGGCAAGGTCGCAGGCGAAGCGCGGGTCGGGCTCGACCGGGAAATGGGTCGTGGGATCGAGCGCATTGTAGACCGGCACGCAGTCGGCCGCGCCGAAGCCCTTGTACGCGTTCACGACCGGCGGGCCGCCGCCATAGGTGAACACTGCGTCGAGATCCGGCAGCGCGCGGCGCACCGGATGGTCCGCGTCGGCGCGCATCTCGTCGAGCGTGGCAGCCGCGTCGACGTCCCAGAAGATCTTGAGCGCGTGCGGCGCGGCATGCTCGACGATGCCCTCCAGCAGCTCGCGATCGAACACGCCGACGCCGTTCGCCTTGACGATGATGTCCGCCTCGGCCGCTTCGGCAAGGACGCCGCGCATCGCCTCTTCGGTCGCCGGATAGACCACCGAACGCGCCCAGTCGGGTGCATCGATGTCGCGATGCTTCTGCCGGTCGAACGCGTCGGGCTCGTAGAAGCTGATCTGGTAGCCGCGCTGCGCCAAATCGCGCAGGATGCCGCGGTAATAGGTGGCCGCGCCGTTCCAATAGGACGACACCAGGCTGGATCCGTAAAAGGCGATCTTCACGCCACGTTCCTCTCAACTTGCGGGGCGCCGAGGGCCGCGACGACGGCGAGCAACTCGTCGACGCGGTGGGCGCAGGTGTGGCGGGCGCGGATCGTCTCCAGCCCGGCGGCGGCGAGGCTCGCGCGCAGGTCGGGATCGTCGCGCAACGCCGTCAGGTGGCGGGTCATCTCGGCGCCGTCGCGGGCGACGAGATAGTCGGTGCCGGGGCGGAACAGCCCCTCGGCATCCTCCCACGGCGCCGACACCAAAGGCAGCCCGCAGGCGAGCGCCTCGAACACGCGGATGGTGGGGATGCCGGGCAGGATCGTCGCGTAGTAACGACGCGGCACGTGCACGGTGGCGAGGTGGCGGGCGAAGATTTCCGGCGCCTTGGCATTAGGTGCCCAGCCGCGATAGCGCGCGCCGTGCGAGGCAAGCATCGCCTTGGCCTCGTCCGGGTAGCGCACGCCGTAGATGTCGAGCGGCAGGCCCGCGGCATTGGCCGGGCGGAAGAGGAAGTCCTCCAGCTCCTGCGTCCGCTCGCCGTCGCCCCAGTTGCCGATCCACACCAGCCCCTCGCGCGCGCCTTCGCGGACGGGCGGGTGGAAGTGGCGGGTGTCGGCGGCTTCGTGCCAGGTCCAGACGCGCCCTTCCCAGCCCCAGCGGCGATAGACCTCAGACAGCGTCTCACCGAACGCGAGCACGCCGTCGTAGCCCGACAGGTCGAAGGCGCGGATCGCGTCGGGATCGCTGACGGCGCGGTGATGGGTGTCGTGGAACAAGAGCGTGAAGCGCCCGCCCCGCTTGCGCAGGTCACCGATCGCGGCGACGAGCGCGGGGTCGTTCCACTCGTGGACGATCACCAGCTCGGCATCGCCGACCAGCTCGGCCGGATCGGTACCAGGCGCAAAGCTTTGCGACGACAGCTCCGGATAGGCGGCGCGATAGGGCTCCAGCCCCGCGTCACCGCCATCGGCGAGCAGGTTCGCCAGGCTCCAGTTGCCCTCCGGCTCCAGCGTCCGGACATCATGGCCGCGCGCGATCAGCTCGCGCAGCACGCCGCGCAGGAAATGCGCGTTGCCGTGGTTCCAGCAGGACAGCAGCGAATGGGTGAAATAGGCGATCTTCATGCCGCGGCACTCCGCGTGAGGGTTGCGGCGGGTTCGAGCAGGTCGCGGTAAACTGCGGCCATGTCGCGTGCGACTGCCGCCGGCGTGTAACGGGCCGCGCGCGCCTGCGCGGCCTCGCCCAGCGCACCGCGGCGGGCGGGGTCGGCGCGGATCGCCTCGATCGCGGCGACGAAGCCGTCCTCGTCCTGTGGCGCCACGAAGACGGCCGCGCCGTCCCACAGCTCGCGGAAGGTCGGCAGGTCGGCGAGCACCAGCGGACAGCCGGCAGCCGCCGCCTCCAGCACCGCCAGCCCAAACGGTTCGAACCGAGCGGCAGAGACGAAGATCGGGCGCTGGACCAGCCACTCGGCCAGCTCCGCCTCGCTCAACAGCCCGAGCGGCTGGAGATGGTCGGCGGGCACCTGCTCGCCATGCGGGCCGACCAACGCGCCGGCCGCGTGGAACGGCACCGGGAGCCGGGCGGCCACGCGGTCGAGCAGACGCGTCTGCTTGACCTGGTCCCACAGCCGGCCGGCGGTGAACACGCAATCGGCGGGCGCGCCCTCGCCTTCGACAAGCGGCCGGCGACCGTTGTGCACGGCAAGCGGCAGGTCGGTGAGGCCATAGGTGCGCTGGATCACCGCCGCAAAGGCGGCGGTCGGCGCCACCACGCGATCGGCCGCGCGGAAACCCTGTTCGGTGAGCGTCCGCTGCCAGCGATAGTCGGGCGGCAGCTTGGTGCCGTTGGCCGCATCCCACCAGGTCGCAAGGCAGCCGTGCGCCACAGCGACCAGCGGCACGCCGAACGCGCCGCTCGCCGCCAGCGTCGGCATGTTGCAATGGACGAGGTCGAAGCCCTGCTCGCGCACCAGCGTTGCCAGCGCCTCGCCGGCCTCGCGCACCGGCACGGGGCCGTCGCATAGCCAGTCGAGCGGGAGACCGGTCTCCAGGATCGGGATGCCCGCGGCCTCGACCGGCGCGCGCTGGGCGACGTTCGGCTCCGGCCCGAGCACCGCCACCGTCGGCTGGAAGCCGAGCGGGGCGAGCGCACAGGCGAGATCGGTCGCATATTGCCAGACACCGCCCACCGCATCGGCGGTGATCAGGACCCGCGATCCCATCAAGCGGCCCCTGCGGACGTATCCGCCCCTGGACCACCGATCGGCGCGTTGATCCCGCGCGCCTCCGCCAGCCAGCGGGCCAGCCGGGCGACGCCGTCGTGCCAATCGACGCGCTTACCCAAGCCCAGCGCCTCCTGCGCCTTGCGCGTGTCGGCGACGAAATAGCGCTGGTCCCCCGCGCGCCAGTCGGAGAAGCTCAGGTCCACGTCGCGGCCGAGCACTTCGCCGATATAGGCGAGCAGCTGGCGCAGGCTGATCGCATTGTCCGGGCCGCCGCCCAGGTTGAACGCCTGGCCTGCGACCGTGTCGATGTTGCGCCACGCGGCGACATAGGCGTCGACCGCGTCCGACACGTCGAGGATGTCGCGCACCTGGTGACCGTCGCCGTAGAGCGTGATCGGCTTGCCCTCGAGCGCGCGGATCAGGAAATGGGCGACCCAGCCCTGGTCCTCGGTCCCCATCTGGCGCTGGCCATAAATGCAGCTCATCCGCAGCACCGCGGTCTTGAGGCCGAAGCTGCGGGCATAGTCGAGCACATATTGATCGGCCGCACCCTTGGAACAGCCATAGGGCGTGTGGAAGTCGAGTGGCCGCGCCTCGCCGATGCCGTGCGCGCACACCTCCGCATCGACCGGACGATAGGCGTCGTCCTCGAGCACGAAGTCGAGGTCGATCAAGTCGCCGTACACCTTGTTGGTGGACGCAAAGATCACCGGCGTCTCGGGCGACCGCGTACGGATCGCGTCGAGCAGGTGGAGCGTGCCGGCGATGTTGATCGCGAAATCGTCGCGCGGATCGACCATGCTGGTGGTCACCGCCACCTGCGCCGCCAGGTGGAACACCGCCTTGGCACCGGCGGCGGCATCCGCCAGCCGCGCCTCGTCACGGATATCGGCGTGCAGGAAGTCGATGCGGTCGCCGTGGCGCTGTTGCAGCCAGGCAAGGTTGGTATCGACGCCGGCCCGCGACAGGGCATCATAGACGAGCACGCGGTGCCCCTCGCCGGCCAGCCGGTCGGCGAGGTTGGATCCGATGAAGCCCGCGCCGCCGGTGACCAGGATCGGCCGCGGGTCCGCCGCGGCGTTCTCCTGCCCGGTCATGCCACCAGGCCCCGCTTTTCCAGTTCGGAGCGCATCTGCTCGACCCGGTCCTGCGCGGTCTGCTGGGCGACCCATTCCGCCAGTTGGGCGAGGCCCTGCTGGAAGTCCTGCGTTGCGCGGAAGTCGAGCTTTTCGGCGGCCATGCTGGTGTCGCAGAAGCAGTGGCGGATGTCGCCGATGCGCGCCTTGCCGACCACTTCCGCGGTCAGGTCGTTCTTGCCCATCGCTTTGGCGAGTTCCTCGGCCACTTCCTTGACGGAGCGATCGTGGCCCGAGCCGATGTTGAACGTGCCGCCCACCGCCTGCGGCAGCACCAGCGCGTCGGCAAAGGCACGCGCCACGTCGCTGACATGGACGAAGTCGCGGCGTTGCTCGCCGTCCTCGAAGATCAGCGGCGACTGGCCGTTGAGGAAGCGCGAGGCGAAGATCGCGAGCACGCCGGTGTAGGGGTTCGACAGCGCCTGGCCGGGGCCATAGACGTTGAACAGCCGCAGGCACACGCCCTCGATGCCATAGGGCTCGGCCATGATGTGGGTCGTGCGCTCCTGCACATATTTGTTGAGCGCGTAGATCGACGCGAGGTTCGGGCGCTTCCACTCCGGGGTCGCGACGGGGCTGAGCGGACGGCCCTGCGCGTCGGCCGGCTCCCAATTCTTCTGCCCGTCCTTCAGCGTCTTGCGCTCGGCATTCTCGACCAACTCGCCATCGGCGTCGCGGTAGAGGCCTTCGCCATAGATGCTCATCGAGGAAGCGGTGACGACGCGGCGGACCGGCTTGTCGATCAGCGCCTCGAACAGCACGGCCGTGCCGACGTCATTGGTCGAGGTATAGCGCTCGACCTCGTACATCGACTGGCCGACGCCGACCTCGGCCGCCAGGTGAATGACGCTGTCGACGCCGTCGAGCGCCTTGAGCACCGCATCCTTGTCGCGCACGTCCGCGCGGATCAGCTCGGCTTCCTTGTTGAGCATCTGCGAGCCGTCGGTCGCGCCATGGACCTGCTCGATCAGGCTATCGAGCACCCGCACTTCATTGCCGCGTGCCAGCAGTTCGTCGGCGACGAAGCGTCCAATGAATCCCGCCCCCCCGGTGATGAGAACTCGTTCCATTCTTCCTCCCGCCCTAGACATCGGCTGCATCCCCCAGCCGTGCCTGCGTTGACTTGAGCGTCCCAAGCCTGTTCAATGGCTTGCGACCCGGAAGAAGAAGCGCTTCTTCTTCATCTTTGTTCCCGAAAATCATTCCGGGCCGGAAACATTTTTTCCGCAGCCGGGAACCAAAGGGGGACGCGATGCGATTGCAGCATCTATGTTGATCCTGCCTCTTACGGGCGCGCATTGAGCGCGACCGTCCTTCTTGCGCGTCACGGAAGCCATGATGAGGTCGGCGCGGTTCTGAGCGGCCGGTCGGAGATCGCGCTCAACGCCGCGGGCCGCGCAGAAGCGGAGCGTCTGGCGGACCGCCTCGCCTCCGCCCCGCTCCGCGCGATCCACGCGAGCCCCCGCCGCCGCACGCGGGAGACTGCGGAGATTGTCGCCGCCCGCCACGGCCTGGAGGTGATGCTGGTGGACGCGCTGGACGAGATCGATTTCGGCGCCTGGACGGGGCGCAGCTTCGACAGCCTTGATGGCGATGCGTGCTGGGACCGCTGGAACGCGGAGCGCGGGACCGCCTCCACCCCAGGTGGGGAGACCATGGCGGCGGCCACCGCGCGTGCGGCGACGCACATCGCCTCGCTCGAAGCGGACGGAGGCATGATCCTCTGCGTGAGTCACTGCGACATCATCCGCGGCGTGGCCGCCCAGTATCTGGGGCTCGGCCTCGACCGGCTGCTCGCGTTCGACTGCGCACCGGGCTCACTTACCACGCTGGCACTGGCGCAAGGCCAAGGCCGGATCGTCACGCTCAACGAGGTGCCGCAATGACCAAGATGCCGACCGATCGGCTCCGTGAGGAGGTGGCGCGGCTCGCGCCGTGGTTCCACAACATCGACCTGGGTGACGGGATCCAGACCGCGCCCGAGCATTTCCTCGGCGACTATCCCCGCTTCAAGTTTGAGCGCTTCGGCCCTGCCCTGCCAGCGGACATGACCGGCAAGACCGTGCTCGACATCGGCTGCAACGCCGGTTTCTACTCGGTGGAAATGAAGCGGCGCGGTGCCAGCCGCGTGCTCGGCATCGACAGCGACGAGCGCTACCTGGCGCAGGCGCGGCTCGCGACCGAAGCGCTGGGCTTCACCGGCGTCGAGTTCGCGAAGCTGTCGGTCTACGACGTGGCAGCACTGGGCGAGAAGTTCGACCTCGTGATCTTCATGGGCGTGCTCTACCACCTGCGCCATCCGCTGCTCGCGCTGGACCTGATCCGCGAGCATGTCGCCCGCGACATGATGCTGTTCCAGACGCTGCAGCGTGGATCGGACGAGGTGTGCGAGGTGCCGGAGGATCACCCCTTCTATGTGCCGGGCACCTATGACGCGCCCGCCTATTTCGACGATCCGGGCTATCCCAAGATGCACTTCATCGAGCGCGAATATGCGCACGACTGGACCAACTGGTGGGCGCCCAACCATGCCGCGTCCGAAGCGATGCTGCGCGCGTCCGGCTTCCGGGTCGAGGCCCGGCCGGAGCGGGACGTCTATCTGTGTCGCGTGGTGCCGGTTCCCTATGCGGAATACGGCCCTGCGGCAGTCTATCCGGCCCGCGGGCCGGCACAGGGGGAAGCCAAGTGATCGAAGCCGCGATGCTCTGGAACGAGCCGAACAACAAGTCGCACTGGGATCCCGAGCTCGATCCCGAGTGGGCGATCTTCGCCGACACGATGGTTCGGGCGGGCAACGCGATCCACGCGATCAATCCGGCAGTCACGCGCGTGCTCGGCGGCATGTCCCCGATCGACCCGGCCTGGGTGCAGCGGATGGAAGCGCGCGGCGTGCTCGACGCGGTCGATGCGGTCGCCGTGCACGGCTTCCCGCTCGACTGGAACCTGTGGCCGATCCACGCCTGGCCCGAGAAGATCGCCGAGATCGAGGCGGTGACGGACAAGCCGATCTGGGTGACCGAGGTCGGCGTCGGCTCGTTCGGTGCCGAGGAGGTCCAGGTGTTCGGCATCAACAAGACCGCCGAGTTGCTGATCGGCCGCGTGCCGCGCATCTTCTGGTATTCGCTCTACGACCTGCCGCAGAGCTGGGGCGCCACCACCCGCCACCGCGAGGCGGAAGGGTCGAGCTACTATCGCCATTTCTACATGGGCCTGATCCGCGAGGACGGCACCCCCAAGCCCGCGCTCGACGACTATGCGAAGGTCGCGTCCGAGATGGGGCTGATGCAGTGGTTCCACTATGAGGATCCGCGCCTGGACGAGGCGGTCGCCTGGATGAAGCGGCTGGGCACCAAGAAGCTGCGCACTGGGCTCAGCTGGGCCGACAGCTTCCGTCCCAATGCGCTCGACTGGTTCGACCGGCAGATGGAGGCACTCGCCGACTTCGACGTGACGGTCACCTTCTGCTTCACGCCCGAGCATCTGGGACCGGGCAAGCACCACACCAGCCCGCCGTACGAGCCGCAGCAGTTCGCCGACTTCTGCGCGTGGATGATCGACCGCTATGCCCCTGCGGGCGGCAGCAAGGCGGCGGCCGAGCCTGCGCCCGCGCTCGAAGTGCGCGCCTGATCCAACATCGAGCCAGGAATGACGATGACCGAAACGATGCGCGCGGCGGTACTCGCCGCGCCCGCGACGATGGAGTTGCAGCAGGTGCCCCTTCCCGAACCCGGCCGCGGCCAGGTGCGGGTGAAGCTGGAGGGCTGCGGCGTCTGCGCCTCCAACGTCGAGCCGTTCGAGGGCCAGCCCTGGTCGCAGTTCCCGGGCGAACCCGGCGGCATGGGCCACGAGGGCTGGGGCGCGGTCGATGCGCTCGGCCCGGACGTGACCGAAGTCGCGATCGGCGACCGCGTGGCCATGCTGTCGGGCAAGTCCTACGCCGAATTTGACGTCGCCAGTGTGGACGCGCTCGTGAAGCTGCCCGCGGCGCTCGCGGGCCAGCCTTTCCCGGGTGAGCCACTGGGATGCGCGTTCAACATCTTCCGCCGGACGGACGTGCAGGCGGGGCAGACGGTGGCGATCGTCGGCATCGGCTTCCTGGGTGCGGTGCTGACGCGGCTGGCGACTGAGGCGGGAGCGCGGGTGATCGCGATCTCGCGCCGCCAGTCCTCGCTCGATCTCGCCCGTCACTATGGCGCGGCCGAGACGATCGTGATGGACGACCACTGGCGCATCCTGGAGGATGTGAAGCGGCTCACCGACGGCACCGGCTGCGAGCGGGTGATCGAGTGCGTCGGCAAGCAATGGCCGCTCGACCTGGCGGGCGAACTCGTGCGCGAGGGCGGCCGGCTGGTGATCGCGGGCTATCACCAGGACGGCCCCCGCCAGGTCAACATGCAGATGTGGAACTGGAAGGGCATCGACATCGCCAGCGCGCACGAGCGCGATCCGGCGGTGAACCTGCGCGGCCTGCGCGAGGCGGTCGAGGCGGTGGCGTCCGGACGACTTGACCCGACACCGCTCTACACCCACCGCTATGCGCTCGACCGGCTGGACGAGGCGCTGTTCGCGACGCGCGACAAGCCCGACGGCTTCGTGAAGGCGCTGGTGACGTTCGGAGAGCCGGCATGACCGGCCCGAAGCTCGGCTTCTTGGGCGTCGGCTGGATCGGCCGCCACCGCATGGAGGCGATGCTCGCCACCGGCACGGTCGAGGCGGCGGCGATCAGCGATCCCTCGCCCGAGATGGTGGCGGAAGCGCGCAAGCTCGCGCCCGACGCAGCGGTGGTCGACTCGCTCGACGCGATGCTGGCGCTCGGGCTCGACGGGGTGGTGATCGCCACGCCGAGCGCGTTGCACGCGGCGCAGTCCATCCATGCGCTGGAGGCCGGCTGCGCGGTTTTCTGCCAGAAGCCGCTCGGCCGCAGCGCCGCCGAGGCGCGGGCGGTGGTCGATGCCGCGCGCCGTGCCGACCGGCTGCTGTCGGTGGACTTCTCCTATCGCTTCACCGCGGCCATGCAGGCGATCGCGCCGCTCGTACGGGACGGGTCGCTCGGTCATGTCCATGCGATCGACCTGACCTTTCACAACGCTTACGGCCCGGACAAGCCGTGGTTCTACGATCCCGCGCTGTCGGGCGGCGGCTGCGTGATGGATCTGGGCGTGCATCTGGTCGACCTGGCGCTCTGGACGCTCGGCTTCCCCGAGGTCGTGGAAGTTACCTCGCACCTGTCGAGCGGCGGACAGCCGCTTGCCGACCCGCAAAGCCAGGTCGAGGACTATGCCGTCGCTACGCTGCTCCTCGCCGAGGGTACCGTGGTTCGGCTCGCCTGCTCCTGGCGCCTGCCCGCAGGCCAGGATGCGGTGATCGAGGCGAGCTTCTACGGAACCGGGGGCGCCGCCGCGCTCCGCAACCTGGACGGCTCCTTCTACGATTTCCGCGCCGAGCGATTCGACGGCACGGCGCGCAGTCTGCTGGCCGATCCACCCGACGCCTGGGGCGGTCGTGCCGCGGCAGACTGGGCCGAGCGGCTGGCCCATTCCCGGCACTTCGCCGAGGATGCCGAGGAACTGGTGCGCAGTGCCGAGGTGCTCGACCGTATCTACGGCCGCTGACGAAGGGGCTTGCACCGACTCAGGCGCATGGCGGAACCGGGGAGCCCGTCCCTTGAGGCTTGCCGATGATCGTCCTCCCTCGCCCCACCCTCCGGGACATCCTGTTCCGCGTCCGTGGGTCGATCATCCGCAGCATCGCTTCCCGCCTGGCGGCGATGCTGCTGATCGCCATCGCCGCCGTGCTGCTGGCCGGGCGCACCCCGGCCGTGCTCGCCCAGCTCGGCGCGATCCCGTTCACGCTGATCGGCCTGGCGCTGTCGATCTTCATGAGCTTCCGGAACAGCGCCTGCTACGATCGGTGGTGGGAAGGCCGCAAGCTGTGGGGCCAGCTGATCATCGACGCTCGCACCTTCGCCCGCCAGACCGCGCACCTTGCGCCGGAAACCCGAACGCCGCTGCTGATGGGGCTCGTCGGGTTCAGTCACGGCTTGGCAGCGCGCCTGCGCGGCAAGCCCGAAGCGGCCGTGATCGCCCCCTGGTTCGACTTGGCTGACGAGCCAGACCAGCCAAACCCGACCGATGCAGCCTTGCGGGCGGTCGGCCGCGCATGCAGCCGGCTGGTGGAGGACGGCCATATCAGCGACATCCGCTACTCGGTGCTGGAACAGCCCCTGACCGGCCTCGCCCAGGTACAGGCTGGATGCGAACGCATCAAGGCGACGCCCCTGCCTTACGCCTATTCGCTGCTTCTTCACCGCACGGCCTATACCTTTTGCCTGCTGCTGCCCTTCGCACTGGCGCAATCGCTAGGCTGGTGGACGCCGCTAGTCGTGCTGGTGGTCTGCTATACCTTCTTCGGGCTCGACGCCTTGGGGGACGAAATGGAGGACCCGTTCGGGGAAGAGACGAACGACCTGCCGCTCGACGCCCTCGTCCGCACGGTGGAGCGGGAACTGCTGGCAGCCGTGGGACGGACCGATCTGCCGCCGCCTCTCCTCCCGAAGGACGCGGTGCTGCTCTAGCTCAAGCGGTCATGGCCGCCGGGCGGCTGCTGGCATGCCAGTTCCAGCCGTGCCCCAACGCCAACAGCAGCGCACCAGCGACGCTCAGCGTCACCTCCACCACGGGCCCGGTGGGCAAGAAAGCCCCGGCACCCAGCAGCGGCAGTCCGAGCGCGGCGATCACCAGCGGTAGCGGGTGGCGGTGGCGGCGAAAGCCCAGCCCCAGCGCGACCGCGCTCGTCGGGACGGCAAAGGCGAAGGCAAGCGCGTGGAAGCTTTCCGGCAGCGTCAGGAATGCAGCGAGCATGGGCACCGCGACGATGAGCACAGGCAGCAGCAGGCAGTGCGCCAGGCAGAGCAGCGACGCTCCCATCGCTGCGCCGTCCAGCCATTGCTGCCGCCGCGCGGTCGTCTCACGATTCATGTTTGCACCTCAACGCTACCGAGCGCGCGAGATGATACTTTGTATCATGGACGTCAAGAGCACCCATTGGGGAAGGTTGCGCGGCCGTCCGCGAGGCCGCTACCCTCTCGATCCGAGAACGAGAGGATCATGCGTCGTTCGATCAACCGCGGGCTCGGATGCGCATTGCCGCTCGTCGCACTCGTCGGGTGCGTGCATGCGCCTGCCCCGCCCGCGCTCGGCGCGAACGCCCGCTATATCGCGATGGGCAGTTCCTTTGCGGCCGGCCCCGGCATCGCCGAGCCTGTCGCCACGCCTGCTGCCTGCTGCGGGCGATCGACGAACATCTACGCGCATCAGTCGCCCGCATCCGCGGACTGACGCTGGTCGACGTCACCTGCTTGGGCGCCACCACGGCGCACATCCTCGGCCCGTGGAACGAGCTGGCAGCGCAGCTGGACGCGCTCACTCCCGACACGGCGCTGGCGACGGTCACGATCGGCGGCAACGACGTGAACTATGTCGGCAACCTGATGAACGCCGCGGCCGGGCGTGCGATTCAGCCGCCGAGCGAACAGGCCTGGGAACGGCTCGCGCAGAGCTTCGACCGGATCGCCGCGGAAGTGCATCGACGCGCGCCCGGCGCCCGGCTGGTGTTCGTCGATTATCTCAGGCTGCTGGCCAAAGGTCGGCCCTGTGCCGGAACGCCGGTCTCTCCGGCGCAGGCGGACATGCTTCGGGCGGCGGGTCGAGGAGGCGACCGCCGCAGCCGCGCGCCGGGCGGGCGCCGGCCTGATCCGCGCCTCGGCGCTGTCGCGCGGGCACGACGTCTGGGACGCCGAGCCGTGGGCGAGTGGCTATGCGGCGGGGGGCAAGGGCCCGGTCCCGTACCACCCGAACCGCGACGGCATGCGTGCCGTCGCGCAGGCACTCGACGCGAGCCTGCCGCGCTAGGCGCGGCTGCCGTTCAGAACAGCCGCGTCAGGAGGTAGAAGAGCGCGCCGACCGCGGCCGATGCCGGAATGGTGATGATCCAGGCGACGACCACGCTGCTCGCCACACCCCAGCGCACCGCCGAGGCGCGCCGCGCGGTGCCGGCGCCGATCACCGAACCGGTGATGGTGTGGGTGGTCGAGACGGGAATGCCGAGCAGCGACGCAGAGAACAGCACGATGGAACCCGAGAGCGACGCGCTGAACCCCTGGTGCTGGGACAGCTTGGTAATGCGCGAGCCCATCGTCTCGATGATCTTCCACCCGCCGGTCAGCGTGCCGAGCGCGATCGCCACATAGCAGCTGATCGCCACCCAGTGCGGAACCTCGAATTCGCCCTGCAGATAGCCGGTCGAATAGAGCAGCACGGTGATGATCCCCATCGTCTTCTGGGCATCGTTCAGGCCGTGGCTGAGCGAATAAGCGCCCGAGGAGACGAGGTGCAGCGCCCGGAACGACTTTTCTGCGGCGCGGGAGCTCGCACGGGAAAAGAGCCAGCTGGTGACCAGCATCACGACCATCGCCAGGATCATGCCGATGGTGGGCGACAGCACGATCGCGATCAGCGTCTTGTTGAGCCCGCCCCACTGGATGCCGGTCAGGCCGGCATGGGCGACGCCGGAGCCGATCATGCCGCCGACCAGGGCATGGCTGGACGAGGACGGCAGCCCCTTCAGCCAGGTGACGACGTTCCAGAACATCGCGCCGACGAGCGCCCCGAAGACCACCGCGGGGGTGATCAGGTCCTTGTCGATCAGCCCCTGGCCGATCGTGTCGGCGACCTTGTGCAGCGCCGGAAAGGCGATCGTCAGAAAATAGGCGGCGAAGTTGAACACCGCCGCGAAGGCGACGGCGTGGACGGGGCGCAGCAGCCGGGTGGCCACCACGGTCGCGATCGAGTTCGCCGCGTCATGCAGGCCGTTCAGGAAGTCGAACGCGAGCGCGACCAGGATCAACCCGATCAGCAGCGGCAGGGCGAGTTCGTGCATGGGGGTGCGTCAGGCGTGATCGACGACGATGCCGTCGATCTCGTTCGCCACGTCCTCAAACGCGTCGACGATGCGCTCCAGGTGCTTGTAGATTTCGCGCTGGACCGAGAAGCGCAGCGCGTCCTGCGGCCCCAATTCCTTGAACGCCCGCTTCAGGCCGGCCGCGTGGATCTCGTCGGCATGGCTTTCCATCCGGACCAGGCGTTCGGTCAGCTCGTGGAGACGCCCGCCGTTGCTTGCGAGGTCGCGGAGCAGCGGCATCGCCTCGGCAGTGATGCGCGACGCGTCGACGATGATCGCCGCCATGTCCTTCATCTCCTGCTCGAACTGCGTCACCTCGTAGAGGTCGATCGCCTGGACGGCGGCCTGCATCTCGTCGATCGCATCGTCCATCGAGCCGATCAGGCTGATGATCGCGCCGCGGTCGAACGGCGTCAGGAAGGTCTCGCGGACGGTGCGCAGCACCTCGCGGATGATGTCGTCGGCGTCGTGCTCGCGCTCGATCACCTCTTGGATGTGGTCGCGATTACCGTCCTGCAGCAGCCGCGCGAGGGCATCCGCGCCGGCCGTCACCGTCACGGCATGCGCCTCGAACATCTCGAAGAAATTGCCGGTCTTCGGAAGCAGCCGTTGAAACCATCCGAACATGCGATTCACCTTAGACTTTTCGGCCACCGTGCTGAGCAGATCGGTGCGCCGTATTGCTGCTTTCATTTCCGAAGGGCCGAAGGAACGGATCAGTTCGCGCAGGTCCGGCTCCTCGACCGCGGCCGCAGCCTCGGACAAGCTGAACCAGCGACGCTCGCGCTGCGACTGTTCCTTCCAGCTGTCGAGTTCCTGGCTGACCGCCAGCGGAAACACCTCGACGTCGAGCATCAGCGAGGCGCCGTTGCGCCGCCGCTTGCGATAGCGATAGGAGCCCAGGGAGGTCGGGCAGACGAGGCCCAGAACGCCCGCCTCCTCCTCTGCCTCCAGTGCGGCGCCGGCATGCGGCGCGACTCCCTTGTCCAGATTCCCCTTCGGGATCACCCAGCGCTTGGTCTCGCGCGACGTCACCAGCAGGACGCGCACGGACGCATCGATGGCGGGACCTTCGGTACGATACGGTAAGGCGGCAATCTGGCGAATGAAGGGAACTCCGTGGCGGGCGGGGCCCGTTACAATCTGCGCATGGCTTGGCGCAAGCCAATCCGGTGGGCCTCCGTTTTGATCCTGGCCGATCCATGTCCGGCAACCTCCCGCAAAAGCCTTAATGGAAGGTGCGGACGCTGATTTGACCTGATGCCGGCGGGCGGCAATGCCGCGGCTCTCAGCCGCTCCAACTCATCGGAAGGTGTAGCTCAAGGCGACGCCACCCGACAGCTGGTTCCGGGAGCCGAAGTTGCGCACGACGGGGGAGCGGCCGGGGTCCCCCACCAGACGGTCGTACTTCGCGTAGCTGTAGATCCCCCAGCGCGGCGTCAGCTGGTAGAGGAAGCCGGTCGCCGCACCCACCGCCT
Source organism: Sphingomonas desiccabilis (assembly GCF_004135605.1). Classification (GTDB taxonomy): domain Bacteria; phylum Pseudomonadota; class Alphaproteobacteria; order Sphingomonadales; family Sphingomonadaceae; genus Sphingomonas; species Sphingomonas desiccabilis. Next base: position 988,048 of record NZ_SDPT01000002.1, on the reverse strand, counting down.
GCAACCCGCCATCGGCCCGGTACGGGGAAAGCCCGCTCGTGGCCGCCGTCTCGTCGCTGATGCCGAAGTAAGCGCGGTTGTAGCGGCCGTTCGCGAAGGTGGCCCGCGGCCCGATGGAGAACAGCCATTGGTCGCCGTCGCGCGCGACATAGTCGGCGCTGACGGTGCCGATCAGCCCCTTGTGCCCCCCTAATCCCTGCCGGAACTCGGTGCGGAGCCGGAAGGCCGGCGCGACCTCATATTGCACGAAGCCGCCAAGCTCGACGGTGAAGCCCACCTTCGGCAACACGCCGTCGGTATCGTTGCGCGAACGCTTGCCTTCCACGCCGAACGCCACGCCGAACTGCCAGCCATTGCTGCGCGCCACGATCGGCCCGGAGCTTTCGTCGGGTGCCTCGAACGGGAACGGGTCGTCGCCACGGGCGCGGGCGACGTCGATCAGCGGGCGCACGCTGACCGAGTCGGATCCCGGGAAGCTCGGCACAAGTTGCGGGCCAAGCGCGATCCGGGTTCTCCGCGGAGCGCGTTCCTCGCGCTCCTCCTGCCCATAGGCAGCAGTGCCGGTCGCGAGCAAAGCCAGCGACAGTGCCCCCCCCATATTCCTGCGTGCTTTGCTTGACCTCATGCAGACGGCACCTCCTCAGGAGTATTTGACGAAGCTTACCTGTATGAGGCTTCTGCCGGCCTTCGGTTTACGGGAAAGTTCTTCTTAGAAGTACTTACCCGAACCAGCGGGAAGCGCCAGCACGGCGCATGCCCAGCAGAGCGCCGGCGACGACCAGCAGCGCCGCCACGGCAGTGGAAGCCGCAATGATGCCCGCCTGCTGCCCGCCGGAGGCATAGATGGCGGAAAGTGCCCAGAGGAATACGAGCGCATAGGGCGGGTTGCCCGATCCGCGGAACAGCGCCGCTGCGGCGATGATGCCGCCCACCAGCACGACGAGCGCCGTCACCACCGCACCCCCTTCGACTTCCACGCCATGAAAGCGCAGCGCTGCGGCGATGTTCACGATGGTCGCCGCCGTCAGCCAGGCAGAGAGCGCGCTCAGCGGCAACACCGCAAACCAGCGCTGACCGGTCGTGAAGCGCGATTTCCAGTCGGAGATCCGCCGATAGGCCGTGAGGAGGCACAGCAGCGTGAACACGATGATGCCCACCGAGATCACCGTCAGCCCGGCAAGCTGCGTGTAGGCAGCCCAGAGGGCGTTACCCAGAAACGCCCCCGCCGCCGGCCAACGGAGCTGCGCCACCAGCGCGTCGTTCCGCTGTCCAGGGAGCAACTGGTAGATCGCGAACAGCATCGATCCGAGGTAGAGCGGGCCCCAGATCGAGAAGGCCCAGCCTGCCGGCGTGATCAGCGTCCGGACCTCGTCGGACTGGGAACCGATCGGCTCACCGATCCCCAGCGACGGAAGCACCGGCGTCAGGATCTGCAGAACCGCCATCAGAATGACGGCGGCGCGGGGCGCGGTATCGGCGGGCGACGGGTGCGAAGGGGCGAAGCTGGACATGGCGGCAGAACGCGCAGCGATGCTGCCGGTTGCGGCGGCCTCGCGCCCGCCGCCGCAGCGCCCGGAGGGTAGGTCCTAGTAGATCTTCTGGTGCAAGGGCTCGATACGGAGCGTCACGACATCGACGCCGCGGGGCCGGGTCGCCGCATAGAGGATGGCATCGGCGACCTCGGCCGGCGGCAGCATCTGGAATTCCTCGATGAAGCGGCTCCGCTCCTCGGCCGAATAGGGCTGCATGGCGGATCCGATCGCACCGGGTTCGATCAACGTCAGGCGGATGCGCTCCGGCATCAGTTCCTTGCGCAGCGTCTCGGCAAAGGAGGCGACGCCGCCCTTGGCGGCATTGTAGACGCTTTCGCCCACCGCCTTGATGTGAACGCTGATCGATCCGACGAGCACGATCATGCCGTGGTCGATCCCGGCCGCGCGAATCCGCTCGATGGCGGCGCGGGTGCAGCCGACGTAACTCGCCAGATTGCTTTCGAGCACGTAGCGCCAGCCCGCATCGTCCATTTCCATGAGCGGTCCCGACCCGACCCCGGCACAGGCGATGACCATGTCCAGGCCGCCAAGCTTCTCGTCCACCGCCGTGAAGAGCGCAGCGATGCCCGCACTGGTGGAGAGATCGGCCGCGAAATCGTGAAGCGGTGCGCCGCGGCCGAGCTCCGCCGCCACGCCGGCAAGGTCTGCCTCCGGACGATCGGTGATCAGGATGTGCGCCCCTGCCCCGACCATGCGGGCCGCGACCGCCCGGCCGACACCACCGGCGCCTCCCGTGATCAGGACCCGCCTGCCCGCAAGGATCGACCCGTCGATCAAAGCGTGATCGCCACGAAGACGGCGCCGGTTTCCTGCTTGCGATCGGCCGTGTCGAAGGCCTCATTGATGCGGTCGAGCGGGAAGCGATGGGTGATCAGTTTCTTCACGTCGATGCGCCCCTTCGCGATCAGGTCCAGCACCATCCCTTGTTCGCGGTAGATCTGGTGCATGGCAAAGCTGGCGCTGGGGATCAGCTGGATCTCGGACATCTGGATGCGCTGCCATTCGAGCGGGATCGCCGTCTCGCCCGCATCGAAGCCGCCGACGATCACGACCTTGCCGGCACGGCGCACCATCCTGGTGGCCTGGGGGAGCGTCTGCGGCATCGACTCGCCGCCCGCGCATTCGAAGACGATGTCCGCGCCGCGTCCGCCGGTGAAGGCCTTCACCCGCTCGACGGCATCCTCGGTGGCGCTGTTCACCACCGCATCGGCACCCAGCTCCCGTGCGAGTTCCAGCGCGCTTTCCACCACATCGCAGATGATCACGTCGGCGCCGCTCGCCTTTGCCAACATCATCTGCCCAAGGCCGATCGGCCCCGCCCCGATCACCGCCACCGTGTCGTTGATGCCGAGCCCAGACAAATGCTGCGCGTGCAGGCACACCGAAAACGTGTCGATCAGCGACGCTTCCTCGAAGCTCACATGGTCGGGAAGCTTGTAGAACTTCTCGGCCGGGCCGGCGACATATTCGCCATAGGCACGCGACACATATTGGGTCCGCACGTCGTAGAGGTGCTCGCAGATATTGTAGCGCTGGATGCGGCAATAGTCGCAGACGCCATCGCCCATGACCGTTTCGATCACGACGCGGTCGCCGGGCTTCACGTTGGTGACGCCCTCGCCCACTTCCACCACTTCGCCGGCCAGTTCATGCCCCATGATGTGGCATTCCAGCTCCGGCTCGTGCTTTTTCCAGTGGCGCAGGTCGGTCCCGCAGATCCCCGCCACACGCACGCGGGCCAGCACGAAGTCGGATGCGGGCAGGATCGGCCGCTCGACCTCGGTGACGACGAACGTGCCTTCGGCAGTCTTGAGTGCAGCCTTCATCGAGCGGCCGGCTCCTTGTTATGCGATGGGGCGGGAACTTCAGCTCGTCTTCTGCACGCGGGGCTCGATCCGCAGATTGACGACGTCGCAGGCCGAGGAGCGGCTGAGGACGAACAGGATCGCCTCGGCAATCTCCTCGGCCTGGAGCATCTCCTGCTTGGCCACCGCTTCCTGCTTCTCTTCCGGGCTGCACTCCTGCATGTCGGTGTCGACCGAGCCTGGCTGGATCACGCTGACCTTGATGTTCTTGTCCGCGACTTCCTTGCGAAGGGTTTCGGCAAACGCCTGGACCCCGGCCTTGGTCGCGGAATAGACGCTCTCGCCCTCCGCCTTGATCTCGGTGCTGATCGACCCGACGAAGAGCAGGTGCCCGCCGCCCTGTGCCTCCATGCGCGTCATCGCCGCCTTGGCCGACGCGAGATACCCAACCAGGTTGGTCTGGACCACGTAGCGCCAGTCTTCGTCCGCCATCTCGTCCAGCGGATCGGCGCCCAGTGCCGCGCAGGCGACCAGCATGTCGACGCCGCCGAGCTTTTCGTCGACAGCCTGGAAGACGGCCTCGATCCCCTCCTTGGTCGCCGCGTCCGCCGTGATGCCGAACAGGTCGCCACCGCCGCCGGCGCTTTCCAGCGCCTGATCGAGCGCGTGCTGGTTTCGCCCGAAGGTCAGGATGCGAGCGCCTTGCCCGGCAAGAAGTGCGAGGGTCGCGCGACCGATGCCGGTGGTACCGCCCGTCAAAAGGATGCGCTTGCCCGCAAGCGAAGTGTGTTCGATCGCCATGATTATTCCCAGCTGAGGACGATGCGGCCGTTGGCCGGCACGTTGTAGTCGGTGCGGTCTTCCGAGCTGCTGTGGGGGCGGATCGCATCACCGCCCGCGGTGGTGATGCTGCTCTTGGGGAGCTTGCGCCGCTTGAGCCGCACGAGCCGAAGATTGGCGGTGCAGGTCTCCACCCCATCGAGCATGATCGTCACGGCGCGCTCACCGGTCCGCTCGATCCCCCGCACCAGATAGTCGCAGTAAATCCGGAAGGGGGCGTCCTCAATGTCGTGGAAGGCCCGCGATGCGAAGATGAACGCAGCGCCCGCGCCATAGACCTCCTGGCCCACCTGCCCGGCCTGCTGCCCGTCGGGATACAGGTCTTCGACAGGAAAGGAGAGCTTCGGGTCGATGTGCCCGTTGGGCTCCCGCTGCGTGTCCGACACTGCCTCCGGCGGCAGTGCGTCCGGGTAATAGTACCAGGCACGTGACAGGACATATTTGCAGTATTCGCTGATCAGCATGCGCGCTTCGGGTTCGAGTTCCGGGCCGCTGTCGTTCAGGAACCGCTCGAACGCGACGAAGGTGTCGAAGCACTCGTACATCGCCATGTACGGCGCATCCTGAAGGCAGGTGACACCAAGGAAGGTCTCGTAATGCTCGGCATGGCCAATCCGGCTGTCCCACAACACGCAATTGTGGAAGAAGCTCGCCAGGTAGACGTAGCTCTGCTGGAGATAGACTTCGCGATTGGTGATCCGCCACAGGCGCATGCAGGCGGCAGCGCCCCAGGCAGTCAGATTGGCCTGGTAGTTGATGTTGAATCGCAGCCCGATCGCCGCTTCGATCGCGGCGCGCGCCTCGTCCAGATAGCGCTTGTCGTCCGTCAATTCGAACGCCTGCAGCATGACCCAGGCGTAGATGCCGCCCACGTCCGTCTGCCCCCGCCCATCGGCAGGCGCGGTCTTCTCGATGATGGAGAAGTCGGTGACGTTGTACTGGATCGGCCAGCGGTATTCGAAGTGGTGCCCGGCCCGAATGCCGTACTCGAGCGAGGACAGGAACAGCTCCCGCGCATCCGCGTCGCCGTCCAGCGCCAGGATGCCGAGGTTGAGCAGCGGGTGGTACAGGTACCAGCTGTCGACCGCATCGGCGTCCTTGTCCTTGCCGACGTTGGGAAGATAGCGCCGCAGCGTGGCAAGCTTGGGATCGTAGAACTTGTGCAGCCCGGCCTTCAGCTCGGCTTCCAGGGGATGCGGTTCGCCCCGCCACTTGCCCCAGTCATGCAGGGCGGTGATCACCGACATCTGCACCATGATGTCGGGATACTCCGCTGCGGTATACGGATGGACGTAGCGGTGCCCATAGTGGCGGACGGTCGCCTCCGGCGCTTCGGCCAGGTCACGGGCAGCACGTTCCGCTCGATCCGCCCAGTCGCGATATTCGACCCGCGGAAGCTCCAGGGCCTTGTAAGCGGCGCCCAGCATCTGGATGAACTGGCGCGCGGACTCCCGTTCGTCCGGCGGCGCCATGTAGCGGAACACCACGATCGCGTCGGAGATCGTGACGGTCTTGCCCGGCTCCAGCGCCGCGGACGCCGGATCCTGGTCGCGCTCGGGCGTCGGCAGGAGATAGCCGAGTTCTGGCCATTCCCCGCCCACTACCCCATCCGGCTTGGTGCCCGTGTCGAGGTAGTAGTCGTTCAGCGCGGTCAGGTTCTGGAAGTACAGAACGTTGCCGAAGTCCGGCTCCTCGATGCGAAAGTAGATCAGCCCCCCGTTCAAGTGCCGCTGGGCCGCTTCGACCGTGCCGCTTGCGGCAACCGGATCATCCTCGCGCCCGAGGGGATAGAGGTCCCGCGGCGCAAAAGGGATGAGGATCGACGTTTCAGGGGTCAGACAAACGGTGATGCGCAGGATCTCCAGCGCCTCCGACCCGATCGAGAAGACAATGCGGTGTTCCCCCATGCCGCTGGTCACCCGAAGGCGAGCCGATTCGCCGGGCCGGGCATCCAGCACCTCACATTCGAACGGCGCCGCGATAAAGGCGGCCCGCAGTGCGAGCGCCCCTTTGCTGGGACGCCGTACGATCGCAAAGACACCGTCCTGAGCGGCGATCACCTCCACCTCGAGCTCCCCCGAGCGGAATCGGGCAAGCGGCTTTCTGGGGCGACGGAGATCCTCTCGCAGCGCCAGGAGGTAGGGGCTCACTGGCAGCATCTCCTTCGAGATCGCCGTTGTTGCCATCAACACCTCCCTGATCTGCTATGCGCTGTCCTCAATCTCGCCAGCAATCGGGTTGTTCCCACAGAAAAGGGAACATGCGACAAATAGATGGAACCTTTTAACGTAGATTAGCTCAAGCAGAGATCCTGCCATCCCCGGCAGCATCATGAATGGTCATACCATCATGCTCGACGGCGATTTCTCCAGATCGCAATTGATGCACGAGTGCACCGCCATCCCGACGTCCGCTGTTCCACCGCTGCAGCACCGACTGCGGAGAGAAGTCCATCGCCTTGCCGGCGACCTCTTGCTCCTGATCACGATAGGCCGTGGTCACCAGCGCTACTGAGCGGCACGTCTCCCGCCCCGGACAGCCGCTTTCGAAGAAGGCGCGCCAGCGCGTAAGCGTCCGGCGGGACTGTGCCGCGAACGCGAGATCCTGCATCCGCCCGGCAACCTCTCCGATGGTCTGGGGGCGGCGGGAGGAAAGCGGAAGAAGGTCCGAGGCGATGCACAGGACTGGCGTGGACTCCGGATCGAGCATCACCGGATCGATCGGCAGGTTCATCGACAGTCCGCCGTCTCCCAGGAGGCGTCCCTCGACTTCCACCGCCGGATAGGCGGTGAGCAGGGCTGCGCTCGCGCGGACATGATCGGCCGTCAGCCGCTGCCGCGCGCTATCCAGCAGAACCTCCTCGCCCGTCTCCACGTCGACCGCGACGGCGGTGAAACGCATGGAGCCGTGATTGAGCAGGTCGAAGTCGACGAGGTCTTGAAGCGTGGTGCTCAGCGCCTGCGTGTCATAGACGGCGGGCGAGCTCGCACTCTGATCACGGTGCCACCACGCAGGATAGGAGCCGAGTGGACCGAACATCCCGGCGCGACCTGCCATCAACGTCTCGATCACGGCCCCAGTCCGGCGCCAACCCTCCGGCATTACGTCCCCAGGCATGGGCCAACCCCGCTCGTCCGCCGGACGCCAGAACTTGCGGAGGCGGTCCAATCGATACTCCGGGCGATTGCCGGCGATGATCGCCCCCGTCACCGCACCGATCGAGGTGCCGACGATCCATGCGGGCACGACGCCGCCTTCGTGCAACGCTTCGTACAGGCCGGCATGATAGGCGCCGAGCGCATTGCCGCCGCCGAGCACCAGGACGATCTTCGGATCCGGCACCGCCGTTTGGAGATCAGCTGCTGGCAAGGAAGCGCTCCAGGTCGTCGCTGCCGCCGATCCGCTCCCCGTCGATGAACACCTGTGGGGTGGTGGAGACCCCCTGCTCCTCCTGGTACCGGTCCACTTCCTCGCGGGACCGGAGCAGATGGTCCTCGACCTCGTAGCCGGCGGCTTCCAGCATGGCCTTGGCGCGCACGCCGAAGGGGCAGGTGTGTTCCGGCAGCACCATGCGATACAGCGTTGCCTTGCGTTGCGTACTCATTGGGCGGGCTCCTTGCGTCATCGGCCGGAACATCGTTTCCGGCGCCTGTGGTGTTGGAAACGGCTCTTCAGCGGGGGCTGGACGGGCCACGATCGTTCATCGCCGGCATCGCGGAGATTCCTGGACGCGCCAGAGCGGGAGTGCCTGAAAGCGCGCTCGTCCGGTCCAGAACGCAGCGAGGTCGGAAGCGTTGCGGCCGGCCTGGACGCGTGGCGGGCATTCAATGCTCTCGGCCGTGCCGGCACAGCCACCAGCCGCCCGCGACCATCCCTGCTCCCCACAGCAGGAACAGGCCATCCCAGGCGGAGAGCCCGCTTGGTTCGTAGACGTGGTGGAGTTGCAGGAGGTGGTGGTCGATCACCCCTTCGACCAGGTTGAACAGGCCCCAGCCGATCAGCAGGCTCCCGGCGAGGAGGCCTCCGGAGAGGTCGGCACCCTCCCGACGGCCCGCGCGCCAGAGAAGCGCGATACCTATGGCCGTGATCGTCCAGACGCCCGCGTGGAAGAAGCCGTCCCACACCATGTTCACCTTGGCGCCCACATAGTCGGTGTTCGGGATCCGGGCGGACAGCATGTTGTGAAACTGCAGGATCTGGTGGAACACTATCCCATCCACGAAGCCGCCCATGCCGATGCCGAGCGCAAGGCCGGCGGACAGAAGCGGGCGACGGCTGGCGATCATGGCTGAGACCTTTTCCCGGGCTCCCGGACGACCAGAGCGACCACCGAGAGCAGGAGCATCAGCGGCAATGCGACCGCGCATGCATTCCACCAGAGGTCGGCCGCCAGCAGGCGTTCGCGCACCGAGGCCGCCTGCGGCGAATGACACAGGGTGCATGCGAGCGCCGGCATCGGAAGGAGCGCCGCGGGCGCCAGGACGGCGATCCCGGTCAGGTGCCTGAACCTTGCCATCCCATGCAGACGCCTGGCCGGCGCTAGGGTTCCGGCCGGAGGAACTGCCGCTATTCGTCTTCGCCCGGGTCGAGCTCCCCGTGCACCTGCCCGTGCGCGAGCACCGCGAAGAGGCCCGTGCCGCCGATGATGTTGCCCAACAGCGACGGCAGGATGAGGCGGCCGACGGCGTCGGAAAGACCCACCTCTCCGTGCAGCCACAGCAGCCAGGCCTCTCCCGATCCCGCGACCACATGGGTGAAGCCGCCCAGCGCGATCACATAGGTGATCAGGACGATCACCCAGAACTCGCTGCCCCGGGCGTTGGGCAGGATCCACGCGATCGACGCGACCAGGAAGCCGGCAGGCATGCCGAGCATGAGCGTCGCCATCGCATCGTGCCGGAGCACCGAACGCGAGACCTCGAGCGTGGCGGAGAGTTGCTCGGGCCCGACGATGATCTGGCGAGAGACAAGCAAGGCCACGAACAACGTGCCGGCCATGTTGGCGGCGAATACGGCCGCCCAGAGCCGAAGCAGCCGGCCGAGGTTCCGCCGCGTGGGATGGGTGGCAAGCGGAAGGACCGCCGTCACCGTATTCTCCGTGAACAGTTGAAGGTTGCCCATGATCACGATCACGAACCCAACCGAATAGCCGAGCGATGACACCAGCTCTGCCCAAGGCGCCTCGGGCAGCCGCTCGTGCAGAAACGCCTCGGCCAGGATGGACGCGCTGATCGCGACCCCCGCGGCAAAGCCCGAGAAGAGCAGCGAGGCCAGCGGCCTTCCGAGCTCCTCGTCCCCTTGGAGGCGGATGACTTCGTGGACGACCTTGGGCGAGCCCGAGCGGCGCTCGTCGACGGAGTCGACCTCGTCGTCCGAAAGACCATCCACGGGCTCGGCCTCTGGGCTCGCCTCGCCTCGCAGGTCGTCGTTGCGGGAGCCGGACATCTGCTCAGCGCCCCAACGGGGAGCGGTCATACTCCGCAAGCAGCGCCGCGACATCGTCATAGATCGCGATTGCGCCTGCTTCGCGGAGCGTCTTCTCGGGGAACTTGCCCGACAGCAACGCGATGGTCGCGATGCCGCATTTGCTGGCAGCCTCCACGTCATAGGGGCTGTCGCCGACCACCAACACCTCCTCTGCGGACAGTGGCGCCACCTTCTTCAGTGCAGCCGCGTAGATGTCGGGCGCCGGCTTGGTATGTTCGACGTCCCCGGAGCTCGTGCTGGCGTGGACCAGGCCGCGTGCATCGAGGAGATCGAGATAGTGATCGACCTCCTCGGCCGATGCGGACGAGGCAAGCACCACCGCCTGGCCCGCCGCATGGACCCGGGCGAGCAGGTCATGCGCGCCGGGAAACGGCCGCACCTGTTCCAGCAGGTCGGGCTTGAAGACCGCGCCATGCGCCTCCCCAAGCTGCTCGATCAGCTCCGCGTCCGCATCGGGGATGAGCGTCGGCACCAGCATGTCCTTGCCCTTGCCGATCTGGCCGTGGATGGTCGCGCGGTCGAAATCGGCTTCGATGCTCCGGAATGCTTCCTCCCAGGCGAGCACGTGCATGTCGTTGCTGTCGACCAGCGTCCCGTCGACGTCGAAGAATACGGCTCGATATTTCACGTCGGACGGTTCCCTTCCGGAAAGGTGATGGCGGCAAAGCCGAGGCTCAACGCACGAATGCGCCGGAAGGACCGGCGGACGTCGGCCGCGCTCAGGCGCGGCCCCGGGCGGAGCGGGTCGGCAGCACCAGATGAGTGAGGAAGTTGCGCAGCTCCGTCATGCGCGCACGCTCGTCGGTCACCTGCTCATTCAGCCCCAGCCGCCACGCGAGGTCGCGCCGTTCCGGCTCCCGGTGCAGCCCGTCCACCAGCGCGGCATGGCCTTCCACGTCCCGTTCGTCGAGGGCGAGGCCGTGTTCGATCAGGTCCTTCGACTGGCGGCGAAGGGCAGCGGCGACTTCGCGCAACGAGATTTCGGGATGATATTGCACGCCCCAGAAGATGCCGTTCCCGTGGCGGATCTCGGCTGCCTGGACGCGCGTCACCGAGTTCGACGCCAGCAACCGGGCACCTTCCGGAAGCACGTCGACTTCGTCGGTGTGGATCGCCGGCGCATCGAAGACCGGCGGGCGCCCGTCGAGAAGGAGGTGCCCCTCCCCCGCCGTTCGGCGCGCGATCCTGCGTGCGAAGCCCGCCTCCCGACGCTCCTTCATCGCCCGCACGCTGCCGCCCGCCGCAACCACCGCGACCTGAAGCCCCGCGCAGGAGCCGAAGGCAGGCGTGCCGGACTGGAAAACCGCTCGCATGAAGTCGAGCTCGCGCCGTGTCTCCGGCGTGTCCTCGTACAGATGCAGCGGGGAACCGGTGAGGAACACCGCATCATAGCCTTGCAGGCCGACGGAGCCGGGCACGCTGCTTGCACGGTCGGCGGGCTTCACCCGGTCGCAGCTAGCGTCGGGCGCCAGGGTGCCCAAGCGCTTGAGGAAGGTTTCGCCGGAACTGCGGCCGACACTGTCCCGCCGCTTCTCGCGGGCAGCGGGCGGCTCACTCTCGGCGACAAGGATACGCATGGACGCTCGCGGACAATGAGGCGGGAAATGGCGGGCAGGGTTGCCCCGCCAAGTTGGAGGATGTGAAACGTCAACGATCCCAAATGGTTGCACCCCATGCCGTCGATCGATCCTTGTCGGTGCGGAACGACTCGATGAGCTGCAATGCGTTGGGCAGAGCCGCGCCGGACGCCGTGTTGTCGAAGATCGCCCAGCACTCGGCGGCGTTGATAGCCGCCGGGGTCATCGCGTCGTGAAGGCGCGCGATCGCGGCACCGACGTAGGAAGATCGATAGATGACCGGCGATCCGTGCAGCCGGAAATAGGCCAGCCCGGCCCATCCGCCCGGCTCGGCCGCGCGGGGATGAACCGCAGGGTCGGCGGCCACGCGCGCGACCCCATGATCGCGGAGCAGCTGCTCGGCCGCTTCCTCGAACCAGCTGGGATGCCGGGGTTCGCAGACGATGGCAGGCCCCAGCCGCCCGGCCAGTTCCGTGAAGAACGCGGCCGCGGCTGCCGGTTCGAAGGCAAGGCTGGGCGGCAGTTGCACGAGCGTCGGCCCCCGACTGCTTCCGAGGCCCGCCACCTCGTCCGCGAAGCGATCGAGCAGATCCCCGGATCCGACCAGCTTGTGCTGGTGGGTGATGGTCTTCGGCAGCTTGACCGAGAAGCGGAAGTGCGGCGGGACGCCAGCCGCCCAGCGCGCGTAGGTTGCGGGCCGATGCGGGCGGTGGAAACTGCTGTTGATCTCGGCTGCCAGTAAGTGGCGGGCGTAGCGCTGGAGATGCGTTCCCTCGCCCGGCACCGCGTCGGCGACCTCGCGCGGGATTGACCAGCCGGCAGTACCGATGCGGAACCGCGTCCCCATGGCACCCGCTTCTAGAGCGTCCATATGCGATAGCAGCGGATCAGTATCTCTTCCTGGGAAAAGCGGGCTTCCAGATCCCGCCGGTACCGGGCCCACCAGTCGCGATCCACACTGTCGGCCATGACCTCTGCGGTGATCACCCGATCGCGTGCGGTGCCCTCGCCGCGCCCCGCCGCCCAAAGCCCCTCGGCCGGACTTCGGCTGAACAGGGTGACGCCACCGAACCCCTCCAACAGCTCATCGCGTACCCGGTCGAACATCTCGCGTGCGAAGCGGGTGCCTCCATTAGAAGTGGTCGGCAGGAAAAGCTCGATGAGCCAGCGGGGCTGCAAATCGTCCACCGGCTCCCTCATCCGACCAGCAACGATTCCGCGCCGTCGATCCAGACCGGTGTGCCGCTGATGTGGCGCGCCTGATCCGAAAGCAGGAAAAGCACGAGGTCCGCCACCTCGTCGGAGGTGCCTGGTTCCCCATCCGTCAGAGGGATCTTTCCTTCCGGATATTCGACCGGCTCGCCCGCCACCGCCGCGTCGCGGTGCGTCGTGCTGTCCTCGATGTTCGTCCCGATCTTCCCGGGGCAGATCGCGTTCACGCGGATCCGGAACTTGGCGAGCTCCAGCGCGAGCATTTGCGTCATCGCGACCTGCGCCGCCTTGGTGCAGCTGTAGGCGGTCGCCCCGGCGTTCGAGAAGATGCGGGTGCCGTTCACCGACGCCGTGATCACGATGGCGCCGGCGCCTGCACGCTTCAGGTGCGGGACGGCATAGTGGAGCGTGAGGTAGGTGCCCCGCAGATTGGTGTTGATGGTGCGGTCCCACTCGTCGGGCCCGAGTTCGTCGATCGGAGCCCAGACGCCGTTGATGCCGGCGTTCGCAAACACATGATCGAGCCGCCCATAGGCGCGCACGAGATCGGCAACCGCGGCCTTCACCTGGTCCTCGCGGGAGACATCCGCGACGAGCGGCAGGGCGCGACCGCCTGCATCCGCAATCTGCCGGGAGACCCGTTCGGCATCCTCGGCAGTGTGGGTCAGCACCCCGACTGCGCAGCCTTCTCCCGCAAGCCGCAGTGCAACGGCCTTGCCGATGCCGGAGCCCGCGCCGGTCACCAATGCCACCTGTCCGGAAAAGCGCATGCCGTCAGCCCCTCTGTCCAAGCTTCTGACGTCCGAACGATCCCGGGGGCGCTTCTATCCCGCTCCGGCAGCCGGTCATCACGGTGGGTTCAAGATTGGAGGTGATCGAGAATCCGCGCTGTCACCCGCTCGGGCTGCTCGAGATGCAGCCAGTGGGTCGCATCCTCCAGGATCTCCAGGTCGCCCTGCTCGCACTGCGTCAGGCTCGCACGTGCGACATGCGGCTCCAGGAAGCTGTCCTTGCCGCCCCACAGGATCCGTGTGGGCACCTTGATCCGAGCCGATCCGCCGGACCTGCGGTGCCGCAGCGCGCGGTAATAGTTCAGCATGGCGGTGAACCGCCCGGGGCGCTGCCATGCCTGCACGTAGCGGTCGAGCGCCCGCGGCTCGAACGCGCCGGGAGCGGCCGATCCCTCCACCATCGTGCGAAGGGCCGCGAAGTCGAAGCTCCCGAACACCGCCTCGGGCAGCCAGGGAAGCTGGAAGAACATGGCATAGCTGCTCCGCAGCGCCTGGCTCGGGTGCTTGAGCGCCTGCCCTCCCCACACGTCCGGATGCGGGGCGTCGAGGATCACCAGCTTCTCGGCGTGGCCGGCGTGGCGAGCCGCGACCCACCAGGCGATCACGCCACCCCAGTCATGGCCGACGAGGTCGAAACGGCGCACGTCCAGAGCCTCGGCTAGGGCGACCACATCGGCTGCGAGCACGTCGAGGTCGTAGGAGGCGAGGCCCTCCGGCGCCTCGCTGAGATTATAGCCGCGCAGATCGGGGACGATCACCCGAAAGCCCGCGTCGGCCAGCGGCTGGATCTGCTTGCGCCACGCCCACCAGAATTCCGGGAACCCGTGCAGCAGCAGAAGCGGCTGCCCGTCTCGCGGTCCGGCCTCCACGACATGCAGGTCGATGCCGTTCGCCCGCACCTCGCGGCTCGTCCAACCCGCGGCGATCAGTTGGTCCTCGGTCATGCCGGCTCAAGCGGCGGGAGCCAGAGGAGTTCCCGCGCTTGGGGGCCGGCCCGCCACGGCGTCAGGGGCTCCCCTCACCGCCATTCGCGCCGACCACCCCACCAGTGGTGAAGCTCGCATCGTCGGAGGCGAGAAGCACGTAATGCGCCGCCAGTTCCGCCGGTTGCCCCGCGCGTCCCAGCGGCGTGTCCTTGCCGAACTCACCGAGCTTTCCGGGCAGTTGTCCGCCGGCGACTTGCAGCGGCGTCCAGAATGGGCCCGGAGCGACCATGTTGACGCGGATCCCCTTCTTGGCGAGCTGCTTGGCCAGCCCCTTCGTGAAAATCAGGATCGCACCCTTGGTCGAGGCATAGTCGAGCAGTTCCTCGCCCGGGTCATAGCTGTTCACCGAGCCCGTGTTGATGATCACGGCGCCGGGCTTCAGGTGCGGGATGGCGCTCTTGCTGAGGCGGAACGTCGCGAAGATATTGGTCTCGAACGTCCGGACCATCTGCTCATCGCTGATCTCCGAGATGTCGGACTTGCTTTGCTGATAGGCAGCGTTGTTGACGAGGATGTCGAGGCCGCCCAGCCCTTCCACTGCGCGTGCGATGATGCGCCTGCAATTGTCGAGGCCGCGGATGTCCATCGGGATGGCCACCGCCTTTCGCCCCGCGTCGCGGATCAGGGAGACGACCTCGCGGGCATCCGGCTCCTCGTCCGGGTGGTAGTTGATCGCCACATCGGCGCCTTCCCGAGCATAGGCGATGGCTGCCGCACGCCCGATGCCGCTATCGCCGCCGGTGATCAGCGCCTTTCGGCCCAGGAGCTTGCCCGAGCCCTTGTAGCTGCTTTCCCCGCAATCGGGACGCGGGCTCATCTTGCTCTGCAGGCCAGGCCAGGGCTGGCGCTGTTCGGGAAAGGGCCCAGCGGTATATTTGCTCCGCGGATCGCGCAGCGGAGCCGGGCTTGCACCCGCGCCTGCGGTCTGGGCCATTCCCGGGGCGGCAGTCGCCGCCAGGCCCAAAGCCGCTCCGCCGAGCACCGCTCGGCGTGAAGGTTCGCCCGTACCCACTGCCTGTTCTCCTGATTGCGCGAGAGCCGAACGGGCGGCGGCACCAAAGGTTGCGGCAGGGACGGACGAGTACCGGGCGGGGTTCTCGCAGGAAACGTGCGGCACCGGTGGCGCAATCCGCGGCACCCGCGCGTTGACCGGATCCACACGGAGAATCTCCATGAACGAGCGCAAGATCAGCAACGGCCCGAACGAACGCGCGCGGGACGAAAGCATCGCGGGGACGGGCCCCGGCATCCCCGACGAAGCCCTTGCCCCCGGCGAGGCACTTCCGCCTGCCCCTTCCGACGAAGACGTGCAGCGCGTCGCGGCGAAGCTCGGCGTGCCGGGAACGGCCGCCCGCAGGGACGATTGATCCGGCCCGCCCGGATCGACGATCCGTAAGGTCTCGCTCTGCCGGTCGGCAGGCTAGTCGGCGCCGCCGCGGCTGTCCCCCGGCTCCGAGATGTGGGCAGTCGTCCGGCCCGAACCGCGCGCACTCACCCCTGCCAAGGCAGCAAAGCACATCAGGCTCGCCGCGTGCAGCAGGTACTGCACGGGACCACCGGCGCCGGAAGCCGCGAGAAGCAGCATGTCTCCAATCGGAATGACCAGCGTTCCGAGGGCCACCACTCGCAGTGCCTGCCGAAACCCGGCGATGGCGAGACCAAAGAGGTAGATTGCAAGCGCCACGTCGCGCACGCCCACCGCCCGCACGTAGAAGAGCCCGGCCTCGCTCCGCTCCCCGAACCCGTACAAGGCGGCTCCCGCTTCGGGCGCGAGCACGAACAAGCCGCCCAGCAGCACGAAGACGCCGGAGAGGACGACCGCCGCCACCCGCACGGTGTCACGCCATGCCGGCAGAGGGGCGGCACCTGGGAAGGTTGCCGCATGCGATCTCGCACCCGCGTCCGCAGCCTTGCGGCGGCCCATCAAAGCGACGGCCCGCTCAGCACCACACCGAGGAACGCCCGCTCGGCTCCTGCCGGACGAGATCTGCGATCGCGCCGGCGATCTTCTCACCGCCGAGTGCGGAGGGCTCGATCGGGTTCGCATAGTCGGCCGGATCGGTGCAGATCAGGCGGAGATCAATCACCGGCAGCCCGCGCGAGAACGCCGCCCGGGTGATCACGTCGTTGAACAGCGCCAGCGATGCCACCACCAGCCGGTGCTGCGGCTCAGGATGGTTCGCGTCATAGATGGTACACACCGCCGTCGGCAGGCCCCGCCTCGCCACGGCATCGATCATGCGGGTGTAGGACGCGGCAAAACTCGCCTGCGCATCCGCCAGCAGGTCGACCGCGTCCGCCACGGTTTCAGCGCGTGCGCTCAGCACCGACGCATGACCGAGCGCATCGTTGCCGCCTGCGGAGACGATCAGATGCGTGGCATCGGGCGGGATCCGGTCGATCTGCCGCCGCTCGACATCCCCCGTGACGTGCCCGTCCACGGCTACCAGGCTCACGCGCCAGTCCCTGCCGAGCCGAGCGCGCAGCTGCTCGGCGACATCCGGCTCTGGCGCGACATAGGCGCGATTGTCGAGGATCGAGTCGCCCAGCAGCGCCACGTGGTTCATCGTCTCTGTCACCGTCCGTCCCAGCCGTGGCCGTGGCCCTCTCCCGCTCCGTGACTGAATGAGCGCAGGGGTGCCGGAGTTCCGCTCGCGCCGAGCAGCTGATGGACCGCATGGGAATCTTGCAGCTCCGAGGACGCGAAACTTCCCGTGCCCCCCCCCATGGGTGCCGGCGCATCGCCATCGTGCAACGCGCCCTGCGAGCCCGATCCAGATGTTTTTTCACATAACAGTTGAAAGAGCGTACTGAATTACCTTACACCTATTGCAGGTGCTCGGAGAAGCACTCGATTGGAAAGGAGAGGCTCGTGGCGACTCGTCGCTTCACATGCGCTTGCCTGAGCGGCGCGGTTCTCGCCGTGAGCACCCTGGCCGGCTCAGTCGCCGTGGCGCAGAACGATGTCACCGTCACGGTGGCCGACGATCCTGCCGTCGTCCGCTCCTCCTTCTATCTGCCGGTTCGTGACGGCACCCGCTTGTCGGTGAACGTGTACAGGCCCGCCAAGGATGGCCGGGTCCGCGAGGGCCGATACCCGGTGGTGTTCGCCTTCACACCCTACCGGGCCCGCTATCGCAAGGACGGGGAGATCGTCGATCTGATCGACTCCACCACCTTCGGCCTGCGCAAGCTCGTCCATGCTGGATACGTGGTCGCGACTGCGGACGTGCGCGGCAAGGGGGCGTCCTTCGGCGCTCGCCGCGGATTCCTCGATCGCACCGAGGCACGGGACGGGTACGACGTCATCCAGTGGCTCGCCGCCCAGCCGTACAGCACCGGCAAGGTGGGCATGACCGGATGCTCCTATCTCGGCGGCAGCGCGATGCTGGTTGCCGGCACCCTCCCGCCGGCACTGAAGGCGGTCTTCGCCGCGGCGACCGATCTCGACAAATACGCGTTCGTCCGCAACGGCGGCATCACCGCGCAGTTCAACACCCGTCCCGACGAGCCGCCCGAGGTCGATCTCGCAACGGTGCCCGTCGACGCCGATCGCGACGGCAGCCTGCTGAAGGCCGCGGTGGCGGAGCATTCCCGCAACACGCCGATGGCGCAGCTGTGGGCGGGCATGCCCCACCGCGACGACATGTCGCCGCTTACCGGAACCCGTTTCTGGGAGGAGGTCGGTCCCTACACCCACCTTCCCGCCCTCCGCAGTCCCCAGCTCGCCTGGTATCTGTGGAGCAATTGGAGCGACGAGCCGACCGAGCAGATCATCCAGGCCGCGGCCAATCTACGGGCCAAGATGATCATCGGCCCCGGCAGCCATTGCGAGCCGCCCAAGGTGTTCGACATCGTTGGCGAGCAACGCCGCTTCTTCGACCACTATCTGAAGGGGATCGACAACGGGATCGAGCGCGAGCCCCGCTACAGCTGGTGGCGCGAACAGGGGGATGGCGGAACGCTGGTGCAGCGGGACACGCTTCCCGGCGCGAAGCTGAAGCGCACCACGCTCTACCTCTCTGCGGCCCCCAACGACGCGCCTGCCGCAGTCGATGCCGGTAGCATCGGAGCTAATCCGTCCAAGCCCAAGCCGTTGCCGTTCAAGGTCGATTACAGCGTCGCCACCAAGGACTATTTCCAGTTCTGGCCGAGCCCCCTGGATGGCAAGGGTCTGACCTTCACCAGCCGCCCCTTGGCGAGCGACGCAGCGATCGAGGGCTATCCGGTCCTGACCGTCCGCGCCGCGATCGACGGCCGGGACGCCAACCTGTTCGGCTATCTCGAGGATGTCGATCCGGCCGGCAAGGTATCGATGCTCGCCTTCGGCCGCCTGGCGTTCAGCCACCGCAAGACCGCCACGGCTCCCTATGAGCGCCTTGGGCTCCCCTATCATTCCGGCCTGAAGGCGGACGTCGCCCCGGCGGTTCCGGGGCAGCCCGCCACCTTGTCCTTCGCGCTTTCGCCGCGCGCCTACACGGTCGCCGCCGGCCACCGGCTCCGCGTCACCCTGACAGGCGCCGACCCCCGCCAGCGCAACTTGGCCGAGATCCGTGGCTCTCTTGCCGAGACGGTCACCGTGTTCGCCGGATCGCCGTCGCACATCGACATACCGTTCGCCACCCCCGTCCGCTTCCGCTGAATTCCAGCGACTTCAAGGACCAGAACCATGCACAGCAAGCTTCGCCGGCATCGCATTCTGTTCGCCACGGGCGTAACCTTGGCTGCACTCGGCTGGGCGGGTTCCGCCGCCGCCCAGGCGGCCGATCCGAGCGCCGGCAGTTCACAACAGGGCGCGGCCGATGCGCCCGCTTCCGTCCAGACTGACGCCGCCACGGCCGGCCCTGTCACCATCGGCAGCGGCGATGTGCAGGGCGGCGACATCGTCGTGACCGGTAGCCGCATCCGCGGCGCCGCTCCCGTGGGGTCCACCGTGATCGCGGTGGACCGCAAGGCCATCGAAGCCTCCGGCGCCGTGACCACCGATCGCCTGATCAAGGAAATCCCCCAGGTTTTCGATCTCGGCACGTCCGAGAATTCGCGAGGCCAGTCCGGCGGCAACAGCAACATCACCTTCGGCAACTCGATCAACATTCGCGGGATCGGCCCCTACGCGACCCTCACCATCCTCGATGGGCACCGCGTGGTGAACAACAGCCGCTCGGTCGATCCTTCCATCATTCCCTCGCTCGGTCTGGAGCGGGTCGAGGTCGTCGCGGACGGCGCTTCGGCCGTCTACGGCTCCGACGCGATCGCCGGCGTAGTGAACCTGATCCCGCGGCGCAGCCTGAACGGCGTCGAGACCATCGCCCGCATGGGCTTTGCCGACAATTTCCACGAGAGCCAGTTCGGCATCGCAGGGGGACGCACCGGCGACTGGGGCCAGGTCATGGTCGCCTATGAGCATGTCTTCCGCAGCAACCTGTCCGGCGACGACCGCAGCTTCTTCACGAGCGACCAGCGGCGATTCGGCGGCCGCGACTTCCGCTCCACCCAGTGCAATCCCGGCACCCTAACGGTCGACGGCGCCAATTACGCGATCCCCGCCGGGGGCGTAACTCCGGCCACCGCCGGGCAACTGGTGCGCGGTACCGCCAATCTGTGCGAGGGGTTCCGGGGCCAGGACCTGTTCCCCGAGACCAAGTACGACAGCGTGAACGGAACCTTCACGGCGCACATCACCGACTGGCTCGACGCCTTCGGCGACGGCTATTTCTCCAAGCGCAGCTTCCGCCGCCTGAACGGGTATACCGGTGCGACGGTCACCATCCCGACGACCAACGCCTTTTTCGTGCGCCCGCCGGGCACCACCGGCCCGGAGACGGTCCAGATCCGCCTCGACGACCTGCCCAACAACGAGACTACCGGCTTCACCCGCAGCTGGCAGGGTGCCGGCGGCCTGCGGGCCAGTTTCGGCGGCTGGCAGGTGCAGGGCCAGCTGATCTACGGCCGGTCCAACGACACCGCCAACACGCCGAACGGCATCAACACGCCCGCGCTCAACGCGGCCCTCGCCAGCAGCAACCCGGCCACCGCCTTCGATCCCTATGGGCTCGGCCGCACGTCTGCGGCGGTCCTCGCCGCGATCAGCGATCAGGTCTTCGATGCGCCGACCCTTAACCGCTTCACCGGGGTTGAGGCGAGCATCAACGGCACGCTGTTCACACTGCCGGGAGGCGGCGTGAAGCTGGCAGCCGGGTACGAGCGCCAGGAGCTTGAAGTCTCGCTGGGTCTGCGGCGCGGCGCCCCCAGCACCGTCGCGACGTTCCGCGACTTCGACCGCCAGGTCGACTCCGGCTATGCCGAGGTTCTCGTGCCGCTGTTCGGCCCCGACAACGCGGTGTCGTTCCTCCGCCGGCTCGAGCTGAGCGCGGCAGTCCGCTACGACAAGTACAGCGACGTCGGCCACACCACGAACCCCAAGTTCGGCGTCAACTGGTCGCCGGCGAGCGGTCTGGTGATCCGCGGCAGCTATGGCACGTCGTTCCGGGCGCCTCTCTTCTCCCAGATCTACGGCAACAGCTCGAACCTGTTCGTCCAGCCCTATGCCGATCCTTCGCTCGGCGGCACGATCGTTCAGGGCGTGGCGCTGTCGGGCGGCAATCTCGACCTGCGGCCGGAGGAAGCCACGACCTGGTCGGCAGGCGTCGACTGGGATCCCTTTCCCAATGCGCGGATCAGCCTGACCTATTGGGACGTCAGCTACACCGGCCAGGTCGATACCTACCTTGCCGATCTCGCAATCCTCAGCCGCGAGGACCAGTTCGCCGGCACCGGCGTCATCCTGCGCGGACCCGCCGCCGCCGCGCGGATCCAGGACTTGCTGGCTCAAGGCATTGCGGTGGCGCGCGGCGTGCTGCCCGACAATCCAACCCTGTTCATCGATGGCCGCACCCAGAACCTCGGGCGATCCAAGACGAGCGGCATCGATGTGCTCGCCAGCTATTCGCTGGAGACGGCGGAGGCCGGCACCTTCACGCTCAATGCCAACGCCACCTACCTCACCCGCTATCGTTCAGCGATCACGCCGGCCGGTACGCTTGTCGATCGCCGCAACACGCTGTTCAACCCGCTCACCTTCAAGGGACGGGCCAGCCTCACCTGGAACTACGAAGGCGTGAACACGCGCCTCCTGGTCAACCATGTCGGCGGCTACGACAACAACACCCTGCCCAATGGCGCGGTGCAGAAGGTGGGCAGCTTCACCACCGTGGATCTGGGCGTCACCTTCGACGTCGGCGATCCCGACGCGACCCGGTTCTTCGACGGCGGCTTCAGCGTCTCTTTCGATGCGCTCAACCTGCTCGATCAGGACCCGCCGTTCCTGGACTTCGCCCCGACGGTGAACGGCAGCGGCGGCTATGACGCGACTGCGGCGAACCCGATCGGGCGGCAGATCGCCGTCACCGTCCGGAAGCGGTTCTGACAAAATGCGGGATAGCGAATGTGCGCCGCAGCGCAGTCTCGACCGTCGGCGTTCAGCCGCGAAAGCACGCCGTGTACACCCGGTCGAGGATGGCGTTCAGCACCCGGAGGTCATCCTTGCCAAGCGCGTCGAGCACGTCATGTTCGACCACCTCCAGGGCGGCGAACATTTCGGCAAGCCACGCCTCGCCTGCTTCCGTCGTGTACAGCGCATGCCTCCGGCGATCGACGGTAGAGCGCCGGCGCTCGGCCCATCCGCGGCGTTCCAGGTCGTCGACCATCATCACCGCCATGGATTTATCCAGCCCAACTTCGCGGGCGAGCATGACCTGCGACAGACCGGGATTGGCGGAAATGATGGCAAGGGCAGAGAACAGTCCCTGGCGAAGCTGGTAGCGGCCGGTGACCTGCGCGAATTCCCGCGAGAGCTGGTTCTGGATGCGGCGCAGCCGGAAGCCGACGAACTCGCCCAGCCGGCCCAGTTCGAGCTCGGCGTCGGGAGGCGTGCCCGGAGTTGCGATCCGTCTTTCTTCCATGCCCCCTCGCCTAGCCGAACACCCTGTCCAAGGGAATTCCATAGGCGCTTCGTGAATTGCCGGCCGCCCGCACGGGCGCTCCGGGGCTCTTCCGCGATGCCGCGTGCCACGATGGGCTGTGGCAGGATGCGCGCGTGACCCTGCCCCCCGCCTCCCCGGCTCCTGCCGAAACCCGTATCGATGCAGATGTGGGGCCCTCGCCCGATCATCGCGCCGCGCCGCCGCTCGCCCGGCTGATGCTAGCGATCGGATCGGTCGCGCTGCTCCTCGCCATGTCGACCGACGCCCTGGCGGTTGCCGGGCGGCACGCCGGCATCCGACTTTTCGGCTCCATCGAGATCGTGCAGGCCTGCATCGTCCTGGTCGCGACGAGCGCGATCGTGCTGACCACGATCGTCGAGGGGCATGCGCGAGTCCACATCCTGCTCGACCGGCTGAAGCCCGCCACCGCCACCCGCCTGCTGCGCGGCGCAGACTGGGTGAGCGCCCTGGTCTTCCTGTGGCTCGCGACCGGATCGACCTGGCTGCTCGCCGACCTCTGGAACGCGTTCGAGCTCACGGAAATCCTCCACTTGCCCCTGCGCTGGCTTCGCCTCGCATGGATCGTCGGGTCGCTGGTCACCGCGGCCTTGTTCGTTCGACGCGCCCTTTCAAGGACGGCAGCATGATCACGCCCGAGTTGATCGGCTTTGCCGGCATCCTCCTCCTGTTGATCCTCCTGGCGGTGGGCATCCCGATCGGCATCGGCCTCGCGCTCGTCGGCGGCGTGGGCCTCACCCTGCTGCTCTCGCCGGAGGCAGCGCTGATCAAGGCCGGGGTCATCACCTTCGACACCATCTCCCGCTACGAACTGGGCGTGTTGCCGTTGTTCGTGCTGATGGCGCATCTCTGCTTCGCCGCGGGCGCCAGCCGCGACTTCTTCGACGCGGCAGCGCGGTTCGTCGGGCATCGGCGCGGCGGCCTCGCCATGGCCTCCATCGGCGGCTGCGCCGGTTTCGGAGCGATCAGCGGTTCGAGCCTCGCCACGGTCGCGACCATCACCTCGGTCGCCCTCCCGGAGATGCGCAAGGCCAATTACGCGCCGTCCTTCGCGACCGGAGCGCTGGCCGCGGGGGGGACGCTCGGGTCGCTCATCCCGCCCTCCGGCGCCCTCATCGTGTTCGGCATCATCGCCGAGCAGTCCATCGGCAAGCTGTTCGCCGCCGCCGTAATCCCCGGCCTCACCCAGGCGCTGTTCTACCTCGTCGCCATCGCCATCTTGTGCCGGCTCAACCCGCTGCTCGGCCCCCCGACCACGCGGGCCCCCTGGCGCGAGCGCTGGCCCGCGCTACGCTCGATCGCCGACGTCGGCCTGCTGATCATCTTCGTGATCGGCGGCCTGTTCGTCGGCTGGTTCACCCCTACGGAGGCGGCCTCGGTCGGATCGGTCGCAGCACTGCTGCTGTGCTGGCGGCGCGGGCGGCTCAACTGGCGGGCGGTATCGGACGCGCTGCAGACGACGCTGCGCACCACCGGGATGATCTACATCGTGATCATCGGTGCGCTGCTGTTTGCGACGTTCATCAGTGTCACCGGCATCGCCGCGCTGCTCTCCAACCTGGTCGCCGGCCTCGATTCCGGTCCCACCGTGGCGATCATCGCGATGGCGCTGGTGCTGCTGCTGCTCGGCTCATTCCTGGACGGCCTGGCGCTGATGCTGCTCACGACGCCCATCTTCCTGCCGATCACGTTAGACCTCGGGCTCAGCCCGATCTGGTTCGGCATCTTCCTGGTGCGCACGATGGAGATCGGCTTCGTCCATCCGCCGCTCGGCCTCAATGTCTATGTGATCCAGGGGATCGCCGGGGACATCCCGCTCGGCACGATCTTCCGGGGCATCGTGCCGTTCCTGCTGGCCGATTTCCTCCATCTGGCGCTGCTGATCGCCGTGCCTGCCTTGTCCCTTTGGCTGCCGGGAGTGATCGCATGATCCGCCGCATCCTCGCCGCGCTGTTGCCGGCAGCGCTGCTCGCCGGGTGTGGGGCTGCTCCGCTGCCGCCGGGAACGCAGGTGCTGACCTATGCCAGTCCCTATCCTCCCGGCCACCCCTTCAGCCGTGCCGACCAGCGCTGGATGCAGCACATCGAACAGGCATCGGGCGGTCGGCTGCGCATCAAGCCCTATTGGGCCGGCGCGCTTCTTTCGAGCGATCAGAGCATGGAGGAGATCCGCCATGGCGTTGCCGACATCGGCCTGATCACCCCGATCTACACCCGCGGCGGCGCCCATACCCAACGGGCGCAGGCCGGTTTCTACGGCGGGGTGCGGTCGATGGGCGAGCAGATCGGGGTCTACCGCTGCCTCGCCGCCCGTTTCCCGGCGCTCAACAACGAGGTGCGCGGCCTTCGGGTCCTGGCGGTGCAGCCGGGGAACTTCCCGGGCATCCTCACGCGCACCCGGCCGGTCCGCACCCTTGCCGACCTCAAGGGCCTCCGGCTGCGCGCCCCGGCGGAGAACCTTGAGGTGCTGCGCGCCCTGGGCGCCGATCCGGTCGATATGCCAATGGCCGACGTCTATTCGGCGCTCGCCAAGGGCGTGATCGACGGGGTCGTGGCGCCAGCCGACACGCTCAAGAGCCTGCATTTCGCCGAAGTCGCGCAGCATTTCACGGCGCTTCGCGTCAGCCGCGGATCCTACCCAGCCAGAGCCATGTCGGAGCGGAGCTGGAACGCGCTCACGCCCGAGTTCCAGCGCTTGCTACACCAGAGCCAGGACGTATGGGAAACCGCCCTGATCGACGAGATGAACGCCGCGGAAACCGCCGGCATCGCCTTTGGAAAGGCCCACGGGGTCGCGTTCCTGCCCATCGGCCCTGCGGACCAGCAGCGGTTCGACGCGCTCTACAACGGGAACGCAGCCCGCATCGCCGCCGCACTCACGCGCTTCGGAAGCGACGGCACGCCCATCTTCACCGAAGCGCAGCGGCTGATCGCCGCCCGCGCGGCCGAACACCCGTCGGCCTGCGCTTCCAACGCCACGGACCCAGCCACGCATGCATGACCCCACCCCCGCGACCCGACGCCCCCTGGAAGGGCTGCGCGTCATCGACCTCACCCGCGCACTTGCGGGGCCATACGCCACGCTGCTCCTCGCCGGGCTCGGCGCGCAGGTCATCAAGGTGGAGGATCCGCGCGGCGGCGACCTCGCGCGCGAGAACAGCCCCTATGTCGGGCGGGACGGCGTCACCGTCGAGCGCGGTCATAGCGACGACGTGTCGATCTCCCACCTCTCCCGCGCCCGGGGGAAGATGGGGGTGTCGCTGAACTTCAAGGCGCCCGGCGCGCGAGCGATCTTCCAGGACCTGTGCCGCGACGCCGACATTGTGGTTGAAAATTTCACGGCGGGCACCGCCGACCGCCTTGGTGTCGGCTACCAGGCTGCGCGCGAAGCCAATCCCCGCATCATCTATTGCTCGCTCTCCGGCTTCGGCGCGGACGATGCGGAGGGTGGCAAGGCGATGGACGTCATTATCCAGGCCCTTTCCGGCGCCATGTACACCAGCGGCGATCCGGACGCCCCGCCCGTCCGCATGGGCATCCCGGTGGCGGACATGCTCGCCCCCGTTTTTGGCGTGATCGGCATCCTGTCCGCGCTCGAGCAGCGTCACCGCACCGGGCACGGCCAGCATGTGGATGTATCCATGCTGGGCGCGCTCACCTCGTTCGTGGCGATCGAGAACTGGTCGGCGCTTGCCGCGGCGGGCATGCCGGCGCGCACCGGGCTTACCGTGCAGCGGCTTTCCCCCTTCGGCGTGTTCGAATGCGCGGACGGCTATGTCGCAATCGTTGCCGTGCATGAAAAGCTTGCCCGCGGCCTGTTCCAGGCAATGGGCGCACCGGAACTGAGCGACGATCCCCGCTTCGCCAGCCGGGATGCCCGAGTGGCCAATGCACCGGTGCTGGAAGCGCACATCACGGCCTGGTCCCGCAACTTGCCGACCGCAGATGTCGTGCGCCTGCTGGAGGCGCAGGGCGTTCCCGCCGCGCCGGTCCGCCACCCGGAGGAAGCGCTCAGCGATCCGCGGGTCATGGCGCGAGCGGAAACCATGCCGATCGCGCACCCCAGCTACCCGCACCGATCCGAGCTTCGCACCTCGGGCATCCCGATCCGGTTTTCCGATGCGGAGACCGGCTTCGACCCGACGCTGCCGATCTCGGTCGGCGAGCATAATCATCAGATCTACCGCGAGCTCCTCGGCTATGATGACGCGCGCATCGCCGAACTGCGCGCGGCGGGGGTCATCTGATGGCGGGGAGCGCTGCACGCGACTCGATTGCCGCGGCCTTTGCCGATCCGGAGGCGGTGGCGGACCGGCTGCGCGCCACGGGAATGCGCGTGATCCGCACCATCGGCAGCGACGCCCCCTTCACCTGGCTGCGCGCGGCGGGATTCGCACCCGTCCGCCTGGCACCGGCCGCGGGCGACACGCCGCGCGCGGATGCTGTCATGGGCCCGGCGGCGGGTCGGCGGCGGGCGCACCGGCTGATGGAGCGGCTGCTCGATCCCGCGCTCGCCGAGGTGCCGATCCTGATCACGCGCGCCGATGCCGAGCAGGCACAGATCTTTGCCGCGCTGCGCGAACGCCTGCGCCTCGGCGAACCCGCGCCCCGGTACCTCCACCTGCTCGATCTCGTGCATCAGGACCGCGCCGCCTCAGCGCGCTACAATGCGGCCCGGCTTGCCCAGCTCGACGCGTGGCTGGTCTCGCTCGGCGGGTCGCCCGTCACGGACGCGCGCCTTGCCTCCGCCGCACGCGACGAACGGGGCACGCTCGACCTCCTCAGGTCCGCCTGCGAGCTGAGGCGGAGCGAAGCGCCCCCTCTTACCGGCACCGACGTCCTACACCTGATCGGGTGCACGGCGATCCTGCCGCCCGACGAGCTGGCGACACACCTGCGCGCAATCGTGCACGATCCCGCCCCCAGAGCGTCCGGACCAGGGCGTCGCGCCTTTGTCACCGGAACGGCCCACGAAGACGACGGAGCGTACCTGGCTCTCGAAGCCGAGGGGTTCGATCTGGTCGGCGACGATCATGACTGGGGCGAGCGTCGCCTGGTCCCGCCGCCGGTCACGCGAGAGGAGGCGGCGGCGCCGCTGTATCAGGCACCGCTCTCCGCCCGGTGGCCCGCCGCCGATGCGGTGACGACGGGTAGCGACGCGCGCCAAACTTCGGCAGACCTTGTCCTTCACCTCACCCTCGACGGGGACGAGGCCGCGCCCTGGCATGTCGCCGCGCTCACGCGATCGCTAGCGGGCGGACCGCGGCTGGAGCGACGCCGGATCGGCATTGCCGCGGCCAAGCCCGGTGCGCCCAAGCCTCGCCCCGCCGCGCCGCGCCCGTCCGCACCGCGCAGCCGCAAGTCGCTCACCTCGCTAGCGAGCTTCGGCAGCTATCAGCGCGAGTGGTTCCAGTCGCTTCGGGCACAGGTGGCCGACGGCGCGCCCTTTGCGTGCGTGAATGCCAATGCGCCGCAGGAAATCCTGCGCGCGCTCGACGTGCCGTTCGTGGTCAATCAATGGTGGGCCTCGATCGTCGCGGCCAAGCAGCAGACCGGTCGCTATCGCGCGCTGCTGGCAGAGCACGACCATCCGACCGACGTGGAGGCCTATAGCGCGCAGGGCATCGCCGCGCTGTTCGACCACGATCCGGCGGAGGCTCCCTGGGGCGGGCTGCCACGGCCGGATTTCGTGCATGCCGTCTCCTCCAGCGACGCCACCCCCGCGATCTTCGACAATTGGGCACAGGAGAGCGGCGCGCGCCCCTTCCTCTACGAGCGCACCGTCGATCCCCGGCTGTCGATCGCGACGCAGTGGTGGGAGGATCTGCCGGACCGATGGGAGGACGCGCTGGAACCGGAGCGGCTCGACCTGCTGGTGGCCGAGTTGCAGACGGTGATCGCCGATCTCGAAGCCGCCACCGGGCGGAGCTTCTCCACGGAGAGGCTCGTCGAGGTGATGAACCTCGTCAACGAGCAGGAGGAATATTATCGCCGGACCCGCGACCTGATCGCGCGGACGGTGCCGGCGCCGATCAGCATCGTCGACTCCATGCCTGCCACCATGGTCCCGCAATGGCATCGCGGCACTCGCTGGGCGCGCGATGCCGCCCGCGCCTTTCACGACGAAGTCGCCGAGCGTGTCCGGACCGGCGCCGGGGTTGTCGCCGACGAGCGGGTGCGCCTGATGTGGGTGGGCCGCGGCCTGTGGAGCGAAACGGCCTTCTACCAGCGCTGGGAAGAGAGCCATGGCGCGGTGTTCGTCTGGTCCATGTACCTTGCGCTGGCAGCCGACGGGTACATTCGGCACTTTGATCGCGGCCGTGATCCGCTCCGCGCGTTGGCCGCCCGCTTCCTCACGATGGGCGACGAACTGCGGATGCCGAGCTGGGCCGGGCCCTGGCACGTCCATGAAGCACAAACCCATCAGGTTGACGGTGCGGTCGCCCTGGCGGACGCGGATCCGTTCGTGCTGCGGGCGCTGGCGGCGGCAGGCGTGCCGGTCCTGGAACTGGGCGTCGACAATTTCGCCATGGATCCCGAAACCACCGGCGCGCTGGAACAGCGGATCACCGCCTTCATCGAGGGTCCCGCCACAGCCCAAGCGACTGCGCGCCGGGGGAGTGCCGGGGCATGACCGCACCCCTCTCCGGCCTCCGCATCCTCGATTTCACCCGCTACCTGCCGGGCGCCTATACCGGCTGGATCGCAGGGGACATGGGCGCCGACGTGATCCGCGTCGAGAACCCCCGCGAACTAGCCAAGCACGCCCGGATGTTCGGGCACGCCGACGACCCGGAAGCGGAAAGGCTGCGCCGCGCGCGCCCTTCCTATTGGCGCAACCGCCGCTCGATCGTTCTCGACCCGGGTCACCCGAAGGCGACGCCCGTGCTCGCCGCGCTGGTCGCCTCGGCCGACATCCTGGTGGAGGATTACCGGCCCGGCACGATGGCCCGCATGGGTCTGGGCTATGACGCGCTCGCAGCGATCAATCCGCGCCTGATCTATGCGTCAGTCTCCTTCACCGGCCACACGGGGCCGCTCGCCGGTCGTGCGGGGCACGATCCGGCGGCGCTGGCGCTCGCCGGCGCCTTGTCGCGCCTGAACGGTCTGCCGACACCCAGCCTGCCGGGGGTTCAGGTCGCCGACGTTATGGCGGGGGCGCACACCGCCATCGCGGTGCTCGTGGCCCTGCAGGCGCGCGAGCGGACCGGTCGCGGCAGCCAGGTCGACGTCGCCATGTCGGACGCGGCAATGCCGCTCCTCGCCGTCGGGCTGGGTCGCGCAGCGTCGCCTGAGGATATTCCGCCCCCCGACGGGGCCTGGCATCCCAAGGGCGGGGTCTGGCAATGCGGCGATGGCGAATGGCTCTGCACCACCGACATGGAACCGCGCTATTGGGAACGGTTCTGCGCTGCCGTCGGCCGGCCCGAATATGCCGCTCGCCAGTTCGATACCGCGGCGCATCCCGCGATCGAGGCGGATCTCGCCGCCCTGTTCCAGACCAGGCCGCGCGCCGAATGGCTTCGCGTCCTCGGCGATGCCGATACGCAGGTCATGCCGGTGCTGACCCCTTCCGAAGCGCTGCGCCATCCCCATGCCGAGGCGCGCGGCATGCATCTTCGCCTGCCGGTCGGCGATCAGGTGGTGGAGCAGATCGGCACCCCCTTTCACCTGTCCGGCGTGGAAGCCGCAGACCATCGCCCCGCCGGCGCGCCCGGCGCCGAGCGCGACGCGATCCTGGAAGAGCTCGGCTTCGATGCCGCTGCGCGTGCTGCGCTTTCCCGCGCCGGCGTCTTTTCCGGCGAGCGGGAGGCGCTGCCATGAACGCGCTCGACGGCCTGACCGTGGTCGATCTCAGCCACGCGATCGCGGGGCCGACCTGTACGAACATGCTGGTCGAACTCGGCGCGACCGTGATCAAGGTCGAGCCGCCCGGCACCGGCGACGGCTTTCGCCACTATACCGAACATGGCGGCGAGGCGATGCTCAGCATCCCGTTCGCCTCGATCAACGCGGGCAAGCGCTCGATTGCGCTCGATTTGAAGACGCCGGCGGGCATCGAACTTCTGTGGCGGCTGCTCGAACGGGCGGACCTGCTGGTCGAGAACTTCCGCCCGGGCGTGCTCGCTCGGCTCGGCCTCGACTTCGATGCGCTGCACGCCCGCAATCCGCGGCTCATCCTCGTCTCGATCACCGGCTTTGGCCAGACGGGGCCGCTCGCCGATCGGGGCGCCTACGACCATATCGCCCAGGCGATGTCCGGCATCGCGCTGATGAACACCGGACCCGACGGACCGCAAAAGATCGGCATGCCGATCATCGACAGCTTCACGGGGTATCTCGCCACGATCGGCTTCCTCGCCGCCCTGCGCCGGCGCGATGCCAGCGGCCTCGGCGAGCACGTCGACGTGGCCATGCTCGACGCCGCGCTCAAGCTGGTGAACACCACCGTCTCCGTCCATTCCTACACCGGCCGGACACCGGGGGGGACCGGCAACCGCGGGTTTCGGCTGGTCGCAACATCGGAATTCTATCCGACCGCGCAAGGGTGGATCGCCTTGGGTGCGAACAACCAGCAGCAGGTGGAGGCACTGCTGCACGTGCTGGGTCACCCGGAACTGATCGACGACCCGCGCTTCCGCAGCCATGACGCCCGCGTGGCGCACTATCCTGCGGTTCGCGCCTGGCTCACCGAAACCCTCTCCACCTGGCGCGCAGCCGATCTGGAGGCGCGCCTCGCCGAAGCGCGCGTGCCCGTCGCCATGCTGCGGGAAGTGGGCGAGATCGCGCAGCATCCGCATGTCCTCGAACGCGGCACGCTGCATCCGGTGGCACTGCCCGGCTGGGACCGGCCGCTCGACGTGGTCGGACCGGGTTTCGCGACCGAGACGCGGCCGACCTCCACCGTCCCCACGCTCGGCAGCGACACCGATGCTATCCTGGCCGAGCTCGGCCTGGATGAAGCGGCGATCCTCGCCCTCAGGCGATCGGGCGTGGTCGGATGAAGCCGCTGGATCTCGTGTTCCTCGGCGACATCATCCTCGACGTCCCCGATCCCGATCACTGGCTCGGCGGTGTCGCCCCCGTCACCCGCGCCGCCGACCTGGCAGTCGGCCACCTCGAGGTGCCGCACACGACCCGGGGCGAGGAACTGGCCGGCGATGTGCCCGCACCGGGCGCCGACCCCGCGCACCTGTCCGCCATCGCCCGCGCCGATATCGAGATGCTCTCGATGGCGGGCAATCACATCGCCGACTGCGGTGGAGAAGGCATCGCCGACACGAACGCCGAACTGGATCGGCTGGGTATCGCCCACGCCGGCGCGGGCCTGAACCTGTCCGAGGCCACCAGGCCAGCGTTCGTCGAACGCGGCGGCCGCACGATCGGCCTGCTGAGCTTCAATTGCGTAGGCCCGGAGATTGCCTGGGCAACGGCCGATCGCCCGGGGTGCGCCTATGTCCATGTGCGCGCCGACGATGACGGCCCCTCGCGACCCCAGGCGAACCTCGTGGAGGCAGACCCGGCCTCGGTCGCCGCCATGCAGGACGCGATCGCCGACCTCCGTCGCCGTGCCGATCTTGTTCTGGTGGCGCTGCACAAGGGCATTACCCACCGCCCCGCGGCGCTCGCTCCCTACGAACGCCCCCTCGCCTTTGCGGCCGTCGATGCGGGTGCCGACGCGGTCCTCGGCCATCACGCCCATATCCCGCGCGGCATCGAGTTTCACCGCGGACGGCCCATCTTCCACGGCCTCGGCAACGGTGTCGTCGTCACCCACGCGCTCAGCCCCGCACAGGACCATCCCGGCCGCGCCGAGTGGGCGGAGCGGCGCAAGCGGATGTTCGGGTTCGAGCCCGATCCCGCCTATCCGCTCGCGCCGTTCCATCCGGAGGCGGTGAACGGGATGATCGGCCGGCTGCGCCTCGACCCCGATGGCAGCATCCGCACCGGCTTCCTGCCGATGTGGAGCGCCCCGCCCGGCCGACCCGAGCCCGCTACCGGGGGGCGCGCCGCAGAAATCGCCAATTATATCGATCGCATCGGCGTACGGGTCGGGCTTGCCCCGTTGCGCCAGACCCTCGACGCCGGCTGGAGATGGCTCCGCCCGGAGAGCGCCTGACGCGCTTGCCAGCTCCCGAATTCAGGCGAAGACCATGCCGTCCATCAGCTTGCGCGCGGTGCGCAGCAGCGCGGCAGAGACGACCTCGCCCGCCGCATCGGTCTCGATGACCACGCTCATCTCGCCGGTCGGATGCTCGACCGACAGCGTCTTGCGCGCGCCTGCCGGAACCTCCGCGACCTCGGCCGCGGGTGAGCCCGGGATCAGGCATGCGGTGGCGACGCTGACGGCCCCGAGCACGCCGATGGTCGCATGCGCCCGGTGCGGGATGAAGCTGCGAACCGTGACCGTGCCGCCGTTCCGCGGAGGTGCGACCAGCATCATCTTGGGGACCGACTTTTCCCGCACATCGCCCAGGTTCATCCGCGCCCCCACCTGCAGGCGGATCGCCTCGATGCGCGCCTTGAGCGCCGCATCCGCATCGAGCGTGTCGCGATCCTCATAGCCGGTGATGCCGACATCCTCGGCCTTCATCACCACGCAGGGCATGCCGTTGTCGATCAAGGTCACGGGCACCCCGTCGATCACGTCGACCGCGTTGCCGGACGGGAGCAATGCTCCGCATGACGAGCCTGCCGTGTCGCGAAACTCCAGCGGGACCGCCGCCGCGGTCCCGGGAACACCGTCGATCCGCGCCGGCCCGGCATAGGTGACCTGCCCGCCCGGCGTCGCGACGGTGGCGACGGCAACCTGTCCCGTGTTTTCCATGAAGATCGTCAGGCGCGTCTCGCCGTCCTGCGCCGCCACAAGGCCGCGCTCGATCGCGAACGGTCCGACCCCGGCCAGCATGTTGCCGCAGTTCTGCGCGTCCGTGACGATCGCCTGATCGACGAACACCTGTAGGAAGAGATAGTCGACGTCCACGTTCGCGCGCGCCGATCTGGAGACCACCGCGACCTTGCTGGTGAGCGGGTCCGCCCCGCCCATGCCATCGATCTGGCGGGCGTCCGGCGATCCCATGATCCGCAGCAGAAAGGCATCGCGTTCTGCGACCGACGGGGGCAGTTCCTCGCGCAGGAAAAAGCCGCCTTTCGAGGTGCCGCCCCGCATCCACATGCATCGAACGGCGTCAGACATAGCGCAGCCCCATCGCCTCCAGCTTTCCGCGCATGTCGTAGATGTCGAGGCCCAGTTCCCCTGCTGCCAGCCGCGCGCGCTTGACCTCTTCGGCCGCCTCGCGGACCCGCGCCTTCTCCAGCACTGCGGCAGCCTCTGCCCTGGGCACGACGCAGACGCCGTCGTCGTCCGCGACGATGACGTCGCCCGGGTGCACCAGCGCGTTGGCCGCGACGACCGGCACGTTCACCGACCCCAGCGTCGCCTTTACCGTGCCCTGGGCGTGTACGGCCTTGGACCAGACCGGGAAATTCATCTGGGTAAGGTCCCGCACATCGCGCACGCCCGCGTCGATCACGAGGCCCCGGCAGCCCCGCGCGATCGCGGAGGTTGCGAGCAGGTCGCCGAAATAGCCGTCGCTGGAGGGGCTCGTCGGTGCAAGGACGAGGATATCGCCCTCGCGGATCTGCTCGATCGCGACGTGCACCATCCAATTGTCTCCCGGCGGTGCCGAGATGGTGACCGCGCTCCCGGCAATGCGCGCGCCCGGGTAGATCGGCCGCATATACGGCGCGAGCAGTCCGGTGCGTCCTTGCGCCTCGTGCACGGTCGCGACGCCGGCATGCGCTAGGCCGTCGATCACCGACACATCCGCCCGGGCGAACTCGCGCACCACTATGCCTGCCATGCCGTTCTCCATCGCCGCCTTTGCCCGGAGCATGAGCCGGATGTCGGCCGATATGCCAATTCGGAGTTGTCGCCGCGCGATAAGCTGATGTTATAGATCGGGCGTGACTGCCGATCAGTTGAACCTCCGACACCTGCGCGCGACGCTCGCGGTGATCCGACATGGCAGCGTCAGCGCCGCGGCAGCCGAGGTCGCGCTTTCCCAGCCTGCGCTGACCCAGGGCCTCGCAAAGCTCGAAGCCGCATTGGGGACGAGCCTGTTCGAACGCCGCCACGACGGCATGCTTGTGACCGAGGCGGGACGGATCATCGGAGCCCGTGTGGAGGCCGCAGCGGCGTTCCTTCAGGAAGGCATGCGCGTGCTGCGGCGCCGGCAAGGGGCGCGCGGCTTCCAGCGCGCGGACCTGCTGCTGACGATGACGCAGATCCGCGCGCTGGTCGCAACGGCGCGCGAGGGCAGCTTTGCCGGCGCTGCGCGCGCCTGCGGGGTCAGCCAGCCCGCGATCCACGGCGCCATCCGCGACACGGAGCGCCTGTGCGGCCTCGCTCTCGTCGAACGGCGCGGCCGGGGGATCGTCCTCACCAGCGCGGGAGCACGGCTGGCGCGTGCCGGACGGCTGGCGCTGGGGGAGCTCGGTTCCGCGCTCGACGAGATCGCGGCGCTTGGCGGAGAGCGGCGCGGGCGCATCGCGATCGGCGCCATGCCCCTGGCCCGCGCCTGGCTGCTGCCGACGGCGATCGCGCGCCACCACGCGGAAGCACCCGACATGCGCTTCGACGTTGCGGAAGGGTCCCACGCCGAGTTGATCGAGCCCCTGCGCGATGGCGAGTTCGACGTGCTGGTTGGCGCGATCCGGGAGCCATCGCCGGGGCCCGACGTCGTGCAGGAGGCGCTGTTCGACGACCGCCTGGCGATCTTCGGCCGCGCCGGCCATCCCCTCGCGGGAACGCAGCCCGACGTCGCCGGGCTGGCGCAACAGCCGTGGCTCGCCCCTCGCGAAGGCACGCCGCTGCGCAGCCGCTGGGAGGAGATCTTCACCAGCGCCGGCGTGCCGCTGCCGGCGGTGCGGATCGAGTGCGGGTCGGTGATGATGCTGCGCGGGTTGATGCTGGAGGGGCATCACCTCACGCTGCTGTCCCCGGACCAGCTCTGGCTGGAATTGCGAAGCGGCCTGTTGTGCGAAATCGCCCCGGCGCCCGCTCCGGCACACCGCACGATCGGGCTCACCACCCGGGCCGGATGGCGTCCGACCGACGCGCAGGAGAGCTTCCTCGCGACGCTCCGGGCATGCAGTGCCGTCAGCGCACTTCAGGAAACGCAATAGCCGCCGCATTGTATTGATTGGTCTTTGCGGACCGATCCGCGGCAGCCTTGCGGCATGGAGAGGAAGGCAGGCACCTGCGAGAACACCGGCATCGGCTGCGCAGGAGCGCGTGCGCCGCATGCTGCCCTGCCCCGTCGTTGCAAGGAAGCGTCCGCATGACGAGCATCCACGACTATCTCGCCGAGTTCGACGACATCCCCGGCACCCGCGTCTACACCGCGAAACGCGCCCGCCAAGGCTATCACATGAACCAGTTCGCGATGAGCCTGATGAAGGCGGAGAACCGCGAACGCTGGAAGCGCGACGAACGCGGGTATCTCGACGAATGGCCGATGACCGAGGAGCAGAAGCAGGCGATCCTCGACCGCGACTACAACCGCTGCCTCGACCTCGGCGGCAACATCTATTTCCTCGCAAAGGTCTTCTCGGCCGACGGGCTCAGCTTCCTCCAGGCGGTCGGCA
Organism: Sphingomonas desiccabilis; assembly: GCF_004135605.1. Classification (GTDB taxonomy): domain Bacteria; phylum Pseudomonadota; class Alphaproteobacteria; order Sphingomonadales; family Sphingomonadaceae; genus Sphingomonas; species Sphingomonas desiccabilis. The sequence continues at coordinate 952,148 of NZ_SDPT01000002.1, read as the reverse complement.
CGATGACGGGCATGAGCCCCGAAGACTATCAGGCGATGATGATCGCCGGGGGCCGCTCGCCCGAGGGCCTCCGCTCGCTGAAGGACCAGGCGGCCGGCCAGCCCGATCGTCCGGACCTGTCCGGCCCTCCCGCAAAGGACCTCTGAGCATGGCGCGCATCACCGCCGGCATCGCCACCAGCCACATTCCCGCGGTCGGCGCTGCGCTCGACAACGGCAAGACGCAGGAACCCTATTGGGCGCCGGTATTCGCCGGCTATGACTGGACGCGGCAGTTCGAGGAGGCCGAGAAGCCCGACGTCGTCATCCTGGTCTATAACGACCATGCCTCGGCATTCGACATGCGGGTCATCCCGACCTTTGCGATCGGATGTGCCGACCGGTTCAACCCGGCGGACGAAGGCTGGGGACCGCGCCCGGTTCCGGTCGTGGAGGGACACGCCGACCTCGCCTGGCACATCGCGCAGTCCTGCGTGCTCGACGAATTCGACATCACCGTCATCAACGAGATGGACGTCGACCACGGGCTGACGGTGCCGCTCTCGCTGATGTTCGGGCAGGTCGAACGCTGGCCGGTAAAGGTGGTGCCGATCGCGGTGAACGTGGTCACCTACCCGCCCCCGACCGGCAACCGCTGCTGGGCGTTCGGCGAGGCGATCGCCCGCGCGGTCGAGAGCTTCGACGAGGACCTGAACGTGCAGATCTGGGGCACGGGCGGCATGAGCCACCAGCTCCAGGGCCCCCGCGCTGGCCTCATCAACAAGGAGTGGGACAACCGCTTCCTCGATCGCCTGTCCGGCACGACCGACGAACTGCGCCACATGCCGCACATCGAGTATCTGCGCGAGGCGGGGTCCGAGGGCATCGAGCTGGTCATGTGGCTCATCATGCGGGGTGCCCTGGGCCATTCCGCCGAGCAGTTGCACCGTTTCTATCACGTGCCCGCCAGCAACACGGCGGTCGGGCACATCGTTCTTCGCCCCAATCAGGAGTAAGCGATGCGGATCGCAGTGGCCGGCGCGGGTGCGTTCGGCGAAAAGCATCTCGACGGCCTCAAGAACATCGAAGGCGTGGAAATCGCCTCCATCGTCAGCCGCAGACTCGAACAGGCACAGGCCGTTGCCGACAAATATGGGGCGCCCCACGCCACGACGGACCTGGACGAGACCCTGGCCCGCGACGACATCGACGCCGTCATCCTGTGCACGCCGACCCAAATGCACGCACAACAGGCGATCGCCTGCATGAACGCGGGCAAGCATGTGCAGGTGGAAATTCCGCTCGCGGACAGCTGGGCGGATTCCCTGGCGGTGGATGCCAAGGCCAGGGAGACCGGCCTCACCTGCATGGTCGGCCACACCCGGCGCTTCAATCCCAGCCACCAATATCTGCATGCCAAGATCGCCGCCGGTGAACTCGCCGTGCAGCAGATGGACGTGCAGACCTATTTCTTCCGCCGGAAGAACATGAACGCGAAGGGCGAACCGCGTTCCTGGACCGACCACCTGCTGTGGCACCACGCCGCGCACACGGTGGACCTGTTCGCCTATCAAGCCGGCCGGATCGTGCAGGCGAATGCCATCGAGGGCCCCACCCACCCCGACCTTGGCATCGCCATGGACATGTCGATCCAGCTGAAGAGCGAGAGGGATGCGATCTGCACCCTGTCGCTCAGCTTCAACAATGATGGGCCGCTGGGCACCTTCTTCCGCTACATCTGCGACAACGGGACCTGGATCGCACGGTACGACGACCTGGTGACCGGTCGCGAGGAGCCGGTGGACCTGTCCGGAGTGGCGGTGTCGAACAACGGCATCGAGCTGCAGGATCGCGAGTTCATCGCCGCCATCCGCGAAGGGCGCGAACCCAACAGCTCGGTGGGCCAGGTGCTCGACTGCTATCGCGTGCTCGGCGACCTGGAGCGCCAGCTGGAAGCGGCGCGATGAAGACTGAGGTGGCGATCGTCGGGGCGGGCCCAGCGGGGTTGCTGCTGGGCCACCTGCTGCGCGCAGAGGGCGTTGTGGTGACGATCGTGGAGCGGGCATCCCCCGACTATGTGCTCGGCCGCATTCGCGCCGGGGTGCTCGAACGCACGACCACCGATCTGCTTCGGCGTCTGGGGATCGACGCGCGGCTTGATGCGGAGGGCCTGTGCCACGAAGGCTTCGCCCTCGCCGATGGGGAGCGCCTGATCCGCATCGACATCGCCGGGCTGACCGGCGGTGCCGTCACCGTGTACGGCCAGACCGAGGTCACGCGCGACCTGATGGCGGCGGCGCCGGAACGCGGCCTGGAGATCGTGTACGAGGCGGGTGACGTCGCGTTGCACGACATCGACACTGACGCGCCCTATCTCACCTTCGAGCAGGATGGCGCGCCCTCTCGGCTCGAGGCCCGCTTCATCGTGGGGTGCGACGGCTTCCACGGTCCCTCGCGCAAGGCGATCCCCGCCAGCGTCGCGAAGGTGTACGAAAAGGTCTATCCCTTCGGCTGGCTCGGCATCCTGGCGGACGTGCCGCCGTGCGACCACGAACTCATCTACGCCAATCACGATCGCGGTTTCGCGCTGGCGTCGATGCGTTCGCCGACCCGCAGCCGCTACTACATCCAGGTGCCGCTCGACGAGCGCCTGGAGGATTGGTCCGACGACCGGCTCTGGGACGAGCTCGCCGTCCGCCTTGGGCCAGAGGCCGGAAGCCGGATCACGCGCGGGCCTGCGCTGGAAAAGTCGATCGCGCCGTTGCGATCCTATGTCTTCGAGCCGATGCGCCACGGCTCCTTGTTCCTTGCAGGCGACAGCGCCCACATCGTGCCCCCAACCGGGGCAAAGGGCCTCAACCTCGCCGCCTCGGACGTCGCCTATCTCTCCCAGGCGCTTTCCGCCTTCTTCCGGCACAACGAGGGCACGCTGATCGAGGGCTATTCGCAGCGCGCCCTCGCCCGCATTTGGAAGGCAGAGCGGTTTTCGTGGCAGCTGACCTCGCTGATGCACCGCTTCCCGGATCAGTCCGGGTTCGACCGGCGCATGCAAATGGCGGAACTGGACTATATTGCAGGATCGCGGGCCGCCCAGACCGCAATCGCGGAGAACTATGTCGGCCTGCCGCTGTGACCTTGGGAGCCGCATGACCGATCTTCTTCACCGTCCTCTCGGCCCGTTTACGGTCTCGGCGGTCAGCCTTGGCTGCATGAACCTCAGCCACGCCTATGACGTGGCGCCGCCCGAGGCAGATGCGATCCAACTCCTCAACCACGCGCTGGACGCGGGTCTCACCATGCTCGACACCGCAGCGCTCTACGGCGGCGGGGCCAACGAGCGCCTGATCGCCGAGGCGGTGGGCCATCGCCGGAGCGAGTTTCGCCTTGCCAGCAAATGCGTGCTCGACCTGCGCGACGGCGAGCGGGTGCTGGACGGCCGGCCGGAGTCCATCGCGCGCACGCTGGACGAGGCGCTGGTGCGGCTGAACACCGACCACATCGACCTCTATTATCTCCACCGCCTCGACCCTAACGTGCCGATCGAGGAGTCGGTGGGCGCGCTCGCCCGTGCGCGCGAAGCCGGCAAGATCGGCGCGCTGGGGCTTTCGGAGATGTCCGCAGCCACGTTGCGGCGTGCGCAGGCGGTGCACCCGATCGCCGCCATGCAGACCGAACTCTCGCCCTGGGTGCGCAATGCCGAAATCGCGGTGCTCGACGCCTGCCGGGAACTTGGAACCGCGTTCGTCGCCTTCTCGCCCGTTGCCCGCGGAATGCTCGCAGGCGCGGTCCGATCGCCCGACTTCGTCACCGGCGACATTCGCGCATCCATGCCCCGCTTCCAGAGCCCGGCATTCGAGGCGAACCTCGCGCTTGCGGATCGCTTTGCCGCGATCGCGGCCGAGGCCGGCTTCACCCCGGCGCAGCTCTCGCTCGCCTGGGTGCTGGCGCGGGGCCCACACGTGATCGCGATACCCGGCACGCGCAGCATCGCGCATCTGGACGAGAACCTCGCCGCCGCATCGCGTCCGGCCGCGCCCGAAACCCTCGCGGCGGTCGACGCGCTGTTCGCGCCGGGCGCGGTTCAGGGCAACCGCTATCCTCCCGCCGCCCAGGCCCAGGTAGACACCGAGCGGCTGCCAGAGGAAGCGTAACGTCCGCCAGGCGGGGGATCAGGCCGGCACCAGCATCTTCAGCGGGCGGTCAGCGTCTGCGAGCAGCGCCGACTCCACCCTCGCCCCCGCCACCACCAGCGCACGCCCCTGCACGAAGTCCTTCATCGCGTTGACGCAGTCGAGCGCGATGACGCACCCGCGCCGCAGATAGATCACGGAAAAGCTGCGGGTGTCCGGATCCCCGCGAACCACCGCGTCGTCATGTCCCGTCGACAGGCCCACCGTCTGCAGCTTCAGGTCGTATTGGGCCGACCAGAACCACGGCGCCGCATCATAGGTCGCGTCGACCCCTGCGATGACCTTGGCTGCCACGATCGCCTGGTCGTTGGCGTTCTGCACCGATTCAAGCCGGATCTCGGCACCGTCCGCATAGGCGTTGGCATGGAGCGCGCAGTCGCCGATCGCGAACACCCGCGGCAGGCTGGTGCGGCATTGTCCGTCGACGCGGACGCCGTTGCCGGCGGCCGCCCCCGCCGCGACCAAAGGCGCGACCGCCGGCTCGATCCCGACGCCGACGATCACCATTTGCGCGGGCAGCAGCGTTCCGTCGCCCAGCCGGACGCCGGTCACCCGGCCCGCCGCCCCCTCGATGCAGGTGACGGTCGCACCCAGCCGCACGTCGACGCCCTGCGCGCGATGTTCGGCTTCGAAGAAGCGCGACAGGGCCTCGCCGGCTACCCGGGAAAGCACCCGCTCCTGCGCCTCCAGCACCGTGGCCCGCTTGCCGAGCCTGGTCAGGACCGCCGCCGCTTCCAGCCCGATATAGCCGCCGCCGACCACGGCAACCTGCTCGGTGGTGGCAAGCTCCGCTTCCAGCCGGTCGACGTCGGCGCGGGTCCGGATCGAATGTACCCCCGCCAGCTCCGTGCCCGCACAGCCCAGGCGCCGCGGCGCGCCACCTGCGGCCCAGATGAGCCAGTCGTAGCCGATCTCGGTCCCCTCGGCCGTCCGCACGCGCTGCGCGGCCGCGTCCACCGCCACCACACGCACGCCAGGCATCAGCGTGATCGACCGGTTCAACCAGAAGGAAGCCGGCCGGATCAGCAGGCGCTCGAACGGCTTGTCCCGCTGCAGATACTCCTTCGAGAGGGGCGGCCGCTCATAGGGCAGGTCCGGCTCGTCGCCGATCAGGGCGATGCTGCCGTCATATCCCGCCTGGCGGAGCGCGATGCACGCCTGTGCGCCGCCGTGGCCGGCACCGACGACGACCACCCCGAAGTGCGTCACTCAGCGGCTTCCAGGCTCGGAGCCGCCTGTGCCTTGATCAGGCGCTCGAGCAGCAGGCGCGACCGCACGCCCCCGGAATCGATCGAAAAGGCGCGCAGTTTCATCGTCGGATTGGCCTCGATCGACCGCTGCTGCGCCTCCAGCACCTCAACGTCCTCTGCGAACACCCGCCCCTGCTGCGCCTTGAAGCGCTCGGTAAAGCCCTGGTCGCGAATGTCGAAGTTGCGCGCCATGCCCCAGAAATAATGGGTCGAGGTTTCCGTCTCCGGCGTCAGCGCGTCGATGACCATGCCCCGCACGCCCTGGTCGTGGTTCGCGATCGTGGCCCCGGCGCCGATGGGTGCCACGCCCACGTCGATCAGGATCGAGGATGGCGCGATATACTGGCAGATCTGCCAGCGATCGACCGGCCCTTCCTTCTTCAGCGCGTCCCGCCAGAACGGCGGCGCATTAACCCCCGGCATCCAGCGCGTGACGAACACTTCCTCGCCACGCACCTCCGTATGGATGGGCGCTTCCATCAGCTCGGGTTGTCCGATCGATCCCTGGTGGGTGTAGGTCTCGTGCGTCAGGTCCATGAGATTGTCGATCACCAGCCGATAGTCGCACTTGATGGGGTAGTAGCCGCCATCAAAGGTCCAATCGGGATGCGAGCAGGGCCAGAAATCGGGGATCAGCGCCGGATCCGCCTGCGCGGCCTCGCCGATCCACACCCAGATCAGCCGGTGCCGCTCGACCACGGGATAGCTGCGCGCGCAGGCGCCCTGGTTCGGGCGCTCCGTCTTGATCGGCATTTCGAGCACCGCGCCGTCGGGCGAGAACAACATGCCGTGGTAGCGACAGCGCAGATTGTCGCCTTCCTTGATCCCCATCGACAGCGGCAGCAGCCGGTGCGGGCAGGCATCCTGCAGCGCCGCGATCGACCGATCGAACTTGCGGTACAGGACGATGGGTTCGCCACAGATGGTGCGCCCCATCGGTTGGCGATCGACCTCATGGTCCCAGGCGGCGACATACCAGCGGTTCTTCAGGAACATGCGACTCTCCGTGCGACACGGCTCCTCGACCGGAAGCCTGCAAACAGATCACGCCAGTTTAGTTGACATGTCAACTATCCCCGTCGAGCACCCCGACATTGGCGTAGAGCCGACGCAGCAACCCGATGAGCTGCGACCGCTCGGCCTCGTCGAAGCCGGTCAGCAGCACGCGTTCGCGTTCCAGCGCGGCATCGATGATCCGGTCGTGCAGCGCCTCGCCCGCGGGTGTCAGCGCCAGCAGGCGGGCGCGCCCGTCGCGGGTCTCGATGGTGTCGATGCAGCCGAGCGCGTCGAGCCGCCCCACCGCCCGGCTCGCGGCCGCCTTGTCGATCCCGCTCGCCTGGCAGATGGCGCCCGCGGTCGCCCTGCCCTGGACCTTCAGGTTGGCGAGCAGCCGCCACTCGTTCACGCCCACGCCAAAGCGCGCGAGATACACCCGCGAGGCTCCGCGAGAGAGCTTGTTGCCGATCGAGGAGAGGAAGAACGGGACGTACCGGTCGAGGTCGAGCTGCGTCATGCACCCGGCATGACGCCTCCCCCGGCGCTGGGCAAGCGTCAGGCGGTGGCGCCGCCCACCTGCCGGCGGCGAGTCAGCGCCAGCAGGGCGACTGCCGCGATCCCGGAACCCAGCGCCATGCAGATCGCGACCATCGGCAGGCTCGCGCCGGCCGCGAACAGCGCGCCGGCGACGATCGGGCCGAGCGCCGCTCCGCCGCGCCCGATCCCGATGACAAAGCCGGTGCCGCTGCCTCGCACGGCCGTCGGGAACGCCTGCGCGATCAGAGCATAGAGGCCGACCACGCCGGCGTTGGTGAAGAAGCCGGCGCATGCCGCCACCAGCGCAAGTCCGCGCAGGCTGTCCTGCCCCTGGCCGAACCACGCGACCATCGCCGCCGATCCGATCAGCGCGACTAGAATGAGCAACCGCAGCGGCACCCGTCGCGTGAGCAGGCTGAGGGCCAGCGCACCGGCCAGCCCGCCGACATTCGCCCACACCAGCACCCCGCCGGCGGTCGAGGGCGCGTAGCCCATGTCGACGACGATCTTGGGCACCCACTTCAGGATGAAGTAGAAGGTCATGATGTGCGCGAAATAGGCTGCCGTCAGCAGCACGGTCGTGCCCACCAGTCCCGGCGAGAACAGCGCGCGCAGGGAAGCGGCGGTGCCCGTGACCGGTGCGGGCAGCGCGTCCACCGTCGCATGTCCCATCTTGCTCAGCGTCTGGTTGACCCGCGCCAGGGCGTTGGGTGGACGCTTCTGGACCAGGAAGCCGATCGATTCGGGCAGCAGCCACCAGGTCAGCGGCAGGAACAAGGCCGTCACGCACGCCCCGAAGGTGAAGACGTCGCGCCACCCTCCGCTGGCGAGCAGCGCGGACGCGATCGATCCGCCGACGATCGCGCCGACCGGATAACCCGCCGCCATCACCGCCACCGCCAGCGCGCGATTGCGCAGGTTCGCGAACTCGGCGACCATCGCGTTGGTGCACGCGAGCATGCCGCCGATGCCCAGGCCCGTGAACAGCCGGATCATCGAAAGCGCGAACACGCTGCCCGAAAGCGGCGCCGCCGCCATGCCCACCGCCATCACCACCAGGCAGCCCAGGATCGTCGGCCGGCGCCCGATCCGGTCGGCAAGGTTGCCGATCAGCACCGAGCCCACCGCCATGCCGATCAGCTCCATCGACAGGACAAGGCCCAGCGCCGCCCGGTCGATGCCCCATTCGGCGGCAATCCCCGGCGAGGCGAAGCTGATCGCCAGCACGTCGAAGCCATCGAGCGCGTTGAGCAGCACGCACAGGCCCACCGCGAGCACCTGCAGCCGGCGCATCGGCTCCCGATCCAGGATCACCCGCGGATCTTGCTGCATGTCGTCTCCTCCCCCGCCGCCGGCCTGACCGCCCTCGCCCTCTAGTTCGGATCGACCAGCATCAGCGCATCCAGCGCCACCGCGCCCTGTTCGCGAGGGTACAGGATCACCGGGTTGAGATCGATTTCGCGGATGCGCGGATTGGCGAGCATGACAGCCCCCAGCCGCTCGACCAAGGCGGCGAGCGCATCCAGGTCGAGCGCCGGCGAGCCGCGCCAGCCGTGCAGCAGTGCCGCCGCCTTCAACTGCCCGATCTCCGCCAGGATCGCGCTCCGCGACATGCCGGGCGCGATCAGGCGAACGTCCTTCAGGATCTCCGCCTGGACCCCGCCGAAGCCGACCAGGATCACGGGTCCCCAGTCGGGGTCGCTGCGCGCGCCGACGATCAGTTCCGCCCCGCGCTCGCCCATCTTCTCGACCAGGATGCCGTCGAGCGCGACGTCCGGCAGGTGACCGGCGACCTCCGCCACCATCCGGTGCCATCCCGCTTCGACCGCGGCGGCGTCGCCGAGATTGAGCAGCACGCCGCCCGCGTCCGACTTGTGGCTGAGCGCGCTCGACTGGGCCTTCAGGACCACGGGGAAGCCGAGCCTCTCGGCCAGCGACCGCGCCTCGGCCGGGCTCGTGGCGAGATGCGAAGGTGGAAAGGCGAAGCCCAACGGCGCCAGCAGCGACTTCGCCGCGTGTTCGGGGATGACGCCTCCGGCCTCCGGAAGGCGCAGCGCGGCCGCCCCCGATGGCGTGGCTTCCTGTGGCGACGCCGCCTGCGCCCGGATCAGGCGGGTGACGGCGCGAAGTGCGCGCTCGCTTGCCGGGAAATAGGGAATGCCCAGCGACCGCAGCGCCTCGACATGCTCGGCGGGTATCGGTGCGCCCTCGTCCAGGCCGGCGAAGATCACGGGCTTGTCGCCCGTGCGTTCCTGCATCGCGCGCAGGATCGGCGGCACCTTGATGCCGATGGTGACGGGGTCGGTCTGGATGATCCCGATGATGATGGTGCCGATGCGGTCGTCGCCGAACAGCGCCGTCAGCGTGCGCGCATAGAGGTCCGGATCGACCAGCCCCTGCGCCGTCAGGTCGAGGGGATTGCTGACGCCGACGAACTCCGGCAGCGCCGCCCGCAACACCGGCGAACAGGCGTCCGTCAACGCAGGGAGCGGCAGCGCCAGTTCCTCGGCGAGGTCGAGCATCAGCGCCTTGAAGGCGCCGGACTCGCCCAGCACCGCCGTGCCGCCGGAGGGCAGCGCCGGGCTGCGCACGACGATCTCGGCAATGTCGCTGAGTTCCTCGAGCGTCTCGGCAACGACGACGCCCGCCTGGGCGACCAGCAGCCGCATGACGGCATAATCTCCGGCCATCGCCCCGGTATGCGTGGCCGCACTTTCCCGCGCAGCGCTCGACTTGCCGGGGTGCAGCAGCACGATCGTCTTGCCGGCAGCCGCGGCGGCGCGAGCCGCTGCCAGGAACCGCCGCGGCTGGCGAAACTGCTCGACGATCATCGCGATCACGCGGGTGCCGGCGTCGCCTGCCAGATATTCGACGTAATCCTCGACGCCGCTTCCCGCCTCGTTACCGGTGGAAACGGAGAAGGTGAGCCCCAGCCCGCGCGAAGCGATGGTGGTGCCGAGCACCGCCGCCATCGCACCCGATTGCGACACGATGCCGATACCCGCTGCTTCGCCGACCGGCGGGGTCACCGCGGTCTCGACAAAGGTCAGGGGCACACCGTCATAGTGGTTGACCATCCCCAGGCAGTTGGGGCCTTCGATCAACATGCCGGCCTCGGCGGCAATCCGGGCGATGTTGCGCTGTTCGGCAAGCCCGGCCTCACCCCCTTCGGCAAAGCCCGCCGAAAAGATCACCGCCGAACCGACGCCGCGCGCTGCAAGCTGGCGGACCGCATCTACCACGCCTGCGCGCGGGATGGCGAGGACCGCCGCGTCGACGCCCCACGGCAACGCCTCGATGCCGGGCAGGCATGCGCGTCCGGCGATCTCGGGACGCTTGGGATTGATGAGGTGGATTTCCCCGGCAAAGCCGTTGCGTTCCAGGTTGGCGAGCACCGAGGCGCCGAGCGCCCCGGGCTTTTCGGAGGCACCGACAATGGCGACGGATCGCGGGCGCAGCAGCCGGTCGATCGACCGCTCCGCGCTGGATTGAACAGGCGCTTCGAGCGTCTCGACCGGCATGGCGCCCTCTCCTCAGCGCTGCTTGGACTTGTCGTACGCGCCGAGGCCCGGCTTGTACGTCTTGTCGTCGATGAACTGCTTGATGCCTTCCTTGCGGCCCTCGCTGTCGTAGCTGTTGGCCGCTTCCTGCGCGCGGATCAGGTAATCCTCGGCCTCGTCATAGGTCATCCCCCCTACGCGCCGCACGGCATCCTTGGTCGCCTTCAGCGCCACGGGGTTCTTCGCCAGCAGCACCTTGGCCACTTCGGTCACCCGCGCCTTCAAATCGGCGAGCGGCACGGCCTCGTTGACCAGTCCCCACTCCGCGGCGGTCTTGCCGTCGACGTTCTCGCCCATCATCGCGTGGTACATCGCCTTGCGGAACGGCAGCAGCTCGACCGCGACCTTGGTGGCGCCGCCACCCGGAAGGATGCCCCAGTTGATCTCCGACAGGCCGAACTGCGCTTCGTCCGCCGCAAAGGCGAGGTCGCACGCGAACAACGGGCCATAGCCGCCGCCGAAGCACCAGCCGTTGACCATCGCGATCGTCGGCTTCTGGTACCAGCGCAGCCGCCGCCACCAGCCATAGCTTTCGCGCTGCGCCTTGCGCGTGCCCTTGAGGCCCTCTGCCTCGGTGTCGCGAAAATACTCCTTCAGGTCCATGCCGGCAGACCAGGCGACACCCTCGCCGGTCAGCACCAGCACGCCCACGTCGTCCCGGAATTCCAGTTCATCGAGAACGCGGCCCATCTGGCGATTGAGCCTGGGGCTCATGGCATTGCGCTTTTCCGGGCGATTGAAGCTCACCCAGGCGATGCCGTCCTCGACGGTGTAGGCGACGGTTTCCTCTTCGGTACGTTCGATGCTCATGGCGTAACTCTCCGGTCCGCTGCGGGCGATCCGCAACGGGGATGATGGTTTGAAACTGGGTTCGCGTCAGATCGGGAAGCGGCCCGGCTGCGTCTCGATGGTGATCCAGCGAAGCTCGGTGAACGCGTCGATCCCGGCCTTGCCGCCGAACCGGCCGTAGCCGGAGCCTTTGACGCCTCCGAACGGCATCTGCGGCTCGTCATGCACGGTCGGCCCGTTCACGTGGCAGATGCCCGACTTGATCTCCCGCGCGACGCGCAGGCCGCGCGCGGTGTCGCGGGTGAACACCGCCGCCGACAGGCCGTATTCGGTGTCGTTGGCGAGTTCGATCGCGTGCGCCTCGTCCCGTGCGCGGACGATGCCGACGACCGGGCCAAAGCTCTCGTCGCGGAACAGCCGCATGTCGGGGGTGACATGGTCGATCACATGCGCCGGCATCAACACGCCGTCCGCATCCCCGCCGATCAGCTGCCGGGCACCGTTCGCCAGCGCATCCTCGATCAGGCCGCGGACGCAATCGACGGTCTTGGCGTCCACCACCGCACCCAGCGGCGTCTTGCCCGCGCGGGGATCGCCCACCGGCATCGTGCCGACTTTCGCCGCGAACTTCTCTGCAAAGGCATCGGCGACGGCCTCCACCACGATGATCCGCTCGGTCGACATGCAGATCTGGCCTTGGTTCATGAACGCGCCGAACGCCGCGGCCTTGACCGCCTCGTCGAGGTCGGCATCCTCCAGCACCAGCAACGGCGCCTTGCCGCCCAGTTCCAGCAGCACCGGCTTCAGATGCTCGGCGCAGCGCTTGGCGATGATGCGCCCGACATGGGTCGATCCGGTGAAGTTCACGCGGCGCACGGCCGGATGGTCGATCAGCGCGCCTACCACGTCGGCCGCATCGGCCGGCGCGTTGGTGACGATCTGCACGACGCCTTCCGGCAACGCCTCCGCAAAGCTCTCGACGATCAGCTGGTGCGTGCGCGGGCATTGCTCGGATGCCTTGAGCACCACCGTGTTGCCGCAGGCGAGCGGCGTCGCGATCGCCCGCACGCCCAGGATGATCGGCGCATTCCAAGGGGCGATGCCCACCACCACACCGGCCGGCTCCCGCAGCGCCATGGCGATGCACCCCGGCTTGTCGGAGGGGATGACCTCTCCCGCGATCTGCGTCGTCAACGCCGCGGCCTCGCGGATCATCCCGGCCGCCAGCATCAGGTTGAAACGGGCCCAGCCCTCCGTCGCCCCGATTTCCGACATCATCGCATCGACGAACGCGTCGGCGCGCGCTTCCAGTGCCACCGCCGCCTTGTTGAGCGCCGCGCGCCGCGCATTGGGACCCAACACGCTCCAGGCCGGGAACGCCGCCTCCGCCGCGTCGCACGCGGCACTCGCCTGCTCGGGCGTCTGCGCCGGAGACGTGGTCGCGACTTCTCCAGTCACCGGGTTGTTGCGCGTGAACGTAGCAGCGCCGTTCGCCGCCATGGGATCTGCCTCAGCCATCTCCGCTCCTTGTTCTTATTTGTTATGGAGCATATCGATATGGGCGAGAGGTGCAAGCGCTATCGCGCTATGAATTGCGCGCGATCAGCCGCCGCTGGCGCCAATCCGCGACAGGAGCTGAATCAGCTTCGCCCGCTCCGGAGGCGAAAGGTCGGAAAGCAGCTTGTCCTCGTGCTGGCGGATGCGGCCGATCGCCTCGTCGACACAGCGTTCGCCGGCGGCGGTCAGGCGCAGCTCGAAGGCGCGCCGGTCCTCGGCCGCAACCCGCCGATCGAGCAGCTCCCGGTCGACCAGTTCGTTGACCAGGCTCACCATGTTCGCCCGCTGGATGCCGAGCGCCTTGCCGACCTCGCCCTGGTTGATGCCGGGGTTGCCGCCCACGATCGACAGGATTCCGAACAGCACCTGGCGAAGCCCGAGGTCTCCGACCGCACTCGCGAAGTCCGTCGCGAACAGCGTCGACAGACGACGCATGTGGTATCCGACCAAGGAGTCGAGGACGCCGAGCGAGACGCTGTTTTCCTGCTCTTGTTCGATCAACTGCGTACCTCCAAACCTTGCTGATAGGGGGCTCGTATCCCGCGATCAATCGTCGCGTTCCCCCCGACCACATCGGGCATTCCAAACGTGGCGACTTCTGCATGCGCACGCAGCCTGAGAGAGTTGCCAAGCATCCATTGGTTGGCCAAGATGGATGCAAGCGCTTTCAGGGAGGGGTCATGCGCCGTTTGATTTGCAGCCTCGTCGCAGCAACCTGCCTCGCGGCGCCCGCCGTCTCCGGCCCAGTCGAACCGGCGCCCGCCCCGCAGGCGCCGCAGTTCGCAGAGGCGCTGCCTGCGCAATGGAATGGGACGCTGCTGCTCTATTCCCGCGGCTATTCACCCCGTCCCGCTGTAGAGGCCGCTCCCGCCCCGATCCGCCAGGCACTGCTCGACGCCGGCTATGCACTCGTCGCCAGCGATTATGGCGCCGGCGGCTGGTCCCTGGCCGAAGCCGTGCCCGCCCAACTCGCGGCGATCGAACGGTTCACCGCGCAGCACGGCATACCCCGCCGCATCATCGCCTGGGGAGAATCAATGGGTGGCCTGATCACGACCCAGCTCGCCGAACAACATGCGGCCCGGATCGACGGCGCGGTCGCGGCCTGTGCCTCGATCGGCGGTGCGCTCGGCATGATGAACATGGCGCTCGACGGCGCCTATGCCTTTCGAACGCTGGTGGCACCCGACGCCGGGCTCGAGCTGGTCCGTGTCACCGATGATCGCGCCAACGGCGGACGCGCGGAGGAAGCGGTGCAGCAGGCGCTTGCAACACCGGAAGGGCGCGCGCGGGTAGCCCTGGCAAGCGTGCTTGCCGGCCTGCCGGGCTGGACGGACCCTGCCACCCCCCGACCCGCCCCCGACGATGCGGCAGGCCAGGCCGCGCAGATGGCAAAGGCGTTCGTCCGCGGCACCTTCCTGCCCCGCTCCGATCAGGAACGGCGCGCGGGCGGCGTTTTTTCGTGGAACACCGGCATCGACTATCGCGCGCAGCTACGGCGCTCGGGTCGAGCCGCGCTGGTCGCACGCCTCTATCGGGAGGCGGGGATCGATCTGCAGGCGGATCTGAAGCGGCTGAACGCGGGAGAGCGGATCGCCGCCGATCCCGGCGCGGTGGCCTATATGCGCGCGCACTATACCCCCAACACACGGCCGCAGGTGCCGCTGGTCGCGATGCAGAAGATCGGGGACGGGATGACCGCCCCTGCCCTCCAGCGAGGCTACGTGGAAGCCGCCGGGACTCGGGCGCAGAGCCTGTGGCTGGCGGAGGCCGGTCATTGCGGCTTCACCGGACCGCAACTGCTCGCCGCGATCCAGCAGGTGGAGCAACGGCTCGAACGGGGGAAATGGCCAGCGGCGCCGGCGGGCTTCGTAGCCCATCGAGCGGAACGGATGCTGCGACCCTGCGTCGCCGGGGGACAGTGCCAGTAGCGCCAGAAAAGGGGGGGATCTCCCCCCTTCCGGGTCATCAGATCCGCTTGCGCTCGATCTTCCATTGCGGGTCCGCGCACAGGCCGCAATCGTTGCCGGCGAAGGTCTTGCCGGCCTTCCCGTCCCCGGAAAGCTGCCACTCCAGCCAGTCCGCGCTGATCCGGCCGACCCGGCCGCCATTCGGCTCCCCGAACGTGCCGCCATGGCCCACGTCCGCCCAGACCAGGGCCGCCGGGACATGATCGATCCGCTTGAAGTCGTCGGTGCCGTTCGGCCAGGCGATGTCGCTTTCCCCGCCCAGCACGTAGAGGACCGGCGTGTGCAGCCGGCCGAGCAGCGCCTTGTTCACGGTGATGCCCGGGATCGGGTTGGTGCCATCGGCAAACACGCCGCTGTTGTGCACGATCACCGCGCGGATGCGGAGGTCCTCCGCCACCTGCAACGCCTGCAATCCGCCGCAGCTGTGTCCGGCGACGGCAACCTTGGCCGGGTCGATCCGGCCATTCAGCGGACTTCCGGAACGGGTATTTTCGGCCAGTGCCCAGTCGAGCCCACGCGTCACCTCCGCTGCCGTCGTGGCGACCGGCGGCAAGGTACCGGCTGCGTCGGGCCGCCGCGCCGACCCGGTTCTGGCTTTCGCACCTGGTCCTGAAAGAATGCGTCCGGGCGCCACCACCACATAGCCGTAGGACGCGAGCTCCAGCAGATGTTGCCGAGCACTGGCGCCATCTGCCGAACAGCCGCCATTGCCCCAGACGACAACCCCCAGCTTCTTCTTGCCAAGGGCATCCAGATCGCGAGGCTGGTAGATCACATGCTCGGGCAATGTCCGATCGACCCGCTTCATGGCCGCAAACGGACCGGTGCCTGAACTATCCGGCACCGCATCGCGCTGGCGGGCAGCGGCGGCCTGGTCAGCCGGCGCCGATACCGGCGTTCCTTGTTGCGCAAGCGCCGCCGTCCCTGCAAACGCCAGCGCGATCGCCGCATAGGATTTGCGCATCATCCCCTCCCGGTTTGTTATCCGGCAAAGCAAATCATGCGTTCTTCGACGATGCAAGCCCTTTCATGCGCTCTCGCGGGCGATGATGCGCGTGCCGACGTCTATGCGCCGCTCGACCGGCTCCCCGGCCGCCCGCGCCTGGAGGACTCGCAGCACTTCCCGCGCAATCCGGCCCCCGTCGACGTCCACTGAAGTGATCGTCGGGCGCATGTCGCCTGCCATGCGCAGGTTGCCGAACCCGGTGACGGCCAGCCTGTCGGGCACGCGCACGCCTGCCGCCTGCGCCTCTACGATCAACCCTTGCGCGATCCAGTCCGACCCGCAGACGACCACGTCCGGCTGCTCGGGCAGGTCGGCCAGCGCCCGGAAGCTCAATCGCCCCTGCCCGAAATGGCTCGGGACATTGACCTCCAGACGGCTCGGCGGAGCCCCGCCGTCGGAAACCCACTGAGCCGCGAAGCCCTCCGCACGACGCTCCGACCGTACCGAACACGGCACCACCAGGTGTGGTCGGCGATACCCGCGCCCGCGCAGGAATCGCGCTAGCTCCTGCCCGGCCGAGCGATGCGAGAAGCCGACCGCGACGTCGATGGGGTCGTCCGGGAGCCCCCAGGTCTCGATCACCGTCACCCCCTGCGCTCGCAACCGGTCGCGCGTCTCCGGGTCCCCGACGATGCCGGTCAGGATGATCGCGTCGACCCGCCGGGCAAGCGCGGTGTGGATTTCGGTGAGCAGGCGGTGATTGTCCGAGCCTGTCAGCGCCAGCATGACGCTGTTGCCGTCGGAGGCGAGCACGTCGATCATCGCCTCCATCGTGTCGTTGAAGATCGACTGCGCGATATCCGGCACCAGCGCAGCGATCAGCCGCGAGCGCCCTCCGGCCAGGGCGCCTGCGGTCAGATTGGGCACATAGCCCGTCGCCTCGATCGCCGCGCGGATGCGCTCTCCCGTGGCCGGAGCCACGATGGAGGGATTGTTGAGGAAGCGCGACACGGTCGCGGGCGATACGCCCGCAGCCCCGGCGACGTCCTCCAGTCTCGGCGATCGCTGAACCGTCATCGCACTTGCCTTTCTACTCTCGGCGGCCATCCCGCAAGCGGCTTGCAAGCGCTTTCATTCCGCGATACGTGATTGCTATGTCGCATGACTTTGATCCGCTCCAACCCGAGCAATTCGACAGCGCGCACGCCGACTATGCCCGGCTGCGCCAGCAATGTCCCGTCGCGCACAGTGAAGCATGGGGCGGCTTCTGGGCATTGATGAAGCACGAGGATGTCGCCGCCGCCGCCGCAGACTGGCAGACCTTTGTCACGTCCAAGCAGAACGTCATCCCCAAGGTCGCCTTTACCGGGCGCCGGCCACCGCTTCATCTCGACCCGCCCGAGCACACCCCCTATCGCCGGGCGCTTGCCCCCTTGTTCACGGAGCGCCGTATCAACCGGCTAGAGCCGGACGTCCGCCGCATCTGCCGGGATCTGCTCACGGACATGGTGGCCAAGGGAGGCGGCGACATCGTCGGCGACTTTTCCGCGCACATGCCGATCGCGACCTTTGCGACCTGGATGAACCTCTCGCCCGAAGCCGTGGCAGAACTTACGCGGGTCGGCCGTGACTATAATGTCGCGGTCCAGTCCAACGACATGGACACTACCAAGACGTCGAGCCTGCTTCTGTACGACATGGCGCGCGCGATCGTGGCGGAGCGCCGCGCATCCCCCCTGCCGGTGGAGGAGGACGCGACCAGCGCGCTGCTCGCCGTGCGCGTCGACGGTGCGCCGCTGCCCGAAGAGATGATCGTCGGCACCATCCGCCAGGTGCTGGTGGTCGGCATCATCGCGCCCAGCGTCCTGATCGGCTCGATCGCCGTTCACCTCGCGCGCGATCCGGCGCTCCAGCAGCAGCTTCGGGCGAATCCGGCGTTGATCCCCGCCGCAACGGAGGAATTCCTGCGGCTCTATGCGCCGTATCGCGGTTTTGCCCGCACCGCCGTCACCGACGTGACCATCCGCGGCCGCACCATCCCGGCCGACGAGCCCATCGCCCTGGTCTATGCCTCTGCGAACCGCGACGCCGACGTGTTCCCGGAACCGGACAGCTTCCGGCTCGACCGCCCGAACATGAAGGACTCGCTCGCCTTCGGGCGCGGCCCGCACAACTGCGTCGGTGCGGGGCTTGCCCGACTGGAGTTGCGCGTCGCGATCGAGGAACTGCTGGCCGCGGCGCCAGGCTTCGAGCTCGCCGGCGAACCGCTGCCGACTCGCTTTCCCGAAATCGGCGCGCTGAACGTCCCGGTCCGCTTCGGAGGTGCCGGATGACCCAGGTTCTGCTCGCAACCGGCGATCTCGCGATGGATCGCGAGGATTACGACGAGAGCTTCGTCGCCGCCGCCGACACGCTGCGCGCCGCGGACATCGTCTTCGGGCAGCTCGAAACCAGCTTTGCCGAAAAAGGCGTCCGCGCGCCCCAGGCGCGTCACGCCGTGCTGGCGCGGCCGGACGGCGCAGCCGCGCTGGCGCGCGCCGGGTTCGACTGCATCTCGATGGCGGGCAACCATGTGCTCGACTGGGGCAATGACGCGTTCTTCGAGACCAAGCGGCATCTCGAAGCCGCCGGCATCCAGGTCGCCGGTGCCGGCGCCAACATCCATGAGGCGCGCAAGCCGGCCCGCTTCACCCTGCCCGACGACACCCGGGTGGCGATCCTCGCCTATTCCAGCATCCTGCCGATGAGCTACTGGGCTGACGAACGGCGGCCCGGCTGTGCCCCGATGCGCGCCTTTACGGTCTATGAGCAGATCGAGCACGACCAGCCGGGCACGCCGCCGCGCACCCACACCTATCCGCACCGCGAGGATCTGGCCGCGATGGAGGCCGACATCCGCAGCGCGAAGGCGGAAGCCGACGTCGTCGTCGTCTCCCACCACTGGGGCATCCATTTCGTCCGTGCCGCCATCGCCGACTATCAGCGGGACGTCGCCCGTGCGGCCATTGCGGCGGGTGCCGACGCGATCCTGGGCGGGCACGCGCACATCCTGAAGGGATGCGAGATGATCGACGGCGCGCCCGTCTTCCACTCGCTGTGCAACTTCGCGACCGACCTGCGCATGGACCCGGCCCATGCGGCATCCAAGAGCTTCAACGAGATCCGGGTGCTTGCAGAGGAGTGGGAGCCCGATTTCGACAGCCTCTACAATTTTCCCAAGGCGTCGCGCCTGTCGTTGGTGGCGCGACTGGAGATTGCCGACGGCCGGATCACCCGGTCGGGCTTTCTCCCGCTCTACATCGATAGGGACGCCGTGCCGCGCATCGTGACCCCTGACGACCCGCGCCACGATGAGGTCGTCGACTACATGCGTGCGGTCACGCGCGAAGCGGGCCTGAACGCCGGCTACCGCGTCACTCCCGAGATGGTCGAACTGGTGGAGGCCCAATGATGCGCTGGAAGAGCCTTCCGCTCGAAGGAATCGTGGGGCTCTATTTCCTCGCGTACATCCCCAACATCCTGATCACCAAGCTGCTGACGAGCGCGCCGGACCCGACACTCGGCCGCCCGCTGACCGGTCTCGAGACGCTGCCGGCGTCACTGATCCTCAACCTGCTGCTCACCTATCTCTTCATCTGGTGGTCCGGCTGGCACCGGGACGCCAAGGCGGTCCGGATCGCCGGCCGGCGCGTCCCGATCCCGACCCGCTACACCTTCTTGTCCGGCATCGGCACCGCCCTGGTGCTGTTCACGGTGCCGCTGTCCTTCACCTTCCAGGGGGTGAGCATCCCCTTCATCCAGCTGCTGATGCGCGGCGACATCCTCATCATCGCGCCCCTGGTCGACATCCTGTTCGGCCGCCGCGTGCGCTGGTGGAGCTGGGTGGCGTTGGTCATGGTCCTGGTGGCGCTGGCCATCACGCTGCAGGCGCGCGGGGAGCTGGGGCTGCCGCCGCTCGCGATCGCGACCGTGGTTCTCTACACGCTCGGCTACTTCATCCGCCTCGCCGTGATGACGCAGGTGTCGAAGTCCGGCGACCCGGCCTCGATCCGCAAGTATTTCGTCGAGGAGAAGATGATCGCGCTGCCGATGTCGGTTGCCGCCCTGGCCCTGCTCGGCGCCTCGGGGCTCGGCACCCAGGCGGGCGAACTCGAATGGGGCTTCGTCGGCATCTGGAGCAGCCCGGCGTTGCTGCCGATCGTCGGGATCGCGGCCACCCTGACGATCGTCTCGGTCTTTGCCGCCATCATCCTGCTGGACGCGCGCGAGAACAGCTATTGCGTTCCCCTGGAGCGCGCGGCGAGCCTGCTCGCCGGCATCCTTGCCGCCTATCTGCTCGCATTCGGCTGGGGCCTGCGGCGCCCCACGGCTGCCGAGACGACCGGCGCCGCCATCCTGATCGCCGCCATCGTGCTGCTGTCGGTCGCGCCGCGCCTCAGTCGCCGCGTGAACGCGGCCCAGGCGGAGGCGACCTGACCTGACCTGACCGATCCACGACATCACCGTTCGACCGGCGCGTAGATGCTGGCGGGCGCAAAAGGAGAGAGAGATGCTGAAGACCGCTCGCTGGACCTGCGGCGCTGCAACCATTGCGCTTGCCGCCGGCTGTTTTGCACCTGCCTTTGCCCAGACTGCGCAGCCCGTCCCGGAGGCGACCGCCCGCGACGACGGCGCCTTGCCGGCCGATGCGCCCCCGTTGAACGTACCCGCACCGGCAGACGCGGGCGGTGAAGTCGTCGTCACCGGAAGCCGCATCCGCGGGGTGGCGCCGGTCGGATCGAACGTCATCGCGATCGATCAGGAGCGCATCGCGCAGGAGCCGGTGACCTCCGTCAACGACCTGTTGCGGCGCGTGCCGCAGGTGGTGTCGCTGGGCGCCAACCGCGCCGGCGGCAGCAGCCAGAACGGCGCTGCGAACGCCACGCGCGGGGCCGGCATCAACCTGCGCGGCCTGAGCACCAACGCGACGCTGCTCCTCTATGACGGTCGCCGCTTCCCGCCGCAGGGCACGCAGGGGCAGTTCACCGATCCCTCCGTGATCCCGTCAATCGCGCTGAGCCGGGTAGAGGTGGTCGCCGACGGCGCTTCGGCGATCTACGGTTCCGACGCGGTGGCAGGCGTGGTGAACTTCATCCTGCGCAAGGACTTCGACGGGCTCGAAGCGCGGGCCCGCTACGGCTTCACCGACAAATCCTACGACGAGAAGCAGTTCGCCATCCTGGCCGGCAAGCGCTGGGACAACGGTTGGGCGATGATTTCCGGCGAATGGACCCGCAACTCGGCGCTGTTTGGCGATCGCCTCGACTTCTACCACGACGACAACCGCGATCGCGGCGGGCGGGATCTGCGCGTCACCACCTGCAACCCCGGCACCATCACCGCAGGGGGCAGCACCTATGCCATCCCGGACGGCGGGGTCACGGCGGCGAACGTCGGCTCGCTCACGCCCGGGACCGCGAACCGCTGCTTCTACAGCGGCGCCGAGGCCGTCATCCCGGAACAGGATCGCTACAGCGTGGTCGCGGCCGCCAGCCAGGAACTGGCCGAGGGCGTGCGCGTCTTCGCCGACGGCTTCTGGTCCCGGCGCGAGGGCGTGATCCCGGCCGTCCTCTCCACCACCGCGACGGTGCGCGACACGAACCCGTTCTTCGTATCGCCCGTAGCCGGCGCCACGTCCGTGCAGGTCGGCTATTCCTTCTTTCCCGAGATCGGCACGGTCAAATGGCCCTATTGGGCGGAAACCTGGAACGCCGTCGCCGGCGTCGAGGCAAAGCTCTTCGGCAACTTCCGGGCGACCGCCTACTACCAGCATGGCGAAGCGGAGGAGGTCGCCGACCGCCGCACCGGCATCAACACCGGCGCCCTGAACGCGGCGCTTGCGGACACCAACCCCGCAACCGCACTCAACCTGTTCGGCGGCCCCAACAATCCAGACACCCTCGCCCGGGTGACGGACAATCTCTTCATCATTGCCGGGCGTACCAAACTGGACGTGTTCAATGCCCAGGTCGACGGCTCGCTGTTCGCGCTTGCCGGTGGCGAGGTACGGCTTGCGGTCGGGTATGAGCACCGGATCGAGTACACCTTCACGAATCTCACCACCGGCCAAGCGGCGACGCCGGTCGACCTCGCGGACGACGGGACGCGCAACGTGGACGCCGTGTTCGGCGAGCTGTTCGTGCCGCTGGTCGGCAATGCCAACGCCCGGCCCGGGATCGAGCGGCTGTCGCTCAGCCTCGCCCTGCGGCACGAGAATTACAGCGACTTCGGCAGCACCACCAATCCGAAGATCGGCCTGACCTACCAGCCGTTCCAGGGCCTCTCGCTGAAGGGCACCTACGGCACGTCGTTCCGCGCACCGACCTTTACCGAAGTATCCACCGTCGGTGGCGGCGCCGGACTGTATTTCGACACCCTGCCGGGTCTCAACGGCAACGCGATCGGCATCGGCATCGCCGGGGGCAACCCGGACCTCCGCCCGGAGACCGCTACCACCTGGTCCTTTGGCGTGGAGGCGGCACCTCCTGAAATCCCGGGACTGGTCGCCAACCTGACCTATTTCCGCATCGACTATTCCGACCAGATCCAGGCACTGCGTGGCACGCCCGGCATCCTGACCAATCCGCTCTACGCCGACTTCGTCACCCAGAACCCGACCCAGGCCCAGATCGCCGCGCTGCTCGCATCGGGGCTACCGATCAACCAAGCGATCAACGCGGATGCCGTCACCTTCATCGTCGATGGCCGTCGCCAGAACCTTGGCAGCACCAAGCTGCGCGGGCTCGACTTCGGCCTGACCTATCGCTGGAACTGGTCCGGCGTAGATCTCGACGCGGGCGTCCAGGGCACCAAGTACCTGACCTATGACTTTAAGGCCGTGCCGCGTGCCGACTATGCCCAGGTCCTCGACACCTTCGGCTTCACCCAGAGCTTCCGGATGCAGGCGGACGCCGGGATTGCATATGGAGGGTTGCGGGCTCGGGCGACGCTCAACCATCTCGCGGGCTATCTCAATACCACCATCGCGCCGAGCCAGCGGGTCAGCAACTACGACACGGTCGACCTGTACCTCGGCTATGAGGTGACGCCGCGGCTCACGCTGTCGGTCGATGCCCGCAACCTGCTCAACGAGGAACCGCCGTTTGTCGACACCACCCGCGGCTATGACCCGCAGTCGGCCAACCCGATCCCGCGCGTGATCTCCGTGACCGCCGGGGTCAAGTTCTGATGAGCCTGCTCGCCGCCCTGTTTGCACTCGCGGCCCCCGCCAATGGTTGCGCGGCACTCGTCGGACGCGAAGGCACGGTGGTGGTGGATACGGCCACCCCCATCGTGCCGGCACCGCGCTGGACGGCGGAAAGCGACAGCAGCTACCGGCCACGCCCCGTTTCGAGGCCGCTGTGCCGGGTGCAGGGCAGGATCGAAGGCAACATCGGCTTCGATCTGTGGATGCCGGTTCCGGTCCAGTGGAATGGACGTCTGCTTGCAGGCGGGGTGGGTGGCGATGCCGGGCAATTCAACCATTCTGACATGGCCCGTCGACTGGAAGAAGGCTTCGCCACCTTCTCCACCGACAGCGGTCACAAGAAGACGCAATCGCGCTGGATGGCGGATGCGAAGGCGCGCGAGGATTACGCACATCGCGCCACCCATCTCACCACCGTGGCGGTCAAGCGCCTGGTCCGGCGCTTCTATGGCAGGTCCGCCGACCGCAGCTATTTCCTGGGCTGCTCGGGCGGCGGGCGCCAAGGCCTCAAGGAGTTGCAGGAGTATCCACGCGACTTCGACGGGATCGTCGCAGGCGCGCCGGGGCCCTACATGCCGCTCCAGTCGGTCCGCATGATGTGGTTCGCGCTCCAGCAGAAGCGCAACCCCGCGGCCGCGCT
Source organism: Sphingomonas desiccabilis (assembly GCF_004135605.1). GTDB lineage: Bacteria > Pseudomonadota > Alphaproteobacteria > Sphingomonadales > Sphingomonadaceae > Sphingomonas > Sphingomonas desiccabilis. The sequence goes on along the minus strand of NZ_SDPT01000002.1, from coordinate 928,489 downwards.
GACCGATGCCGACTGGTCGCTCTACGAGAACGCGGTGACGCACCAGTGCGATGCCATCGATGACGTCGGTGACGGGATCGTTGCGGATCCACGCGCCTGCCGGTTCGACACCCGGGTACTCGAGTGCAAGCCCGGCACCGCCGGAGCGTGCCTCACGGCGCCCAAGCGCGCGATGCTGGACCAGATCATCGCCCCGCTCCGCGATGAGAGCGGGCGTGCCCTGGATGGCGGCTTGCTGCCCGGCGTGCGCACTCGGCCCGGACCGCCCTCCCCCTTGCTGCGCGCCATGTGGGCCGATGCCGTCTATGACGATCCGGATTGGGACGAGGACAGCTTTCGCCGCACCGCGGACCTGGCGGCGATCAATCGCATCATGCCGCAACTGCGTGCAGACAGCACCCGCATCACGCCCTTCGTGAAGGCCGGCGGAAAGGCAATCCTCTACCAGGGCTGGGCGGACCCTTCGACCAATGCCGGACCCACCACCACCTACTATCAATCGCTGGCGAAGGTGCACGGTGCCAAGGGGCTGTCCAGTGCAGTCCGGCTGTTCATGGTGCCGGGCATGTATCATTGCCAGGGAGGCCCCGGTGCCGATGGCTTTGGCGGGTCGGGACAGCCCAGTTGGCCGGGCGACCCCTCGCGCGACATCCTGTGGGCGGTAATCCACTGGGTTGAGCGAGGCATCCCGCCGGTCAGTCTGGTAGCCACCAAGCAGGTCGAAGGGACCGAACGGTTCCGCCGCTTGCTGTGCCCCTTCCCGCAGGTTGCTCAGTACGACGGCCGGAGCGATCCGAACGATGCCGCAAGTTACCGATGCGTCGCGGACGCAAGCGCTGCCTCATGACCGTCTCCGCACAACTCGCCGAACATATTGCCAGCTTCGCCGCGACCGACCTTCCCGACACCGCAATCACCGCCACTGCCCGCGCCCTGCTGGACGGCATCGGCGTCATGCTCGCGGCGAGCGGCTCGAGCGAAGACGTGCAGCCGTTCCTCCGCCTCGCTGCGGCTGAGCCCGGCCCCTGTACCGTTCTGGGCACCGCCATCCGCAGCACCCCGGCGTTGGCCGCTGCTGCCAACGGCGCCATGGCGCACGCGCTCGACTTCGGCGACACGTTCGACCGGGGCGCCCTGCACCCGCACGCTTCGGCAATCCCCGCCGCCCTGGCGCTGACCGAAGCCCGGGGCGGCCTGGATGGGCGCAGTCTCCTTGCCGCACTCGCGATCGGCTGCGACCTCACCTGCCGGCTGGGCCTGGCATTGCGTCAGCCGATGGAGCAGGCCGGCTGGTATCCGCCACCGCTGCTGGGCGCGCTCGGCGCCACCGCCACGGCCGCGCGCGTCATCGGGCTGAACGCCGATCAGGTTCGCGCCGCCCTGTCGCTAACCCTGTGTGCCGTGACCGCCCCGGGTGCCATCGGTTCCGACCCACACAGCACGCTGCGCGCGACGCGGGAGGCATTCGCCGCCCGGGCCGCGGTGGAAAGCGTCCTGCTCGCCGAGGCCGGCGTCCGTGGCTTTTCCGATCCCATCGGGGGCAAGGGCGGCTTCTACGCGCTTTACGCCGGCGGCGCCTTCGATCCGGACGATCTGTTCGATACGCTCGGGGAACGCTTCTGGGGCGAAGCGCTCAGCTTCAAGCCATGGCCTGCCTGCCGCGGCACCCACGCCTTCATTGAACTCGCGCTGGAGGCTCTGACCGCCATCCCCGACCTCGCGTCCATCGAGCGGATCGAGGTGGACGTGGGAGAGGTGCAGCAGATGCTCGTCGAGCCGCTGGCGGCCAAGGCGACGCCCGCAACTGCCATTGCCGCCAAGTTCAGCATCCCCTTCACCGTCGCGCTCGCGCTCCAAACCGGCCAGGTCACGCTCGACGACTTCGGCGCGGAAAGCCTCGCCGACCCCGCCATATTGATGCTGAGCACGCGCGTCGTGCCGCGCCGCCGCCCCGACTGGGGACGCGACCGCGCCACCGCGGGCGCCATGACCATCCACCTCCACGGCCAAGCGCCGTGGCAGGGCGAGCGGCTCCAGCCGCTCGGCCACCCCAGCAACCCGCTCTCCAGCGAAGCGCTGGTGGAGAAGTTCGTCGCATGCGCCGCCAAGGCAAGCATGCCCGTCGCGGATCCCCGCGCGCTGGCAGACCGGCTGCTGTCGAGCGCCGCAGCCGGCACCATCGCATCGGTGTTCGGCGACTAGCGCCGGGCTGCCGGCGCCTCAGCGCCAGTAGAGGCGCGCCGGATTGTCCACCAGCAGGGCCTGTTGAAGGGCCTCGGTCGGCGCGATCCGCGGGATGATGTCCACCAGCGCGCCGTCGTCGGGCATGTGGCTGGTCATGTTCGGGTGCGGCCAGTCGGTGCCCCACAGCACCCGGTCGGGGAAGCGTTCGACGAGCATGCGGGCAAACGGCACGACGTCATCGTAGGTCGGCGGACCGGACTTTGACAGCCGCTCGGGGCAGCTCACCTTGCTCCAGACATTCTCGTGCTCGGCCATCAGCCGGACGAAGCGGCCGAACTCCGGCCCGTCGACCGACTTGGTCACGTCCGGGCGGCCCATATGGTCGACGACGACGGTCGTCGGCAGCGACGTGAAGAAATCCCAGCGCTCCTCCAGGTCGGCCGCCTCGAAATAGATGACGACGTGCCAGCCGAGCGGCGCGATCCGGTCGATGATCGCGCGGTAATAGGCGTCGGGCTTGGGATCGACGAGCCGCCGCACGAAGTTGAAGCGCACGCCGCGGACGCCGGCCGCGTCGAGCGCCGCTAGCTCTTCGTCCGTCACCGTGTCGCGGACCGTCGCCACGCCGCGCGCGCGTCCCTCCGCTGCCTGGAGCGCAGCGACCAGCGCGCGATTGTCGGCGCCGTGGCAGGTCGCCTGCACGATCACGTTGCGCGCGAAGCCCAGGTGGTCGCGCAGCGCGAACAGCTGCTCCTTGCTGGCGTCGCACGGCGTGTATTTGCGCTCGGGCGCATAGGGAAAAACATCACCGGGGCCGAACACATGGCAATGCGCGTCCACGGCGCCCGGCGGCGGGGTGAAGCGAGGCGCACTCGGCGCCGGGTCCCAGCACAGCCAGTTCGGATCCATCTGGAAGTCCGCCATCAGAGCCCCCGTGCCTTCAGCTGCGCGTCCAGCCGCGGATAGACCCGGCGGGCGTTGCCCTCGAACACCTTGCGCTTGTCCGCGTCGGGAATCGCCAGCGCGTCGATGTAGCGCTTGGTGTCGTCGAAATACCGGCCCGTCTGGGGGTCGATGCCTCGCACCGCCCCCACCATCTCCGACCCGAACAGGATGTTGTCCACGTCGATCACCTCGAACAGCAGGTCGATTCCCGGCTGGTGATAGACGCAGGTGTCGAAGAAGACGTTCTTCATGACATGCTCGGCAAGCGGCGGGCGCTTGAGCATGTCCGAAAGCCCGCGATAGCGCCCCCAGTGATAGGGCACCGCGCCGCCGCCGTGCGGGATGATGAAGCGCAGGTCGGGGAAATCCCGGAACAGGTCGCCCTCGATGAACTGCATGAAGGCGATGGTGTCGGCGGCGATGTAATAGGCGCCGGTCGCGTGCATCGCCGGGTTGCAGCTGCCCGACACGTGGATCATCGCCGGCACGTCGAGCTCGACCATCTTCTCGAAGAACGGGTACCAGGCGCGGTCGGTGAGCGGCGGCGCGCTGAACTTGCCACCCGAGGGATCGGGATTGAGGTTGCAGCCGACGAAGCCTAGCTCGGTCACGCACCGCTCCAGCTCGGCGATAGACTGGTCGATCGACAGCTCCGGCGTCTGCGGCAGCTGGCACACGCCGACGAACGTCTCGGGGTAGAGGTCGACCACCCGCTTGATGAGGTCGTTCGAGCGCTCGGCCCAGATACGGTTGGTGGCGGCATCGCCGACGTGCGGCGCCATGGCGGAGGCGCGCGGCGAAAAGATCGTCATGTCGGCTCCGCGCTCGCGCAGCAGGCGCAGCTGGTTGGCCTCGATCGTCTCGCGGATCTCGTCGTCGCTGATCTGCGGATAGGCGGGATCGATGTCTCCGCCGGTCTTGAACGCGCCCTTCTGCTGCTCGCGCCACTCGGTGTGCTTGGCGGGTGCGGTGGTATAATGGCCGTGGCAGTCGATGATCATTGGTCGTGCTTTCCTGTGGCGGCGAGGACGGCATCGGCCTTGGCGGCCAGCCCCTCGGGAAGCGGAGAGAGGCAGAGGCTGCCCAGTCGCTGCTGCCAGTCGGCGGTCGCGGCCGCCATGGCACCCGACTGCCCAAGCCCGGCGGCCGTTGCAGCGGATTCGCGCATCTCGGCGGCGCGGCGCAGCCCGTGGACGAGCATGCGGTCGAGGTTGTAGTCGGCCCGCGTCCGCCAGTCCCAGCGGGGGAAGCTCGCGTCGAGGGAGGCGAGCACCTCCTCCTCGACCCCGGCGGCGCGTGCGGACAGCAGGCATTCGGCGGTCAGCGCCTCCAGCCCCTTGATGACGATCGAGCGCAGCATCTTGATCGCGCTCGCGGCCCCGACGTCGCCGGGGACTACGCGTGCGGAAAAGCCCAGTTGCGCGAGCAGGGCCTGGCCCGCATCGGCATGGCGGCCGGCGAGCAGCAGCGGCACCGATAGGAGCGCCGGGCGCACCGGCGCCATTACCGCCACGTCGACATAATGTGCGCCCGCCGCCTCGATGCGCCTGGCGGCAGCGCGCTTTGTGTCCGGGGCCACGCTGTTGCCATCGAAATAGACGCTGCCCGACGCGATCGTCGCAGCGGCGCATTCGGCCGCTTCCAGCGCCTGGTCCGCGGTGACCAGGCTCACACCGCCCGGGCAGAGGCAAGTGCCTCGGCCACGCTGCCGCAGCCAGCCACCCGGAAACGCGCATAGTCCGCGCGCTTGGCGGCCATGGTGTCCGCCGCCTGGGTCTTGATGTCGAACACGCGAATCGCAGCGGGCGGGTGCTCGCCCCAGCCTTCGCAGAAGGCCTGCGCCGCCTCACCAAAGCCGATGAACGCCAAAGGGATGGTCCGGTCCATGCCCAAGAGCTAATGCGGCGGCCGGCATCAGGCATATCGGAACGGCCCGCGCTCCATTGCTTTTCCTGAAGTCCATTCCGCCGGCGATGCAGAACATGTCCGCGGACGCGGTTTGGGGCTGCGAGGGCTGCCGGTCGTCGCGGTGCGTCAGGCCGATGCTCCGGCGCAGCGTCCCGCCCGTGTCTGCGATGAGAAAACAAGGCGTGGCTGCGCTGCGAAGCAGCCAGCGGGAGGCCGGGTCAGCGCACGCGACCGGCTCCATCTGCAAGGAACGGTGCGATATCCGCGCGATACCAATGCGTGAGGAAGATGCCACCGAGGAGCGGCCGAAGGCCTGCATGAAACGCCAGTGACAGCTACTTAGAATGGTGGAGCCGAGGGGGATCGAACCCCTGACCTTCGCAATGCCATTGCGACGCTCTCCCAGCTGAGCTACGGCCCCACGCCGTTTTTGCCGCTCCTTGTCGGAGCCGCTCCGGGATCCCCGTGTCCGGGGAAGGCGCCCTCTAATCGGGCCTTTTGGGCTTGGCAAGCGCCTTTTCGGCGCTTGCCCAACCTTTTTTCAAATCGCCGGCTCAGCGTCCGGCGCGAGGATCAGTTTTCCTCGTCTTCGTCCTGGGTGTTGACGCCCAGATCGTCGTCGCCGCCGAGATCGACGTCGTCGTCGGCCGAGGGCTCATCCTCACCGTCGATGTCCAGATCCTCGTCGCCGAGATCGGAATCCTTGTCCGCCTCCTTCTCGCCGACGGGCTTGGCAGCTTCGAAGGGAAGCGGCTGCTTGGACTTCAGGATCGGCTCCGGATTCCAGGTCACGCCGCATTCGATGCAGGTGACGGGATCTTCCTTGCCAAGGTCATAGAAGCGCGTCGCGCATTTCGGGCACGTCCGCTTCGTGCCCCATTCCGGCTTCACCATGTGCCGCTCTTGCCTTTCGGTGTGGGATTTTGGGTATCGGGACTGGTGCCCGAGAAGTGGCGCGCGCCTTGCCATAGCGCAAGGGCGCTGTCAAAAACCGCCACCCCCAAGGCCTCGCGCGGCGGCTGATGCTTCGAGGCGAGGCAGATCTGCGGTCCGCCGCGCCCCGCCGCTTGACGACCGCTCCGGTTGCGGCAAGGGGTCGGCCATGATCATCGCAGTCGACGGACCCGCCGCATCGGGTAAGGGCACCATCGCCCGGGCGCTTTCCCGCCATTACAACCTCCCCCATCTCGACACCGGGCTGCTCTATCGCGCCGTCGCCGCGACCGTGCTTCGCGACAAGCTCACGCCCGAGCGGGAGGCCGATGCGATCGCCGCCTGTGGCTTTGAGGACCGGCTGCTGGAGGATCCGTGGCTGCGGAGCGACGAGGTCGGCCAGATCGCATCGGTGGTCTCCGCCCATGCGCTGGTGCGCGCCGCGCTGCTCCAACGCCAGCGGCGCTTTGCGGCCCAGCCGGGCGGGGCGGTCCTGGACGGCCGGGACATCGGGACGGTGATCGCGCCCGACGCCGACGCCAAGCTGTTCGTGAAGGCCACCCCCGCGATCCGGGCACGCCGCCGCCACCTGGAACTCCAGAAGCAGGGCTCGCCCGTCACCTACGACAAGGTTCTGGCCGACATCCGCGCGCGTGACGAGCGGGATGCCGGGCGTGCCAATGCGCCGATGATGATGGCCGCGGACGCAGCCCCGCTCGACACCAGCTTCCTGTCGATCGAGGCCGCCGTGCAGCGCGCGGTCGAACTGGTGGACGCACGCGTCACCGCCTGATCGGCGGCACCTCCCAAGCTTGCGAATTGCTTGCATCTGCGCTATGCGTACGGGGTTCGACGAGCGGTTGCTCGCGGGGCCGGCGCGGAGGTGATTCCTCACGCGCCCTTTTTCACATGCAGCGTGAAGGCCCTTGCAGCAGCTGTCCGACGAATGCCGCGACCGGCATCCGGCCGCCGCGGCGACACCGGTCAAAGACCGCCGGAACCAACCGGCCGGCCGGAAAAACGTACAGGAACCAGGAACTCTAATGGCCTCTTTGGCAAACCCGAGCCGCGACGATTTCGCGGCGATGCTTGACCAGACGCTGGGTCAGGCCGACAGCTTCGAAGGCCGCGTGGTCATCGGGACCGTCACCGGCATCGAGAACGACCTCGCCGTCATCGACGTGGGCCTGAAGTCGGAAGGCCGCGTGCCGCTGCGCGAGTTCGCAGCGCCGGGCCAGAAGGCGGACCTGAAGGTCGGCGACGAAGTCGAAGTCTATGTCGACCGCGTCGAGAACGCGAACGGCGAAGCGATGCTCAGCCGCGACCGCGCCCGCCGCGAAGCCGCCTGGGACAAGCTGGAAACCGAGTTCGCCAAGTCGGCCCGCGTCGAAGGCGTGATCTTCGGCCGCGTGAAGGGTGGCTTCACCGTCGACCTGTCGGGCGCCGTGGCGTTCCTGCCGGGCTCCCAGGTCGATATCCGTCCGGTCCGCGACGTGACCCCGCTGATGGACATCCCGCAGCCGTTCCAGATCCTGAAGATGGACCGCAAGCGCGGCAACATCGTCGTCTCGCGCCGCGCGGTGCTGGAAGAGACCCGCGCCGAGCAGCGTTCGGGCCTGATCCAGTCGCTGCACGAAGGTCAGGTGATCGACGGCGTCGTCAAGAACATCACCGATTACGGTGCGTTCGTGGACCTGGGCGGCATCGACGGCCTGCTGCACGTCACGGATCTCAGCTACAAGCGCGTCGGCCACCCGTCGGAGATGCTCAACATCGGCGACACGGTGCGCGTGCAGATCATCCGCATCAACCGCGACACGCAGCGCATCTCGCTCGGCATGAAGCAGCTTGAGAGCGATCCGTGGGATGGCGCTTCGGTCAAGTATCCGGTCGGCGCCAAGCTGGCGGGCCGCGTGACCAACATCACCGAATATGGTGCGTTCGTCGAGCTGGAGCCGGGCATCGAGGGCCTCGTCCACGTGTCCGAGATGAGCTGGACCAAGAAGAACGTCCACCCGGGCAAGATCGTGTCGACCAGCCAGGAGGTCGAGGTCATCGTCCTCGAGGTCGATCAGGAAAAGCGCCGCATCTCGCTCGGCCTCAAGCAGGCCCAGGCGAACCCGTGGGAGCGTTTCGCCGAGACCCACCCGGTCGGTTCGACCGTCGAGGGCGAAGTCAAGAACGCGACCGAGTTCGGCCTGTTCGTGGGCCTGGACGGCGACGTCGACGGCATGGTCCACATGTCGGACATCGCATGGGGCATTTCGGGCGAGGACGCGCTCAACCTGCACCGCAAGGGCGAGATGGTTCAGGCCGTCGTGCTCGCCGTGGAGCCGGACAAGGAGCGTATCTCGCTCGGCATGAAGCAGCTCGAGCGCGGTGCTCCGGCGGTGGGCGTGACCACCTCGGGCGACCGTCTCAACAAGGGTGCGATCATCACCGTCACCGTGCTTGAAGTCCGCGACGCGGGCCTCGAAGTGCAGGCCGGCGAAGATGGCGCCACCGGCTTCATCAAGCGCACGGACCTCGGCCGCGACCGCGACGAGCAGCGTCCGGAGCGCTTCCAGGTCGGCCAGAAGTTCGACGCGATGGTGTCGGGTTTCGACCGTTCGAAGAAGCCGACCTTCTCGGTCAAGGCGATGCAGATCGCCGAAGAGAAGCAGGCAGTTGCACAGTATGGCTCGTCCGACTCGGGGGCGTCGCTGGGCGACATCCTGGGCGAAGCCCTGAAGGCCCGCGGCGAAGGCCGCTAAGCATTGCGCCGCGGCGGGGAGTTGCTTCCCGCCGCGGCAAATGCGTTAACTTGTATTGCAGTTCGGCTCCTGTCGAACTAGCTGTTCGGTTCCCCTGCGTAACGACCGCTTCCGCCGATACCCGGCGGGTTGGATGAGGCCGACATGATCCGATCTGAACTCGTACAGCGCCTGGTCGCCGATAATCCCGGCCTGCCCGCGCGCGACGTGGAACGGATCGTCACGGTCTTCTTCGACAGCATCGTCGAGCAGTTGAAGGAAGACGGGCGCGTCGAGCTCCGCGGCTTCGGTGCTTTTTCCACCCGTGCACGCGATGCACGCACCGGTCGCAACCCGCGCACCGGCGAGACCGTCGAAGTGGATGCCAAGCGCGTCCCCTATTTCAAACCCGGCAAGGAAATGCGCGCGCGCCTGAACGTCTGACGTTCCATGGCGAGGGCTGGCGCAACGCCGCGCTTGACGCGGGAGCAGCCGTGCGGTTCCCGTGCCGCCATGCGGACGTGGCGAAACCGGTAGACGCAGCCGACTTAAAATCGGCTTCCGAACAGGAGTGCGGGTTCGAGTCCCGCCGTCCGCACCACCACCATGTGGCGCTCCGCGCCCGTCGATGGCAGGAAGGGATCATGGCGTCCCTTCCCTTCTCCCACGCCCGCTTCCCCCTACTAATCGCCGCGGCTGCGCTGGTGCTCGGCGGTTGCGACCGACGACCCGACGATTCGGCGGTGGCCGTCAGCGTCGTGGGCGGGACGGCTCGGGTGGCAGATCCATCGCGGATCGAGCTCTCCCCCGCCGAGCGCGTGCTGATGGGAGCGACGGCGCAGGGCCTCGTCCGCTTCGATGCCGCCGGGCAGGTTGAGCCCGCGCTTGCCGAGCGGTGGATCGTGATCGACGAGGGCCAGAGCTATATCTTTCGCCTGGGCGACGCGCGGTGGCCGGACGGCAACCGGGTGACCGCGAGCGAGGTCGTGGCGACGCTCAAGCGCGCCGTCCGCCCGGCGCACCACAAACCGTTGGCCGGCGCGCTGCGACTCGTCGACGAGATCATCGAGATGACGCCCGAGGTCGTCGAGATCCGCCTGCGCCGGCCCCAGCCGGAGTTCCTGAAGCTGCTGGCGCAGCCGGAGCTCGCCATCTTTCAGGGGCGCAAGCTGCGAGGCACCGGGCCCTTCGAGCTTGGCCAGCCGGTGCGGGGCGCGCAACAGCTACGGCCGATCCGCGGACTGGACGACGAGGACGCGGACACGCCGCCCAGCCCCGCCGAGATCGTCGAACTGCGCGGGGACAGCGCCGCGCGGGCAGTGCTGCGCTTCACCCGCGGGGACATCGACCTGGTGCTGGGCGGCGGGGTCGTCGACTGGCCATTGCTCGCGATCGCGCAGGTCGCGCCGGCGAGCATCCGGGTCGATCCGGCGGTGGGGCTGTTCGGACTGGCCGTGGCACGGCGGCACGGCTTCCTGGCCGAGACCGCCAACCGGGCCGCGCTGGCGGGCGCGCTCGACCGCAGCGCCATCGCGGCTGGGGTGCGCGAGGAGTGGGCGCCTGTGGCCGCGCTGCTCCCGGCGCAGCTCGACTCCGCCGCGGCCCCAGCCGCTTTTCCGTGGCCGGCCACGCCGACGGAGGACACCGTCTCGCAAGCGCGGGCACGGGTCGCGATCTGGGTGGCGGACCATCCGGACATGGCGCCGCTGCGAATCGCGCTGCCGGAGGGTTCCGGCGGGAACCTGCTGTGGGGCGGCATCGCCCGGTCGCTGCGCGCCATCGGCCTGCCCGTGGAGCGGGTCGCGATCGATGCCGCCGACGCCGACTTGCGCCTGGTCGACAAGGTCGCACCGCTCGATTCGGGGCGCTGGTACCTCGACAATGCGTGTGTCGCCTGCGACCCGATGATCCGGTCGATCATCGATGCCGCCGCCGATGCGCCCGATGCGGAGACGCGCGGGCGGCTGCTGGCGGACGGCGATGCGGCGCTGGCGGCGGACGCGAGCTTCGTGCCGCTCGCCCTGCCGCTGCGCTGGTCGCTGGTGTCGCCGCGGCTGCGCGCCTGGACGCCCAACCCGCGCGCGTGGCACCCGTTGAATCACCTGCGCGGCGACCCCAGCTAACAGCCATGAGCCGCACCTCCCGCATCCCGCCCGAAGCGTTCGATCGCCTGGCCGAAGTCGTGCCCTTGGGTCGTGACGCCGCTGCCGTCCGCAAGCGGCTGGTGGCGCTGGAGCGGCTGCTGGAGCGCAGCTTCGTGATCCCCGGCATCAACGTGCCGGTCGGCCTGGACCTGTTCTTCAACCTGCTGCCGGTGGGCGGCAGCTTCATCGGCGCGGCGATGGGCAGCTACATGGTCTGGGAAGCCCGAAACCTGGGCATGTCCAAGGTCCAGATGGCGCGCATGGCCGGCAACGTGGGCGTCGACTGGGCGCTGGGCCTGATCCCGGTGGTGGGCGCGGTGCCGGACCTGTTCTTCCGGTCCAACACCCGCAACCTCCGGATCATCAAGCGGCACCTGGACAAGCACCACCCCGGCACGGCGGTCGTCGACAACGTCTGACGGGCGAGCCGGCCGCCGCCGTGGCGACCGGCCCCTCCCTCCCTAGCGGTGCCCGCGCCAGATCCGGAGCGGGGCGTTGGCGGTGAGGCCGCCCTGGTGCGCCGGGCAGGCGCGGTAGCGCAGCCGCTTGTCGAGACACAGCCAGACCTCGTCCAGCCAGCCGTCCCGCGTCGCGGTGATCCGCATCATGTTGGCGGTGATGCCGGGGTTCGCGCGGGCGATCGCCTGCGCGAGCTGGCCCGCGGTGAGGCTGGGCCGGCGCGACAGCGCGTCCATGTCCGGGAAGCGAAGCCGCCCGTAGAGCGCGTTTGAGCGCGCGAAATAGGCGGCCGGCGTCACCCCCATGCAGCTGCCATGCTTGGCATATTCATGCTGGAGCAGCTGCACCGACGGCGTCGCGCACAGATGCTTGCGCACCACCGCCTGGGGCAGCAGCGCCACCGGCTTGCAATATTGCGGCCACGTCTTGCCCTCCCCGTCCGGCCAGAGGCCGTGCAGGGTGAAGCCGAAGCGGTTGCCCTGGCCGCACTGGAAGCGGTCGTCCCTCGCCCCCTTGCCGCGGCAATATTGCGGCGACCAGGTGAGCGCGAGCGTATAGCTGCCGATCGGGATCACCCGGCGCGGCTGCCTGGGCGTGGGCAGGTCGGCGTGCGGCCGCGGCAGGGCCGCCGGCACGCTGCACTGGGTGCTTTGTGCCAGGGCGGTGCCGGGAAGCGCGGCGGCGAGGAGCATCGCCGCCTTGTGCCAGAGACGGATCATTCGAACGGCGTTTCCGCAGGGCCGGTCGGCTGCCCCTTGAACCAGGCGACTGCGTCCGGCTTGAACAGCATGACGACGGCGGCGGCCTGAAGCGCGGTCGAGACGAGGCTGAGGATGCCGCTGACGCCGCCCGGATAGGCGCCGTTCAGGACGGTGAACACCAGCGAGAGCACGCCGATCACGAAGAAGATCACCACGATCCACTTGGCGACGGTGCTGCGCATGCGCGAGGTGAAGAACCACAGCAGCAGCGAGATGCCGAAGCCGATGATCACGCTGCCCAACATGACGGGCGTGGCGATGGCGGCTGTCGTGGCGTCCGCCTGCATGCGCTCCATGGTGGCGTTCCAGCCGATGGCCGTGCTGATGAGGCCGAGCGCCAGCGCACCCAGATAGAAGATGTCGAACCGCTGAATGGACTTGGGACGCATGGTGTTTCTCCCCCTGTAAACCGTGCCGAGCCTAGCCGACCCGCCCCTTGGAGCAAGCGATTTAGAGGGCGGTGAAGTCGAGCCCGATGTCGGCGGCGGGCGCCGACTGGGTGAGCCGGCCGACCGAGACATAGGTGACGCCGGTCGCAGCGATCGCGGCGATGGTGTCGAGCCGGACGCCGCCCGAGGCCTCGGTGGGCACGCGGCCGCCGACCTCCGCCACCGCCGCGCGCAGCGTCGGCGGGTCCATGTTGTCGAGGAGCAGGTGGGTGGCGCCGCCGGCGAGCGCGGGGGCGATCTGGTCGAGCCGGTCGACCTCCACGATGATCGAGGCGATGCCGGCCTCGGCCGCGCGGCGCGCCGCGGCCTCGACGCCACCCGCCACCGCGACATGGTTGTCCTTGATCATCGCCGAATCCCACAGCCCCATGCGGTGGTTGCTCGCGCCGCCCATGCGGGTGGCGTATTTCTCCACCCGACGCAGGCCCGGCAGCGTCTTGCGCGTATCGAGCAGCGTGGCGCCGGTCCCCCGGATCGCGTCGACATAGGTGGCGGTGAGCGTGGCGATGCCGGAGAGATGCTGGACGGTGTTGAGCGCCGAGCGCTCTGCGGTCAGCAGCGCGCGGGCGTTGCCGCGCAGGCGCAGCAGGTGCGAGCCGGCGGCCACGCGATCGCCGTCCTGCACCAGCGCCTCCATCTCCACCTGCGGGTCGAGCGCGCGGAAGAAGGCGTGCGCGATCGGGAGGCCGGCGACGGTGATCGCGTCGCGGCTGTCCATAACGCCGGCAAAGCGTGCGTCGGCGGGGATCACGGCGGCGGAGGTGATGTCACCCCCCTCGCCTAGATCCTCGGCCAGCGTCTCGCGGACGAAGCGATCCAGATCGAAACCTTCGAGCGACCAGTGCATGCGCGTTCTCCGCCGGACGTGAGGAAGGGCGCGCGGTAGCGTGCCCGGGAGAGCCGCCGCAAGGCGGAAAGTTCGTGCAAGAACGGCGGCCACGCTGGTGGGCGGGGGCTGCCGCACCGCCTGCTGCACTGCGGAAGGTTAGGCTAAGGTTAGGCCAAGAACGGCGGTTGCGGAGCGGAAGCGCGGTGCGTCCGGGTGGTACGTGCGGCAACGGGTTCCGGTCTTGGCCGCGGCGTGTTGGGCCGGGTCGCAACGGCCGCTGCGATGCAGCCGGTGCTCCTGCCAAGGCAGGAGCCCAGGGTTCCGGCCGATACCCGCCGTTGCGCTGCTGGCCGTAGGTTCCCGCCTGAGCGGGAACACGGTGGATACTTGGGCGGGTAGCCCTCGTCCGTGTGGCGCTGCGGTGGCGGCCAAGCGGGCCAAGACGGGGTTCGGTTGATTGGCCATGGCAGTCCCCCCTGGTGCGGGAGGGACTTTGCCGACTCTTGCGCGTGTAGGACAGCCCGGGCGCTGGGCCCGGGCGTGCCGTCAGACCTTGGCGGCGTAGAGCATGCGGCCGTTGCCGAGGTGGCCGAACACCTGCGCCAGCTCGCTTTCGCCGACGGCGAAGCAGCCCTGGCTGCGGCCGAGCTTGCCATGGGTGCGCAGCATCGAGGCGTTGGAATACCAGGCGCCGTGGATCACGATCGCGCGGTCGAGCGCATTGTCGTTGGTGGGATCGAGCCCGACCAGCCGCTGCGACTTGCCATGCTTGCCGACATAATAGTCGGAGGCGAGGAAGGCGCCCTCGCACGAGGCATTGGAGCCGTTGAGGTTGGAGAAGCGCTGCAGATAGCCGCTGTGCGCGGGATCCGAACCGCTGCCATGGGCGACCAGCAGCGTCGTGGTCTGGCCGCTCACCAGGTCGACGAGATGGAAGCGCGGCACCGACGAGGAGGCGGCGAAATCGGCGATGGCGATGCGATCGCGGTTGACGACGCGGCTGCCATGCGCCTGGAGCGCGGCGACCGCGCGGCGGAACAGCGCCGGACGCACCGCCCGGGGCGAGGTGAGCGGCGCGACCGGGGCCGCCGGCACGGCCGCTCGGACCGGCGAGGCGAAGGCGCCGGACGCGACCACGGCGCCCGCAACGGTGAGACCCGAGGTGAGGAATGCGCGACGCGAGGGCGCCGTTTCGACGATGTTTTGCACGTAGATGTCCTACCCTGAAGCCCGCTCTGGACACCGCTTCGCGCTGCCCGGCACCCTTTTAGCCAAGAAATCCAAACAGTTCCTGGTCGGCGACACGTTCTGCCGCAACCCTGCCGCGGCTCATCGCAGGACCGCGCGGCCCGTGCCGTCAGGAAGGTTCCGGGGGCGGCGCGGCAGATTCTTTCTGGCCTGTCAATGGCACAAAAAGGGCTTACCTACGTTTATGAAGATGTGAAGCGGATGGGCCGCACTTCTTCCCCATCCGCGTGATGATGACGTTGAGGTGCGTAATGAACATCCGCAATTGTCGCGCCTGGCTGGCGGCCGGGGCGCTCGCGCTTTGCCTGCCGGCTGCACCCGCTCTTGCGCAGGAAGCGATCGCGCAATTTGACATTGCGTCCAGCCAGGCGCTGAAGCCGGGCCAGTTTGTTTGGAAGGACGGTGGCGATACTTCGGAACCGGTGACGGTAAGCGTGAGCATTCCGTTGCAGCGGGCCTATGTCTTCCGCGGGAGCACGCTGATCGGCGTGTCGACGGTCTCTACCGGCAAGCCCGGTCATGAAACGCCCACGGGCGAGTTCGAGATCCTTCAGAAGAAGGTGATGCACAAATCCAACCTGTATAACGACGCACCCATGCCGTTCATGCAGCGCCTGACCTGGGACGGCATCGCGCTGCACGCGGGCGCCATCCCGGGCCGTCCGGCCTCGCACGGCTGCGTCCGGCTGCCGGCGGCCTTTGCCAAGAAGCTGTTCGCCGCGACCGAGATGGGTGCGCTGGTGTCGATCAACAACGATCCCTACGACCCGCTTTCCGCGCCGCCGCTGCCGGCCGAGAACTTCGAATCCTCCATGGCTGGCACGCTGACGGCATCGCAGGACGTGGTGCCGGGCCGCGGCATCCGTACCGCGACGGCTCCCTGAGCCGGGCGCTGGCGGACGCATCCGGCGCTTGACCCCTGCCGTTGAAGGAGCGGCCGGGTCTGCGCGCGGAAGGCGTCGGGTCGCGGCCGGGCGGCTCTCGCCAGCGCAGCGGGTTTGCGCATGGCCCGGTCAGCCGCCCCGTTTGCGGCGTCCATCGATCAGGACCGCCTGCTGCCACCGCCCTGGCGCCTTGTCGGTCCGGTGGGTGCACCCTGCCCAGCAACAAGGCCGTCTCTTGCCGGCCAGCACCTCTTCGCACATCCGCTGAAGGCGGCGTTGGCGCGTCGCTGCCTGCTTTGCGTCGATGACCCAGCAGATGAACTCGTTGCGGCCAAGGGGCGTCAGTTCCTGCCAGCGCGACGACAGGTCGGCGCTTGCTTGCACGGCGGCCTGAAGATCCTCGGGCACGTCGTGGACCGTGCCGTGCGGAAACGAGTCAGCCATGGGATCTCCAGACGTCCGGGGCCGGTATGGTGCCGGCCAGGCAGATATCGGCAGTTTTTTGCCGCGGGCGCAATCGGAACCCTGATGCTCCGGCTGCCTGGCGCAGGACTGCCCCGAAGGCGACGGGCGGTGCTTACACAGAAGTGTCACGCTCCCTGCCTAGCGCTTGCTTCTCCATCCATCCTTCCGGGGGGCAAGGACTTTGAAGCTTCACCACATCGCTGCGGCCGTCTTCATCCTCTCCGGGGTGCCTGCTGCGGCACAGGAGGCCAGCTTTTGTGAGCGGCTTGCGCCGCAACTCGGCATGGTCCCCATCGAGAAGGGGCGGCAGGGGCAGACCACGGGCGAATGGCGCGTCAACACGCTGGCGGGGCTGAAGACGGTGCTGTTCGGCGGCAGTACCCTGATCTCCTTCGGCATGCAGCCGGCTGGGGAGAGCGCCACGGTGGAGGACTATGCGCGCCTGCAGAAGGCCTGCGAACAGCAGAAGAAGAACTTTCTCTGTCGGATCGAAGGCCCGATGATCCTCACCGTATCCACCGGGAAGGGGAAGGCCGAAATCGAGGCCTTGCCCGGTGAGCGCGCCGAAGTGGAAATGAAGGGGACGACGATCCTCTGCCGGGATCCGCGCGCGATGAAGAACGCCTGAGTGCGGGCCAATTGGATTGCATTCGCGCAACGACGCGCGCTTCGCGCATTTGGCTGCCGATCGTGACGCTGGCAGGCGAAGCGCGAGCGGCGTAGCCTGCCCGGCGAGAACGGCGGCCGATCCTGTGGAAGCGCAGAGACGCCCCTGTTCCCGGGAGGCCGGGATGCGGGTTCGAGTGGCAAGCTGCCGGTGCGGACAATTGCGGGCGACCTGCACGGGCGAGCCGGTGCGGGTGTCGGTATGCCATTGCCTGGAGTGCCAGAAGCGCAGCGGCAGCGCCTTTGCCGTGCAGGCGCGGTGGCCGGACGCGCAGGTGGCACTCTCCGGGGAGTTCCGGACCTGGAGCCAGCAGGGCGACAGCGGCGCGGGGGCGAAATTTCGCTTCTGCCCCACCTGTGGTGCGACGTTGGTCTATGCGAGCGAGGGCATGCCGGGGCTGACGGCCGTTGCGGTGGGCGCCTTTGGCGATCCCGGCTTTCCGGCCCCGCATTATTCGGTGTGGGAAGACCGCAAGCACGCCTGGGTCACCGTGTGCGCGGACGGGATGGAGCACTTCGCCTAGCGCGGTGCGGCTAGGCGGCGACCAGTTCGATGTTGGGATGGCCCGCGAGGATGTGGAGGATGGTGTCGAAGTAGGTCGGCCCCTCGCCGCGTTCGACGGCGTCGAGCTGCCGGCCGATCCGGGCCACGTCGAAAAGGTCGGGCCGCTGGAGCTTTGCGCGCAGCTGTGCGGCGGTGGCCTCTGCGCCGAGCGCCGATCGGCTCGCCTCCAGGTCCTTCCAGACGAGCCGCACGGGTTCGCGGCCCGCGATCGCGCCATAGCCGCCGTGCAGCATGTCCTCGAACGCGTCGAGGCTTTCGCCCAGCGTCCAGTTCTCCCCGGCCATGAAGACGCGGTTCACCTCTGCGTAAAAGGAGGCGATGTCGCGGATGCGGGCGCCTTCGAGCGTAAGGGTCTTCGTCACGGGCGTGCCTCTCGCGCCTTGTCCGGGAGCACCGACGTCAGGTCCGGGCGCGGGAGGATCGGCGGGGTGCTGTCCATGTAGGTGAGCCAGTGGCTCCAGATCACATGCGTGCGCAGCTTCGTGAGGCGGGTGCGGCAGGTGATGCCCATCAGGGTGCGGATCGTGCCGCCGCTCCAGTTCTGGTACACGCTGCCGCACTCGGCGTCGCGATACCGGATCCAGGCGCGCTGGGCCTCGACCAGTTCCTTGGCGGTCTGCTCCTCCCCTTCGCTCCGCAGCCGGCGCATCGCCGCCTGGTAATAGCGGTTCAATTCGGCATCGGCCGCGGCGAGGTCAGCGGAGGCGCAGGCGTCGACCGACGGCGTGTCGACGCCGGGGCAGGATACGGGCTCCGCCGACTGGAGGAACAGGGCGAGCGCGAACAGGGGCATAGGGAGTCCTTGGAATTGCCGGTTGCAGCGATACCGTGCCGACCAGAAGACGGGATCAGCGTTGCGCTACATCAGCGGGCGGCGTTGCGGATCGAGGACGATCACCTCCTCGAAGCCGGCGGATTGCAAGCTGTAGATCGCGCCGCCGATGCAGCGATACGGGACGTCGTTCGTGTTCAGCAGGATGCGGGCGCTGCGTCCGGGCTTCGCTTCGGGACCGGCGGTGCCGAGCAGTTCCTGAGGGGTGACCGTGCGCCCGCCCACTTCGATGGTGCAGCCGGCGGCTGGCCCTCGAACGACGACGTCGAACGGCGCGGGCGCCGCCCTGCCCGTCGCGTATCCGGCCAGGGCGAGCGCGAGGGCTGCGATGATCGTGGAAGGGAGTGCCGGCTGCATGGGCGGACGATGCCGCCTCTCCGGCACTCCCGCAACACGCCCGTCGAGGCGCGGCGGCCACAAAAAAAGGGGGCCGGGGCCCCCTTTTCGGTTCAGCCGCGCGGGCCGCGTGGGCGGAACGGGCGGGCGTGGTGGCGCGGCTGGTTGGGGCCACCGCGCGGGGGGCGCGGACCGCCGGTGCTGCCCGGGGGCGGCGGACCGTCCATCGGCAGCACGCGGAAGTCGTCATCGCCCTCCCCCGCGGTGCGCTTGATCGCGGCCACGAAGCGGCTGGCGACGGCGCGCGGGATCTGGAACGCGGTCTCGTCCACGGCGATGCGGATCGCGCCGACTTCCCCCTTGGTGATGTGGCCGCGGCGGCAGAGCAGCGGCAGGAGCCAGCGCGGATCGGCGTTCTGGCGGCGGCCGATGTTCATGCGGAACCAGACGCTGTCCTCGAACCCGGCGCGCGGACCGTCTTCGCGCGGGCGGCGCTCGGCGGCGCCGCCGCCGACCAGTTCCTCGGGCGCGGGCAGCTTGGCGCGATAGGCGCGGACCAGCAGCGCGGCGATGTCGGCGGGCTCGCGGCCCTCCAGCAGCCGGGCGCCGAGTGCGCGATCCTCCTCGTCCAGCTCCACCTCTTCCGAGAGCTTGGTGAGCAGGCGCTCGCGATCGGCCTCGCGGATCGCCTCTGGCGTCGGCACCTCGACCCACTCGGCGTTGATCTTGGCTCCGCGCAGCATCATCTCGACGCGACGGCGGCGCTGGTACGGCACCACCAGCGCGGCGATGCCCTTCTTGCCCGCGCGACCGGTGCGGCCCGAACGGTGCTGAAGCGCCTCGGCATCGCGCGGCAGCTCGACGTGGATGACGAGGCTGAGCGAGGGCAGATCGATGCCGCGGGCGGCGACGTCGGTCGCGACGCAGACGCGGGCGCGGCGATCGCGCAGCGCCTGGAGCGCGTGGTTGCGCTCGTTCTGGCTGTGCTCGCCCGAGAGCGCCACGGCATCGAAGCCGCGCTCGACGAGACTCGCGTGGAGATGGCGCACCGCTTCGCGCGTGGCGCAGAACAGGAAGGCGGTGTCCGGCTCGTGGAAGCGCAGCAGGTTGACGACCGCATTCTCGATGTCGGGCGGGGCCACCGTCACGCACTGATAGGCGATGTCGCCATGGCCGCGATCGGCCGACAGCGTCTCGATGCGCAGCGCGTCGCGCTGGTAGCGCTTGGCAAGCGCCACGATCGGGCGCGGCATGGTCGCGGAGAACAGCAGCGTGCGGCGGCCGTCGGCAGTCGCGTCGAGGATCTGCTCGAGGTCCTCGCGGAAGCCCATGTCGAGCATCTCGTCGGCCTCGTCGAGCACCGCGACGCGGATCGCCGACAGGTCGAGCGCGCCGCGTTCGAGATGGTCGCGCAGGCGGCCCGGCGTGCCGACGACGATATGGGCGCCGTGGCTGAGATTGCGGCGCTCACGCGAGGGGTCCATGCCGCCGACGCAGGTGGCGATGCGCGCACCGGTCTGGCCATAGAGCCAGCCGAGCTCGCGCGCGACCTGCAGGGCGAGCTCGCGGGTGGGGGCGATGGCGATGGCGAGCGGGGCGCCGGCGGGGCCGATCGCGCCCTCCTCCCCCAGCAGCTGCGGGGCCATGGCGAGGCCAAAGGCGACGGTCTTGCCGGAGCCGGTCTGGGCGGAGACGATGAGGTCGCGCCCTTCGGCTTCGGGCTGGACGACGGCGGCCTGGACGGCCGTGGGCGCTTCATAGCCACGCGCAACAAGCGCCGCGGCGAGCGGTTCGGGAACTTTACCAAAGGGCATGGGGCGCAAATGGCCCTTTCCGTGCTGCGGCACAAGGGCTTACGGTTCCTGCCCGTCCCGGTGCGGGAGCGGCCCGTGCAAAGGCATGGGCCCGCGCGGTGGCGCCTGCGCGACGCTTCCTGGCAGGCAAATACTCGATCGGCGATTTGCCTAGTGCCCTGCCCGCGCGCGAACCGCCCCACGGCGAAGATAAATCCGGCGCAGCCTCAAAGACCGCAAATTGTCGAAGTCCTTTTATTTGCACGTTGACTGCGAGGACCTGCACGTTAGTCCGTAAGACCATTACAGCCGGCGCGGGGGCGCCGGGCAACGGGGGGACTATGCGGAGCTTTGCAACGTTGATCGCGTTTACCGCGATGATTCCGCTGGCGGGATGCGGGGGGAGCAGCGGCGGTCCGCAAAGCCCGGGCAATACATCGCCGGAACCGCCCCAAAAGCCGATCAACACTTCCCTGGCAGACCTGAAGTACAGTCAATCGTTCGTGAACGATGCCTCGACGGCGTCGACCACCCTGGATCTCACGACAAAAACCGCGATCTCAGCAAGCAGCAGCGGCAGCACGCTGACGATCCGCTACGATGCCGGGAGCCAAGGCTATACCGTCTCGGTGGACGGTCGCAGCCAGACGTTCACGCCGGCGGACATCTCGGCTGGATCTTCCGCTTCCGGAACTGAGACGCTGTATCAGAAGACCGATGGAACAAACCGAGACTATCTCACGCTGGTGAAGGTACCGTTCACCGGCAACGAGGCCACGCAATATGTCGGATTGGGCTTCTGGCAGCGCAACGTGGTGACCGATGCGCGCCAGGACACCCAGTACACCAGCTTCACCTATGGCCTGCCCACCGGGGCCGCAGCGATGCCACGCAGCGGCACTGCCGCGTTTCGCATCGACACGTTCGGCCTTGTTTCCAAACCCGGGCAGGAGCCGCTTGCCTTTCAGGGGCAGGGAATGTTCAGCGTCGATTTCGGAGCAGGCGTCTTTTCGGCAGAGACCAGCAACACCGAAACCAGTCTCGTCAGCGGCAGCGGGATCGTGGGCGGCGGCATCGACCTGATCGCAGCCGGTCACCTGACCTCCGGCAACCAGTTTTCCGGCAACGCCCTGTACGAGGGACAATATGGCAGCGTCGGCGGCACGCTGGACGGCCGCTTCTACGGACCGACGGCACAGGAACTGGGTGCCAGCTTCAACGCCAATGGCGCGGATGGCTACACCGTGGCCGGATCGTTCACGGGACAACGTGACGCCAGTGCCACGCCGGCAAACCTGACGCTGACCAACATGACCCAGTCTCAACTCTTCTATACGCAGTTCACCTACAATATGGTCGGCCAGCTCAACTGGCAGAATGCCGAGACCTTCACCTATGTGCCGCCGTCGTCGGATCTGTACGGAGGCCAGTTCACTGTCGCCGACAAGGTGGTCAGCAACGACCCGAACTTCACCATCTATCGCAAGACCTTCAGCAATTCCTACGACAGCCAGGAAGCAACGCTTCAACTCTACAAGCCTGGAGCGGGAAACAGTGAGCTGGCGCTGACCTACGCGAGTTTCGGTCATTGGTCGACGAACGTGAGGTTCGGCACGGGCACGCAGCCTGTCGATGACTATTTCGCATACGGGCTCACGACTCCCGCGAAGCTCCTGTCGGGGAAGACGGGAACGGGCCGTTATGCCGGTGTTCTGTACGGCACCGCAACCACGGCCACGGGGCGCTTCGACGTGAAGGGTTCGTCGCGTTTCAACGTGGACTTCGGGAAGCAGAGCTACTCGGGTGCGCTGGCAATGGCGGGGACTCCAGCGGGCGCCGGCAAGGTGGATTTCGGAAGCTTCGACTTCGCGGGAACGCTCGGCTACTCGGCAGCCGCCGACATCACACGAGACGGTCAGGTCGTCGGCCAGATCCGCCCGCAATTCTATGGTCCTGATGGCGAAGAGATTGCCGCACCCTTCTCGCTGCAGAGCCCGGAGAATAGCGCAGCCGGCTATGCCGCCATCACAGGCGCGACGGTAGCCAAGCGACAATGATCGCCAGCCTGGCGCTGGCGCTTCTCGCGCCAGCGGCGGCGCAGGAGGGAACCGCATCGACGCGACTGGAAGACGTGTCGCCGATCCAGATGTTCGAGCTTGCCGGTCGCGCACGCGCGGCAGGCCGGATCGACGACGCGGCTGCCTTCTACGATGCCCTGACGCGAGATCCGAACAGCGACGTGCGTGCGGAAGCGCGGTTCCGCAAAGGCATGATGCTGGCAGACCTGCGCCGGTATCGCGAGGCAGCGCTTGCCTTCCGAAGCTTGCTCGACGAGCAACCCACCGCGGCACGCGCGCGGCTGGAGCTTGCGCGCATGCTTGCGGCGCTTGGCGACGAGCGCGCCGCTCGCCGGGAACTGCGGCAGGCACAGGCAACCGGCTTGCCGGAGTCGGTCGCCGCGTCGGTCGGCCAGTTCGATCAGATCCTGCGTTCCCGCAAGCAGTTCGGCGGCTCGCTGGAAGTGGCGCTGGCCCCGGATTCCAATGTCAATCGCGCGACTCAGGTGCGCACGCTGGATACCATCATCGCACCGCTGACGCTGTCGGAGGATGCGCGAGCCCAGTCGGGACTGGGTCTGCATGTTGCCGGCCAGGGGTACGCACGTGTCGAGCTGTCGGAAGGTCTTGCGCTCACACCCCGCGTATCGGCTCTCGCGAACCTGTACCGTGCTTCGCGTTTCGACGACGTTTCCGGCACTGCGTTGATCGGCCTCCAATGGCAGCGCCGGGAGGATCGCCTCAGCCCGTCGGTCGGCCGGACCTGGCGCTGGTACGGCAATGCGCTTTACGCTCACACCGACACGCTGTCGCTCGACTGGCTGCATGTGCTTGGACGTCGTTCGCAGCTGATCGTCAGTGGCAGCGCAAGCAAGGCGACCTATCGAACCAACGACCTGCAGGACGGCTTCATCGGCGATCTGAACGTTTCCGTCGAGCGGGCGCTCTCTGCAAAGGCGGGCGGCAGCATCAGCGTCTCCTTCACGCGGCAGACTGCGCGCGACGAGGGATATGCCACCACGGCCGGCGGGGTTTCGGCACTCGGGTGGCGTGAATTTGGGCGCACAACCTTGTTCGTCGCAGGCGGCGTGCGTCGCACCGAGGGCGACGCCGCGCTTTTCCTGTTCGGCGATCGGCGACGGGAATGGTTGCTGACGGTGCGCGGGGGAGCGACCTTCCGGCACGTGAAGATCGGCGCCTTCTCCCCGTATGTGCGAGTGAGCTACGAGCGTAATGACTCCAGCCTGCAGCTGTACGAGTACACACGTGCGAGCAGTGAGGTCGGCCTGACCCGCGCGTTCTGAGGAACTCAACCGTCGTCGTCGGCTCGCTCGTCCGGCCTGCAGCTCGCCGCGCCACCCCCGGGCCAGGGGGTGGTTCCACGACACCGCTGCGCGTGCGGGCGCTGGCTCTGCGCCCCCGCCCCTAGTTGTTGCCGCCGACGAAGTCGCCGAGGCCGCCCAGGATCGAGCCTTCGCCGCGGTTCTGGCCGCCGCGGCTGCCGGCGGCCGCCAGCATCCGGCCGGCCAGGCGCGAGAAGGGCAGCGACTGGATCCAGACCTTGCCGGGGCCGCGCAACCGGGCGAAGAACAGGCCCTCGCCGCCGAACAGCACGCTCTTCACGCCGCCCGCCGTGACCAGGTCGAAGTCCACCGTGTCGGTCATCGCCGCCAAGCAGCCGGTGTCGACGTGGAGTTCCTCGCCCGGCGCCAGCGTGCGTTCGACCACGGTGCCGCCCATCTGGACGAAGACCCAGCCGTCGCCTTCCAGCTTCTGCATGATGAAGCCCTCGCCGCCGAACAGGCCGGTGAGCACACGCTTCTGGAAGTGGATGCCGATCGACACGCCCTTTGCCGCGGCGAGGAAGCTGTCCTTCTGGCAGATCAGCCGCCCGCCAAGGTCCCCCAGCCGCAGCGGCAGGATCGCGCCGGGCGTGGGCGAGGCAAAGGCGACCCGCGCCTTGCCACGGCCCTGGTGGGTGAAGACGGTGGTGAACAGGCTCTCGCCCGTCACCAGCCGGCGGCCCGCGCCGAGCAGCTTGCCCATGAAGCCCGCATCCTGGCCGCTGCCGTCGCCGAACACCGTGGCCATCGACACGGCCGCATCCTTCCACACCAGCGCCCCGGCCTCCGCCACCGCGCTCTCGCCGGGATCGAGCTCGATCTCCAGGAACTGGAGCTCCTGCCCCTTGATCTCGAAATCGATGTCGTCGGCGATGCCGGCGCGCCGGTGGTGCTGCCAGGGGCTCGGATGCTGCATGGGAACGTCCTCTCGGGGGGGGGTTCGGGCGTGGACCGTCAGTCTCCGGTGACGCGCACCGGGCCGAGGTCGCCCATGCCGACGGTGCCGCTGGCCATGCCCAGCATGCGATCGAGCGAGACCTTGGCCTTGAGGCGCAGGCTCTCCTCGATCTCGATGCGCGGCTCCAGGTCGCGCAGCGCCAGGTAGAGCTTCTCGATCGTGTTGAGCGCCATGTAGGGGCAGATGTTGCAGTTGCAGTTGCCGTCGGCCCCGGGCGCGCCGATGAAGCGCTTCTCCGGCATCGCCTTTTCCATCTGGTGGATGATGTGCGGCTCGGTCGCGACGATCAGCGTGTCGCCGGGCACCGTCTGCGCATATTCGAGGATGCCGCGGGTGGAGCCGACGTAATCGGCGTGGTCGAGGATGACGGCGGGGCATTCCGGGTGCGCCGCGACGGGCGCGCCGGGATGCTCGGCCTTGAGCTTCAGCAGTTCGGTTTCCGAGAACGCCTCGTGCACGATGCACACGCCCGGCCACAGCAGCAGGTCGCGGCCGGTCTTGCGCGCGAGATAGCCGCCCAGGTTTCGATCCGGGCCGAAGAGGATCTTCTGGCTGGGCGGGATCTGGCTGAGAATCTTTTCCGCCGAGGACGAGGTGACGATGATGTCGCTGAGCGCCTTCACCTCCGTCGAGCAGTTGATGTAGGTCAGCGCGATGTGATCCGGGTGCTGCGCGCGGAAGGCGGCGAACTGCTCGGGCGGGCAGCTGTCCTCCAGGCTGCAGCCGGCGGCCATGTCGGGGAGCACGACGATCTTCTCGGGGCTGAGGATCTTGGCGGTCTCGGCCATGAAGCGCACGCCGCAAAAGGCGATGACCTCGGCATCGGTGGCCGCGGCCTTGCGCGACAGGTCGAGGCTGTCGCCGACGAAATCGGCGAGATCCTGGATCTCCGGCTTCTGGTAATAATGCGCGAGGATGACGGCGTTGCGCTCCTTGCGCAGCCGGTCGATCTCTCCCAGCAGGTCGACGCCGGCCAGAGTGCCGCCGATGCCGTTGCGTGCGTCCATTCCAACTTCCCCCGCGTGCCCATGGAACGGGCCACAAAGCGCCCACATGGCCATTCGCGTCCGGTGCGGCAAGATGGCTGACACGCGCGACCGCGCCCGATAGGCTGCGCGTGAGGGACAAGGGGGAGAGGACGAGATGCGTCGGTCGATACGGCTTGCGTCGATGATCCTGGGGCTGGCGCTGACGACGGCGGTCCCGGCCAGGGCCGAGTGGTACCAGGCGACGTCGAAGCACTTCATCGTCTTTGCCGAGGGGAACGCGAACTCGGCGAAGGAGCGGGCCGAGGAGCTGGAGCTGTTCGACAGCGTCTTCCGCTATTTCCAGAACGTGGCGGCACGCCCGGAGGACGAGTCGAACAAGGTGACGCTCTATGTCGTGCCGAACGACAGTGCGGTGCGGCGCCTGTACGGTTCGAACAGCGCCAACGTCGCCGGCTTCTACGACGGGCGGGCGAGCGGCTCGGTCGCCTTCACCCCCCAGCGCGGGCTGGGTGGCGACGGATCGGATCGCGAGCAGGCGCGGATCGTGCTGTTCCATGAATATGCCCATCACCTGCTGCTCGGCAATTTCGCCGCCGCCTATCCGGCCTGGTTCTCCGAGGGCTATGCGGAGTTCCTGTCGACGGTGTCGTTCGACAAGGAGACGGCTTGGATCGGCAAGCCCGCGCAGCACCGCGCCTATTCGCTGCTGTACGGCGATCCGCTTCCCGCCTCGGCGCTTCTGTCCGTGAACATGAGCACGATCCGCCGGGATCAGATGGAAGGGCTGTACGCGCGCGGCTGGCTGCTCACCCACTATCTCACCGTCGCGGCGCCGCCCGAACGGCAAGCGCAGTTCTCCAAATACCTGACGGCGGTGAACCAGGGGAAGCCGAGCGTCGAGGCTGCGCGCGAGGCATTCGGCGATCTGAAGCAGCTGGACAAGGAGCTGAACGCGCGGCTGAAGGGGCGGACCTTCCCCGCGCTGCGGTTCGGGCTGGACAAGCTGCCGAAGCCGGTGGTGCAGGTGCGGCCGTTGACCGCCGGCGAGAGGGCGATGATCGGCCTGCGCATGCGGTCCGACCGCGGGGTCAATGCCAAGACCGCGCAGCCGATCCTGGAAGACGCGATCCCGATCGGCGCGCGCTATCCCGACGACCCGGTGGTCCAGGGCTGGCTTGCCGAGATGGCCTTGGACGCGGGCCGCTATGACCTGGCCGAAGCGGCGGCCGACCGCGCGCTGGAAATCGATCCGAACTCCTCCCAGGCACTCGTCTACAAGGCGCAGATCCTCCTCAACCGGGCGCGAGAGGCGAAGACGAGCGACCCGGCCGCGTGGAAGGAGGCGCGCAGCTGGCTGCTGAAGGCGAACAAGATCGACCCCAACGACGCCTATACGCTGCTGCTCTTCTACTCGAGCTTCGGCATGGCGGGCGCGCAGCCCACCGCCAATGCGAAGGAGGCGCTCGCCCGCGCGCACGAGCTGGTGCCACAGGACGACGGGCTGCGCTTCGCCTATGCGCACCAGTCGCTGATCGACGAGCGGATCGAGGATGCGAGGCGCGCGCTGCGGCCCCTCGCCTATTCGGCGCACGCCGCCTCGGACAACGGGGCAGCGTGGCTGCTGGCACAGCTGGACGCGAAGAAGTCCGGCAAGGAGGTGCTGGCGGCGATGGAGGCCGAGGCCGCGAAGGCGGCAGCGGCTGCGGATGCGGACTGAAGCGCCGCCTGCGACCCCGCAGGCGCGGCAGGGATGGAGACAGGGATGATCGTGAATCGTCGAGGCTGGATGGGACTCATGGCGGCGTTGGGGCTGCCGGTGCTCGGGGCCCGGGCCGCAGCCGGGGCGGCGCCGCGCAAGGGCCAGATGGTCCACCACGTCTTCTTCTGGCTGAAGGAGCCGGCGCGCGCGGGCGACCGGGAGAAGCTGATCGCCGGCCTCAAGACGCTGCGCGCGATCCCCGAGATCCGGGAGCTGCGGGTGGGCGTCCCCGCCCCTACCGAGCAGCGATCGGTGGTGGACAGCAGCTACCATGTGTCCGAGCTGATGGTGTTCGATACGGTCGCGGACCAGGCTCGCTACCAGGACCACCCGATCCACCAGCGCTTCGTGGAGACGTGCGGCGACCTGTGGGCGCGGGTCGTGGTCTACGACAGCATCGACGTGTGAGCCCGAGTCCGCGGCGGGTTCAGGCCGCGAAGGTGACGAAACCGTTCTCGTCGATGGTCCAGGCCGGGTTCCACGCGATTTCCCAGGCGTGCCCGTCCGGATCGGCGACATAGCCGCGATAGCCGCCGTGCGGCGGGGCATCCGCCGGGCGGAGGATGTTTCCGCCCGCCGCGACCAGTTGCTCCATGAGGGGCTCAACGTCCGTCTGGGCCGGCACGTTATGCGCCAGCGAGAAGGCGCCGCCGGGGGCGGAGCCGAACCGGTTCATGTCGCGTTCCAGCGCCGCGCGATTGAAGGTGCCGAGGACCAGCCCGTTCATCTGGTAGAAGACGATCTCCGCATTTTCGAACACGGGCGTCCAGCCGAAGCCATGCATGTAGAAGCGCCGGGATCGGTGCAGGTCCGTGACGCCG
This sequence comes from Sphingomonas desiccabilis, assembly GCF_004135605.1. Lineage (GTDB taxonomy): Bacteria > Pseudomonadota > Alphaproteobacteria > Sphingomonadales > Sphingomonadaceae > Sphingomonas > Sphingomonas desiccabilis. Next base: position 900,429 of record NZ_SDPT01000002.1, on the reverse strand, counting down.
AGCGTGATGACCGAAATCTGCTGCTGCACGTGCGCGCTCCTCCATCGGTTTCCGCGCCATGGTCGAGCGGACCGCCGGCCCAGGCAAGCGGCCTGTCCGGCAGGGGCGAAAATCCGCAGCCAGCCGCGGCTCGGCGCGCCTGCCCTCTAGCCCGCTCGCGCAGGTGCCGCTAAGGGCTCGCGCATGACCCAGATCACGCCCGAGATCGTCGCCGAGCACGGCCTTTCCCCCGAGGAATATGAGCGCGTCCTGCACGCGATGGGGCGCGAGCCCAATCTGACGGAGCTCGGCATCTTCTCGGTGATGTGGTCCGAGCATTGCTCGTACAAGTCGAGCCGCATTCACCTGAAGAAGCTGCCGACCGAAGGCCCGCAGGTGATCTGCGGTCCGGGTGAGAATGCGGGCGTGGTCGACATCGGCGACGGCCAGGCGGCGATCTTCAAGATGGAGTCGCACAACCACCCGTCCTACATCGAGCCCTACCAGGGCGCGGCGACGGGCGTCGGCGGCATCCTGCGCGACGTGTTCACGATGGGCGCGCGCCCGGTCGCCAACCTGAACGCGCTGCGCTTCGGTCGACCCGATCACCCGAAGATGCGCCACCTGATCGCGGGCGTGGTCCACGGCATCGGCGGCTATGGCAATTGCGTCGGCGTGCCGACGGTGGGCGGCGAGGTGAACTTCCACCCGGCCTATGACGGCAACATCCTGGTCAACGCGATGACCGTGGGCGTCGCTGACACGGACAAGATTTTCTACTCGGCAGCGTCGGGCGTGGGCAATCCGATCGTCTACGTCGGCTCCAAGACCGGCCGCGACGGCATCCACGGCGCGACCATGGCCTCGGCCGACTTCGGCGAGGACTCGGAGGAAAAGCGCCCCACCGTCCAGGTCGGCGACCCCTTCACCGAGAAGCTGCTGATCGAGGCGTGCCTGGAACTGATGGCGTCCGACGCGATCGTCGCGATCCAGGACATGGGTGCGGCCGGCCTCACCTCTTCCTCGGTCGAGATGGCGTCCAAGGGCGGCGTCGGCATCGAGCTGGTGATGGACGATGTTCCCCAGCGCGAAGAGGGCATGACGCCTTATGAGATGATGCTGTCGGAGAGCCAGGAGCGCATGCTCATGGTGCTGAAGCCCGGCCGCGAGGAATTCGCCGAGGCGATCTTCCGCAAGTGGGAGTTGGATTTCGCGATCATCGGCCGCGTCACCGACACCGGCCGCATGGTGCTGAAGTGGAAAGGCGACACCGTCGCCGACATCCCGCTCGCGCCGCTTGCCGACGAGGCGCCGCTCTACGACCGTCCGCACGTGCCGACGCCCAAGCCGGCCGAACTGACGAACGTGCCGGCCTGCACCGATCCGGCCGCGGACCTGTTGAAGCTGATGGGCTCGCCCGACATCGCCAGCCGGCGCTGGATCTGGGAGCAGTACGACCACATGGTCGGCGCCGACACCGTGCAGCGCCCGGGCGGCGACGCCGCGGTGGTGCGCGTCCACGGCACCAAGAAGGCGCTGGCGATCACCACCGACTGCACCCCGCGCTACTGCTTCGCCGACCCGGTCGAGGGCGGCAAGCAGGCTGTGGCCGAGGCGTGGCGCAACCTGACGGCGGTGGGTGCGACCCCGCTCGCGATCACCAACTGCCTGAACTTCGCCAATCCGCAGCGGCCGGAGATCATGGGCCAGATCGTCGGATGCCTGGAGGGCATGGGCCACGCCTGCCGCGCGCTCGACTTCCCGATCGTGTCGGGCAACGTCTCGCTCTACAACGAGTCCAAGGCGACCGGCGGCGGCTCGGCGATCCTGCCCACGCCGGCGATCGGTGGCCTGGGGCTGATGGCCGACTGGGAGAAGTCGATGACCATCGCCTTCAAGCAGACCGGCGACATCATCATCGCGCTGGGCAACCGCTCCGGCCATCTCGGCCAGTCGCTGTGGCTGCGCGAGATCCACGGCCGCGAGGAAGGCCCGCCGCCGCCGGTGGACCTGGATGCCGAGCGTCGCACCGGCGACTATCTCCGCGCCGCGATCACCGCGGGCGTGGTGACGGCGGCGCACGACGTGGCCGACGGCGGCCTGGCGGTGGCGCTGGCCGAAATGGCGCTGGCCGGCAACATCGGCGCGATCCTCGACAAGAAGCAGCCGTACGACAACGCCTGCTCCTTCTTTGGCGAGGACCAGGGCGTGTATCTGGTGACGGTGCACGACCATGCGCTGCTCGACTTCCTGAAGGGCGCGCAGGCGGCCGGCATCGACGCGGAGCCGATCGGCCGCACGATCGGCAGCCGGCTGATCTTCGAACTGGCCGACGGCGACTTCGTCGTGTCGCTGGACGCGCTGCGCCAGGCGCACGAGGGCTTCTTCCCCGACCTGATGGGCGCCGACGCCGCCCTCGCCTGACCCGGGAACTGCGAGGGGCGTGCGGGAGTCTCCTTGGGGTAAGATCCCTCGAGGAGGCCGCGCATGACCCCGGATTCTGCCAGCCTTGCCGCCCAGCTGAACCTCAAGCGCGGGATGCGCGTGTGGGTGAGCGGCGTTCCGCAAGAGATTGCCGCCGCGATCGACGCGACCGTGCCGGGGCTGTCGATCGAGGCGGCGCCGTCCGCGGGCCTGGATGCGGCGCTGGTGGTGGTCCCCTCCCGCGAGGCGCTCGCCACCGCGCTGGAGCGGCTGCGCGGCCTGCTTGCCCCGTCCAGCTTCGTGTGGATCGGCTGGCGCCAGGGCGCACTGGGGCTCGATTCGCCGCAGCTGGGCGACCTGGTCGGACCCGGCTGGCTCGTGGACGTCGAGCCGCTCGTGCTGGTGCCGGGCTGGCGCGCGACCAAGCTGGTACCGCGACGGCGCGAGCGGGTCGGCGGGTAAGGGCGACGGGTTGCGGCGGAGGGACGCAGGCGGGAGCCCACCCCCTCCGTATCATCCTAACGGACGTCGGGATCCGTTGCCGCTGGGGTCGCGAGTTTTTCTTCCGAGACGATGCGCGTCTGGACGCTGACTTTCGTCAGCAGGACGAGGAGATTTCTGCGGGCGGGCGGCTGTCTCCCCCAACGCGCGCCGTATCCCCGCACAGGTGGGGATCCAGGGTGGAGCAGGACGACCCGCGGCGGCGTCCGCAACCCTGGGCTCGTGCCTTCGCAGGAGCACTGGGGGAGGAGGCTGCGGATGCTGCCGACGCCGCACCGCCGCGCTGGCGTGCGCGTCCCAACGCCGCCCGAGCGCGAACCCGTGCTGTCCCACTTCAGCCGCAACCCATCTTCCTATAGCGTCCCCCGTGGGGCGCATGGGGGAACAGCGATGGCGACGACGCAGGCGGACCGGATCGGGTCGCTGGACACGGTGCGCGGGGTGGCGGTGCTCGGCATCCTGCTGATGAACATCGTCGCCTTTGCGATGCCCGATGCGGCGTACATCAATCCCAAGGCCTATGGCGGGCACCAGGGGATCGACCTGGCCGTCTACCTGGTCAACTTCGTGCTGTTCGACGGCAAGATGCGGGGGCTGTTCAGCTTCCTGTTCGGCGCGTCGATGCTGCTGGTGATCGACCGGGCTGCGGCCAAGGACGAGAGCCCGGCGCGGGTGCACTTCGCGCGCATGGCCTGGCTGTTCGCGTTCGGCATCGCCCATCTGCTGCTGTTGTGGTGGGGCGACATCCTGAACCAATATGCGGTGATCGGGGCGATCGCCTATACGTGCCGCAACGCGGGCGTGCGAGCGCTGGTGACCCGCGGGCTGGTGCTCGTGGGGGTAGCGTGGCTGGTGTACGCGATCATGCCGCTCGGCATCCTGGCGATGCAGGCCGGCATCCACGACCCCGATCCGGCGAAGGCCGCCGAGAACGCCCAGTCGCTGCGCGCCTTCATCGACTCCATGGGCGTTCCCAGCCCTGCGCATATCCAGCAGGAGCTGGCGCTGCACCGGGGCAGCTGGAGCGGCCTGGTCGCGCACCGCTGGGGAGAGCTGACGCATTCGCTGTCGGCCACGCTGTTCGTGGGGGCGGAGACGCTGGGCTACATGCTGCTGGGCATGGCGGCGCTGCGTTCGGGGATGCTGACGGGCGCCTGGCCGCGGGCGCGCTATTGCCGCTGGATGCTGGTCGGCTTCGGCATCGGCATCCCCGGCTATGCGCTGCTCGCCGCCTGGCTCGTCTCGCGCGACTTCGAGTTGCTGGCGGTGGCGACCGCGACGATGGCCTTCGCCACGCCGCTGCGCGTGCCGATGATCCTGGGGTGGGCGTGCCTGATCCTGCTGCTGGCGCGGCCGGGCGGCGGGCTTGGCGAGCGGATCGCCGCGGCCGGACGGATGGCGTTCACCAACTATCTGACCACCAGCATCGTGATGACCACGATCTTCTACGGCTATGGCCTGGGCTGGTACGGCACGCTGTCGCGCGCGGCGCTCTATCCGATCGTCCTCGCCATGTGGGGGGCGATGCTGCTTTGGTCGCCGGCCTGGCTCTCGCGCTTTCGCTACGGCCCGTTCGAGTGGCTGTGGCGGTCGCTGGCGCGACTCGAACTCCAGCCCATGAGAAAGACGGCCGCCCTGCCCGGCTGAGGACGCACCATCCAAAATTGCGAATGCGTCGCAAAACAGTTGCGAGTTGTTCGCAAGGACGCTACCCGATCCGCGTCAACAAGGAATCGGCAATGGTCGTCTGCGTTTGCAATGCGATTCGAGAAGACGAAGTCCGGCGGGCCGCGCGGTCCGGCGCGATGAGTGCCTGCCAGGCCTATCGCGCGCTCGGCCGGCAGGCGAAGTGCGGACAATGCGTGCCATTCGCACGCGAGATCATCGACGAAGAGCGCGCGATTGCGTGACGCTCGCAGGTAGAAAAACCGCAGATTTCCGCCGTTTTTCGCCTGTTCAAACCGGGATCATCCCCGTAGATTCACGCCCGTAATTTACCAGCAAGGGCATGTGAACGTGAAGGGTGATCCCAAGGTCGTCGAATTCCTCAACGAGACGCTCCGGAACGAGCTGACGGCGATCAACCAATATTGGTTGCACTACCGGATGTTCGATCACTGGGGGGTGTACAAGCTCGCCAAGTTCGAGCGCGAGGAATCGATCGAGGAGATGAAGCACGCCGACCGGCTGGCGGAGCGCATCCTCTTCCTGGACGGGCTGCCCAACTTCCAGCTGCTCGGACGTCTCCGCATCGGCGAGACCGTGGTTGAGGCGATCAAGGCCGACCTGGCGCTGGAGCTGGAAGCCGTCGCGCAGCTGCGCGAGGCGATTGCGTACTGCGAGAGCGTCCGCGACTTCGTCAGCCGCGATCTGTTCGCCGAGATCCTCGAGAATGAGGAAGAGCATGTCGACACGCTGGAGCGCCAGTTCGAGATGATCGAGCGCATGGGCCTGGAGAACTACATCGCCCTCAATGCGAAGTCGGAATATGACGTGAAGGAAGGCTGAGCCTCCCTACCCGTTTCCGAAAAGATGGGGCCGGCGGCGACGCCGGCCCCTTTTTTTGTGCGCGGCCGGGGCCAAGCGGGGCCTGGCCCGGGTTCTTGCGTCAGCCGGGGGAAGCCGCCGAGCCCGCCAGCAGGCCGCCGTCGACGTGGATCTCGGTGCCGGTGACGTAGGTCGCCTCGTCCGAGGCGAGCGTCACCGCGAGTGCCGCGACTTCCTCGGGCATGCCGAAGCGCCTGAGCGGGGTGTCGGCCACCAACGCCTGCATCCTCGCCTCCCGACCCGGGCCGCTTCCCAGCATCGGCTCCCACATGGGGGTGAGAATGGCGGCCGGGTGGATCGAGTTGCAGCGGATCTGCCAGCCCTGCTGCGCGCAATAGAGCGCGACCGTCTTGCTGTGGTTGCGGATCGCGGCCTTGGACGCGGCATAGGCCGCCGCACCCGGAATGCCGACCAGCCCCGAGCGCGAGGAGATGTTGAGGATCGAACCCGTCCCCGTCCCCCTCATCGCGCCGATCGCGTAGCGACAGCCGAGAAAGGTGCCGTCCAGGTTGACGCGGTGTACGGCGCGCCAGTCCGCGAGGCTGGCGTGTTCTGGGTCGTGGGGCACCATGCCCCCCTCGAACCCGGTGATGCCGGCATTGTTGACCACCACATCGGCCACCGGGACGATGCCGGCCAGCCGCGCCCAGTCGCCTTCCTCGCGCACGTCGAGGGGTTCGAACCGGCAGCCGATCTCGGCGGCCGCAGCCGCTCCCGAGACGGCGTCGATGTCGGTCAGGATGACGATTGCCCCTTCGTCGTGGAAGCGGGCGGCGATGGCGCGGCCGATGCCACGCGCGGCGCCGGTGACGACGCACGTCTTGTTCTTCAGTCGTTGCATGATGTTCTCGAAACAGAGTCCGGTCGGCGGATCGCTCCGCTGGCGCAGGTTTTGCCGCCTTAGCGGTAACGCTGGATCATTTCGAAAACTCCCGAGAACGGGGGGGTGGTACGCCGGCGGGTCGCCGGTGGCAATCCGCCGCGGCTCAGGCGGCGGGACGGACTTCGAAGCGGGCGTCGGCGAGGCGGATCAGGCGGCGGCCGGCGGCCTCGGCCACGGCACGCATCTCGCGTTCGGCATTGGGATCGTCGGCGAGAACCTCGAACGGCTCCGGCTGCTCCCCCAGGCGGAGCGCCCTGGCCAGGCGCAGGGCCGGCCAGGGGCAGCGCAGGCCGCGGGCGTCGATCATCCGTCCTTGTTGTCGAACGGGTTCTTGGGCGCGCGCAGGTTCAGGCGCACCGGCACCGCACCGAAATCGAACTCGCGGCGGATGCCGTTGATGAGGTAGCGCTTGTAGCTTTCCGGCAGCATGTCGACGCGCGTGCCGAACAGCACGAAGCTGGGCGGACGCGTGTTGTTCTGCGTGATGTAGCGCATCTTGATGCGCTTGCCGCCCGGTGCGGGCGGCGGATTGGCCTCGATCGCGCGGTCGAACCAGCGGTTGAGCTGGCCGGTCGACACGCGGCGGCTCCAGGCCTCGCGCGTCTCGAACGCGACCTTGAGCAGCGTGTCGATGCCCTTGCCGCTGAACGCGGAGACGGTAAGCAGCGGCACGCCCTTGGCCTGCGCCAGCCCCTCTTCCAGCGCGCCCTTGACGCCGTTGAACAGGCTGGAGGCGTTCTCCGCCACGTCCCATTTGTTGAGGGCGATCACCAGCGCGCGGCCTTCCTGGAGGACGCGATCGGCGATCTTGATGTCCTGCACCTCCAGCCCGCGGGTGGCGTCGAGCAGCAGCACGACGACCTCGGCGAAGTCGACCGCACGCAGCGCGTCGGCGACCGAGAGCTTTTCCAGCTTCTCCTGCACGCGCGCGCGCTTGCGCATGCCGGCGGTGTCGATCAGGCGGACCGGGCGGCCCTCCCATTCCCATTCGATCGCGATCGAGTCGCGGGTGATGCCCGCCTCCGGCCCGGTGATGAGCCGGTCCTGGCCGAGCATGCGGTTGATGAGCGTCGACTTGCCCGCGTTCGGGCGGCCGACGATCGCGAGCTTGAGCGGCGCGTCGGGGGATTCGGGATCCTCCTCCGGCTCGTCCTCGTCCTCCCGGTCGACGAACGGGCGCAGCGCGTCGAACAGGTCGACCACGCCCTCGCCATGCTCGGCAGACAGCGGCACGGGATCGCCGAAGCCGAACGCCATCGCCTCGATCACGCCGGTCTCGCCCGCCCGGCCCTCCGCCTTGTTGGCGAGCACCACGACCGGGCGGTCGGCGGCACGCAGCCAGCGGGCGATTTCCTCGTCCAGCGGGGTCACGCCGGCGCGGGCGTCGATCATGAACAGCGCGACGTCGGCGTCCATGACGGCCGCCTCGGTCTGCTGGCGCATGCGGCCGGGCAGGCTTTGCGGGTCCTCATCCTCGAACCCGGCGGTGTCGATGATCCGGAACTCCAGGCCGAGGAGGTTGGCATCCCCCTCCCGCCGGTCGCGCGTGACGCCCGGCTGGTCGTCGACAAGCGCGAGCCGCTTGCCGACGAGCCGGTTGAACAGCGTCGACTTGCCCACATTGGGGCGTCCGATAATGGCGACGGTAGGAAGCGGCATATCCGTTTTCAGCAGCGATCAGCGCCAGGCGCTGATCGTGCCCGAATCATCGAGCAGGTAGAGGGTCGAGTTGGCGACCACCGGCGAGAGGCCGATCGGGCCGTTGGAAGCCTCGAGGGTGGCGCTGACATTGCCGTCCTCGGGCGAGGCGTAGACCAGCTGGCCTTCGGAGTTGGCGAGCACCAGGCGGTTGCCGGCGAGCACCGGGCCGACCCACAGGATCGGGCCCTTCTTCTTCTTCTCGTTCTTGTAGCGGGGCAGCTGGTGCATCCAGCGGACCTTGCCGCTGCCGCGCGCGACGCAGAGCAGGCGCGCATCGTCGGTGACGACGAACAGCCATTCCCCGGCGACCGCAGGGGTCGAGATGCCGGCGAGGTTCTGCTCCCACAGGCGCTGGCCGCTGGTGACCTCGAGCGCGACCATGCGACCGCCCTGGCCGACCGCATAGGCGCGGCCGGCGTCGATCACCGGCTCCGCATCGATGTCCGCGAGCGAGGAGACCGAGGTGGTGGCGCTGGTGCGCGACAGGCTGTCCGTCCAGAGCGAGCGGCCGTTCTCGTAGCGGTAGGCGTTGAGCTCGCCCGAGGAGAAGCCGGCGACCACCGTGCCCTGTGCCGAGGCGGGGGCTGCGACGCCGAACACGCCCTGGCTCTCGACCGAGCCGGCCTGGGTCCAGACGACGGTGCCATCGGCCTGCGCCAGCGCGAACAGCTGGTTGTCCTGGCTGACGACATAGACCTGGTCGTTGGCGACCGTGGGGGCACCGCGCAGCGGGCCGCCCGGCTTGGCGCGCCACACTTCGGCACCGTCCGCCACGTTGAGCGCGACCACGTCGCCGAGGCCGTTGGTGGCGAACAGGCGCCCTTCCCCGACGCTCACGCCGCCGCCGAAGCGCGCCGCCTGGTTGCCCTTGTCGGCATCCTTGACGGTGGTGGCCGTCCAGCCGGCGGCGCCGGTGGTCGCGTCGAAGGAATGAACCACGCCGTCCACGTCCATGACGTAGAGACGGCCGCCGGCGACCACCGGGGCCGCGGCCAGGCGGACGCGGGTGGTGCCGCCGGGAATGCGGGCGCTCCACACGCGGCTGGGCGAGGCGCCGAGCGCGAGATGGCCCATCGCCTTCGACTCGTTGCCGCCCGGCTGGGTCCAGTCGACGTTGGCGACCGGCGGCGGCAGCAGCACCTGCACGGCGGCGAGCGACGGATCGACCGTCACGTCGTTCTCCGCGGACAAGATCGGCACGCGCTCGCCGAGGATCGGCGTCTTGCGCTTGCCATCGCCCTTGAAGATGCCGCAGCCGCCGAGCAGCGAAAGCGCTGCCACGGCCGTCATCAGCTTCGCGCTGGTCCTCATCCTGCGTTCTTTTCCTCTGAGGTGGGGGTCGTCGGCGCCTTGGGGGCGGGCGCGTCTACGCCAAGAGCACTCGCCATCTGAACCGCACGTTGCCGGATCGATTCCGGCACGCTTTCGGTCTGGGCCATTTCCCCGAACATCTTGCCGGCCAGGTCGCGGCGACCCAGGCGGACATAGGCGATCGCGACCATTTCGCCGGCGCTGCCGAACCAGGGGCTCTGCTTGCTGGCGAGGCCGCGCAGCCGATCGACGACGGCCTGGGGCTTCAACGTGTCATATTCGGCCGCGGTCTGGCGCAGGAGCGCGAGATCGCGGAACTCGCCCGGAAGCGAGCTGTCGTTCGCGACCTCGGCGAACTTGGCGGCGGCGCCCTTCAGATCCTGCTTGTTGAGCAGGATGTCGGCCTGCACGAACTTGGCCGAGGCGCGGTAGCCGTCGCTGCCGGAGTTCTCGAGCTTGGCGAGCGCCCCGGTGGCGGCATTGACCTTGCTTGCGCCCAGGTCGTCCATCGCCTGCTGCAGCAGCACGCCCTGTTCGGCCGCCTTCTCCTTCTGGTGGTGCTGCCACCAGATCCAGCCGCCGAATGCCGCCAGCACTGCGACGATCGCCACCGCGACCCACAGGCCGTAGCGGCGGCCGAAGCTCGCCACCTGGTCGCGCCGCAGCTCCTCGTCGACTTCGCGCAGGAAGGCCTGGTTGTTCTGGGGGGTGAGCGCCAAGTCCTACTCCATGCGTGCGGCGAACGAAGCGCGCTATCTAGCGGCGCGCGAGGGGAAACGAAAGCCGTTCAGACCCTGGGTTGATAGAGGTGTTCCGCGGCGGGAAACGCACGCGACCGCACTTCCCCCGCATAGGCTTCAACCGCGGCCGAAATACGGCCGGCGAGATCCTCGTAGCGCTTCACGAACCGCGCGGTGCGATCGAACAGGCCGAGCATGTCCTCTCCCACCAGCACCTGCCCGTCGCACCGGGCCGACGCGCCTATGCCGATGGTTGGGCAGGCGACGCGGTCGGTCACCTCGATCGCGATCGGCTCCAGGACGCCCTCGATCACGACCATGAAGGCGCCGGCCTCTGCAATGGCGACGCCGTCGGCGACGATCTTGGCGGCCTCCACCTCGCTGCGGCCGCGCGCGCCATAGCCGCCCAGCAGGTTCACCGCCTGGGGCGTGAGGCCGACGTGGCCGATCACGGGGATGCCGCGCTCGGTGAGGAAGCGCACGGTCGGCGCCATCGCCTCCCCGCCCTCCAGCTTCACCGCAGCGGCGCCGGTTTCCTTGAGCAGCCGCGCGGCGCTTTCGAAGGCCTGGGCGGGGCTCGCCTCATAGCTGCCGAAGGGCATGTCGATCGCGACCAGCGCGTGATCGCTGCCGCGCACCACCGCCGCGCCATGCGCAGCCATCATCTCCAGCGTGACGGGCACCGTCGAGGGAAGGCCGTAGATCACCTGCGCCAGGCTGTCGCCGACGAGCAGCACGTCGCAATGCGGATCGAGCAGCTGCGCCATGCGCGCGGTATAGGCGGTGATCATCACCAGCGGCTCGGCATCGGCACCCTTGCGGGCGCGGAGCGCCGGCACGGTCAGCCGCTTGGCGGGAGGAGACGCGGGATCGGCACGACGTGCGCCGCCCTCGATGGAAGAGGTGGTGGACATGGGCGCGGAATAGAGGCTGCGGCGCCCGCGCGCCAGTCACCCTCCGAATGACCCCCTGGACCGATCGGATCCACGGCCGGGCACAGGCATCATGCCCAGACCCGGCCAGCAGCGTCCTGGACCCCGCCGCGAGCGATCACAAGCGCCGGCACGTGCATGGCATTGCCGGGGCGAGGCTCGCGTGCATCAAGCTCCCTGGTTGGGCGCAGGCGTGAAGGAGGGCATACCCGCCTTCTTCATGTGAACGTGGCGACCGAATAGTAGCAACGATTCGACGAGCACGAGAACATCTTGGCGTTGACGGTGTATTCGACGCCCGGATCTGGATAGAAGGCGACGATGGGAACATCGTCGTCGGTCGTGTCGGCTACAACCAGATAGCCGTTCTGGTCGACGACCTCCAGGTCCATGTCACTGCAATCAGCATCGCAGAAGCCGTGCAGTTCCAGTCGGCCGTTGAAGTCGGTCCGCAGCCGATGCCGAACGAAACTTCCCTCGTTCACATGACCGACAAAGCCTTGTCGCAACGTCAGGTTCCGATGTTGACTAACGCAATGCTCGAACTGGCTGACGACAACCTGCACGGCGCTTTGCGCGTATAGTGGAGAGGCGACAGCAAGCAACGCGATTGCACCAGCGATGTAGGGCTTCCTCATGACAACCCCCTATGTGCCTAGTCGGAAAAACTATGCCCAAGGGATAAATACGACTCGGGACAGTTCCGACCGACCGAGCTTATCTATGTTCCGCATCCTCACCAGTGATGTTCGCGATGAAAAACACGGATCGGGTCGCGAGAAAATACCTAGGCTTTCAAGTAAGTACTTGGTACCGAGGAAGCTCTTGGAGATCGAAAGCTCTGCCAGCCGTGCGGAAGAGTCGATCAGCAGGGAGAAGCAGAAGACTGGGACGCGAAAGCCGCCTCCCACTCCTCCGGCTTGAACCCTACCAGCAGCCCTCCAGGGTATTCGACGATCGGCCGCTTGATGGTGGACGGCTGGGCAGCCATCACTTCCGTCGCCTTGTCCCCTTCCATCTCGACTTTGACCGCATCGGGCAGCCGCTTGTACGTCGTGCCCGCCTTGTTCAGGACCCGCGCCAGTCCGGCCTGCGCGATCCAGCCGGCGATCCGTTCGGGGTCCGCGCCCTGCTTCTTGTAGTCGTGGAATTCGTGATCGATGCCGCGTTCGGCCAACCACAGCCGTGCCTTCTTGACGGTGTCGCAGTTGGGGATCCCGTACAGAACGATCGTCATCGTGGCTCGCCTTTACCTGAATGCGCCGCAGCTATTGCCCCCCGCCCTATCGGTCGGGGCGCAGGTGCGAAAGGCCGGGGCGGCCGCCTCATCCGCCGTTGACGATCTAAGGCGGCAGCGCCCAGTCAGCTCGCGCGGTAGGCGCGGCCGGACTGGATCAGGCGCTGGCGGGCGGTGTTGCCCGGGACGGCGATGTGGGTGGCGGGATCGAACTCCTTGCCGACACCGGGCGCATTGGCGGGGACCCAGATCTCTACCACCGTGTTGGTGTAGCTGCTGGGCAGGTAGCGGACCCAATAGCCGTCCGGATGGTGGCTCCAGCGGCCGTTCGGCACGTCGCGGCTGCCGGCCCCCACGGGAGCCATGCCGGCGAGCACCGCCACGCGCTCCAGCTCGCCGTAGCTGGTGCCGGGGGTGGTCAGCATCTGGCGCAGGTCCGCTTCCGCGCGGAGCACGGCGCGCACCTCAGACGGCAGGTTGTCCGCGATCGGGCCGGACGAGAGCATGTCGAGCACGCCGCGGTTGAGTCCGGCGAGCTGGCGCGGGGTCAGCAGCTGGGCGGCGGCGGCGCGATGCTCGTTGGACATGTCCTCCAGCTTCGCGCGCGAGAGGATCGCCCACAGCAGCGCCTGGATGGTGTGCTGGTCGATCTCCGGGTGCTGGACCGAGTTGCGGACGATGGTGATCACCGCGTCCTTGGCCGCGCCGAGCGGCGGGGCGTAGAGATAGCCGTCGCCGTTGCCCGGCCCGTGGGTGCCGGCGTGCAGGCAGTAGCTCTGGTCGTGGAAGCTGTAATAGCCCGGCTGCAGGACGAAGCCGCCGTTGGGCGTGCGCTGCAGTTCGGCGAGGTTGCGCTTGGCTTCCCGCGGCACGAAGCCGTCCTGGCTGGGATCGCCCCAGCGCGCGTCGGGAAGGCTGGTGGTGATCGGTTCCTTGCGCAGGCTGGGCATCGAGACGCCCGCACGCTTGGCGAGATCGCCGAGCATGCCGAACTGCGCATCCGCGGGGACGGCGCCCCAGGCGAGCATCGACACGGAAACCGACGCAAGAACCTTGATCCACACGGTGCGCAAAGTCATTCCCCCTGATGTACTGGCCCGATAGTCGGCGGCCTCAGTAACGAGGGGACCGATAGCTGTGAAGCTGGTTCGAGAACTTGGGCGCAGCCCTGGTTCTGTATGCAGCCGTCAAGCGGCGGATCGACGAGACATGGCAGACGTGGTGGAAAGCGAGTGGCGGACGACTGCCTGGCGGCTGAAGTGGTACGCCGACATTCGCGCTGCAGCGAAGCGGGCGTCGAAGGTTCAATCCTTCGGCAACCGCCATGTCATGGGAAACCGAGCGTCTCCTTCCACGGCTCGGCCATTCTCGTCGCGAGCCGGATCAAACCGCACGCTGCGAACGAATGCGCAACTTGCGTCATCAAGGCTAGTGGACCCACTCGTTTCCGTGATCGAACACGTGGTCACCTTGCCCTTCGAACTCACATGAACAGTGAGGGTGGTCGTCCCATCCTGACGCCGTTTCAGCGCCTCGGCCGGATAGGCAGACTTTCCAATCGAGCCGCCCTGCCGCATCGCGGGCTTCGGCGGCGAGATCGCCACTCCTTGTGACGGAGGGCTCGGCTGAACCTGTAAAGCGCCCCCTGCCAAACTCACCAGCATTACCATCATAGGGGGCATTCTTCGCTCCAGAGGCTTCGACCACCAGTGTGTCGCACGGGAAGCAATCGGGCAATGCTGACGAGTTACCGAACGCCCGAAACTAGGCGATTGCTGCCGTTTACCCCGAGCCACCGCAGAACGACCTGATTTGGTGGTTAGCTGCCCGTCGGATTTGAGCGGAGACACGACAGCGGGGCCGTCGGCGAACCTCAAGCTTACCCTATTGCCCAGGTTGTGGAGCTCCGGTCAGCAGGGGACATGCCAATATACGCCGTGCTCCAGTTCTGACCAGCATTCGACGAGCGTTGTCGCATCCTGCTTGTATGGAGCAAAGCTATACCCCCAGCCGCCATCAAAAAACGGCTTTGTCGTAATATCCACCATGCCGTGGTGGACCGTCACAGAATACGGCTCCAACTTGGCGATAGAAGGTGGCCACTTTCCTTTCGGGATGTCAGCGGACTGGTCTGACGGCCCGAGCGGATGAGTCGCCATCAGATGCTCGGCATCGGCTGCGATTGCCTCCAATTGCGCTTGATTATGAGTGGGATGCGGGAAAGCACAATATATTGCCAGCGCGATCAAGACGATGATTGGGAGGACCATGCGCAGACACCCTTTCACTTTGGCTTCTCCGTGGCGTGCGTGTCCGTGCCTCGATGTTCTCGATCCTACAGGTCCCAAGACTGTCCGCAATCAGGCATCGATAGATCGGTCGAGAACGAATTGATCCGGGCGTTAGCGGCCGTTTGCGTTTGGGTTTCACGGTCGAGCCCTCAGGACGCGGCGCCGGTTGGAACCGGGGGCGGGCCGGCGGGTTGGCTCTGTGGCAAGACGGAGGTTCGACGTGGCTCAGAAAGGTGCAGGCGGCAATCCCGGGGCGATCACCACCAAGGGCGGCGACGGTGCGCGTGGCAGCACCGGCACCGGTCGTGGCGGCGGAACCGGTACGGGTGCACGCAAGACCGCGACCAAGAAGGCGCCCGACAAGGCTGGCGACAAGGAAACCACGCGCGATGATTCCTGAGGGTTCGTCGCGTCAGGGCAGCGGTTTGACTGCGGCAGAACTGCTTGCCGCCGCGGATGCGTCGTCCTGCCCCTAAGGCGCGGAATTCCCCCTACGGGCGGTGGCCTCGACCTCCTGCTCCCATGCATCGGGCGCATCGCTTGCGGCGGGCGGCACGACCGGGACCACCAGGCACAGGCTCTGCGCCGGCAGCACGTCGCGCCAGTCGGCGATCAGCTGCTTGTACGCCTTGCCGACCGGGCGGATGTTGCGATCGAGGTCGTAGAGGCCGACCGGCGTCACCCGGCCGTTCTGTTCGCGCAGCGCCGTGTCCCAGTCCATCTGATGGGTCAGCGAGTACCAGGTGAAGCCGACGGTCGGGATGCCGACGTTGCGCAGGCGCAGGACATTGGCCCATTCCTTCCACAGCCAGTTGACGCCCTCGTCGCCGTTCGGTCCCTCGGCGATGTTGGTCTCGGTGTGCATCACCGGCAGGCCGTAGCGCCCGTAATATTGGCGGGTGATCTCGCTGTAGCCGAACACTTCGCCCGAGGCCCAGGTGCGACCATCCTGGTGCACGCGATGCTCGTTGGTCCAGTAGTAATCGGTGCCGAGGATGCAGTGCTGCTTCAGGCGGTTGCCGAGGAAGAAGTGGTACTCCTCCCGTGTCATGCCGTTGTCCATCAGATACTCGTACATCTCACTGTTGACCCGGCGGCCGTAGTTGAGGTCGAGGCTGAGGAAGCGGCGCGCGTTCATGATCTCGGCCGGGTGGATCGCGGCCGGGCTGTCGGCGTGGAAATATTCCGAGGATTCGCTCTGGATGAAGATGGCGTCCGGCCGATGCTGCAGGATCGCCTGCATCGCGCGGACGTTCGCCTTCACGATGTGCTTGAGCGCGGTGACGAAGGCGCGGTCGCTTGCCAGCTGCTCGTTCCACCAGCCGTAGAGCGCGGAGAAGACCGCGCAGATGAACATCTCGTTGACCGGCGTGTAGAGCTGCACCCAGGGATAGCGCCGCGCGAAGGCCGCGGCATAGTCGGCGAACAGCTCCGGAAAGTCCGGGTTCTGGAAGTCGCCGATGAAGTCCGGCACGCCGAAGTGGCAGAGATCGACGATGGGCGTGATGTCGCGGCGGCGCAGGTCGCCGAGGGTCAGGTCCGCGAATTCCCAGTCGTACTTGCCCGCGCCCAGCAGCGTCTTGTGCAGTGGCGGACCGAAGCGGAGGAAGCGGATACCGAGATCCTCAACCAGGTCGAAATCCTCGCGCCAGCGCGCATAATGGCCGCAGGACTCCATCTGGTCGACGCGGGTGCGGCCGTTGTCGATGGTGGGGATGCTGTTCTCGATCCCCGTGCAGAACATGAAATTGGCCATCCGCGTTCCTCGACGCCCGGTCGGATCGCGGGGGCGCGGGCCGGACAGGCATGCGAACGCGAGCCGCGCGGCAAAGGTTTCGGAAGCGCCGGGGCCGCCCCGTCAGGCGGGATCGGGATCCAGGAAGCGGCCGAGCGTGACGACGTCCTGGGGGGCGAGCCCCAGCCGATCGTAGAAGGCGAGCGCATCGGCATTGCCGGCGCGGACCATCAGCTGGATCTTGGGACAGCCGCGGGCACGCAGCCACGACTCCGCCGCCCCCATCAGCGTGCGGCCGAGCCCGTGGCGACGGTGGTCGGGGGCGACGGCGAGATAATAGACCCAGCCGCGGTGGCCGTCATAGCCGACCATGACGCTGCCGATCAGCGCCCGGCCGTCGCGCAGCACCAGCACCGTCGAATCCGCGGCGGCGAGCGCGCGGGCGAAATCGGCAGCAGGATCGTTCCAGGGCCGCGTCAGCCCCGCCGCCTGCCACAGCGAGACCACGGCGGCGGCGTCGCCGGGGCCGGCCTCTACCGGCGTCACGGGCAGCGGATGCGGGTGGCGGTGGCGCCGTCGACGGTGACGGCCAGCCGCTCGCCGCGGGACCTCGCGAGCCGATAGCGCCGCCCGGTGGTGATGCCGTCGACCTCCGCCGAGGTGTCGACGTCGACCGCACCATCGGCGGCGGTGGTGACCGCGTCGATGCGGGCGCCGGCGATGCGATCCGCCGTCACCTCGAGCGGCTGGACACAGGCCGCGTCCTCACCCCAGCGGCCGAGCATCGCCGGCGGCAGGCTGGTCGCGGCGGCTTGCGGCGGCAGCGCCGGATCCGAACGCGGCGCCTCGTCCGAACAGGCGACCAACAGCAGCGGCAGCACCGCAGCCGCCAGCCCCATGCCCCCGACCCGGCCGTTCCGTACGTTCATTCTCGCCCCTCCCCTGCAAGCTGCCCGCATAGCCAAGCGCCTGCGCCGCCGCCAGAGCCGCCAGGGATCGGATCGCAGCCGCGGCTCGTTCTGCGCCCTCACGGCGGCCCCGTTTACGGCGTCGCACAGCCAGACGAGGTAGCATGAAGGCCCAGCTGAAGCCGCTTTCCGAGCAGGTGATCGTCATCACCGGCGCAAGTTCCGGCCACGGGCTGGAGACGGCCCGCCGGGCGGCGGCGGCGGGAGCGCGGGTGGTGCTCATCGCGCGCGACGGCGATGCGCTGGCGCGGGTCCGCGACCAGATCCAGACCGCCGGCGGCAGCGCCGCCACCTTCGTCGCCGATGTCGGCCAGGAGGAGGAAGTCGAGCGCGCGGCGGCCTTTGCGATCGACCATTTCGGCGGCTTCGACACCTGGGTGAACAATGCCGGTATCGGCGTCTATGCCGCCGCGCTGGAGACGCCCACGGCCGACCACCGCCAAGTGTTCGAAACGAATTACTGGGGGGTGGTGTACGGATCGCTGACAGCGCTGCGCCACCTGAAGGAGAAGCCCGGCGGCGGCGCGCTGATCAACGTCGGGTCGATCAACTCCGACATGCCGTCGCCCGTGATTTCCTCCTACACGGCGTCCAAGCATGCGGTGAAGGGCTTCACGGATTCGCTGCGGCTGGAGATGATGGCGGAGGGCGCGCCGGTGTCGATCACCCTGATCAAGCCGGGCCCGGTCGGCACCCCTTTCCCCCAGCACGGCCGCAACCTGACCGGCTACAAGGCGCAGCTGCCGCCGCCGCTCTACGCACCATCGTTGGTGGCGGACGCGATCCTGGACGCGGCACAGCACCCGCGGCGGTCACTGACCGTCGGCGGGGTGGGCAAGCTGCAGGTGCTGGGCGCACAGCTGGTGCCGCGGCTGTTCGACCGGGTGGCGCAGAACATGAGCGTGCTGCTGGCCGATCCCAGCCAGCCGGTGCCGGTGAGCCCGGGCAATCTCTACGCGCCGGACGGCAAGGACGGGATCGTCGAGGGCGAGCAGAAGGGACGGTCGGTCAGCGCCTTCACGGCCACCCGCACCCACCCGGGGCTCGCGCTCGGGGCGGTTGCGCTGGCGGGTGCGGCACTGGGCTTCGCCGTCCGCGCGCGGGGCCGCAGGGCGGAGCCCTGACCGCCGCCCGGCGGGGCTCCGGAGCGGCGGCGGCCGGGCGCGAGGGAGGCGCCGTCAGGCGAGCTTGAGGCCTTCCTTGTTCATGGCGGCGGTGATGTGCTTGTTCTGCGCCTCGGAAAGCTGGTCGCGCAGTTTGGGAAACAGGTCCTGTTCCTCCTCGCGCATGTGGCTTTCGATCAGGCCGCGGAATTCCTTGAGCTTGGGAAGCCAGGCCGGATCGTCCTTGGGCATCTCGGTCAGGTCGAAGAAATACTGCTTCACATAGCCATGCTCGTGGTTGAGATGGTCCGCCGCCTCCGTCAGGCCTTGGTCGCGCATCATCGCGTAGACGACGTTCTCCTCCTGGAAGGCATGCTTGCTGATCGCGTGCTTCAACTGCATCAGCAGGAAGGCGCGGCGGGCGGTGTCCTCGTCGCTCGTTTTTTCCAACAGGTCGAAGATCTTGAGCGCCGCGGCGTGCTCGGCCGCCAGCGCCTTGTCCCAGCGGCCGGCCATCACCGTCGGCGCCTGCACCGCAGCCTTGCGCAGGAAATTGGCGAGGAGCCCGGCGACCACTCCCGTCGCGGCGCCGATCGCGACCGTGCGGCCGACATTTCCCGAAGATGCTTCCTGTGTCGTGGCCATCTGCTTGCTCCTCAGCTTTCCCGACTCAACGACGGCGCGGCGGGCCCGTTCCGCCGCCGCCCGGGATATGGAGGGGTGCAGAGCGTCATATAAAGATCTCTTTATATGACGGTTGACCGGCGCGCGGTTTGCGCCGATGCTTATTGCGTCGAGGTTCTCCGGCCGGGCGCGTGCCTGCGCCGGAGCTAAGACGGGAAGCCGGTGCGCTCGTGATGGGCAAGGCCGGCGCTGCCCCCGCAACTGTAAGCGGCGAGCGGCGATCCAACCATGTCACTGAGGCCCCTGCGCCTTGGGAAGACGGATCGTCCGTGCTGACCCGCGAGCCAGGAGACCTGCCTTTGACGCCATAACGTCCACCGGCGGGGTGCCCGGTCTGGTCGCGTGCTTGTGCGGCCGGGCGATCCCTGGCGCGTGCCTGCCTGCGCTCGGTCCGGCGCTTCGCCCTCTTCGGGGTTGAAGACATGACAGTGACGATCGCGACCTTGGGGTTTCCCCGCATCGGTCCGCGCCGCGAGTTGAAGTTCGCGTTGGAGAAGTTCTGGTCCGGCAGGATCGGCGAAGCCGAGCTGCAGGAGGCCGCATCGGGCCTGCGCACCGCCGCCTGGGCGCGGCAGAAGGCGCTGGGCGCCGACTGGCTGCCCTCCAACGACTTCTCGCTCTACGACCATGTGCTGGACACCAGCGTGATGCTGGGCGCGATCCCGAGCCGCTATGGCGCGGCGGACGGGGTCACCGACCTGGCGACCTATTTCGCGATGGCGCGGGGCACCACGGGCGAGGACGCGGGATGCGGCCATTCGCACGGTTCGGTGACCGCCGGCGAGATGACGAAGTGGTTCGACACCAACTACCACTACATCGTCCCGGAGATCGAACCCGACCGCAAGCTCGCGCTCGGGCGGTTGAAGGTGGTCGAGGAATATCGCGAGGCCCAAGCGCAGGGTTATGAGACGCGGCCGGTGCTGCTCGGCCCGGTCACCTGGCTGAGCCTTGCCAAGGGGCATGGGATCGACCCGTTCGACCTGCTCGACGAAGTGCTAGGGCTCTACCGCGTGATCCTGGGCCATCTCGCCCATGCCGGGGCCGAGTGGGTGCAGATCGACGAGCCGATCCTGGTCACCGACTTGTCGGAGCAGCAGCGCGCCGCCTTCACCCGCGCCTATGCCGCGCTCCAGCGGTCCGGCCCGAAGCTGATGCTGACGACCTATTTCGGCGGGCTGGAGGACAATCTGGCCTTGGCGACTGCGTTGCCGGTGCAGGGCCTCCACGTCGATCTCGTCCGCGCGCCCGGACAGCTCGATGCCGTCCTGCGGGCGGCGCCCAAGGACCTGCTGCTTTCGCTAGGCGTGATCGACGGGCGCAACGTCTGGCGTGCCGACCTGGACGCGGTGCTGGAACGCGTGGCACCCATCGCGGCATCGCGCGACGTGGTGCTGGCGCCGTCCTGCTCGCTGCTGCACGTGCCGGTGGACCTGACGCTCGAGCCCAGGCTCGACGCGGAGGTGAAGCAGTGGCTCGCCTTTGCGGTTCAGAAGGTAGAGGAACTGGCCGTCCTCAAGCGCGCGCTGAACGAAGGACGGGACAGCGTGGCGGGGCCGCTCGCGGCGGCGGCGGAGGCGGCAGCGAACCGGAAGGTGTCGCCCCGCATCCACGACGCGGCGGTGCAGGCGCGGGTGGCGCAGGCGACGCCGGACATGCGGGAGCGCCGCTCCGGCCATGCCGAACGCGCGCGTGCGCAGGCCGGGCTGCTCGACCTGCCGCCCTTCCCTACGACCACCATCGGCTCCTTCCCGCAGACCGCCGAGGTACGCCATGCGCGTGCCGAGCATAATCGCGGCAACCTCGACGATGCCGGCTACCAGCAGTTCCTGCGCGAGGAGACCGAGCGCGCCATCCGCTGGCAGGAAGATGTGGGGCTCGACATGCTCGTCCACGGCGAGTTCGAGCGCAACGACATGGTGCAGTATTTCGGCGAGCAGCTCGCCGGCTTCGCCTTCACGGTGAACGGCTGGGTGCAG
Organism: Sphingomonas desiccabilis; assembly: GCF_004135605.1. Classification (GTDB taxonomy): domain Bacteria; phylum Pseudomonadota; class Alphaproteobacteria; order Sphingomonadales; family Sphingomonadaceae; genus Sphingomonas; species Sphingomonas desiccabilis. The sequence continues at coordinate 879,414 of NZ_SDPT01000002.1, read as the reverse complement.
AGCTATGGCTCGCGCTGCGTCCGGCCGCCGATCCTGTTCGGCGACGTCCGCCGTACCCACCCGATGACGGTGGATTGGTGGCGCTTTGCGCAGGGCCTCACCGACAAGCCCGTGAAGGGCATGCTCACCGGGCCAGTCACGATCCTCAACTGGAGCTTCGTGCGCGACGACCAGCCGCGCGAGGCCTCCTGCCGCCAGATCGCCTTTGCGATCCGCGACGAGGTGCTGGACCTGGAAGCGGCCGGGTGCAGGGCGATCCAGATCGACGAGGCGGCGCTGCGCGAGGGGCTGCCGCTTAGGAAGCGCGACTGGCAGCCGTATCTCGACTGGGCGGTGGACTGTTTCCGCCTTTCGGCCGCAGGCGTGGCGGACGGCACGCAGATCCACACGCACATGTGCTATTCGGAGTTCAACGACATCCTGCCGTCGATCGGCGCGATGGACACCGATGTGATCTCGATCGAGACGGCGCGGTCGCGGATGGAGCTGCTGGAGGCGTTCGCGAAGTACCGCTACCCGAGCGCGATCGGCCCGGGCGTGTACGACATCCACTCCGCACGCGTGCCGGGCGAGGCCGAGATGGTCGAGCTGATGCGGCTGGCCCAGCAGCATCTGAGGCCCGAGCAGCTCTGGGTGAACCCGGACTGCGGGCTGAAGACGCGCAAATGGCACGAGGTGAAGCCGGCGATCGAGGCGATGGTCGCCGCGGCACGCACGCTGCGCGCCGCCTAGCGCTGAAGAGCGGCTGCGTGCCGGATCGGCGGCACGCAGCCTTCCCGCGTCGTCTCAGCGGAGCGGGAGGCGCGGGGAATAGTCGGCCAGCGTCATGAACACGCTGTCGACCTTCGTCACCAGCTTGCCGCCGGCTTCGGAGGTGGCGACCACCGCACGCCATTCCGGATCGGCGCCGAACGCCTTCCAGCTCGCCTCCCGCGCCGCCCGGCTCGGATAGGCGAGAACGTAGACGATCCGGCCCTCCGGCGCTTCCGCCGTCGGCTGCTCGTTCCAATAGGCGACATTGTGCATGCCGTGTTTGGCAAAGAGCTTGAGCGTATGCTCCCGGAAGCGGGCGTTGAGGGCGGCGAGCTTGCCGGGCGCGGGGTGGTAGATGCGCAACTCGTAGACCGCGGTCTTCGGGTCGGGTGCCGCGGACTGGGGGATCGCCGGACGCGTGGCGGCAGGACTGGCGATTGTCGCAGCGGCAAGACAGGCGGCGAACAGGAAGCGCATTGGGATCTCCCGGACAGGTGAGGGCCATCATAGGCACCATGCGCGACCGCGCGCCACTCCGGCGGCGCGGTTCCGACTGTTAGCGGCCGTCCCTCTACAATCCCGTGGGCCAGGTCTCGTCCTGCCCCGCCTCGCTGCTTGCCGCCGTAGCCTGCACGGCAGTCGTGGTGTCGAACCACAGGAAGGCATCATATTCCTGCGCCAGCGTCGCCTCGGAATAGTGGCTCCAGCGTTCTGTGTCGGGGCGGTAGATGACGCCGATGTACCGCTCGAGCCGTTCGGCCGTGAGGGCCTCGCGCAGCTCGGGGCTTGCCGCCCCCTCGCGCAGATCGACCAGGAAGCGGGGGGCGCCGCTGTCGTGGAGGACCCGTTCGAAGCTGTCGGGGCGGGACGGATTGACCGACATGATTCGCATGGGCGCGTCCCAATCATCGGCGGCGGCCACGGTGCCGGCGTGGGTTCCGAAACCGATCAGGCAGGCGGCGCCGTCGTAGCGTTCCCGCACCAGCTGGCCGAGGTTCAGCTCACCGCGGCTCTGGCCCATGTCGGTCCGGCGGGCGTCACCGACATGGCTGTTGTGCGCCCAGACCACCGCCTTGGCATCCGGCCCCTTGCGCTGCAGCAGCAGTTCCAGAGTGTCGGCCATATGCTCGTCGCGTAGATTCCAGCTGGCAGCCGACCCATAGTACATGGCGCGATAATAGGCCTCTGCATTGGCGACGAGCCGGGCGTTCTGCGCCGCATCGAGAAAAGAGTCCGGATCGCCGGGCGCATAGGCGGCTTCGTTGGCGAACAGGTCACGCAGCAGCTGCACCACCGCCGATTCGCACCGGCCATGCCCTTCGCTCAGCGCCATGCGGCCGTAGCGTTCGGGCTGCTCCTTCCAGGGCTTCAGGCAGCCGTAGAGGCGGCGGGCCTCGGCGGCGGCCACCGGATCGACCCGCTCCAGATAGCCGATCACGGCGGCGACCGAGGCCGTCATGTTGTAGAGGTCCAGCCCGTGGAAGCTGACGCGCGCGGATGCGTCCCGATCGGCGTTGTGGGCGGTGAGCCACTCCACGAAGCGGTCGAACTCGGCATTCCGCCACATCCAGGCGGGAAAGCGGGTGAAGGGGGTCGGCGCCTCGGGCGGCGCAGGCCTTGCGCGCACGGTGCGATCGATGACCGCCGCGTCGGGCCAGTCCGCCTCGACCGCGACCATGGTGAAGCCGTGCCGCTCGATCAGGTGGCGGGTGATGGCGGCCCGGGCGCGGTAGAATTCGGAGGTGCCGTGGCTCGCCTCGCCCAGGCACACCACGCGGGCGTCGGCGAAGCGATCGAACAGCGCCCCGAACGCCGGATCGTCGATATCGGGCAGCGGTTCGGCAGCGCCTGCCACCAGCTGCGCCGCCCGGCGCGGGTCGTCTTCTGCCACCATCAGCCTGCTCCCGTTACGGGAGACCAACGCCGGGGCGGCGGCTTAGTTCGGGTGCCGCGATCGGCAGGGACGTCCGCGCCGGGCAAGGGTTGCCCCTGCCCGGCGTCGAGTAGTTACCAGCGCTGGCCGTAGTGACGGTCGCGCCAGCCATAGTGACCACGGTTGTCCCGCCAGTCGCGGCGATCGTGGCGCCAGTCGCGACGGCTGTCGCGGCGCGCCTCTGCGATCTCGCGGCGGCACTCGCGCTGTTCGCGGCGGTATTCGCGGCGGCTATCCGCACGGCGCAGCTCGCGGCGGCACTCCTGCACCTCGCGCCGGACTTCGTGGTTGTAGCCATAGCGCTGGGCGGATGCCGCAGCCGGGGTGAAGGCCGCAGCGGCCACAGTGGCCAGGATGATCAGCGTACGCATGGTCCTCTCCTTTGCAATCTTGATGGGGAGAAGCTAAGCGCGCGGGCCTGAACGAAGTCCGTCCGCGACATTCATCGACCAGACAGCGTCTCGGGCCGCTTCGCGCGCGGCACGCCCGCGCGGGAACTCCCCTCCCCCTCCGGTCGTAGTGCCCCCAGAGAGACAGGGAAGGACATGCCTATGGCCGAGAGCATCGCGCACGCGGATCGACGGCCACCCGGCGTCCTCGGCCACCGGATCTATTCCGCGCTGCTCCCGGTTTCGATCACCTGCTTCATCGGCGCGCTGATCACCGACATCGTCTATTCCCGATCGCCCGACATGATGTGGCTCGATTTTTCGAGCTGGCTGCTGCTCGCCGGGTTGGTCGTGGGCGGGGTCGCCGGCGTGGTGCTGATCGTGGAGACGATCCGCAGCCGCGCGCGGCGTAAGGGCGCGTGGACGGCGCATGCGCTGCTGTTTCTCGCCGCCTGGGTGGTGGAGGTGTTCAACTCCTTCGTCCACACGCGCGACGGGTGGACGGCGGTGGTGCCGACCGGGCTGATGCTGTCGATCCTGGCCGTCGTGCTCGCGCTGCTGGCCGGATGGTTCTGGCAGTCCGCCACTCACCGCGTGGCGGGAGATCTGTGATGAAGCGCAGCCTTGCAGCCCTGCTCGCCGTTTCCGCCCTTGCCGGCTGCGGGGGCGGCCAGAAGATCGACCCCAACGCGCAATACGGGCCGAACCCCGTCCTGCCCGAGCCGAAGGAGGCGCTGATCTCCGACGTCGGCGTATACAAGGTCGTGGGCTGGAAGACGGGCGAGACCCCGACCGTGCCGGCCGGGTTCCGCATCGAGGCGATCGCGACCGGGCTTTCCAACCCGCGCAACGTGCTGGCGCTGCCCAACGGCGACGTGCTGATCGTGGAATCGAAGAAGGAAGGCGGCGAGCCGGTCCAGCGGCCCAAGGACCCGATCCGCGACTGGATCATGTCGATGGCGCATGGCCAGGCAAAGAGCGGCGAGGCACCCGCACCCAGCAACCGCATCACCCTGGTGCGCGATGCCAATGGCGACGGCCGGCCGGACGGGCGATCGGTGCTGGTCGACAAGCTGAACGCGCCCTTCGGCGTGGCGGTGATCGGAAGCGACCTGTACGTCGCGAACACCGACGCGATCGTGCGCTATCCCTTCGTACCCGGCCAGACGCGGATCACCGCGCCGGGCGTCAAGGTCGCCGACCTGCCGGCCGGGCCGATCAACCACCACTGGACCAAGAGCCTTACGGCGAGCCCGGACGGAAGCCGCCTTTACGTGGGCATCGGATCGAACAGCAACGCGATGGAGCGCGGCGAGGAGGCAGAACGGGACCGGGCGGCGATCCTGGAGGTCGATCCCAGGACGGGCCTGCTGAAGGTGTACGCGAGCGGGCTGCGCAATCCCAACGGGCTGACCTTCTACCCCGGGTCGAACACGCTGTGGGCCGTCATCAACGAGCGCGACGAGTTGGGCCCTGACCTGGTGCCCGATTACATGACGTCGGTGCGGCCGGGCGGCTTCTATGGCTGGCCCTACAGCTATTACGGGCAGCATGTGGACCCGCGCGTGCGGCCGCAGCGGCCCGAGCTGGTCGCCAAGGCGATCTCCCCCGATTATTCGCTGGGATCGCATGTCGCGCCGCTCGGCCTGGCCTTCTACACCGGCGCGAGCTTCCCTGCGGCCTACCGGGGCGGCGCCTTTGTCGGCGAGCATGGCAGCTGGAACCGCAGCGATCCCCATGGCTACAAGGTGGCGTTCATCCGCTTCCAGGGCGGCCGCCCCACGGGCATGCCGCAGGATTTCGTCACCGGCTTTCTGAAGGACGGCAAGGCACGCGGGCGGCCGGTGGGCGTTGCGGTCGACCGCACCGGCGCGCTGCTGGTGGCGGACGACGTCGGCAACACGGTGTGGCGGATCAGTCATGCCGGCGGGGCTCCCGCTGCCGGCCCCGGCGACCGCAGCGCGACGTAACAACCCCAAACGCAACGTCCGGCGCACTCGGGTGGAGTGCGCCGGACGGAAGCTGTTCGATTATCGCGAGCCTGGGATCACTCCCACTCGATCGTGCCGGGCGGCTTGCTCGTATAGTCGTAGGTGACGCGGTTGATGCCCTTCACCTCGTTGACGATGCGGGTCGCCACGCGCGGCAGGAAGTCGCCGGGGAATTGGAACGCCTGGGCGGTCATGCCGTCGGTGGAGGTGACGGCACGCAGCGCCAGCACCGAATCATAGGTGCGGCCGTCGCCCATGACGCCCACCGAACGCACCGGCAGCAGCACCGCGAACGCCTGCCAGATCGCGTCGTAGAGGCCCGCGTTGCGAATCTCTTCGAGATAGATGGCGTCGGCCTTGCGCAGGATGTCGCAGCGCTCCTTGGTGACCTCGCCCGGGATGCGGATCGCGAGGCCGGGCCCGGGGAACGGGTGGCGGCCGACGAATGCGTCGGGGAGGCCCAGCTCGCGGCCGAGCTCGCGCACCTCGTCCTTGAACAGCTCGCGTAAGGGTTCAACGAGCTTCATGTTCATACGCTCGGGCAGACCGCCGACATTGTGGTGGCTCTTGATCGTCACCGACGGGCCGCCGGTGAAGCTGACGCTCTCGATCACGTCCGGATAGAGCGTGCCCTGGGCCAGGAACTCGGCGCCGCCGATCTTTTTCGCCTCGTCCTCGAAGACGTCGATGAAGGTCTTGCCGATGAACTTGCGCTTGGCCTCCGGGTCCGTGACGCCGGCGAGGCCGTTCATGAACAGCGGCTCCGCGTTCACGTGCACGAGCGGGATGTTGTAGTGGTTGCGGAACAGCGAGACGACCTGCTCGGCCTCGCCGGTGCGCATCAGGCCGTGGTCGACGAAGACGCAGGTGAGCTGCTCGCCGATCGCCTCGTGGATCAGAACCGCTGCCACTGCCGAGTCGACGCCGCCGGACAGGCCGCAGATCACGCGGCCCTGGCCGACCTGGGCGCGGATGTCGGCGATCTTGGCTTCGCGGAACTCGGCCATCGTCCAGTCGCCGGTGAGGCCGCAGACGTGGCGCGCGAAATTGCCGATCAGCCGGCCGCCGTCGGGCGTGTGGACGACTTCCGGGTGGAACTGGGTGCCGTAGTAGCGGCGCGTATCGTCGGCGATCACCGCAAACGGCGCGCCGGGGCTGGTCGCGACGACGCGGAAGCCGGGGGCGAGCGCCGTCACCTTGTCGCCGTGGCTCATCCACACCTGGTGGCGATCGCCTTCGTCCCACAGCGCGTCGAACAGGCCGCAGGCGTCCTCGACGCCGATATAGGCTTCGCCAAACTCGCCGCTCATACCCTTCTCGACGGTGCCGCCGAGCTGCTGGGTCATGACCTGCTGGCCGTAGCAGATGCCGAGCACCGGCACGCCCGAATCGAAGATCGCCTGGGGTGCGCGCGGGCTCCCCTCCTCCGGCACCGAGGCGGGGCCGCCCGACAGGATCACGCCGCGCGGGCGCATCCGCTCGAAGGCTTCGGCGGCCGACTGGAAGGGCGCGATCTCGCTGTAGACGCCGGCCTCGCGGACGCGGCGGGCAATCAGCTGCGTGACCTGGCTGCCGAAGTCGACGATCAGGATGGAGTCTGTGGGATGAACGCTCATGGGCCCGCGCGATAGCAGAGCTTGTGCGCGCTGCCAGCCCCTTTGGCGTGGGGTGATTGACCTTCCGCCATACCGTTTGCCTCGAGCAGGGATCGAGCTTGTCGAGAGCCCGTGTCGAGAGAGCCGCGGCCGATTTCTCGACACGCCGTCTCGACAAGCTCGCCGGCTGCTCGAAACAAACGGGAGAGGTCGAATACCCTATCGGAGCTATTCGACCGGCTTCACCTCCATGCCGGTCCAGCGCGCCGAGAACGCCCACAGGTCGGCATATTCCTCGATCACCTTGTCGGTCGGCTTGCCCGAGCCGTGGCCGGCGCGGGTCTCGATGCGGACGAGGTGCGGCTTGTCGCCGATCTTGGCCGCCTGGAGCGCTGCCACATACTTGAACGTGTGGCCCGGCACGACGCGATCGTCGGTGTCGGCGGTGGTGGCGAGGATCGCGGGATAGTCCTTACCCTTGCGGATGTTGTGGTACGGCGAATAGGCGCGCAAGGCCTTGAAGTCGGCTTCCTTCGCCGGATCGCCATAGTCGTCGACCCAGTAGCGGCCGGCGGTGAAGCGATCGAAGCGCAGCATGTCCATCACGCCCACGGCCGGCAGCGCGGCGGCGAACAGGTCCGGGCGCTGGTTGACGACCGCGCCCACCAGCAACCCGCCGTTGGAGCCGCCCTGGATCACCAGCTGCTGCTTGGTGGTGTCGCCGTTGGCGATCAGATCCTCGGCCGCGGCGATGAAGTCGTCGAAGACGTTCTGCTTGTTGGCGAGCCGGCCACCGTCGTGCCACGCCTTGCCATATTCGCCACCGCCGCGGATGTTGGCGACCGCGAGCACCCCGCCCTGCTCCAGCCAGGCCAGGCGGCTGGACGAGAACGACGGCAGCACCGACGAGTTGAACCCGCCATAGCCGTACAGCAGCGTCGGCGCGGGGCCGGTCGTGCCCTTCTTGCGAACCAGGAACATCGGCACGCGGGTGCCGTCCTTCGAGCCGTAGAAGCGCTGGGCGACGTCATAGGCGTTCGGGTCGAACGCGACCTTGGGCGTCTGCCACGGCGTCGCCTGGCCCGTGCGGACGTCGTAGCGATAAATCGTGGTCGGGGTGGCGAAGCTGGTGAAGGCGAAGAAGGTCTCGGGATCGTCCTGGTCGCCGCCGAAGCCGCTCGCCGTGCCGATGCCGGGCAGCGCCACCGCGCCGTCGCGCGCGCCGTTCAGCGTGTAGCGGCGCACCTCGGTCTTCGCGTCGACCAGGTAGCTCGCCATCAGCTTGCCGCCGGTGATCTTCGCACCCTGCAGCGTCGCCTCGTCCTGCGGCACGACCTCGCGCAGGCGATCGGTGGAGGCGGCGGCATCCATCGCGACGATCCGGCCGCGCGACGCGTCCTTGTCGGTCACGAAGTAGAAGGTGCTGCCGATATTGCCCGCCAGTTCCCAGCTGTTCTCGAGCCCGCGCACCAGCGTCCGGGGACGCATGCGGCTGTCGGTCAGATCGATCAGCGTGATCTCGTAGCGGTTGTCGGTCCCTTCCGACGTGGTGATGACCAGCCACTTGCCGTCGTCGGTGACCTGGCCGACGTGGCTCTGCTTGGGCTTGTCGGGGGTCGAATAGACCTTGATGTCCGCAGACTGCGGCGTGCCGATCTTGTGGAAGTAGAGCGCGTGGTTGAGGTTCAGCGCCTGGAAGGCGGCACCCTGCTCGGGCTCCGGAAAGCGCGAGTAGAAGAAGCCCGAGCCGTTGTGCGCCCAGGAGATGGCGGTGAACTTCGCCCACTTCACCTCGTCGTCGAGCGGCTTGCCGGTGGCGACGTCGAGCACCTTGAGCGTGCGCCAGTCGGTGCCGCCGTCCTGGATGCCATAGGCGATCAGGCGGCCGTTCTCCGACGGCACCCACTCCGACAGCGCGGTGGCGCCGTCGGCCGCCCAGCCGTTGGGATCGATCAGGACGCGGCCGGCGCCGTCGAGCGAATCGCGCACGTACAGGACCGACTGGTTCTGCACGCCGCTGTTGTGCGTGTAGAAATAGCGGCCGCCCTTCTTGGTCGGCAGGCCGAAGCGCTCATAGTCGATCAGGGTGCGCAGCCGCTCCTTGAAGATGGCACGGCCGGGCAGCGTGGCGAGATAGGCGTCGGTGACGCGGTTCTGCGCAGCGACCCAGGACGCCACCTCCGCATCGCTGCGGACGTCGTTCTCCAGCCAGCGATACGGATCCTCGATCTTTTCACCGAAGAGCTTGTCGACCTGATCGACCCGGCGCGTTTCGGGGTAGGACATGGTTACCTCAGCCTTGTGGGACGGCGATTGCGAGATGCCGGGCATGCCGGCACGAAAGCCGGGGTCGGACTTGCCACAGCCGGCAAGTGCCAGCGAAACCAAAACCATTGCCGTCGCGCAGACGCGTCGTGCCACACAGAGTCTCCAGGGAAAAAGAAAGGGCCGGCGCCAAACTGGCCCGGCCCTTCTTTGTTTGCAACCGCTTAGGTGCGGCGGCGGTGCCTGCGTATCCGTGCTCCTGCGCAGGAGCACAAGGCCAAGCAGCTTACGCCGCTTCGTCGAAGTCCTCGTCGGTCGCGACCGGGCCCGAGTCCTGGCCCTTGGCCGAGACGTCGCGGTCGACGAACTCGATGATCGCCATCGGCGAGGCGTCCGACGCGCGGATGCCGGCCTTGATGATGCGGGTGTAGCCGCCGTTGCGATCGGCATAGCGGGTCGCCAGCACGTCGAACAGCTTCACCAGCTGCGCGTCGTCGAGCAGACGGGCGTGGGCGAGACGACGGTTGGACAGGCCACCCTTCTTCGCCAGCGTCACCAGCTTCTCGACGTAGGGACGCAGTTCCTTCGCCTTGGCGACGGTGGTGGTGATCTGCTCATGCTTGATCAGTGCGGCCGACATGTTGCGGAACAGGGCCAGACGATGGGCCGAGGTACGCTGCAGCTTACGACCGCCAACGCGATGACGCATGGGTATTTCCTTTGTTCGTCCGACAGCCGTTCAAGGTACTGCCGGCCAGGCGGTGAAACAGGGTCACCACCCAAAACCCGATCACGAATGCGTGAAGCGGCTGCTAAGAGCGGGAACACGCCAGTTTGTCAAGATCGAAGGACTCGTCTGGCGCGCATCGAAGTACAGAATATCCAGATGCTCCCAACCAGCATAACCAGGAACAGCAGGAGCGCGCCCAGTCCAAAGCCCACAGCGATAAGGAAGCCGGACGGATTCGTGTCCCAAAACGTATAAGCATCAGGTCCTGTGGATACGACCACACCGCCGGTCCGGACCGCGTCAATGGCTCTCCACCCCCAAATCCAGCTGCCGGTACTGCCCAACAACATTCCGCCAATCGCGATGAGAGTCGTACTGCTGGCCCTTTCACCCCGCGCTTCGCGCCTCTGTTCGTGGCGCGAAACCGCAGCTTGAACGAGCACTATCAGGGTGAGCACGGTTGCCCTCCCGCACAACCAACTCCAGCTCACCTCCAAGAGGTTCAGCCAACGATAGAGTGCCTCGGCCGCGATTGCGGTGCCGACAATCAGCACGAAAAGGGAGTAGCGGGACACCGGCGAACAATAGCCGACCTGCTCCGACGGGCAAGGCGCCAGTTCTTCTGCGACGCGCCATCGAAAAGGGCCCCGCATTGCTGCGGAGCCCCCTCTTTACTCGGTGGAGCAGATCGCCGCGGCAAAGCCGCGACGTCGGACGGACCGGTGCAACCGGTCCGCCGGCCGGGGTTCGGCGTCTCCGGATCAGCGAGGCTGATCCGGTGCGCCTCACCCCATAATTTCCTGCTCGAGCTTCTTGGCCATTTCCTCGATGTTCTCGGGCGGCCAGCCCGGGATTTCCATGCCGAGGCGCAGACCCATCGACGAGAGCACTTCCTTGATCTCGTTGAGCGACTTGCGGCCGAAGTTCGGGGTGCGCAGCATCTCTGCCTCGGTCTTCTGAACCAGATCGCCGATGTAGATGATGTTGTCGTTCTTCAGGCAGTTCGCCGAACGCACCGACAGTTCCAGCTCGTCCACCTTCTTGAGAAGGAAGCGGTTGATCTGGGCGGTGTCGCCCGCCGCCTCGGCGACCTGTGCCGGAGCCGCGGCGCCGGTCGGCGCCTGACGGGTGACCGACGAGTCGTCGAAGTGCACGAACAGCGCCAGCTGGTCCTGAAGGATGCGGCCGGCATAGGCGATCGCGTCCTCCGGGGTCACCGTGCCGTCGGTCTCGACGGTCAGCGTCAGCTTGTCGTAGTCGAGCTCCTGCCCGACGCGGGTGTTCTCGACCTTGTACGACACCTGGCGCACCGGCGAGAACAGCGCATCGACCGGGATCAGGCCGATCGGCGCATCGGCCGGACGGTTGCTCGCGGCCGGCACATAGCCCTTCCCGCTCTCGGCGGTCAGTTCCATGTTGAGCGTCGCACCCTCGTCGAGGTGGCAGATCACCAGCTCGGGGTTCATCACCTCGATGTCGCCCGAGACGGCGATGTCGCCAGCCTTGACCTCGGCCGGGCCGGTCATCGACAGCTGGAGGCGCTTGGCGCCCTCGCCCTGCATCTTGAGCGCGATCTGCTTCACGTTGAGGACGATGTCGGTCACGTCCTCGCGCACGCCCGCCAGGCTCGAGAACTCGTGCAGCACGTTCTCGATCTTGATGGAGGTGACCGCGGCGCCCTGCAGCGAGGACAGCAGCACCCGGCGCAGCGAGTTGCCGAGCGTCAGGCCGAAGCCACGCTCCAGCGGCTCGGCAACGAAGGTCGCCTTGCGCTTGGAATCGCCACCAGCCTTCTTCTCGAGGCCGCTGGGCTTCTTGAGTTCCTGCCAGTTCTTAGCGTTGACAGACACGGGCTTCCCCTAGTTGTGGGCGCAGGCGGGGGCTGCCCGCGCCGAATGACGATCCGGCCGCGCAGCCAACAAGGGTCGCGACGGCCGGACGGGATCGATCAAACGCGGCGGCGCTTGGAGGGGCGCACGCCGTTGTGCGGGATCGAGGTCACGTCGCGGATCGACGTGATCTGGAAGCCAACGGCCTGCAGCGCGCGCAGCGCCGACTCGCGGCCCGAACCCGGGCCCTTCACTTCGACTTCGAGGGTGCGCACGCCGTGGTCGGCAGCCTTGCGGCCCGCGTCCTCGGCAGCGACCTGAGCGGCGTACGGGGTCGACTTACGCGAACCCTTGAAGCCCATCATGCCGGCCGAAGACCAGCTGATCGCGTTGCCCTGCGCGTCGGTGATGGTGATCATGGTGTTGTTGAAGCTGGCGTTCACGTGCGCGACGCCTGCGGTGATGTTCTTGCGTTCGCGCCGACGAAGGCGCTGCGGTGCCTGTGCCATGGGGTAATCCTGACCTGATATCGTGTGACGAAGGCCGGGAGGCGTTCAGCCTCTCACCGGCCTGCGGAGAAGCAAGCGCGCTGCGCTTACTTCTTCTTGCCCGCGATCGGCTTGGCCTTGCCCTTGCGGGTGCGCGCATTGGTGTGCGTGCGCTGGCCACGGACCGGCAGGCCCTTGCGATGACGCAGGCCGCGGTAGCAGGCCAGGTCCATCAGGCGCTTGATGTTCATCGCGGTTTCGCGACGGAGGTCACCCTCGACGGTGTGGCTGGCGTCGATCGTCTCGCGGATCTGCAGCACTTCCTGATCGCTCAGGTCCTGCACGCGACGCTCGGCAGCGATGCCCAGCGCGTCGGTGATCTGCTTGGCCTTCGCAGGACCAATGCCGTGGATGTACTGCAGCGCAATGATGACGCGCTTGTTGGTCGGGATGTTAACACCCGCGATACGTGCCATGAACTTTATTCTCCCAGCTCCACGAGGCACCGCATGGCTATACGCGCACCCCATCTCGTAGCGTTGACCCGAAACGCACGATTGCGGCGGACACGCGTGCGCGCCGCCGGGACCGGTGTGTCGGGGTAAAGCGCAGGTAAGCCCCGGCGGGAAAGCTGTCAACCGCCCCGGGGAACCAAATTTGCGGTGAGGCGTGTGAGCCCGGGCGCGGCGGCGCTGCCGACCCTGTCGCCATACTGACGGACGTCAGCATCCATTCGCGCAACGCTCCGGCTTCCTGCCGGAGCGGCAATGGATCCTGACGTTCGTCAGGATGACGGATGGGGAGTGGGACGTGGCCCGCTCCCCCTAACCGTCAGCGGTCGAGGATGGCCGCGATCTGAGTGCCGACCGTATCCATGTCGGCCATGCCGTCGACTCGCTCGACGAGCCCGCGCGACTCATAGCCGGGCAGGATCGGCGCGGTCTTGGCGCGATACTCGGCCATGCGGGTGCGCACGGTTTCCTCGTTGTCGTCGGGGCGGCGCTTGAACTCGGTCGAGCCGCAGACGTCGCAGGTCGCGGCGACCTTGGGCAGCTTGAACGTGTCGTGATAGCCCGTACCGCAGACGGCGCAGGTGAAGCGGCCGACGATGCGCTCGACCAGCGCATCCTCGTCCACCACCAGCTCGATCACATAGGCAAGGCGGCGGCCGCGATGCTCGAGCAGCAGGTCGAGCGCGTCGGCCTGAGCCGCGGTCCGCGGATAGCCGTCGAAGATCGCGCCCTGCCCTTCCTCAAGCTGGTCGAGGCGCTCGCCAATCAGGGCGGAGACGATCGCGTCGGAGACGAGCTCGCCCGCCTCCATCACCGCCTTCGCCTTGAGCCCCACCGGAGAGCCCGCCTTGACCGCTGCGCGCAGCATGTCGCCGGTGGACAGCTGCACCATCCCGCGATCGTGCTCCAGTCGGTTCGCCTGCGTACCCTTGCCGGCGCCCGGCGGTCCGAGCAGGATGATGTCCACGGTGTATTCCCCTCTTCAGTCGATCAGTGGCGCGCGCGGCCGCCCTTGAGCTTGGCCTTCTTGATCAGGTCCCCATACTGGTGCGCCAGCAGGTGCGACTGGATCTGCGTCACCGTGTCCATGGTTACGTTGACCACGATCAGAAGGCTAGTCCCACCAAGATAGAAGGGAATGGCCAGCGCCGACACGAGATACTCCGGCAGCAGGCAGAGCACGACCAGATAGGCCGCACCGATCACCGTGATGCGCGTCAGCACATAGTCGAAATACGCCTCGGTGTTCTTGCCCGGACGGATGCCGGGAATGAAGCCGCCGTACCGCTTGAGGTTGTCGGCCGTCTCTTCCGGATTGAACACCACCGCGGTGTAGAAGAACGAGAAGAAGACGATGCCGGCGCCGTAGAGCAGCATGTACACGGGGCTGCCGTGCTGGAGATACTGGTTCAGGCTGATGACGAAGTCGCCCCACCAGCTCTGACCCTCTGCCGCCTGGCCTGCGAACTGGGTGATCGTCACCGGCATCAGCAGCAGCGAGGATGCGAAGATCGGCGGAATGACGCCGGCGGTGTTGATCTTGAGCGGCAGGTGGCTGCGGTCCGCCTGCACCCCACGCGCCGTCTGGCGCTTGGGATATTGGATCAGGATGCGGCGCTGCGCGCGCTCCATGAAGCAGATGAACAGCACCAGGCCGATCACGGCGACGGTGATGCCGACGAGCTTGAGCGGATCGAGCGTGCCCGAGCGGCTGCCCTCGAACAGCTGCACCAGCGTGGTCGGCAGATGGGCGACGATGCCCGCCATGATGATGAGCGAGATGCCGTTGCCGATGCCGCGGCTGGTGATCTGCTCACCCAGCCACATCAGGAACATGGTGCCGCCGATCAGCGAAATGACCGCCGCGATGCGGAAGGTCATTCCCGGCTCGATCACCGCCTGCGCCCCGGCCGAGGCGCCGAACGCCTCAAGCCCGACGGCGATGAAATAGCCCTGCACCGCCGTCAGCGCGACCGTGCCGTAGCGGGTGTACTGGTTGAGCTTCTTGCGGCCCGACTCGCCTTCCTTCTTGATCGCGGCGAGCTGCGGCGACAGCGAGCTGGCGAGCTGCACGACGATCGAGGCGGTGATGTACGGCATGACGCCCAGCGCCACGACCGACATGCGCGTCAGCGCGCCGCCCGAGAAGGTGTTGAAGAAGTCGAGCACGCCGCCCTGGGTCTGGTTGGCGAGCAGGCCGAGCTGCGTCGGATCGATCCCCGGCAGCGGCACGTAGCTGAGCATCCGGAAGACGATCAGCGCGCCCAGCGTGAACCACAGGCGCTTCTTGAGCTCGGTCGCCTGGCCGAACTTGGCCAGGTTCAGGTTGGTCGAAAGGCTGTCGGCTGCCGATGCCATGGATGTGTCCCGATCATGCTGGCGGGCACTGATGCCCCACCCCCGGCGCCCATATAGGACTTGCTGCCGGGATGTCTAACGGGGGCGCCACGAAACGCGCGCAGCCCCTTCAAACGGGCGGGCCCGCCCACCCCTGCCTGCTGCGCCGGAGCGCGAAGCAGAGCGGAAGCGGACGGGCCCGACGCGAACGACGTTCAGGCGGCGCCGATCAGGCGCGCGCGGCCTTCTTGGCGGCCAGGGTCTGGCCCTTCTTGGCCTTCGCCTTCTCGGCGGCCGGGACGACCTCGATCACGTTGACGGTGCCGCCAGCCTTCTCGACTGCCTCGCGGGCCGAAGCCGACACGCCGGCGACGGTGAAGCTCAGCTTGGCGGTCAGCTCGCCCTTGCCGAGCAGACGGACGCCGTCCTTGCCGCCGCGGGCGAGGCCAACGGCCTTGAGCGCTGCGTGGTCGATGTCGGTCGCGGTCAGCTTGCCGGCATCCACCAGCGCCTGGATCGCGCCGAGGTTCACCTCAGCATAGTCCTTGGCGAAGATGTTGTTGAAGCCGCGCTTCGGCAGACGCATGTGGAGCGGCATCTGACCGCCCTCGAAGCCCTTGATCGAGACGCCTTCGCGGCTCTTCTGGCCCTTCTGACCACGGCCTGCGGTCTTGCCCTTGCCGGAACCGATGCCGCGGCCGACGCGCATCTTGCGGTGACGGGCGCCCTGGTTGTCGGTGAGTTCGTTGAGCTTCATGATGTGCACTCGCTTTCGCTTTTTACGCGCTGATGAAATGAGGAAGGGGGCCGCATAGCCCCCTTCCCCCTATTTGTCACCGGTGAAGGTGAAGGCTTCAGCCTTCGACCTGCACCATGTGCTGCACCTTGCGGATCATGCCGCGCACCTCGGGGGTGTCGGTCAGCTCGACCGTCTTGTGCATCTTGTTGAGGCCCAGGCCGACGAGCGTCGCGCGCTGGTCCTTGGTGCGCCGGATCGGCGAACCGGTCTGCGTGATCTTCACGGTAGCCATGGACTTACTCCACCACCGCCGCGGCTTCCGCCTCGGCAGCCTGCGATCCGCCACGACCCAGCAGGTCGGCGATCTTCTTGCCACGACGCTGCGCGACCGACTTCGGCGAAGTCTGCTCGTTCAGCGCCTCGAAGGTCGCACGGATCATGTTGTACGGGTTCGACGTGCCGACCGACTTGGTCACGACGTCGGCCACGCCCAGGCTCTCGAAGATGGCGCGCATCGGGCCACCCGCGATGATGCCGGTACCGGCAGGCGCCGAACGCACCGTCACGCGACCGGCACCGAAGTGACCGTTGCCGTCGTGGTGCAGCGTGCGGCCGTCCTTGAGCGGAACGCGGACCATCGCCTTCTTCGCCGAAGCGGTCGCCTTGGAGATGGCTTCCGGCACTTCGCGCGCCTTGCCATGCCCGAAGCCGACCCGGCCCTTGCCGTCGCCGACAACGACGAGTGCTGCGAAGCCGAAGCGCTTACCGCCCTTCACGGTCTTCGACACGCGGTTGATGTGGACGAGCTTTTCGATCAGCTCCTCGCCACCATCCTCGTTGCGACGATCGTCGCGACGCCCGCGGTTGCCGTCTCGGCCGCCACGACCACGCTCGCCACCGCGACCACGGCCGCCACGCGGACCACGGCCCTGGGGCGCGCCTGCCTCTGCACCCGTCGCCTCGACGGCGGGGGTTTCGGCCTGGTTGTTCTCGTCGGCCATCTTAGAACTCCAATCCGCTCTCGCGCGCGGCTTCCGCCAGCGCCTTGACGCGTCCGTGGAAGAGGAACCCACCACGATCGAACACCACCTGCGTCACGCCGGCAGCCTTTGCGGCCTCCGCGACGCGCTGGCCCACCGCCTTGGCGGCATCGACGTTCGCGCCGCTCTGGCCACGCACGTCCTTTTCCAGCGTCGAAGCCGAAGCGAGCGTCCGGCCCTCGGCGTCGTCGATGACCTGGGCGTAGATGTGCTTGCCCGAACGGTGGATCGAAAGGCGCGGACGACCGCCCGAGCGCGCACGAAGCGCGGTACGGTTGCGGCGGCGGCGCTTCTCGAACAGCGACATACCCTTGGTAGACATCACTTCTTCTTCCCTTCCTTGCGGAAGATGAACTCGCCGTCGTACTTGATGCCCTTGCCCTTGTAGGGCTCCGGCTTACGCCAGCGGCGGATCTCAGCGGCGACCTGGCCGACCTTCTGCTTGTCGATGCCCGAGATCTCGACCGTGGTCTGATCCGGGGTCTTCACCTCGATCCCCTCGGGGATGTCGAAGTTCACGTCATGCGAATAGCCGAGCTGCAGCTTGAGCACCTTGCCCTGCGCTGCCGCACGATAGCCGACGCCGGTGATGAGCAGCTTCTTGGAGAAGCCCTCGGTCACGCCGGTCACCAGGTTCTGCACCAGGGTACGCTGCATGCCCCAGAAGGCACGGGCGCGCTTGGTGTCGTTCGCCGGCTGAACCGAAATGCCACCGTCGGTGACTTCGTAGGCGATGTCGTCCGCGAGCGGCATGGAGAGGGTGCCCTTGGGACCCTTCACGCTCAGCTCACGGCCGGCGATGTTGGCGGTCACGCCGGCCGGAACCGGGACTGCCTTCTTGCCGATGCGGCTCATTAGAACACCTCCGCCAGCACTTCGCCACCGACGTTCTGCTCGCGCGCTTCGGCGTCGGAGAGAACGCCACGCGGCGTCGAGACGATCGTGATGCCGAGGCCGTTGCGGACGCGCGGCAGCTCCTGGCTGCCCGAGTAGACGCGACGACCGGGCTTCGAGACGCGCGCGACGTGCTTGATCGCCGGCTGACCCTCGAAATACTTCAGCTCGATGCGGACGCCGGC
This sequence comes from Sphingomonas desiccabilis, assembly GCF_004135605.1. GTDB lineage: Bacteria > Pseudomonadota > Alphaproteobacteria > Sphingomonadales > Sphingomonadaceae > Sphingomonas > Sphingomonas desiccabilis. Next base: position 861,734 of record NZ_SDPT01000002.1, on the reverse strand, counting down.
CGCGGGGCCCATCTGCTCTTCGCTGTAGCCACGGATATAGCCCTCGCGCTGAAGCACGTCGAGGACGCGGGTCCGCAGCTTCGACGCCGGCGACAGGACGGAGTCCTTGCGCGCGCGCTGGCCGTTGCGGATGCGGGTGAGCATATCACCCAGGGGATCGGTCAATGCCATCGGTACGGTCCTTACCAGCTCGACTTGACGACGCCGGGGATCATGCCGCGGTTGGCAAGATCACGAAGCATCACGCGGGCGAGGCGGAACTTGCGGTAATAGGCGCGCGGGCGGCCGGTGACCTCGCAGCGGTTGCGAACCCGGGTCGGGTTGGCGTTGCGCGGGATCTCGGCCATCTTCAGGCGCGCGATCAGGCGCTCGGTCTCGTCCAGCGAGGTGTCCGCTGCCTGCGCCTTCAGCTTCGCATACTTGCCGGCGTACTTCTTCACCAGCTGCTTGCGACGCTCGTTCTTGTTGATCGAACTCAGTTTCGCCATGGACTTAAGCTCTTCCTAGTCGTGGCCCCGGCAACGCGCCGGAGCCCTTTGTTGCGGCATCGCCCCGACCGTCGGCCGGGGCGATGCCATCAAGGGGTTAGGCCGCCTTCTTCTGCTCGCCGTCCTGCGCCTGCGGGAACGGGAACCCGAACAGACGCAGAAGCTCGCGGGCCTCGTCGTCGGTCTTGGCGGTGGTGGTGACGATCACGTCCATGCCGCGCACCTTGTCGACGCGGTCATAGCTGATTTCCGGGAACACGATCTGCTCCTTGATGCCGCAGGCATAGTTGCCGCGACCGTCGAAGGACTTCGGGTTCAGGCCGCGGAAGTCGCGGACGCGGGGAAGCGCGATCGTGATGAAGCGGTCGAGGAACTCGTACATCCGCTCGCGGCGCAGCGTGACCTTGCAGCCGATCGCCATGCCTTCACGCAGCTTGAACTGCGCGATCGACTTCTTCGCCTTGGTGACGACAGGCTTCTGGCCCGCGATCAGCTCCATTTCGGAAGCCGCCTGCTCGACCTTCTTCTTGTCCTGCGTCGCCTCGCCCACGCCCATGTTGAGCACGATCTTCTCGATCCGCGGCACTTCGAGCGCGTTCTTGTAGCCGAACTTCTCCGTCATCGCCTTGACGATGCGGTCGTCGTAGATCGACTTCATCCGCGGCGTGTACTTGTCAGCCATTGATGACATCCCCCGTCTTCACGGCCACGCGGACCTTCTTGCCGTCACGCTCTTCGAAGCGGACGCGGGTCGGCTTGCCGTCAACGACGTGCGCGACCTTCGAGATGTGGAGCGGCGCTTCCGAACGCTCCAGGCCACCCTGCGGGTTGACCTGGGTCGGCTTGCGGTGGCGCACGGCGATGTTCACGCCCGACACCACGACCTTGCCGTCCTTCGGCATCGAACGGACGACTTCGCCGGTCTTGCCCTTGTCCTTGCCGGACAGGACGATGACCTGGTCACCCTTCTTGATCTTGGCGGCAGCCATTACAGCACCTCCGGCGCGAGCGAGATGATCTTCATGAAGCCGCGCGAACGCAGCTCGCGAACCACCGGGCCAAAGATACGGGTGCCGATCGGCTCCTCGTTCTTGTTGACCAGCACCGCGGCGTTGCCGTCGAAACGGATCACCGAACCGTCGGTGCGACGGATGTCCTTGGCGGTCCGAACGATGACGGCGCGGTGCACGTCACCCTTCTTCACGCGGCCGCGGGGTGCGGCCTCCTTGATGGAGACGACGATGACGTCGCCCACACCTGCCGTGCGGCGCTTGGAGCCGCCCAGCACTTTGATGCACTGCACCCGCTTCGCGCCGCTGTTGTCTGCGACGTCGAGATTGGACTGCATCTGAATCATGATGCGCTTCCTTCTCTATGGGCCCGATTCCGACCGGCGCCCGCCTTCAAAAACGAACCCCCGGCGCGGGCAACCGCGCCAGGGGGAGCGGCCAACTAGCCGTCCCTGGGGAGGAACGCAAGCCCCTGCCCCAATTCCCGTTTTCCGGCCCCGAAAGGCCGGAGGTGGAGGCCGTTAGGCCTCCGCCGCCACCTGGGCCGGGGTCGCGTGGGTGTTCACGCGGTCCACGACCTTCCAGGTCTTGAGCTTGGAGATCGGCGCGGTCTCTTCGATGCGCACGGTCTCGCCCTCGCGGTACTCGTTGCCCTCGTCATGGGCATGGTACTTCTTCGAACGGCGGATGATCTTGCCGTAGAGCGCGTGCTTGACCTTGCGCTCCACCTTCACCACCACCGTCTTGTCGGTCTTGTCCGAGACGACCGTCCCGGTCAGCACGCGCTTCGGCATGTCAGTCGTCCCTTACTTGGCCTGCGAGCGCGTGCGCTCGCTCTGCAGCGTCTTGATCCGCGCGATGTCGCGACGGACTTCCTTGACGCGGCTCGGCTTTTCCATCTGGCTGGTCGCAGCCTGGAAGCGGAGGTTGAACGCCTCACGCTTCAGGTTGCCCAGCTCCTCGGTCAGCTGATCGTCGCTCTTGGCGCGCAGATCGGTTGCCTTGGTCATTTTCAACCCTCCAGGTGCGAGGTGTCGCCCAGACGGGCAACGACCTTGACCGCGATCGGCAGCTTCATGGCTGCACGCTCGAATGCCTCTGCCGCGAGCGGGCCGGGAACGCCGTCCAGCTCGAACAGGATCCGGCCCGGCTTGACGCGGGCGACCCAGAACTCCGGCGAACCCTTGCCCGAGCCCATGCGGACTTCGGCCGGCTTCGACGAAACCGGAACGTCCGGGAACACGCGGATCCAGAGACGTCCCTGGCGCTTGATGTGGCGCGTGATCGCGCGGCGAGCCGCCTCGATCTGGCGAGCGGTGATCCGCTCCGGCTCCATCGCCTTCAGCCCATACGAGCCGAAGTTGAGCGCGGTGCCACCCTTGGCGTCGCCATGGATGCGGCCCTTGAAGGCCTTGCGGAACTTGGTGCGCTTTGGTTGCAGCATTTTCCTAGTCCTTAGCGGCGGTCATCGCGGGCCGGGCGCACGCCGGAGGTCTGAGCCTCCAGCATCAGCCGGTCCTGCGCCATCGGGTCGTGGCCGAGGATCTCGCCCTTGAAGATCCAGACCTTGACGCCGCAGACGCCATAGGCGGTGTGCGCCTCGGCCTCTGCATAGTCGACGTTCGCGCGCAGCGTGTGCAGCGGAACGCGGCCCTCACGATACCATTCGGTCCGTGCGATCTCGGCGCCGCCGAGACGGCCGCCGCAGGTGATCCGGATGCCTTCGGCGCCCAGGCGGAGTGCCGACTGCACCGCGCGCTTCATGGCACGACGGAAGGCGATGCGGCGCTCGAGCTGGTCGGCGACGCCCTGTGCGACGAGCTTGGCGTCGATCTCGGGCTTGCGGATCTCGACGATGTTCAGCGACACGTCGGACGAGGTCATCGCGGACAGCTTCTTGCGAAGCTTCTCGATGTCGGCGCCCTTCTTGCCGATGATCACGCCCGGACGGGCCGCATAGATCGACACGCGGCACAGCTTGGCCGGGCGCTCGATCACCACCTTCGAGATCGCGGCCTGGGGCAGCGTCTCGGTGATGTACTTGCGGATCTTGAGATCCTCCAGCAGCAGACGGCCATAGTCATGGCCTTCCGCGAACCAGCGGCTGTCCCAGGTGCGGTTGATCTGCAGGCGCAGACCGATGGGGTTCGACTTCTGACCCATTACGCTTCCTCCACCTCGGCAACGACGATGCGCACGCGGCTGAACGGCTTCAGGATGCGGGTCGACTTACCACGGCCGCGGGTAGCAAACCGCTTCATGGTGATCGACTTGCCGACCGAAGCCTCCTTCACGACGAGCGCGTCGACGTCGAGGTTGTGGTTGTTCTCCGCATTGGCGATCGCCGAGGCGAGGCACTTGCGGACGTCCACGGCCATCGCCTTCTTAGAGAAGGCGAGGATGTTCATCGCTTCACCGGCAGAGCGGTTGCGGATGAGGCCGGCGACGAGGTTCAGCTTCTGGGCCGAACCACGCACCTGCGTGGCGACTGCCAGTGCTTCCTTCTCGCCCACGCGGCGAGGGGCTGCCTGCTTGCTCATCAGCGCTTACCCTTCTTGTCGGCGGCGTGGCCGGGGAAGAAGCGGGTGGGTGCGAACTCGCCGAGCTTCATGCCCACCATCTCTTCGTTGACCGACACCGGCACGAACTTGCGACCGTTGTACACGTTGAACGTCAGGCCGACGAACTGCGGCAGGATCGTCGAACGACGCGACCAGGTCTTGATCGGACCAGCGCGCGTACCGGCTTCCTGAGCGGCCTCCGCCTTCTTCAGCAGGCTCAGTTCGACGAACGGGCCCTTCCAAACAGAACGAGCCATTCTATCAGCCCTTCTTCTTCGCGTGACGCGACCGGATGATCATCTTGTCGGTCGCCTTGTTGTGGCGCGTGCGCGCACCCTTCGTCGGCTTGCCCCACGGGGTGACCGGATGACGGCCGCCCGAGGTCCGGCCTTCACCACCGCCGTGCGGGTGGTCGACCGGGTTCTTGGCAACGCCGCGGGTCAGCGGGCGCTTGCCCAGCCAACGGTTGCGGCCCGCCTTGCCGAGGTTCTGGTTCTGGTTGTCCGGGTTCGAAACCGCACCGACCGTCGCCATGCACTCCGCACGGATGTAGCGCTGCTCGCCCGAGTTCAGGCGAACGATGACCATGCCCTTGTCGCGGCCCACGACCTGCACGTAGGTGCCGGCCGAACGTGCGATCTGACCGCCCTTGCCGGGCTTCATCTCGACGTTGTGGACGATGGTGCCGACGGGCACCTGGCCCAGCTCCATCGCGTTGCCCGGCTTCACGTCGGTCTTGCGACCGGCGATCACCTTGTCACCGACGCCCAGACGCTGCGGGGCGATGATGTAGGCCAGGCTCTGCTTGCCGTCGGTCTCGCCATAGTTGACGAGCGCGATGAAGGCGGTGCGGTTGGGATCATATTCGATCCGCTCCACGGTGCCCTCGACGTCCCACAGGCGGCGCTTGAAATCGACGATGCGATAGCGCTGCTTGTGGCCGCCCGCGATGCCGCGCGACGTCACGTGGCCCTTGTTGTTGCGGCCGCCGGTCTTGGTCTTGCCCTCGGTCAGCGCCTTTACGGGGCGCCCCTTGAACAGACCCGAACGGTCGACGAGGACCAGGCCGCGCCGTGCCGGCGAGGTCGGGTTGTAATGCTTGAGTGCCATTACGCCATGGTCCCCTGCGTTACGTCGATCGACTGGCCTTCGGCCAGGGTGACGATCGCCTTCTTGATGTCCGTGCGCTTGTAGGCTTCGCCCTTCCAGCGCTTGGTCTTGCCCTTGACGACGATCGTGTTCACGCCGGTGACCTTCACGTCGAACAGCGCTTCAACCGCCGCCTTGATCTCGGGCTTGGAGGCGGTCTTCGCCACCTTGAACACGACTGCGTTCTGCTCCGACACCAGGGTCGACTTCTCGGTGATGTGGGGCGCGAGCACCACGTCGTAGTGGCGGACGTCGACCGCCTTGCTTGCCTTAGCCATGGAAGCGCGCCTCCAGCTTCTCGACAGCGGCGCGGGTGAGCACCAGCGTGTCATGCTTCAGGATGTCGTAGACGTTGGCACCACCGGCCGGCAGCACGTTCACGGCCCGCAGGTTGCGAGCGGCGAGCGCGAAGCTCGTCTCGACGGCATCGCCGTCGATCACCAGCGCGGTCTTGCCGAAGCCCAGCTTCGACAGGTTGCCGGTCAGCGCCTTGGTCTTGCCGTCCTCGACCGTGAGGCCGTCGACGACGATCAGCGAACCCGCCTTGGCGTGGCTCGACAGCGCCATGCGCAGGCCCAGGGCGCGGATCTTCTTGTTCAGCGACGGATTGAAGTCGCGAACGCGCGCACCGTGAGCCTTACCACCGCCGACGAAGACGGGAGCGCGGCGATCGCCGTGACGAGCCACACCGCCGCCCTTCTGGCGACCGAGCTTCTTGCCGGTGCGTGCGACGTCGGCACGCTCGCGGGTGCCACGGGCGGTGCCGCGGCGCTTTTCCAGCTGCCACGTCACGACGCGGTGCAGGATGTCGGCACGCGGCTCGACGCCGAACACCTCGTCCTTCAGCTCGATGTCGCCGCTCTCGGCGGCGTCGAGGGTCTGTACCTTGACCTTCACGTTCAGCCCTCCTGGCCTTCGGTCGCCTCGGGAGCCGCCTGTGCGGGCGCCTCGGCCGGGGTTTCGTTGCTGTTGGCGACGGCCTTCAGGCCGGCGGGATACGGAGCGTCGGCATGGCGCGCGACCTTCACCGCGTCCTTGACGACCAGCCAGCTGCCCTTGTGACCCGGGACCGAGCCCTTCACGAAGATCAGCCCGCGCTCAGCGTCCGTCGAGACGATCTCGAGGTTCTGCTGGGTGCGGTTGCGGTCGCCCATGTGGCCGGCCATCTTCTTGTTCTTGAAGACGCGACCCGGATCCTGGCGGTTACCGGTCGAACCGTGCGAACGGTGCGAGACCGACACGCCGTGCGTCGCGCGCAGACCGCCGAAGTTCCAGCGCTTCATGGCGCCCGCGAAACCCTTACCCTGGGTCTTGCCGGACACGTCGACGAGCTGGCCGGCGACGAAATGGTCCGCCGAGATCGTCGAACCGACGTCCAGCAGCGCATCGTCGGCGACGCGGAACTCGCAGACTTCCATCTTCGGCTCGACCTCGGCCTTGCCGAAGTGGCCGCGCTGCGGCTTGGCGACGTTCTTCGCCTTGGCAGTGCCGGCACCGATCTGCACCGCGACATAGCCGTCACGGTCGGCAGTGCGCTGCGCCACCACCTGAACCTCTTCCAGCGCCAGGACGGTCACGGGCACGTGGCGCCCGTCATCCTGGAACAACCGGGTCATTCCCATCTTCTTAGCGATCACGCCAGTGCGCATGACCCACTCCTCCAACAGAGGCTCGCCATCCCGGCGAGCTTGCCAACGAAAAAGGCCCCGGCCGCTTTCACGCTCCGGAGCCCCAGCCCTCACGACAAACGCCCCCGCCAGGGCCGGTCATCGAGGACAGTGCGGGCGAACCGCCTGTTTTTCCCTCGATAGCGGGGACGCGGACAACGGCTTTGATCGAATGATCCCCGGCCGTTCGGTATCCCGTAGCTGCTTTCCCAGCCTCTACCGCGACTTAGCGCGGGAAGCGAAAGCGCGACGCCCGGTGAATCACCAAGCGTCGCGGTGCCGGCGCATTACGCCAGCTTGATCTCGACGTCAACGCCGGCGGCGAGGTCGAGCTTCATCAGCGCGTCCACCGTCTGCGGGGTCGGCTGCACGATGTCCAGGAGACGCTTGTAGGTGCGGGTCTCGAACTGCTCGCGCGACTTCTTGTCGATGTGCGGGCCGCGGTTCACGGTGAACTTGTCGATGTGCGTGGGCAGCGGAATCGGACCACGGATCAGAGCGCCGGTACGACGCGCGGTGTCGGCGATGTCGCCGGCCGCCTGGTCGAGCACGCGATGGTCGAACGCCTTCAGGCGAATGCGGATGTTGTTGTCCATATCCCTACCGATGCGAAATGGTCACGACCCCGGCCGTCACCCCAACCGAAGCTGAGGGCTCGTGCCGCAGGCGCAGCGCCGGCGGGTTGAGATCCCGGAAGAAACCGGGATGGCGGAGAAAGAGCCGAAACTCAAAAAAACTGGAAGGCCGCCCTTACAGAGGCCTCTACAAAAAGGCAACCGCCCGGCACCCCCTTTTTGGGGATGCCGGGCGGCTGTTGTCAGTCGCCTTGTGAGCGGCTTACTTGTTGATTTCGCTGACCACGCCCGCGCCGACGGTACGACCGCCCTCACGGATGGTGAAGCGCTGACCAACGTCCATCGCGATCGGTGCGATGAGCTTGACGCCCAGCGCGACTTCGTCGCCCGGCATGACCATCTCGGTGCCTTCCGGCAGCTCGATCGTGCCGGTCACGTCCGTGGTGCGGAAGTAGAACTGCGGGCGGTAGTTGGCGAAGAACGGCGTGTGACGGCCACCCTCGTCCTTCGACAGCACGTAGACCGACGACTGGAAGTCGGTGTGCGGCTTGATCGAACCCGGCTTGGCCAGAACCTGACCACGCTCAACTTCTTCACGGCCAACGCCACGGATCAGCGCGCCGATGTTGTCGCCAGCCTCGCCCTGGTCGAGCAGCTTGCGGAACATTTCCACGCCGGTGACGACGGTCTTACGGACGGCTTCCTGGATGCCGACGATCTCGACTTCCTCGCCGACCTTCACAACGCCGGTCTCGACGCGGCCGGTGACGACGGTGCCGCGACCCGAGATCGAGAACACGTCTTCGATCGGCATCATGAACGGCTTGTCGAGCGGACGCTCCGGCTGCGGGATCGACTCGTCGACCGCTGCCATGAGGGCCAGGATCGCGTCCTTGCCGAGCTTGTCGTCCGAGCCCGAGAGAGCTGCGGTCGCCGAACCACGGATGATCGGAATGTTGTCGCCGTCGAACTCACGCTTGGAGAGCTCTTCACGGATTTCCATTTCGACCAGCTCAAGGATTTCCTCGTCGTCGACCAGGTCGACCTTGTTGAGGAAGACCACCATGGTCGGCACGCCGACCTGGCGAGCGAGCAGGATGTGCTCCTTGGTCTGCGGCATCGGGCCGTCGGTCGCGGCGACCACCAGGATCGCGCCGTCCATCTGGGCGGCACCGGTGATCATGTTCTTCACATAGTCGGCGTGGCCCGGGCAGTCGACGTGCGCATAGTGACGCTTGTCGGTCTCATACTCGACGTGCGCGGTCGAGATGGTGATGCCGCGCTCGCGCTCTTCCGGAGCCTTGTCGATGTTGGCGAAGTCGACGGCGGCGTTGCCCGCGACGTTCTCGGCCAGCACCTTGGTGATCGCTGCGGTCAGCGACGTCTTGCCGTGGTCGACGTGGCCGATGGTGCCGATGTTGAGGTGCGGCTTGTTCCGCTCGAATTTCGCTTTTGCCATTTTCCTACCTTCTGATTCGAATCCGCTGCCGCATCAGGGGCCACGCGAACGCGGCCCCATAGCGACTGTTTGGGGGTTACGCCAGCTTCGCCTTCACTTCGTCCGCCACGTTCTGCGGCACTTCGTCGTAATGCGAGAACTGCATCGAGTACTGCGCACGGCCCTGGGTGAACGAGCGGAGCTGGTTCACATAGCCGAACATGTTGGCCAGCGGCACCATCGCCTCGACCACCTGCGCGTTGCCGCGGCTGTCGGTGCCCTGGATCTGGCCACGACGGCTGTTCATGTCGCCGATGACGTCGCCCAGATAATCCTCCGGGGTAACGACCTCGACCTTCATGACCGGCTCGAGCAGCTTGATGCCGGCCTTCTGAGCGGCCTCACGCATCGCGCCGCGGGCGCAGATCTCGAACGCCAGCGCCGACGAGTCGACGTCGTGGTACTTGCCGTCGATCAGGTGCACTTCGAAGTCGATGATCGGGAAGCCGATCAGCGAGCCCGTCTGCGCCGTCTCGCGGAAGCCCTTCTCCACCGACGGGATGTATTCGCGCGGGATGTTGCCGCCCTTGATCTCGTCGAAGAACTGGTAGCCCGAGCCACGCTCGCCCGGCTTCACCTGGACCTTGACTTCACCGAACTGGCCCGAACCACCCGACTGCTTCTTGTGGGTGTAGGTCAGCTCGACGGGCTTGGCGAGATACTCGCGATACGCCACCTGCGGCGCACCGACGTTCGCCTCGACCTTGAACTCGCGCTTCATGCGGTCGACCAGGATCTCGAGGTGGAGCTCGCCCATCCCCTTGATGATGGTCTGGCCCGACTCGTGGTCGGTCGAAACGCGGAAGGAGGGATCCTCGGCGGCCAGGCGGTTGAGCGCGATGCCCATCTTTTCCTGGTCGGCCTTGGTCTTCGGCTCCACCGACAGCTCGATCACGGGCTCGGGGAATTCCATCCGCTCCAGGATGATCGGGTTCGACGAGTCGCACAGCGTGTCGCCGGTCGTGGTCTCCTTGAGACCCGCGATCGCGACGATGTCGCCGGCGCGCGCTTCCTCGATGTCCTCACGCGAGTTCGCGTGCATGAGGAGCATACGGCCGATCTTTTCCTTCTTGTCCTTCACCGAGTTCAGGTAGCTGCCCTTGGTCAGCGTGCCCGAATAGATGCGGGTGAAGGTGAGCGAGCCGACGAACGGATCGTTCATGATCTTGAAGGCCAGTGCCGAGAACGGCGCATTGTCTTCCGGCGGACGCGAGTCCGCGGTCTCGCCGTCGAGCTTCACGCCCTGCACGTCGGGAATGTCGAGCGGCGACGGCAGATAGTCGACCACCGCGTCGAGCAGCGGCTGCACGCCCTTGTTCTTGAACGCCGAGCCGCACAGGATCGGAACGAACGCCATCTCGAGCGTACCCTTGCGGATCAGCTTCTTGAGGTCGGCGACCGACGGCTCGTTGCCCTCGAGATACGCTTCCATCAGCGCATCGTCCTGTTCGACGGCCATCTCGATCAGGTCGCTGCGATACTTCGCGGCCTTTTCCTTCAGCTCGTCGGGGATGTCGCGATATTCGAACTTCGCGCCCAGGCTCTCCTCGAGCCAGATGATCGCGCGGTTCTCGACCAGGTCGACCAGGCCCTTGAAGCCGCCTTCCTCGCCGATGGGGAGATACAGCACGGCCGGACGGGCGCCGAGACGCTCGACGATCGTGTCCACGCAGTAATAGAAGTTCGCGCCGGTGCGATCGAGCTTGTTGACGAAGCACATCCGCGGAACTTTGTACTTGTCGGCCTGGCGCCACACGGTCTCCGACTGCGGCTCCACGCCGGCAACGCCGTCGAAGCAGGCAACCGCACCGTCGAGCACGCGCAGCGAACGCTCGACTTCAATGGTGAAGTCGACGTGGCCGGGGGTGTCGATGATGTTGATCAGGTGCTCTTCGCCCTTGCCCTCTTCAGCGCGCCACTTGCACGTGGTCGCCGCCGAGGTGATCGTGATCCCGCGCTCCTGCTCCTGCTCCATCCAGTCCATCGTCGCGGTGCCTTCGTGCACTTCGCCGATCTTGTAGGACTTGCCGGTGTAATAGAGGATGCGTTCGGTCGTGGTCGTCTTGCCGGCGTCGATGTGCGCCATGATGCCGATGTTGCGATAGCGCTCGAGCGGATGGCTGCGGGCCATGATCGTTCTTCCTTAGCGATGTGGGGAGCCGGTTGGCCCGGCTCCCCATCATATAGGTCGGTTGTGTTGCCAGCGGAAGACCGCCGGACCCGCCGTTACCAGCGGTAGTGCGAGAAGGCGCGGTTCGCTTCCGCCATGCGGTGCGTGTCTTCGCGCTTCTTGACCGCGTTGCCGCGGTTGTTAGCGGCATCCATCAGCTCACCCGACAGACGGGCTGCCATGGTGTTCTCGCTGCGGTTGCGGGCCGATGCGATCAGCCAGCGGATCGCGAGCGCCTGCGCACGCTCCGGACGGACTTCGACCGGAACCTGGTAGGTCGCACCGCCGACGCGGCGGCTGCGGACTTCGATGCCCGGCTTCACGTTGCCCAGCGCGTCGTGGAAGACGCCGATCGGGTCACGCTTGGCGCGCGCTTCGATGGTCTCGAACGCACCATAGACGATGGCTTCGGCGACGGACTTCTTGCCGTCCAGCATCACCGAATTCATGAACTTCGAAAGAACCTGATCCCCATAAACGGGATCGGGCAGGATTTCCCGCTTCTCGGGACGACGACGACGTGCCATCTGCTTTATTCCTTTAAAACTTCAGCCTGAATGGACCGCAACAGCGGCCGGCTTACTTCGGACGCTTGGCGCCGTACTTGGAGCGGGACTGACGGCGGTCCTTGACACCCTGGGTGTCGAGCACGCCGCGCAGCACGTGGTAGCGCACGCCCGGAAGGTCGCGCACACGGCCGCCGCGGATGAGCACCACCGAGTGCTCCTGGAGGTTGTGGCCCTCGCCCGGGATGTAGCTGATGACTTCGCGCTGGTTGGTCAGGCGAACCTTGGCCACCTTGCGCAGAGCCGAGTTCGGCTTCTTCGGGGTCGTCGTGTACACACGGGTGCAGACGCCGCGCTTCTGCGGGTTCTGCTCCATCGCAGGGACCTTGGACTTGGTCTTCTGCAGTTCGCGGCCCTTACGGACCAGCTGGTTGATCGTCGGCATGAAGCCCTTCACCTTTCAAACGGTTACTTTGCCGGAGTCGTGACAGGAATGCGCAAAGGCCACGCGGCGAGACGCCCCGGGGCCTTAGGTCTCCAACAACGTTCAGCGCTGCCCAGCAGGTCGGGACCGGAAACCGGAACCATCCCATTGAACGGCCGCGCCTATACGCGCTCGCCCGCGCACGGTCAATGGCGGCGCGGGCGGCGCGCCGGGCCCCACCGCCGCCGTTCACGCCTTCACGAGGACGCCGCGGCCGCGTTAGCCGCCCGCGACCAGGTGACCGCCCTTCACCACCGCGGCGGGCCGTTCGAGCAGGGTCACATCACGGGTGGGATCGCCGTCGACCGCCACCAGATCGCCGAAGCGGCCGACGGCGATGGAGCCCACGTCGGCTTCGCGACCCAGCGCCTGCGCAGCATTCCAGGTGGCGGTGCGGATCGCGTCGAGCGGCGTCATGCCGAAGCGGACCATGACGGCGAACTGGCGCGCATTGTCGCCATGGGGATAGATGCCGGCGTCGGTCGAGAAGATCATGCGCGCGCCCGCCTTTGCCGCGCGGCCGAAGTTCTCGCGCTGGAGGGTGCCGACGCGGCGCTCCTTTTCGATATTCTCCGGCAACACGCCGTTCGCCTTGCCCTCGGCCAGCGTGTACTCCGTGTTGTAGACGTCGAAGCCGAGCCAGGTGCCGCGCTCCCGGGCGAGGCGGATGCCCTCGTCGTCGATGAAGCTGACGTGCTCGATCGTGTCGATGCCTGCGCGGATCGCGGCCTTGATCCCCTCGGCACCATGGGCGTGGGCGGCGGTCTTGAGCTTCCAGAAATGCGCCTCGTCGGCGACGGCCTTGAGTTCCTCTTCATGGAGCTGCTGGATGCCGGGCTCGGTGTTGCGGGAGAAGACGCCGCCGGTGGCGCATACCTTGATGACCTCCGCGCCATATTTGCGCTGCTCGCGCACCCGCTTCTTCAGCTCCTCAGGGCTGTCCCCCATGGCCGGCGAGACGCGCTGGAAGGAAGGCGGCAGGAAGGTCTCGTCGCAATGGCCGCCGGTGGCGCCGAGCGCATAGGCCGCGGGGACGATGCGGGGGCCGTCGATCCAGCCTTCCTCGATCGCCTGCTTCAGGCCGACGTCGGCGTAGTTGTCCGACCCGACGTTGCGCACGGTGGTGAAGCCGGCGCGCAGCGTCCGCGCGGCATTGCCCGCGGCCTGCGCCACCCAGAAGCTGTCGGTGAACTGGAGGCCGGTGTAGCCGCCGTATTTCGGATTGCTGGTGAGATGGACGTGCATGTCGATCAGGCCGGGGACGATCGTTTTGCCGGGAAGATCGATGCGAGTCGCGCCCGCCGGAATCAGCGGCCGCGCATTGCCGGTCGCGACCGAGGCGATGCGCCCGTCGGTGATCACCACCACCGGCTGATCGAGCAACCGGCCGCTCTGGACGTCGAGCATGCGATCGGCCGTCACCACGACCGTTTCCGAGCTTGTCGTCTGGCTGAATGCCGGCGGCGCGAATGCCGCCGCTGCGACCGCAGCCGCCACCCCCAAGTTCCGCATCATCGTCCCCCTGCACGCGTTCGCCCCCTTGGTCGGGGCGGATGCAGGCGGGGTCAATCCACTCAGGGGAGAAAATGCGGCGGGTGCGAAAGCGCAGAGCCCTCGCACCCGCCGCCGGGGGTTACATCCCCTGCACTTCCTTCAGATGGCCTTCGACCACCTTGGCGGTGTTCGAGGCAAAGGTCTTGAGCGAGGCTGCCTCGCCATTGGCGGCATAGCCCTGCAGCGCCGAGAGCGCCTGCTGGTGCGCCGCGACCTGCTGCTGCTTGTAGACATTGTCGAACTCGGCACCGCTAGCGGCGCGCAGCGCTTCCAGGTTCGCGTTCTGCTCGGCGGTGAGCGCCGGTGCCGGGGTGACGTTGGCGCTGGCGGCCGCGGTCTTCAGCTTGGCGGTGGAAGCGGTGTGATCCTTCACCATCTGCGCTGCGAACTGCTTGAGGGCCGGTGCCGTCGCCTTGTCCTGCGCGATCTTCGCCGATTCGATCTCGAACGTGTCGCTGGCGGCCATGGTGTTGGCGAAGCTCTGCGCGGTCAGCGCAGCCGCATCGGTCGCGTTGCCGGCGGTGGCGGCCTCGTTGCCGTCCAGCGTCTCGTCGGTCAGCATGGTGTCGTTGGCCATGCCGTCATCGGCGATCACCGTGTTGGTGTTGTCGGTGGCGGTACGATCGCCGCAGGCCGCTAGGCCCGCCAGTGCGGGCAACACGGCCCCGATCAGCAAAAGCTTCTTCATGCATTCTCTCCTTCGGGGCTGTGCAACGCAGTCTTCCCGCGCCCGTTCCTTCATTTGCGATGAAGCGTGGGCCGGCGGCCGTCCTGGTCAGCGAGCGGGGGCGGTGTCGTTGGCGATCGGCAGCGTCTCGTTGCCGGCGGGCATCGTCATGTTGCCGCCGGTGCCGTTGTCCATCATGGCGCCGTCCGCCCCGCCCGCGCTGCCCACGGCATTGGCCGGGTCTTCGCCGTCGTTCGAGAAGGCCATGTTATCGTAGCTGTCGTTGAGGACGACGTTCTCGTCGTTGGTCACGCGGACCTCTTCGCCGCCTCCACACGCCCCGAGCAGGGCAACGAGCGGCAGCATCAGCATCGGAACGGCTTTGGTCATGGCGGCGTCTCCTTCGCGGGCAACAACGTGCGTTCGCGAGGGCCGTTCCGAAGCCGCCGGCCAGTCGAGGGCGGCGGGCGGCGATCGCGCCGCCCGCCTGCCGGATCAGATGTGCAGGGCGCGCCCGTAGGCGGCGAGCACGCTCTCGTGCATCGCCTCGGACATGGTCGGGTGCGGGAACACCGTCTCCATCAGCTCGGCTTCCGTGGTCTCCAGCGTCTTGCCGACGGTATAGCCCTGGATCATCTCGGTCACCTCGGCGCCGACCATGTGCGCGCCGAGCAACTCGCCGGTCTTGGCGTCGAACACCGTCTTGATGAAGCCTTCTGCCTCCCCCAGCGCGATCGCCTTGCCGTTGCCGATGAAGGGGAAGGTCCCCGCCTTCACCTCATAGCCCGCTTCCTTGGCCTTCGCCTCGGTCAGGCCGACGCTCGCGATCTGCGGGTGGCAATAGGTGCAGCCCGGGATGTTGCGGACGTCCATCGCGTGCGGGTGCTTGCCGGCGATCGCCTCGACCGCGATCACGCCCTCGTGGCTGGCCTTGTGCGCGAGCCAGGGCGGCGCGGTGATGTCGCCGATCGCCCACAGGCCGTCGACGTTGGTCTTGCAGGTGGCGTCGGTTTCCAGGAAGCCGCGGTCGTTCATCGCGACGCCCAGTTCCTTGAGGCCAATGTCGGCGGTGTTCGGCACGATGCCGATCGCGACGATGACATGGCTGTACTCGCCGTCGAACGCCTTGCCGTCCTTGCCGGTGATCGTCGCCTTCACGCCGTTCGCGTCGGCCGCGATCTTGTCGATCTTGGCGCTCGTCAGGATCTTCATGCCCTGCTTGGTGAGCGACTTCTCCAGGAAGGTGGAGACGTCGGCATCCTCGACGGGGACGATGCGGTCCATCATCTCCACGACGGTCACTTCGGCGCCCATGTCGTTGTAGAAGCTGGCGAACTCGATGCCGATCGCACCCGAGCCGATGACCAGCAGCTTGCTCGGCATCTCGGACGGCGTCATCGCATGGCGATAGGTCCACACGCGCTTGCCGTCGGCAGGCAGGTTCGGCAGGTCGCGGGCGCGCGCGCCCGTCGCGACGATGATGTTCTTGGCCGAAAGCTCGGTGGTCTTGCCGTCGGCGCCGGTGACGCTCAGCTTGCCCTTTCCGGTCAGCTTGCCGGTGCCCATGTGCACCGCCACCTTGTTCTTCTTCATCAGGTGGGTGACGCCCTGGTTGAGCTGCTTGGCGACGCCGCGCGAGCGCTTCACCACCGCGTCCAGGTCGGCGCTGATCTTGTCGGCGACCAGGCCATAGTCCTTGGCGTGTTGCATATAGTGGAAGATCTCGGCCGAGCGCAGCAGCGCCTTGGTCGGGATGCAGCCCCAGTTGAGGCAGATGCCGCCCAGGTTCTCGCGCTCGACGATCGCGGTCTTGAGGCCCAGCTGCGCCGCACGGATCGCCGCGACATAGCCGCCCGGCCCGGAGCCGAGAACGATGAGGTCGTAGGTTTCAGCCATGGCTTGGTGCTTTCGTTCTGCGATTCTTAAGGTTGTACGGTGTTGATCGGGCGCGGGCGCCGGTGCTCGTCGATCGCGACGAAGACGAAGCGCGCCTGGGTCACCCGGCATTGTTCCTCGACGTGGCGGCCGCGGCGCCAGGCCTCGACCTCGATCGTCATGGAGGTGCGGCCGGTCTTCACCAGCTCGGCATAGACCGAGACCTCGTCGCCCACTGCGACAGGAGCGTGGAACTGCATCGCCTCCACCGCGATGGTGACGGCGCGGCCGCGTGCGTGGCGCGCCGCCGTGAGGCCGGCGGCCATGTCCATCTGGCTCATCAGCCAGCCGCCGAAGATGTCGCCATAGGGATTGGCGTCGGCGGGCATGGTGGTGACGCGCAGCGCCGGCTGGCCCTGGGGCGGCCCGTCAGTCATGGGCCACACCCTCGCGGGCGAAGCGCTGCTCGGCGATGGCGCGCTGCAGCTGGCGGATGCCGAGCACCACCACCACCAGCACCGCGCCCAGCGTCACCAGCTCGATGTCGTCCCGCGCGGGCCGGTAGGACCAGGCGGAGAGCATCCCCACCCCGACGACGGCGGCGACGCTCAACACGATCTGGATCAGCTCGATCGCAACCCGCATCTTCATCGCCGCGCTCCGTCCAGCAACCACCGGCTGCGCCCGAACCTCAAGCAAGCAAGCCCATCGGCTGCTCGACCAGCGCCTTGAACAGCTTGAGCATCTGCGCGCCGTCCGCACCGTCGATGGCGCGGTGGTCGAAGCTGCCGGTCGCCGTCATGACCGTCGCGACACCCAGCGCGTCGTCGACGATGTACGGGCGCTTCTCGCCCGCACCCACCGCCAGGATCATGCCCTGCGGCGGGTTGATGACCGCCTCGAACTGCTTGATGCCGAACATGCCCATGTTGGAGAGGCTGGCGGTGCCGCCCTGATATTCCTCGGGCTTCAGCTTGTTCTCCTTGGCGCGGCCGGCGAGCTCCTTCATCTCGGTCGAGATGCGGGCCACGCCCTTGGCGGCGGCGTCGCGGATGATCGGGGTGATCAGGCCGGTCGGGGTGGAGACCGCCACCGACACGTCGGCGCGGGTGTAGCTGACGAGCTGGTCGCCCAGGAAGGTCACGTTGCACTTCGGGCTCTGCTCGAGCGCGATGCCGAGCGCCTTGATGAGCAGGTCGTTGACCGACAGCTTTACGCCGCGCGCGTCCAGGCTCTTGTTGAGCTCGCCACGCAGCTTGAGCAGCGCGTCGAGGCGGACGTCGACCGTGAGGTAGATGTGCGGGATCGTCTGCTTCGCCTCGGTCAGGCGGCGCGCGATCGTCTTGCGGATGTTCGAGAGCTTCGACACCTCGTGCGGGATCGACTCGTCGTACCAGACCGCCTTGGTCTCCTGGCTGGGTGCGGTGCCGCCGGCGGGGACGCTGGCCCCGGCGCCGGCCGCTGCGCCGGGTGCGGGCGCCGCTGCCTTCGTCTGGCCGGGCTTGGCGCCGTCGAGGTCGGCCTTGACGATGCGGCCGTTCGGGCCGGAGCCGGCGAGGCCAGCCAGATCGATGCCCTTTTCGGCGGCCAGGCGGCGCGCAAGCGGGCTGGCCTTCACGCGGCTGCCGCCGCTGGCCGGGGCTGCCGGAGCGGCGGCGGGCTTCGCCTCCGCCTTGGGCTCGGCGGCCGCGGGGCTGGCGGCGGGCGCCGGGGTGGCGGCCGGCGCAGGGCTTGCCGCTGCGGGCGCCTCGATCGTGCTGGCGTCCTCACCCTCGCCCGCCAGGATCGCGATCACGGTGCCGACCTTCACATTGTCCGAGCCCTCGGCGACGAGGATCTTGGCGATCACGCCCTCGTCCACCGCCTCGAACTCCATCGTCGCCTTGTCGGTCTCGATCTCCGCCATCAGGTCGCCGGAACGAACGGTGTCGCCCTCTTTCACCAGCCACTTGGCGAGGGTTCCCTCCTCCATGGTGGGGGAAAGCGCGGGCATCTTGATTTCGATCGACATGGGTACAGCTGGATCCTCTCGGGGCTCTGGCCTTCCTTTGCCGTCACAGCCGCACCGGTCAACCCCGTGGGCTTGCGTGAACGGCCGAGCGTCGCCACGCTTGAAACCAAAGGGGAGCGTTTTCGATGCGTACGTATCTGGTGGTGATCGACGAAAGTCCCGAGTCGCAGATCGCGCTGCGCTTTGCCGCGCGGCGCGCGGTGAAGACCGGCGGCTCGGTCGAGATCCTGGCGCTGATCGAGCGGCCGGAGTTCGTCCAATGGGGCGGCGTGATGGCCACCATGGAGCAGGAAACCCAGCAACGCGCGCAAGGGCTGGTTGCTGCCGCCGCGGGCACGCTGCTGGAGGAGTCGGGGCTGAAGCCCGCGCTGACGGTGCGCGAGGGCGACGGCCCGGCGATCGTGCGGGAAATGATCGCCGGCAACCCGGACATCGCCGCGCTGGTGCTGGGCGCGGCCGCGAGCGGCGCCCCGGGGCCGCTGGTCAGCCACTTCTCCGGCACCGACGCGGGCACGCTGCCGGTGCCGGTGATGATCATCCCCGGCAGCCTGGATCGCGACGCGATCGACCGGCTGAGCTGAGGAAGCGGGGGCGGCACCGGCCGGCAGCCGCCCCCGCCCCGCCCGCGTCAGGCGGGGCCGCTCGTCACAAAGGCACCGTTGACGCCGACCGCGAAGAAGCCGCCGGAACCCGTCGACGCGGCATTCAGATAGACGATGTTGAGCACCTGGCCCGTCGAGCGGCTGAACGCGATGCCGTCTTCGTCCGCCGGCACCAGATTGGCATCGCCGTCCATCGTGATCCCCTGATCCAGATCGCTGCTGCCGTCGAGCGAGTCGCGCGCGTCGCTGATCCGGTCCGCCGCGGCGATGAGGCTCCCTGTCGAGGTTACCTCCATGCGGCACCGGACGGCATTGCCCCGTCCGCCGGGGAGCGAGCACGGTAAAAATGGCCGACCAAAATTCCCGGCGCAGCAACGCCGCACCACCAGATTAAGTCGCAGGGTTTCGGAAGTATCTATTGTATACTCAAGTGACGGACGCTTTTTTCAACTTGATTACCTAATTGGATCGCGAGGCATAGTTGTAGCGCACCGCAGCATTTACCGCTCCGGGTTGCCCGCTGCTGGATCGCGTGCATCCGAAGTCGCTTGAGTGCATCTGGCCGGACCGGCATGATCGTGCAGATGCGAACCCTTCTCCTGCTGCCGCTGCTCGCCCTCGCCACCCCCGCTGCCGCGCGGGAGGCGCCCAGGCCCGAGCGGATGAAGGCCGATGTCGAGAAGCTGGTGTCGTTCGGCACCCGCCACACGCTGTCCTCGCCCGACGACCCGGTTCGCGGCATCGGCGCGGCGCGACGCTGGTTCGCGAACGAGATGGGCCGGATCGGCGAGGCGTGCGGCGGCTGCATCGAGGTCGCGAACATCGCCCGCGGCTTCACCGGCCCGCGCGCGCCAAACGGCGTGCAGATCGTCGACGTGCTCGGCTTCCAGCAGGGACGCGATCCCAAGCGGGTGGTGATCGTGATGGGGCATATCGACAGCCGCGTTACGGATGTCATGGACGTGACCAGCGACGCGCCGGGCGCCAACGACGACGCCTCGGGCGTGGCGCTGGTGCTGGAGGCGGCGCGGATCCTGTCCAAGGAGAAGTTCGACGCGACCATCGTCTATGCGGCGCTGTCGGGCGAGGAACAGGGGCTGTGGGGCGGCGAGCTGCTCGCCGACACCGCGCGCGAACGCGGCTGGACGGTGAGCGCGGTGCTCAACAACGACATCGTCGGCAACACGATCGGCCTCGACGGGCGGCGAGTCGCGGATCGGGTGCGGGTGTTCTCCGAAGGCATCCGCAGTTCCGAGTCGCTGGAGCAGCAGATCGCGCGCCGCGCCGCCGGCGGCGAGGACGACGGCCCCAGCCGCGCGCTGGCCAAGGCGATCGATGGGCTGGCGGGCGCGCTGCCGGGCGGCGTCGACGCGGTGCTGGAACGGCGCCCAGATCGCTTCGGGCGCGGCGGCGACCACGAGCCGTTCCTGAAGCTCGGCTATCCCGCGGTGCGCTTCTCGGTCGGCGTCGAGAACTACGACGCCCAGCACCAGGACCTGCGCACCGAAAACGGCCGCGTCTATGGCGACACGCTCGATCGGATGGACTTCCCCTATCTCGCCAGGGTGACGGCGCTGAACGTGGCGACGCTCGCGCGGCTGGCGGCGGCACCGGCCGCGCCCGAGGGGGTGACGATCGCGGGCGCGCTCAGCACCGACACGACGGTGCGCTGGCAGCCGGTCGCAGGCGCGGCCGGCTACCGCATCCGCTGGCGCGGCAACGATCGCCAGGACTGGACGGACAAGGTGGACGTGACGGGCACCAGCCATGTGCTGAAGGGCGTGATCGTCGACGACCATTTCGTCGGCGTGTCGGCGCTGGCCAAGGACGGCAGCGAGAGCCTGGTCAGCTTCGCGGGCCGGGCGCCGCGCGGCTGACGCCTGGATGGCGCGCCGATCTCACCCCGTGCGGGACTGGCGTTCCGGTTTTTCCATGCGGGAGGGATCGGCGTCCTGGACCGGGTCGAAGAGCCGCCATTCGCCCCGGATGTCGTCGCGGAGCATTCCGTCGCCACAGCGCACGCACCGGGCACGAAAGTCGATCCCGTCGTGCCACACACGTTTGGCGTGCTTGTGGCCCATCACCTTGCATAGCCAACCCACGGATCGTCTCCCGACTCTCCCCTGCTATCTGCTTCGCCCCCCAAAGCCCGTGGCCGCGACGGAGCGCAGCAAAGCGCGACTCCTATACGCTGCGCTGCAAAAAGACGCCATGCCGCAAACGACCGCACGTGGCCGGGCTCGGTTGAATTGCGTACGTAGTACTACGTAGAGCAAAGGGAGGGTTCGGCGGGTGTGGGCGGGATGCCGGCACGCGCGGGCGCACAAAGAACGGGCCGCTGAAGAGCGGCCCGAGGATCATGTCGTTAGGGGAACATGCGCCGCATTTCGGCTGTCCCATGCCTAGAACGGCCAGCATAAACCCAGCCTTAACGACCGCGACCGTTCCTGCAGCTGCCCAGGCGGCGAACCCAATATTCATCCTGAAACGGCAAGCCGTCGGCGATGCCCTGGGTCTCGACCGTCATCGCGTGCGAGGTGTTGACGGTGATCGTGGTGCGGCCATGGCCGGCACCCGGGCAGGTGTAGTGCACCGTGGCGCGGCTGGCGCCGTCGTCGATCACGAATCGCGAGCATTGCGCGCTGCCGTGACGGAGCTGGATAAGCGCGCCGACATCGCGGACGCAGAGATTGCGCCCTCCGGACTTTGCACCCCGTTCCCGGACCTGCCACAGGCCCGGTTCGATCGAAGCTGTCGCCTTCAGCCCGGAGCCGGGAGCGACGGCTACGGCAGATGCCGCGCCAAGCATCGCCACCACTGCGGCCAGAACGGCGCGCGTTGCGCCCCCACCCCTCATGTCTCACCTTCCGTTTGCCGCAGCGCGGCAGCCCCCGCCGCGCATGTGGGGGCTGCCTGCCGGGGATGCAACGTCAGGAGAGCGCCGCCTCGAACGGCACCGGGAACTTGGTGGCGCAAAAGGCGCAGTCGACGGTGATCAGGCCGTTCTCGTCGGCCATCTCGCGCCGCTCCTCCTCCGGGAAGCCCGACAGCACCTGCTGGATGTAGGTCACATCGCAGCGGCAACCCCGGCTCATCGCCGTGCTTCCCTGCACCAGCACCTCGCGCTCCTCGTTGAACAGGCGCCAGACCAGCGTCTCCAGCGCAAGCGCCGGGTCGGTGAGCTCGTCCGCACCCATGGTGGCGCCGAGTGCCTCGACATGCTGCCACTGCGGATGATCGAGCCGGGTGTGGATCCGATCGCGCCCCTCCTCGCCATCGGGCAAGTGCTGCAGGAACAGCCCGCCCGCAACCGGACGGCCGGCGGCATCGCGACCGACGCCCAGGCGCACCAGGCTCGGGATCTGCTCCGACTGGAGGAAGTAGCTCTGCGCAGCATCGGCCAGCGACTCGCCGTCCAGGGGCACGATGCCCTGGTAGCGCTCGCCGGTCACCGCCTGGTCGAAGGTGATCGCCAGATAGCCGTTGCCGAACAGCGCGAACAGCGACGGCGCCTCCGGCAGCGCCGCCAGGCGCTCGGCGTCATAGTCCACATAGCCGCGCAGCTCCCCGGCCTTGAAGTCGCAGACCATCAGCCGGACGACGCCGTTCTGGGTCTGCGCCTGGAGCGTGAGCTGCCCCTCCTCGCCCTTCAGCGTCGAGCCGAGCAGCGCGGTGAGCGCCAGCGCCTCGGCCAGCAGCGTCTCGATCGCCGGCGGATAGGCGTGCGCGGAAAGGATCGAATCGAGCACCGGCCCCAGCCGGGTGATGCGGCCGCGTGCGTCGCGGTCGGGAATGGTGAAGCCGATCGCGCGGTCGAGATCGGTGGCGGTGGGTTCCTGCATGGTGTCTACCGTTCGGGCTGAGCCTGTCCGAGCCCTGCCCTTCCCCTTCCGCCCGCATGGGAGAAGAAGAGCGGCCCCGGTGAGGGGGCGAACGGCGCTCGGTGGTGTGGAACAGAGATAGGAAGCCGCGCGCGTTCGGCAACTGCGGCTAGTCTTCCTACCGGGAGCCGAAGACGTTCATCTCCGCCGCTCGTCCTGAGGTGCCATTGGCTGAAGTCGAATTGGCGTATCGAAGGATGCTTCGATACGGAGATTCGACAAGCTCAGCCCCTACTCAGCACGAACGGTGATGAATGCGGGCCGCTCAGCCGACCTGGCCGAAGCACCAGCGCAGCACCGACTTCTGCGCGTGGAGGCGGTTCGCGGCTTCCGGCCAGATCAGCGATTGCGGGCCGTCGATCACTTCCGGCACCACTTCCTCCCCGCGGTGCGCCGGCAGGCAGTGGAGGAACTTCGCGTCCGGCTTGGCCGCGGCCATCAGCGCCTCGGTCACCTGGAAGGGCGCCATGGCCGCGAGCTTCGCGTCGGCATGGGCCTGGCCCATCGAGATCCAGGTATCGGTGACGATCACGTCGGCGCCGGCCACCGCCTCCAGCGGATCGCGGCAGACGCGCGCGCGGGCGCCCGCCGCCTCCAGCACCTGCGGCGCCGGGTCGAACCCCTCCGGACAGGCGGCGACCACGTCGAAGTGCATCAGCGCGCCCGCCTCGATGATCGAGTGGAGCACATTGTTGCCGTCGCCCAGCCAGGCCCATTTGCTGCCCGGCAGCGCCTTGCCCGCTTCGATCACGGTCAACAGGTCGGCCATGATCTGGCAGGGGTGCGAATCGTCGGTAAGGCCGTTGATGACGGGCACGGTCGCATAGGCCGCCATCTCCTCCAGCTTCGCATGGTCGTCGGTGCGCACCATGATGGCGTCGCAATAGCCCGAGAGCACGCGCGCGGTGTCGGCGACCGTCTCGCCCCGGCCGAGCTGGCTGGTGCCGCTGTCGAGGATCACCGCGCTGCCGCCCAGCTGGCGCATCGCCATGTCGAACGACACCCGGGTGCGGGTGGAGGATTTCTCGAACACCATCGCAAGCGTGTGGCCGGCGAGCGGCGCATCGGCGTCCGGACGCCCCTTGGGAAAGCCGGCGCGGGCCTGCTTGCGATCGAGGGCGTCCGCGAGCATCGCGGCGACGCCGTCGGCACCGGCGGAGGAGAGGTCGAGGAAGTGGCGGGTCTGGGTCATGGCAAAGGCCCTTGGCTGCCGCGCCCGACGGCCGCACTCGGAACGAGGCGGACCGGCGGAGCGGAGGGAACGGTATTCAGGCGGTGCGGATCAATCGTCGGCGACGGGCACGAAGGTGCGCGCGCCGGCGGAGAGCTTTTCCACCGCCTCGGCGATGTGGCGCTCGTCGATCACCAGCGGCGGCAGCACGCGCACCACGTTGCCGCCGGCCGAGACGGTCAGCAGCTGGTGGTTGTCGCGCAGGTGCGCCACGAACTCGCGCGCATCGGCCTTGAGCTTGATGCCGAGCATCAGCCCCTTGCCGCGAACCTCCTCGAAGAGATGGTCGTGGTTGGGGATCATCTGCTCGAGGGCCGAGCGCAGGCGCTCGCCCATCGCCTTCACATGATCGAGGAAGCCGGGCTCCAGCATCACGTCGAGCACGGCCTGGCCTGCCGCCATCGCAAGCGGGTTGCCGCCATAGGTCGAACCATGGGTGCCGAACACCATGCCCTTGGCCGCTTCCTCGGTCGCAAGACAGGCGCCGAGCGGGAAGCCGCCGCCGATGCCCTTGGCCACCGACATGATGTCGGGCCGGACACCATATTGCTCGTGCGCGAAGAAGGTGCCGGTGCGGCCATAGCCGCACTGCACCTCGTCCAGCACCAGCAACAGGCCGTGCTCGTCGCACGCCTTGCGCAGGCCCTGGAGGAACTCCGGCGTGGCGGCCATCAGCCCGCCCTCGCCCTGGACGGTCTCGACCAGGAAGCCGGCGGTCTCGTCATCGATCCTGGCGAGCGCGCCCTCCAGGTCGTTGAAGGGCACATAGTCGAAGCCGGGCAACAGCGGCTCGAACCCGTCGCGCATCTTGGGCTGGTCGGTCGCGGAGATCGCGCCGAGCGTGCGCCCGTGGAAGGCATTCTGGAAGGTGATGAGCTTGTGCCGCTCAGGATTGCCGTTGGCGTAGTGATAGCGGCGCGCGGTCTTGATCGCGCACTCCACCGCCTCGGCACCCGAGTTGGTGAAGAACACCGTGTCGGCAAAGCTGTTGTCGACGATACGCTGCGCCAGCGCCTCCCCCTGCGGGCTGCCGTAGAGGTTGGAGACGTGCATCAGCGTCGCCGCCTGGTCGGCGATCGCCTTCACCAGATGCGGGTGGCCGTGCCCGAGCGCGTTCACCGCGATGCCGGCCGCGAAGTCGAGGTAGCGGGTGCCGTCTTCGCTGAAGAGATAGCAGCCCTCGCCTCGCACCGGGCGCACGCCGCACCGTGGGTAAACGGGCATGAGCGCGGTGATCGACATCGAACTGCCTCCTTCAGGCTAGGTGGAAAAAGCTCCAGAAACGCGAAAGGGCGGCCCAGCCAGGCCGCCCTTCCGATGCTTTACGCGCGACCGGCGAGGCCGGTCAACACCAAGGCTGGCGCACGGGCGTCAGCTCTTGGTCTTCCAGCCGGTCGCGAGCAGCCGGTAGGCGATGATGGCGAGCAGCACGTCCACCCCCAGGATCACCAGGCTGCCGAGCAGCACGGGCGAATCGGCAGCGCCGATGAAGCCGTAGCGAAAGCCCGAGATGATGTAGAAGAAGGGGTTGGCGTGGCTGATCGCCTGGAAGGTCGGCGACAGACGCTCGACCGAATAGAAGGTGCCGGACAGGAGCGTGAGCGGGCCCACCACGAAGTTCTGGACCGCGGCGGCATGGTCGAACTTCTCCGCCCAGATCGAGGTGAGCACGCCCACCAGCGCCAGGAACACCGAACCGAGGAAGCCGAACCACAGGATCGCCCAGAGATGCTGCGGGGTGACGTGCACGCCCGGCCACAGCGCCATCGCCAGCCAGACCGCGCCGCCCACCAGGAACGCGCGCGTGACCGCGCCGCCGGTCAGCGCCGCGAGCAGCTCGCCGGTCGAGAGCGGCGGCATCAGATAGTCGACGATCGTGCCCTGCATCTTGCCGACCAGCAGCGAGAAGCTGGCGTTGGCATAGGCGTTGGTGAGCATGCCCATGACGATCAGGCCGGGGGCCAGGAAATCGGCAAAGGCGACGGTGCCGCCGCCGACCGGAACCGCCCCGCGTGCCCCCAGCGCGGTGGTGAACACCACGAGGTACAGGAGGGTCTGCACGGCCGGTGCCCAGATCGTCTGGAGCTGCACCTTGAAGAAACGGCGCACCTCCTTGATATAGAGCGCACGCAAGCCGCCCCAGTTGACGTTCCGGATAACCGGAACACCGGGGTCGGAAATCCTGTTTTCGGATGCGAGGGGCTGATCGGCCATGGGTGCCGCCTAGTCGCTGGCGCCGCGGGCCGCAACCCGCACCGGAACCGAGTGGGGAACGACGACGAATGAGTTGGACCGAGGAACGCATCGCCACGCTGACCAAGATGTGGGAAGCCGGGCAGACGGCGAGCCAGATCGCGGAAGAGCTGGGCGGGATCAGCCGCAATGCGGTGATCGGCAAGGCCCATCGGCTGGGGCTGCAGTCGCGTCCTTCGCCCGTTCGCGCCAATGATCCGGAAGCCAAGAAGGCCGCCGCAGCAGCCCCGGCCGCGCCCGTGGCCGCGCCGGCCGAGCCGCCGGCGCCCAAGCGAGTCGAAGCGTCGCCGCCGCCTGCTCCCGAACCGGTGAAGCCGGAGCCGGTACGCGCGCCCGAGCCGGTGCGCGCTGCCGCGCCGGAACCGGCCGAAGAGGACGACACCGCACCGGCAGCCGAATCGCGGCCCCAGCCGACGCTGCGTTCGGTCGGCCCGGGCGGCTTCCTGCGCCAGAACCCGGGCGAGAACAGCGCGCCGATCACGCCCGCCCCGCCGCGCCGCCTGGTGCCGGCGCGCCCCAGCGAGGCAATCGCCGGCAAGACCACGCTGCTCGACCTCAACGACCGCATCTGCAAGTGGCCGATCGGCCACCCGGGCGAGCCGGACTTCCACTTCTGCGGCGACAAGGTGAACCCGGGCTTCCCGTACTGCGTCGAGCATTGCGGCCACGCCTATCAGGCGCAGCTGCCCCGCCGCGACCGGCGCCCGCCGCCACCGCTGCCCTATGGCGGCCCGCGCGTCCGCTGAGGCAGAGCACGAAACACGGATCGCCCTGGAACCCCGTTCCGGGGCGATCGCATTTTGACGGGGCGGCGAGGAGGCGAGGATGCGAACTGCAGGCTGGATGATCGCGCTGGCGCTGGCGGGAGCGCCGTTCCCGGCCCTCGCCCAGTCGAAACCCGGTTTCGGGGCGAACCTGGAGCGGTTCGACTATCCCTATCCGGTCCGCTGGTTCGAGACGCGCGCGCAGAACGAGGCGGTGCGCATGGCCTATCTGGACGTGGCCCCGACTGCGGCCGCGAACGGCACCACCGTCGTGCTGCTCCACGGCAAGAACTTCTGCGCGGCCACCTGGGGCGAGACGATCGGCGACCTGGCCGCACGCGGCTATCGCGTGATCGCGCCCGACCAGATCGGCTTCTGCAAATCGTCCAAGCCAGTGGGCTTCCAGTACAGCTTCCACGCGCTGGCGAGCCTGACGGCGGCGCTGCTCGACCGTGCGGGTGCCGGGCGGGTCGTGCTGGTCGGCCATTCGACGGGCGGCGTGCTCGCGACCCGCTTCGCCCTGCTCTACCCCAAGCGCCTGTCGCAACTGGTGCTGGTCAATCCGCTGGGCCTGAACGACACGCTGGCGGAGGGCGTGCCCTATACGCCGCTCGACGGCCTGCGCGCCGAGGAGGCGAAGACCGACGCCGGCTCGATCAAGGCCTATCAGCTGCGCAACTATTACCATGGCCAGTGGCGTCCGGCCTATGACCGCTGGGTGGCGATGCTCGCCGGCCAATATGCGAGCGCCGAGGGCGACACGGTGCGCGAAGCCCAGGCGCGGCTTTCCGACATGATCGAGACGCAGCCGGTCGCGGCCGAGCTGCCGCGCGTGGCGGTGCCGGTCACCCTCCTGATCGGGCAGCTCGACAAGACCGCCTTCCGCGCCAACACCGCGCCCGAAGCGGTGCGAGCCAAGGTGCGCACGGTGCCGCAGGCGGCGGAGACCGCGGTGAAGGCCTTCCCCAACGCGCGGCTGGTGCGGCTGCCCGCCCTTGGCCACTCGCCGATGGTCGAGGATCCCAAGGGCTTCCACCTCGCGCTCGCCCACGCGATCCGGCACTGAACATGGGCAGCGTGCTTTGCGCTGGGGTCCCCCGCGTACTATAGCTGTTCCATGGCAGAAGACCTGTTCGCATCCCCCTCCTCCACCACCGCGACCAACAGCTACGACGCCTCGTCGATCGAGGTGCTCGAAGGGCTGGAGCCGGTGCGCCGCCGGCCCGGCATGTACATCGGCGGCACCGACGAGCGCGCGCTGCACCACCTGGCGGCCGAAGTGCTCGACAATGCGATGGACGAGGCCGTCGCCGGCCACGCCAACCGCATCGAGGTGACGCTGGAGGAAGGCAATCGCCTGACCATCGTCGACAACGGCCGCGGCA
The DNA here is from genome assembly GCF_004135605.1 of Sphingomonas desiccabilis. Taxonomy (GTDB): domain Bacteria; phylum Pseudomonadota; class Alphaproteobacteria; order Sphingomonadales; family Sphingomonadaceae; genus Sphingomonas; species Sphingomonas desiccabilis. The sequence goes on along the minus strand of NZ_SDPT01000002.1, from coordinate 833,403 downwards.
TCCCGGTGGACCCGCACCCGCGCTTCCCCGATAAGTCGGCGCTGGAGGTGATCCTCTCGACGCTGCACTCGGGCGGCAAGTTCACCGGCAAGGCCTATGCGACCTCGGGCGGCCTTCACGGCGTCGGCATCAGCGTGGTGAACGCATTGTCGTCCGACACGGTGGTGGAGGTGGCGCGCGACCGGCAGCTGTATCGCCAGCGCTTCGCCCGCGGGCAGACGCTGGGGCCGCTCGAGAAGGTCGGCGCGGCGCCCAACCGGCGCGGCACCTCCGTCGCGTTCACGCCCGACACCGAGATCTTCGGCGACATGCTGTTCAAGCCAGCGCGGCTGCACAAGCTGGTCCGCTCCAAGGCGTATCTGTTCGCGGGCGTGGAAATCCGCTGGCGCTGTGCGCCCTCGCTGATCTCCGACGACACGCCGGCCGAAGCGGTGTTCCAGTTCCCCGGCGGTCTCGCCGATCACCTCCGCGAGCAGGTCGGCGCGCGCGAGTGCGCGACGTCCGACTTCTTTGCCGGCGCGCAGGAGTTCCCGGACGCGCAGGGCCGGGTCGAATGGGCGGTCGCCTGGCCGCTGTGGAGCGACGGCAGCTACAGCTGGTACTGCAACACCATCCCGACGCCGGACGGCGGCACCCACGAGCAGGGCCTGCGCCAGGCGCTGGTGCGCGGCCTGCGCGGCTTCGGCGAGCTGGTGGGGCAGAAAAAGGCCAAGGACCTGACGCCCGACGACGTGCTCACCGGGTCCGAAGTGATGCTGTCGGTGTTCATCCGCGATCCGCAGTTCCAGAGCCAGACCAAGGACCGGCTGACCTCCCCCGACGCCACCGCGCTCGTCGAAAAGGCGGTGCGCGACCATTTCGACCATTATCTCTCCGACAACATGGAGCGCGGGCGCGCGCTGCTCGGCTACGTCCTGGAGCGGATGGACGAGCGCCTGCGCCGCAAGCAGGAGCGCGAGGTCAAGCGCAAGACCGCGACGTCGGCCCGCAAGCTGCGCCTGCCGGGCAAGCTCACCGACTGCGCCGCCGACGATCCCGCAGGTACCGAGCTGTTCATCGTCGAGGGCGACTCGGCCGGCGGCTCTGCCAAGCAGGCGCGCGACCGCAAGACGCAGGCGATCCTGCCGATCCGCGGCAAGATCCTGAACGTGGCGTCTGCTACCAGTGCCAAGATCCTGGCCAACCAGGAGATCGCCGACCTGATCCTCGCCATGGGCTGCGGCACGCGCAAGGACTGCGATCCCAGCCAGCTGCGCTACGAGCGCATCGTCATCATGACCGACGCGGACGTCGACGGCGCGCACATCGCGACGCTGCTGATGACCTTCTTCTTCCAGGAAATGCCGGATCTGGTGCGGCGCGGGCACCTCTATCTGGCGCAGCCGCCGCTCTATCGCCTGACGGTCGGGGCCAAGAGCCTGTACGCCCGCGACGATGCGCATCGCGCCGAGCTGGAGCGCACCGCGTTCAAGGGCAAGAAGGTCGAGGTCGCGCGCTTCAAGGGCCTGGGCGAGATGAACCCGATGCAACTGCGCGAGACCACCATGGATCCCAAGACGCGCTCGATGATCCGCATCACCCTGCCCCAGGAATATGAGGAGCGCGCAGGGGTGAAGGACTTGGTCGATCGGCTGATGGGCAATAATCCCGCCCACCGCTTCGCCTTCATCCAGGAGAATGCGGCACGGCTGGACGAAGAAGTCATCGACGCCTGAAAAGCGCGTGACAGCCGAAGGGACCGGTTGATAGCCTCCCGCCCGGGAGTTCTCAGGGGACGGGCGATGGGGCAGGCGACGGGTACGATCCGGACGATGCGGTACGGACACTGAGATGCGGCCTCCCCTGCTGCGCCGCGTCGCCCTGGCCACCGCGTTGGCATCCGGAACGCCGCTCGCCGCGCAAGAAGCGCCCGCTCCTGCCCCTGAGGCGCTGGCGGTGACGGCGTCGTCGGAGTTGCGGCAGCGGGCCGAGGCGCTGGGGGCGGCGATCGCGGGGAGCATCCCCTATGACCGGTATTTCGCGCCCAGCTTTCGGGCCGCGATCCCCGAGGCGGCATTCCGGCAGGTGCGCGACCAGCTGACGGGGGGTCTCGGCAAGCCGACACGCCTCGAGGCGCTGGTGGCGCGTACGCCCCATGTCGCCGACTTCCGCCTCGGGTTCGAGCGCGGAACGGCGGTCGGGCAGATTGTGGTCGATCCCGCGGCGCCGCACCTGGTGACCGGCCTCCGCATCACCGGCAGCGAACCGCGTGAGGCGCCGGAGGCGAGCGTCCAGGCGGTGGTCGATGCGATCCGGGCGTTGCCCGGTGCGACCGGCTTTGCGCTGGCGCGGCTGGAGGACGGCGGCCCCGTGCATCTGGTGGCGCACGATTCTGCCACGCCGCTCGCGATCGGATCGACCTTCAAGCTGGTGATTCTGGCGGAGCTGGTGCGGGCGACGGCTGCCGGCGAGCGCGGGTGGGACGACACCGTGGCCTTGGACGGCAGCCCACTTCCTGGCGGAGGCTATACGGGCAGGCCAGCGGGGACGCACGTTTCGCTGCGCGAGCTGGCGACGCAGATGATCTCCGTCAGCGACAATTCGGCGACCGACATCCTGCTGCGCGCCCTGGGGCGCGACAGGGTGGAGGCCATGCTGCCGGTGATCGGCATCCGCGACGCGCGTGGGCGCAATACGCCGTTCCTGGGCACGTTGGAGGCGTTCAAGCTCAAGGGTGTGGAAGGCGGTGCGCTCGGGCAGCGGTGGGAGGCGGCGGATATCGACGGCCGCCGTGCGCTGCTGGACGGAGCGGTCGCGCAAGCACCGGTGTCGACGATCCCGGCCTCGCTGTTCCAGGATCGCAAGCCGATCCGGATCGCGACGATCGAGTGGTTCGCCTCCGCCGACGACCTGCTGCGGGTGATGGACTGGCTGCGGCGCAATACCGAAGGGCCCGCCGGGGCGGACGCGCGGGCGGTGCTGTCGAGGAACCCCGGCATCGCGCCGGCGAACGCCGCACGCTGGGACTGGGTGGGCTACAAGGGCGGGTCGGAGCCCGGCGTGGTCAACATGACGCTGCTGATGCGTGCCCGGTCCGGCGGCTGGGTGGCGATGGCGGCGAGCTGGAACAACCCGCAAGCCGCGATCGACGAAGCGCGCTTCATCGCGCTGATCAACAAGGCGGCGGCATTGTCTGCGCCCTGAAGGGCCGAACCGCGGGAGCCGAAGCGGATCTGCGCGCGGATCCCTAGGCCAAGGGATATTCCCGAAGCCATACTCCTGCGCAGGCAGGAGCCCAGGGTTCCGAACGCCATCGGCCGTTGCTCTGCTCGGCCCTGGATCCCTGCCTTCGCAGGGGTACGGTGGCGCGGTTGGCACCGTCACCTGAGGTCACCCCGTTGCGGCGCCTCCGGGGGGCTGCTCACTTCGCGATCGTCCCCCAGCTGGGCCCCGGCCATGGCCGGGGTACTGGAGGTGTGCGGAACGCCTTCCGGCAGCTCAGGCCTTTGCCTCGTCCTCTTCCTCGGGCGGGGCGTTGCGGGCGCGCTTGCGCTCGGTGAACCAGATGCCGATCAGCGCGATCTCGTAGAGCAGCACCAGCGGAATCGCGAGCAGCATCTGCGACCAGACGTCCGGAGGCGTCAGCACCGCCGAGAGCGCGAAGGCGGCGACGATCGCGTAGCGGCGGGCGCTTACCAGCTGCGTGCGCGTGACGATCCCGGCGAGCTCCAGCAGCATCAGCAGCACCGGCAGCAGGAACGCGAGGCCGAACGCGAACAGGAACTGCATCACGAACGACAGGTAATTGGCGACGGAGGGCAGCGCCTCCTGCTGCACGCCGCCCAGATTGCCCTGGTAGCCGAGCAGGAAGTGCAGCGCGACCGGAATGGTGACGTAGTAGGCGAGCGCCGCGCCCATCAGGAACAAGACCGGCGTCGCGAGCAGGAACGGGAACAGCGCCCTCTTTTCCGACCGGTAGAGGCCCGGGGCGACGAACTGCCACAGCTGGTTCGCGATCACGGGGAAGGACAGCATCATCGCCGCGAAGAAGGCGACCTTCACCTGGACGAAGAAGCCTTCGAAAATCTGAGTGAAGATGATCCGCTTCTGCCCGGCCGCCAGCAGCGGCTGGACCAGGAAAGCGAAGATCTGTTCGGAGAAATAGAAGCAGGCGCCGAACGCGATCGCGATCGCGATCAGCGAGTAGATGAGGCGCTGGCGAAGCTCGATCAGATGGTCGAGCAGCGGTGCCTGGCTGTCGTCGATATCCCTCACGACGGCGCCTTTCCATCCAGTGCCGGCGGCTGTGCCGGGCGATCGTCCTCACCCGCCGGCTCGACATGGGGCTTTTCGACCAGGACGGGCGCGTCCTGCGCGTTTTCGGGGAACGGCGCCGTGTCCGCTGCGTCCGCTTCAGGGGCGGCGGGGCTGGCGGTGTCCGCGGCCGGGAGCGCCGGATGCTCGCGCAGGATGCGGGCGTTTTCCTCCGCCCACTTCTTTTCCATCTCGGCGAGTTCCGCCTCGCGCACCATGGCATCGAAGCCGGAGCGGAACTGGCGCGCGACGCCGCGCGCCTTGCCGACCCAGTGGCCGACGAAGCGCATTGCCTTGGGCAGGTCCTTCGGGCCGATCACCAGCAGCGCAACCACGGCCACCAGCATCAGCTCGGTCGGAGCGATATCGAACATTCAGCGCCCGTTCGCGTCGAGGGGCGCGCCGGGCGCGCCCGCAAAGGTCAGGATCAACGGTCGTCGAGCGGACGATCGGCCTCGCGAACCGGGTCGCGCGCCGGCTCACGCGGTGCGACCACTTCGCCGTCCGGGCTGCGGGTGACCTCGTTGCGCTGCTCCAGGCGCGAGGGGCGCGCGGGCGGAAGATCGTCGTCTTCCTCGGCCATGCCCTTCTTGAAGCTCTTCAGTCCCTTGGCGACGTCGCCCATCATGTCGGAAAAGCGGCCCTTGCCGAACAGCAGGAGCACGATGATCCCGACGATCAGCCAATGCCAGATGCTAAGACCGCCCATTGTCACTCTCCATTACGCGTTGGCGCTCACTTAGTCGCTCTCGTCGCCGCTTTCTAGTTCGCCCGCAAGGGCAACGTCGATCGGATCGAGCAGGCCGGCGGCGCGAAGGTCCTCCATCCCCGGCAGATCGCGCCGCGTGCGAAGACCGAAATGGGTCAGGAATTCGGGCGTTGTCGCATAGGTGAGCGGCCGGCCCGGCACTTCCCTGCGACCGGCGGGACGCACCCAGCCCGCCTCCATCAGCACGTCGATGGTGCCCTTGGCCACCTGCACGCCGCGAATCGCCTCGATCTCGGCGCGGGTGACCGGCTCGTGATAGGCGATGATCGCCAGCGTCTCGATGCCGGCACGCGACAGGCGGCGCGGCTCCTCGCGATCGCGGCGCAGGAAGCGGGCGAGATCGGGCGCGGTCTCGAAATGCCAGCGGTCGCCGCGGCGGACGGGCGCGATGCCGCGGCCGGCGTAGTCGGCGACGAGCTGGTCGAGCGCGCGCGGCACGTCCGCCCCTTCCCCCACATAGGCGCGGATCGCGGCGACGCTCATCGGCGAGTCGGCCGCGAACAGCACCGCCTCCACCGCGCGCACCAGTTCGTCGGGTGCCGTGCTCATCGGATCGCCCGGATGCGGAGCGGTGCGAAGGGGGCGCTCTGCTCGAGCTCGACCCTACCCTGGCGCGCCAGTTCGAGCGCGGCGAGGAAGCTGGAGGCAAGCGCGGAGCGGCGGAAGGCGGTGTCGGCATCCTCGGGCAGGAAGCGTTCGAGCACCGTCCAGTCGACCTGGGTGCCGAGCATCGCCGACACCCGCTCGATCGCGGTCTCCAGCGTCATCACCGGGCGATGCTGGACGATGTGGAGCACCGGGCGGGTGCGCGCGCTCACCCGGCCGTAGGCGGCGACGAGGTCGTAGATCTCGGCCTGCCAGATCGTCTGGCGCAGCACGCGCAGCCCCTCTGGCGCGCCGCGCGGGAAGACGTCGCGGCCGATGCGGTCGCGCGCGAGCAGCCGGGCGCCGGCCTCGCGCATCGCGTTCAGCCGTTCGAGGCGGAGTTGGAGGCGGAGCGCCAGTTCTTCCGGGTCCGGCTGCGCTTCCGGATCGCGGGGGAGCAGCAGCGCGGATTTGAGAAAGGCAAGCCAGGCGGCCATGACGAGGTAATCGGCGGCGAGCTCCAGCTTCAGCGCGCGCGCCTGCTCGACATAGGCGAGATACTGCTCGACGAGCTTCAGGATCGAGATCTCGCGCAGGTCGACCTTCTGCGTGCGGGCGAGCGCCAGCAGCAGGTCGAGCGGGCCTTCCCAGCCCTCGACCTCCACCGTCAGCGTGTCGTCCGTTTCCATGGGGGTGTTAGACAGGGTCGGCGTGCGGATTGCCAGAGGGGGATGCGTCCTCCGCGTCCGAGGATCGCAGGTGGGTGACTTAGCGTACACCCTCGTACCCCGGCGGAAGCCGGTCCCCAGTTGGGGTGTGCTATCGGGGGCTGCGCTCCCTTACCGCGCCATCCCAACTGGCCCCGGCCTTCGCCGGGGTACGACGAAGGAGCTGCGGGTCTGCGTCAGGCGAGGGCCAGGAGAGCGTCGCGCTTTTCCAACAGGGGAGCGATGTCGGCCGCCTCGGCAGGGCGGGTAACGCTCGCCATGGCGCGGTCCAGTCTCGCGCGGCTTTCGGGCGCGATCTCTCCCAGTCGCCCGGCGATCTCCACCATCTCGTCCATCCGCGCCCAGCAGTCGAGCACCAGGTCGCAGCCGGCCTCGATCGCTGCCGCCGCCTTCTCGCCGGCGGTGCCGGACAGCGCCTTCATGTCGATGTCGTCGGTCATCAGCAGCCCGTCGAAGCCGATGCGGCCACGGATCACCTCACCGATCACGGTCGGCGACAGGGTGCCCGGGCGTTCGGCGTCCCAGGCGCGGTAGACGACGTGCGCGGTCATCCCCATCGGCGCGCCCGCGAGCGTGCGGAACGGTGCGATGTCGCGATCGAGTGCCGCGGCATCGGCATCGACGACCGGCAGCTCGAGGTGGCTGTCGACCACCGCGCGGCCGTGGCCGGGCATGTGCTTGACGATGCCGACCACGCCGGCGCGGGCGAGGCCGTCGAGCACCGCGCGGCCGATCGCCGCCACTTGCAGCGGATCGGCGCCATAGGTGCGCTCGGCGACGGCGGCGGTGGTGTCGGGCTGGCGCACGTCGAGCAGCGGCAGGCAATCGACGGTGATGCCGACCTCGGCAAGCGTATGGCCGATCGCCTCGGCATTGGCGCGCGCCGCTTCGATCGCGGAGGCAGGCGCCACGTCCCACAGCCGTGCGAAGGCGGCGCCGGCGGGAAATGCCGGCCACTCGGGCGGCTTCATGCGGGATACCGCCCCGCCCTCCTGGTCGATCAGGATCGGCAGGTCGTCGCGGCGGGTGAGCGTCCGCAACGAATCCGTCAGCGCGCGCAGCTGCGGGCGATCGACGACGTTGCGGCCGAACAGGATGAAGCCGGCCGGCTCGGCCTCACGGAAGAAGGCGGCTTCGTCGTCGGTGAGGGCGGGGCCGGACAGGCCGAAGATCACGGGCTTCATGGCCGCTGCCTAGCGGCTCGGGGCCGCGAAGAGAACAGGGGGAAGTGCGCGCAGCCGCCGAGGCGCCGGGTGCGAAAGTCACACCAACTTCTCCTCTCGCCATCCTGACGAAAATCAGGATCCATCGCCGCTACGCCTGGAGTCGCAAGCGCAGCGCGTCTGGATGCGGACCTTCGTCAGCATGACGAGGAAGGCAGACTGTCGCGCGTGACCCGGGTCAACGGGCGATGTAGCAGCCTTCGCCGGCGAGCTTGAGCTTGCCGCACAGTTCGCCGGCCTTGGGAGCGTCGCCCGCGTCGACGCGCAGCCGGTAGACGGTCTTGCCGTTCACCTCGGCCTGTTCGATCGAGGGGGTGAGCGGGGCGAGATAGCCGAAGCGCTTGGTGAGCCGCTGCCAGCTGCTGTTGGCGACGCTCGCCTGGGGGAAGGAGCCGAGCTGGACCACCGAGCCGGATGCCGTGCGGACCGGGGCCGCTGCCGCCTGGCGGGCGGGGGCCCGGGCCTGGAGCTGGCCGGCCGAGGCCGGAACGGCTGCCACCACCTTGGGCGCACCCTCGGACACGGTCGCGGCGGGCGCTGGTGCCGGTGCCGCCTGGCCCAGGACCGGCGCCTCGGGCACCTTGCTCAGGTCGACCGTTGCGGCGCCCGCGTCCCGGCCTTCGCTGGTGGCGAAGACAGTGTCGCCGGTGCCTTCCACTTCCATGCCGCCGGGCTGGTCGGGCTTCACCTTGTACGGGCCCTTTTCAGCGGTGATGATCGCGCCGTTGCCGCCGCCGCCCGTCACGTTCGCGCCGAAGTTGAGCGCCGCCCAGACGACGCCGCCGAGTACGGCGAGGCCGACCAGGACGAGCAGCAGCACCCGCCACAGCGAGGCGGTCGCCTCGGGCGGGGGCTCGACGCTCTCAAGCCACGGCAGGCGATCCTCGTCGCGTGCGTGCATGCCCGTCGCCAGCCGTTCGGCCATCAATGCATCTCCTCGACGGCCTCGACGCCCATCACGGCGAGCCCGTTGCGGATGATCTGCCCGATTGCGTCGGCGAGGAAAAGCCGCGCGCAGGTGAGCGCCGGATCGTCGGGCTGGAGCGTGCGGCGCGACGGATCGTCGTTGCCCATGTTCCAGGCCGCGTGGAATTCGGCCGCCAGATCATAGAGGTAGAAGGCGATGCGATGCGGCTCGCGCGCCGTCGCCGCGGCTTCCGCGACGCGCGGGAACTGGGCGGCACGCTGCACCAAACGCAGCTCCGTCGTGTCAAGCCGGGACAGGTCGACAGTGTCGCACTCGATCCCCGCCTCCCGCGCGCGCCGGTGCAGCGAGGCGACTCGCGCATGGGCGTACTGGACGTAGAAGACCGGATTGTCCTTCGACGCCTCCACAACCTTGGCGAAGTCGAAGTCCATCTGGGCATCGGCCTTGCGGGTCAGCATGGTGAAGCGGACGACGTCCTTGCCGACTTCCTTCACCACGTCTGCGAGCGTCACGAAGTTGCCGGCGCGCTTGGACATCTTCACCGGCTCGCCCGCGCGCAGCAGGCGCACCATCTGCACGAGCTTCACGTCGAAGCGGGTCTTGCCCTCGGTCAGCGCCTGGACCGCGGCGACGATGCGCTTGACGGTGCCGGCGTGGTCGGCGCCCCAGATGTCGATCAGCTGGTCGGCGGTCTGCGCCTTCTGGAAATGATAGGCGAGGTCGGCGCCGAAATAGGTCCACTGGCCGTTGGACTTCTTGATCGGGCGATCCTGGTCGTCGCCGAACTGGGTCGAGCGGAACAGCGGCAGCTCGACCGGCTCCCAGTCCTCGGGCGTCTCGCCCTTGGGCGCTTCCAGCACGCCGTCGTAGACGAGGCCGCGCTCGCGCAGCCACGCCTCGGCCGCCTCGGGCTTGCCGGCCGCCTGGAGCTCGGCTTCCGACGAGAACAGGTCGTGGTGGATGCCGAGCAGCGCCAGATCGTCCTTGATCATGACCAGCATGGCGGCGACGGCTTCGCGGCGGAACATCGCGAGCCACTCGCCTTCAGGCGCGTCGACGAAGCGGGCGCCGTGCTCGGCTGCGAGCTTCTCGCCGATCGGCTTGAGATAGTCGCCCGGGTAGAGCCCCTCGGGGATCTCGATCGTCTCGCCGAGCGCCTCGCGGTAGCGCAGGTGCGCCGAGCGGGCGAGCACGTCGACCTGGCCGCCGGCGTCGTTGACGTAATATTCGCGGATCACCTTGTGCCCGACGAACTCGAGCAGGCTGGCGAGCGCGTCGCCCACCACCGCGCCGCGGCAATGGCCCATGTGCATCGGGCCGGTGGGATTGGCCGAGACATATTCGATGTTGACGGTGGTCCCCGCCCCCATCGTCGAGCGGCCATAGTCGCCGCCCGCCTGGATGATGCCGCGCAGCTCGTCGCGCCAGGTGTCGTCGGTCAGCGTCAGGTTAATGAAGCCCGGGCCCGCCACCGAGACTTCGGCAACGGCATCGAGCTTGCCGAGCTCGGCGGCGATCTTTTCGGCGAGCGCGCGCGGATTGGTGCGCGCGGGCTTGGCCAGCACCATCGCGGCGTTGGTCGACAGATTGCCGTGGCTCGCGTCGCGGGGCGGCTCCACCGTGACGGCGCGTCGTTCCAGCCCCTCGGGCAGGTCGCCCGACGCGACCAGCGCATCGAGGGCGGCATCGAGATGGGCGGCAAAGCGTGCGTACAGCGTCATGGGCGTTCCGGTGGTGAAAATCAGGCGCGGCTCTAGAGCAGTTTTCGATCCGCTTGAACCATCATCCGCACGAAAGTGGCATGAAGGGCCTGGGCGGTGCTGCGCAGGTGCCATCGCCGTGCTCCCGCGCAGGCGGGAGCCCACGGTATCGGGCGCAACGGCCGGTATCCTGCTTGGCCCTGGGTTCCCGCCTGCGCGGGAATACGACGCTAAGCTGCGGCCCTCCCTAGAACCCTTCCGGCAAGCTCAGATCCCCCACCAGCTCGCGATAACGCGCGATGGCGAAGCGGTCGGTCATGCCGGCGATGAAGTCGGCGATGTGGCGGCTGCGGCCGGGCTCGTCCGCGGGAAGATCGGTGCCCCAGCCGTCGGGCAACAACGCCGGGTCGTCCCGATAGGCGGCGAACAGACCCGTCACCACCGTGCGCGCCGCATCCGCGGCCGCAAGCTGCGAGGGGTGGTGGTAGAGGTTGGCGTACATGAAGCGCTTGAGCGTGCGCTCCTGCTCGCGGACCTTGTCCGAGAAGCCTACGAGGCAGCGGCCGCAGGCGCGCACGTCCGCGACGCTCTGCACGCCGCTGTCGGCAATGCGGCGGCGCGTCTCGGCGATCAGATCGTTGACCATGGCACCGATCTGCGCGCGGATCAGCTCGCCCACCAGCCGATCGGGCGGGTCGTCGGGGAATTGCGCGCGCACCTCGTCCCAGCGCTCGGCGACGATCCCCACCGCCAGCATCTGATCAAAGGTCAGCAGCCCCGCACGCAGGCCGTCGTCAATGTCGTGGTTGTCGTAGGCGATGTCGTCGGCGAGGGCTGCGACCTGCGCCTCCAGCGACGACCATTCGCCCATGCGCAGGGGAAAGGCGGCGTCGGCCTCGGCCAGCGCCCAGCCGGGGCGGCGGACCGGCCCGTTGTGCTTGGCGAGCCCCTCCAGCGTGTCCCAGGTGAGGTTGAGCCCCCGCCAGCGCGGATAGGGGCTGTCGAGCAATGTCAGGGTGCGCAGCGTGTGGCCGTTGTGGTCGAAGCCGCCGGCGCCCATCAGCGCGTCCTTGAGCGCATCCTCGCCGGCATGGCCGAACGGCGGGTGGCCGATGTCGTGCGCCAGGCACAGCGCCTCGGTCAGATCCTCGTTCAGCCCCAGTGCGCGGGCGATCGCGCGGCCGATCTGCGCGACCTCGAGGCTGTGGGTCAGACGGACGCGGAAATGGTCGCCGTCCGGCGCCATGAACACCTGCGTCTTGTGGCGCAGGCGCCGGAAGCTGATCGAGTGGATGATGCGATCGCGATCGCGCTGGAACGCGTCGCGGGGGCCGCGCGCCGTCTCGTTGCCCTCGTCGTGCAGGCGTCCGCCGTGCGCCCGAGGGTCCGCCGCCCAGGGCGCCTGTTGTCTGGTCACTTGGGAAGCTGCTCGATCTTCTGTCCGGGTTCGCTGGTCCAGGCAAAGGCGGAAAGGCCCTGCTTGGCGAGCGTGTTGACGAAAGCCTGCGCCTCGTCGTCGGTCTTGAACGGCCCCACCAGCAGCCGATTGGTGGCACGCAGCGGCGTGGTCCACGCCTGCCGGCCCTTGAGCGCCGCCGCCTTGGCGCCCAGCGCGCGATACGCCTTCGGCAGGTCTGCCTTGTTGGCGCCGCCCGCAACCTGCACCCAGGCGCGCGCGGGATCGCGCTTGGCGGGATCGGGCTTGGCCGGCGCCTTCGTCTTGGCCTTCGCGGTCGCCGCCTTGGGATCGTCCTTTGCCGCCGTCTTGGCGCTGCCGGGCTTTGCGGCGGCTTCCTTGACCTTGGCTGTCGGCTCCTTGGCGGCAGGCTTTTCGGGCTCGCGCGCCGCGGCAGCCTTAGCAGGCGTCGGCTTGGGCTCGGGCCGGGCGGGCTCGACACGAACCGGGGGCGCAACGGGGACCGTCGCCGCAGGCGTCACCGGTGCGGGGGCGGGCGCGGCGGAGGGCAGCGGCGCGACACCCAGCTCGGTCGCCGGGATCGTGAGGTTGCGGATAATGGTCGCAAGCGTGGTGTCGGTGGCAGCGGCGGCGGCATCGCTGCGCGCGGGCGCCGGCGGCTGGGGGGCGGAGGCAAGCTGCACCGGCGCGGCGGCCGCGGCGTCGCGCGCTTCCCGGGCGGCGGCGGCGGCAGCAGCCCGCTGCGCATCGGCGAGGCGCGCGGCCTCCGCCAGGCGCTGTGCCTCGGCGAGCCGGGCAGCCTCTGCGGCACGCTGCGCCTGGGCGACGCGTTCGGCTTCTGCCCGGCGCGCGGCTTCTGCAGCGGCCGCGGTGCGGGCCGCCTCGGCCGCGCGCGCGACCTGGGCGAGGCGGGCGGCTTCAGCGGCACGGGCGGCTTCGGCCACGCGCGCCGCCTCGGCGACGCGATCCGCCTCCGCCTTGCGGGCCGCGGCGAGCTCGGCCTCGCGCTGGCGGGCCTCGGTCTCGCGGCGGGCGGCGGCCGCGGCGGCGCGGCGCTCCCGCCCGGAGAGCTTGCGGGGGCGCGTGGCCGTCTGCACCGGCTGCACCGGCGTGGCCGCCGCCGCGACGGCGACCGGCGCCTCGGCACGCGGTGCCGGCACGATCGGGGGCGCGAGCCGAGCGTCGGCGATGCGGGCGGGCGTGGTTCCCAGGCGACCGAAGTGCACGGCAAAGGCGCGATCGGCGGGCGAAAGCGACGGCAGGCGGCGGAAGAAGGGCGCGAGCTGGGTGCCGAAGCCCGGGAGCATGGTGGCGGCGATCCGGTCGGCACCGGCCGCATCGCCCTGCATGGCAAGGACGCAGGCGTGGACGCGCCACGCCGCACGGTCGCTCTGGCGGAGCAGCGGGTCGAGCAGCTGGTTGGCGGCGCGCACGTCGCCGGTGATGCCGAGCGACAGCGCGAGGCGGCGGACGATCTCGTCATCCTGCTCGGCCGAAAGCGCGAGCCGGTAGTCGCGCTGCGCATTGGTGGGATAGCCGAGCAGGTCGAAGGCGAGCCCGCGGTCGGCCGCGAAATAGCGCGCCGCGAGGCCCGCGCGTTCGGCCGCGGCGAAGAGGCGCATCGCCTCTCCCGGTCGCTCCATCGACAGCAGCGCGGAGGCGCGTCCTGCGAGCACGCGCGGATCGCCGGGCGCCACCTTCTCGGCGCGGGCGAAGAACTGCACCGAGGCCTCCGGGTCGCCGAGGCGGGTGCTCAGCCGGCCCGCCTCGATCAGGGCGTTGAGGTCGGTCGGGCTGGTTGCCAGGATCCGCATCTGTTCGGACAGGCGGTCCGCGTTCGGGGTCGGCTGCTGGACGATCGCCTGGCCCCATGCGGGTTGAAGGCTCGCCTGCGCCAGGGCGAGGCAGGAGGCGGCGAGCAGCGTTGGCAGCAACGCCCCGCGACCGGTGGTCGGGAAACGGTTCATGGGTGCAGCCATCTTAAGAGCGGAGGCGGAATACGGAAAGCTGCGCCCCGCGCACCGGGCGACCAGACGATACCCTCAGGGGACGAACTGCGTCCGGAGGGATGGCCGGGCGCCCCAGGGAGGCGCCCGGCCACCAGCCTTATTGGTTGTTCTGGCGGTGCAGGAAGCGCGGGATGTCGAGCGGCTCCTTGGCCGTCTCCTCCCCGCGCGCCGGTGCGCGGCCGGCGTTCGCCATCCGCTCGAACAGCGTACCGCCCGGACGGCTGCGGCCGCTTCCCTGCTCCTCACCGGCCGGCGCCTCGGTGCCCGGGGTCAGCCAGCGACGGCGCGCCTCGAAACCGGGACGCGGCTCGTCTGCCGACGGCTTGGGTGCCGGGGCCGGCGCGGCTGCCTGCTGCGGGACCATGGTGTCCGCGCCGAGCACCAGCTCGTCATCCTCGACCGGCGGCTGCGGCGCGGGCTGGGCTGCCTGGACCGGCTGCGGAGCGGCGACCGGCTGGGCCTGGGGTGCTGCCGCCTGCGGTACCGGCGCGGGCTGCGGTGCCGGCTGGACCGGAGCCTCGACGGCCTGCGGCTCGCTTGCCGGAGCGGGACGACGGCTGCCGCCGAAGGAGAAGGAGGTGCGCGCCGGCTCGGCAGCGACTGCAGCCGCTGCCTGCTGCGCGGGCGAGCTTGCCTCTATGCCGGTGGCGACCACCGACACGCGGATCTTGCCTTCCAGCTCCGGGTTGAACGCCGAACCCCAGATGATGTTGGCGTCGTCGTCCACCAGCTCGCGGATGTGGTTCGCCGCCTCGTCGACCTCGAGCAGGCGCATGTCGTCGCCGCCGGTGATCGAGACGATCACGCCCTTGGCGCCGTTCAGCGACACGCCGTCAAGCAGCGGGTTGGCGATCGCCTTCTGCGCGGCCTCGATGGCGCGGCTGTCGCCCTCGGCCTCGCCGGTGCCCATCATCGCCTTGCCCATCTCCTGCATCACCGAGCGGACGTCGGCGAAGTCGAGGTTGATGAGGCCGGGCATGACCATCAGGTCGGTGATGCCGCGCACGCCCTGCTGCAGCACCTCGTCCGCCATTTCGAACGCCTGCTTGAACGTCGTGTTGGCGTTGGCGATCAGGAACAGGTTCTGGTTCGGGATGACGATCAGCGTGTCGACGTACTTCTGAAGCTCCTCGATCCCGGCGTCGGCCGAGCGGGCGCGCTTCTTGCCTTCGAACGAGAAGGGCTTGGTCACGACGCCGACGGTCAGGATGCCCATCTCGCGCGCCGCCTTGGCGATCACCGGCGCTGCACCGGTGCCGGTGCCGCCGCCCATGCCGGCGGCGATGAAGCACATGTGCGCGCCCTGCAGCGCTTCCTGCACCTGCTCGATGGTTTCCTCAGCCGCGGCACGGCCGATCTCGGGCCGGCTGCCGGCGCCCAGGCCCTGCGTGATCTTGACGCCCAGCTGGATGCGTTGCGGCGCTTCCGACTGCTTCAACGCCTGCGCGTCGGTATTGGCGACCAGGAACTCCACGCCCTGCACGTCGGCGCGGATCATGTTCGCGATGGCGTTGCCGCCCGCCCCGCCGACGCCGATCACCGAAATGCGCGGCGTCAGATCGTCGAGGTCCGGCGGAAGAAATTCGATGCTCATTCCTGATCTCCCGAAGCGGGCCGGCCGCTGGCCAGCAACCGCCTAACTAGTTTCTTCTGCACCAACGGCTTGGGGGACTCTAGCCCCGTTTGCCACCATCCGTAGCGAATCTTCAGTAGTTGGTCCGAAAGGCGGCCATCAGGCGCTGCAGCATCGCCATCGGGCTGGGCCGCGTGACCACCTGATGGGTCGGCTGAATCGCCCTCAGATCGACCGGATCGGACGCCGCGAACATCGCCAGCCCTGCGAGCGTGGCGAAGCCGGGGCCCGAATGCGCCTCCGGCAACGCGGTCAGCCCACGCGCACGCCCGACCCGGACCGTGCGGCCGAGCGCCTGCTGCGCATAGTCGGCGATGCCCTTCAGCTCCGCGCCGCCGCCGGTGAGCACCACCTGGCGCCCGACCGGATCGTCGAAGTGGAGCTTGCGCAGCTCCTTCTGGATCTCCGCCATCAGCCGGTCGAGCCGCTGGCGGATCACCGCAATCAGCTGGGCCCGGGTGATGCGTGTGCCCTCGGCATCCTCGTCGGGGCGGACCGGCGCCACGTCGATCATGTCGTGGTTGTCGCGCGGGCTCATGTTGGCGGAGCCATAGAAGCACTTCAGCCGCTCGGCCTGGCTGCGGCCGGTGCCGAACGCGGAGGCGACGTCGTCGGTGATGTCGGCCGCTCCCATCGCGATCGAGGCGAGGCCGGTGAGCACGCCGTTCGCGAACACCGAGACGTTGGTGACGCCCGCGCCGATCTCGACCAGGGCGACACCGAGTTCGCGCTCCTCCTCCGACAGGCACGCAAGGCCGGTCGCCACGGGCGCGGCGATGATCGACTTCACCTCCAGGTGCGCCGAGCGGACGCAGAGATCGAGGTTGCGGACCGGCGAACCTTCGGTCGCGACAACGTGAATTTCCACGCCCAGGCGATCGGCATGGAGCCCCATCGGGTCGCGGACGCCGCCGAGGCCGTCGAGCGAATAGCGCATCGGTTGGGCGTGCATGACCATCAGCGCACCGGGGTCGATGGCGTTGCGGCCCGCCTTCAGCAGCGCGTCCACGTCCGACTGCTCGACGCGGTGGCCGCCCAGGTCGACCTCCAGCTTGACGATGTCCGATAGCAGTCCGCCGGCCGAAAAGCTGACCCACACGTCCTCGATGTTGAGCCCGGCGATGCGTTCCGCCTGCTCCACCGCCTCGCGCACCGCGGTCTCGGTCGCCTTCATGTCGGCGATATAGCCGCGCTTGACGCCGCGGCTCTCGCGCTGGCCGGTGCCCAGCACCACCAGCTCGCCGCCGTCCCCCTTTTGCGCGATCAGCGCCGACACCTTCGACGATCCGATGTCGAGTGCGGTGATCAATCCTTCCGGTGCTACCTTCGCCATCGCCTGCCCCTTAAACGACGCCCGTGCTGCCTGTCTCTACGCTGCCTGTCTCGTTGCCCTGGCCGGCAGGCGCAGCCCCTTCCGCCGCGTTGCCGGGCGCGGCATCGTCGGCCGCGGGCGCGGCTGCGGCACCCGGCGCCATGCGTACCACCAGCTTGCTGGGATCGCGCAGGTCGAACCGGGCATAGCCCTTGCCCAGCAGCCCCATGGTGCCGTCCATCTGCGCGAACTTGACCAGCGCATTCGCCGCCGCCTTTTCGCCTTCCGGCAGCACCAGCGTCTCGCCCGACTGGAACAGCAGGTCCCAGCGGCGATTGCCGACCCAGGTCGCGGCCTTCACCATCGGCCGCAGCGCAGGCGCCGCGGCGATCAGCCGCTGATAGGCCGGCTCCTGCGCATTGGCGCCCTCCCCGATCACCAGCGGCAGGCGCGGGATCGCATGCGCGGGCACCTCGTCGAGCAGCACGCCCTTGTGGTCGATCAGCATCAGCTGGCCGTTGTTCTGCCAGACGGCCGCCGGATCGCGCTCGACCACGTCGATCACGAGGGTGTCAGGGAGCCGCCGCGACACGCGCGCGTCCGCGATCCAGCCATATTCGAGCAGCCGGTCGCGGGTGCCGTTCAGGTCCACCAGCGGCATCGCGCGCGAACGCTGGTCGAGCGCCACGGCATAGACCGAATTGGCGTCCATGCGCTTGAGACCGGTCACCTCGATCTGGGCGACGCGGAAGCCGAGGCTGCCGATGCCCTCCGCCATGGCGGTGCCGACCAGGCCGAAGACGCCGAGCCAGCCGGCCGCGGCGATGGCAGCGCCGCCGACGAGCGCGGTGATGCCCCAGGCAGCCGCCTTCTTCACGGTCGCCTCGCCGCCGGGCACGCGGGCCAGGGCGTGGTCGAGGATCGAGGCGCGGCGCTGGCGCTTGGGCTGCGGGCGGCGCTTGGGCTTCACCGTGCGCGACGGTGCCGGGCGACGAGAACTTGCACGGCTCATTCGGTCGCTCCGTGGGTGAGGGCCTCGTCGACGATCCACTGCACCAGCTGCGGATAGGACATGCCCACCGCGCGTGCCTGTTCGGGCACCAGGCTGAGCGGGGTCATGCCCGGCTGGGTGTTGACCTCCAGCAGGAACAGACCCTCGACACCCTGGCTGTCGTCCCAGCGGAAGTCGGAACGCGACGCGCCGCGGCAGCCGAGCCGCTGGTGGGCGGCGACCGCGATCGCCTTGCACGCCTCGGCGATGTCCTCGGGGATGTCGGCCGGGCAGACGTGCTCGGTAAGCCCCTCGGTGTATTTCGCGTCGAAGTCGTAGAAGCCGGACTTGGGGCGCAGTTCGGTGACGGCAAGCGCGCGGTCACCCAGCACCGCCGTGGTGAGCTCGCGACCGCGGATGAACGGCTCGGCCAGCAGTTCGTCGAACTCCTGCCAGGGGCCGGTCGCCTCGCGCGCGATCGGGTTGCCATAGTTGCCCTCGTCCGTGACGATGGCGACGCCGACCGAGGACCCCTCGTTGACGGGCTTCAGCACATAGGGGCGCGGCAGCGGATCGCGCTCGAACAACTCCTCGGTGCCGACGATGCGGCCCCCAGGCATCGGGATGCCGTGCGGCACCAGCGCCTGCTTGGTGAGCTGCTTGTCGATCGCGATGACCGAGGTGGCGAGGCCGGAATGGGTATAGGGCAGTCCCATCAGGTCGAGCATGCCCTGCACCGTGCCGTCCTCACCGGGCGAGCCGTGCAGCGCGTTGAACACCACGTCGGGCTTCGTCTCTGCCAGGCGAAGCGCGACGTCGCGATCCATGTCGATGCGGGTCACCCGGTGGCCGAGCGACTCCAGCGCATCCGCGACCCCCGAGCCCGACATCAGCGAGACCGGACGCTCGGCCGACCAGCCGCCCATCAGCACGGCGATGTGAAGGGTGCGCTCGGTCACAGGGAAACTCCTTGGCTCGCGGCCAGAACGATGGTGCGCGGCATCACTGGGCAAGCCCCACGCGCTGGATCTCCCATTCCAGCTCGACGCCGGAATGGGCCTTCACCCGTGCGCGCACTTCCTCGGCCAGCGCCTCGATCTCGGCGCTGCTCGCCGCACCCAGGTTGAGGAGGAAGTTGCAATGTTTCTCGCTGACCTGCGCGTCGCCGCGGCGCAGGCCGCGACAGCCGGCGGCGTCGATCAGCGCCCAGGCCTTGTGGCCGTCCGGGTTCTTGAAGGTCGATCCGCCCGTGCGGCTGCGCAGCGGCTGCGACGCCTCGCGCTCGGCGGCGATGCGGTCCATCTCGGCGCCGATCGCGGCGGGGTCGCCGGGCGTGCCCTCGAACACCGCCTCGACCACCACGGCGCCGGCCGGCAGCTCGGAGTGGCGATAGGTGTAGCCCAGCCGCTCGGCGGGCCAGGTCTCGATCGCACCGGCGCGCGTGACGACGGTCGCCTCGACCAGAATGTCGCTGGTGTCGCGGCCATAGGCGCCGGCGTTCATGCGCACCGCGCCGCCGACCGTGCCGGGAATCCCGCGCAGGAACTCGAGCCCGGCGATGCCGGCGTCGCGCGCCGCGGAGGCCACGGTGATGCCCATCGCCCCCGCCCCTGCCCGCACGCGGTTGCCGGGCTCGACGGAGACGCGCGCCATCGCCTTGGGCAGGCGCACGACAACTCCGGGCACGCCACCGTCGCGCACGATGAGGTTGGAGCCGACCCCGACCGGGAGCACCGGCACGTCCGGATCGAGGGCGGCGAGGAGATCCGCCAGTGCCTCGACCGTGTCGGGCCGCACCAGCCACTCCGCCGGGCCGCCGGTGCGGAACCAGATGAAATCGGCGAGCGAGCCCTGCGGCTCGACCCTGCCGGCGACCGGGGGCAGCGCGCTCGTCTCGAGGCGGAGGGCGGTGCTCACTTGGTCCAGCCCCACAGCTTCGCCCAGGCGAGCCATGCCGTCCACTGCGCCTCTGCCGCGCGGCGGCCGGCGTCCTGGAAGTCGGCGGCCTTGCCTCCGGCCTGCAACATGCGGCGAACGGCGTCGACCTGCGCCTCGTGGGCGCGGAAGAGCTCGCGCTGCGCCTCGGTCGCCGTCTTGAACCAGTCGCTCATGCCGCCTGCTCCACGCGCGCCGCCTGGACGATCGCGTCCGCGAGGCCGGCGGCGGTCTTGGTGATATCCCCTGCACCCAGGCAGACGATCAGGTCGCCCTCCCGCGCGTCGGCGGCGAGCAGCTGTGCGAGCGTCTCGGCATCCGCGACCGAGCGCGCAGAGCGGTGACCGCGGCGGCAGATGCGCTCGGCCAGCGCCTCCCCGCTCACCCCCTCGACCGGCGCCTCGCCCGCCGCATAGACGGGGAGCGCATAGACCGCATCGGCATCGTTGAACGCCTGTGCGAACTCATCCATCAGCGCGCCCAGCCGCGAATAGCGGTGCGGCTGCACCACCGCGATCACCCGCCCGGCGGAGGCTTCGCGCGCGGCGGAGAGCACGGCGCGGATCTCGACGGGGTGATGCGCATAGTCGTCGATCACCGTCATCGCCGGCTCGGCGACCGTCCCGACCTTGGTGAAGCGGCGCTTCACTCCGCCGAAGGCACCGAAGCCGCTGGCAATGGTGGCATCGTCGATGCCCATCTCGATCGCCACGGCAATGGCAGCGAGCGCGTTCTGCACGTTGTGGCGACCGGCCATCGGCAGGACGATGCCGGTGATGGTGCGCTGGCTGCCGTCGCGTTCCCGCACCACCGCGTCGAAGCGGTTGCAGCCGTCCTTCGACACGATGTTGGTGCCGCGCACATCGGCTTGCGCTGCGAAGCCGTAGGTCACGATCCGGCGGTCGCGCACGCGCGGGATGATCGCCTGCACCTCCGGATGATCGAGGCACAGGATCGCGGCGCCATAGAAGGGCACGTTCTCGACGAACTCGACGTACGCGTCCTTGGCGCGATCGAACGAACCGTAGTGATCGAGATGCTCGGGATCGATGTTGGTGACGACTGCCATGGTGCCGTCCAGGCGCAGGAAGCTGCCGTCGCTCTCGTCGGCCTCCACCACCATCCAGTCGCTGGCGCCCAGTCGTGCGTTGGAGCCATAGGCGTTGATGATGCCGCCGTTGATTACGGTGGGGTCGACTCCGCCGGCATCGAGCAGGGCTGCGATCAGCGAGGTGGTGGTGGTTTTCCCGTGGGTGCCGGCGACCGCGACCGTGGACTTCAGGCGCATCAGCTCGGCGAGCATCTCGGCGCGGCGCACGACCGGTACACGGCGGGCGAGCGCAGCCTCGACCTCCGGGTTGCCGCGCTGGATCGCGGTGGAGGTGACGACCACCGCCGCGTCGCCGAGGTTGGCGGCGGCATGGCCGATCGCCACCGGGATGCCGCGGTCGCGCAGGCCCTGCACGACATAGCCCTCAGCCACGTCGGAGCCCTGCACCCGATAGCCCAGGTTCTTCATCACCTCGGCGATGCCGGACATGCCGATGCCGCCGATGCCGACGAAGTGGATCGTGCCGATGTCGGTTGCGACGCCCTTCATGCCAGCGCCTCCCGCGCGGGGGCAGGCCTGGCCGATCCGCCCGGGATCCTGGCCGGGCGCGAGTCGATGCTTTCGACCAGATCGGCGAGGTCGCGGACCGCATAGGGACGACCGCAGCTGCGCGCGCGAAGCGCGGCATTCTCCAGCGCCTGCGGCTCGAGGCCGAGCTTCTGGATCTGCTTGGCGAGTTCGGTCGGGGTGAAGGCGGTCTGCGGAATGGTGCGTGCGCCGCCTGCCTGCGTGATCTCGCGCGCGTTCACGGTCTGGTGATCGTCGGTGGCGCTGGGGAGCGGCACCAGGATCGCCGGACGGCCGGCCGCAGTGAGTTCGGAGATGGTCGAGGCACCGGCGCGGGCGATCACGACATGGCTCCAGGCAAGGCGTTCCGGCAGGTCGGGCAGATAGGTGGCGATCTCGGCCGGAATGCCGTGCTCGGCATATTGCGCGCGCACGCGGTCGATGTCCTCGATCCGCGCCTGGTGCGTCACCTGCAGGCGTCGGCGGAAGTGGAGCGGAAGCAGCGCGAGACCGTCGGGCACCACCTGGCTGAGGATGCTGGCGCCCTGGCTGCCGCCGGTAACGAGCACGCGGAACAGGCCATCCTCTTCCGGGGTGGGAAACGGCCGGTCGCGCAGCGCCAGCACCGACTCCCGAACCGGATTGCCCACGAGGTGGACCTTGCCCGCATAGGTGGGCTTCAGCCGCTGGACGTCCTCGTAGGACGTGGCGATCGCGTCGACGCGACCGGCCACCAGGCGGTTGACCCGGCCGAGCACGGCGTTCTGCTCGTGGATGATGGTCGGCACCTTGCGCGCGAAGGCGCCGAGCAAAGCCGGAAGCGCGGGATAGCCGCCGAAGCCGATGACAGCTGCCGGGTGGAAGGTGTCGTACAGCGTCATCGCCATCGCGCGGCCGGCGAGCATCTGCCGCCCGGCGCGAAGCCACCCCATCGGCCCACCCTGAAGGCGGCCAGCGGGCAGCACATGGGTCTGCACATCCTCGAACAGCCCCGGGAAGCGCACGCCCCGCCCGTCGCTGACCAGCGCGACGCGGTGTCCGCGCGCGGTCAGCTCCGTCGCAAGGGCCGCCGCGGGGACCATGTGCCCCCCCGTGCCGCCAGCTGCCAGGACATAATGTTTCGATCCGCGCATCAACCGTTCCACCGGGTACCGTAGGGAGATCGCGTCAGATACGGGTTCCGGCGCGTGAAAGCGAGCAGCAGTCCCATGCCGAGCGACAGCGCGATCATCGAGGAGCCGCCATAGCTGATGAACGGCAGGGTCATGCCCTTCGACGGTGCGATGCCGGTGTTCACCGCCATGTTGATCAGCGCCTGCAATCCGAACTGCACGGCAAGGCCGGCGGCGGCGAGCAGGCGAAAGGCATCCTCCTCGTCCAGCAGCCGCACGAACACGCGCACCACCAGCGCCAGGAACAGCAGCGCGATCGCGGCGCAGGCGATCAGGCCGAACTCCTCGCCGACCACGGCGTAGATATAGTCGGTGTGCGCTTCCGGCAGCTTGAACTTGATGCGGCCGCCGCCCGGCCCCGTGCCGGTGATGCCGCCGGCGGTGAGCACCGCATGCGCCATGTCGGTCTGGTAGCTGTCGGTGTGGACGGCGTTGGGATCGGGGAAGAGGAAGCTGTCGATGCGGATGCGCGCAGTATCGTAGAAGACATAGGCCGCGACCACGCCGCCCGCGCCGAGCGCACCCAGCAACGCCATGATCCGGGTGGAGATGCCGGCGATCATCAAGAGCGTCAGCCACACCGAGCCGAAGATGATCGTCTGGCCGAAGTCCGGCTGGAGCATCAGCACGCAGCCCACCAGCGCGGTGAGCGCGCCGGTGATCGGCACCACCGGCAGGTGCGGATCCTTGGCGCGGAACGACAGGATCCAGGCGGTCGCGACGATGAAAAGCGGTTTCAGGAACTCGGAGGGCTGGAACTGGCTGATCCCGACCCCGATCCAGCGCCGGGCCCCGTTGATCTCGACCCCGATCAGCGGCGTCGCCATCAGCAACACCAGGAACACGGCGGCCCCGCCCAGTGCAAAGCGCCGTGCTGCCGTCGCGGGCAGCATGGAGACCCCGATCATCACCGGGAAGGACAGCACCACCCAGAGCGCCTGGCGCCAGAAATAGGCCATCGCCGGGATCTTCACCGCGCCGCTGGAATAACGCACCGCGGTAGCGGGGCTGGCGGCGGCAACGGCAACCAGGCCGAGCGCGACCAGCAGCATCGCGATCAGCAGCAGCACGCGGTCGATGTCGCGGAACCACAGCCCGATCGGCGAGCGGGCGCCGCGGCCGACATGCCGCTGGACGCGCTCGCGCAGGGGATCGGCGCGGAGCGAATCGGCGCGCGCAACATCGGTCATCGCAGGTCCTCCACCGCGCGCGCAAAGGCGCGCCCACGCTCGGCATAGTCGCTGAACTGGTCGAACGAGGCGCAGGCCGGCGACAAGAGCACTACCTCGCCCGGCTTCGCACGGGCGGCGGCGGCGCGGACGGCGGCGTCCAGCGTGCCCGCTTCCTCCACCGGCAGGTCGGCGGCCAGCACCTCGGCAAAGCGGGGGCCTGCCTCACCGATCGTATAAGCGCGCACGACATGGCCGAAGCCGGGGCGGCAGGCGTCGAGATCGTCGCCCTTGGGCTTGCCGCCCAGGATCCAGTGGACGCGCGGGAAGGCAGCGAGCGCGGGCGCGACGGACTCCGGATTGGTCGCCTTGCTGTCGTCGATGAAGGCGACGCCGTTCACCTCCCCCACCCGTTGCATGCGGTGGGGAAGGCCGGCAAAGCTTGCGAGGCCCGCGTCGATCGCGGCGTTGCCGATACCGAGCGCCTCGCATGCGGCGATCGCGGCGAGTGCGTTCTGGGCGTTGTGCGGCCCCTGGAGCGATGGCCAGCGCGACTGGTCCATGCAGACGCCGGGCGCGATCTTGGTGAGGTCGGCGCTGCGACCGGACTGTGCCACCTGCCGGGCGATCAGCGCCGAGGGGGTGTCGCCGATGCCGATGATCGCGGCGTGGCCGGGCGACTGCATCGCGAACAGCCGCGCCTTGGATGCGGCATAGGCGTCGAAGCCGGCGTAGCGGTCGAGGTGGTCCGGCGTGATGTTGAGCAGCACCGCCACGTCGCAGTGGAGCGCGGTGGTGAGGTCGATCTGGTAGCTCGACAGTTCGAGCACATAGACGCCGCCTGCGACAAGCGGCTGCTGCTCCAGGATCGGCAGGCCGATGTTGCCGCCCATCAGGGTTGGCACGCCCGCCGTCTGAAGGATGTGATGGATCAGCGCCGTCGTGGTCGACTTGCCGTTGGTGCCGGTGATGCCGACGATGCGATGCGGCGGCAGGTCGGCGCGGGCCTGCGCGAACAGCTCGATGTCGCCGAGGATCGGCACGCCCGCGGCGGCGGCCCTTGCGGCGATCGGGTGGCTGTTGAGCGGCACGCCCGGCGAGACGATGATCCCGTCGAAGCCGGCGAGGTCGATCTCCAGCGGGTCGGCGAGCGAGGCGCCACTCACGGCATTACGGCGCGCGGGATCGCTGTCCCAAGCAGTGACGTTCGCGCCACCGGCAAGCAGCGCGTTGACCGTGGCGATGCCGGAGCGTGCAAGCCCCAGCACCGCATAGCGCCTGCCGGACCAGCCGCCCGCGACGATCATCGCAGCTTCAACGTCGACAGGCCGGCCAATGCCAGCACCAGCGCCACAATCCAGAAGCGGATCACCACCGTCGCCTCCGCCCATCCGAGCTGTTCGAAATGATGGTGGATCGGCGCCATCTTGAACACCCGCTTTCCGGTGCGCTTGTAGAAGAACACCTGGATGATGACGCTGAGCGCCTCGACCACGAACAGGCCGCCGATGATGCCGAGCACGATCTCGTGGTGCGCGGTCACTGCGATCGCGCCGAGCGCGCCGCCCAGCGCAAGGCTGCCGGTGTCGCCCATGAACACGGCTGCCGGCGGCGCGTTGAACCAGAGGAAGGCGAGCCCCGCCCCCGCGATCGCGCCGCACAGGATGGCGAGGTCGCCCGCGCCTGCGACATAGGGAATGCCGAGATAGGCGGCAAACTTCGCGTTGCCCGCCAGATAGGCGATCACCATGAACGCGACCGAGGCGATGATGACCGGCATGGTCGCGAGGCCGTCGAGCCCGTCGGTCAGGTTCACGGCATTGCCGAACGCCACGATCGTGAAGGCGGCGAAGACGACGTAGAACGGCCCGAGGTCGATCGCGACGTTGGAGAAGAAGGGCACGTAGAGCTGGGTGCCCGTCTCGCGGATGATCAGCCAGCTGGCGATACCGGCGATCACGAATTCCAGCAGCAGGCGGATCCGGCCGGGCACGCCCGCGGTGCTCGCCTTGCGCACCTTGTCATAGTCGTCGAGGAAGCCAATCGCCGCAAAGCCCAGCGTCACGAACAGGCACGCCCAGACGAACGGGTTGCGCAGGTCCATCCACAGCAGGATGGACAGCGTCATCGAGGTAAGGATCATCAGGCCGCCCATGGTGGGCGTGCCGACCTTGGCGAGATGGGTCTGCGGCCCGTCGGTGCGGATCGGCTGCCCCTTGCCCTGGCGGACGCGCAGCCAGCCGATGAACCACGGGCCGATGATGAGCCCCAGCAGCAGCGCGGTCGCAACGGCACCGCCGCTGCGGAAGCTCAGATAGCGGACGAGGTTCAGGACGCCCGGAAACCCCAGCGTCTCGGCGATCAGATACAGCATCAGCCTCTTTCCGCCAGCGCCGCGACCACGGCTGCCAGCCCCACCCCATTCGAGCCCTTGACGAGAACCGCGTCGCCCGGCGCAAGCAGCGCCAGAAGGCGCTCCTGCGCGGCAGCGGCGTCGGGCACATGGACGAAATCGACCGTGCCCTCAAGGGCTTCGGCAAGGGCCTTCATGCCCGCGCCCACCAATATGGCGTGGGAAACCCCCGCTTCGCCGAGGGGCCCCGCCAGCTCGGCATGGAAGCGGTCGCTCGCCTCGCCGAGCTCGCGCATTTCGCCGAGCACCGCGAGCCTGCGGCCCGGTTCCTCGGCAAGCACCTTGAGCGTCGCGCGCATTGAGGCCGGATTGGCGTTGTAGCTCTCGTCGATCAGCAGCGCGCTGCCCTCGCCGATCGCGATTTCGGTGCGCGCGCCGCGGCCAGGAAGGCCCGGCAGGTCCGCGAGCGCGAGGCCGGCCTGGGCGAGGTCGCCGCCGGCCGCATCGACCGCCGCGAGCACGGCCATCGCGTTCGCGACCCAATGCACGCCGGGAGGCGCCAGGGTGAAGCTGAGCTCGCGGTCCCCCAACTGCGCGATGACGAAGGTGCCGCCGGTGCCGATCGCGACATGCTCGACCGCGCGCACGTCCGCACCCTCGCCCAGCCCGAAGGTGACGATCCGGCCCGCATGCGGGCGGGCCGCGGCGATCAGCCGGTCGCGATGAGGGCTGTCGAAGGGGATGATGGCGGTGCCGCCGGCTTCCAGGCCCTGGAAGATCTCCCCCTTGGCGTCGGCGATGGCCGCTTCGGAGGGGAAGAAGG
Organism: Sphingomonas desiccabilis; assembly: GCF_004135605.1. Classification (GTDB taxonomy): domain Bacteria; phylum Pseudomonadota; class Alphaproteobacteria; order Sphingomonadales; family Sphingomonadaceae; genus Sphingomonas; species Sphingomonas desiccabilis. The sequence goes on along the minus strand of NZ_SDPT01000002.1, from coordinate 806,745 downwards.
CGGTGTGCGCCGGGGCGATGGTGGTGACGACCGCGATGTGCGGGCGCACGATGCGGGTGAGCGCCGCCAGTTCGCCCGCGTGGTTCATCCCCATCTCGAACACGCCGAAGCGGGTCGCCGCCGGCATGCGCGCGAGGCTCAGGGGCACGCCGGTGTGGTTGTTGTAGCTCTTGACCGAGCGGTGCGCGCTGCCCGGAGACGCGCGGTCGAGGGCCGCGAACAACGCCTCCTTGGTGCCGGTCTTGCCGACCGAGCCGGTGACGCCGATCACGGTCGCATCCGTGCGGGCGCGGGCGGCACGGGCCAGTGCCTCGAGTCCGGCCGTGGTGTCCGCCACCCGGACACTCGGATGCGGCGTCTCGACCGATACCAGCGCGCCGGCGGCACCACGGGCAAAGGCCCCGTCGAGGAAGCGGTGGCCGTCGGTCGCCTCACCGCTCAGCGCGACGAACAGGTCTCCGGGTGCCACCTCCCGCGAATCGAAGGTGACGCCGCTGGCGGCGAATTCGGCCGAGGCGGTGCCGCCGGTGGCAGCCGCGATCTCGGCCGAGGTCCACAAGGGTTTCATGCCGTCTCCGCACACTCCCGGGCCACCGCCACGTCGTCGAACGGCAGCACCAAATCCCCGACGATCTGCCCCTGTTCGTGCCCCTTGCCGGCGAGCAGCACGATGTCCTCGGGCCCGGCTTCCGCGATGGCCGCAGCGATCGCATCGCGGCGGCCGCCGATCTCGCGGGCGGCCGGAGCCCCTTCGAGCACCTGGGCGCGGATGGCGGCCGGATCCTCGCTGCGGGGGTTGTCGTCGGTGACGATCACCAGGTCGGCTCCGGCGGCGGCCGCGGCCCCCATCGGCTTGCGCTTGCCGGTGTCGCGGTCGCCGCCGGCACCGAACACGACGATCAGCCGGCCGGCGGCATGGGGCTTCAGCGCCGCGATCGCCGCCTCGAGCGCGTCCGGGGTGTGCGCATAGTCGACATACACCGGCGCGCCGCTGCGGGTGATGACGGCGCGCTCCAGCCGGCCGCGCACGGGCTGGAGCCGGGACAGGCCGGCGAGCGTCGCCTTGAGATCGCCGCCGGTGGCCAGCACCAGCGCGGCGGCGGTGAGTGCGTTGGCGGCCTGATAGGCGCCGATCAGCGGCAGGTTGACCTTGTGGGTCTCCCCTTCCGCCTCGATCATGAGCGTCTGACCCAGCAAGGTGGGGTCGCGCCCGACGAGGCGCAGCGTCTCGCCATGCTCGCCCACCGTGAGCAGCCGGTTGCCGCGCATGCGGGCGAGGTCGATCACGCGATCGGCGTGGGGATCGTCCACCCACACGACGGCCGTGCCGTCCGGGTCGAGCACTTCGGAGAAGAGGCGCAGCTTGGCGGTGAAATAGGTCGCCATGTCGCCGTGATAGTCGAGGTGGTCGCGGCTGAGGTTGGTGAAGGCGGCGGCGCGAACCGGCAGGCCCTCGGTGCGATATTGCGAAAGGCCGTGGCTCGAAGCCTCGAAGGCGACATGGGTCACGCCCTCGCGGGCGAGGCCGGCGACGTTAGAAAGGAACGTCACCACGTCGGGCGTGGTGAGGCCGGTCGAGACGCGATCGTCGGCGGTGGTAACGCCTAGCGTGCCGATCGAGGCCGCGTGGTGCCCCTGCATGCGCCACAGCTGGCGGGTAAGCTCGACCGTCGAGGTCTTGCCGTTGGTGCCGGTCACCGCGACGGCGGTTCCCGGGAAGGGCGCGAAGAACGCGGCCGCGAGGCGGGCGAAGCGCTCGCGCGGGTTGCGGTCGGCGATGTGCACCGCGCCCTCGACCACCGCCTCCGGCCGCGCGACCACCGCGATGGCCCCGGCGGCGACGGCCGCGGGAATGAAATCCTCGCCATTCACCGTCGCACCCTCGAACGCGCCGAAGACCGTGCCCGGGGCCACCTTGCGATGGTCGATGGCGAATCCCGTGACGGCCGGGCCGCCTTCGGTGCCGAGGAGAGTTCCCAACTTCATTCCGGTCCCGCACTCTTGTCTTGGCTGGACGGGCGCCAGAGCAGCCCGCGCAGTTCGCTCGTGTCGACGTCGGCCCGCGCATCCGGGATCACCCCCAGCAGCGGCCCCGTGCGGCTGATCACCCGCGAGGCCACCGGCGCGGCCGTCCAGGCGGCGCTGGTGAAGCCATAGGTTTCCTTCGTCCCCTTGGGCGAGTCGAGCATCGCGATCACCACATAGCGCGGATGATCCATGGGGAAGACCGCCGCAAAGGTCGAGACGTTGACCTTCTTGGAATAGCCGCCGCCCGACACCCGCTCGGCCGTGCCGGTCTTGGCGCCGACGCGGAAACCCGGAGCCTCGCCGCGCCGGCCGGTGCCTTCCAGCACCACCAGCCGCAGCAGCTGGCGCATGCGGTCGCTGGTCGCTTGGCTGAACACGCGCCGCCCCTTGGGCACCGTGCCCGGTTCGCGCTTGAGCAGCGTCGCCGGGCGCCAGATGCCGCCGTTGACCATGGTCGCATAGGCCGTCGCGAGGTGCAGCGGCGTCACCGCGATGCCATGGCCATAGGCGGAGGTCATGGTCGTGGTGCGCGCCCAGAAGGTCGGCCAGATCGGGCGCGCCTTCTCGATCTCGATGCTGGGCGGCGTGTCGAAGCCCAGGCTGCGGAAGAGCGTGCGCATCCGCGCCTCGCCCATCTCGTCGGCGATACGGGCGGTGGCGATGTTGGACGAGTGGACCAGCGTCTCCGGGATGTTGAGCCAGCGGCGCTCGGCATGGTCGTCGTGGATGCGGAACCGGCCGACCTGCAGCGGCACGGTCGCGTCGTAGCGCTTGCTCATCGAGCTCGCGACGCCGGTCTCGATCGCGGCGGCGACCGTCAGCGGCTTGAAGGTCGAGCCGAGCTCGTAGACGCCCTGGGTGGGGATGTTGAGCTCGGACCCGCCGCTCGTCACCTTGTTGGGATTGAAAGTGGGAAGCGAGGTGATCGCCATCACCTCCCCCGAATCGACGTCCAGGATGACGCCGGCAGCGCCGACCGCCTGGAAGCGCGCCATCGCCTGGCTGAGCTCGCTCTCCAGCGCCGCCTGGACACGCACGTCGAGGGACAGCGCGACCGGCTGGCCGCGCTCTGCCGGGTCGGTCAGGCGGGTATCGAGATAGCGCTCCATGCCGCGCATGCCGCGGCCGTCCATGTCGAGATAGCCGAGCGCATGGGCGGCCAGCGTGGACTGCGGATACAGCCGCTCCGGCTCGCGCGCGAAGACGATGCCGGGCTCGCCCAGCGCATTCACCTGCCCCACCAGCTCCGGCAGCGCGCGGCGGCGCAGATAGCGGAAGGTCGCGTCGCCCCCGAGAATGCGGCGGTAGTAGCCGACGTCATGCTCGGGAAGGACGGCCGCCAGCTGCTCGGCGAGCAGCGCCTTGTCGCCGATCACCTTGTTCGGCCGCACCGCGATGGACCAGGCATCGATGGTACGGGCAAGCGGCGCCCCGTTGCGGTCGACGAGGTCGGCGCGCAACGGCACCAGCGCCGCCGCCGCGTCGCGCGACGATGCGGGCGAGGTCGAGATGGCGAGCGTCGCCAGCCGGAGCAGCACCATCGCCACGCCCGCCGCGAACAGCAGCAGCACGATCATCAGCCGCACGTGGGCGATGGCGACCAGCGAATGCCGGCCGCCATCACCCTGGCGCTGAGTCATCGGGGGCGCGACGACGACGATCACCGGTTCTTCACCGCCTCCTGACGGGCGCCGCGGGCGAGATCGCGCAGGGTGCGGTCGCTGAGCAGCGTCTGATCGAGCATCGCCACGGCCTGGGCCTTGCGCTCGGCCGGGCGGCTGGGTGCGGCGGTCACCAGGCCAGCGGTGCGGACCGGGACGGCGGCAGGCTTGCGCACTGCGGGCGCGGCGCTTGCGACGGCGACCGGTGCGGCGGCAGCCTTACGCGGTGCCGGCTGCGTCCGCGCGACTGCCACGGGCGCTGCGGCGGCGGGTTTGGTGGACGTCGCGCTGGCGGTAGCGACCGGGGCGCGGGTGGTCACCGCTTCGGCTGCGGCCTTGGCTGCTGCGGCGTCCGCCTCCGCCTGCGCCATCGTCGCGGCGGTCAGCACCACACCGGCGCTCGGCACCACATAGGAGGCGAACTGGACGTCGTCGCCGGGGGTGCGGCCGGGCAGCTGCGCCAGCATCGCCTCGCCACCGACGAACTGCTCGGCACGGGGAGCGGCCAGAGACAGGACGTCGCCGTTCCAGCGCTCCAGCTGGGCGAGGTTCGCGCGGGTGTCGAACTCCGTCTCCAGCACGCGGATGTCGTTGCGCGCCTTCACGATCGCGCGCTCGACCGATTCGACGCGGCTGCGCTCGGCGGCCACCTGCGAGGTGACGAGGTAGAAGGCGGGCGCGACCACCGCGACGCACAGGCACCAGCCGAGTGTCTTGAACCCGAACGCTGCCATTACTTCACTCCTGCCTCTGTCCATGCCGCGGCGGCCGTACGCCGGGCGGTTCGCAATGTTGCCGATCGTGCGCGCGGGTTGCGCGCGAGTTCCGCCTCGCCGGCGCGCACCGGCTTGGCGGGGGATTCGAAGCTCGGCGCCCGCCCTGCCGCCTGGGCGGGCATGTGCCGCGACGCGGAGGGGGTGCTGCCGCTGCGCTCGCGCAGGAAGCGCTTCACGATGCGATCCTCCAGGCTGTGGAACGTCACCACCGCCAGTCGCCCGCCCGGCTTCAGCACGCGCTCTGCCGCCTCCAGCCCGCGCTCCAGCTCGTCGAGCTCGGCGTTCAGGTGGATGCGTAGCGCCTGGAAGGTGCGGGTCGCCGGGTCCTTCTTCTCGTGCGGCTTGTGGCCGAGCGCGCGGCGGACGATCGACGCCAGCTCGGCGGTGCGGGTGATCGGGCGCGCCTCGACGATCGCGCGCGCCACCCGCCGCGAGCGCGGCTCCTCACCATAATGATAGAGCACGTCGGCGATCTCCGCCTCGTCGGCGGTGTTGACGAAGTCGGCCGCGGTCGGGCCGGACTGGCTCATCCGCATGTCGAGGGGCCCGTCGGTCTGGAACGAGAAGCCGCGCTCCGCCTGGTCGAGCTGCATGGAGGACACGCCGATGTCCATCGTCACGCCGTCGACCGGCACCACGCCCAGATCCGCCAGTGCCGAGGCCATCGAGGAGAAGGGCGCCTCGACCAGCGTCAGCCGCTCGCCCGCTTCGGCGAGCGTCGGCGCGGCATTCGCCACCGCATCGGGATCGCGATCGAACGCGATCACCCGCGCGCCCCGGCCCAGCATCGCGCGGGTGTAGCCGCCGGCCCCGAAGGTGGCGTCGACATGCACTTCGCCGGGCTCGATCGCGAGGCCGTCGAGCACCTCGTCGAGCAGCACGGGAATGTGGGGCGCCTCGCTCATCGCAGCCCCTTCTCTTCCATGCAGAACTCGACGAGCTCGCGCGTCTCCTCGGCGATGCTTGCGTCGGCGAGCAGCGCTTCCGGGTTCCAGATGTTGAAGGTGTTGCCGCGGCCGTGGAAGAAGGCCCACTTCTCGATCTTGGCGCGGCGGCGGAAGAAGGTGGGCAGCACGAAGCGGCCGGCGCTGTCGAACGGCGCCGATTCCAGGTTGCCGAACGCATTGCCCGCCACGTTGTAGTCCACGGCCTCCCCGTTGTTCTCGAGCGCCAGCTCACGCGGATCGAGGCGCGCGTGCAGGACGCGAGGCCAGTTGACGTCGAACCCGACCAGGCAGCCGTGCTGGGCATCGCGCGCGATCAGCAGGTCGCGGGCATCCGCGTTGCGCTCCAGTGCGGCGCGCAGCTTGGCGGGAACAGCGACTCGCCCTTTGGCGTCAACTGCTTGCAGCCCGTAGCTCAGATAGAGTTCTCGGTCTGACACGCTGCCCCAATCGGTCGCGCAGCGTCGCCTTCCCCGCTGTCCTCACGATGCTGGCGCCGGCCAGTCGCGCTTCGGCTCGCGGCGGAGGTGCTGCCCCCTCGTTGACACATTCGTATCAAATCCATCTTTGGCCCACAATGGGCTAACCTGGGTGAGAGTGGGATTTACCGCCACTTTTTCCCGGTTGGTCCGGGATTGACCCCCACGCGCCCGAACCCACGCTTCGCGGCGGAGGCGGGAGCGGACCGATGGCGGTGGGAGAGACTGGGAAATGCCGCCCGATCGCGGGCGCGAGCACGGGACCGCAGCGCCGAGCGCGGACGCGCGGACGTGTCCGTCAGCGGGTGGGAACCGCGCCTACTGGGGAATCGAAGCCGGCGGCTCCATCGGCGCGAGCTTGGCAGGCGGCGCGATGCTGTTGGTGGCGGCGGGTGCGATGCCGAGTTCGGCGAGCGGCTCGCGGCCGGCGTCGGCGGTGCTCACGCCCTTGTCGGTGCCGGTCATGTTGGCGACTGTCTCCACGTTCGGCACGCCCACGGCCACCACCGGCGCATCGTTGCGCGCGGAACTGACCAGCGCACTCGCCAGGAGGATGAGGATGAGCACGACGGCGAGGCCGGTCATCCCGACCCGCACACGCTGCATCGCGCTCAGCTGTTCATTGGCATTCGGCATGCTTGCAGGAGAACTAGTCGAATCGTCCGGCACTGTCGACCGTGGCGTCAGGCTGCCGCCGCTTCGCGCAGGGGGGCGAGGCCCTTCGCTTCCAGCCATTCGGGGTTGTAGAGGGTGGAGAGGTAGCGAAAGCCCGTGTCGCACAGGATCGTCGCGACCCGGCTGCCGGCCCCAAGCTCCCGCGCCAGGCGCACGGCCCCGGCGACGTTGATGCCCGACGAGAGGCCGACGCAGATCCCCTCCTCGTCCAAGAGGCGGCGAACCCATTCGTAACCCTCGGCATCGGAGATGCGGAACTGGGTGTCGATGGGCGCCCCCTCCAGATTGGCGGTGATCCGGCCCTGGCCGATCCCTTCCGCAACCGAGGCCCCCTCGGACTTCAGCTCGCCATTGGCATAATATTCGTAGAGCGCGGCGCCGTGCGGGTCGCTGAGCGCGATGGTGACGTTCGGATCGCGCTCCTTGAGCGCCAGGCCGACACCCGCAAGCGTGCCGCCCGTCCCCGCCGCACAGGTGAAGCCGTCGATGCGGCCGTCCATCTGCTCCCAGATCTCGGGAGCGGTGCCGGTGATGTGCGCGCGGCGGTTGGCGATGTTGTCGAACTGGTTCGCCCAAATCGCGTTCGGCGTCTCCTCGGCGATGCGGCGCGAGGTGTGCACGAAATGGCCGGGATTCGAATAGGGGGCCGCCGGCACCAGCACGAGTTCGGCGCCGAGCGCGCGCAGCGTGTCCATCTTTTCCCGGCTCTGCGTCTCCGGCATCACGATGATGGTGCGATAGCCCTTGGCGTTGGCGACCAGCGCCAGGCCGATGCCGGTGTTGCCCGCCGTCCCCTCGACGATCGTGCCGCCGGGCGCGATCAGCCCCCGCGCCTCCGCATCCTCGATGATCGAAAGCGCCGCGCGGTCCTTCACCGAGGCGCCGGGGTTGGCGAACTCGCACTTGCCGTAGATTTCCGCGCCCGCGGCTTCGCTTGGGCCTTTCAACAGGACGAGCGGAGTGTTGCCGATCAGGGCGAGCGAGTTGGGAGCGGTGTGCATGACGGCTACATGGGTGCAAGCCGCCCCGGGCACAAGCAAGCGATGCTAGGGGCGGACCAACCCGCATTCGCTGGATGCCCGCGCTTTTCGGTTCAGCTTAGCGCCCGAAGGCAATAGGGCCCGGGCCGGACACAAGGGAATTTCCACCATGAAGCTGTCGCATTCCATCGCCGCGCTCGCGGCGTGCACTCCTGTCGCCGCGATGGCGCAGGAGGCAACGCCGCCCATGAACGAGGTGGTGGTCACCGGCCGCGGCCTGGAAACCCCGGCCGAAGCCACGGTGGCGGTGGTCGAGATCGACCGCGAGCGCATCCTGTCGGAGGCGAGCCATCGGCTCGAAACCCTGCTCGCGGACGCGGCCGGCCTGCAGCAGTTCCGCCGCGCCGACTCGCGCTCGGCGCATCCGACCGCGCAGGGCCTGTCGCTGCGCGGCATCGGCGGCAATGCGTCGAGCCGCGCGCTGCTGATCCTGGACGGGGTGCCGCAGGCGGACCCGTTCGGCGGCTGGGTCGCCTTCCCCGCCTATGCGACCGAGCGGCTGGGCCGCATCCGCGTGACCCGCGGCGGCGGCAGCGGCTTCTGGGGGCCGGGGGCGCTCGCCGGGACTGTGGAGCTGGAGAGCGCGACGCCCGACCAGCTGTCGCCGCTCACCGGAAGCGTCGCCTATGGCAGCCGCGACTCGGTGGAGGCCAACGGCTCGGCAACGCTGGTGCGCGGCAGTGGCTTTGCGACCGTGTCGGGCGCCTATGCCCGGGGCGACGGCTTCGTGCCGACCGTGGCGGAAGACCGCGGCCCCGCCGATCGCGCCGCACCCTATGAGCAGGCGTCGGGCGCGATCCGCGCGGGCATCGCCATCGCGCCGGAGACCGAAGTGCAGGTCAACGTCAGCGCCTTTACCGACCGGCGCGAGCGCGGGACCGCCTTTACCGACAACAGCAGCGAGGGCGCCGACGCGAGCGTCCGGCTGGTCGGCCGTGGCCGCTGGGGCTGGTCGGCGCTGGGCTATGTCCAGACGCGCGCCTTTGCGAGCAGCTTTGCGAGCGTCGATGCGACCCGGACCACCGCCACCCAGTCGCTGGACCAGTATAACGTGCCGGCCACCGGCATCGGCGCGCGCTTCGAAGTCGCGCCGCCGGTCGGCAAGGGCGTTTCGCTGCGGCTGGGCAGCGACGTGCGGGCGCTCGAGGGGCGCACGCAGGAACGCTACACCTTTGTCGAGGGCAGCCCGACCCGGCGCCGGGAGACCGGCGGGCGGACGCAGACGCTGGGCCTGTTCGCGGACGGATCGGCGCAGCTGGGCGACCTGACCCTGTCGCTGGGCGGCCGCGTCGACTGGTGGCGGATCGAGGACGGGCATCTCGACGAGCGCGCGCTCACCGGGGGCGCGGCGCTGACCGACACGCGCTTTGCCGACCGCGACGGCAGCGAGGCGACCGGGCGTGCGGGGATCGCGTGGCAGGCAAGCGACGCGATCGCATTGCGGGCCGCGGCCTATCGCGGGTGGCGACTGCCGACACTCAACGAGCTCTACCGACCGTTCCGGGTGGGGCCGGACGCCACCGCGGCCAATCCGGACCTGGCACCCGAGCAGCTGACCGGTGCCGAGGGCGGCGTCACCCTCACCCCGCTGCCGGGCATGCAGCTGTCGGGCACCTTCTTCTGGAACCGGCTGGAGGATGCGATCGCCAATGTGACGGAGGGGCGCGGGCCGGGCACTTTCCCGGGCGTGGGCTTCGTGTCGGCGGCGGGCGTCTACCGGGTGCGGCGCAACCTCGACGCCATCGAGTCGAAGGGGTTCGAGCTGGACGCGAGCTACCGCCCCGGCCCCGTCGGCGCGCGCTTGTCCTGGTCGCACACCGATCCGCGGGTGGAGGCGTCGGGCAGCGCCGCGGCGCTCGATGGGCTGCGGCCGGCGCAGACGCCGCGCGACCTGGTGTCGGCGACCGTCGACTGGCGGCAGGGCGGCTGGGGCGCCGCACTGACGCTGCGCCACGCCGCGCGCCAGTTCGAGGACGATGCCAATGCGGAGGCGCTGGCGCCTGCGACCACGGTGGACGCCTTCTTCGCAGCACCGATCCGCGCCGGCTTCTCGGTGGAGTTGCGGGGCGAGAACCTGCTCAACGAGCGGGTGGAGACCGGCATCAGCGGCGCCGACGTGGTCGAGCGGGCATCGCCGCGGACGCTGTGGGTGGGGCTGCGCTACCGCGGGTAGCCTTTTCGCGCGCCTGCGCAGGGATACGGCGCGGGAGGCGCGGGCCTACATCTCCACGACCGCCCCGGCGAGGCGTTGGACCTCGCCGGGGTCGTGGGTGACCATCAGCATGGGCAGCGCGAGTTCGTCGCGCAGCCGCTCGATGGTGCGCATCACCTCCTCACGCCGATTGCGGTCGAGCGAGGACATGGGCTCGTCCAGCAGCAGGAAGCGCGCGCCCGACAGCAGCGCGCGGCCGATCGCGACGCGGCGCGCCTCCCCTCCCGAGAGCGTGCGCGGCCAGCGATCGAGCAGGGGTTTGAGCTCCAGCAGCGCCACCGCCTCGTCGAAGCCGATCAGCGCCCCTTCCCGCGCCGCCCGGCGGGCGCCGTAGCGCAGGTTGCTGCGCACCCGCAGGTGCGGGAACAGCCGCGCCTCCTGGAAGACATAGCCTGCCTGCCGGCGGGCGATGGCCACGTCGATGCCCGCAGCGGAGTCGAACAGCGTTCGCTCGCGCACCCGGACATGGCCGCGGTCGGGACGGACCAGGCCGGCGAGCATGTTCAGCACCGTGGTCTTACCGGCTCCCGAGGGGCCGAACAGCACCGTCAGCCCGGGCGCCGGCGCAATCCGGCACGCGAAGCGGCGGTCCCCGCGGCGGAGCACGACATCGACGTCAAAGGACATGCAGCCTCCGCCCGGAGCGGCGGGTCAGCACCTCGGAGACGACAAGCGCGGCCAAGGCGAGCGCGACCGAGAGGATGGCGAGCCGCAGCACCGCCGGCTCGCGCCCCGGCACCTGGAGGGCATCGTAGATGGCGAGCGGCAGCGTCTGGGTTTCGCCGGGCACGTTGGAGACGAAGGTGATGGTCGCGCCGAACTCGCCGAGCGCGCGCGCGAAGCCGAGCACGGCGCCGGCCAGCACGCCGGGAAGACTCAGCGGGAGGGTTATGGTCGCAAAGACGCGCACCCGCCCCGCCCCGAGCGTGCGCGCGGCCGATTCGAGGCGGCGGTCGACCGCCTCAATCGACAGGCGCATCGCCCGCACCATCAGCGGCAGCGCCATCACCGCCGCCGCGATCGCGGCCCCGGTCCAGCGGAACAGCACGGTCTCACCGGTCCAGCGCTCGAGAAGCGCGCCGACCGGGCCTGCCGGTGCGAAGGCGAGCAACAGCAGCCAGCCGGTCACCACCGGGGGCAACACCAGGGGCAGGTGGACGATGCCGTCGAGCAGCACCCGGCCGGGGAAGCGTCCGCGCGCCAGCAGCCAGGCGAGTGCGAAGGCGACCGGCAGCGCCGCTGCCACGGCCACACCGCCCACGCGCAGCGACAGCCAGACGACGGTCCATTCCTCGGGCGACAATTCCACCGCTCAGCGCGTCGAGAAGCCGAAGCGGGCGAAGATCGCCCTGCCCTCGCGGCTGTTCAGGAAGCGGCGGAACGGCTCCGCATCCGGGCTGGTCCCGTTCCTGAGACGCGCGGCGGGGTAGACGATCGGGGGGTAGCTGCCAGCCGGAAAGACGCCCGCGATCCGCACCTTTGCAGAGGCGCGTGCGTCGGTCGCATAGACGATGCCGAGCGGTGCGGCGCCGCGCTCCACCAGCGCGAGGGCCGCGCGCACGCTTTCGCCGCGCACCACCCGCGGGGCGACACGCTGCCAGCCGCCGAGCTTTTCGAGCGCCGCCTTGCCGTATTTGCCGGCCGGCACCGCGTCGGGATTGGCCATGGCAAGCCGCCCGCGAGGCCCAAGCGCGGGGCGCAGATCCACTCCGGGCCGCAACGCGACGCGGACGCTGCTGCCGCGTGGCGCGATCAGCACCGGCCGGTTGCCGAGAAGATCGGTGCGGGTGCCGGGAACGACCAGTCCGCGCCGCTGGAGATCATCCATCCAGTCCCGGTCGGCGGACACGAACAGGTCTGCCGGCGCGCCGGAGGCGGCCTGCCGGGCGAGCGCCGAGCTGGCGGCGAATGACAGCCGCGGCCGCGGATGACCGCGGCGCGCCCAGGCGTCGGCCGCGGCGTTCATCGACTCCTGCAGGCTGGCCGCGGCGAGCACCAGCGCGGGCCGCGGCTGGGCGGCAAGCGGCACCGACGTGGAAGCCGCCGTCAGACCCAGCAGCGCCAGCGCGGCAAGCACGCCTCGTCTCAACATCCCCGTCTCCGTCCCATCCCGCCGTTCCTAGCGGGAGACGGAGGCGGTTGCACCTGTCGCTTGGCCCGCCGCTGCGACCCGGCGGGTCAGGACTTGCCGGTCATCTGCCCGATGGTGGCGCGGCCGAAGCTGGCGATCAGCTCGCCGATCTCCCGGGCCTGGGCGACCGAGCGCGTGCTCTGCTCGCGCATGAATTCGCTTTGCAGGCGCATCACCTCGTTCATGTCGCGAGCCTGGGCGGCGGCGCGCATCATCCGAAAGGCTTCGCGCGTGTTGGTCTCGGCCTGGTCGAGCATCCGGAGCCCGAGCTCGCTGCCCTGGCCGGCGATCTGCCCGCCGGCCTCGCGCATGCGCTCGCCCGCGGCGCGCAGCCCCTCGGCCATGCCGCCGGCCGCATCGCCCGATCCGCCCGGCATGCCGTCGCCGCCGAAGGCATTGTCTGCGCCGCCGATGCCCGCTCCCGTGGTCGCGGCACCGTCGTCTGCGGGTTCGGAGGTGCTGTTACCGGGATTTTCTTCCGCCATGTCTGTCTCCTGCCGGCGCGGCGCCCAGCCTCGAAAAGGGGGTCTGCCCGCGCCTGTCGGTGCGACGCGCGAGGATCGGCAAGGTTCCGCGCCGGAGGGCCGTTTCATCTCCGCAACGGAACGACTTCCCGCGCGAAAAGTTGACCGTCTCCCAGCCGTCGTCCTTGAGCGGAGTCGAGCCGTCGCCACCGCCTATGAATTCAAGCCGCACGAGCGGCCGCTGCTGCCGGGCTCGCCGGCGACGCCCGAGCATCCGCTCGGCCGCCGCTACGCCTATTTCGCGGTCGGCACGTTGCTTGGGATCACGGGCGGCCTGAACAACGGCCTGCTCACCGCCAACCTGCCCCAGATCCAGGGTTCGCTGGGCCTGACGCCCGTGCAGGGAGGCTGGCTGACTGCGATCAACGCGATGACCAGCGTGTGCATGGGCATGCTGCTGATCAAGTTCCGCCAGCAATTCGGCCTGCAACGCTTCACCCGCGTGTTCCTGGTGGCGTTCCTGTGCCTCAACGTCTTCCAGCTTTTCGTCCACGGCTATGTGACCCAGCTGATCGTCCGGGGGGCCGCCGGGCTGGTGGGAAGCGCGCTCACCACGCTGTGCTTCATGTACATCATGCAGTCGCTGCCGGCTTCGATGCGCCTGTCGGGGATGATCATCGGCTTCGGCTCCTCCACGGTCGCGCTGCCGCTGGCGCGGGTGATCTCGCCGCTGCTGCTGCTGGACGGGCACATCCAGAACCTGTTCCTGTTCGAGCTTGGGCTGACCCTCGCCGCGCTGGCGTCGGTCGGCCTGCTCAGGCTGCCGCCGAGCGAGCGCTTCCAGGCGTTCGAGCGGATCGACTTCCTGACCTTTGCCCTGTTCGCGCCGGGAATGGCGCTGCTGTGCGCCGTGCTGGTGCAGGGCCGCATCCAGTGGTGGACGACCGAATGGCTTGGATACGCGATCGCGGCGGCGATCCCGCTGATCGGGATCGCGCTGCTGATCGAGCACAACCGGGCCAACCCGCTGCTCAATACGCGCTGGATGCGCAACGGCAACATCCTGCGGTTCGCGGTCGTCGCCGCATCGATGCGCATCCTGCTGTCCGAACAGAATTTCGGCTCCATCGGCCTGCTGACCGCAGTGGGCATGGGGAACGAGCAGCTAGTCACGCTGAACTTGGTGGTGGTGTTCGCCTCGATCGCGGGCATCTGCGTGAGCCTGGCGACCCTCACCCCGAACGAGCTGGGGCTGCCGGTGATCGCGTCCATCGTGCTGATCGGCATTGCGGCCTGGATGGACTCGCATGCGACCAATCTCACCCGGCCGGCCAACCTCTATTTCAGCCAGGCGCTGATCTCCTTTGCCGCGCTGTTCTTCCTGGGGCCGATGATCATGATCGGCATCTTCCGCGCGCTCGCCCGCGGCCCCAGCCACATCATCAGCTTTTCCGCCGTGTTCGGTATTTCGCAGACGATGGGCGGCCTCATCGGATCGTCGCTGCTGGGCAGCCTGCAGATCGTGCGGGAGAAGTTCCACGCGTTCCAGATCACCCAGGCCCTGACCACGACGGATCCGCAGGTCGTGTCGCGCATCCGGCAACTCGGCGGCGCCTATGCCTCCGCGATCGGCGACCCCGCGCGGCAGCAAGCGCAGGGCACAAGCCTTCTCGCCCAACAGGTCACGCGCGAGGCGAACATCCTGGCCTACAACGACGTTTTCCTGCTCGTCGCGATGCTCTCGGTCGTGCTGACCGTGTGGCTCAGCGGCTATTGGCTCTATCACAAGCTGCGCGGGGTCAACCCGCTCGCGGAGGAACTGGTGGCAGTGCAACGGATGCGACAGACGACGTGAGCGAACCCCGTACCCCCGCACAGGAGCCGCACGAGCGGCTCGTGGACCCGATCGAGGTGCCGCGCGAGGCCGACGCGGCCGCCGCTCCCGCGCCGGCACCCGCCCGCGGCTGGGCGCCGCCGCGCGGCAGCCTGCGCGCGACCATCGGCTTCATCGCGATGCTGGTCGCGGGCGTCTTGCTGGCACTCTACGCCTGGGGGCTTCCGCCCTTCACCACCGCGTTCCAGGAGACGGACAACGCCTATGTCCGTGGGCAGACGACGGTGATCGCGCCGCAGGTCAACGGCTATATCACCGAGGTGGCCGTCCGCGACTTCGAGGTGGTGAAGAAGGGGCAGGTGCTCGCGCGGATCGACGACCGCATCTATCGCCAGCGGGTCGAGCAGGCGCGCGCGCAGCTTGCCACGCAGATCGCGACGCTCAGCAACTCCACCCAGAGCCAGCGGTCGAGCCAGGCGACGCTGGGCGGCCAGGCGGCCGCGGTCGAGAATGCGCGCGCCCAGCTCGCCCGAGCCCAGGCGGACATGCGGCGCGTCGCCGAACTGGTGAACGAGGGATCGGTGTCGCTGCGCGAGCGCGACCAGACGCTCGCGGCGCTGCGCCAGGCGGAGGCGGCGGTGCACCAGGCGGAGGCGCAGCGCAGCGTCGCCCAGGAACAGGTGCGGTCGGTGACGGTCGGGCGTGGCGGGCTGGAGGCAGCGGTGGAAGGGGCGCGCGCGGCGCTTCGCCTCGCCGAGATCGACCTCGCCAACACCATGATCCGCGCGCCCCAGGACGGCCGGCTGGGCGAAGTCGGCGTCCGCCTGGGGCAATATGTCACCGCCGGCACGCAGCTGGTCTTCCTGGTCCCGCCGACCGTCTGGGTGACCGCCAACTACAAGGAGGCGCAGACCGCGCGCATGGCGCCCGGTCAGCCGGCGACGATCCGCGTGGACGCGCTCGACCGCGCCGAGTTGCACGGGCGCGTCGAGCGGATCGCGCCGGCCGCCGCCAACGAGTTCACCGTGATCCGCCCGGACAATGCGACCGGCAACTTCGTGAAGGTAGCGCAGCGCATCCCGGTGCGGATCGCGATCGACCGCAGCGACCCGCTGTTCGCGCGGCTCCGGCCGGGGATGTCGGTCGAGGCACGGGTAGACACGCGGGGCGGGCCCGCCCCGAACGCCCGATGAGGCGCGGGCTCTGCGCGCTTGCCGGCGTCGCCTTCGCAGCCGGCTGTACCCCGCCCGATACGCCGCCCCCGGCGGGCGCGGCCGTGTTCGCGCCGGCCGGCTGGCGCACGCAGCTGCCGGCGGGCGCCGCGATCGACGCGCAGTGGTGGCAGCGCTTCGGCGATCCGGTGCTGACCCGGCTGGTCGAGGCGGCGCTTGCCCGCAACAGCGACATCGGGATTGCGGTGGCACGGGTCCGCGAAGCGCGCGCGCAGGAGACGATCGCCCGCGCCGCCCGGCTGCCGACCCTGAGCGCCGGCACCAGCCTGACGGAGTCGCGCAGCGTCAACGCGCTCGGCCAGCCGGGGGTCGGCACCTCCGCCCAGCCGGTGTTCCAGGCCGCCTATGAGGTCGACCTGTTCGGGCGGATCGCCAACCAGGTCGAGGCGGCGCGGCTGTCGGGCGAGGCCGCGGCCGCCGCGGCGGACGCCACGCGGCTGAGCGTCGCGGCGGCGACCGCGTCCGGCTACGTCACGCTGCGCGGGCTCGACGCCCGGATCGAGATCGTGCGCGAGACGATCGCCTCCCGCAGCGAGGCATTGCGCATCGCCCGCGACCGCGCCGAAGTCGGCTATACGTCCGAGCTGGAGCTTCGGCAGGCAGAGGCCGAATACCAGAGCGTCGCGCAGACGCTGCCCGCGCTCGAACTCGCCGCGCGACGGCAGGAGGATGCGCTGGCGATGCTGATCGGCGAATCGCCGCGCGCGATCGAACGCGGCGCGACGCTGGCCGCATTGCAGGCGCCCGCGATCCCGGCCGTTCTGCCGTCCGAACTGCTGCGCCGCCGGCCGGACATTGCGCAGGCCGAGCTGACCCTGGCCGCGTCGGACGCGACGCTCGCCGCCTCGCGCGCGGCCTTTCTCCCCTCGCTGAACCTTGCCGCCTCCACGGGCGAGCTGTTCTCCAGCTCGCTTGGAAGCCCGGTCGGCATCTGGTCGCTGGGGGCGAGCGTGCTTGCGCCGATCTTCCAGGGCGGGCGGCTGCGCGGCGGGGTCGAGGCGTCGGCCGCACGGAGGGACCAGGCGGCGTTCGGCTATCAGCGCACGGTGCTGACCGCGCTCCGGGAGGTGGAGGATGCGCTCGCCGCCGTCGATCGGCTGGGCGAGCAGCAGCGGCGGCTGGAGGCGCAGCGGGTGGCGCTTGCGGAGACGCTGCGGCACGCGACCAACCGCTATCGTGCCGGCTACAGCCCCTATCTGGAACAGCTCGATGCGCAACGCAGCCTGTTCAACGCGCAGCTGACCCTGGCCCAGGCCCGAGCCGACCAGCTGACCGCGCTGGTGGCCGTGTACCAGGCGATGGGCGGCGGCTGGACCGGCGGTGCGGCGCGATAAGGGCGCGCCGGCCGTTCCCGACGTGTCGCAGCTGATTTTAGACCCACTCGAGACCTGCTCGCACCTCCTGCCGTGCTCCTGCGCGGGCAGGAACCAGAGTTAAGAGGCGTCGCACTGCTTGGCACTGGGCTCCTGCCTGCGCAGGAGCACCGTTAATGGCAGTTGCCCATTTCCCGTACCCCGGCGCAGGCCGGGGTCGGTTGGGAAGGTGGCCGAGGTGTGCGAAACCGTCGAACCGCACCGCAGCTGAGCCCCGGCCTTCGCCGGGGTACAGGTCGCGCCGTAGGTGAAGGCGGATACCGCAACGGATTGCGGCAGGAACTCGGCTCCCGCCGCTGCCCTCCTCAATCCGTCGCGGCGCTGCCGGCGTCCTTGGGCGCCGTCTCCGGCGCGCTGAGCACCGCCTTCAGGTTCATGAACTCGTGCAGGCCCCAGGGGCCGAGCTCCCGGCCGTGGCCCGAGCGCTTCACCCCGCCGAACGGCGCCTCCGGCACCGAGGCGAGGATCTGGTTGATCGCGGTCATCCCCGCCTCGATGTCGCGCACGAAGCGCTCCTGCTCGGCCGGCTCGTTGGTCCAGACGCTGGAGCCGAGGCCGAAGGGCACGTCGTTGGCGATGCGGATCGCCTCGTCGATGTCGGCGGCGCGGAACACCATCGCGACGGGGCCGAACAGCTCCTCCTGCGCGACCGGATCGTCGAGCGGGACGTCGACCAGCACGCCCGGCGTCATCCAGGCGCCGGGCCGGTCGATCTTCTCGGCCCCCATCAGCAGCCGCGCGCCCTTCTCCTGCGCGGTCGCGACCTGATCGAGCACGGTGTCGCGCTGCTCGACGCTCGACAGCGGGCCCATGGTCGTGTCCTCGGCCATCGGGTCGTCGACCTTGGCGTCGCGCATGCCTTGGGCGAACTTGTCGAGGAAGGCGTCGTAGATGTCGGTGTGGACGATCATCCGCTTGGCGCAGATGCACGACTGGCCGGCGTTCTGGATGCGCCCGGTGACCGCAGCCTTGGCCGCCGCGTCGAGATCGGCCGAGGGCATGACGACGAAGGGGTCCGACCCGCCGAGTTCCAGCACCACCTTCTTGAGCGCACGGCCGGCCGCCTCGGCCACCTTGATGCCCGCACCCTCGCTGCCGGTGAGGGTGACGGCGACGATGCGGTCGTCCTCGATCAGCGGCGCGACGCGGCGCGACGGGATGCCGAGGTTCGCGAACAGCCCCTGCGGCGCGCCGGCGGCCGTCACCATCTCCTCGATCGCCTGCGCGCAGCCCTGGGTCAGCGAGGCGTGCTTCAACAGGCCGACATTGCCCGCCAGGATGCAGGGCGCCAGGAAGCGCACCACCTGCCAATAGGGGAAGTTCCACGGCATGATCGCGAGCACCACGCCGGTCGGGAGCCAGCGCGCGGTGCCCGTCCCCTTGGCCAGCGGCACCTCGACGGGCTCCAGCAGCTTCGGCCCGTGCTCCGCATAATAGCGAAAGCCGCTGACGCATTTCTCGACCTCGGCGACGGCGGACTTGAGCGTCTTGCCCATCTCCCTCGTCGCGATCTCGCCCAGGCGCTGCTTGTTCGTCTCGAACTGGTCGGCGATTGCGGAGAGCAGCGCCGTACGGGTGGCCAGATCGGTGGTGCGCCACTGCGCGAAGGCGGCGTGGGCGGCGGCGACCTTCTTCTCCACTTCGGCGTCCGTCAGCTCGGGATAGGTGGCGACGGTCTCGCCCGTGGCGGGGTTGATGCTGGTGAACATGGGGGCTTTCTCGACGGTTCGGGGTTGCCGTACCAACGCGGCAGTGCGGCGATCGGTCCGGCGGTTGCGCCTTTGCCGCACCTGCCGCATAGCTCCCGCATGACAGAAGAACAGGACATGGCGGACCTCAGCTTCGAGCAGGCGCTCAAGGAACTGGAGCAGATCGTCGGCCGGCTGGAAACGGGCGACGAGGAGCTCGACAAGGCGATCCAGCTCTATGAGCGGGGCGACAAGCTGCGCCAGCACTGCGCCGCCCGCCTGGATGCCGCGCAGGAACGGATCGAGGCGATCCGCCTGGGTGCGGACGGCCGCCCCACCGGCACCACCCCCTTTGCCGCAGGCTGACGTGGCGACTGCCGAAGCCCTCTCGTCGCTGGAGACCGCGCTGCGCGAGGTCGGGGCGGAGATCGACCGCCAGTTCGACCTGCTGCTGCCGGTGCCCGAAGATGCGCGCGCACCGCTGTACGAAGCGATGCGCCACGCCGCGATCGGCGGGGGAAAGCGGCTGCGCCCGCTGCTGGTGTTCGCGACCGGCCAGCTGTTCGCGGTCGATCGCACCTGCCTGGCGCGCGCGGCGACCGCGATCGAGTGCATCCACGTCTACAGCCTGATCCACGACGACCTGCCGGCGATGGACGACGACGACCTGCGCCGCGGCAAGCCGACGGTGCACAAGGCGTTCGACGAGGCGACCGCGATCCTCGCGGGCGATTCGCTGCACGCGCTCGCGTTCGAGCTGCTGGCCGACGAGGAGACCCACCCCGACCCGCGCGTGCGCGTCGAGCTGATAGCCGATCTGGCGCGCTCGGCCGGCCCCGTCGGCATGGCCGGCGGCCAGGCGATGGACCTGGAGGCGGAGGGCACCCGCTTCGACCTCGCCACCGTCACGCGGCTGCAGGCGCTCAAGACCGGCGCGCTGATCGCCTGTTCGGTCGAGGCCGGCGCGATCCTGGGCCGCCTGCCGGTGGAGGGCCGCACCGGCCTGCGCGGCTATGCCCACGACCTGGGGCTCGCCTTCCAGATCGCCGACGACCTGCTCGACGTCGAGGGCGACGAGGCGGCGGTCGGCAAGGCGCTGCGCAAGGATGGCGACGCCGGCAAGGAGACCTTCGTCTCGCTGCTCGGCCGGGAGCGCGCGCGCGAACAGGCGCGCATGCTGATCGACCAGGCGGTGGCGCATCTCCACGGCTTCGGGCCGGAGGCGGACCTCTTGCGCGCGATCGCCCGCTACGTGCTGGAGCGCGACCGGTGACCGATCGCATCGGCGTCTATCCGGGTACCTTCGACCCGATCACGCGCGGCCACATGGACATCATCCGACGCGGCGCCAAGCTGGTCGACCGGCTGGTGATCGGCGTCACCACCAACCCGTCCAAGTCTCCGATGTTCTCGCTGGCCGAGCGGCTGGCGATGGTGGAGCGCGAGGTCGCCGACATCGGCGGCGACATCCGCGTCGTGAGCTTCGATTCGCTGCTGATGGACTTCGCCGAGCGCGAGCACGCCAGCGTGATCGTGCGCGGGCTGCGCGCCGTCGCCGACTTCGAATACGAATATCAGATGGCCGGCATGAACCAGCAGATCAATCCGCGGGTCGAGACGGTCTTCCTGATGGCGGACGTCTCGCTCCAGCCGATCGCGAGCCGGCTGGTGAAGGAGATCGCGCTCTACGGCGGCGACATCGGCAAGTTCGTGTGCCCGGCGGTGCAGGAGGACGTGGCGGCGCGCGTCGAGAAGATGGGGCGCAAGGGCAGCGCCTGAGGCGCGGCCGATGGGCTAGCATCACCTCCCCCCGGCCCGCTACCCAGGCGGGGATGGGACACGACCACGCGAATCACGGACACGGCCACAGCCATGCGCACGGCGGCCACGGGCATAGCCATGCGCCCGCCGACTTCGGCCGCGCCTTTGCGATCGGCACCGCGCTCAACCTGTTGTTCGTGGGCATCGAGGGTGGTGCGGGGTTCCTCACCAACTCGGTGGCGCTGCTCGCGGACGCTGGCCACAACCTGTCGGACGTGCTGGGCCTGCTGATCGCCTGGGGCGGCGCGGAACTGGCCAAGCGACCGACGTCCAAGCGCTTCACCTATGGCCTGCGCGGCTCCTCAATCCTGGCGGCGCTGGCGAACGCGCTGGTGCTGCTGGTGGCGGTGGGCGCCATCGCGCTGGAGGCGTTCCGCCGCCTGTCCGATCCGCAGCCGATCCAGGCGGGGCCGGTGATGATCGTCGCCGCCATCGGCATCGTGGTGAACCTGGGCACGGCGATGCTGTTCGCGAGCGGGCGCAAGGGCGACGTGAACATCCGCGGCGCGTTCCTGCACATGGCGGCGGACGCGGCCGTATCCGCCGGCGTGGTAATCGCGGGCGCGCTCTACTGGTGGAGCGGGGCGGCATGGATCGATCCTGCCGTCAGCCTGGTGGTGGTCGCAGTGATCCTGTGGAGCACCTGGGGGTTGCTCAAGGAATCCACCGTGCTCGCGCTGCAGGCGGTGCCGCCGGGGATCGATCCGGACAAGGTGGCCGCGATGCTGGAGGGGCTGCCCGGGGTCGCGCGGCTCCACGACCTGCACATCTGGCCGATGAGCACGACCGAGACGGCGCTCACCGCGCATCTGGTGATGCCGGCCGGGCACCCCGGCGACGCGTTCCTGGCGAGCACGCAGCACCGGCTGTCCCACGACTTCGGCATCGGCCACGCGACCTTGCAGATCGAGCTGACCGAAGCCGCAGACTGCGGCATGGGCGAACGCCTGGTGTAAGGCTGGAAACGCGCGCCGCTTCCAATTCCCGTCATGCTGACGAAAGTCAGCATCCAATCACGCTTCGCTTGCGCTTTCTGGCGTAGCGGCAATGGATCCTGACTTCCGTCAGGATGACGCGGGTGGGTGGAAAGGAGCGGGATCGCCCCCTCCCCTTATTCCCCGCCGACGCGCTGGATGTCGGCGCCGACCGCCTGCAGCTTTTCCTCGAGCCGCTCATAGCCGCGGTCGAGATGATAGATGCGGCTGACCGAAGTCTCGCCCTCGGCGGCGAGGCCGGCGATGATCAGGCTCATCGACGCGCGCAGGTCCGTCGCCATCACCGGCGCGCCGACCAGCTTGTCCACGCCGCGAACCACGGCCACGCGACCGCGGACCTGGATGTCGGCACCCATGCGCGCCAGTTCCGGCACGTGCATGTAGCGGTTCTCGAAGATCGTCTCGGTGAGCACGCTGGCGCCGCTTGCCTTGGTGAGCATCGCCATGAACTGCGCCTGCATGTCGGTGGCGAAGCCCGGGAACGGTGCCGTCGACAGGGTCAGCGGGCCGATCGGGCCGGTTGCCTCGACGAACAGCGCGTTGCGGCGCTCCTCGACCGTCACGCCCGCCTCGACCAGCGCGTCGATGGTCGCGCGCATGTCTTCGGCGGCGATGCCGGCGAGTTCGACCGCACCGCCGGTGATCGCGGCCGCGCAGGCATAGCTGCCCGCCTCGATCCGGTCCGGCATGACGGCATAGGTGGCGCCGTGGAGGCGATCGACGCCCTCGATCTCCAGCCGCTCCGTGCCGATGCCGTCGATGCGCGCGCCCATCGCCACCAGGCAGCGGCACAGGTCGACGATCTCGGGCTCCCGCGCGGCGTTGTCGATCACCGAGGAGCCCGAAGCGAGCACGGCGGCCATCAGCGCGTTCTCGGTGGCGCCCACCGACACGATCGGGAAGGTCACGCGGCCACCCGGCAGGCGGCCGTTCGGCGCCGTCGCCTTCACATAGCCGGCGGCGAGCTCGATCTCCGCACCCAGTGCCTCCAGCGCCTTCAGGTGCAGGTCGATCGGGCGGTTGCCGATCGCGCAGCCGCCCGGCAGCGACACCGTCGCCTCACCAGCACGCGCGACCAGCGGGCCGAGCACCAGGATGGAGGCTCGCATCTTGCGGACGATGTCATAGGGCGCGACCGTGGACGTCAGGCGCTGCCCGCGCATCGTCATCACGCGGCCGAAGTCGCTGGGATGGGCGCCCTCGGTCATGGTCGATACGCCGAACTGGTTGAGCAGGTGGCCGAAGCTGTCGACGTCGGCGAGGCGCGGCAGGTTGCGCAGCGTCAGCGGCTCTTCCGTCAGGAGCGCGCAGGGGAGCAGCGTCAGGGCAGCGTTCTTGGCGCCCGAGATGGCGATGCGGCCCTTCAGACGGTTGCCGCCGCGGATGAGGATACGGTCCATGGCGCGGCTTTACTCAGTTGCTGGCGGCGCGCAAGCGGGTGGTGGCGCGTTTGATCGCGGGGACCGGCTTTCCCTCGGAAACGGGAGCACGGGGCCAAGTAGAACAACGACTTGTGGGTGCCCGGGACCCTGGGCTCCTGCCTCCGCAGGAGCACGAGTTGAGATGCGTCGGACTACCGCCGGTCAGGCTCTGGCGATCAGGCCTTTTCCAGCGTGCATTGCAGCGGATGCTGGTTCTGGCGTGCGAAGTCCATGACCTGCCCGACCTTCGTCTCGGCGACTTCGTAGCTGAACACGCCGCACACCCCGACGCCCTTCTGGTGGACGTGGAGCATCACGCGGGTCGCCTCTTCCATGTTCATGCGGAAGAAGCGCTGCAGCACGAGGACGACGAACTCCATGGGCGTGTAATCGTCGTTGAGCATCAGCACGCGATAGGGCGTCGGCTTCTTGGTCCGCGTGCGGGTGCGCGTGGCGACACCCGAGACGGAGCCCGAATCGTCGTCGTTCTCGCCGCCTTCTGCAAGGCGGGGACGCAGGGTGGAGGCATCGATCATCACGAACGGCAAATATGGCATCGCACGCCGCAAGGGCAAGGCCGCGCGGGCGGAGACCGGCGGATTCGGCCGCACCGGACCCGCGCAGCGCCCCCCGCGACCCTGGAGGAGCGGGGACGAAAAAGGGGCGCCCGCTTGCGCGGACGCCCCGTTTCTTCCCGCGTAGAACCCGACGCGCGGATGGGTTCAGGCGCCGACAACCTTGAACTTGTCGGTCGCGATCGCGACCCGGTTCGACAGCGGCTGCGCGGCATCGCCGGCCAGCTTCAGCATCGCTTCGGTGTTCTTCGACGTCTCGGCGACGAACGAGTCGAACGCGCTGCGGAAGAAGTCGGACTGGAGCTTGAAGAACTCGGTCGGCGACTTGACCGAAGCGAGCGTCTTCATGGTCGCAGTCGCGTTCTCGAAGTTGCGGCGGCCGAAGTCGGCGGCGTCGTGGCCGATCGTCTCCAGACCCTTGGCAGCGATGCGGCTGGCCTCGACCAGCGCTTCGACGTTGCCCTTGGCGAAGTCGGTCATTTCCTCGACGCCCTTGGCGCTCTTTTCCATCGCCGCCTTGGTGCGGGCGTTGAAGTCGGAGAACAGGGCTTGGGCCTTGTCGGTGGTGGCTTCGGCAGCTTCGTTGGTGTGGATCATGGTGCGTTCCTCTGGCGCGGGCGCGGCCGGCTCGGCGGCGTCCGGGCTGGTTTCCCCGGCAAGCATCTGCACATCTGCTGCGGCCATCGCGGCGGCAGCGACATCGGCGGGCTTGTCGGCGATGGTTTCCAACTGCGCGGTCACCGGAGCCACGAGCTGTTCGACCGGCTCCGGCGCGGCGGGTGCCACGAACGGAACTTCGACAGGCTTCTTTTCGGCGGCGGCGGCAACAGGCGGCGGGGACACGGCCGGCTTGGCACGAAGCGGCGGAGCCTTGCGAGCCAATGGCGCGGGCGCCTTTGCCTTGGGATCCTTGCCTGCCATGCGAACGGCCTCCTGCGTAACGCTGCTGCGGCGCAACAAATACCCCCTATTTCGCTGCTTTGCAACCGTCGTTGTGCAGCGCAGCATAACCGCGTTTCACCCGACCAACTCCCTGGGATCGTTCATCTTTTCAGGACATACTCCCCGGGGGCTGGCCCTAGCGGGGGGAGCGCGCCCTCACCAGGGACGCGCCCGCCCGACACCTCCACCTCCGCAGCATCGATCCCGCGCAGCCATTGGATCCAGTCGGGCCACCAGCTGCCCTTCACCTCGCGCGCGCCGCTCAGAAAATCGGCGAGCGTCTCCACGCCGGGCGAGTCGTTGAGCCAATACTGGTACTTGCCCGCAGACGGCGGGTTCACAACGCCCGCGATGTGGCCGGATCCCGCCAACACGAAGCGGAGCGGTCCGTCGAAGTGGTGGGTGATCCGCCACACGCTTTCCGCCGGGGCGATATGGTCCTCGCGCCCCGCCTGGATGTAGCTGGGCGTCCGGACGGTGGTGAGGTCCAGCGGCGTGCCGTCGATCGCGATCGACCCCGGCTGCACCAGCCGGTTGTCGCGGTAGAGATCGGTCAGGTAGCTCAGGTGCCAGGTCGCCGGCAGGTTGGTGACGTCCGCGTTCCAGTGGAGAAGGTCGAACGGCGGCGCGTCCTCGCCGAGCAGATAATTGGCGGTGACATAGTTCCAGATCAGCTCGCGCCCGCGCAGCAGGTTGAACGTCGCGGCCATGACCCGGCCGTCCAGGAAGCCCTCGGCCGAAAGGGTGCGGATCAGCTCCAGCTGGTCGTCGTCGACGAACAGCGACAATTCGCCGGCCTGGGAGAAATCGACCTGCGCGGTGAAGAAGGTCGCGCTCGCCACCTTGTCCGCCTCGCCGCGCGCGGCCAGCAGCGCCAGCGTCGCGGCAAGCGTGGTGCCGGCCACGCAATAGCCGACCGTATGCACCGCCGGCACGTCCAGCAGCTCGCGCACGGTATCGATCGCGTCGATCTGGCCGTGCAGCACGTAATCGTCCCAGCGCACGTCCTTCATGCTGGCGTCGGCGGAGCGCCAGGAAACGACGAACACGGACAGCCCCTGCTCCACCGCCCAGCGGATGAAGCTCTTCTCGGCCGTCAGGTCGAGGATGTAGAAGCGATTGATCCACGGCGGGAAGATCACGAGCGGCGTCGCCAACACCTTCTCGGTGGTGGGCACATAGTGGATCAGCTCGTAGAGTTCGGTGCGCTTGATGACCTTGCCCGGCGTGGTGGCGATGTTGCGCCCGACCTCGAACGCGGTGGCGTCGCTCTGGGTGAGCTGGCCGCGCGCCATGTCGGACAGAAGGTTCTGCAGGCCCTTCAGCAGGTTCTCGCCCCGCGTCTCGACGATCCGCTCCAGCACCAGCGGATTGGTGACGGGGAAGTTGGTGGGGCTCATCGCGTCGACGAAGCCGCGGGCGAGGAAACGCAGCCGCTCCTTCTGCCGCGGCTCGATGCCCTCGAGCGCGTCGACCCCCTTCATCAAATGCTCGGAGGCCAGGAAATAGCTCTGCCGGATGAAGTCGAACACCGGCTGTTCATGCCATTGCGGGGCCTTGAACCGGCGGTCGCGGGCCTGCGCCTCCGGCTCGACATAGGGCCCCGCATGGGCAGGATCGATGAAGCGCTGCCACAGCTTCAGCGTGTCGGCCCAATAGGCGGTACCGGCCTGCGCTAGGGCGAAGGGGTCCGCCCAGGCGGGCAGTGCGGCGGGAGCGGCTTCGCCGGCCGCAGCCGCCTTGGCCTCCGTATCGGCCGGGAAAGCGAAGCCGTGCTCCAGCAACATCTGCTGCGCGCGGCCGAACACCGCCGTCCAATGCTGGAGGTCGGCGAGCGAGGGGATCGCCGGCTGCTCCGGCGGCGGGGGGGCGGCATCGTCTGCCATGACATTCCTCTCGATCTGGTGCCGTCCGGCCGGTGTAGCGCAAGCCGGCGGTTGCGTCAGGCCCGATCCGACGCGTGCTTTCTTGCGGCGGGTGCGTTCGCGACGCCAACTTTGTTTCCCGCAAGCGCGCGAATGGCGTAGAAGAACGCTCCATCAAGCAACGAGGGACCGATGTCCGAGGAATTCTACCGCATCAAGCGCCTGCCGCCCTATGTCATCGCCGAAGTGAACGCGATGCGAGCGGCGGCGCGCGCGGGCGGGGAGGACATCATCGACCTGGGCATGGGCAACCCGGACCTGCCGCCGCCGCCCCATGTGATCGACAAGCTGTGCGAGGTCGCGCGCAAGCCCGATGCCCATGGCTATTCGGCGTCCAAGGGTATCCCGGGGCTGAGGCGTGCGCAGGCGAACTATTACGGCCGGCGCTTCGGCGTCGACATCGACCCCGAAACCGAGGTCGTCGTGACCATGGGATCGAAGGAGGGCCTGGCCAGCCTCGCCACCGCGATCACGGCGCCGGGCGACGTGGTGCTGGCGCCCAACCCCAGCTACCCGATCCACACTTTCGGCTTCATCATCGCGGGCGCGACCATCCGCGCGGTGCCGACGACGCCGGACGACACCTATTTCGAGAGCCTCGAGCGGGCGATGAACTTCACGGTCCCGCGGCCGAGCATCCTGGTGGTCAACTATCCGTCGAACCCGACGGCGGAAGCGGTCGACCTCGCCTTTTACGAGCGGCTGGTCGCCTGGGCGAAGGAGAACAAGGTCTGGATCCTGTCCGACCTGGCCTATTCTGAGCTGTATTTCGACGGCAAGCCGACCCCCTCCATCCTGCAGGTGAAGGGCGCGAAGGACGTCGCGATCGAGTTCACGTCGCTGTCGAAGACCTATTCCATGGCGGGCTGGCGGATCGGCTTCGCGGTCGGCAACAAGCAGCTGATCGCGGCGATGACGCGGGTGAAGTCCTACCTCGACTATGGCGCGTTCACCCCCATCCAAGCGGCAGCCTGCGCGGCGCTCAACGGCCCGCAGGACATCGTGGAACGCAATCGGCAGCTTTATCACAAGCGCCGCGACGTGATGGTCGAGAGCTTCGCGCGCGCCGGCTGGGACATCCCCTCCCCGCCCGCCTCGATGTTCGCCTGGGCACCGCTGCCGCCGGCCCTGGCGCATCTTGGCTCGCTGGAGTTCTCCAAGCAGCTGCTCACCCACGCCAAGGTCGCGGTCGCACCAGGCGTCGGCTATGGCGAGAACGGCGAGGGCTTCGTCCGCATCGCGATGGTGGAGAACGAGCAGCGGCTGCGCCAGGCGGCGCGTAACGTGAAGCGCTACCTCCAGTCGATGGGCGTCAACACGCCGGGTCAGGCCGCGGGCTGATCCTGTGGGCGGAGCGAGGCCGGCCTTCGCTCCGCCGCCAACCCGGCGATGCTGCGCCGCATCGCCGAGAGCAGACGAAGCAAATCTCCCCCTGAAGCGGGAGAATTTCGTTGCAAAGCAGCAGCGAGCCACCCCATCTAGTTCCCGTGCTGCGACAATATGAACTGGTGGAGCGGGTCAAAGGCTATGACCCGGAGGCCGACGAGGCGTTGCTGAACCGCGCCTATGTCTTTTCAATGCATGCCCATGGCAGCCAGAAACGGGCGTCGGGCGACCCTTATTTCAGCCACCCGATCGAGGTGGCCGGCATTCTGACCGACCTGCACCTCGACGACGAGACGATCGCGACCGCGATCCTCCACGACACGATCGAGGACACGGTGGCGACGCCCGAGGAGATCGAGGCGAAGTTCGGGCCGTCGGTGGCGCGCATGGTCGACGGCGTCACCAAGCTGTCGAAGATCGAGGCGCAAACCGAGAACCAGCGCGCCGCGGAAAACCTGCGCAAGTTCCTGCTGGCGATGTCCGACGACATCCGCGTGCTGCTGGTGAAGCTGGCCGACCGGCTGCACAACATGCGCACGCTGCACCACATCGCCAAGCCCGAGAAGCGGCGACGGATCGCGCGCGAGACCATGGATATCTACGCCCCGCTCGCTGAGCGGATCGGCATGTACGAATTCATGAACGAGATGCAGACGCTCGCCTTCCAGCAGCTCGAGCCGGAGGCGTATGAGTCGATCACGCGCCGGCTGGAGCAGCTGCAGACCGGCGGCAGCGAGCGCATCGAGAACATCGCCGGCGGCCTGAAGCAGCTGCTGGAGCGCAGCGGCATCGAGGCGGAAGTCTCGGGCCGCGAAAAGCACCCCTATTCGATCTGGCGCAAGATGTCGGAGCGCCACGTCAGCATGGAGCAGCTGACCGACATCATGGCATTCCGCGCGATCGTCGAGACCGAGGAGGAATGCTACCGGGCGCTGGGCATCATCCACCGGCGCTGGCCGATGGTCCCGGGGCGGTTCAAGGACTATATCTCGACGCCCAAGCGCAACGGCTATCGCTCGCTGCACACCAGCGTCATCCATTCCGAGAACATGCGCGTCGAAATCCAGATCCGCACGCGCGAGATGCATGCCCAGGCGGAGTTCGGCCTGGCCGCCCATTGGGCGTACAAGCAGGACGCGGTGCGGCCCGACACGCAGGTGACCTGGATCCGCGACCTGGTCGAGATCCTGGACACGGCCGAGAGCCCGGAGGAACTGCTCGAGCACACGCGCATGGCGATGTACCAGGATCGCATCTTCGCCTTCACCCCCAAGGGCGAGCTGCACCAGCTGCCCAAGGGCGCGACGCCGATCGACTTCGCCTATGCCGTGCACACCGATCTCGGGAGCCAGGCGGTGGGCGCCAAGGTGAACGGGCGCGTGGTGCCGCTGCGCACCGAGTTGCGCAACGGCGACCAGGTGCAGATCCTGCGGTCCAAGGCGCAGGAGCCGCAGAGCAACTGGCTGAACTTCGCGGTAACGGGCAAGGCGCAGGCGGCGATCCGCCGCCACCTTCGGCACAAGGAGCGCGAGGAGACGCTGGCGCTGGGCGCCAAGCTCTACGACGACATCGTCGCGCGGCTGCCGGTCACGCTGAGCGCGGCGGCGGTGGAGGATGCGCTCAAGCGGCTGGGGCTGTCCGACGAGAACGCGCTGCGCGACGCGATCGCCAACGGCAAGCTGGACGACGAAGCGGTCATCGAGGCGCTGATGCCCGGTACCGCCGCGGGCGCGCGCGCCAAGCAGCTGCTGGGGCAGCGTGCCCCGATCCTGATCGAGGGGCTGACCCCGGGGGTCGCCTTCGACCTGGCCGAGGATTGCCTTCCGGTTCCAGGTGACCGCATCGTCGCGCTGCGCAAGCCCGGCGGGGGGATCGAGGTGCATGCGATCAGCTGCCCCTCGCTCGCCGACCGCTACGACGCCGACTGGATCGACGTCGCCTGGGGCGACGGCGCGGAGGGCGGCACCGCCCGCATTGCCGTAACGCTGAAGAACGAGCCGGGTGCGCTGGGCGCGATCGCGACCATCATCGGCGCGCACAAGGCGAACATCCTGGGGCTGCGGCTCGACAACCGCGACACCACCTTTCACACCAACACCATTGACCTGGAGGTGCGGGACGCGACGCACCTGATGCGGCTGCTGGCGGCACTTCGGGCCGCCGACGTCGTGAATGCCGCCCAGCGCATCGACGGTTCCGCCCAAAGCAATTGACATGGGTGTCAGTGGCGCGCAGGCATCTCTCATGCACCTCCACCCGCTCGCCGTGGCACCTGCCGATATCGATCACATGGGTCATGTGAACAATGCGGTGTACCTGTCCTGGGTTCAGGAAGCCGTCGTCGCCTATTGGGAGAAGGTCGCGCCTGCCGAGGCGGTCGGCCGGCACCTCTGGGTCGCGCTCAAGCACGAGATCACCTATCGCCGCCCGGCCTTCCTGGACGATGCGATCATCGCGACCGTGGTCGCAGAGCGCGTCCAGGGTGCCCGCGCCTTCTTCTCGACGCTGATCAAACGGGGTGAGGAAGTGCTGGCCGAGGTGCAGAGCACCTGGTGCTCGCTCGATTCCGACACCCGCCGCCCCTCACGGCTGGCGCGGGACGTCGTCAGCCGCTTCCTGCCGGACTGATCCCGATCAGCGGGCCGGCGCTGCGGGCGCGGGTCCGTCCGCATAACGGATCCGCCACAGCTTGAACGGCGCCCGCTTCGACAGCGGCACCGGCTCCAGCCATGCCGGCACCTGACCCTTGGCAAGCTGGGCGTAGAAGCCGCCCGGCGCGCGCGCGCGGTAGAGCGTGGTTTCCGCGAGATTCGGGCAGACCAGCAGATAGGTCGCGCCGTGCCGCCGGGCGATCCGGCGAAACGCATCGGCGCTGCCCTGGAACGCGTGATGCACGTCCAGGATCGGCTGCTCGTTGCGGTGATAGGGGCCGGTGATGCCGTTGTGATGGGTGCCCACGATCAGGCGCGGCCCCAGATCGACATGGGTGAACAGGGTGGCGGCCGGGATGCGGTTCAGCTCGGCCAGCGCCGAGATGCTCATGCAGCGCGCGCTGGCGCGGTTCACCACCAGCGTCCGCCGGTCCGGCGGGTCGAGGCGCAGACGCTGGATCAGCGTCGCGGAGAACAGCCCGGCGAGCAGCAACACGAGCGCAAGCACCCCGCCCGCGACCTTGATGGCCGTCGAACGACGGCCGACGAACCAGGTCAGGATCAGCCAGGCGAGCGCCACTTCGCCCGCGATCGCCAGCAGCTGTGCGGCAGGGCCGGCGCGGATCTGCCATAGCAGCATCGCGCCGGCAAAGGCGGTGAACAGCGCGATCGCGGCCCAGCCCGCCAGCTGCTCCGGGTTGCGCCGGGCGCGCCAGCAGGCGAGGCAGGCTCCCAGCAGGCCCAGCGCCGGCACCACCGCGATCGGCACGGCGATGCGCAGCGGGTGCTTGTAGATCGGCTTGGCTTCCCGGACGTTGTTGAGCCAAAGCTCGGCGAGTTCGTCCGACACACCCTCCGGCCGCGACAGGCACTGGGGGAACAGCGCCGCGAAGCCGCCCGCGATCACCGCGCCTACGGCGGCGCCGGCCGCAAGCCGCGCGAGGCGGCTGTCGAGCGGCAGGCGCGAGAGCGCGAACAGCGCCGCGCCGCCTGCGACCGTCACCGACAGCCACACCGGCGTGAGCGCGTCGCAGCGCATCGCGTAGTTGGCGTCCGAGGCAAAGGCGACGAAGCCGAGCGCACTGCCGCCGGCAAGCGTCGCGCCATAGACGGCGAGCCGTCGCGCCTCCGCCCGGTCCCACACCCAGCGCAGCGCGACCAGGCCGCCGGCCATCGCGCAATAGGGCAGCAGTTCCAGGCCGATGGTGAGCGACAGCGCACTCGAGATGCCGACCAGGGCCCCGCCCCGCCCCTTGCGCGGGTCGGCGAGCCCCGCCACCGTCAGGCTGAGAAAGGCGAGCTGCCAGCCGTGGTGGTCGATGCGCATCGGCATGAACATCGGCAGGGTCGCGGAACAACCGAACAGGAACAGGATGGCGAGCGCCCATGCCTGGGGCGCGACCAGCCGGCGGACGGTGGCGGCGAGTGCGACCAGCACGACCCCCAGCGGCAGCAGCGGCGCGATGCCGCACGCGAGCCGCTCGGCAAGCGCCGGGCCGGTGAACGGCCTGAACAGCAGGAACAGCCCGGCGATCGGCAGGTCGACGAGCCGCGACCAGTGAATGTCGATCCCCGCCGGCGGATCGAGGCGGTACTGGCGCAGGTCGTACCAGCCCTGGCCGCCGAGAAGGCCGCGGACCTGCATCAGCCGCATGTTGTCGTCGGTGTCGTTGAGCACCAGCCAGTGGATCTGCGGCCAGCGCTGGATCAGATAGACGGTGGCGATCACCGCCCAAACCAGTAGCGCCCGGCGCACCCAATGGCGCTCCAGCATCTGTGCGAGACTGAGCTTGCCCGACCCGTCGTTCAAAACCGCTTTCCTCACCCCGGCGGGCACGATACTGCCCGCGCGCTCGGCGCCGGCTCTAGTGGCGGGCGCGCAAAGGGCAAGGGCGAGACGGGCGTGGACACCATCTTGAGACGGGTCGAGACGATGCGGACGAGCGGCATGCTCGGCCAGCTGATCCGATTCGCCATCGCAGGTGGCATCTCGACGCTGATCTATGCCGCGGTGTACCTGCCGCTCACCACCTGGGTCTTCGCGCGCGCGCACGCGGTCTATGCCGTGCCCTTTGCCTTTGCCGTGGCGGTGACCGCGGGCTTCTTCCTGCACAGCCGCTGGAGCTTCAGGGGCCATGGCACCCGCCACCCCGGCGTGCGCCAGCAGCTGCAGTTCGTGGCGGTGCAGGGATCGGGCATGGCGCTGAACGCGGCGATCACCTGGGTGGGCACGGCGGTGTTCGGCCTGCCGGCCTGGGCTCCGTTGCTTCCGGCCGTGGCGCTCGCCACGATCCTCACCTTCATCCTCAACCGCTGGCTGGTGTTTGGCTGATATGGACCGCGTCATCTACGATCGCATGGCAGCGCACGACTCCACCCACTGGTGGTATCGCGCCCGCCGCGACATCCTTGCCGACTATATCGCGCGCTATGCGGACCTGCCGAAGGACGCGCGCGTCCTGGAGATCGGCTGCGGCACCGGCCACAATCTGCCCATGCTGGCCGCGTTCGGCGACGTGGACGCGATCGAGATCGACGCGGCGGCCCGCGAGATCGCCAGCGCACGGCTGGGCAAGCCCGTCGGCGAGGCACCGCTTCCCGAACTCACCGGGGTTCCGGAAGCGAGCTACGACCTGATCGCGGTGCTCGACGTGGTGGAGCATATCGAGGACGACGTGGCGGCACTCGCCGGCATGGCGCGGCGGCTGAAGCCGGGCGGCAAGATCCTGGTGACCGTGCCGGCGCACCAGTGGATGTGGAGCGCGCACGACGTGGTGAACCACCACCACCGCCGCTATTCCAAGGCGACGATGGCGAAGGCGATCGCCGATGCGGGCCTTGCCCACAACGGCCTGCGCTACTTCAACTCGCTGCTGTTCCCCGCCGCGCTTGCGGCCCGTGCCGTCGGCAAGCTGACGGGCAAGGACGACAGCGACGATTCGCCGCCCGCAAAGCCGCTGAACCTGGCGTTCGAGAAGATCTTCGCGCTGGAGCGGCACCTGGTGGGTCGCGTGCCCCTGCCGCCCGGCCTGTCGCTGATCACGCTGCTGTCGCGACCCGCGTAGGCACGCCTACTCCGCCGCGGTGGGCCCGCGCGGCGCGTAGACGACCTCGCCGGGTTCGCCGGCGCGATAGCCGAGCGAGGCGCGGCCCTGCACGGGGCCGGCGACGTCGGCGACGAGGTAGAGCGGCCGGCGCTTCGATTCGACATAGAGCCGGCCGAGATATTCGCCGATCATGCCGAGCACGAACATCTGCACCGCGCCCAGGAACACCACCACCAGCATGGTGGAGGTCCAGCCCTGGACCGCATTCCCCATAGCCCAGCCGACGGCGATGTAGAGCATCAGCAGCACCGACGCGCCGGTGAGCACCAACCCCATGTGGCTGGCAAGGCGCAGCGGCGCGGTCGAGAAGCCCGTCATCGCGTCGAAGGCGAAGCGCATCATCTTGGCGAGCGGATATTTGGTCTCGCCCGCGTGGCGCTCGGCACGGTCGTAGAGGAACGGCACCTGCCGGAAGCCCACCCAGGCGACCATGCCGCGGATGAAGCGCGCCTGTTCGGGCAGCGACAGGAAGGCATCGAGCGCACGCCGGCTCATCAGGCGGAAATCGCCGGTGTCGAGCGGGATCGGCGTGTCCGTCACGCGATCGAGCACACGGTAGAAGATCGCTGCGGTCAGTTTCTTGAACAGCGACTCGCCGTCCCGCTTGCGGCGCACGGCGTAGACCACGTCCGCGCCCTCCCGCACCATTGTCGCGCGCATGTCGGACAGCAGCTCGGGCGGGTCCTGAAGATCGGCGTCGAGGATCAGGATCTGCTCGCCCGCGCACAGGTCGAGTCCCGCGGTGAGCGCCAGCTGGTGGCCGTGGTTGCGTGAGAGGTTGATGGCGACGACGCAGGGGTCGGCGGCGGCGATGCGCTGCATGACCGGCCAGCTGCCGTCGCGTGAGCCGTCGTTGACCAGCACGATCTCGTGACTGGCCCCCACGGCGGCATGCGCGGCGGCGGAGACGCGCGCGTGGAGCGCGTCCAGGCACGCTTCTTCATTGTAGCAGGGGATCACGATCGAGAGCGCGGGGCGGTTCATGGGCCGGCGCGATACTCCAACTCTGCGCCGAACGGAATTGCCTGCGCGACGGTCAGCGCGGCAAGAGCCGCGGAAGCTGGGGCAGCAGTTCGCGACCCAGGAAGCCGAGCGGTCCGTTCGCCATCGCCAGGGCCGACCCGGCCTCGCCATGCAGCCACACGCCCCAGCCGGCCGCGACCAGCGGATCGGCACCGCGCGCAACCAGCCCTGCGATGGCGCCCGCGAGCACATCGCCCGAGCCGCCCGTGGCAAGCCCGACGCCGCCGCCGGCGTAGCGCAGCAGCGTCTGCCCGTCGGGCGCCGCGACCAGCGTGCTGCTGTGCTTGAGCAGGACGACCGCACGGAAGCGCTCTGCCGTCCGCAGCACCACCGCTTCCCGGTCCCTGGCGACCTCGTCCGCATCGCATTCGCACAGCGCCGCCATCTCGCCGAGGTGCGGCGTGAGAACCAGCCTCCCCCCGAAGGCGGAGGCCAGCCGCCCCGAGAGCGGCCCGGCACAGGCGACCGCAGCCGCGTCCAGCACCAGCGCGGCACCCTCCGGAGGATCGTCCGCGAGTTGCTGGACCAGCCTGGCCGCCGCCGTGCGATCCGAAATAGCCGGCCCGAGCACGATGGTGTCGCAGCGCCGCGACTCCTGCGCCAGCACGCCGGCCTCGCCTGCGATCTCGCCGTCCGCATCCTCCTGGAGGGCGGTCACGCCGGCTTCGGGCATGGCGATGCCCAGCAGCGGCGCCGCCGAAGCGACCGTCGCGAGCATCAGCTTTCCCGCTCCGACTCGCAGCGCCGCCTCGCCGGTCAGGAGCAGCCCGCCCGGCACGCGCCGCGAGCCGCCGACCGCCAGCACGCGTCCCCGGCTGTTCTTGTCGGTACCCTCGCCATGCACCGGCAGCGGGTGCGCGGCGAGCCAGGCGCTGTCGATCGCCGTCGGCTCGCTCATCCGCGCACTCCGGCACTGCGGTCGGGCTCGGCGGTGACCGCGACCGCGCTTTCCTCGACCGGAGCGGTCTCGTTGTAGCGGACGAGGGACAGCCCGCCGAAGCGGCCCTTGCCCGGATCGTAGCGATATTCGGTGACGGAGCAGTTGGCCACGTCCCCCTCCCGGTCGATGCCCAGGATCTCCGCCTCGCTCATCCGCTCGATGACGTAGCGCAGGCAGAGCACCACGACCTGGTGCGCCACGATCATCACCCGGCGGCCACCATAGTGCAGCCCCACCGTGTCCATCAGCGAGCGCAGGCGGAAGATCACGTCGCACCAGCTCTCGCCGCCCGGCGGCCGATGGTAGAATTTGCCGAGCAGCCGGCGGAACTCGGCCTGTTCGGGCTGCAGGCTCACGATCCCGCTGGTGGTGAGCCCGTCGAGGATGCCGAACTCCTTTTCGCGGAGGCGCTCGTCCGGGCAGATCGGCTCCTCCGGGATGGCGGTGCCGCCATGCTCGCGGAACAGCCGCGCCGTCTCCATCGCGCGCGCATAAGGGGAGGCAAGCAGCACTTCCGGGCGGCCATGCGCCTCCCCCCGCGCAAACCAGCGGCCGAGCGCGCGCGCCTGTTCCTCGCCGCGGGGGGAGAGCGGCACGTCCACGTCGCGGGTCCCGACCGCAATCCGGGGAGCCCCTGCCGCCTGGGCGGCGTTGCGCGCCACATTGCCCGCGCTTTCGCCGTGCCGCACGATCCAGAGGCGTTCGGGCCAGGCGGCGGGATGGGCGGTGGGCATGGACGGAAGCTCCTGCGGCATCTTTGCAGGAAGGAAGCGGCGAACCCCGGCGGAGTTCCAGAACCACCTCTTTTTGCGACCCTTTCGCAGGTGCGAACCTGCCCTTCCCACGGCCGCACCCCCTTGCTACAGCCCGCCCGAATCTCGCATTCGCTTTTGACGGCGGCGCGCCCGAGCGGGACCCCCTCCCGCCCTCCCGTCCGCGCCGCGCAGACTGGGAAGGACAAGGCCCCAATGACCGCCATCGGCCAGGATACGCTCGGCACCCGTGATACGCTCACGGTCGGCAGCAAGAGCTACAGCTACTACAGCCTCGCCAAGGCCTCCGAGAAGCTCGGCGACATCAGCCGCCTGCCCTTTTCGATGAAGGTGCTGCTGGAGAACATGCTCCGCTTCGAGGACGGCACCACCGTCACCTCGGCCGACGCGCAGGCGATCGTCGACTGGCAGAAGGACGCGCGCTCCGACCGCGAGATCCAGTATCGCCCGGCGCGCGTACTGATGCAGGACTTCACGGGCGTGCCCTGCGTGGTCGATCTGGCGGCGATGCGCGACGCGATCACCAAGCTCGGCGGCGATCCCGCCAAGATCAACCCGCAGGTCCCCGTCCACCTCGTCATCGACCACTCGGTCATGGTCGACGAGTTCGGCACCCCCAAGGCGTTCGAGCAGAACGTCGAGCTGGAATACCAGCGCAACATGGAACGCTATGAGTTCCTGAAGTGGGGCTCCAAGGCGCTCGACAACTTCCAGGTCGTGCCGCCGGGCACCGGCATCTGCCACCAGGTGAACCTGGAATATATCGCCCAGTCGGTGTGGTCGTCGCAGGCGACCGACGGCGCGACCATCGCTTACCCCGACACGCTGGTCGGCACCGACAGCCACACCACCATGGTCAATGGTCTCGGCGTGCTCGGCTGGGGCGTGGGCGGCATCGAGGCGGAAGCAGCCATGCTCGGCCAGCCGGTGTCGATGCTGATCCCGGAAGTCGTCGGCTTCAAGCTGACCGGCGCGCTCAAGGAAGGCATCACCGCCACCGACCTGGTGCTGACCGTCACCCAGATGCTGCGCGCCAAGGGCGTCGTCGGCCGCTTCGTGGAATTCTACGGCCCGGGCCTGTCGTCGATGACGCTCGCCGATCGCGCGACCATCGCCAACATGGCGCCGGAATATGGCGCGACCTGCGGCTTCTTCCCGATCGACGAGAAGACGATCGACTATATGCGCCTGACCGCGCGTCCGGAAGAAGTGATCGCGCTGACCGAAGCCTATGCCAAGGCCAACGGCTTCTGGCACGAAGCGGGCCGCGAGGACCCGATCTTCACCGACACGCTCGAGCTCGACATGGGCAGCGTCGTTCCCAGCCTTGCCGGCCCGAAGCGCCCGCAGGACCGCGTCAGCCTGAACAAGGTGGACGAGGTGTTCAACGGCGACCTCACCAAGCTCTACAAGAAGGAGCAGCCGGAGCGCGTCGCAGTCGAGGGCAAGGACCACGACATCGGCGACGGCGACGTCGTGATCGCCGCGATCACCAGCTGCACCAACACCTCCAACCCCTCGGTGCTGGTCGCCGCGGGCCTGGTCGCCCGCAAGGCGCGCGCGCTGGGCCTCAGCCCCAAGCCCTGGGTCAAGACCTCGCTCGCGCCGGGTTCGCAGGTAGTCACCGACTATCTCAACAAGGCCGGCCTGACCGAGGACCTGGACGCGATCGGCTTCAACCTCGTCGGCTATGGCTGCACGACCTGCATCGGCAACTCGGGCCCGCTCGCGGCGCCGATCAGCCAGGCGATCAACGGCAACGACATCGTCGCCGCCTCGGTCCTGTCGGGCAACCGCAACTTCGAAGGCCGCGTGTCGGCCGACGTGCGCGCCAACTTCCTCGCCTCGCCGCCGCTGGTGGTCGCCTATGCGCTCAAGGGCACCGTCACCGAGGATCTGATGGAGACGCCGATCGGCCAGGGTTCGGACGGGCAGGACGTGTTCCTCAAGGACATCTGGCCCACCAACCAGGAAGTCGCCGACCTGATGGCGGCCAACATCGACGACGAGATGTTCCGCTCGCGCTACGGCAACGTCTATGCCGGTGACGCGCATTGGAGCGCGATCTCGGTCGAGGGCTCGGACACCTACAACTGGCCCTCGAGCTCGACCTACATCCACAACCCGCCGTACTTCCAGGGCATGTCGATGACGCCGGCGCCGGTCGCCGACATCATCGAGGCGAAGCCGCTGGCGATCCTGGGCGACTCGATCACGACCGACCACATCTCGCCGGCCGGCTCGATCAAGGCGGACAGCCCGGCGGGCACCTTCCTCCAGGAGCACCAGGTCGCGCGCAAGGACTTCAACAGCTACGGCGCGCGCCGCGGCAACGACGAGGTCATGGTCCGCGGCACCTTCGCCAACATCCGCATCAAGAACGAGATGGTGCCGGGCGTCGAAGGCGGCATGACCCAGTATGAGGGCGAGGTGATGCCGATCTATGACGCGGCGATGCGTCACAAGGCCGACGGCACCCCGCTGGTGGTCGTGGCCGGCAAGGAATATGGCACCGGCTCGTCGCGCGACTGGGCGGCCAAGGGCACCAACCTCTTGGGCGTGCGCGCGGTGATCGCCGAGTCGTTCGAGCGCATTCACCGTTCGAACCTGGTCGGCATGGGCGTGCTGCCGCTGCAGTTCGCGGAAGGCGTCACCCGCCAGTCGCTGGACCTGAAGGGCGACGAGACCTTCACCATCCAGAACGTCGCAGGCCTGCGCCCGCGCCAGGACGTGGAGGTCACGCTGGTGCGTGCCGACGGCACCACCGAGACGTTCCAGACCCGTTGCCGCATCGATACCGTCAACGAGTTGGAGTATTTCCTGAACGGCGGCATCCTGCACTACGTGCTGCGCAAGCTCGCCGCCTAAGCTGCTGCCGGACGAGCAATGGGGGCGCGGGAAGGAGACTTCCCGCGCCCCTTCTTTTTGTCCGCTGCCTGCTAATCGGGCAGCGCACAGGGCAGCTGCCTAATCCCCCTGCAGGAGTGCGGAATTTGCGCGCACGCGACCGTTGCAAGAACTGCAACTGCACCAATAAACCTTCGCAATTGCGTTAAGCCGTGCTGCGGCGCACAAAGCACGTGCCTTTCAGGCATCCTCTCCTAAACCTTTCAAGGCCGACCCTCGGGTCGGCCCTTTTTTTTGTCCGGCGTTCTGCTATGCGCGTGGCACTGCAGCCGCCGAACGATAATAATCATTGGGA
The DNA here is from genome assembly GCF_004135605.1 of Sphingomonas desiccabilis. Classification (GTDB taxonomy): domain Bacteria; phylum Pseudomonadota; class Alphaproteobacteria; order Sphingomonadales; family Sphingomonadaceae; genus Sphingomonas; species Sphingomonas desiccabilis. The sequence goes on along the minus strand of NZ_SDPT01000002.1, from coordinate 767,447 downwards.
GCGGAGCCGCCGGTAAACCGGCATGACGGCGGGTGCAGCGTGGGGGATCGAGCTGCCGTCAGCGCCTGCTCTCCCCCACGCGGTTACCTGCCCTGCTGCTTTTCTTGAGCGCCCTGCGCTGGACGCTTTGCCTGGCGCTGCTGCGGCGCGCTACACCGGCGCCATGACCATCGAGCTTCACGTCGCCGACGCCCCCACTGCCGAAGACCGGGAGGCGGTGCTGGCACCCTTGCGCCTTTATAATGAGGCGATGGCGGGTCCGGCACGGACGGAGCCGGTCGCGATCCTGCTGCGCGACGCGGACGGGCACACGATCGGCGGCCTGTGGGGACGCAGCGGCTATGACTGGCTGTTCGTCGAATATCTGGCGGTGCCCCAGGCGCTGCGCGGCCAGCGGCTGGGCAGTGCGCTGATCGCCGAGGCCGAGCGGATCGCCCGCGCGCGCGGCTGCTGCGGCCTGTGGCTCGACACCTTTGCCTTCCAGGCGCGCGGGTTCTACGAGAAGCTGGGGTTCACCGTGTTCGGCACGCTGGAGGATCACCCCCGCGGCAGCCGGCGGTTCTTCCTGAGCAAGCGGCTGGACGGGTAAGGCCTCACCCCTCGTCAGCCGGACGAGCGTCAGAATCCATTGCCGCTCCGTCTGGACAAGAAGCGATGCGCGTATGGATGCTGACTTTCGTCAGCATGACGGGTGAAGAGAGGGCACCCCTTACCTCCCGTACCCCGGCGAAGGCCGGGGCCCAGGTGGGAAGGCGGCGGAGAGGGCACGCAAACGCTCGACGCGCGCCGTACCTGGACCCCGGCCTTCGCCGGGGTACGGAAGGGCGTCTCAGCTGCTCCGCAACGCCCGACCCGCTATCGCATCGAGCAACGCCACCAGCGCCGGATCGCGCATCGCCGGTGCCGTCAGCAGCGCGGCGTCCAGACAGGTGTCGATCGGCGACGCCGGCCGCTCTTCGGGCAGCGCGGCGACCAGATGCTGCACCAGCGCCCGCGCCTTCGCCGCATTGGCGCCGAGCTGGGCGATGATCTCGGCGGTATCCACCGCCTCGCCCTCGCGCCAGCAGTCATAGTCGGTGACCATGCCGACCAGCGCGTAGGGCAGCTCCGCCTCGCGCGCGAGCTTGGCTTCCGGCATCGCCGTCATGCCGATCACATCGCAGCCCCAGCTGCGGTAGAGCCGGCTCTCCGCACGGGTGGAGAACTGCGGCCCCTCCATCGCGAGATAGGTGCCGGTTGGCGACACATCGGCCCCCGCCGCGCGCGCGGCGTCCACGGCAAGCGCCGACAGACGCGAGCATACCGGGTCCGCTATCGAAACATGTGCCACCAGCCCCGGTCCGAAGAAGCTCGACGGCCGCCCGCGGGTGCGGTCGATGAACTGGTCGACCACGGTGAAGCTACCCGGCGGCCGGTCCTCGACCAGCGAGCCTACCGACGAGATCGCCAGCACGTCGGTGACGCCCAGCCGCTTCAGCGCATCGATGTTGGCGCGCGCGTTGAGGTCGGAGGGCGGAATGCGGTGCCCGCGGCCGTGGCGGGGCAGGAACACGACCCGGACATGCCCCATCCGCCCGACGTAGCAGGCGTCGGAAGGCGGGCCCCACGGCGTCTCCACCGTCTCCCACCGCCCGTCCTCGACTCCGGCGACCCCATAGAGCCCGGAGCCGCCGATGATCCCCAGCGTCCAGCCGCTCACTTCACCACCGGCAGCTCGATGTAGGAGAGTGCGGCCGCATCGTGGTGGATGCGGTTGTCGGCAACGACGCCCGTCTTCTCGCTTTCGTTCGGCCCGCCGGTGTTGAGGTTGCGGACGAATTTGGGGAAGTTGGACGATGTCACCTCCACCCGGATGCGGTGGCCGGGCAGGAAGGTGTTGCTCGTCGTCATCGGCGTCGGCTTGATCGTGTAGACCTGGCCCGGCGCCATCATCACCGGCTTGTCGTAGCCGTCGCGGTAGCGCGCACGCAGGATGGTATCGCCCAGGATATAGGCGGTGCCGTCCGGTGCCACATCGACCAGCTTGACCGCGAAGTCGGTGTCCTTCGCCGAGGACGACACCTTGAGCACCGCGTCGACGAAGCCGGTCACCTCCATCGGCTCGGTGAGCACGTCGCTGGTGTAGACCAGCACGTCGTTGCGCGCCTCGATCACGCGCTGGTCATAGGCGCCCGCCTGCACCAGCCCGCCGTTGCAGCAGTCGCCGCCGCCGATCGTCTGCACCGGGTTCATCGGATCGTAGCGATAGGCGTCGGCCGGCGTGCCCGCCGCCGGGGCCGTCAGCGACAGCTTGCCGTCGCCGTAGAGGCTGTTCGCGTGGCCGTTGCTGGTCAGGTACATGCGCACTGGCCGGGCATCGCGCGGCGGCCATTGCGGCCCCTTCTGCCACTTGTTGGCGCCCATGGTGTAATATTGGACGTGCGGGGTCGAGGCCGGAAAGGCGCTGCGATCGCCCTTCAGCCAGCGGTCGAACCAGCGAAAGATCGTGCCGTCGACGTCGAAGCTGGTGTCGCCCATCTGCCGCTCCCCGACCACCATGTCCGGGCCGAGCTTGGCGAAGGCGCAGTGCGGGTTCGGGGCGACGACGACATATTGGTTCGCTGCCGCTTCCGGATCGCCCGTCGTCTGGCGAGCGTGGTTGAACAGCTCCAGGTTCGGCCCGATCGACACGTCGTACCAGCTGTCGAACCACAGCGCCGGCACGCCCCAGCCCATGTCGTCGTGGTACAGCCCGCCCTCGCGCCATGCCGGATCGGCGGGCGTGCGGCGGATGAACTTCTCGAACGTCGCCGGCGGCTCGCCCAGGTCGGACAGCATCTCGTCGACCGGCAGGTGCTGGATCTGCTGCACCCAGTCGACCTTGGGCTTGGTCGCGTCGAGATCGTTGTAGCCGGCGATGCGCGCGCGCACCTTGGGATCGAGGTTGGCAGGCAGCTGCGGGCGCAGGGGATTGTCGACGCCATAGAGCCACACGAAGAACAGGTTGCGCGGCACGCCGCCGGTGTACCAGTTGCCCTGTTCCTGGAAGCGGCCGACCTTGCCGATGCCCGCCCCCGACGCCATCGGCACCATCGCCGCGTGGGCGGGGTGGTTCTGCGCCGCCAGCGCGAGCTGCCATTCGGCCGAGGAGGAGCAGCCGAGCGTCCCGACCTTGCCGTTCGACCAGGGCTGCTTGGCGATCCAGCTGAGCGCGTCATAGCCGTCGGTCTGCGGCTTCCCGAGGATCTCGTAGCTGCCTTCGGAGAAATAGCGGCCGCGCTCGTTCTGGACGAGGAACGCATAGCCGCGCTTCACCGCCTCGACCGCATAGCGCAGGGTCGAGCCGCGCAGGTTGTGCTCGTTGTACGGCGTCTTCCACAGGATGGTGGGGAACGGCCCCTTGGCATCGCGCGGGCGGTAGATGTTGGTGGACAGGCCGACGCCGTCGCGCATCGGCACCAGCACCGCCGTCTCCGACACGCCGGCCTCGGAAAGCTCCGCCTTCAGCCCCGCCTCGCTGTAGCGGCTATAATCCTGCGCCGAGAGCGGCGTGGCGAGCAGCGCCACCGCCGCGGTAAAGGAAACCAATCGCATGCCACCTCCTGTCGTCCCGGCCCGACGTGTCGGGTGCAGGAGGTGGTGAGTCAATCGCGACCCGCTGGCCGGACGCCGCCGCCGGCGCCCGACCCCGCGCGTCAGGCAGGGTTGAAGACGCCGCAGGCGATCCGGCCGCCGCTGTTGCCGGACGGGTCGGTCATGAGGTCGTCGGCGTTCGCATGCACCATGAACGCCGAGCCATCGGCATCGAGCAGGCCGTCGAAGGTGCCACCCGGCAGGGTGAACTCGATTGAGCCGGTGCCGTCGGTGCCGACCAGCAGGTTGGGCATGTCGCCTGCGTGCGGCCCGGCCGGGTTCTTGGTGCCGTGCTGCCGGGTCGTCGGGTTCCAGTGGCCGCCCGCCGTCGTGAAGTCCGGCGCGTCGCAACGGCCGGTGGTGTGCACATGGGCGCCGTGGGGTCCCTGGGGCAGCCCGTTGACGCTGAGGGCGATGCGGACGCCGCCCGGCACCTCCGTCGCCGTGGCGGTGCCCGCCGGCGCATTGGCGGCGGTGCGCAGCATCGCGGTCGCGACCCGCGGTCCGGCGGGGCCTGCGCTAGTGTCCATGGGAGCGGTCTGCGTGCAGGCAGCGATCATGCCGGTCGCGGCGAGCAGTGCCAGGTGCGTCTTCATCGTCGTTCCCCTTGTTTGTTGCCGGTTCAATGGCCGATCGCGATGGCGGTTCCGCGTCAGTCGGGCATCGGCCCCGCGATCAGCATCGGGTCGAGCCGCCGCCCCTTCCAGACCATGCCCCAGTGGAGGTGCGGGCCGGTGGCGCGGCCGGTGCTGCCGACGGCGCCGATCACCTCGCCCTGCCGGACGCGCTGCCCGGGCCGGACATCGATGCGCGAGAGATGAAGAAACGCGCTGCTGAGCCCCATGCCATGGTCGAGCATCAGCAGGTTGCCCTCCAGGGTGAAGGGCGAATCCGCCGCCAGGATCACCACGCCGTCGGCGGGCGCCGCTACCGGGGCGCCGGTCGGCTTGGCCACGTCGACGCCCGAATGGTAGCTGCCGGGCTCGCCCGCATAGATGCGCTGGGACCCGAACCGGCCGGAGATGCGCCCGGTCGCCGGCCACCGGAAGCGCTGCGACCAGCCCTGCGCCCCGGTCTCCTGCTTGCGGGCGGCGACGATCTGCGCAAGCTCGGGCGGGCGGCGGCGCTGGAACTCGGCGCTCGGCTGGCTGACCTTGGGCAGCGTCGGCAGCCGCTCGATCTGCCAGGCGCGCGGTGCGACGGCGAACGTCTCGACCTGCTCGCGCCCGTCGGCGAAGCGCGCGACCAGCCGGGCGACGGGGCCGGCATCGCGATCGAAGGCGATCAGGAAGCGGCGGTCCGGAGCGAGTGCGATCGGCTCGCCCTCGAAGGACAGCGACGTCACGCCTGCCGGCGCGGTGCCGACCAGCATGCCGCCCTGGATGCGCTGCCCCTCGTAGCGGAACAGCACCGGTGCCGCCGGCTGAGCCGGCGCCACGGCGGCGGGTGCCACCGGCGCAGGCGCCGCCTGAACCGGAGCGGGGCCTGCCGCACCGGCCGGAACCACCGTGCACCCCGTCAGCGCGAGCAACCCCGCGCCGAACGCTGCGCGCAGCCTCACGCCGGGCGCATCGCCGCGGTTGCGGCCTCCGCAGTGGCATAGGCTTCCTGCCGCTCGGCGCTCCAGTAATGAAGCTCCTCGAGCGGGATCTTCTCGCCGGTACGGGCGCAGACGACATGATCGCCCGGCGACAGGACGCGGAACCCGCCCGAGAGGTAGTGGAGGCGCGCCTGGCGCGAATGGTTCGACATCAGCATCCGAGTTTCCAAAGGGTCATCAGAGCAGGCTCGGCTGCTCGAGCTTGTCCGGAGGATAGGGCTTGCCCCCGGCACGCTCAACCCGTGCGTCCACCACGCCATCGCGGAAGTGGAGCTTCAGGCCGCCGGCCGCGCGGGCGGCGGCGGCGGAGTCGATGGTCTTGCCGGTGCCGCGCCCCTCGACCCGGACATAGCCGCGCTTGAGGAGGTTGTCGGGGTTCACGCTTTCCAGCAGCCGTCCGACCGAGGCGAGATGCTGGCGCCCGCGGGTCAGCTGGCGGTCCAGCATCGCCGGCCGCAGCACCGCCGACTGTCGATCAAGCGTGCGCCGCGCCTGCCCCAGCCGCCGCTCCAGCCCCAGCCCCAGCCGCTGGGCGAGATCGTCCACCCGCTGGCGCTGCGGCCCGAGCAGCGCGTCGCGCCGCGGCAGCACGCGGACGAGCGCGGCAAGCCGCTCCTCGCCGCGCTGGTGGTAGCGGCGGACGCAACGCTCGGTGCGCATCGCATGGCTCTGGACGGTGTGGCGCAGGTCGGCAAGCACCGGCACCGCGAGTTCCGCCGCCGCGGTCGGAGTCGGCGCGCGCAGGTCGGCGGCGTGGTCGCACAGACTCGTGTCGGTCTCGTGCCCGACCGCCGAGATCACCGGGATCGAGCAGTCGGCGACCGCGCGCACCACCGCTTCCTCGTTGAACGCCCACAGGTCCTCGATCGAACCGCCGCCGCGCGCGACGATGAGCAGGTCCGGGCGCGGCACCGGGCCGCCGGGCTCGATCGCGCCGAAGCCGCGCACGGCCGCTGCAACCTGCTGGGCGGCGCCCTCCCCCTGCACCTGCACCGGCCACACGATCACATGACTGGGGCAGCGGTCCTCCAGCCGGTGAAGGATGTCGCGGATCACCGCGCCGGTTGGCGAGGTGACGACGCCGATCACCCGCGGCAGGAACGGCAGCGGCTTCTTGCGCGCGGGATCGAACAGCCCCTCGGCGCCGAGCTTGGCCTTGAGCTTCTCGAGCAGCGCCATCAGCGCGCCCTCGCCCGCCAGCTCCATGCGATCGATCACGATCTGGTATTTCGAGCGGCCGGGATAGGTGGTGAGCTTTCCGGTCGCGACGACCTCAATCCCGTCCTGCGCCTGGAACGGCAGCGCGGCGGCGGCACCGCGCCAGATGACGCCGTCGATCACCGCGCTCTCGTCCTTCAGGCACAGATAGACGTGGCCCGAAGCGGCCCGCTTGTAGCCCGAAATCTCGCCACGCAGGCGGACATGGCCGAACTCGCCCTCCACCATCCGCTTCAGGCGGCCGGCAAGTTCGCTGACACTGACGGGGGCGGCGTTGTCCCCGGGGATCGGCTCGGCTACGAGCCGCCCCGATGAAAAGCCGGAAAAAGGATCGGGCATGAACGTCCTGCTGGTGGGCTCGGGGGGGCGCGAACATGCGCTCGCATGGCGGCTCGCACAATCTCCGCTCCTCGATAGGCTCTATGCCGCGCCAGGCAACCCCGGCATTGCGGAGCACGCCGAGTGCGTCGCGATCGCCGGCACCGACCAGGCGGCGCTGCTCGCCTTCTGCCGCGAGCACGACGTGCGCTTCGTGGTGGTGGGGCCCGAGCAGCCGCTGGTCGAAGGACTCGCCGACACGCTGCGCGAGGCCGGCATCGCCGTATTCGGACCGTCCGCGGCCGCCGCGCAGCTGGAGGGGTCGAAGGGCTTCACCAAGGACCTGTGCCAGCGCGCCGACATCCCGACCGCCGGCTATGTCCGCGTGACCTCGCTCGAAGCCGCCCGCAACGCGCTCGGCACCTTCGGGCTGCCGGTCGTCATCAAGGCGGACGGCCTGGCCGCCGGCAAGGGCGTGACCATCGCCAGCTCTCCGCAAGAGGCGGACGCTGCGCTCGCCGCGCTGTTCGACGGCCCCGGTGCCGAGGCGGTGATCGAGGAGTTCCTGACCGGCGAGGAAGCCAGCCTGTTCGTGCTGACCGACGGCACCAGCTATCTGCCGTTCGGCTCCGCGCAGGACCACAAGCGCGTCGGCGACGGCGACGTGGGGCCGAACACCGGCGGCATGGGCGCCTACAGCCCCGCCCGGGTGCTGACGCCCGAGCTGGAGCAGCTGGCGATCGATACGATCGTGCGTCCCACCATCGAGAAGCTGGCCGAGGAAGGCATGCCCTATAGCGGCGTGCTCTATGCCGGGCTGATGCTCACCCCGCTCGGCCCCAAGCTGATCGAATACAACGCCCGCTTCGGCGATCCGGAGTGCCAGGTGCTGATGATGCGCCTGGAAAGCGATCTGCTGGAGGTGATGCTCGCGACCGCCGAGGGGAGGCTCGCGGGGCACAAGGTGCGCTTCTCCGACGACCCGGCGCTGACCGTCGTGGTGGCCGCGCGCGGCTATCCTGGTACGCCGGCGGCCGGCGGCGCCATCACCGGCATCGACACGGCCGAGGCGCACGGCGCACGCGTGTTCCAGGCCGGCACCCGCCGCGACGGCGAGGCGCTGGTGGCCTCGGGCGGCCGCGTGCTGACGGTCACCGCCACCGGCCCCAGCGTCCGCGAGGCACAGGCCGCGGCGTACCGGGCCGTCGACCGCATCGCCTTTGCCGACGGCTTCTGCCGGCGCGACATCGGCTGGCGCGAAATCGCGCGCGAAGAAGGCTAAGCGCCTCAACGCCTTGAGCATGGCGGCTACGCCGCTATGCTTTGCCTCCGGCCGCGGTTTGGCCGGCCGGAGGCGTACCCATGCAAGAAGCCGAACAATCCCGCCAGACCGTCGTCGGTGCGGCGGACCAGATGATGCCCGTCACCGTCACCCATTTGGTGGTGATCGCGATCTTCGCGGTGATCGTCGTCGCGGCGATCCTGTGGGGAGTGCGGCTCCGCGCCAAGCGGCGCGCGGCCGAGCGCGAGCTGGAAGCGATCGGACAGAGCCGCCGCGAGGAGCCCGGCGCGGCCGTGGCCGATCCGGATGCGCCGGGCGCAGCCATCGCAGCCGAGCGCCGCACCCCGGTCGAGCCGACCGACCTCCCGGCGCCCGCGCCGCAGCCGGTGCAGGCTCCACGGCAGGTCGCGTCAGCCGATTCCGCGAATCCGCCAGCACCCGCCGAGCCGGCAGCCGCCGCTGCGCCGAGCGCTCCGCCTGCCAGATCCATTCCGGCTGCCGCGCCCGTTCCGGCGGCGACGGCGAGCGACCTCACCACGTTGAAGGGGCTCGGCCCCAAGGTGGCCGCGCAGCTTGCCGAGCTGGGGATCACGAGCATCGCGGACCTGGCCGCGCTCGACCCGGCCGAGGCGGACCGGATCGACGCCTCGCTCGGCAGCTTCCAGGGGCGGATGGCGCGGGACCGCTGGGTGGAGCAGGCACGCCTGCTCTCGGCGGGCGACCGCGCCGGCTATGAAGCGAAGTTCGGAAAGCTCGGCTGAGATCCCGAGAGCCGCCGCGGCTCAGACCGCGGCGGACACCAGCAGCTTGTCGATCTTGCGCCCGTCCATGTCGACGATCTCGAAGCGCCAGCCCTGCTCGAGGAAGTGCTCGCCCTCCTCGGGCAGGTGCTTGAGCACCGCAAGCGCAAGACCCGCGACCGTCGCATAGTCGCGATCCTCGGGCAGCTCGATCCCGAGCCGCTCCGCCAGCGCGTCGGCCGAGAGCTGGCCGGAGACCAGCAGGGTGCCGTCCTCACGCTCGACGACATTGGGCGTGTCGCCCGGCTCGGCGTCGGACGCGAACTCGCCGGCGATCGCCTTGAGCAGGTCGGCAGGCGTCACCAGCCCTTCGAAATGGCCGTATTCGTCGTGGACCAGACCCATCGGCACATCGGCACCGCGCAACGCCGTGAGCGCGTCCATCGCGTCGACCTGATCGGGCAGCACCGGGGCGACATGCATCAGGCGGCGCAGGTCCAGCGCCTCGCCGCGCATGGTCGCAGCGACGATGTCGCGCGCCTGTACCACGCCCACGACCTTGTCGATCGAGCCTTCGGCGACGGGCAGGCGGGTGTGCGGTGTATCGGCAAGCGCGGCGCGCAGCTTCTCCGGCTCCAAGTCCAGGTCGAGCCAGTCGACGGCAGTCCGCGGCGTCATGATTTCGCGCACCGGCCGGTCCGCCAGCCGCACGACGCCCGAGATGATCGAGCGCTCATGCTCCTCGATCACGCCCGACTTGGTCGCTTCGGCCACCAGCAATTGCAGCTCCTCCGCCGTGACTCGGTTCTCCGTCTCGCGATCGAGGCGCAGCAGCCGGAAGACGAGGCCGGTGGTGGTGTCGAGCAGCCAGACCAGCGGTGCGGTCAGCTTCGACAGCCACAGCATCGGCAGCGCGACGATGGCCGCGATCGGCTCGGGCGAGCGGAGCGCGAACTGCTTGGGCACCAGTTCGCCGATCACCAGCGAGGCATAGGTCGTGAGCCCGATGACGATCGCGAAGCCGGCCGTCTGCCCTGCCTGCGGCGCGAGACCGAGCCACGCGCTCAGCCGTTCGCCGACCGGGCCGCCCAGGCTCGCGCCCGAATAGGCGCCCGCGACGATGCCGATCAGGGTGATGCCGATCTGCACCGTCGACAGGAACTTGCCCGGATCGCTCGCCAGCCGCATCGCGGTCGCCGCTCCCCTGCCGCCAGCCCGTGCCAGCGCCTCCAGCCGGGCGGGCCGTGCGGACACGATCGCGAGTTCGGACATGGCGAAAACGCCGTTCAGGAGGACCAGCGCGAAGATGATCGCGACGTCGATCCACGGGAATGGGGTGAACTGGGTCATTGTTCTTCCCCAACGCTTAGCCGCAATGGTGCGGTCGCGACAACTGCGCGATGGGCTTTCGGTAAGCCGGCGTTCAAATCGCGTGCGGAACAATCAGGTCCGGGTCGGTGTTCACCGGCACAAGATCAAATCAAGAAATGTGACACGGAGGAACATGATGCGGAGTGTGTCGAAGCTGATGCTGGCGGGTGCACTGGGTACGATGACGCTGACCAGCGCGTGCGTGACGGATCCGGAGACCGGCCAGCGCTCGATTTCCAAGGCGGCGATCGGCGGCATCGGCGGCGTGCTCGGCGGCTATCTGCTGGGCGACCTGGTCGGCGGACGCAACGACCGCACCGAAAAGATCGTGGGCGCGGGCCTGGGCGGCATCGCCGGCGCGGCGATCGGCAACTACATGGACCGGCAGGAGCGGGAACTGCGCCAGCGCACCGCCGGCACCGACGTGCAGGTCGTCCGCCAGGGCGACGACCTGCTGCTGAACATGCCCTCCGGCATCACCTTCGCCTATGACAGCGCCACCGTGCAGCCGCAGTTCCAGCCGACGCTGGACCAGGTCGCCGACGTGCTGTCGCAGTACAACCAGACCTATATCGACGTGTACGGCCACACCGATTCGACCGGGTCCGACGCGTACAACCAGACGCTGTCGGAGCGCCGCGCCTCGGCCGTCGCCGGCTATCTTTCCAGCCATGGCGTGCAGAGCGCGCGAATCGGCACCCGCGGCTTTGGCGAGACCCAGCCGATCGCCAGCAACGACACCGACGCCGGCCGCGCCGCGAACCGGCGCGTCGAGATCAAGATCGTGCCGATCAACCAGGACGAGGTCCGCTAAGGCGGAACCAGGTTCTGTCCCTAGGCAGCGCTCCTGCGAAGGCAGGAGCCCAGGGCCATACAGGACAGCGCCCGGAACCCTGGGCTCCTGCTTTCGCAGGAGCACGGTGATTGCGAAACGCCCGTCGAGGTTCGGCGGGCGTTTTGCTTTGCCGGCCTCTCCCGACATCGCGATGGGCGTACAGATGCTGGGCTCAGCCGCGCTGCTACCGCCGACCCGCAAAGAAATCCCGCAGCAGCGCCGCACCTTCGCGCTCGCCGATGCCGGAATAGACCTCCGGCCGGTGGTGGCAGGTCGGCTGCGCGAAGAACCGGGGCCCGTGCTCCACCGCACCGCCCTTCGGATCGGATGCGGCGTAGTAGACCCGTGCGATTCGCGCGTGGGCGATCGCGCCGGCGCACATGGCGCAGGGCTCCAGCGTCACCCACAGGTCGCAATCCTCCAGCCGCTCGCGCCCGAGCGCCGCGGCGGCCGCGCGAATCACTCGCATTTCTGCATGGGCGGTCGGATCGGAGAGCGTTCGAGGCGCGTTGCCGGCCACCGCTAGCACGCGGCCATGCTGGAGCAGCGCGGCACCCACCGGCACCTCGCCCGCGTCGGCAGCAGCGCGCGCCGCGTCGAGCGCCAGGCGCATGGGTTCGGGAAGCGGAAAGGCCATGGCCGCCTCATGGCCCGCCACGGAGCCTTGCGCCAGCGGCCAGAGTGCGAGCCCCCCCGCCGCTGGGCGGAACCAGGCCCGTGGTTACTGCGCCGCCTGGGTGTTGTCGGCGCGCTGGATGTCGAGGGTCGGCACCTGCACGGTGCGGTTCTCGGTCCCCACGTCTACGCGGCCGACGTCCGCCTCGAACTTGGGCGCCTGAACGGCGGCCGGGCGGACCATGTCGATGCTGACCAGGCCGAGCATCATCGCGCCGATCAGCAGCAGGACGACGAGGCCGAGGATGAAGAGGATCGTGCGCATGAAGGATTCCCCGGTTGCCAAAAGGATTCGCTGCCGGAATAACGCGCGCAGGCGGCGGGCGGTTGCACGCTGCGCAACGTCAGTCCGCGGCGGCGCGGTTGACGCGGCGCGCCTCTGCCGTTACTAGCGCCGACTTTCCCGGGGCAGTTGCCCCGACCATTGCCGTAACCAGGAACCAACGCATGTCGCGCATTTGCGAGCTGACCGGCAAGGGCCGGCAGGTGGGTAACAACGTTTCCCACGCCAACAACAAGACCAAGCGTACCTTTCTGCCGAACCTGCAGAACGTGACGCTTCTTTCGGACGCGCTGGAGCGCGGCGTGAAGCTGCGCGTGTCGACGCACGGTCTGCGCTCGGTCGAGCACGTCGGCGGCCTCGACAACTGGCTGCTGAAGACCAGCGACACCGACCTGTCGCTGCGCGTTCGTCGCCTGAAGCGCGAGATCGCCAAGAAGATCGCCACCACCACCGAGGCGGCGGCCTGATCTAGCTGCCTGTCCCCTTCGGGCGGACGGGCGGTCTGATCCTGCTACCTTCCGCCTGCGGGCGGAAGGTCCAGCCGGAACTTCAAGAGCAGCGACTGCTCGATCCACATCTGGTTGTCGTCGGACGCGAGCCACAGGATGGTCGCGTCTTTTTCGTATGTGACGGCCAGCGCCTCGTAATTGTCGTGGATCACGTCGTCCGCCAGCCGGGCGATCTCCCGCCCCTGCACCACCGCCCCGGGCCGAATCGCATCCGGTTCGATGACCGACAGGACGGCGGTGAACCCCTTCCGTAGCGATGCCGCACGATGCAGCATCAGCAGCCGTCCGTCGGCGAGCTCCACCACATCCGTGGGCGCATAGTTCTTGGGCGGCAGGTAGCGGAAGTGAAAGCCGCGCCCGGGGTGCACCGTCGGGTCACCTGCGAATCGGATCGCGTCAAATCCGATGTCGCGCCGCTTCCGGTTGCGAGCGCCTTCGCTGAACACCAGAAAAGCGCCGGATCGCAGACGCACCATCGCTTCCGGCCCGCTAGCGTTGGGCCACTTGGCCATCGCCTTTGGGCGGACGTGCCGCTCGGCGGCGCCGAAATCGGCCGAGTAGCGCCAGATCGCGTTCGCGCGCTCGAAGCCTACCCACAAGCGGCCGGTCGCCGGATCCACCGCAAGCGATTCGCTGTCACGGTCCCGCTTTTCCCAGCCGGTGCCGGGTCCGCCAGGGAGCGACAGAAACTCGGGTTCGGAAACCTGCCAGTCGGGGTCCATGCGAAAGCGAACGACCGATCCGAAATCGCTGAGGAGGGTGAACCGATCTCCCTCGACGCGCAGGGCGGAGAAGCCGCCGAAGGCGCGGTCGCGGCTGGTGAGTTGGACGCCGCCCAAATAGGTGAGCGCCCCCACCCGGCGATCCTGCGGGTCGCCCGCACGCAGCGGCACTTGCCGCGCCGTCACGTTCGGGTGCTTGCCCAGGATCTGGCGGGGAATGGTGCCGGTCCAACTCGGCACGAGCGCCAGCGTCAGGAGCACCACGGAAGCGATACGCATGCGCCGGCCTTAAGCGGCGATTCGGCATCGCGACAGCCGTTTCGCGCATGAACCTCCGATAACGAGCGCATTCAGGCTCGGCTCAACGCGACTCGGCCAAAAGGGCTTCATCGACGACGGGCAATCCCGCCGCTGACGAAAAAGTTCGAGTTGGGAGACGACCGATGTTCAAGAAGCTTTCTCTCGCAGGCGCCGCCCTCGCCATGGGCTTCACCGCGCTGGTTCCCACCGCTCCGGCGGTCGCGCAGAGCCGCCACTACTACGGTGATCGCCACTATGATCGCGGTTATGACCGTGGCTACGACCGCCGCTATGACCGCGGGTACGATCGCCGCAGCTATCGCGGCTATGACCGCCGCTACTACAACAACCGCAACTATCGCCGCTGCGACAATGGCGACGGCGGCACGGTGATCGGCGCGGTCGCAGGTGGCCTGCTGGGCAACCAGGTCGCGGGTCGCGGAGACCGCCTGCTCGGCACGGTGCTGGGTGGTGCAGTCGGCGCGATTGCCGGTCGTGCGATTGATCGCTCGGACAGCCCGCGTCGCTGCCGCTAACGGATCTCGCTCCCCTGTAGCGTATCGGGAGCCGGGGCCGGTCCAGCGATGGACCGGCCCTCTTACGTTTGGCCGTAAGGGCGGGAGGAAGCCCGCCCTCCCGGATCAGTACATGTGCTGGCCGCCGTTGATCGACAGCGTCGAGCCCGTGATGAAGCCGCCGTCCTCGGCGCAGAGGAACGCGACGGCGCGCGCGATCTCATGCGCCTGGCCGAGGCGCCCGACCGGGATCTTGGCGACGATCTTTTCCAGCACGTCCGCCGGAACCGCCGCCACCATCTCGGTATCAATATAGCCCGGCGCGATCGCGTTCACCGTCACGCCGAAGCGCGCGCCTTCCTGCGCCAGCGCCTTGGTGAAGCCGTGGATGCCCGACTTCGCCGCCGCGTAGTTGACCTGGCCATACTGGCCGGCCTGGCCGTTGATCGAGCCGATGTTGACGATGCGGCCCCATTTGCGCTCGCGCATGCCCGGGAACGCCGCCTTCGCCATGTTGAAGCAGCCGCCCAGGTTGGTGCGGATCACCTCGTCCCACATCTGGGCCGTCATCTTCAGGATGGTGCCGTCGCGGGTGATCCCGGCGTTGTTGATGACGACGTCGACCGGTCCCAGCGCCGCCTCGACCTCGGCGACGCCCTGCTGGCAGGCATCATAGTCGCTCACGTCCCAGCGGAAGGCGGCGATGCCGGTGCGCTCGGTGAACGCCTTCGCCTTTTCCTCGTTGCCGGCATAGTTGGCGGCGACCGTCATGCCCGCTTCCTTGAGCGCCAGGCTGATCGCCTCGCCGATGCCGCGCGTGCCACCGGTTACAATCGCTACCCGTGCCATGACCTTGCTCTCCATCCGAGGTGCGGGCGCCAAAACAGGCCGCTCGCTTCCCCGTCAGGCTAGGCGGCGGGCAGCCAGCCTGCAAGCTCCGCTGCAAGGATGCTGCGCAGCATCCGCAATCCCACAGGCTCGGCGTTGAGGCATGGGAGATAGGCGAAATCGGTGCCGCCCGCCTCTTCGAACGTCTCGCGTCCGCGGATCGCCAGTTCCTCCAGCGTCTCCACGCAATCGGCCGAGAAGCCCGGAGCGACGATCGCCACCCGCCGCTTTCCGGCCCGGGCGAGCGCCGCCAGCGTGTCGTCGGTGGCCGGGCCCAGCCACTTGGCGCGACCGAAGCGCGACTGGAACGCGACCACCAGTTCGGTCCCCAGCGCTTCCGAGAGGAGCCGGCCGGTCTTCTGGCAGTGGCAGTGATAGGGATCACCCAGTTCCAGCGTCCGCTGCGGCATGCCGTGGAAGCTGGCGACGATCGCGTCGGGGGTGAAGGAAAGCTTCGCCAGATCCTCCCGCACCGTCTGCGCGAGCGCATCGATATAGGCGGGATGATCGTGATAGGGCGGCAGGGTCCGGATCGCGGGCTGCCAGCGCATTTGCGCGAGCGCGGCAAACGCCTTGTCGTTGGCGGTCGCCGTCGTTGCTGCGCAATATTGCGGGTAGAGGGGTGCCAGCAGGATGCGCTCGCATCCCGCGGTCTTCATCGCGTGCAGCCGGTCGCCGATCGCCGGATTGCCATAGCGCATGCCCCAGTCGACCAGCACCTCGGGGCCGAAGGCGTCCTTCAGCCCCTCTGCCTGGGCGCGCGTAACGGCGGCGAGCGGCGAGCCGTTCTCCGTCCACACCTGGCTATAGGCGTGCGCGGATTTCTTCGGCCGGGTGTTCAGGATGATGCCGCGCAGGATCGGCTGCCACGCGATCGACGGCAGTTCCACCACCCGCCGGTCCGACAGGAACTCGCCCAGGTAGCGCTTGACCGCCCGCGGCTCGGGCGCGTCGGGCGTGCCGAGGTTGATCAGCAGGACGCCGATCCGGGGCTGGGGAATGGCGGGATGATCGGCAGGCGGGGTCATTCTTCCTCCGGTAGCAGCGTAAGGCGGCGGAGGCGAACGCCGGTTGCGGCCATCACCGCATTGGCGATGGCGGGGGCGACCGGCGGCACCGCAAGCTCGCTCACCCCGCCCGGATCCGCGTCGCTGCGGATCAGCTCCACCGACACCTCCGGCGTGTCGGCGAGCCGCGGCAGGTTCATCGCTCCGAAGCCGCGCACGTCGGCGAGATTGTCGGTGAAGCCGGTGGTGGCGCCGAGCGCCGCGGCCATTCCGAACATCAGCCCGCCCTCGATCTGCTGGAGCACGAGGTCCGGGTTGATCTGCCGCCCGCAGTCCACCGCCGCGACCAACCGGTCGACCTTCACCCGCTGGTCTGCGCCCATCCGCGCCTCTGCCATGACCGCGATGAAGGAGCCGCGCATCTGGTGGCAGGCGAGCCCCTGGCCACTGCCGGGGATCCCGCCCTGCCATCCGCCCAGCGTCGCCACCGTCGACAGACACCGCGCCAGCCGCGGGTTGCCGCCGAGCATGGCGATGCGGAAGGAGTGCGCCTCGATGCCAGCGACATGGGCGAGCTCGTCGATGAAGCACTCGTTGAAGAAGGCGGTGTAGCTGTGGGCGCCCGAACGCCAGTAGCCGACCGGCACGCCGATCTCGGCTGGGTGGTGGTCGATCGCCAGCGCCGGGATCGCATAGGCGGGCATGGCCCCCTCCACCGCCAGCGCGTCGCCCCCCTGCGGCAACAGCATGGCCGCGCGGGCGGTGGGATCGCCGGCAAGCAAGCGTGCCGAAAGCTCGTGGCCGACCACGGGCGCCGCGATCTTGCACAGCCAGCCGGCCACCCCGCCACCCTTGGCCAGCCGCGCCGTCATGCGGGCGGCGGCAGGCGGACGGTAGCGATCGTGCAGGCAGGTTTCGCTGCGCGACCAAGTCAACTGCACGGGCTTTTCGAGATGCCGGGCCAGCAGCGCCGCCTGCTCGGCGACCTGATGTTCGAGGTTGGCGCCGAAGCTGCCGCCGGCGATCGTCGGGTGCAGCACGACGCGCTCCTCGCCGATGCCCAGGCTCCTGGCCGCCGCCGCGCGTGCGAGCGCGGGCGCCTGGGTCGGCATCCACAGGGTCAGCCGCCCATCCCGCCAGGCGGCGGTGGCGGTGGTCGGCTCGATCGCGGCGTGCAGCGCCGCGCCCGCGCGATAGTCGGCGGTGACGACCTGTGCGTCCTTGAAGGTCGCGGCGAGATCGCCGACGCGGGCCATGCGGGTGCCCTCGCCGTCGAGGGCGGCGTCGAGGGCGGCGTCGACCGACGCGCTGTCCACCCGCGGGCTGCGCGTCTCGAAGCGGGGGGCCAACGCATCGAGCGCGACATTGGCCGCCCACCAGGTCTCCCCCACGGCGGCGACCCAGTTCGGGTTCTCCACCACCGCGGAGACGCCGCGCACGCGATCGGCCGCCGCACGGTCCACGCGCACCAGCCGGCTGTCGCCGATCGGCCCCTGGCGGATGGCCGCGAACACCATGCCTGGCAGGCGGATGTCGCCCGCGAAATTGGCGCTGCCGTCGACCTTGGCGGGCGCGTCGAGGCGGGGCAGCGACTCTCCGGTCAGCCGCTTCTCCTCGCCGGCGCGCAGCGGCAGGTCCCCGCTCGGCAGCCGCTCGTCGGCCGCATCCGCCGCGAGCGCGCCGAACCGCTCGCGCTGCGCGCCTGCGACCACGAAGCCGTCGACCGTGACGCAGCCGTGCCAGTCCACGTCCCAGCGCCGTGCCGCCGCCTTGCACAGCAGGATGCGGGCGGCGGCGCCGGCCCTGCGCAATTCGCCCTCGAACGCGCGGACGGATGTGGAGGCGGCGGTGAGCATAAGCGTCTGCGCCTCGGCGTGGCGGCTGCGAACCCGCTCCGGCAGGTCGCCCACCGCATCTTCGAACAGCACCGATGCCGCGAGCCGGTTGGCATAGAGCGGGTTGATCGGTGCCGGCTCGACCGCGACCGTGCGCCAGTCCGCGCCCAGTTCGTCGGCGACGATCTGCGGCAGGGCGGTGAACACGCCCTGCCCGAGTTCCGCCTGGGGTATCGCGACGGTCACCTGGCCGTCCGCGCCGATCTTGATCCAGGGGCCGAAGATCGTCTCCCCCTCGGCCGCCGTCAGGTTGACGGCGTGGTCGCGCGGCCAAAGCGCCCAGCCGACCACCAGCCCCACCCCCGCCGCGCCGCCGACCAGCAGCCTGCGCCGGGTCAATCCCGTTGCCGAAGGGGCCGCGCGCGACACTGCATCCAAAGCCATGGCCGCCGCTCTATCGCCGGGCGAAAGCCGGCGCCAGCCGGGCCGCGCTTCCGCGCTTGGGTTTTCGGGACGAGCGGCGTACCAGCAGCGCACAGACTTGCGGAGCCTTCGACTTGATCCTTTCGACGCTTGCCGCCGCCGGCGGCCACATCCGGTTCGACCAGCTGGGGCTCGATCCCGTGGCGCTCGACCTCGGCTTCTTTACGTTGAAATGGTATTCGCTCGCCTATCTTGCCGGCATCCTGGTCGGCTGGTGGTACCTGCTGAAGCTGCTCGCCCAGCCCGGCGCACCGATGGCGCGCCGCCATGCCGACGACATGGTCTTCTATGCGACCCTCGGCATCATCCTGGGCGGGCGCATCGGCTATGTGCTGTTCTACGGCGAGGACATGTGGTCCGATCCGTGGCGGATCCTGCGGCTGTGGGACGGCGGCATGTCGTTCCACGGCGGCGTCGTCGGCACCTCGATCGGCATCCTGCTGATGGCGCGCAAGCACAAGCTAAATTGGCTGCGCATCCATGACTATGTCGCGTGCTGCGCCCCGTTCGGGCTGTTCTTCGGCCGCCTCGCCAACTTCGTGAACGGCGAATTGTGGGGCAAGCCGACCGACGTTGCCTGGGGCATCGTGTTCCCGAACACCGTGGCGGGCGGGCTCGACCCGGCGCGCCACCCGAGCCAGCTCTACGAAGCGGGGCTGGAAGGAATCGTCCTCGGTGCGCTCCTCTGGTTCCTGTTCTGGCGCACCAACGCCCGTTATCAGCCGGGCAAGCTCGTCGGCTGGTTCCTACTGGGCTACGGCCTCAGCCGCTTCTTTGTCGAGTTCTTCCGCGAGGCGGACGAGCAGCTGATGGAGTTCGCGCGGCAGACCGGCCTGCACATGGGCCAGTGGCTGACGCTGCCGATGATCGCGGGCGGCATCTACCTGATCGTCACCGCCAATCGCCGCCGCCAGCGGATCGAGCCGATCGCGGGGTCGGAGAGCGTGGCTTGAGCGAGGGGTCGCTTCCCGACCGGCTCGCCCGCGCCATCACGCTCGGCGGGCCGATCCCGCTGTCGCAGTTCATGGGCGCGGCGAACGCTCATTATTACAACAGCCGCGATCCGCTGGGCGCGCGGGGCGACTTCACGACGGCGCCCGAGGTCAGCCAGATGTTCGGCGAACTGGTGGGGCTGGCGCTTGCCGACGCCTGGCATCGCGCCGGGCGGCCGCCGGCCCGCTATGTCGAACTCGGGCCCGGCCGGGGAACGCTGGCGGCCGACGCGCTGCGGGCGATGGCGAGCGCAGGGCTCGAGCCGCAGGTGCACTTCATCGAGACGAGCGCCACGCTGCGTGCCGCGCAGAAGGAGCGCGTGCCCGACGCCGAGTGGCACGTGGACCTGGTGGGGGTACCCGACGACGGCGCGCTGCTGGTGGTGGCGAACGAATTCTTCGACGCCCTGCCCATCCGCCAGCTCATCAAGACCGCGGAGGGCTGGCGCGAGCGGCTGGTCGCCTGCCAGGACACGCTGTTCCTCCCCATCGCCGGCACCACCGGCTTCGACCCGATCGTGCCGGAGGCGTTGCGCGACGCACCGCCCGGATCGATCCTGGAAACGGCCCCCGCCGCGGTCGCGGTGATGCGCCAGCTGGCGAAGCGGCTGGTGGCGCAGGGCGGCACCGCGCTCGTGATCGACTATGGCTATACCGGGCCCGCGATCGGAGACTCGCTGCAGGCGGTGCGCGAGCATCAGTTCGCCAATCCGTTCGACACTCCCGGCGAGGTGGACCTCACCGCGCATGTCGACTTCGGCACGCTGCTGGAGGCTGCGCGCGTCGAGGACGCCAGCGCCTATGGCCCGCTCGAACAGGGGTTCTGGCTGACCGCGCTCGGAATCGACGCGCGGGTGGCGACGCTCGCCCTCGCCAGTCCCGAACGCGCGCAACAGATCGCCGAGGATCGCCAGCGGCTGGTCGCGCCCGACAAGATGGGCGAGCTGTTCAAGGCGATCGCCGTCACCTCCCCCGAGTGGCCGGCGCCGGCGGGGTTCGCATGATCCTGCGCGACGCGGTGCCGGCGGACGGGCCGGCGCTGTCGGAGATGGCCAAGCGCTGCTACTGCGACACCTTCGGCACGCTCTATCGCGCGTCCGACCTCGCGGCATTCCTCGACGGCACCTTTGGCGAGAACGGCCTGCCTTCGCACCTGTCCGATCCGGCCTACAAGGTGCGGCTGGCCGAGGCGGAAGGCGGCGCGATCGCCGGTTTCGCCAAGCTCGGCCCGGTCGTCTTCCCGGGCGACTGGGGGACGCGTACCGCCGAGCTGCACCAGCTGTACGTGCTCGGCCCCTGGCAGGGGGAAGGCGTGGCCCCGGCGCTGATGGACTGGGCGCTCGCCACCGCCCGCGCCGACGGTGCCGACCGGCTGGTGCTGAGCGTCTATGTCGACAACCATCGCGCCCAGCGCTTCTACGCGCGCTACGGCTTCGTCGAAGTCGGCCGCTATGAGTTCGTCGTCGGCGAGCAGGTCGACGACGACCGCATCTGGAGCCTCGATCTGTGAGCAATCCCGAAGTGATCCGCGCCGCCACGCTGGCTGGCGTGCCGCACGGCTTCCTGGGCCGGCGCGGCGGGGTGTCGAGCGGCATCCATGCCGGGCTGAACGTGGGGCTCGGCTCCGAAGACGCCGCCGAAGTGGTGGCGGAGAACCGTCGCCGCGCGACCGAGGCGGTGCTGCCGGGTGCGCAGCTGGTGACGCTGTTCCAGGTCCATTCCGCCGAGGCGGTGGCGGTGACGCAGCCGTTCGAGCAGGCCGGACGCCCGCACGCCGACGCGCTGGTCACCGATCGCCCTGGCCTCGCCCTCGGCATTCTCACCGCGGACTGCGCGCCGGTGCTGCTCGCCGACCGCGAGGCCGGCGTCGTCGGGGCTGCGCATGCGGGTTGGAAGGGGGCGATCGGCGGTGTCACTGATTCCACGCTCGCGGCAATGGAGCAGTTGGGCGCGCGGCGGGAGCGGATCGCCGCCGCCGTGGGGCCGTGCATCGCGCGTGCGAGTTACGAGGTAGATCGTACGTTCGTCGATCGCTTCACCGAAGCCGATCCGGAGAACGAGCGCTTCTTCACCGACACGCGGGAAGGCCACGCCCAGTTCGACCTGGAAGCCTATGTCGTCCACCGGCTCGCAAGCGCCGGCGTGCGGCGGATCGAAGCGCTGGGTCTCGACACCTATGCCGATCCGGAGCGGTTCTTCAGCTACCGCCGAGCGACGCACCGCGGCGA
The DNA here is from genome assembly GCF_004135605.1 of Sphingomonas desiccabilis. Classification (GTDB taxonomy): domain Bacteria; phylum Pseudomonadota; class Alphaproteobacteria; order Sphingomonadales; family Sphingomonadaceae; genus Sphingomonas; species Sphingomonas desiccabilis. The sequence goes on along the minus strand of NZ_SDPT01000002.1, from coordinate 746,034 downwards.
GGCCGATTATGGCCGGCAGATCGCGATCATCGGACTGGAGTGACCCAAGCCGTTCGTGCTGAGTAGGGGCTGAGCGGAGTCGAAGACCTCTATCGAAGCCCGCGTGGCGGCGCTTCGATACGCCCGCCTCTGTCGTCATGCAGCAAAGGCTGGCATCCATTCACGCTCCGCTCGTGAGTCTCAGACGGTGCCCGAATGGATCCTGACTTCCGTTAGGATGACAGGAGGGACAGCCGGAAGGATATCATCCCCCGCCGATACCCTCGATCACCTTGCCGGTGCCGTCGCATTCCGGGCATTGCGCGCCGTCGATCCGCCCGCTGCCGCCGCAACGCGGGCACAGGTTCTCGCCGGTGCCGGGAGTGCCGGGTGCGGCGTCGTCGCCGGGGGACAGGGGTTGTTCGGCCATGGCTTGCTCCTCTTCCTCACGAACCCAAACGCACCGCCAAGCCCGACGCTCCCGCGATCGCGGCTCGACAGCGGCGGCGCGCGGCGGCATCAGGCGGGCATGTCCCCCCGTTTCGACTTCACCATCCACGCGACCGACGGCCGCGCCCGCACGGGCGCAATCGCGATGCGCCGCGGCACCATCCGCACCCCCGCCTTCATGCCGGTCGGCACCGCCGCCACGGTGAAGGCCGTGAAACCCGCGGACGTGCGCGCCTCGGGCGCCGACATCCTGCTCGGCAACACCTATCACCTGATGCTGCGCCCGGGCGCCGAGCGCGTCCATCGGCTGGGTGGCCTCCACGGCTTCATGGGCTGGGACCGCCCGATCCTGACCGACAGCGGCGGCTATCAGGTGATGAGCCTGTCCGATCTCACCAAGCGTTCCGAGGATGGCGTCGAATTCAAGAGCCACCTCGACGGATCGCGCCACCTGCTCAGCCCCGAACGCTCGATGGAGATCCAGCGGCTGCTCGGCTCCGACATCGTCATGGCGTTCGACGAACTGGTGCCCACCACCGCGACCCGCGACGTGCAGGCGCGCGCGATGGAGCGCTCGATGCGCTGGGCCAAGCGCAGCCGCGACGGCTTCGATTCGGGGGGCGCCCACGCCGAGGGTGCGGCGCTGTTCGGCATCCAGCAGGGCGCGCTCGACCAAGTGTTGCGCCGCGAGTCGGCGGATGCGCTCAAGGACATCGGCTTCGACGGCTATGCGATCGGCGGCCTGGCCGTGGGTGAAGGCCAGGAGGCGATGTTCGGCGTGCTCGACTATGCGCCGGGCCAGCTCGATGCCGCCCGCCCCCGCTACCTGATGGGCGTCGGCAAGCCCGACGACATCGTCGGCGCGGTCGAGCGCGGGGTCGACATGTTCGACTGCGTGCTGCCTACCCGCTCCGGCCGCACCGGCCAGGCCTTCACCCGCACCGGCCCGATCAACATCCGCAACGCGCGCTTTGCCGAGGACACGGGGCCGCTCGATCCGGAATGCCCCTGCCCCAGCTGCACCGGCTGGAGCCGCGCCTATATTCATCACCTGGTCCGCGCGGGCGAGATCCTGGGCGCGATGCTGATGACCGAGCACAATTTGTGGTTCTACCAGCGGCTGATGGCGGACCTGCGCGCGGCAATTGCGGCGGGCAGCTTATCCATGTTCGCCAACGACTTCCGGACGCGCTATTCCAGTCGCGGATGATCGTACTCGGAGAAGAGCAATGACCGACACGCACCCGATCAACGAAGTCGAGGCCGCCTGCAAGGACGCCAAGCGCGTGCGCGAGGCTGCGGCCGAGACCGCCGATACCGATCGGCCCAAGCGCTGGCCCGCCGTTCCGATCAGCATCGGCGTCGGCATCGGCTCGGCGGCGCTCACCGCCGCGCTGCTCTACGCCAACCGCTCCCGTACCAAGCGCTGACCCGCGCACCACAAGGCTGATCGATGCTCAATTTCCGCGCGGCGCTGCTGCTCGCCACTGCCCTTGTTCCCGCAACCGCCGCCGCACAGCAGCACGCGCCTGCCGCATCGGCCGCCAAGCCACCGGCGCCGGCGCCGGTCGCGCCGCTCGCCTATACCGAGCGGACGCTGGCGAACGGCCTGAAGGTTTATGCGATCCGCGACCCCTCCACGGCCAATGTCGCGGTGCAGGTCTGGTACGACGTCGGCTCCAAGGACGATCCGCGCGGGCGATCGGGCTTTGCGCACATGTTCGAGCATCTGATGTTCAAGCAGACGCGCAACCTGCCGTCGGAGGCGTTCGACCGGCTGACCGAGGACGTGGGCGGCTACAACAACGCCTCCACGGCCGACGACTACACCAATTATTTCGAGGTCGTGCCGGCCAACCACCTCGAGCGGCTGCTGTTCGCCGAGGCCGATCGCATGGCGACGCTGGTGGTGGAGCCGACGAGCTTCGCGTCCGAACGCGGCGTGGTGAAGGAGGAACTGCGCAGCCGCGTGTTCGCGCAGCCCTATGGCAAGCTGTTCGGCTTCTACCTGCCGATGATCTCCTACACCCGCCATCCCTATGCGCGGCCGGGAATCGGCAGCATCGAGGACCTCGACGCCGCCACGATCGACGACATTCGTGCCTTCCACGCGACCTATTACCGGCCCGACAATGCGGTGCTGGTGGTCGCCGGCAACTTCGATCCGGCGCAGCTCGATCGCTGGGTCGACCAGTATTTCGCGCCCGTCACCAAGCCGGACCGGCCGATCCCGCGCGTGGCGGTGAAGGAGCCGCCGCGCACCGCGGCCACGCGACACGTCGTCCATGCCGAGAACACGCCGCTGCCGGCGGTGGTGCTGAGCTACCAGGTTCCGCCCGACAATCACCCGGACCAGGCCGCGCTCGCGGTGCTGAACGCGGTGCTTTCGACGGGGCGCAACTCGCGGCTCTACCAGGCGCTGGTCTATCGCGACCAACTCGCCCAGTCGGCCGAGACCTATTTGGACAGCAAGAAGGACACCGGCGTGCTCGCGGCCTATGCGATCGCCGCCGGGGGCAAGGACATCGGCGCGGTCGAAGCCGGGCTGAAGCGCGAGGTGGCGCGCCTGCGCGACGCGCCGGTCTCCGCCGCCGAACTGGCGGAAGCCAAGAACGAGATCCTGGCCGCCGCGCTTGCCCGGCGCGAAACCGCCGAAGGGCGCGCCTTCACGCTTGCCAACAGCGTGATCGTCAACGGGGATCCCCGCGCCGCCGACCGCCAGCTCGCCGCGATCGCCAAGGTCGATGCAGCCGCGGTCCAGCGCGTCGCCCGCCGCTACCTCGGCGAGAACCAGGTGGCGGTGCTGCAATATCTGCCGCAGGCCGACGGTGCAGCCGCAGACGACTCGATCCGCGTTCCCTCGACCGTCGAGACGCGTGCGCTCACCATCCCCGCAGGTGTGGCGGTGCATCAGGTCGCATCGGACGCCGAGCGCAAGCCGCTGCCCCAGCCCGGCCCTGCCGCCACCGCCGCGCTTCCCGCGCGAAGCGAGACGCGGCTCGCGAACGGCCTGCGGCTCGTGACCGTCCCCAAGCCCGGCCTGCCGCTGGTCGCCGCGACGATGGTGGTCGACACGCGCGAGCTGTCCGCGCCCGGCCGCCGCCCGGAACCGAGCCAGTTCGCGACCGAACTGCTGACGGAAGGCACCCGCACCCGCTCCGCCACGCAGATCGCGGCGGAGGTCGAGGCGCTGGGCGCGTCGCTCGACACCGACGCCGAGGACGACGGCGCGAGCGTCTCGCTGCTGGTGGGCACCAACGGCCTGGCGCCGGCGATGGGCATCCTGGCCGATGTGGTCCGCAATCCGGCGTACGATCCCAAGGAGATCGAGCGGGTCCGCACCCAGTGGATCGATGCGCTCCAGATCGAGCAGTCGGATCCCGGTTCGCTCGCCGGCAAGGTCGCGGCGCGCGCGGTGTTCGGCGACAGCCGCTATGGCAAGGTCGGGACGGAAACCAGCTATCGCGGCGTGACCCGCGAGCAGATCGTCGCCTCCCATGGCGAAGCCTGGCGCCCGGACCGCGCGACGCTGATCCTGGTCGGCGACATCACGCCCGCCAAGGCGCAGACCATGGCCGAGCGGCTGTTCGGCGACTGGCGGGCAAGCGGCGCCAGCGCGGCGGCACCGGCGGAGCCGGCACTTCCCGCGACGCCCCGCGTGGTCGTGGTCGACCTGCCCGGCAGCGGGCAGGCGGCGGTGGTGGTGTCGCGTGCGGCGCTGTCGCGCGGCGATCCGCGCTTCCCGGCGGCGCGCCTGGCGAGCACGGTGCTGGGCGGCGGTTTCTCGTCGCGGCTCAACCAGGAAATCCGCATCAAGCGCGGGCTTTCCTACGGGGCACGCAGCGCCCTCGCCGGCGACCGTGGCGTGGGTCCGTTCAGCGCCACCGTGCAAACCAAGAACGAGTCCGCGCCCGAGGTGGTGGATCTGATCGTGGCGGAGCTTCGCCGCATCGGCCGGGATCCGGTGCCGGCCGCCGAACTCGCGACGCGCAAGGCGGTGCTGTCGGGCGGCTTCAGCCGCGACGTCGAGACGCGCGGCGGCCTGGCGGCAAAGCTCGGCGCCTATGTGCTGGCGGGCCAGCCGGTGAACGCGATCGACAACGCGCTCGCCGAGATCGAAGGGGTCGATGCACAGGCGGTGCAGCAGATTGCCGCCCAGGTGCTCGATCCGGCAGGCGCCAGCATCGTCGTGGTGGGCGACGCCAAGCAGTTCGCCGACACGCTGCGCCAGCGCTACCCGCAGGCCGAGGTGATTCCGGCCGGCGCGCTCGACCTCGACACCCCCAAGCTGACGCGCTGACCGGGAACGAGGCCAGGGAGTGACGGCGCCGCGCCTGGGACGCCTGCGGAGGCGGCACGTCGCGGTAACGGCGGTCGCCGTTGCCGCCCTCGCCTTCTCGCTGCACGCCGGAAGCATCGCGCTCGACCAGCAGCAGCGCGCCGCCGCCCGGCGCATGGCCCTGCCCCCGCGCAGCAGTGCGCGGGCGGAGGCGCCGCCCTTCTCCGGCGCGCTTGCGGCACCACAGGCGGGGACCACCGGCACCGCCCCGCTGCCCGACCTGCCGATCCCCGCGCTCGCCGCGCTGGAGGGAGACGGATCAATCGTGTCCGCGCGCCCCTTTCGCGCGCGCGGCAGCGTGCTCGACCAGGCGCGCGCGCTCGAATGCCTCACGGCCGCGGTCTATTACGAGGCGGCGAACGAGCCCGACGACGGGCAGCGCGCGGTGGCGCAAGTGGTGCTCAATCGCGCGCGCCATCCGGCTTTCCCCGCCACCGTGTGCGGCGTGGTCTACCAGGGATCGGAGCGGCGCGGCTGCCAGTTCAGCTTCGCCTGCGACGGTGCCATGGCCCGGCAGCGCGTACCCGCCGCCTGGGCACGCGCGCGGCGCGTCGCCGCTCAGGCGCTGAGCGGCGCGGTGTTCGCGCCGGTGGGGCTCGCCACGCACTACCACACCTATGCCGTCACTCCGGCGTGGAACCGCTCTCTGGTGATGACGGGCGCGTTCGGCGCGCACTTCTTCCACCGCTGGAAGGGCTGGTGGGGCACGGCCGATGCGTTCAGCGACCGCTATGCGGGGCGTGAACCCCCGCCGGGGCCCCACCTGCCTTCGCCGCTCGACCCGCTCCCGCTTCCGGAGCCCGCCGCGGACGCGCCTCCGCCCCCGGCGCTGCAACCGGGCACCGGCGCGCCCGAGGTGGGTCCGACGCCCGGCCCGGCGCCCTCGGCGGCGGAAAACAAGCTGCCCGAGTCGACGGTCCTCGACCGGTGGAAGGATTCGGGCAAGCCGTTGCGCTGAAACGAACGACGCCCCGCCGCTGCCGGCGAGGCGTCTTGTGGTTCGCGGTCGTCAGGCTCAGCGGCGGGGGCCGTGATATCCCTGGCGATCATGCTTCTGATACTTCGTCCGTGCCATCAGCCGGTCGAGCCGCTGGTCGAGGTCACGCCGCTCGCCCACCGAGAGGCCGCCGCCGCTGCGGCGATAGCGATTCTCGAGCTGCGCGATCTGGCGATACTCGGCGCGGAGGCGAGTGGCCTCGCGGCGGTCGAGGCGTCCGCTGCGCACGCCCTGGTCGATGCGATGCTCAAGCGTCGCCTGGCGCTGGTTGATGTTCTGCCACGGCGCCGCGCTCGCGGCGGTGGGCAGCGCGGTCGCGGCGATCCCAAGGCCCACGATCATCAGTGCGATCTTCTTCATGGCTACACTCCTCAAGTCCGACCTTCGTCCGGTCGAAGAGCAATTTGGGGGCGTGCCGTCGCTGGATCGTGTCAGCAATACCGCTTTTGTGTCGCCGATTGTCGCAACCGCGACCGCATCGTTCATCTTCGAGCGACCGGAAGCGTCGCTGCCGCATAAAAATGGGGCGGCTCGCCGGAAGACGAACCGCCCAAGGGGGACTGGTCGGGAGGGAACGGAAGTCGTGCGCGTCTCAGGCGGCGCGGGTACGGGTGCTCGCCAGCCGGCCGCGGCCGATGCTGGTCAGCAGTGTTTCGAACTGATGCGTGCTGAACCCTGCGGAGAAGAAGCGGGCGATCTCAGACTTGGGCAGGTTGTCGCCGCGGTGCCAGGCAAGCACCGACAGGCGGCGCAGCGCCTCCAGCTTCGGATCGGCGAGCGGAAGGCGCGGGCGGGCGCCGAACAGCGAGCCGAGCGCGGCCATGACCCGGCCCGGCTGGCGGAGGCTTCCCAGGCGTTCGTTGCGGGCGATCGCCACGACCGACCATTCGAGCGGCGACAGCCCGGCCTGGACCGGCACCGGATCGGCCTGCGGCACGATGGGAGCCGCCGCCGCCTTCGCAGCGGCAGCGCCGCCGAACTCGCTGAATGTCAGATAGCCCATGGCCTTCCCTCGGTCTCGGATGGGCAGGTCCACGGCGGTGCCGTCGTCGTGCCCTCAATACCTACTGACCGGTATAGAAGACGATCGGAACCGTCAACGGGATTTTTGTACCTGTTGGTAGTTTTCAGCGAAACCCAGCGTTCAGGCGCTTGGCCACATCGCGAGGCTGGTATCGACCAACGCGTTCAACGCCTCGCTGCTGGCACCGGCGCCCGCCTGCACGGTCATGCCCTGAAGGATCGCCACCAGATAGGCGGTGAGCCCCTGCGGGTCGACGTGCGCGGGCAGGTCCCCCTCGGCCTTCGCGCGCTCGAACCGGGCGACCAGCGCCGCCTGGGACGAGGCGCGCCGCTTGAGGACTTCCTCCCGGATCGACTCCGCGTCCGCCCCGCACGCGACCGAGCTGATCACGCCCAGGCAGCCGCGCGGTCCGGAGGTGCTGGCATGGCTTTCCACTGCGCCGCGCAACAGCCGCTCGGCCACTTCGCGCGCGGTCGGCGCTTCCAGCGCGACGCTGATATAGCTGAGCTTTTCGCGCTCGTAGAGGTCGAGCGCCTTGCGGAACAGCGACTCCTTGTTGCCGAAGGCGGCATAGAGGCTCGGGCGCGTGATGCCCATCGCCTCCGTCAGGTCGGACAGCGAAGCGCCCTCATAGCCCTTGCTCCAGAACACCCGCAGCGCGGCCGCCAAGGCTTCCTCGACATCGAATTCGCGGGGACGACCCCGTCCGGAACAGCAAAGCGCGGCTTTCATAATTCCCGTCATATAAACAACTTAGCGCTCACCGCTAGAGCTCACGCAAGGCGCGTGCCGGACGAATGCCCAGAATCGGGAGCGCGCCCAGGATGCCGATGACCAGCGTCACCCCCGCCCCGGCCGCAAGCGTCCCCAAGACGGCCGGATAGTCCGGCAGCCATTCGAACGCGAACACCTCCACCACCACGTACCAGGCGCCCACCAGGCCCAGCGCCAGCGCCAGGGCGGCGATGGCGGCGCTCAGCAACGCATATTCGAGCGCCTGCACCGCCAGCACCTGCGCCCGCGTCGCGCCTAGCGTCTTCAGGATCACCCCGTCATAGGTCCGCGCCTCTCGCGCCGCGGCGATGGCGCCGATCAGCACGGCGATGCCAGCGAGGATCGCGACGGAGGCCGCCGCCGCGATGGCGGTCGCCATCTGGCTGACGATCGTGCGCACCTGCTCCACGACGCCGCGCACCTCGACCACGGAGACGGAGGGGAAGCGGGGCAGCAGCGCACGGGTGACCGCGCCCTCCTGCCCCTTTGCCAGGTCAATCGTGGCGGCCAGGTTGTGCGGCACGTCCGAGATGGCGTTGGGGCTGAACACCATCACGAAGTTGAAGCCCAGGCTGTCCCAGTGGATGCGGCGGAAGGAAGCGACGCGCGCCTCCCGCTCGACACCGAGCACCGAATAGCGGATCGGGTCGCCGATCTTGAGGTCCAGGGCGCGCGCGAGATCCACGTCCAGCGACACCAGCGGTGGCCCGGCATAGCCGACGGGCCACCATTTGCCCTCCACCAGCTCGTTGCCCTCGGGAAGCGTCTCCGAATAGGTGAGGCCACGCTCGCCCCGAAGCGCCCAGGCACCTTCCGGCAGGGTCTGGAGGTCGGCGACGCGCGTCCCGGCATAGGCGGTGATGGTGCCACGCATCAGCGGGACCATCCGCAGCTCCGCCTGGGGCGCAACGCCAGTGACGGTGCGGCGGAAGAGATCGACCTGGTCGCGGGGCACGTCGAGCGCGAACAGTGCGGGTGCCTTTTGCGGGATGGTCTCGCGGATGTTGGCGTCGATGCTGGTGCGGATCGCCGCCAGCAGCACGAACAACGTGAGGCCGAGCCCAAGCGCCACCACCAGCGTGACCGTACGCGCGCCCGGCCGGTGGAGTCCGGTGAGCGCCAGCCGCAGCAGCGGGCCACGGGGCCGCGGCAAGCGCGCGGCGAGCCAGCGCACGCCCCAGCCGAAGGCCGCGAGCAGCAGCAGCGTGCCGGCGATGGTGGCGAGGAAGCTGGCGGTGAACCACGGCTGCTCGGCAGTGGCGACCGCGATCGCGACCACGGCGGCCCCCGCCCCGCCGGTCCACGGCAGCACCCGCCGCCAGGGCGCCCGGCGAAGGTCCAGGCTGCCGCGCAGCAGGCCCGCGGCGGGAACGGCGCCCGCGCGCACCAGCGGCGGCGCGGTGAAGGCGAGCGCGGTCAGCAGGCCATAGCCGGCGGCCAGCGCCAGCGGTGCCGGATGGATCGCGAACTCCGGCGCCACCGGCAGCACGTCGCCCGCCACCCACAGGATCAGCGGCACTGCGGCGATGCCCGCCACCAGTCCCAGCAGGATGCCGACGCCGGCGACCACCGCGACCTGAAGCAGGTAGACACGCGCGATGCCTCCCGAGGTCGCGCCCAGCACCTTCAACGCGGCGATGCTGCCGCGGCGCGCCGCCAGATAGGAGCCGACGCCATTGCCAACGCCGATCCCGGCAATCGCCAGCGCTGCGAGCCCCACCAGCACCAGGAACTGGCCCATCCGGTCCAGGAAGCGCGCGGCGCCCGGGGAAGCGCGGTCGCGGGTCTTGCTCTCCCATCCGCCATCGGGAAAGGCCGCCTTGATCGCCTCCGCCGCCGCGTCGGGCGCACGATCCGCGGGCAGCGCGATCCGGTACTTGGTCTCATAAAGGCTGCCCGGCTGGATCAGGCCGGTGCGGGCGACACCCTCCCTCGAGACGATCGCGACGGGACCGAGGGTGAAGCCCTCCCCCAGTCGGTCCGGCTCGTCGGCGATGATGCCGGCGATGGTGAAGCGCGCGCTCCCCAGGCGCAGCTGCTGCCCCACGCCGACGCGCAACCGCTCCGCAAGGCCGGGCGCGATCCAGACGTGCGTCGGGTCCGCGGGATGCGCGATGCTGCCGTCGGCAAGGCGCAGGTTGCCGTAGAGCGGATAGCTGCGGTCCACCGCCTTGAGCGTGACCGGCACCGTCTGGGGGCTCTCGGCACCGCGTTCCCGCACCGCCATCGCCTGCATGCCGGTCGTCTCGGAGACCCTGCCGAGCCGGCCGAAGGCTGCGCGCTCCGCCTCGGTCGCCGCTCGCTGCGAGGTGGCGAACTCGACGTCGCCGCCCAGGATGGCCGCGCCGCGCGCCTTGAGCTCGCCGTCGATCGCGGCCGAGAGGCTGCCGATCGCCGCCAGTGCGCCCACGCCCAGGAACATGCACACGAGCAGCAGGCGCAAGCCCCGGAACCGCCCGTGCAGTTCCCGCCGTGCGAGGCGCCAGGCCAGCCGCCATTCGTTCACTGGTTCTCGTCCCGCACGATCCGCCCGTCGGCGAGGGAGACGATGCGATCGCAGCGCTCGGCAAGCGCGGGATCATGGGTGATGACGACCAGCGTGGCGCCGGTGGCGGCGCGTCGCTCGAACAGCAGGTCCATGATCGCGGCGCCCGTCGCCGCGTCGAGGTTGCCGGTCGGCTCGTCGGCGAACACGATCTCCGGCCGGCCGGCGAGCGCGCGGGCGATGGCGACGCGCTGCTGCTCGCCACCCGAAAGTTGCGCGGGATAATGGCCGAGGCGATGGCCGAGCCCGACCGCCCGCAGCTCCGCCTCGGCACGGGCGAGCGCATCCGCGTCGCCGGCGAGCTCCATCGGCACGGCGACATTCTCGAGCGCGGTCATGGTCGGCAGCAGGTGGAATGCCTGGAGCACGATGCCGATGCGCCCGCGACGCGCCCGTGCCAGCGCATCCTCGTCGAGCGCACCGAAGTCGAGGCCGGCCACCTGCACGCTGCCGCCCGTCGCCCGCTCCAGTCCCGAAAGCACCGCCATCAGCGACGACTTGCCGGAGCCCGATGCGCCCAGCAGCGCCACGCTGGTGCCGCGCGCCACCGACAGGCTGATTCCGCGCAGGATGGGCGTGGCGGCTTCGCCACTGCCAAGGGTCAAGGTGACATCGCGCGCGGCGATCACCATATCGCCGGGGTTGGTTTCGGGCATGTCGGAGGATCGCGTTGGAGGATGGTAGCTTTCGTTATGGAGCGGGTGCGCTGCTTCTCCAAGCCTTGCTGCTCGCCGGCTGCGATGATCGGGGGGCGCAAGGGGTTCCGGCCGAACAGGCGAACGTACCGGTGAACGGCGCACAGGCGGCCGCCGCACCCGCGGCGAGCGTGCCCCAGGGCCCGGAGCGGCTGGTGCTCGCCTTCGGCGACAGCCTCTATGCAGGCTACGGCCTGGCGCGCGGGCAGAGCTTTCCGGACGGGTTGCAGACGGCGCTGCGCAGTGCCGGCATCAACGCCACGGTGGTGAACGCAGGCGTTTCCGGCGACACGACCGCCGCGGGACGGCAGCGGCTCGCTTTCTCGCTCGACAATCTCAAGCGCACGCCGGACCTGGTCGTGCTGGGCCTGGGCGGCAATGACGTGCTGCGCCAGATCCCGCCGGCCACGACGCGCGAGAACCTGAAGGCGATGCTGGACGAGTTGAAGCGCCGCAAGATCCCCGTGGTGCTCACCGGCATGATGGCGCCGCCGAACCTGGGCGCGGACTATGCAGGCGCATTCAACCGCATCTTCCCCGAACTCGCCGAGGAATATGACGCGGTGCTCTACCCGTTCGTGCTGAACGGCGTGATCGGCAACCCCGCGCTGATGCAGGCCGACCGGGTGCACCCGAACGCCAAGGGCGTGCAGCAGATGGTCACGCGGATTGCGCCGGTGGTGACGGAACGGCTGCAGCGGCTGGATTGAGGGGGATGCGCGACCTCTCTCCCATCCGTCATGCTGACGAAAGTCAGCATCCAGACGCGCGGCGCCTGAGGCTCAAGCAGGTAGCGTCAAGGGGTTCTGACTTGCGTCAGGATGACGGGCGTGGAGGCATGTGCTTCCGCCGCTCAACGTGGTCCTGCGAAGGCAGGAGCCTAGGGTTACCGGCGGCGACGGTCGTGGCTCTGGGCTCCTGCCTGCGCAGGAGCACGGCCGGGGGAGCCGCTGGGGCCGATCAAGCCGCCGCGGCCTGACAAGGGCGCTACCCCTCAGACCGTGAAGCTCTCCCCGCACCCGCACGCGCCCTTGGCGTTGGGGTTGTTGAACACGAAGCCGGCGGTGAAATCGTCCTCCACCCAGTCCATGGTCGAGCCGACCAGGTACAGGATCGACCCGCCATCGACGAACAGCGTGCCGCCGGCGGTGTCGATGCGCTCGTCAAAGGGCTTGGCCTCGGTCACATAGTCGACCGAGTAGGCGAGGCCCGAGCAGCCGCGCCGCGGGGTCGAGAGCTTGACGCCCACCGCGCCCTCGGGCGCCTGGGCCATCAGGTCGGCAATGCGCTGCTCGGCCGACGCGGTGAGCGTCAGTGCGGCGGGACGGGGGCGAAGGGTGGTGGCCATGTGTCGTTCCTCCCTTACAACATGCCGAGTTCGAGCTTGGCCTCGTCGGACATCTTCTGCGGGTCCCAGGGCGGATCCCACACCAGGTTCACCTCGGCCGTGGCGACGCCCGGCACCGCGCCGACGCGCAACTCGACCTCGCCCGGCATCGATTCGGCGACCGGGCAATGCGGCGTCGTCAGCGTCATGGTGACGGCGACATGGCCGCCCTCCGTCACGTCGACGCCGTAGATCAGGCCGAGGTCGTAGAGATTGACCGGAATCTCGGGGTCGTAGATCTCCTTCAGCGCGGCGATGACGCCGTCGTAGATTTCCCCGCCCGGCTCGCCGGCCGACACCGGCTCCGGCTTCTGCGCGAGGAAGCCTTCGAGATAGTCGCGGCGGCGCGGCTCCGCCCCGACATTGGCCGGGGCATCGACCACCTCGTCCACGCGCGCCTTGCGCGGCGCGTCCACCGTATCGACCTCTTCCACCGCGATCCTGCGTGTCTCGTCCATTACCCGAAGATCCTGCTTACCCGTTCCAGTCCGCGTACCAGCGCATCCACATCGGCGGCGGAGTTATAGACGCCGAAGCTCGCCCGCGCGGTCGCCGGCACGCCGAGCCGCTCCATCAGCGGCTGTGCGCAATGGTGACCGGCGCGGATCGCCACGCGTTCCTCGTCCAAGATGGTGCCGATGTCGTGCGGATGCACCCCCTCGATCGCGAAGCTGACGATGCCGGCGGAATCTTCCGGCCCAAACAGCGTGACCGAGTTGATCCGCTCCAGCCCATCGCGTGCGGCCGCGACCAGCGCCGTCTCGTGCGCGTGGATCGCGTCCAGGCCAATGCCGGCGACATAGTCGATCGCGGCATGCAGCCCGAGCACGCCGACGATGTGCGGCGTCCCCGCCTCGAACCGGCCCGGCGGCGGCGCATAGGTGGTGCGCTCGAACGTCACCCGGTCGATCATCGACCCGCCACCTTGATAGGGCGGCATTGCCTCAAGCAGTTCGCCCCTGCCCCACAGCACGCCGATGCCGGTCGGGCCGTAGAGCTTGTGCCCCGAAAAGACGTAGAAGTCGCAGCCGAGCTTCGTCACGTCCACCGGCAGCCGCGCGACCGCCTGGCAGCCGTCGATCAGGATTTTCGCGCCGACCTTGTGCGCCAGTGCCACCGCGCGCGACACGTCGAGCACCGAGCCGAGCACGTTGGAGACATGCGCCAGCGCGACCAGCTTGTGCTCGGGCCGCAGCATCCGCTCCATCGCGTCCAGGTCGATGCGGCCGTCGGCGGTGAGCGGCACGACGTCGATCGCCGCGCCCACGCGCTCGGCGACCATCTGCCATGGCACGATGTTGCTGTGGTGCTCCAGCATCGACAGCAGGATGCGGTCGCCCGCCTTCAACTGCGTGCCGGCCCAGCACTGCGCGACCAGGTTGATCCCCTCGGTCGCGCCGCGGGTGAAGACGATCTCGTCCGGCGAGCCTGCGCCGATGAACTCCGCCACCCGCCGCCGAGCCGCCTCGAACGCCAGCGTCATGTCGGCCGAGCGCTGGTACACGCCGCGGTGGACGGTGGCATAGGTCTCGCCATAGCCGCGCGCAATCGCGTCGAGCACCGGCCGCGGCTTCTGCGCGGTGGCGGCCGTGTCGAGATAGGCATAGCCCGCCGGGATCGCCGGGAAATCGGCGACCACGTCGAGCGGACGGGTGTCGGCGCTAACGCTCACAGTGCCGCTTCCAGCCACCGATCGGCGTCGGCCACGAAGGCCTCGCGCACCACCTCCTGGCCGATGCGATCGAGCGAGTCGGCCACGAACGCGCGGGTCAGCAGGGCCTTGGCGCGCGGGCGCGGCACGCCGCGGCTCTGGAGGTAGAAGAGCGCGCGGTTATCGAGTTCGCCCACGGTCGCGCCATGCGCGCACTTCACGTCGTCCGCGAAGATCTCAAGCTCAGGCTTCAGGTTCACGGTCGCCGTGCGCTGGAGCAGGATGCCGCGCAGCGACTGCTCGCCGTCGGTCTTCTGCGCACCGCGCGCGACGTCGACGCGGGCGGCAAGGCTCGCTGCCGATTGGTCGGCCGCAACCGCGCGCCAGGTCTGGTGGCTGGTGCCGCGTTCGGCGGCGTGGCGCACGGTGACCGCGCATTCCTGACGCTGGTCGCCGCGGGTCAGCAGCGCGCCGCCCATTTCCGCATAGGCATCGGTGCCGCTCACCACGAGTTCGCCGTCGATGCGGCTGCCCATGCCGCCCGCACCCAGGAAGGTCGCAGCATAGCTCGCCGCCTCGCCGACATCGACCTCGTCGCGGATCGAGACGAAGCCGTCCGCCTGGATCAGCCGAACTGAGCGCATCAGCCGCGCACCGCGGGCGAGCTCGATGCGGGTCTGGCGATTGGCCCAGCCGCTGCCGACGAACGTCTCGACCACCGAAGCCGCGGCATCGGCCGCAAGCGCGATGAACCCGCGCAGATGATTGTCGCCGCCCGAGCCCAGATGGACGATCTGGATCGGATCGGTCACCGCCTCCTGGCCCAGGTCGAGCGCCCAGCCCTCAAGCTGCCCGAAGCGGGCGAGCGGGTGCTCGCTGGTCCAGGCGCGGCGACCGACGGTGACGGGTCCGGGCGCGCTGCGCTCGGCATCATAGGCGCCGTCGACGAACACCAGCCGCGGTCCGTCGAGCGGCAGCAGCGCGGCGTCGAGATCGGGCGCAGTCCCACGCGGGCTCTCGGCCGCGCGCTGCAACGCCGGCAGGTCCGCCCAGCGCCACCGCTCCAGCTTGGGCGAAGGGAGTTCGAGCGTGCTCACGCCGCCACCTGCGCGTAGCCCTCGCGCTCCAGCTCTAGCGCAAGTTCGGCGCCGCCGGTGCGCACGATGCGGCCGTCCGCGAGCACGTGCACCACGTCCGGCTTCACGTAATCGAGCAGCCGCTGATAATGGGTGATCAGGATCACCGCCTTGTCGGGTGCGCGCATGATGCGGTTGATGCCGTCGCCGACGATCCGCAGCGCGTCGATGTCGAGGCCGCTGTCGGTCTCGTCCAGGATCGCGAGCTTGGGATCGAGGATGCCCATCTGCACCATCTCGTTGCGCTTCTTCTCGCCGCCCGAGAAGCCGACGTTGACCGGGCGCTTGAGCATTTCCGCGTCCATGCTGAGCGCATCGGCCTGCGCGCGGGCGAGCTTCAGGAACTCACCGCCCGACAACGGCTTCTCGTCGCGCGCCTTGCGCTGGGCGTTTAACGCCTCGCGCAGGAACTGGACGTTGGATACGCCGGGGATTTCCACCGGATACTGGAAGCCCAGGAACAGCCCGGCAGCCGCGCGTGCGTCCGCCTCCATCTCCAGCAGGTCCTCGCCCGCGAAGGTCACTGAACCCTCGGTCACTTCATAGCCCGGGCGCCCGCCCAGCACATAGCCGAGCGTCGACTTGCCGGCGCCGTTCGGCCCCATGATCGCGTGCACTTCGCCCGCACTCACGGTCAGCGTCAGGCCCTTGAGGATCGGCTTGCCGTCGATCTCGGCGTGCAGGTTTTCGATTCTAAGCATATGATCTCACAAAGCTATGCGGCGACGCTGGCGCCGGACCAACAAGCCCACGACGAGGGCGACTGGCACACTGACAATCAAACAGAAAAAGCCGTCGAACGGCCCCACGCCTCCGACCTGCGTAGCCGATAAGATGAGCGCAGAAAGCGCGAACAACATGGAACTGCCAAGGACGGCGAGCATGTACGTCGCGAGAAACGGCCTTCCGACCGGCTCATTAGCAAACACGCGGACCGAGACCAAAACTGGCAGCACAACCACCAGCGCTAGGAAGAGCAGGTCGGAGAGCGTCACCCTCTGCTCCTCTGCGCGCCATCAATCACAACCACTCCGTCATCCCGGCGCAGGCCGGGATCCATCTCACCGCGCGCGCTGGTGGCACGATGGATTCCCGCCTTCGCGGGAATGACGAGGAGGGAGGTGGCGGCGGTCGTCATCCAACCGAGCCTTCCAGCGAAATTCCCAGCAGCTTCTGCGCCTCAACCGCGAATTCCATCGGCAGCTGCTGCAGCACCTCGCGCGCGAAGCCGTTGACGATCAGCGCGACCGCCGCTTCCTGATCGAGCCCGCGCTGCATCGCGTAGAACAGCTGGTCCTCGCTGATCTTCGACGTCGTCGCCTCATGCTCGATCTGCGCCGAGGGGTTCTTCACCTCGATGTAGGGCACCGTGTGCGCGCCGCACTGGTCGCCCAGCAGCAGGCTGTCGCACTGGGTGAAGTTGCGCACGTTCTCGGCCGTCGGCCCGACGCGCACCAGCCCGCGATAGGTGTTGTCCGAGCGCCCGGCCGAGATGCCCTTCGAGACGATCGTCGAACGCGACCCCTTGCCCAGATGGATCATCTTGGTGCCGGTATCGGCCTGCTGGCGGTTGTTGGTCACCGCCACCGAATAGAATTCGCCGACGCTGTTCTCGCCCGCCAGCACGCAGCTCGGATATTTCCAGGTGATCGCGGAGCCGGTCTCGACCTGCGTCCACGACACCTTCGAGTTCCTGCCCTGGCACAGCGCGCGCTTGGTGACGAAATTGTAGATGCCGCCGACGCCGTTCTCGTCGCCCGGATACCAGTTCTGAACGGTCGAATATTTGATCTCGGCATCGTCCAGCGCGACCAGTTCGACCACCGCGGCGTGCAGCTGGTTTTCGTCGCGCATGGGGGCGGTGCAGCCCTCCAGGTACGACACATAGGCGCCCTTGTCGGCGACGATCAGCGTGCGTTCGAACTGACCGGTGTTCTCCGCGTTGATGCGGAAATAGGTCGACAGCTCCATCGGGCAGCGCACGCCCTCGGGGATGTAGACGAAGGTGCCGTCCGAAAAGACCGCCGAGTTCAACGTCGCGAAATAGTTGTCGCGCTGCGGCACGACCTTGCCGAGCCACTTCTTCACCAGCTCCGGATATTCGCGGATCGCTTCCGAGATCGAGCGGAAGATCACGCCCGCCGCCTCCAGCTCCTTGCGGAAGGTGGTGGCAACCGACACGCTGTCGAACACCGCGTCGACCGCGACCTTCCGCGCGCCCTCGACGCCGGCGAGCATCTTCTGCTCCTCAATCGGGATGCCCAGCTTTTCGTAGACGCGCAGGATCTCGGGATCGACCTCGTCCAGGCTGCCGAGCTTCGGCTTCGCCTTGGGCTCGGCGTAATAATAGGCGTCCTGATAGTCGATGGGCGGGACGTTGAGCTTCGACCAGTCCGGCGCCTCCATGGTCTGCCACAGGCGGAACGCCTTCAGCCGCCAGTCGAGCATCCATTCGGGCTCGCCCTTCTTCGCGCTGATGTAGCGGACGGTGTCCTCGGTCAGCCCCTTGGGCGCGAAGTCCTGCTCAATGTCCGAGGAGAAGCCCCACTCGTACTTCTTGTTCGCGGCGGCGAGCGCCTCTGCGTTCTTGGTAGCCATTATGCGTGCACTCCGGCACCCGGCCGCAGCACGGGGTCCAGTTGAGAAAAGGTCGGTTCAGCAGGCTCGGCGCCTGCGGAGGAAGAAATCGTCGCCAGGCTGACCGAGGCCAGCGCATCGCGGACCAGCGCGTTGACGCCGCCCCAGTGCGGACGGACCCGGCAGCTGCCCTCCACCGCGCAGTCGTGGCGATCGGCATCGACGCAGGTGGTGAGCGCGATCGGCCCTTCCACCGCCTCGACGATGTCGGCAAGCGAAATCGCCGCCGCCGGCCGCGCCAGCCGGAAGCCGCCGGCGGCACCCCGTCCCGTTTCGATGAGGCCAGCGGCCGACAGGCGGCTCACTAGCTTCTGGACGGTCGGCAGCGGCAGGCCGGTCTCCTCGGCAAGCCGGGTCGCGTTGAGCCGCGCCACGCCACCGCAATGGCGCGCGGTCGCGCTCATCATCACGACGGCATAATCGGCAAGGCTCGAAAGACGCATGGCTCCCAATCGGATCGTTCCGGTCTGAATTGCAGATGGGAGCACGGCCCCTTCGGGTCAACCCGATTTCGCGGCTGCGAAGCGCCCTTGCGGCCCTATTCTTCCGATCACCGTGATCGACCGGCACCAATCCCGCACCGCGACCCCGTCAACACGCCTCCACATCGCCATGCTGACGAAAGTCAGCATCCAGACACGCAGCGCCAGCGGTTCAAGCGGCAATGGATCCTGACCTTCGTCAGGACGACGGGCGTGGCTCGGCTTTTGCCGTGGCGTTCGCAGCGGCCTTGCGCGGAGGGGCTTTGACCCCCCTCCCCGCCGCTGCCATAGCCGGACCATGCGCTTCTACCATCCCCTGCTGTTCGCGCTCGATGCCGAGCGTGCGCACCGCCTGACGATCCGCATGCTGTCCGCCTGGGGTGCCGCCGGCACGCCGCTGGCGCCGGGCGCCGCGCGTGACATGCCCGTGACGATCGCGGGCCTGCGCTTTCCCAACCCGGTCGGGCTCGCCGCTGGCGTCGACAAGGATGCGGAGGCGGTGGCCGGCTTCTTCGCGCTCGGCTTCGGGTCGGTCGAGGTCGGCACGCTCACCCCGCGCCCGCAGCCGGGCAATCCGCAGCCCCGCCTGTTCCGGCTGGTCGAGGACCGCGCGGTCATCAACCGCATGGGGTTCAACAACGGGGGGCTCGAGGCGGCGCTGGACCGCATCGCCCGGCTGCCCGAACGCCGCGGCGTGCTCGGCATCAACGTCGGCGCCAACAAGGATTCGGTGGCGGGCGACAGCGCCATCGCCGACTATGTTGACGGGGTCACCCGGGCAGCGCCGCTGGCCGATTATCTGACGATCAACATCAGCTCGCCCAATACGCCGGGCCTGCGCAACCTGCAGGCGCAACCCGCGCTCGGCGAGCTGATCGCCGCCTGTGACGCCGCCCGCCACACCGGGGCAAAGCGCGTGCCGCTGTTCCTGAAGGTCGCCCCCGACCTCGACCGCGCCGGGCTGGAAGTGGCCGCGCGCGCCGCGATCGACGGCGGCATCGACGCGCTGGTCGTCTCCAACACAACCATATCGCGTCCCGCCGGGCTGCGGTCGGCGAATGCGGGCGAGACCGGCGGGCTTTCGGGCGCCCCGCTCGCCGAACTCGCCCGCGCAAAGCTGGCGGAGGCGCGCGACATCACCGGCGGGCAGCTGCCGCTGGTCTCGGTCGGCGGCATCGGCTCGGCGGACGAGGCGCAGCGGAGGCTGGATGCCGGCGCGAGCCTGGTGCAGCTCTACTCGGCGCTGGTGTTCGAGGGGCCGGGGCTGGCCCGGCGCATCGTCAAGGGCCTGCGGCCCGCCTGACCGTCATCCCGGCGGCCGCGGGTCTGGCCTATCCCGTTGCGGTGCTCCTGCGCACGCAGGAGCTCAGGGTTTCGAGCCACAGCAGACCGTTGTTCTGCCCGACCCTGGTTCCCCGCCTGCGCAGGGATGCGGCGGGATGCGGAGGTCTGTTTCGTACCTCGACAGGCCCCACTCTCGTCATCCTGACGAAAGTCAGGATCCATTGCCGCTACGCTCGCGACTTCAGGCGGAGCGCGAATGGATGCTGACTTTCGTCAGCATGACGGGGAAGGAGAAGGACCGCCTCAATCCTCCGCGGCGATCGTCACGCGCAGGCCGTCCAGCGCATCGGTGAACGGGATCTGGCACGACAGGCGCGAGCGCGCGTCGCGGTCCGAGGTGCTGTCGAGCAGCTCGTCCTCGTCCTCGCTCATCGCGGGCAGCAGCGGCAGGAAGTCTTCGTCGACATGGACGTGGCAGGTCGCGCAGCTGCAGCAGCCGCCGCACAGCGCCAGCAGTTCGTCGAAGCCGGCGTCGCGGATCACTTCCATCACGCTCAGGCCCACCTCGGCGGGCACGCTGCGTTCTTCTCCTTCGCGCGTGGTGACGGTAAGCGTGGGCATGCATTTTCTCCAGAACAGCTGTCAGGGCATTGGCGACCGCCGCCGCCAAATTCAAGGCGCACGGGCATGGGCCTGAGTGCGGAACAGCTGCGCGAGGCGCTGGATGCGCTCGCCGCGATCGAGCCGGCGTTCGCCGCAGCGCTCGGCCGCGTCGGCTATCCCCCGCCCCGCATCCGCGAGCCCGGCTATGCGACGCTGCTGCGCACGATCGTCGGCCAGCAGGTGAGCGTCCATGCCGCCGCCGCCGTGTGGCGCCGGCTGGAGGAGGCGCTCGGCGACGTCGAGGACCCCGCCCGCCTGGCGGCGGCGAGCGACGAGACGCTGCGCGCCGCCGGCCTCTCGCGGCAGAAGATCGGCTATGCCCGCAGCCTTGCCGAGGAAGTGGCGAGCGGCCGCCTCGATCTCGCAGCACTGCCCGAGGACGACGAGGAAGCGATCGCAGCGCTCACCCGCATCAAGGGCATCGGCCGCTGGTCGGCAGAAATCTATCTGTTGTTCGCGGAAGGGCGGTCGGACATCTGGCCGGCCGGCGACCTGGCGGTGCAGGTGGAGGTCGGCCGCATCCTGGGCCATGCCGAGCGCCCGAACGAGAAGCTGGTGCGCGTCCTGGCGGAAGCCTGGCGTCCGCACCGCGGCGCCGCCGCGATCCTCGCCTGGCACCATTACAACAGCAAGATGGAAGTGATCTGAGCGCCGCCTAGCGCCGATCGATCGCCTGCAGCCACTGCCGCATCCATGCCGCCGCCGCCTGCTCCAGCGCCGGTGCGGCGATCGTCGCCTGCGCGCGCAGCACCGACGGGTCGAGCCCCGCCCCCGCCAGTTCGGCGGCATGGCCGATCAGCCAGCGCTCGAACCCGCGGCCCGGCACCTCGGGGTGGAATTGCAGCCCCAGGATGTGCGGCCCCCGCGCGAACGCCTGGTTGGGCGTCTGCTCGGTCGAGGCGAGCCCCGCGCATCCGGCGGGCAGGTCGAAGGTGTCGCCATGCCAGTGCAGCATCGGCGCACCGTCGAGCGCGCTCAGCAGCGCGTGCCCCTCGGGCGTGAGCGTCACCGGTGCCCAGCCGATCTCCTTGGCGCCGGACGGATACACCCGCGCGCCCAACGCCGCCGCCATCAGCTGCGCGCCCAGGCAGATGCCGAGCGTCGGCCGGTCCGCCGCCAGCCTGCGTCGTAGCAGATCGAGTTCCGTCGCCAGGAACGGGTAGCGCCCTGCCTCATAGACGCCGACCGGGCCGCCGAGCACCACCAGCAGATCGGGCGCGAGCGAGTCGATCTCATCCAGCGGGTCGCAACCTGCGTCGAGCGTGTGGACGCGATATCCCGCCTGCTCCAGCGGCGCGGCGAAGCTGCCGAGGTCCTCGAAGGCCAGGTGACGGATGGCGATGGCGGTACGCGGGGGCATGTCGCCACTATCCCGCCACCATTTCGCTTGCGCAACCTCGGCGGCCCCCGAATAACGGGCTCGTGGCATTCTCTCCGGTTCTCTCCACCGTCGCGGAAACGATCCAGGTCGCGATCGCGCCCGTGTTCCTGCTCGCCGGTCTCGGCGCGATCCTCAACGTGATGGTCGGGCGGCTGGCCCGCATCGTCGACCGCTCGCGCCAGCTGACGGCGCTGCAGCTGCGCGGCGACGATCCCGAGCGGGTCCAGCACCTCCAGGAGCTGCGGCTGATCGACGGGCGCATCCGCATGATCAACAATGCCGTCTATCTGGTCGTCATGGCCGCGATCGCGATCTGTCTGGTGGTGGCCATGCTGTTCGTGGCCGAACTGGGCAATTTCCAGATCGGCCAGGTGATCGCGGTGGCGTTCATCGTCTCGATGCTGCTGCTGACCGGCGGGCTGATCTGTTTCCTGATCGAGATCCACATGTCCGTGCGCGCGATCCGCGTCCGCTCCGACCTGCTCGAACTGCCGCTGCCGTGACTCGGGAGCGCCGCCTGCTGCAGGCGGTCGTCGCGCTGTTGTGCATGATCCCGCTGTCCACGGCGAGCGTCGGCATCCTGCGGGGGGCCGAGTGGCTGGCGCAGGACGCCGTGCGCCCGGACCTCGACAGCCATTTCCGCTACCTGTCCGGCATCTTCCTGGGGATGGCGCTGGGCTTCGCAAGCTGCATCCCTGTGATCGAGCGACAGGGCGCGCGCTTTCGCCTGCTGGGGATGATGGTGGTGATCGGCGGCTTGGCGCGGGCCTGGTCGCTGATCGAGGTTGGCCCGCCGTCGACGGCGCATTTGGTCGGGCTGTGCGTCGAACTGGGGGCGGTACCGCTGGTCCTACTATGGCAGGCGAGCCTGCAACGCCGCTGGCAGCGAGGCTAAGCGCTACATTGCGCCATTGCGGCGACGTGATCTGGCCGCAGATCTCGCTCTGGTGGTCGTGAAACGGTCAGTGTCGACCCACCACCTTCTTCCTTGATTTCGACCAGCATGTGTTGAGCAGGATTTGCAAGCGTTATACCTTCTCCTGCTGGAAGGCGGCTGAGGTTCAGCACAGTCGGAGGCAGCCGAAGAAGACACCCGGCTACTACTTCAGGACCATGGCGTGACGACTGCCGGAAGCCGATCTGTGTCGAAATGTCTCTCAAATTTTCATACTGACGTTCGTCGCTGGCCTCCCAGGGTCCTGTCAGGATATAAACCGTAGCCAGTCCGAAGACCGTGGCCGCGAGTGAGAATGTTCCCGTTTTTCTTTTCATCCCTCACGGGGTGCCCTTGAGTCCCTCGCCGGTCGGCACGCTCGCCGCATAGCCGGGCTTCACCCGCAGGCGGCCGCGTTGTTCGAACGCATAGCCAGCGCCCAGCAGCAGCGCTTCGCTGTACTTGGGGCCCAGGAAGGAGAGGCCGGCGGGCAATCCCTGCACGAGGCCCATCGGCACCGTCAGGTGCGGGGTGCCGGCCACCGCGGGAAGCTCGCTGGCCGATGGCGGCACGAAATGGTCGCCATGGACGGGGTCGGACAGCCACGGCAGGCCATAGGTCGGCGACACCAGCAACTGCACCTTGGCCTGGCCGAGCATCGCGTCGATGCCCTCGGCGCCCGCCAGCCGCAGCGCCTTGGCGCGCGCTTCCCTATAGGCGGGATCTTCTAGGCCGGGCATCTTCTGCGCCGCCTCGAACGTGTCCTGGCCGAAGAAGCGCATTTCGGTATCGGCGTGCTCGGCGTTGAAGGCGATCACGTCGGCGAGCGTCCGCGTCTTCACGGCGGGCGGCGTGGTCGCGAGATAGGCGTCGAGGTCGGCCTTCAGCTCCGCCTTGAGCACCAGGAACTCGGCCTCCCCCAGGCCTTCGAGCTTGGGCGGGGTCACGTCGACCAGGGTCGCGCCGGCCGCGCGCAGCACTGCGAGCGCCGCATCATATTGCCTGGCGAGCGGTGCCGACATCTCCGGACGGAGCACGCCCACGCGGACACCCTTCAGCGCATCGGCCGAGAGCGCGGCGGCATAGTCGGTTCGATGCCGGTCGGCGTCGCGCGTAGTCGGGTCGGCCGGGTCGCTGCCGATCATTGCCGAGAACAGCAGCGCCGCATCGCGCACGCTGCGCGCCATCGGCCCCGCGGTGTCCTGGCTGTGGCTGATGGGCACGATGTGGGTGCGGCTGACCAAGCCGATCGTCGGCTTGAGCCCCACCAGCCCGTTCATCGCCGCCGGGCATACGACCGAGCCGTCGGTCTCGGTCCCCACCGCGGCCGCGGCGAGGCTGGCCGCGGCCGCCGTGCCGCTGCCGCTGGAGGATCCGCAGGCGGTGCGGTCGAGCGCATAGGGGTTGCGCACCAGCCCGCCGACCGCGCTCCACCCGCTCATCGATGCCGAGGAACGGATGTTCGCCCATTCGGACAGGTTGGTCTTGCCCAGGATCACGGCGCCTGCCGCGCGCAGCCGCGCCACCACCGGCGCATCGCGGCCCGTGCGATTGTCCCTGAGCGCCAGGCTGCCGGCGGTGGTCGGCAGTTCGCGAGTCTCGATATTGTCCTTGATCAGGATCGGCACGCCATGAAGCGGGCCGCGAATCCGACCCGCACGCCGTTCGGCGTCGAGCGCGCGCGCCTGCGCCAGCGCCTCGGGGTTGACGGCGATGATGCTGCGCAGCGTCGGGCCCTTGCGGTCGATCGCGTCGATGCGCGCGAGATAGGCGCGGGTCAGCGCCTCGCTGCTGGTGCCCGCGGCCAAGGCGGCCGCGGCGTCGGAGAGGGAGAGTTCCTCGACGGCAGGCGCTTTGGGCCGCTCCGCGCGCGCAGTCGTCGCAAGCGCCAGCAGAGCCAATCCCAGCATTCCCCCTTGTACCCGCCGCATCCGATACTCCCTACCTTGTGGACGCAGCTTGAGACGGACAGCCACCGCTTGCAACGGGGCCGGCAGGGCTGCCGGGCGCATGCGAAAATTTTTTCAGGCTGCGGTTTTCGCTTGAACGCTAGGAATGTCCACGCGTCGCGCGCGCCGCGGAACGATGAACGCCGGATTCACTGCGAGAAGCGATCTTGCAAGCCGCGAAGGTTTGCGCGACACCAAGTCTTGTGGTGGCGCCTGGGAAGCGGCGCTATCGCTGGTATCCAGCGAAGGCTTCCAGTTTGAACGGAATGCGGCGGAAAAGCCGCGTTTTTTGACGGTGCAGGTGGCTCACGCGGGCCGGTTGCGGCCGTGTTCGGCGACGCTACATCGGGCCTGCCACGGCCGCGAACAAGACATTTGGAACGAGGGCAGCATGGACTTCAGCAGGGACAGCCAGGACAATCGCGCAAGTGACAGCACGGCCACGCTGGACGCACCCGCGCCGGCGGCCGCGCGCGACAGCCGCTCGATCGCCCGCCCCTATCCGGTCGAGGTCGACCATGCGCGCGACGCGCTGCTGACCGAGTTCGGCAAGGAAACGCTGACCGACCGTTACCTGCTGCCGGGCGAGTCGTTCCAGGACCTGTTCGTGCGCGTGGCCTCCGCCTATGCCGACGATGCCGCGCATGCGCAGCGCGTGTACGACTATATCTCGCGCCTGTGGTTCATGCCGGCGACGCCCGTGCTGTCGAACGGCGGCACCGGCCGCGGCCTGCCGATCTCCTGCTACCTGAACTCGGTGCCCGACAGCCTGGAGGGCATCGTCGAGACCTGGAACGAGAACGTCTGGCTCGCCTCGCGCGGCGGCGGCATCGGCACCTATTGGGGCAACGTCCGCGGCATCGGCGAGCCGGTCGGCCTCAACGGCAAGACCAGCGGCATCATCCCGTTCGTGCGGGTGATGGATTCGCTCACCCTGGCGATCTCGCAAGGCTCGCTGCGCCGCGGCTCGGCGGCCTGCTACCTCGACATCTCGCATCCGGAGATCGAGGAGTTCCTCGAGATCCGCAAGACCTCGGGCGACTTCAACCGCAAGGCGCTGAACCTGCACCACGGCGTGCTGATCCCCGACGCGTTCATGGAAGCGGTCCGCGCCGGCGCCGAATGGGAGCTCAAGAGCCCCAAGGACGGCTCGGTTCGCGGCAAGGTCGATGCACGCGCGCTGTTCCAGAAGCTGGTCGAGGTCCGCCTCGCGACCGGTGAGCCCTACATCGTCTTCTCCGACCATGTGAACTCGACGATGCCCAAGCATCATCGCGACCTGGGGCTCAAGGTCTCGACCTCGAACCTCTGCTCGGAAATCACGCTGCCGACCGGCACCGACCATCTCGGCAACGATCGTACGGCGGTGTGCTGCCTCTCCTCGCTCAACCTCGAGAAGTGGGACGAGTGGAACGGCGACAAGCGCTTCATCGAGGACGTGATGCGCTTCCTCGACAACGTGCTGACCGACTATATCAAGAATGCCCCCGACGAGATGGCGCGCGCGCGCTATTCGGCGGAGCGCGAGCGCTCGGTGGGTCTCGGCGTCATGGGCTTCCACAGCTTCCTCCAGGCGCGCGGGCTGCCGTTCGAGGGCGCCATGGCGAAGTCGTGGAACCTCAAGATCTTCAAGCACATCAACGCCCAGGTGAACGAGGCGTCGATGCAGCTGGCGGTCGAGCGCGGCCCCTGCCCCGACGCCGCCGACATGGGCGTGATGGAGCGGTTCAGCTGCAAGATGGCGATCGCGCCGACTGCGTCGATCTCGATCATCTGCGGCGGCACCTCGGCGTGTATCGAGCCGATCCCGGCGAACATGTACACGCACAAGACGCTGTCGGGATCGACTGCGGTCAAGAACCCGCACCTCCAGAAGCTGCTGCGCGAGAAGTCAAAGGACTCGGACGCGGTCTGGAACTCGATCCTGGAGCATGGCGGCTCGGTCCAGCACCTCGACTTCCTGTCGGCGGACGAGAAGGCGTGCTTCAAGACGAGCTTCGAGATCGACCAGCGCTGGCTGCTCGAACTGGCCGGCGACCGCACGCCCTATATCGACCAGGCGCAGTCGCTGAACCTGTTCATCCCGGCCGACGTGGAAAAGTGGGACTTGCTGATGCTCCACTTCCGTGCGTGGGAACTGGGCATCAAGTCGCTCTACTATCTGCGCTCGAAGTCGATCCAGCGCGCAGGCTTCGCCGGCACCGGCGGCGTCGAGGCGGACAACACGCCCGAGGCGCCGAAGTTCGAGATCGGCGAGAGCACCGACTACGACGAGTGCCTGGCCTGCCAGTAAGGCCGCGCAGCCGCCCGTCGGCTATGCTATAGGAAGGCGCCCCCCGAGCCGTTGCTCCGGGACGCCGATCCGCCCCGACCGGGGCGATGAGGATGGAATGAACGCAGCCTCCGCCACGTTCGGAATCGCCGCACCGGCCCGCGTCTTGCGGACCGGTGCGACGTCATCCGGATCAGAGCGGCTCGCCGCCCTCTTCCTCCTCGAAGGTCACCGCGACGTCGGCATTGGCGGACAGGCGGACCTTGTCGCCCTCGACCTCGGCGACGAGGCCGGTGGAGATGAAGTGGTGATGGTCGGTGTGAAGCCCGCTCTCGACGCCTTCGATGTCGGCACCGCTGTCCTTCTTGGTCAGCTTGATCCGGTCGCCCTCGACCTTGTCGACGGTGCCGATGTGGACGCCGTCCGCGCCGATCACTTCCATATGTTCCTTGATGGCCGACAGGTCTGCCATGGGATTCCTCCTTGGTTGGTGTCGGTCGATCAACGCATGTCGCAGCGGATGGTCGCATGACGATCGCGGTGCTCATCATGGTGGGCGTGGCACTCGTCGCAGGTGTCGCCGGCGGCTGGCTGCTCCTGCGGCTACGCGCGGCCACCAGCGAGGGTGCGGTCTACGGCTATCGCATCGCCGGCACGATGCTCGCGGCCCTCGCCCTCGTCCTCGCCATCTTCGCGACGGCGCAATGGTCCTGGAACCAGACACCATGACCGGTCGCCGCGCCCGCCCCATTCAAATTCCTGGAGTCTGACCCATGTCCCTTCTCGACGCCCGCAAGACCTACAAGCCCTTCGAATATCCCTGGGCCTATGAATATTGGAAGCGCCAGCAGCAGGTCCACTGGCTGCCGGAGGAAGTGCCGCTGGGCGAGGATTGCCGCGACTGGGCGCAGAAGCTCAGCGATCACGAGCGCAACCTGCTGACGCAGATCTTCCGCTTCTTCACCCAGGCCGACGTCGAGGTGCAGGACTGCTACCACGAGAAGTACGGCCGCGTGTTCAAGCCGACCGAGGTCAAGATGATGCTGACGGCGTTCAGCAACATGGAGACCATCCACATTGCGGCCTACAGCCATCTGCTCGACACCATCGGCATGCCCGAGAGCGAGTATGGCGCCTTCCTCGACTATGCCGAGATGAAGGACAAGCACGACTATCTCCAGCAGTTCGGCGTCGACACCGACGAGGACATCGCCCGCACGCTGGCGATGTTCGGCGGCTTCACCGAGGGCGTGCAGCTGTTCGCGTCGTTCGCGATGCTGATGAACTTCCCGCGCTTCAACAAGATGAAGGGGATGGGGCAGATCGTGTCCTGGTCGGTGCGCGACGAGAGCCTGCACTGCGAGGGCATCATCCAGCTGTTCCACGCCTTCTGCAAGGAGCGTGACTGCCTGACCAAGGCGGTGAAGGACGACATCGCCGACCAGTGCCAGACCACCATTCGCCTGGAGGACGCCTTCATCGACCTCGCGTTCGAGATGGGCCCGGTCAACGGCATGACGCCCAAGGAGATCAAGAAGTACATCCGCTACATTGCCGACTGGCGGATGGGGCAGCTGGGCCTGAAGCCGATCTACATGATCGACGAGCACCCGCTGCCGTGGCTGACGCCGCTGTTGAACGGCGTCGAGCACGCCAACTTCTTTGAGCAGCGCGCGACCGAATATTCGAAGGGCGCAACCCGCGGCAACTGGAACGAGGTCTGGGACAGCTTCGACAAGCGCCAGAAGGCCAAGGGTCCGGCCGCCGCGAACGAGGAAGCGAGCGAGAGCGACATGTTCTCCCACAACGGCGTCGCCGCGGAGTAACCCGGCCTAGCCGCCGAACCGAAGGGGGCGTCGCGCTGCGGCGCCCCTTTTGCGTTCAGGCCGGGTCTGCGAGGCGGTCGAGGATCGGACAGTCCGGCCGGTCGTCGCCGTGGCAGCGCTGCGCCAGGTCGAGCAGCGTGCCCCGCATCTCCTCCAGCGCCCGCGCCTTGCGGCCCAGTTCCTCGGCGCGCGCTATCGCCAGCGCCTTCACGTCTGCGCTGGATCGGTGGCGGTCCTGCCACAGGCCCAGGAGCGAGCGGATCTCCTCGATCGGGAAGCCCAGGTCGCGGGCATGGGCGACGAAGCGCAAGCGCGCCACATCCGCCGCGTCATAGTCGCGATAGCCGCTGTCCCGCCGCAGCGGCGCCGGGATCAGCCCGATCTTCTCATAATGGCGGATCATCCGTTGGGAGATGCCGCTCGCGTCCGCCGCCTGGCCGATGTTCATAGCCGCACTCCGTTCAGCCGCAGCGCGTTGGTTACCACTGCAAACGACGACAAGGCCATCGCCGCCCCGGCAAACATCGGCGACAGCAGGATGCCGGCCACCGGATAGAGCACGCCGGCCGCAACGGGCACGCCGACGCCGTTGAACAGGAAGGAGAAGGCGAGGTTCTGGCGGATGTTGCGCATCGTCGCCTTCGCCAGCCGCCGTGCGCGCACCATTGCGGCCAGCTCTCCGCGGGTCAGCGTCAGCCCCGCGCTTTCGATCGCGACATCGGTGCCGGTCCCCATCGCCACGCCGACATCGGCTGCGGCAAGCGCGGGCGCGTCGTTGATGCCGTCGCCTGCCATCGCCACGCGTGCGCCGCGCGCCTTGAGCTCGCCGACGATGCGGGCCTTGTCCTCGGGAGCGAGCCCGGCGTGGACTTCGTCGATGCCGCCGATGGTGCGCGCGACCGCCTCCGCGGTGCCGCGGCCGTCGCCGGTGAGCATGACGATCCGCAGGCCCTCGGCACGCAGCTGGGCGATCGCCACCGAGGCGGCCTCGCGGACGGGATCGGCGACGCCGAGCAGGCCGGCGATGCGGCCGTCGACCGCGACCAGCATCACGCCCGCCCCCTCGCGGGCCAGCGCCTCCGCGCGGGCGGCGAGCGGCTGCGGGTCCGCGCCGGTGTGGCGCATCATCGCGGCATTGCCGATCGCGACCGAGCGCCCGGCGACCTCTGCACGCACGCCCGCGCCGGTTCTCGATCGGAACCCCTCGGCCGCTGCCACCGCCAGGCCGCGCCGGGCCGCTTCCGCCACGATGGCGTGCGCCAGCGGATGCTCGGAATGCGCCTCCACCGCCGCTGCGAGGGCGAGCAGTTCGTCCTCGCGCAGATCGATCGGCTCGATCGCGGTCAGCCGCGGCTTGCCCTCGGTCAGCGTGCCCGTCTTGTCGATCACCAGCGTGTCGACCTTCTCCAGCGCCTGCAAGGCCTGGGCGTCCTTGACCAGCACGCCGGCCTGGGCGCCGCGGCCGGTGCCCACCATGATCGACATCGGCGTGGCGAGCCCCAGTGCGCAGGGGCAGGCGATGATCAGCACCGCGATGGCGTTCAGCAGCGCATGGCTGAACCGCGGCTCCGGCCCCGCGACGTTCCACGCCAGGAACGTCCCGGCCGCGATCGCCACCACCAGCGGCACGAACCAGCCGGAGACGCGATCCGCCACCGCCTGAATCGGTGCACGGCTGCGTTGCGCGGCGGCGACCATCGCGACGATGCGCGCGAGCACTGTGTCGGCGCCCACTGCGCGTGCCTCCATCACGAGAGCACCGGTGCCGTTGACGGTACCGCCGGTGAGCGTCGCGCCCGCCTCCTTGGCGACCGGCGCGGGCTCGCCGGTGAGCATCGATTCGTCGACGGACGAGTGCCCCTCGACCACGATCCCATCCACCGGCACCGCCTCGCCCGGGCGCACGCGCAGCCGGTCGCCCGCAAGGATGGCGTCCAGCGCCACTTCCGCCTCGCGCCCATCGGCGCCGATGCGGCGTGCCGTCTTAGGCGCAAGGTTGAGGAGCGCGCGGATCGCGCGGCCGGTGGCGGCACGGGCGCGCAGTTCCAGCACCTGGCCCAGCAGCACCAGCGTCACGACGACACCCGCCGCCTCATAATAGACGGGCACCATGCCGTGGATGCGGAAGGTGGGCGGGAACAGCCCCGGCGCGACCGTCGCCACCAGACTGTAGAGGAACGCCGCGCCCACGCCGATCGACACCAGCGTGAACATGTTGAAGTGGCGCGAGCGCAGCGACGCCCATCCGCGCTCGAAGAAGGGCAGCCCCGCCCACAGCACGATCGGCGCCGCCAGCACGAGCTGCACCCAGGCCGACCATGCAGGCGGCACCAGCCGCAGTCCCAGCATCTCCGCGCCCATCGAGAGGCCGAGCAGCGGCACCGCGAGCGCCGCGGACACCCAGGTGCGGCGCGTGAAATCGACCAGTTCCGGATTGGGGCCATCGTCGAGCGACGGCGCCTCCGGCTCCAGCGCCATGCCGCAGATCGGGCAGGTGCCGGGCCCCTGCTGCCGGATCTCCGGGTGCATCGGGCAGGTATAGGTCGCATCCGGCGCGGCAGGCGCCTGCGCGCGGGGCGCATCCCCAAGATAGCGGTCGGGATCGGCCAGGAACTTGGTGCGGCAACCGGCGCAACAGAAATGATAGGCGACACCATCATGTTCGGCATGATGGTCGGTCTTGGCCGGATCCACCGCCATTCCGCACACCGGGTCCCTGGCCATGGCTCCTCCGCCACAGCATCCTCCATGCGCATGGTCTGGCATGGGCGAGTGGTGATCGTGCATCGCATCCTCCATCGCCGCCCTAGATGGGGACTGACATCATGTCAGGGTCAAGAGCTGCTTTCCGCTTGACCCTGACATGGTGTCAGCCGCCAAGGTCTCCCATGCGAGCAAGGGCTCGCAGGGCCGCAGAGTCGTGGCCGCATGAGGGTGAACGCATGAGTCTGGTTCTCGATCGCCGCAGATTGTTGCGCGGTGCCACCCTGGCGGGCGGCGGCATGGCGCTGTCGGCCTGGATGCCGGCGTGGGCACAATCGGTGTCGACCGGGACTGCGCTTCCGGAGCTCTCGGGCGAGGACATCACGCTGCGCATCCAGCGGCAAGAGATGACGATCGACGGCCGGCGGACGAAGGCGATCGGCATCAACGGCACCGTGCCCGCTCCGCTGCTGCGCCTGCGCGAAGGGCAGAAGCTCCGCTTGCACGTGCACAACGACCTCGACGTCGACAGCTCGCTCCACTGGCACGGGCTGCTGCTGCCGGCGCAGTTCGACGGCGTACCGGGCGTTTCCTTCCCGGGCATCCGCCCCCGCACCCACTTCACCTACGAATTCCCGATCGTTCAGTCGGGCACCTATTGGTACCACAGTCATTCGGGCTTCCAGGAGCAGATGGGGCTCTATGGCCCCATCGTCATCGATCCCGCGGGCCCCGACCCGGTCGCCTTCGATCGCGAGCATGTGATCGTCCTGTCCGACCACAGCCGCGAGTCGCCCGACGCGATCTTCCGGCACCTGAAGGTCGAGCCCGGCTATTACAACCGGCAGCGCCAGACGCTCGCCGGCCTCGCCGCGGGCAAGGACCAGCCGCTCAGGGACCGGCTGCACTGGGGCGCGATGCGCATGGACCCGACCGACATCGCCGACGTGACGGGCGAAACCTACACCTATCTGGTCAACGGCCATGGCCCCGCAGACAACTGGATCGCGCAGTTCCGGCCGGGCGAGCGAGTGCGGCTGCGCATCATCAACGCCTCGTCGATGACGACCTTCAACGTCCGCATTCCGGGCCTGCCGCTGACGGTGGTGGAGGCAGACGGGCAGCATGTACGCCCGGTCACCGTCGACGAGCTCCAGATCGCGGTCGCCGAGACCTATGACGTGGTCGTCACGCCGGCGGAGGACCGCGCCTACACGCTGGTGGGCGAGAGCATCGACCGCTCCGGCATGGCGCGCGCGACCCTGGCGCCGCACGCCGGCATGGTCGCGCCGGTGCCACCGCTTCGCCGCCGGCCGGTCGCGACCATGAAGGACATGGGCATGGGCGACATGCAACACGAGGCCGTACGCGGTGTCGATCCGACCGCCGAGCAGAACGCCTCCGCACGCCTTGCTACGCCCGCCGCGGCCCCGCCGGCACATGGCGCGATGGATCACGCTGCTGCCATGGGTCACGCAGGGATGGACCACGCTGCCATGGGTCACGCCGGAATGGATCATGGTGCCATGGGCCACAGCGCACCGGCGCCGCACAAGATGGATCATGGCTCCATGAAGATGCGCGACTTCGCCAACGCGCCGCAGGTCGCGCGCGATCCGAGCGTCCAGACCATCGCACCGATGCCGGTCGACCGCACCGGCGAGCCCGGGCAGGGACTGGCGGATGCCGGTCACCGCGTGCTCGTCTACCGCGACCTCGTCGCGCTTGCGCCCAATCCCGACGTGCGCGCGCCTAGCCGCTCGATCGAAGTCCACCTCACCGGCAACATGGAGCGCTACATGTGGTCGATGGACGGACTGCGCATGTCGGACTCGATGGAGCCGCTGCCCTTTTCGCTGGGCGAACGCGTGCGCGTGAAGCTGGTCAACGACACGATGATGGGCCACCCCATCCACCTGCACGGCCACTTCTTCGAACTCGTGACCGGCCATGGCGGCCATGCCCCGCGCAAGCACACGGTGCTCGTCCATCCCGGCGGCACCGTCACCTTCGACTTTACCGCGGACGCGATCGGCGACTGGGCGTTCCACTGCCACATGCTCTACCACATGGCGTCGGGGATGATGCGCGTCGTGAGCGTGCGACCGGCAGGAGACGCGGCATGATCCGCGCGCTTCCGTGGACGACGCTCGCGATCCTCGCCAGCGCTCCGGCCTTCGCGCAGCACCATGGCGCGCACGAGACGGCACCCGCCCCGCCGCCTGCGCCTCAGCACTCCGCGCCCGCCGCCGACCCGCACGCGGGCCACACGATGCCGGCACCCGCGGCCGCCCCGGCAGGGCCGGTCGGCACCGATCTGCCCGCCGGCGATGCGCCGCCCCCGCCCGTCCCGCGGGACCGCTACGCCGACCGCTTCTTTCCGCCCGAGGCGATGGCGCGCGGCCACCATGCGATGATGCAGGAGGGCGGTGGCCAGCGCTACGGCCAGCTGCTGCTCAACCTTGCCGAGGTTCAGATACGCAACGGAACGGATGGCTATCGCTGGGACGGCGAAGCCTTCTTCGGCGGCGACATCGATCGGCTGTGGCTCAAGAGCGAAGGCGAAGGCAGCTTCGGCCGCGACACCGAGCATGCGGAAGTGCAGGCGCTCTATTCGCGTGCGATCGACCCCTATTTCAACCTGCAGGCGGGCGTACGGCAGGACTTCGGCGCCGGACGCGACCGGACCTATGCGACGCTCGGGATCGAGGGACTGGCTCCCTACCAATTCCACACCGAAGCTGCGCTGTTTCTGTCGACCAGGGGCGACCTGCTCGGCCGCCTGGGGGGATGGTACGACCAGCGGATCTCGCAACGGCTGATCCTGCAGCCGCGCGCCGAGCTCAACATCGCGGCGCAGGACGTGGCCGCCACCCGCACCGGCTCCGGCCTCAGCGACGCGGAACTCGGCCTGCGGCTGCGCTACGAACTCCGGCGGGAGTTCGCACCCTATGTGGGCGTGTCCTGGAGCCGCAAGCTGGGCGACACCGCCCGTTTCGCGCGGCAGGACGGCGACGAGGTGGAAGACACGGCCTTTGTCGCGGGGGTCCGCTTCTGGTTCTAGGCGCCCGCACCTTCCATTTCGCGCGCGATCCCCCATATTGGAGACATCGGTGGCAATCCGCTTTGTAGGCGCCCTCGACTGAGAGACGCATGCGCTCCCGCTTACAAGCCGGAGACTGCCATGGATCTCAACTATCTGCTCGCACGCCATCAGGTTTCCTTGATGCGCGTGCAAAATGCCAGCGGGTGCGAGGCACGCTTCGCCCACCGACGCCTGGCCAGCGAATACGCCCTCCGCATCGACGCGCTGCGGCTCGATCTCGGCGCGACCTCGCCGATCATCCAGGCGCAGTGAACAATGACGGACAAGTCCACCACGCCAACCGCCAACCGGAGCGCTGAAGAGCCTGCGGACTCGCTCCAGCGGCCGAAACGCCGCCAGTTCGTGAGCCGCTACAAGGCGCCACGACTGTCGCCGGAAGAGGCCGACCGCCAGGGGCGTATCACCCTGATGGCGTTTCGCATGCTGGGCGGCCGCGACGAGGCGATCGCCTTTCTCAACAGCCATGATCCGGTTCTGGAAGGACGTCCGCTCGATCTCGCGGTCGGAAGCGACGCCGGCCTTGCGGCAGTCGAGCACGCGATCGCCGGGCGCGCCACTGCCGGCTGACCGACGCCGCATGCCCAGCCCTTCCCTGACGCACGCACCGCTTGCCCGGGCCGAGGCGACGCTGCGACAGGGTGCGCGCTTCCTTGCGGCCGGCCTGTATGCCGAGCCGCTGCAAGCGCGGACCCCGATCCTCGGCCGCTACCGCACCAAGGTGATCGGCAACGGGTTTCGCGAGCTCGACCGCTTCCTGAACGTGCTGGTGGACGAGGTGGCGATCGCGACCGGCCGTTCCCCCTCCCCCGCGGAACGCAACACCGCGAACAAGCTGCGCGCGCTCCTGACCGGCTCGCGGCGGCCGGACGGCGAACATGCCCGGCTCCGTGCCCTGGGCCGGGCGCGCGACTGCCTCTTCCATTGCAGCGGGATGGTGACGCGGGGCGACGTGGCAGGCTCCCCCTGGCTGACGGTCGGCTGGGCCGATGCCCCCGATCGTGCGGGGCCGCTCAAGCAGTTCCCGGTCGGCGAACAGCTGATCATCACCGCCGATGATGTTGCCGACGTCTGCGACTTCTATCTGTCGATCGCCAGCCGACTGACGAAGCCCGGCTCCGGGAGCGCGGCCCAGCCGACTTGAGGGCGCGGGGCGCGGGAGGGGGATCGAATGCAGCGACGTTCCATGCGGCGGCTGCACCAGCCTCTCACCGAAGGCGGCGCCCCCGGCCGTTGCGGCTGCGGCCGGGACGGCGCCACTTCGGTGCCGCGCCGTCTCGACTTCGGCGCAGCCCTTCGCCCTCGAAGGCGGATCACCGCCGGCGTGGTAGCGGCCGGGCCGATCGCCATAGGTCGTGAACGACCGCCTTCGGGGTGACCGGCGGCAAGAGCTTCCCCCTTCAGATACGGGCACCGCGATACCATTGCGCCACCAGCCGCGCGAGGAACCGGAGATTGCCGACGAGGTACCGGCGCCATAGCCGGCGCGGTTCCTGGACGAGCCGGTAGATCCATTCGCATCGCACCCGTCGCATCCAGTGCGGCGCGCGCCGGACCTCCCCGGCGAGGAAATCGAGATAGGCGCCAATTGCCATCGTGATCGCCCCTAGCTCCCGGTAATGGGTCGCGCACCAGATTTCCTGGCGGGGATGGCCCATGCCGACCAGCACCAGATCGGCGCCGCTTGCGCGAATACGGGCGACGAGGTCCGGCGTCTCCGCATCGGTGAAGAAGCCATGGGCGGTGCCGACCACGCGATGCCGGGGGACGCGATCGCGCAGCACCCGCGCCGCGTGCTCCGCGACGCCGGGCGCGCTGCCCACCAGAAAGACGCGCAGGCTCGCCGCGGTACGCTCCAGCACCTGGTCGACCAGGTCGGTGCCGGCGAGATTCTCCTGGAACGGCTTTCCGAACAGGACCGAACTGGCAAGGTCGATCCCCAGGCCGTCATTGACCACCACCGCCTCTGCCATGGCGGCGGCGAAGGCCGGATCGCGATCCGCGGTATTGGCGGTGTGGGCGTTGCAGAATGCCACGAACAGCGGCGGCCGCTGCGGGTTGGAAAGGGTGCGGTCCACCAGGCGCAGGAACTCCCGCCGGCACGAGACGGTGATCGAGACCCGCCCGATCCGCCGCCGGCTGCGCCCGAGCGCGCGCAGGTAGATGTGGCCGATCGCCTCTGCCGCCCCCGCCCAGCCGAACGGAGCGAGCCGGCGACGGCGCCGGGCCGCATCGGGTGCGCCTCGCAGCCCGGCTTCCACCCCGGCCAGCGTCTGCGCGACCGCATCCGGATTGGAAGCGAAGGTCGCGAGCGTTCCATAGCCTGCCCGCGCGAGCGTCCGCCGAAAGGCGGGGATGTCGCTGAGCACCGGATAGAGCCCGGCGGCCATCGCCTCCACCGCGGCGATCCCGAATCCCTCATAGGCAGAGGCGCAGACATAGACGCTGCTGCGCCCGATCAACGCCCGCAACGCGGCATCGGTGGGCCAGGGGTGGATCTCCACGGCCTCCGCAATCCCGGACAGCCGCACCTGGCTGGCCAGCGTGTCCGGCTCCACGCCCATCGGCCGACCTGCCAGGATCAGGCGCCAGGACGGGTCCTGCCGATGCACCTCGGCGAACCAGTCGATCAGCCGGTCCAGTCCCTTGTTGGGGGCGAGCCGGCCGAAATAGATCATGGTGTGCGCGGTCGGATCCGCACAATCTTCGAACTTGTCAAGGTCGACGCCGTTCTCGACCGTCTCCAGCCCGTCGGACCGGATCGCCCGAAACTGCACTTCATCGCTGATGCTGGAGGGAATGATGGCGGCAAACCCCCGAAGGCTGCGGCGCGTCACCAGGTGAAAGAACCATCGCTTGGCGCGCGCGGCGAAGGGGGTGTGAAAGAAGCCGCCGTGGGTCGACAGCACCAGCCGCTTGCGATGCACTCCCCGTGTCGCCGCCAGGAAGTCGCAGAAGAAGTCGACGCCATGGACATGCACCAGATCGGCGTCTGCCAATGCGGGAAGCACGCCCCGCGCAATCGGATACCGTTTCGATCCCCACCACGGCAGCCGCACCACCTCTAACCGATCGATCCACTCCCGCGCGGCCAGCCGCGCCGGCTGCTGCTGGTCGAAGATGCGATCCAGGGTGACGATCCGCACCACCATCCCCGCCGCCCGCTGCTGCAGCGCCAGTTGCCGGACGTAGTCCTCCATCCCCCCCACGCCAGGCGCGAACTGCCGGACCACATGCACGATGCGCAGCCCGTGCAGGAGCGCGGCGGCAGAGGGCTCGGGCGAGGAGGACTGCCGGGCCGCAGGGCTTGGGACCGCGCTGTCCCGCGGCCGCCCGCCGATGGCTGCCCCCTGCCTCGCGGCCGGATCAGCAACGATCCCGGCCGGCCGAACGCGGGCGTCGCCAACGATACCGGCCACTTGACCCACGCCTGGGTCTGCGACGACATCGGCCTCTTGGGGCACGCTTGGGTCCGCGACGACATCGGCCTCTTCGGGCACGCTTGGGTCCGCGACGACGTCGGCCCCTTGGGGCACGCCTGGGTCCGCGACGACACCGGCCTCTTGAGTCGCCCACCCTGAGCACGTCGGCCCAGCCGGCGACGCCGCAATCCGCGGCAGCGCCGCCGAGCCGCGGCCACGCGCCGCCTCGGCTTCCCTTTCCCTTTTCAGTGCATCCGTGGGCGCGAGGCGGTCCGGTGGCGCGTCGGCCAATCCTCGGCGGCCGAAGCTTCGCGTTCGTCGATGCGACGTCGCCGGCGGTTCAGTGGCCACGGCACGCCCCGTTGCCGGCATCGCGGCCCCGGCTCGCCGAGATCGCGGCAGAAGCGGTGTGCGGCGGAATGGGGGTCACACCCCGCCGCACACCTACTCGCCCGGGCCCGGCGCCGACCGCAGCTTCCGTAGGACTGCACCATGAAGCGGGTGGTGCAACTGAAGCGAACGGCACGCCACCTGGCCCGGCCGAGGTTCTCCCCCCCGGAAGGGGATCGCGCGGTACAATCGGGAGCGGTCCGCCAGTCTGTGCGGACCGTCGACCACCTCGGGCGGAAGAATGTCTCTTGCGACGGCAGTCCTCGCGCTCGGACACGCAAGAAATACAGGCACGCTCCTGCACTCGCCACCCCCGCCCCATCATCAAGAGTCAGGAGATCAGCTTAGCTTTCCTGCCCCGCGTAGCCAGGGTACTTGGGTTCAACTTGGATCGGCGTTTCGTCCATTTCAGACGAATGAAATACCCACTAAGCTGGCGCCGTGCCCTGCCGGACCGCCGAACTACGGACCAGCTACTGTGTCAGAATAGCCACAGTGGAGCTTTCGTGCAGAGGCGCCGCCTGGGATACTTGCAAATCGCCAAGCGTGGGCGCTCTATTATCGGACATATACGAACGGCGCAAAGCTGCCGCGTAATGATGATGCTGGGGGAGGATATATGATCAAGAGAAGGCGTCTTTGCGTCACCACTTCCGCGCTCGCACTGCTGACGAGTGCGCCGGCGGCATGGGGCCAGGACGTGCAGGTTCCGGCTTCGGGGCAGACCGCCGAGGGGGGCACGCCGGCGTCCGCTCAGGAGTCCCTCCCCGCACAGGCGGATACGGGCGAAGCGGCAAGCGACGCGATCGTCGTCACCGGCCTGCGCCGCAGCCTTGCCACCGCAGCCGCGATCAAGCGCAACTCGGAAGGCATCGTCGACGCGGTCGTCGCCGAAGACATCGGCAAGCTGCCCGACACCTTTGCGTCGTCGGCACTTCAGCGCGTCGCGGGCGTCAACGTCACCCGCGGCGGCGGTGAGGCAGCGGGCGTCACCGTGCGCGGTCTTCCCGACCTCACCACCACCTATAACGGTCGCCAGATCTTCACGGCGGAAGGTCGCTACGTCGCAATCCAGGACTTCCCGGCCGGCACCGTCGCTGCGCTCGAAGTGTACAAGTCGGGCCTCGCCCCGCAGATCGAGGGCGGCATCGCCGGCTCGATCAACGTGCGCGGCCGCAAGCCGTTCGACTTCAAGGGCTTTGAGCTTTCGGGCTCGCTCAACGGCGTGCTGTCGCAGCAGTCCGAAAAGATCGTGCCCAACGGCAACCTGCTGATCAGCAATCGCTGGGATACCGGCATGGGCGAGATGGGCCTGCTGCTCAACGCCTCCTATGTCGGCGTCAACTTCCTCGACTCCACCCGCGAGCAGTCGCTGGTCATCGCCACCACCAACGTCACCAACGCGGATGGAACGGTGTCGAACCGCGCACCCGGCGCCGCCGCTGGCCTGCGCTTCCCGGACGCACAGGGCAATTTCCTGGGCTATGGCAACCGCTATCGCCCGTCCGCCAATGCCGCCTTCCAGTGGAAGCCGACGCCGGAGCTCGAGATCTACGCCGACGGCCTGTACCAGGGCTTCCGCTCGAAGGATTATAACCGCTGGATGTTCATCCCCATCTACGGGGACCTGACGCTGACCAACGTCGAGACGATCGGCGGCACCAACCAGATCGGCAGCGCGACCGTCACCGGCGCATCGCGTCCCGACGGCTATACCGGCTCGTTCAACGGCAAGACCGACACCTATCAGGCCGGCGCCGGCGCGATCTGGACCAAGGACCGGCTGCGGCTCTCGGCCGACGTCGCCTATACCGACAGCACGTACAGCACGAGCGTCATCAACATCGACTATGCGATGGCGAGCTCGCCGGTGCGCAACGTCCAGTTCGAGACTGCAAAGGACGGCGGGCCGACCCAGACGTTCGTGGACTTCGACATCACCGACCCGGCGAACTACATCAGCCGCGGCCTGTGGCAGGAGCGGCTGGTCGTCAGCGGCCAGGACTGGCAGACGCGTGCCGACCTGTCCTATGATCTCGACCTCGGCTTCCTGAAGCGCATCGACGTCGGCGTCCGCTATTCGGACCGCAAGGCCGGGCGCGACCTCGGCAACCTCTACATCAACAACGAAGAAGATCGCGTCCCGCTCACCTCGCTGCCGGGCCTCGACATCCGGACGATGCTGCCGGGCTTCACCTACAATCGGGCGCAGCCGAACGTCTTCTTCGCGGCTCCCACGCGCGACAGCATGCGGGACAGCATCGTCGACCTGCGTAGCTTCTTCGGCGTGCCCGAAGGCGTGCCGCCGTTCAATCCGGCCGAAAACTTCCGCGCGAACGAGAAGTCCTACGCCGCCTATGCCCAGGTGAAGTACGGCTTCGACCTCGGCTCGACAGTCGTCGACGGTGTCGTCGGCCTGCGCGCGGTCAAGACCAAGACCAAGATCGACGGCTTCTCGCGTGTCGTCGAAGGGCTCGACGAAAACGGGGCAGAGATCCTCTCCTACCCGGCGATCAGCGCGGGCAACGACTATACCGACTATCTGCCGAACGCGAGCGCCCGCATCGGCCTCACCGACGAGCTGCAGCTGCGCCTGGCCTATACCCAGACCCGCACGCGGCCGAACTTCTTCGACCTGCGTCCGAACCTCTCGCTCGGACAGCCGGTCGTGCTTGCGCCGGACGATCCCTGCAACGATGACCCCACCACGGCCGCCTGCGTCGAGCGCCTGCGTCGTGGCGGTTCGGCCGGCAATCCGGACTTGAAGCCGCTCACTTCGGACAACTACGACATCAGCCTGGAGTATTATTTCTCGCGCACTGGGTCGTTCACGGCCGCGCTGTTCCGCCACGATGCCGCCGGCTTCCTGGCGACGGTCGACGATCGCTCGGTCGACGGGCTGCGCATCGCCCGCCCGGTCAACCTGGGCAAGACGCGGCTGCAGGGCGCCGAAGTGACGTTCACCAGCTTCCTCGACTTTGAGGGGCTGCCGGACTGGGCCAAGGGCTTCGGCATTCAGGCGAACGGTACCTACATCGATGCCAAGGGCGACCTGATCCCGAGCTTCGCGGAAACCCGCGGCGGCGGACAGGAAGCGTTCCCGGGCGTGTCCCGCTGGGCCTATAACGTCGTTGGCCTGTACGAGCGCAAGCAGTTCTCGGCGCGCCTCGCCTACAACTATCGCTCGAAGTTCATCACCGCCTACACGCTCGAAACATTCGATCCCACGGCGCACGCGATCGTGGAGCGCGGTCGCGGGCAGCTCGACTTCTCGACCTCGCTGACGCCGATCGACAATGTGACGATCGCGTTCGACATCGTGAACCTGCTCGGCAACCCGCTTCGCCGTACCCGCGAGTATAACGACGTGGGCGATGCCTACACGCGTCAGGTCCTGTACCTGGAGCGCGCATATTCGCTCGGTGTTCGCTTCCGCTTCTGACGAAAGGTCGCTGCTGACTATGAAAGAGGCGCGGTCCCTGCGGACTGCGCCTCTTTTGCATTCAGGCGAGTTCGATGCGGACCGGCGGCAGGCCCTCGACGCTTGCCGTCACCTGATCGCCTCGGTTGAGCGGCCCCACGCCCGACGGCGTGCCGGTAAAGATCAGGTCGCCGGGTGCCAGGCGCACATAGTTGGACAGGATCGCCAGGATTTCGGCCGGGGACCAGATCATGTCGGACAGCACGCCGGACTGGCGACGGCTGCCGTTGACCTCCAGCGTGATCGCCGATGCCCTCGCTGGAAGCGCTCCCGGCACGATCGCGCCGACCGGGGCCGACTGGTCGAACCCCTTGGCCATGTCCCATGGCCGCCCTGCCTTCTTGGCGACTGCCTGAAGGTCCCGCCGGGTGAGGTCGATCCCCACCGCACAGCCGAAGATGAGCCGCTCGGCGTCTTGCGTGGGGACATCGGCACCGCCCTCGCCCAGCGCGATCACCAGTTCCACCTCGTGGTGCAGGTTCTGCGTGCGGCTCGGGAACGGGAGGGTGGTTCCACTCGCCACCACGGCATCGGCAGGCTTGGCAAAGAAGAACGGCTGCTGCCGCTCGGGATCGCTCCCCATCTCGCGGGCATGTTCGGCATAGTTCTGGCCGACACAGAAGATGCGCCGCACCGGGAAGCAGGCGCTGCTGCCGTGGATGGCGACGGTCGGGATGGAGACGGTGGGAAGGTTCATGGGCAGGAGGATAGTGCGCGCCTGCTCGTCCGGCCAGGGTCCTGCACGCCCGCGATGCCGCCGGGGCATCGCCTTGCCCGCACATGCAGAAAGGGCGGGGTCCGGCAAACCGAACCCCGCCCCTTCCGGTACGCAGTTACACGATCGCGCGCTTAGAAGTGCGCAACCACACCCGCCATCGGGCGGAGGCTCTGGGCGTCACCGAAGGTGGTGACTTCCGCGCGGAAGCGGAAGCCGGCGTTGTCGGTGAGACCGCCGAGACCGATGTCCTTCGGACCGACTTCGAAGCCGAGGCCGTAGGTCATGGCGTGATAGTCGGGGCTGTCCTTGCCGAAGGCGGCGAAGTTGACCCACTGGTAGCCGACCTTGCCGTAGATCAGGCCGCTCTCACCGGCGCGGACACCCGCGCGGCCGGCAACGCCATATTCCCAGTCGATGTCGCCCGAGATGCCCTTGGCGACATTGCCTTCGGCGCCCACGAACACGGGACCGAGCGGGACGTTGAAGCCGACGATGCCCTGAACCAGGCTGCCGTCGAGGCGGCCACGAGTCGCGGCCGGAATGCCTGCTTCGTTCGGCTCGTTGTCGAACTGCTCCCAGCCACCCAGCACGGCGACATACGGATCGATGCCGAACGCGCGCGAGCCGTCGGGGGCCTCGTCCTGCGCATAAGCCGGCATGGCGACGAAGGCGGCGGCGGCAGCGGCCGCAAGCGTGAACTTACGCATACTCTGTACCTCTGTTACTCGTTTGGATCCGGTGTCGTTGGTGCGCCGGCTATCCGAGGCTCCGTTAACCGGCCAGCATCAGGAATGTTGCACCGCGATCGTTTCGCGAGGACACTCGGCGGGAACCAGTGGCCTTTCGGCAACAGTTCCTGACGCGGGGGTGAACAAGGCGCTTCAACTGCGGCAGGGGAACCGCCGAAAGGTGGCGGAGATGTGGCAATCCGCTTTGCCGCGTTTGTAAAGCCCTGCGGGTTCGATTCGGCGCGGCACGAGCACCACTGGCGGCAGGACCGGAACTCGCGCCTGGCGGCACCGGTTTTCGGCCGGTGCCATCAGGAGAGCGTATCATGTACAAGACCATGCTGGCCCTTGCCGCCGCCGGAACCGTGCTTGCCGGACCCGCCCTTGCCGGGGACCGGAACCGGGCGCCGATCTACTCGGACGCAAACTCCCACTACCTCGACTACAAGACCGACATCAGCGAAGCGAAGCGTGAGCTGCGCAAGGACCTGGCGCGCGCGGATGACGAAGCGGACCGGGAAGACGCCTGGGCCGAGTATCGGCGCGAGATCGCCGACGCGAAGCATGATTTCCGCAAGGAAATGGCCGAGGAAGGTCGCCCGATCCGGCGGTTCCCGGTCGTGACCGTCGAATAGGCCTCGCTTGCCGACGAAAAAGGCCCGTCTGCCGGGATGGCGGACGGGCCCTTTTTCGTTGC
Source organism: Sphingomonas desiccabilis (assembly GCF_004135605.1). GTDB lineage: Bacteria > Pseudomonadota > Alphaproteobacteria > Sphingomonadales > Sphingomonadaceae > Sphingomonas > Sphingomonas desiccabilis. Next base: position 702,387 of record NZ_SDPT01000002.1, on the reverse strand, counting down.
GCGTGGGTGCGGCTACGCCGTCAGCCGACGCGCGTTCCCGTCATCGGGAAGCTGCCGAACGCCCCTGCGCCGACATCGCCCGTGATCGTGTCGCCCTCGATCCGCGCGGTACAATCGAGCGTCAGCGGCATCGGCACGGTGACGGACACCTTCCAGCGCAGCGTGTCGCCCTCAACCTGGCCGTCCTCGATGTCGACCGAACCCATGGCGCCGGAATAGCTGCCGGTGAAGCTGCTGCCTTCCTGCCGGATGGTCAGCGTCGCCTGCTGCTCGCCCAGCGGCGTCTTGGTCACCGTATCCCAGCTGCCGTCGATCTCTGCCATGCTACGCTCTCCTACTTGCTTCCCTGTCCGGTCGCGGCGGGCTGTGCGGGAACCACCTCGACTGGGAGCCCCAGGCTGTCAAGCTGGGGGCGGACGACCTTGGCGTCCCCGACCACGACATAGACGAAGCGGTCCGGGCGCAGCGCCTTGCGCGCCGCCGCGTTAAGCTGCGGCAGGGTGAAGCCGCGGTACTTGTCGGTGATCGTCGCGTAGTAATCGTCCGGACGCTTGAGCAGGTCGTTCGAGATCATCGCGTTCAGCACCGCGTCCGACGTCTCGAACCGGCCGGTCAGTTCGCGCGTCTCACCGGTGATCGTGCGATCGAATTCCTGCTGGGTCATCCCGTTAGTCGTCAGGAACTCGCGCACGTCCTTTTGCAGGGCCGCGATCGAATCCCCGGTGCGATCCGCCTGGACCGGCGCGGAGACCACATAGCTCACCGCGTTCGGCAACTGGTTCACGGACCCGTGGGCGCCATAGGACCAGTGCTTCTCTTCGCGCAGGTCCATGTTGATCCGCGACAGGAAGTTGCCGCCGAGCGCATCGTTCGCGGTGTTCAGCGCGAGCAGGTCGTCGGTTCCGTTCTCCGGCGTCAGCTGCGCGCCATAGATCAGCGACTGCGGCGAATCCGGCCGGTCGATCAGCACGATCTTCGGAGCGGCCTGCGCGGGCGCCGCCGCGAAGTTCTTGGCGCCGCCCTGACCGCTTGCCCGCCAGTCGCCGAAGCCCTTTTCGAGCGCCGCCTGCACCTCGGCGAGCGGGCGGTCGCTTGTAACGAAGATCTTCGCCTTGTCCGGACGCAGCCAGGCCCGGTGGAAGGCGACCAGATCGTCGCGGGTCAGCGCCTGGACCGCGGCCGGGTCTCCGCTGCCGGCGGCGAGCTTCGCATAGGGCGAATCCTTGCCATAGAGCAGCGGCGGCATCGCCCGGCTCGCCAGACCGCCGGGGCTCGTCATCTCCTGGGCGATGCGGGCGAGCTGCGTCGCCTTCAGCCGCTCGACTTCGGCGGGCGCAAAGGCAGGGTTGCGCACGATGTCGGCGAGCAGCGTCACGCTGCTGCCCAGATTCGCGGTCGGCCCGCCCAGCCCGACATAGGTCAGGTCCGGCGTGCTCGACGAGAAGATGCTGGTGCCGAGCCGCTCCTGCTCCTCCGCCAGCGCTACCGAATTGCGGGTGGCGGTACCCTCGTCCATCACCGCCAGCGTCAGCGCCTGGGTGCCGAGCTTGCCTGCCGGATCGGCGGCCGCACCCGCGTCGAAGCTGACCGCGATCTGCGTCACGGGCACGGCCGTGCGCTGCGCGTAGACGAGTTCGATGCCGTTGGAGAGGCGGCTGCGCTGGATCGCGGGGAAACTCAGGTCCTGCACCTGGCCGACCGCCGGCATCGCACCGCGCGTGGCCTTGGCCGGGCCCTCCGCGGAAGCGGGCGTGGGCGCGGTGTTGCCTGCCGGCGTCTTGGGGGCCGCCTGAGTCTCCTCATAGGCGTCGCGCGCACCCGGCTCCACCGTCAGCGCATAGACGGGCCGCGAAAGCCACTTGTTCGCCGCCGCCTTGGCGCTGGCCGGGGTGGTCGCGGCGAGCTGCTGGAGCTGCTTCTTGTAGTATTCCGGGTCGCCCAGGTAGAGTTCGCCCTGAGCAAGCGCGACGGCCTTGCCCCCGAAGCCGCCGACCGACTCCAGTCCCGCAACGGTGCCCGAGACCGCGACGGTGGCGATCCGCTGCACCTCCTCTGCCGTCGGGCCGGTGCGCAGGAAGTCGGCGATCACCTGGTCGAGCCGCTGCGCCGCCAGCTTCGCATCCACGCCCGGGCGCACGTCCATGCTGATCACGAACATGCCCGCCTGCGCGAGCGTCTGATTGGAGGCGGAAACCGAGACCGCCAGCTTCTCCTGCCGCACCAGCACGTTGTCGAGCCGCGAGCTGCCGAGCCCGCCGAGCGCCCCTGCCGCGACATCCAGCGCGGTGGCATCGGCGCTGTCCATCCCCGGCACCGCCCACATGCGCATGACCCGGGTGGTGGCGACGCGGTCGCGCATTGTCTCCACCTTGGCGGCGGAAAGCGTCGGCACGGTGATGGCCGGTCGGGCCGACTCCGGCCCCTTCGGGATGCTGCCGAAATACTTCTGAACGAGCGGCCGCGCTTCGGCTGCGGTGATGTCCCCCGCGAGCACGAGCACCGCGTTGTTCGGGCCATAGTGGCTGCGGAACCAGGTCTTCACATCCTCCAGGCTTGCCGCATCCAGATCCGCCATCGAGCCGATCACGGAATGGTGATACGGGCTTCCCGCCGGGAACAGCCCCTCAGTCATCTTGTAGCGGACCAGGCCATAGGGCTGGTTGTCGCCCTGACGCTTCTCGTTCTGAACGACGCCGCGCTGCTCGTCGAGCACGCCCTGGGTGATCGCGCCGAGCAGATAACCCATGCGATCGCTTTCCAGGAACAGCGCGCGATCGAGCGCCGCCCGAGGCACCGTCTCGAAATAGTTGGTGCGATCGAACGAGGTCGTCCCGTTGAAGTCGGTCGCCCCCACTTCGCGCAGCGGCGCGAAGAAGTCGCCCGGTGCATTCTCCGAGCCGTTGAACATCAGATGCTCGAACAGGTGCGCAAAGCCGGTCTTCCCCTTGGGCTCGTGCTTGGAGCCGACGTCGTACCAGGTCGACACCGCCACGATCGGCGCCTTGCGATCGGTGTGGACGATCACGGTCAGGCCGTTGGGCAGCGTGAACTTCTCATGGGGAATGTCGACCGGCCGGATCAGTTCGGCGAGCGGTGCTGCCGGCAGCGGTGCGGCGGTTGCCGCTACCGCCTGCGGCGCGGTTGGCGCAGCCCAGGCGGCCGAGCCGGTGGCGAGCGCGGTGGAAGCGGCGAGAAGCGTGGCGAAGCGGAACATGAAACCTCGAGGATCGAGAGCTGGATGCACCAAGCCTATGGTCTCGCGAGGAAGGTGACAATGGATTCCACGGCTCGACGCGGTGAAAGCTCACGTCATCGCAGGCGCCCGAGCCTATTTCCCGAGATCGACCCGCGGCCGGCGCCCCGCCCCGAAGGATCAGTCTCCCTCGACGCCCGACATCGCCTCGTTCTCGACGAAGGCGAGCGGGAACTTCTCCCCCGCCCCCGCCGCACCCAGCAGCTTGAGCACGTCCTGCATGCAGGCGGGGTCCGCCTTAGCATCCGGCTCGAACCGCACCTCGCGCTTCGCTGCCGCCCATTGCCCCGTGGCCGCGCGCAGGCCGTCGAGCGTGACGACGACCCCGTCGACCATCGGCTTGCACGGCCCCGCCGGCACCACCAGCTTGACCGGCGCAGGCGACGGAGCATCCTGCATCGGGGCCAGGATCAACAATGCGAATGTCAGCATCACACACCTCTTGTGTTGCACAATGGCAACACCATCTTGCTTCTCAAAGGTAACAGGGATTCGTCATGAACCTAGAGAAATTCACCGATCGCGCGAAGGGCTTCCTCCAGGCCGCGCAAACCGTCGCCATTCGCCTCAACCACCAGCGTATCGCGCCCGAACACCTGCTCAAGGCCCTGCTCGATGACGACCAAGGGATGGCCGCCGGGCTGATCCAGCGCGCCGGCGGCGACGCGCCCCGTGCCGTCGCGGACACCGACGCTGCGCTCGCCAGGATCCCGGCCGTGTCCGGCAGCGGCGCGCAGCAGACCCCTGGCCTCGACAACGACGCGGTGCGCGTGCTCGACCAGGCCGAGCAGGTCGCGCAGAAAGCCGGCGACAGCTATGTCACCGTCGAACGGCTGCTGCTCGCCCTTGCACTTTCCCCCAACACTGCCGCGGGCAAGGCGCTTGCCGCCGCAGGGGTGCGCGCGGACGCGCTCAACACCGCGATCAACGATCTGCGCGGCGGCCGCACCGCCGACACCGCGACGGCCGAAGACCGCTACGACGCGCTCAAGAAGTTCGCGCGCGACCTGACGGAGGCAGCGCACGCCGGAAAGCTCGATCCGGTGATCGGCCGCGACGAGGAAATCCGCCGCACCGTCCAGATCCTCGCCCGCCGTACCAAGAACAATCCGGTGCTGATCGGAGAACCCGGCGTCGGCAAGACCGCGATCGCCGAGGGCCTGGCGCTGCGTATCGCCAACGGCGACGTCCCCGACACGCTCAAGGACCGCACGCTGATGGCGCTCGACATGGGCAGCCTGATCGCCGGCGCGAAATATCGCGGCGAGTTCGAGGAGCGGCTGAAGGGCGTGCTCGACGAGGTGAAGGGCGCCGAGGGCCAGATCATCCTCTTCATCGACGAGATGCACACGCTGATCGGCGCGGGCAAATCCGAAGGCGCGATGGACGCCGGCAACCTGCTGAAGCCCGCGCTCGCTCGCGGCGAGCTCCATTGCATCGGCGCGACCACGCTCGACGAATATCGCAAGTACGTCGAAAAGGACCCCGCGCTCCAGCGGCGTTTCCAGCCCGTGTTCGTCGGAGAGCCGACGGTCGAGGACACCATCTCGATCCTGCGCGGGCTGAAGGAGAAGTACGAGCTTCACCACGGCGTGCGCATCACCGACGGTGCGCTGGTCTCGGCGGCGACGCTGTCGAACCGCTACATCACCGACCGCTTCCTGCCCGACAAGGCGATCGACCTGATGGACGAGGCGGCCTCGCGCATCCGCATGGAGGTGGAATCCAAGCCCGAGGAGATCGAAAACCTCGACCGCAGGATCATCCAACTCAAGATCGAGCGCGAGGCGCTGCGCCGCGAGAGCGACGCCGCCTCGCAGGACCGGCTCGCCACGCTGGAGGAGGAACTCGCCAACCTCGAACAGCAGTCGGCCGAGCTCACCACCCGCTGGCAGGGCGAGAAGGACAAGATCGGCGCCGAAGCCAAGCTGAAGGAGCAACTCGATGCCGCGCGCGTCGAGCTGGAGCAGGCGCAGCGCCAGGGCGATCTCGCCCGTGCTGGCGAGCTCTCCTACGGCCGCATCCCCGCCCTCACCCGCCAGCTGGAGGAAGCGCAGAGCCAGACCAAGGGCGCGATGCTGCGCGAGGAGGTCACCGCCGACGACATCGCCGGCGTGGTCAGCCGCTGGACCGGCATCCCCGTCGACCGCATGCTGGAGGGCCAGCGAGAAAAGCTGCTCGCGATGGAGGAACAGTTGGGCAAGCGCGTGATCGGCCAGGCCGAGGCGGTGCGTGCCGTCTCCACCGCCGTCCGCCGCAGCCGCGCCGGCCTACAGGATCCGAACCGGCCGCTGGGCTCGTTCCTGTTCCTGGGGCCGACCGGCGTCGGGAAGACCGAGCTCACCAAGGCGCTCGCCGAATTCCTGTTCGACGATCCCAACGCGATGGTCCGCATCGACATGAGCGAGTTCATGGAGAAGCATGCTGTCGCCCGCCTGATCGGCGCTCCTCCGGGCTATGTCGGCTATGAGGAAGGCGGCGTGCTGACCGAAGCCGTCCGGCGCCGACCGTATCAGGTCGTGCTGTTCGACGAGGTCGAGAAGGCGCACGGCGACGTGTTCAACGTGCTGCTCCAGGTGCTCGACGACGGGCGGCTGACCGATGGCCAGGGCCGCACCGTCGATTTCTCGAACACGATCATCATCCTGACCTCGAACCTCGGCAGCCAGTATCTGACCAACCTCGCCGAGGGCCAGTCGGTCGACGATGTCGAGCCGCAGGTGATGGACGTGGTGCGCGCGCACTTCCGCCCGGAATTCCTCAACCGGCTGGACGAGATCATCCTGTTCCATCGCCTGGGCAGCGCGCACATGGCGCCGATCGTCGACATCCAGGTCGGCCGCGTGGCCAAGCTGCTGGCGGATCGCAAGATCGCCATCCACCTGACCGACGGTGCGCGCGACTGGCTCGGCCGGGTGGGCTATGATCCCGTCTACGGCGCGCGCCCGTTGAAACGCGCAGTCCAGCGCTACCTGCAGGACCCGCTCGCCGACCTGATCCTGAAGGGCGAGGTCCGCGACGGTTCGACCGTCACCGTGGACGAAGGCGAAGGCGCCCTGCGGCTGAGCGTGGCCTGAGGCACAGCTGCCTGCCCGCACGAAAGGGGCGCGTCGAACCCTGACGCGCCCTTCTTTCTTCGTGCGCCGGGTTCCCGTCACGCCGCAGCGTGACGTTGCCCTGCACGGGCGACTGTGAGAGGTTCATGCGGCGATTGCAGGAGATTGCCCTTGCTCAGCCTTCTCGCCGCCGCCTTGGCCCTTCAGGCTTCCCCGCCGGCACTGCCCACGCCCACGCCCCCAAAGAAACGCTGCGTCCGCATCGAGGAAACGGGATCCTACGTTCGCAAGCAGCGCGTCTGCCGCACAGAGGCTGAGTGGCGGGCACTGGAACGGCGTGACGGCGCCGAGCTCGATCGGCTTCGGGATCGCACCCCGATCAACTCGCACCGCCCGGACGGCTCCTGACGGGCTGCAGGAGCGGGGCGGCCCGTCCGGTCGGATAGCCTTGGCGCGATGCGCCGCTGCTTGCCAGGCCGGCGCTAAATCCTCCGCCGAAGAGGCAGGGCTTCGCGGTTCATCCGTTCGCGGCACGCTGCTGATTGCTTTGTACAGGCAGCGAGAACCCCATGAAAAAGGGCGAGCCTTGCGGCCCGCCCTCCTTCCTGAAGCTTTCCGCGTAAATCAGAACCTCAGCTTGGCACCAAAGGCGAAACGACGACCCAGCGCGTCGTAGGTCGACGGATAGGTGTTGCCGCTGTTGAACGACGTCGAACCGATCGTGTTACCGACCAGCGGGGGATCCTTGTCGAACAGGTTCGTCACCGTCACGGTGAAGTCGAAGTTCTCGGTCGCGGCAAAGCGGGTCGCCAGATCGAAATAATGCGCCGCTTTGATCCGGCGGAACTGCTCCAGAGGCGGATCGGTGTCCGGGTTGTTGTCATTCAGGAGTTCCTCGACCGCGAGCGGCTCATATTCCATCTTGTCGACGTAACGCCACAACAGCGACACATCGATCTTGTCGAAGCTCAGAGTGGTACGCTGGTTGAAGCTCCACTCCGGCTGGATCGATCCGCGGAAGTTGATACCCGCACCAGGGCTGCCGCAGCTGTTGCTGTAGTAGCCAACGCACTCGCGGATCACCGAAGCCGGGGTCGCCTGGAACTTCGATGCGTTCGTCCAATTCCCCGCAAAGCTCAGATCAAGCTTCGCGAACTGCAGGTCGCGACGATAGTTGATCGTCAAGTCGACACCATCCGTCCAGATGCGGCCCGAGTTGGAATAGGGCAGCGGGACATAGGCGCCTGCGGTGCCGAACAGACCGCCCGTCGCCGGGTTCCGGCGGATCGCGGTACAGGCTGGATTGGTCGGGTCGAGGCCGGGGTTGTTGGACTCCAGGAAGCACGCGTTCAGTGCATCGCCAAACGACGGCTGGCTGATCGCGTCGCGAACCTTGATGTTGTAATAGTCGGCCGAGATGGTCAGGCCAGGCACGAAGTCCGGGGTCACCACGACGCCCGCCGTCCAGGTGGTGGCCTTTTCGACGCCCAGATCCAGGTTGCCACCGGTGCGGTTGTTCGGCTGTGCGGATGGCTCGGCTTCGATGCTGCCGATGGAGGAGGCGGGCGCACCCTGAGCAAGACAGATCGCGCGCAGTTGAGCGTTGGTCACCGGGGCTGCGCCCTGGCACGGATCCGTGGCGAAGTTGTCGAGGCCGGTCACCTGCGGGCTGAACAGCTCGCCAATGTTCGGTGCACGGGTCGCCTTCTGATAGTTGCCGCGAACCTTGATCCAGTTCGTCGGCTCCCAGTTCCCGCCCGCTTTCCAGGTCCAGTTGGAACCTGCGGTCGAATAGTCGGAATACCGCGCGCCGAGTTCCAGAGTGAGGTTGTGGAAGAACGGACGGTCCTGAACCAGTGGGGCGATGATCTCGGCGAACGCTTCCTTGACATTGTAGGTCCCGCGCGAGTCCGGATTGGCTGCGCCCGCACCCAGGACTTCGTCCGGAGTCTGACTGGACAGGTCCGAGGTGCTTTCGGCGACGTAGCGGCGATACTCAGCGCCGACCGCGAAGCCGACCGCATCGTTCGCACCTGGGGTCGCGAAGCCGAAGTCTCCGGAGAGGACACCCCGGACGGTGGCCAGCGAAGTCTTGGTCGCCGAGGTCGTGGGGATGTTCAGATAGGCGAACATCTCCGGCGTAATTGAACCTTCCGGGCCGAACAGGTTCAGCGGGACGCACGCCGCGTCACCGTTCGCGCAAGTGGTCGTGTTGTTTGCCAGCAACGCGGCCTGGGTCCGCGAGAACAAGCCCTGGCCAGTGCTGCGCGACGTGTTTTCGCTCTCACCATAGCTCCCTGAGACGTCGTAGCTCAGGTGCTCGCCGACATCGCCACGCAGACCGGTGCGGAACTGGAACAGTTGCGTCGTGTACTCGGAAATGCGCGAGCCGCCTTCGGTGAAGCGACGCGACAGCGTGGCGCCGAAGGTATTCTGGCCAGCGACGGGCGTCGCCGTGGACGAAGCCGCTGCAGCGCAGGCTGCGGCGTCGAGGCCGTTTGCGGCACAAGCCGCGTTGAGAACGCCTGCGGGCAGGAACGGGCTGTTGTACGGGATTTGGTACGAAAGGCCGAAGGTGCCCGAAGGCGCGATGACCGTCGAAACCTTGGTCTTTGAAAACAGACCCTCGGCATAGGCTTCGATGCCGTCGGCGACTTCATAGCGGCCGGCGGTGTAGAGGCTGTAGCGCTCGAACGGCGTCTGGAAGACGTTGTACGGGTTGAAGTTGAAGAACTGGTAGCTGGGAACCAGGTTTCCGCTTGCGGGGTCTAACTGCAGCGTGCCGTTGCCGTCGCCCAGATTCAGGCGGATCGGCACCGTCGTGCCCGAACCGGATTCCTCGCCGGTGACCGAATCGACCTGTGCGATCGACACGTCGCGGTCGCCTTGGAAGACCGGCTTCGCCTTCTGATAGCCGACGCTCAGCGTCACATTGCCGCGACCGTCGTCCAGGTTCGCGCCGGTCGTCAGGTCGACGCGGAAGACGTTGCCATCACCGCGCTCCGTAATCTGCTCCGAGGCATTGATCTCCAGCCCGCTGAAATCCTTGCGGGTGATGAAGTTCACGACGCCCGAAACGGCGTCCGCACCATAGGTGGTGGTGGCGCCACCGGTCAGCACGTCGACCCGATCGACGAGCGCCAAGGGGATGATGTTCAGATTGACCTGGCCGTTGAAATCGGCCGGCACCAGCCGCGAGCCGTTCAGCAGCACCAGGTTGCGTTGAGGACCCAGGCCGCGGAGGTCGACGAACGAGGAACCACCGTTGCCGTTGTTCACCGAGGAACCGATGCTCGGAACGACGCCTGGCAGCGAACGCAGCACTTCTTCGGCCACGTTGCTTTGCCGCAACGCCAGTTCCTCCTGGCCCACCACGTTAACTGGGCTTGACGACGTGAGGTTCGGATTTCGGATCAGTGTTCCGGTGACCACGATGTCGCCGCTCGGAACGTCTGCCGGTGCCTGGGACGCATCCCCTGTGGCGGTTTCTTCAGTTTGCGGCACTATCTGCGCAAAGGCGGGATGGGCGCTCAAGGTGGTCCCGATCAGCAGGGAGGAGACCAGGAGGCGCGACCGAAAAACAGCTTTCATTCGTGTTTTCCCCTTGAAGGCGACGTATCACACTGCTCAAGGCGCGGCTCACGCAATGCCGTCGCTGCCTTCATGCTATGGATCACGTGCCGCAGCGCAACATCCGTGATCGCGGGCCACCGAAATTTCGGAGGACGTGACATTCCTGTCACCATGCCGGATCTCCAAGAACTCCTGCCTCGCAACTCTGTTGGTCACCTAGTGGAGCCCGGAGCAACCCCGGCAAGGATCTGCGATCGTTCCCGGCCTACAATGCTCGTCCCCTTGGTTCCCACAAGGCAGCGGTGCAATGACTGTCATTGATGGGCGGGTTGCTGGACGTACACCGCATCAGGTTGCGGGCCAGACGCCGCCAGCAAACGACTGATCGGGGGAGCAGGCCAAGCTTCGGAGGCGATATTGAATGCGGTGGGGCAGGTAAAGCCAACCTCTAGGGCACTGCTCCAGATCGTCGTAGCGGCGCAGCGATAACAATGCTGAGCACGCACTCACGCGAACGAGCCCGCACAGAGCAAGTCGAGCCGACAGTAGCGGACGTGGCGTGTCCGCACTTCCACCCTTCGTGCATGGGCCGGATCGACGCGACCATCCTGTTCGACAGGCCGCCGCCCCCCTTGTCGGCGCTCTTCGATCACCGATCGGATCGCAAAACTGCTGGTCAGTCGCAACAGCTCGATCCACCTGACGACGCGGCTGCAAGCTTCCCGGCCCGATCCTGACGGACGAGGTGCGGGATCGCTCCACCGTGCAATGAATGAAGGCGACGGACCGCCACCGGCCGTGGGTTGAAGCGGCGCCACCAAATGGCAGGGCATTGGGCGATGCTGAAGAAAAAGGGCCGCCTCTTTCGAGGCGGCCCTTCCTAGTGGGTCTAAGCGGATCGCTTAGAAATCGACCTTCGCACCAACGCGGATGAAGCGGCCGAGGATGTTCGCGCCCGCCCATGCCGGGTTGTACTGGCCCGTGCTGTAGGCAGCGCTCGGGTCAAACGGCGCCTTCAGATCGAGCACGTTCAAGATGTTGGTGTACAGCGTGAACTTGTCGTTGATCTTGTAGCTCGCCGTCAGATCGACGTTCCAGGTCTCGGGGCCTTCGCACCGGACCGGGGTCACGCCATCGCGATAGGTGACGACCGACGCGCCGATGCTGGCAAGGCAGTCGCCCTTCACACCGTCATAGTCGATCGAAGCCAGGTCATAGCCGCTGGTGTAATAGGCAGTGGCCGTGATCGACGCGTCGCCGATGATGACCGTATTCTGCCAGCTGCCACGCCACTTCGGCGCACCCGAGCACGACGTGACGTCGCAGGGGCTGAGCGTGCCGTCGTAACGCTGCACGTTGCCCGATTCGGTGATCCGCTCGAACTTGAGCAGATACGTCCCCTCCAGGCTGCTGATGAAGGTGATGTTGTCGTTGATCGGGAACTCGACGTTCGCGCCGAAGTCGATGCCGGACACCTTCTGGGAGTCGCCGTTCTGGAACGAGGACTCGATAAAGCCGAGGTGCGGCAGCGCGTTCGGGAAGTTCACGTCTGCAATGCCCGGACGAACCGTGATCCCCGGAACGTTCACGACGCCGTTGTTGGCGTAGTACTGCTCGAACACGCCCGTGTCGTCCGCAGCGCCGATGATGCCGTCGATCCGGATGTTCCAGTAGTCGACCGTCAGGCTGACCCGGCGCATCGGCTCGAAGATCGCGCCGACCGTCCAGCTGGTCGACTTTTCCGGATCCAGGCCCGGGTTGCCGGTCGTGGTCTGGCCAACCGAGAACTGCCCCGTCGCATAATCGTTGCCGCCGTGCGCATTGATGAACGCCAGCTGCGCCGGATTATTGCGGTCGAGCTGCCGAGTCACGTAGCCGGTGGTCGGAAGACCAAAGGCTTCGTTGAAGCTCGGGATGCGGAAGCCCTTCGAATAGGTACCGCGCACCGCCAGCTGCCGGATCGGCGTGAACTTCGCGCCGATCTTCGGCGAGAAGTTGCTCTGGCCCGACGAGTAGTCGTCGTACCGGCCCGAACCGTTGATTTCGAGCTGTTCCAGGATCGGCGCGTTGATTTCGAAGAACGCCGAGCGCACTTCGCGGCTGCCGATCGCACCAACCGAGTTCACGCCGTAATAGCGGTCATACGGCGAGGAGTCGTTCTGCGGGTTCGCGCTCGGATTGTTGATCGACTCGTGACGATAGGACACGCCGACCGCAGCCTGACGCGGGCCACCAGGCAGGCGGACGATGCCCTTGCTGAGGGTGGCGCTTGCCTGCCACAGGTCGGATTCCGAACGCGTGCTGTTGAGCGGCGCGATGTAATCGCGGATCTCCTGCGAGTTCAGCTCCGGGTTGACGAAGTTGTACGTGCCGCGGGCAACGACATCCATGATTCGCTGCGGAATCAGATAATTTGCCTGGTTGATGTCGAGCTGGACGTTCGACGCGGTGAAGTCTGCGGCGTAGTTCCAGTCGCTTCCAAACGTGCCCGAGATGCCGACAACGCCGCGCAGCGCGCGTGCCTTGGACTCGATGATACGCGGCTGGTCGTACAGCGCCAGGACCTGGGCGCGCTGGCCGGTTGCCGCGTACGGGTTGTTCGGATTGAGCGTGCCATTGGTGGCATTGCACCCGGTATCCAGCATCGTGAGCGAGCCCACGCCACCCGCGCAGACATACACCGGCAGGTAGAGCGGGTTGAGCAGGACGGTGCCCGGGGGCGTCGTCTGGTTGTTGAAGCCGAGGGGCGAAAGCTGCGTCTTCGTCTCGGTCTGGTAATAGTTGGCGATCGCATACACCTGCGCGCGATCACCGACGTTCGCCGTGAAGCGGCCGGAGAAGCCCAGGCGCTCCTGATCGGGCAGCAGCTGCGAATACTGGTTGCGGAAATCCTGCTGGCACTGGATCGAGCCTGCCGTGGCCGACTGGCTCGGCAGAACGGTGACGGCGGTCAGATCACGGCAGCCCGCGGCGGCGTTGATCAGGTTGTAACGGCCGGTGCCTGCGCCCGCGTCATCCACGGGACGTGCAACAGGGACGGTGGTGGAAAGCAGACCGTTGAAGCCGCCGTCGACGTTGAAGCCGTTGCGAATGCCATTGGCGCGGCAGGTGGTGGTCCCGGCCGCGATGGCGGTCTGGGTGATGTTCCCGTTGGCGTCGCGCACTTCCGGGCGGCCGATCGACGGGGCGCACTGTCTGCTGAGATCCGCCGTGTTGTACGGGAAGCCGCGGTCGCGCGCATACAGCGCCTCGTTCCGCTGATACTCGCCGTTGATGTAGAAGTTGAAGCCCTGCTCCTTCAGGTCGCCGTAGCCCCAGGTCGCGTCGAAGCGCTGCTCGGCCGCGTCGCCGCGATCGGAGATGCCGGCGGAACCGTTGAGGTGGAGCCCCTCGATCTGCTTCTTGGTGATGACGTTGATCACGCCGGCGACCGCGTCCGCACCGTAGGTCGAGGATGCGCCGTCGCGCAGCACTTCGATCCGGTCGATGATCGCGCTCGGAATGGTGTTCAGATCGACGAAGTTGCGATGGCCGTCGTCCGCGAGCGGGTACGGCGCCATGCGCAAGCCGTCGAACACGGTCAGCGTCGACTGCACCGTCAGGCCGCGCAGCGACACGGCGTTTGCGCCGGTCGCGAAGTTGTTGCCGGTGTTCCAGCCCTGAGAAATCGTGCCAGCGCCGTTTGCCGAAACGCGCTGCACCGCCTCTGCAACCGTGTTGATGCCGCGCTGCGCCAAGGATTCGGCGCTCAGGACGGTCACGGGCGACGGGGTTTCCGCGTCCGTACGCCGGAACAGCGAGCCAGTCACCACGATGTCGGCGCCGGTTTCCTCGACTGCCGTTTCCTGCGGAGCAGGCGCAAGGACCGTGGTTGCGTCATCGGGAGCGGCGGTGGTCGCCGTCTGAGCGAACGCAGGCGCAGTCACGCCGACAAGAGCGAGAGCAGAAAGTGCAGTGGTTCCGCGCAGGATGGTGCGCTTGGTGGAAGAACTCATCAACTTGTTGTCCCCCTGTGTGCCCGAACGTTGGTCCGGGCCTCGGAATACAGGCGCTCCTACGCCCGCATTCCCTGGGGATGGCTCGTGCATATCGGACTGTAAAGAAAGTTGCGCCGGCCGCGAAATTTTCTGTCGTGCGTGTAGCAGAACCGCAACAAAGAGCCGCGCAGGTTACAAGAAGCTCGCCCGCAGGCCGTCGATCACGAACTGCGAGGCGAGCGCCGCCAGCAGGACGCCCAGCACGCGAGTGATCACCGCTTCGATCTTGGCGCCCAGCAGGCGCATCAGCGGGGCGGCCGCGAGCAGCGCCACCAGCATCAGCAGGAGGTTGCTCGCCAGGGCGGCCAGCACGACCAGTTTGGCGGTGGTGCCGTCGGTCTGACCCATCAGCAGCATGACGCTGGCGATCGATCCCGGCCCCGCGATCATCGGCATCGCCATGGGGAAGATCGAGACGTCCTCCACCTCGTGCGTCTCGATGATCTTGGCGGCGCGGTCCTCGCGGCGCTGGGTGCGCTTCTCGAACACCATTTCCAGCGCGATCAGGAACAGCATGATGCCGCCCGCGATCCGGAAGCTGTCGAGGCTGATGCCGAGCGCATGGAGCAGGCCGCGCCCGAACAGCGCGAACACCAGCAGGATCGCGGCCGCGGTGACCACCGCGCGGATCGCCATGCTGCGGCGCTGCACCCCGCTCGCCCCCGCCGTCAGCCCCGCGTAGATCGGGGCGCAGCCGGGGGGATCGATCACCACGAAGAAGGTGATCAGGGCGGAGATGAACAGCTCGAGCACGGCGGGCCCTCCGCGATTAGAGCGTGGCGTCGTCGAGCGGCACGCCCGCACGACGGTGCGCTGCGACCAGCGTGTTGCGCAGGAGGACGGCGATGGTCATCGGCCCCACCCCGCCCGGCACCGGCGTGATCGCCCCGGCCACTTCGACTGCGGAGGCAAAGTCGACGTCGCCGACCAGCCCGCCCTCGACTCGGTTGATGCCCACGTCGATTACCGTCGCGCCGGGCTTCAGCCACTCGCCGCGCACGAAGTTCGGACGACCCACGGCCGCGACGACGATGTCGGCGCGACCCACATGGGACGGAAGATCCCGCGTGCGCGAATGCGCCAGCGTGACGGTGGCGCTATCGGCGGTCAGCAGCGCCGCCATCGGCTTGCCGACGATGTTGGAGCGGCCGATCACCACCGCCTCCTTCCCCGACAGGTCGCCGAGCCGGTCGCGCAGCAGCATCAGGCAGCCGAGCGGCGTGCACGGCACGAAGCCCGGCAGGCCGGAGGCGAGCCGACCGGCGTTGACCGGGTGGAAGCCGTCGACGTCCTTGTCCGGATCGATGCGCAGCAGCACCGCGTCCGCATCCAGGTGGCGCGGGAGCGGCAGCTGCACCAGGATACCGTCGACCGCCGGATCGGCGTTGAGCTGGTCGACCAGTGCCTCGAGCGTCGCCTGGTCGGTGTCGGCGGGCAGGCGGTGCTCGAAGCTCGCCATGCCGGCGGCGACCGTCGCCTTGCCCTTGGAGCGGACGTAGACGGCCGAGGCCGGGTCCTCGCCCACCAGCACCACCGCAAGCCCCGCGGGGCGGCCGGCGGCCTTGGCAAATGCTCCTGCGGCCTCGCCTACCCGGCCCCGCAACCCGGCCGCGAAGGCCTTTCCGTCGATGATGTCAGCGCTCATGCCTTGGTCGCATAGAGGGTCGCGGCCGTCTGTTCCAGCGCCGCGGTGTCGCCTTCCACCCGCAACCGCTTCAGCCGCGCCGTGTCGCCCGCGA
Organism: Sphingomonas desiccabilis; assembly: GCF_004135605.1. Lineage (GTDB taxonomy): Bacteria > Pseudomonadota > Alphaproteobacteria > Sphingomonadales > Sphingomonadaceae > Sphingomonas > Sphingomonas desiccabilis. The sequence continues at coordinate 686,729 of NZ_SDPT01000002.1, read as the reverse complement.
CCAGCGTCACCGCACGCTTCGGTACGCCGAAGCTGCGGGCCACCAGTTGCACCAGCGCGGCATTGGCGGCGCCTTCGACGGGCGGCGCCGTCAGCCGCGCGGAAAAATGCTCCGCATCGCTGCCCCCGAACGCCTCCCGCGAGGAACGGGGCGTCACGCGCACCGCGATGCGGATTCCATGCGCGTCGGGCGACCAGGCCGCCCCGGCCCGCATCAGATCGCGTAGGGCAGCGTCGCCCGATACAGCGCCGGCAGCACGATCGTCTGGAGGATGCCCATGGTCACCAGCACCGCCATCGGCGCAAGGTCGATCGCGCCCAGGTCCGGCAGGATCCGGCGGAACGGGCGATAGATCGGTTCGGTGATGACGTTCAGCGCCCGCCACACGCTGCGCACGAAGTCGCTGTGCGTGTTGATGACGTTGAAGGCGATCAGGATCGACAGCACGAACTGGACGAAGATGATCCACCACAGGACGTTGAGCAGGTAGTTGAGGATCTCGATGAGGATGTTCAACGCGGGGGCTCCAAGGCTTGCTGGACGGGGAGATACCCCAGCCGCCCCCATGCGGACAAGCGGGGCGGTGCGCCCTGCCCCACCTGCTCTCCCGTCACCCTGGCGACCGTGGAACCTTCGCAAAGCCCTTTCCCGTGCTCCTGCGCAGGCAGGAGCCCAGGGCGGCAAGGCACCCGTTGGTCTGCTTGGCCCTGGGCCCCTGCCTGCGCAGGGGCACAAAGCGGGCTTTGCAAACGTCGGCTTGACCGGAAAAGAGGCGCCCCCTCAGGCGCGAACCAGCGTTCCCGCGCCCTGCCGCGTGAAGATCTCCAAGAGCAGCCCGTGCGGAATGCGGCCGTCCAGGATTACGGCCGCGTCCACGCCCGCGCCGACGGCGGCGACGCAGGTCTCGACCTTGGGGATCATGCCGCCCTTGATGGTGCCGTCCTCCTTCAGCGCGGCGATGTCGCCGGGCTGGAGGTCGGTGAGCAACTCGCCCTGCTTGTCCATCACCCCGGGCACGTCCGTCAGCAGGAAGAAGCGCGCAGCCCCCAGCGCGCCGGCGATCGCGCCCGCCATGGTGTCGGCGTTGACGTTGTAGGTGTGGCCGTCCGCGCCGAGCGCGACCGGCGCCACGACGGGAATGAAGCCGTCGCGCGCCAGGCTGTTGAGCAGCGTCGGGTCCACCGCCACCGGCTCGCCAACGAAGCCCAGGTCGACATGGCGCTCGATGCCCGAATTGCGGTCGGGCTCGATCCGCTGCACCTTTTCGGCGCGCACGAGGCCGGCGTCCTTGCCCGAGATACCGACCGCGCGCCCCCCGGCGGCGGCGATCCAGGACACGATCTCCTTGTTGATCTTGCCGGCGAGGACCATCTCCGCGACCTCGGCCGTGGCGGCATCGGTCACGCGCAGACCGTCGACGAAGCGGCTTTCGACGCCCAGCCGTTTGAGCATCGACCCGATCTGCGGCCCGCCGCCGTGGACCACCACCGGGTTGATGCCCACCGCCTTCAGCAGCACCACATCCTCGGCGAAGTCGCGCTGCAGTTCCGGGTCGCCCATCGCGTGCCCGCCATATTTCACGACAAAGGTCTTGCCGGCATAGCGCTGGAGATAAGGCAGCGCTTCGGTCAGCGTCTCCGCCTTGGCAAGCATCGCGGGATCGGGGGAATGGTCGGTCATGCGCGCGCCTGTAGCGCCAAGCGCGCCGCGATCCAAAGTTTTTGAAGGGGCGGGCACTCCCCCGCCTGCGCCGTGCTCCTGCGGAGGCAGGAGCCCAGGGCCCCGCGCACCAACCGCGGTCGCCCTATCGGGATCCGGACCCCCGGCCTGCGCCGGGGTCCGGCGCGTTCACCGCTTGCGCACGAACTCCGCGCGCAGCACCAGCCCCTTGATGCCTTCGAACCGGCAGTCGATCTCCTGCGCGTCGCCGGTCAGGCGGATCGACTTGATGACGGTGCCGCGCTTCAGCGTCTGGTTCGCGCCCTTGACCTTCAGGTCCTTGACCAGCGTGACGCTGTCGCCGTCCGCAAGCAGGTTGCCCGCGGCATCCCGCACCTCGACCTCGCCGTCCGGCGCCTCCGAAGGGGCGGCAGCGGCGGCGTCGGCCGGGCTGATCCACTCGCCGGTCGCCTCGTCATAGATGTAGTCGTCGCTCATGCCGCCCGCTCCGCTCCGGTCCCGTCCAGCCAGCGGCCGAGCGCGACGAAGAAATAGATGAGCGGCGGCACCAGCACGATCGACAGCACCACCTTGGCGATCATCTGTCCGACGATCAGCTGGCCGATCGGGAAGGCGCCGTAGAAGGCGATGGTGATGAAGATCAGCGTGTCGACGATCTGCGACAGGGCGCTGGCCGTTCCCGCCCGCAGCCACAGGAACTTGCCCACGCCGCGGCGCATCGCGGCAAAGATGGTGACGTTCAGCGTCTGCGACACGCCATAGGCGACGATCCCCGCGCCCCAGATGCGCGGCGTCGCGCGCATCATCAGGTCGAACGCGGCCAGCCGCTCGGGCTCCATGTCCGGCGCGGCCGGCACGGTCAGCACCGCCAGCAGCAGCAGGATCGAGAAGATCAGCGGGACGAAGCCATATTGCACCAGCCGGTTGGCGGTGGCGCGGCCGTGCAGTTCGGCGACTGCGCTGGAGACGGTCACGAGCAGCAGGAAGGCGAAGATGCCCGCTTCGACGGCCAGCGGCCCGAGTGCGACCTGCTTGTTGCCCAGCACACCCGCGATGCAGACCATGCCGCCGTAGAAGATGGAGAACACGAACAACGACCGCGGAACCGCGGTGGAAGGATGGGGAGTCATCCGCGCGACGCTAGACGCTTTCCCGTGTCGGTCAATGCGCGCAACCGCCTGAAATGCAACGTCCCGCGATGAAAGGACTGTTGCCGCGAGCGCCGCTTGGCCATAGTGCCGCCGCGCTTCTGCGCCAGAAGCTCGACGTGACCATCACTACGCCTGCCGAGCGGGCACGGGGCCGGAACCAGGAATGAACCGTTTTCTTATCGGCGTGGCCGGTATCGTCGTGATCCTTGCGATCGCCTTCGCAATCTCGACGAACCGCCGGGCCATCCGGCTGCGCGTCGTGGGCGCCGCCTTCGCGCTGCAGGTCGGCATCGCGGTGCTGGTGCTCTACGTACCGTTCGGCCGGCGCCTGATCCAGGGTGCCGCCGCGGGCGTCTCCGCGCTGCTCGGCTATGCGCAGGCCGGCACCGACTTCGTGTTCGGCCCGCTCGCGCGGCCGGAAATGGGCGGCCACAGCTTTGCCATCTCGGCCCTGCCGGTCATCATCTTCTTCGCGGCCCTGGTCTCGATCCTCTACCATCTGGGGGTGATGCAGTTCGTCGTCCGCTGGGTCGGCGGGGGCATCGAAAAGGTAACCGGCGTCTCCAAGGTCGAATCGCTGTGCGCCGCGGCCAACATCTTCGTGGGCCAGAGCGAGGCTCCGCTGGTGATCCGGCCCTATCTCGCCAGCCTCACGCCCTCGCAGCTGTTCGCGGTGATGTCGGTCGGCATGGCGGGCGTCGCCGGCACGATCCTTGCCGCCTATGCGGCCTTCCTCGGCCCGCAATCGCTGCCCTTCCTGCTCGCCGCCTCCTTCATGGCGGCACCCGGCGGACTGCTGATGGCCAAGATCATCATGCCGGACGCCCCGGTCGCGGCAAAGGATGCGACAGCGGCGGCGGATGAGGAGGAGACCATCCGCGAGGCGGAGGTTCACCTGGAAGAGGAACGCGCCGCCAACCTGATCATGGCGGCGGCGACGGGCGCGCAGATCGGCGTGAAGATCGCCGTCGCCGTCGGGGCGATGGTGCTCGCCTTTGTCGCGCTGGTGGCGCTCGCCAACGGCCTTCTGGGTGCGGTCGGCGGCTGGTTCGGCCATCCCGAGCTGAGCTTCCAGATGATCATCGGCACGGTGTTCCAGCCGGTGATGTTCCTGCTCAACATCCCCTGGCACGAGGCAGGCATCGCCGGCGGGCTGTTCGGCAGCAAGGTCGTGCTGAACGAGTTCGTCTCGTTCATCGAACTCGGCAACCTGCGCGACCAGCTGTCGCCCCGCACCGTCGCCATCGTGACCTTCGCGCTGTGCGGCTTCGCGAACTTCAGCTCCATCGCGATCCAGATGGCCGCGACCGGCAGCCTGGCCCCCAATCAGCGCCCGATGATCGCCAAGCTCGGCGTGCGCGCGCTGGTCGCCGGGAGCCTTGCAAACCTGATGTCGGCGGCGCTCGCCGGGCTGCTGCTGTCCTGAATCCAGGACGCAGCTGCCGCGGCTAGATCGCGTTCCGCTCGCACAGCGGCGCTTCCGTCAGCGTGTCCAGGAAGCGCCGGCGCCACCACAGCACGTCCTCGTTGCGCACGTTGTCGAACATCGGCTTCCACCGGGCGATCCGCTCCTCGCGCGACATGCGCAGCGCCTTGTCAATGGCATCCGCCACGTCCTCGGCGCTGTAGGGATTGCAGAGGACGGCCTGCGGCATCTGCGCGGCGGCACCCGCGAAGCGCGAAAGGATCAGCACACCGGGGTCGTGCGGATCCTGGGCCGCCACGAACTCCTTGGCCACCAGGTTCATGCCGTCGCGCAACGGGGTGACCAGCCCGATCCGGGCCGCGCGATAGATGCCGGCCAGCACGTCGCGCGGATAGCCCTGGTTCACGTAGCGGATCGGCACCCAATCGATGTCGGCATAGGCGCCGTTGATGCGCCCGGACATGGCGTCGAGGTTATCGCGGATGTCGCGATAGCTCTGCACGGCCGTGCGGGACGGCGGGGCGATCTGGAGCAGATAGACCAGCGCGCGACGGTCGGGATGGTTCTGGAGGAACCGCTCATACCCTGAGAAGCGCTCGGCAAGGCCCTTCGAATAGTCGAGCCGGTCGACGCCCACCATCATGCTGCGCCCCACCGCACTCTCGAGCATGCGCAGCTGGGTCGCCTTGGCGACCGGCCCGTTGGCGGCCGCGATGAACGATTCCGCGTCGACGCCGATCGGGCAGGCGATCGCGCGGATGGTGCGACCGCCGACGGTCACGCAGTCGCCGTCGGAGAGGACGCCGCCCATTTCCGTCACGACATAGTGGCGGAAGGATTCGAGCCACTCCTCCGTCTGGAAGCCGACGACGTCATAGGCGAACAGCGACTCGACGAGCCGCCGGTGCTGCGGAAGCGCGACCAGGAGACGCGTCGGCGGCCACGGGATGTGGAGAAAGAAGCCCATGCGGTTGTTCACGCCCTGCTGGCGCAGCACCCAGCCGAGCGGGATCATGTGATAGTCGTGGACCCACACCACGTCGTCGGGCTCGATATGGGGGCCGATCGCCTGGCCGAAGACGCGGTTCACCCGCTCGTAGCCGCCCTGGAAGTCGCGCTCGAACTCGGTGAGGTCGAGGCGATAGTGGAACAGCGGCCAGAGCGTACGATTGGCGAAGCCGTCGTAATATTCCTCCACGTCCTGCTCGGACAGGTCCATGACGGCAGAGGTCACGCCCTCGAAGGTCTCGAACCGAAGCTCGTGGTCCTCGCCGGTCTCGCCCGACCAGCCGAACCAGATGCCGTGCTCCTCGCGCAGCGCCGCCGTCAGCGCCACCGCCAGCCCCCCTTGCGCGCCGCCGACGCCGGCCGCGGTCGGGGCCTGCACGCGGTTCGAAATCACGATCAGGCGGCTCATCGTACCTCCGTCCACGGCTTGCTGAGCAGCATCGCCGAATTGATCAGCCCGACCAGCGAGTAGGTCTGGGGATAGTTGCCCCAGAGCTCGCCGGTGGCGGGATCGATATCCTCCGAAAGAAGTCCTGCGCGCGTACGCCGCTCGATCATCTCCTCCAGCAGGACGCGCGCGTCCTCTACCCGTCCGGTCGCGTGCAACGCTTCGATCAGCCAGAAGGTGCAGACGTTGAAGGCCGTATGCGGCAGGCCGAAATCGTCTTCGGTCGCATAGCGCAGCATGTGCGACCCGCGCCGAAGCCCCGCCTCCACCGCCTCCAGCGTGCCGCGGAAGCGCGGGTCGTCGGGCGCGACGAAACGCAGGTCGAGCAGCTGGATCAGGCTGGCGTCGAGGTCGTCGCCGCTGAAGGTCGCCGACATGCGGTTCGTCTCCGGCCGCCACGCCGCCTTCTCGATGCGCTTCCGCATCGTGTCGGCCCGCGCGCGCCAGAAGGATGCACGCTCCTCGAGCCCCAGATGGTTGGCGACGCTCGCCAGGCGGTCGCATGCCGCCCAGCACATCGCCGCCGAATAGGTATGCACATGGCTGCGCGTGCGCAGTTCCCAAAGGCCGGCGTCCGCCTGGTCGAACGACTCCCACGCCCGCTCCCCCACCGGTTCCAGCGCTTCGAAGTCGCGCTCGCCCGCGATGCGGAACAGCCGCTGGTCGAAGAAGGCCTGGGCGTTCGACAGCACGATCTGGCCGTAGGCGTCGTGCTGGACCTGCTCATATGCCTGGTTTCCGACGCGGACGGGCCCCATGCCGCGATAGCCCGTCAGCGCCTCTGCGATCCGCTCCGGAAGCTGCGCCTCCCCGCCCACGCCATAGAGCGGCTGGATGTGGCCGCCCTTGGCGTTGTCGACGATGTTGCGGAGATATTCGAGATACCCCTCCAGCACGTCGAGCGCGCCCAGCCGGTTGAGCGCCTGCACCGTGTAATAGGCGTCGCGGATCCAGCAGAAGCGATAGTCCCAGTTGCGCTGCGATCCCGCATGTTCGGGGATCGAGGTGGTCAGCGCCGCGACGATGGCGCCGGTCTCCTCATGCTGGCACAGCTTGAGCGTGATCGCCGCGCGGATCACGGCGTCCTGCCACTCCGCGGGGGTGGCAAGATCCCGCACCCAGTGCCGCCACTCCCCCACCGTCTCGTCGAGCATCGCCTCGACGGCGGGCGGGATGTCCATCGAGAAGCTCTCGTCCGGCCCGAGGAAGAAATAGAGCGGGCGCTCCACCCGGAACAGGCGCTCGTCCTCGATCCAGCCGACCGGCGCGTTGGTCGACAGCCGCAGCGTCATGTCGCCCAGCAGGTAGCGGATATGGTTGGTGCCGCGCGTCCGCTCGGGCGAGTGCGCGCCCCAGTCCCGCGCCGGGCGCAGCCGCACGCGCACCCGGGGCGACCCCGCGGCCGGCCGCACGATCCGGCAGAAGGCCACGGGCCGGTACATGCGCCCGTTGCGGCGAAACCGCGGGGCGAAGTCGATCACCTCGATGGCGTTGCCATCGGCGTCGCTATGCCGGGTCGTCAGCACCGGAGTGTTGCGCACGTAGGACTGGCGGGTCTCGACGCAGCCGTCGAGGTCGATGTCCCAGAAGCCGCGCGACCCCTCCTCGCCGCCCTTGGGCCGGTCGTCGAGCAGGGAGCAGAAGGTCGGTTCGCCATCGACGCGCGGCACGCAGCCCCACACGAAGCGGCCGGCACGATCGACAAGCGCGGATACCTGGCAGTTCCCGATGGGCCAGAGGTCGAGCGTCGCAGTCAAGCCGCCGCCTCCAGCCAGCGACGCAGGCGCCACACGTCCTCGAGCCGGAACCGGGCCGCGGTATCGCGCGGGCTGCCGATCAGGATGCCGGCACCGCCATGACGGGCGCACAACACGAATCCGGGCTCGTCGGTCAGATCGTCGCCGACGAAGATCGGCGCATGGCCGAGGAACGGCGCATCCTCCAGCAGCGCGGCGATCGCCGTGCCCTTGTCATGGCCGGCCATGCGCAATTCGGCCATCATCTTGCCGTGCTGCACTTCCAGGCCGTCGTGTCGCGCGAACGCCTCCACCAGGGCCTTGGCCTCCGGCTCCACTTCCGGCGCCATGCGGTAGTGGATGGCGACGCCCAGCGACTTCACCTCGATGACCACGCCGGGGCGATCCCCCAGCCGCTCCGTGAACGCCGCCTCGGCAGTTTCCAGAACCGGGGGCCGTTCGGGCCGCACGATCGCGCCGCCGGCGCGGCGGATCTCCGCGCCATGGCTGCCAACGACCGCGATCTGCCCGAGCGAGCCGCCGAGGAAGTCGTCGATCTGTGCGACCGATCGCCCGCTGACGATGGCTACCCGCCCGTCGAGCCGCTCTGCCAGCCGCGGAAGCAGCGCGTGCAGCGCGTCGTCCACCTCGACCCCGTCCGGTCGTTCGGCCAGGTCGACGAGGGTTCCGTCGAAGTCCAGGAACAGGCTTGCATCACGAAGCAGGGAAAAGGGTGGCTCCTCCAGAGCCGCGAACGCCGATGGTGGTTGCATGCCACTCCTAACCCGACAGCCGCGCAGTTGTTTCGCGCAAGCAGTCATTTCGTACAGGAAACGACCCTTAACGCCCGCGGGTGCGCCCGGCCACCCGCCCCATCATGGCAGCCGCACCCCGGCGGAGGCCGGGGACAACGCGACCCGTCGGCAGGGAGTCGGGCCCCCTTCCGCCGGGCTCCGGCGCTCACCGGGGCAACCGGGCGTCGGCCGGGCCGCTCCTGCGCCGAGCCGAAAGCGCTATCGCGTCGGCACCGGCTCCGCGCCCGTGTAGTCATAGAAGCCGCGCTTGGTCTTGCGTCCGTACCAGCCGGCTTCGACGTACTTCACCAGGAGCGGCGCCGGCCGGAACTTGGGGTCCCCCGTCCCCTCGAACAGGACGCGCGTGATCTCCAGGCAGGTATCGAGGCCGATGAAGTCGGCCAGCGTGAACGGCCCCATCGGATGGTTGAGCCCCAGCTGGCACGCGGCGTCGATGTCCGCGATCGTCGCCACGCCCTCGCCCAGCGCAAAGCAGGCCTCGTTCAGCATCGGCATCAGCACGCGATTGACGATGAAGCCGGGCGCGTCGTTGGCGTGGACGATGCGCTTGCCGAGCGACTGGCCGAACGCCTCCACGCGCGACACCGTCTCGTCGGAGGTCGCGAGCCCGCGGATCAGTTCGATCAGCCCCATCACCGGCACGGGATTGAAGAAGTGCACGCCCATGAAGCGGGCGGGATCGGGCGATGCCTGCGCCAGCCGGGTGATCGGGATCGACGAGGTGTTGCTCGCCAGGATCGCATCGGTGCCCAGCACCGTGCCCACGTCGGCAAAGATCGCGCGCTTGATCTCCTCGCGCTCCGTCGCGGCCTCGATGACCAGGTCGCACCCGGCCATGGCGGCGAGGTCGCCCACCGCTTCGATGCGCCCGAGCGCCGCATCCCGGTCGTGCGCGGTGATCTTTTCCTTCTCGAGGGCGCGGGCAAGCTGCTTGGCGATCCCCGTCCTGCCCGCTTCGGCACGCTCGACCGACACGTCCGACAGCAGCACGCGATAGCCGGCCTGCGCCGCCACCTGGGCGATCCCTGCTCCCATCTGCCCCGCGCCGATCACTCCGACTGCCTGCATCATCCATCCTCCTGTCTTTGGTGCGGCAATAGCGGGTTTCGACGGCCGGCACAGCGCGATAGTGTCGGCCCATGCACCGCCTTCCCCTGCTCGCCTGCCTTCTCCTCCTGCCCCTTGCCGGCTGCGGCAACGACACCTCGCCCTCCGCGCCGCAGCCCGGCCAGACCGCCGCTGCTCCCCAGCCGCTCGCCCAGGTGCCGCAGCAGGCGGATGCGGACAGCCACATGCCTCCGAAACCTGGCGAGACCAGGACGTTCCGGGACTGGGTTGCCGGCTGCGACAATGGTCTAGCGTGCCGGGCAGTGGCGTTGGCGCCGGACGATGAAATCCAGCCGGCGCTGATGCTCACGCTCGACCGCGCCGCGGGACCGGGAGCGGTGCCCACCCTGCAGTTCATCGGACAGGAAGAGCGCCTGCCGCCGCTCACCATCTCCGTGGACGGCACGCAGCTCGCCAAGGGCGGCACGGCGGCCAATGGCGCGGTGCAGTTCGAAGGTAGCGACGCGGAGCGGATCGCTTCCGCGCTCGGCAACGGTCGACGGCTCACGGTGACCGGCAGTGGTGGCGAGACGATCGGCGCGGCCAGCCTGTCGGGCGCCGCCGCAGCCCTCCGCTGGATCGACGAACGGCAAGGACGCGCCGGCACCAGCGGAGCGCTGGTGGCGCGCGGGAACAAGGCGGACGCGGCGCCGGCCCCGGCGCTGCCGGTGATCCGCGCCGCGCAGGCGCGAGGGGAAGCCGCGCTGCTCGATCCCGCGCGCGTCGCCGCAATGAAGCGCGAGGCGGGCTGCGAAACCGATCGCGACCTGGGCCGACCGCAGACGAAGCCCCTCGGGGATCGCACCCTGGTCCTGCTCCCCTGCTCGTCTGGCGCCTATAATCTGATGATGGCGGTGTTCACCGTGCGCGACGGCAAGCACACGCCGGCGCAGTTTGACGCGCCCTCGGGCATGTCCGAAGACGGTTCGCCGATCCAGAACGTCGTGGACGGCAGCTTTGAGAACGAGGTGCTCACCAGCTTCGCGCGCGGCCGGGGGCTCGGCGACTGCGGCATCCGCCAGGAGTTCGTCTGGGACGGTTCCCGCTTCCGCCTTTCCCGCCAGGAGGAGATGCCGGAATGCCGCGGCAGCAAGGTGTACCTGCCGACGTGGCGCGCCCGCGTCGTACGCTGAGGCGCTAGGGCGCGGTCGCGAAGGGCTGCGCCTCCGCCAGGATCAGGGCGAACCAGCCCTGATCGTCAGACCATTCGCCGATCGGGGTCCAGCCCCCGGCGCGCAGCAGCACGCGGGCACCGCGCTCCCCGTATTTGTGGCTGTTCTCGGTGTGGATCGTCTCGCCCGCGCCGATCTCGAACGACTGGCCCGCCACGGTGAAGCGCAGGTCCCGCCGCGCTTCCAGATGCATCTCGATGCGGGAGGCGGCATCGTTCCAGACCGCGCGGTGGACGAAGTGCGCGACCGGGATCGTCCCCTCCAGCTCCCGATTGATCCGTTCGAGCAGGTTGCAGTTGAAGGCGGCGGTGACGCCCTGCGCGTCGTCATAGGCGGGAACCAGCACCGTCTCCGGCTTCACCCGGTCGATCCCGATCAGCAGCTGCGCGCCCTCCCCGAGCGATCCGCGCATCGCCCGCAGCAGGTCGACCGCGGCCAGGGGCTCCATGTTGCCGATCGTCGAGCCGGGAAAGAAGCCGAGCTTGGGCTGGCCGTCGACAGCACCGGGCAGCGTCACGGGACGCAGGAAGTCCGCCTCCAGCGGCAGGACCGGCAAGGTCGGGAATGCCTGCTGCAGCTCGGCGGCGGAGTCGCGGAGGAAGTCGCCGGAGATGTCGATCGGGACATAGGCCGCGGGTGCGATGCCGCCGAGCAGGATCGGCGTCTTGGCAGAGGAGCCCGATCCGAACTCCACCACCGCGCGGCCCGGCCCGCACAGGCGCGCCACCTCCGGCACCGCCCGGTGGAGCAACGCCGTCTCGGTCCGGGTCGGGTAATATTCCGGCAGCCGGGTGATTTCCTCGAACAGCTCCGATCCGCGGCGGTCGTAGAACCAGCGCGCCGGGATCGCGCGCGGGCGCATGGCAAGGCCCGCAAGCACGTCGGCGCGGAAGCGCGGGTCGGCGGCGGCGGGCGCGGCAGCTTGGTGTTCTGACATCCGGGGAATCAAAGGTCCTTGGCGAGCCGCACGCCGGTGAACTGCCACCTCTGGTGCGGGTAGAAGAAGTTGCGATAGCTGGCGCGCAGGTGCCCGCGCGGGGTCGCACAGGAGCCACCGCGCAGCACGAACTGGCCGCTCATGAACTTGCCGTTGTACTCGCCGACGGCTCCCTCGGCCGCGCGGAACCCCGGATAGGGACGATAGGCGCTGCCGGTCCATTCCCAGACATCGCCGAAGAAGGCGGGAGCGGCCACGGCAGGGCGCGGCTCGACCGGCCCGGCCGCGTCCAGCTGGTTGCCGCCGTCGGCACGCTCGCCGGCGGCTGCCGCTTCCCACTCCTGCTCGGTCGGGAGGCGTGCACCCGCCCAGCTGGCAAAGGCATCCGCTTCATAGAAGCTGACATGCGTGACCGGGGCGGCAGGATCGACCGGGCGCCGCCCATCCAGGCCGAAGCGCGTCCAGCCGCCGCCCTCGCCTTCCGCCCAGTAGAGCGGCGCGGTGATCCCCTCGCGCTGCACCCAGGCCCAGCCGTCCGACAGCCAGTGACGCGGCTCGCGATAGCCGCCATCGGCGATGAAGGCCGCCCATTCGCCATTGGTGATGGTACGATCCGCGATCGCATGGGGGTGCAGCAGCGCCCGGTGGCGCGGCCCCTCGCAATCAAAGGCGAAACCCTCGCCGTCATGCCCTACCTCGACGATGCCGCCGCCATGCTCGATCCAGCCGATCGGCGGCGGGACCGCGACCGGCTGCTTGCGCGGCGCCGGCCACAGCGCGGGCTCGATCGGATTTTCGGAGAACAGGTGCAGGACGTCGGTGAGCAGCAGCTCCTGGTGCTGCTGTTCGTGGTGGCAGCCGAGCTCGACCAGTTCCAGGGCATGCGGTGGCAGGCGCGTCCAGTTCGCCAGCACGGCCTCAGTCACCGCGCGGCGATAGGCGAGCACCTCCGCGAGCGTCGGGCGCGTCACCATCCCGCGCCGGGCGCGGGCGTGCCGCTTTCCCTCCGCCTCGTAATAGCTGTTGAACAGGAAGGGGAAGCGCGGGTCGTGCAGCGTATAGCCCGGCACATGGTCCCGCAGCACGAAGGTTTCGAAGAACCAGCTGGTGTGCGCCAGATGCCACTTGGCGGGTGAGGCGTCGGGCATCGACTGGACGCTTGCATCCGCGTCGGAAAGCGGCGCGACCAGAGCCTCGCTCAAGTCGCGCACCTCGGCGAAGCGATGCTGGAGCGGCGGATGCGCAGGCTCGTACTGAATGTCCTGCATCGCCCGCCGCTTCGCCTACCGTTGTGCCCCTGGAACCCAGAGAACGTCTCCGGCCCCGGCTTGGTTCACCCAGCGGGCGGCGACGAACAGATAATCGGAGAGACGATTGAGATAGGCGAGCGCCAGCGGATTGAGCGCCGCATCCTGGGTAGCGGCAACCGCGCTGCGCTCGGCCCGACGGGCGATGGCGCGCGCGAGGTGGAGGGCGGACGCGGCCGCGTCCCCTGCCGGCAGTACGAAGCTGGTGAGCGGACCCAGCGCGTCGTTCAGGCGATCGATCTCCTGCTCGAGCCGGGTGACCTGGGAGGCGACGATGCGGAGCGCCGCGCCGGCCGCTTCCCCTTCCGCCAGCGGAGTCGCGACGTCGGCGCCCAGGTCGAACAGGTCGTTCTGGATACGCGCCAGCGCCTCCTCCACAACCCCCTGCCCCAGCGCCGTGCGTGCGACGCCGATGGCGCTGTTCGCCTCGTCCACGTCACCGATCGCCGTCATGCGCAACGAGGATTTCGCAACCCGCGAGCCATCCGCCAGGCCGCTCGTGCCGTCGTCGCCGGTGCGCGTATAGATCTTGTTGAGCTTGACCATTAGGTGCGCCCGGCCGCGAAGAGGATCAGCACCACGATCAGGATGGCGATCGCCTGGAACAGGATGCGCGCCTGCATCATCTTGTTCGATTTCACGCTCGCGGCGCTCGGCCCCTGCCCGCGCGCCTCCTCGCCGGAGGTCTTCAGGAACGTGACGACGCCACGGACCAGCGCAACCACCGTCGCGATCATCGCCGCGACCAGGAGCAGGACGAGAAACGTGTTCATGAGAGGAGCCTAGGCGCTTGCCAGCGCGAAGCCAAGCGGCAGGCGGCCGGCGCGCAACTCGCCTGCGAGTGCCCGCCCGTCGACGCCCGCCAGCCGCATGGCTTCCAGGGTCGGCGCACCGTTTCGCTTGGCAAGCCGCTCCCCGTCGCTGCCCACCAGCAGCGGGTGGTGGTGGTAGGCGGGCGTGGGCAGGCCGAGCAGCGCCTGAAGCAGGCGATGGACATGGGTCGCCGCAAACAGGTCGCGGCCGCGCACCACGTCGGTCACCTCCTGCGCGGCGTCGTCCACCGTCACGGCCAGGTGATAGCTGACGCCCGCGTCCTTGCGGGCAAGCACGACGTCGCCCTGCGCTTCCGGATCGGCGCGCACCACGCCCGCATGGGCATCGCGCCAGTCAAGCGGGCCGGCGACCGCCACCGCGCGCGCCATGTCGATGCGCCACGCGTGCGGCTCCGCGGCCATGCGGCGGGCGCGGGCATCGGGTGCGAGTTGGCGGCAGGTCCCGGGATAGACCGGTCCATCGCTGCCATGGGGGGCGGACGCGCTTGCTGCCACTTCGCGCGCGATGTCGGCGCGGGTGCAGAAGCAGGGGTAGACCAGCCCCTGCGCCTTCAGCCGATCGAGCGCCTGCGCGTAGACCGGCAGCCGCTGCGACTGGAACAGCACCGGCCCGTCGTGCTCGAGCCCGAGCCAGGCGAGGTCCGCCAGGATCCCCTCGACATGCTCGGGCCGGCTGCGCCCCTGGTCGATGTCCTCGATGCGGAGCAGGAAGCGGCCGTCGCCCGCCAGCGCGTGCGCCTGCACCGCCGACCAGGCGTGGCCCAAGTGCAGCCGTCCGGTGGGGCTTGGCGCGAAGCGACTGGTGCGGATCATGCAACTCCCCCTTGACCGCCCCTTGCGGCCCATGCTGTCATGCCCTTGTCACCACGCGCTGTCACACGCAGCCGGGAACGAGGGCGAGGGGAACGCATGTTTCATCCCGATCTGATCCGCCACCCGGACAGTTGCCCGGCCCTTGTGCTGAACGCCGATTACACCCCGCTCAGCTACTATCCGCTCAGCCTCTGGCCCTGGCAGACCGCGATCAAGGCGGTGTTCCTCGACCGCGTCGACATCGTCGCGCATTACGAGCGGGAGGTGCACAGCCCGACCGCGTCGATCAAGCTGCCGTCGGTGATCGCGCTCAAGCAATATGTGAAGCCGTCCGCCTTTCCCGCCTTCACCCGGTTCAACCTGTTCCTGCGCGACCGGTTCGCCTGCCAATATTGCGGATCGCCGAAGGACCTGACCTTCGATCACGTCGTGCCGCGCGCCCAGGGCGGGCGCACCACCTGGGAGAATGTCGTCACCGCCTGCGCGCCCTGCAACCTCAGAAAAGGCGGCCGCACCCCGCGCCAGGCGGCGATGCCGCTCCACGTCGCGCCGATCCGGCCGACCAACTGGCAGCTGCAGGAACACGGCCGCCGCTTTCCGCCCAACCATCTGCACGACACCTGGCACGATTGGCTCTACTGGGACGTCGAGCTGGAGGCCTGACCTCAGCCGCGGGTGATCAGCACGCGGACTTCGTCCTCGGCCAGCTTCGACAATCGCAGCACATGCCGGCCGCGCTTGAGCCGGAAATCCACCATCTTGCGGATGCCGGTGCAGGCGGGGCCGTGGCCGTGCTTGCTCGATGCGAGCGAACGCCCCGCTTCGAGCACGTCGATCCAGCCCTTGTGCTCCAGCGCCACGCGGTAGGTGCCCGGCTCCGCCACGTCGAAGGCGACGGCGCCGCCGCGCGCATCTGCCGCAGTGCCGGCCCCGGCATCCGCCAGCCGCAGCGTGCGGCCCGGCCAAGGGTCAGCACGGGCAAGCTTCCGTCCGTCGCCGCCGCGGCGCGCAGCGGCTGCGGCCGGGACCAGCCCGAGAGTTCGGCCGGGAGGCGGCCGGAAACAGCGCACGGCTCGGAAGATGGATGCGCATGCGAGCCCGCGTGCGCGCCGCCCTGGGGGGCAAGCGCCTGGGGGAACAGCAGGAGAAGCGGAAACGTCGAAACCATGCGCCGTGCCTTTTCGCGAACAAGGTCTTGCGATAGCGCTAGCTCCAGCCCGCACACACCGCAACGCGCAGCCGCGCTTGCCTAGGCTGTGCTAGACACGTAACACAGCTGTTCAGATGCACGACGATCCCTTTCCGCAGGCCCACCCGCTCGATCCGGCCCGCGTCGGCCGCTCCCCTGCCGCCCTGCGCGAGCTGGAGCAGCAGCGCCGCGCCCGAATGGCACAGTTCGATGCCGCGCTGGCGGAGTTCGATCTGGCGGCAGGCACCGGTGCCGGCACCACCACGCCGCTCGGCGGCAACGGCGGCTTCGGAGCCCCACCGCCCCCGCCGCCGCCGCCGGCCCCACCCGTCCGGAGCGGCCGCCCCCGCTGGCTGCGCTGGACGATCCGGCTGGTGGCAGCGGGCATCATCCTGCTGGTGCTGGCGATCGCCTGGCTGGCACTCACCGCTCCCCTGTCGAAGTCGCTGCAGCCGCCGCTGCCGCCCTCGATCACGCTGCTCTCGGCAGAGGGCACGCCGATCGCGCAGCGCGGCGCCAACATCGGCAAGCCGGTGGACGCGACCAAGCTCCCCAAGCACGTGACCCAGGCGTTCCTCGCCGTCGAGGACCGCCGCTTCTACAGCCACTGGGGCATCGATCCGCGCGGCATCCTGCGCGCCATGGTGCACAACACCATGTCGGGCGGCGTGCGCGAGGGCGGCAGCACCATCACCCAGCAGCTCGCCAAGAACGCGTTCCTCGATTCGGACCGCACGGCTGCGCGCAAGCTGCGCGAAGTGATGATCGCCTTCTGGCTGGAGGCGTGGCTGACCAAGGACGAAATCCTCTCGCGCTACCTCTCCAACGTCTATTTCGGCGACAACGCCTATGGCCTGTCGGCCGCATCCCAGCATTATTTCAGCCGCAAGCCGCAGGACCTGACCACCGCCCAGGCAGCGATGCTGGCCGGGCTGGTCAAGGCACCCTCCCGGCTCGCGCCCACCGGCAACCTGAAGGGCGCGCGCGAGCGGCAGGCCGTGGTCGTCTCGACCATGAAGGCGGCGGGCTTCCTGACCGCTTCCGAAGCGCGCGCGGTACAGCCGGCCAAGCTGCGCGTCGCCAAGGGGGACGATCTGCCCAGCGGCACCTATTTCGCAGACTGGGTGATCCCGGCCGCTCGCGACCGCGCCGGCGGCGTCGGTACCGACCTGCGCGTCACCACCACCCTGGAAAGCCGCATCCAGCGCGCCGCCGAACGTGCGGTACGCCGTGCCGGGCTTCGCCAGACCCAGGTGGCGCTGGTTGCGATGCATCCCGACGGCCGGGTTATCGCGATGGTCGGCGGCAAGAACTACAAGGCCAGCCCCTTCAACCGCGCCGTGCAGGCGCGCCGCCAGCCCGGCTCCACCTTCAAGCTGTTCGTCTATCTCGCGGCGCTGCGCTCGGGCCTCAGCCCCGACTCCCCTGTGCAGGACGAGCCGCTTACGATCGGCGACTGGAGCCCCAAGAACAGCGACGGCCGCTATCTCGGCACCATTCCGCTCACCCGCGCCTTTGCCCGCTCCAGCAACGTCGCCTCGGCGCGGCTGACGCAGGAAGTCGGCGTCCGCAACGTCATCCGTGCCGCCCGCGACCTCGGCATCTCGACGCCGATCCCCAACGAGGCGACGATCGCGCTTGGCACCGCCAACGTCTCGCTGCTCGAACTCACCGCCGCCTATGCCGCCATCGCTGCGGGCGAGGCGCCGGTCCGCCCCCACGGCTTGAAGGACGAGGAGCAGACCAGCTGGTTCGAGCGGCTGCGCAACAGCAGCCGCCCGCTCGGCCGCCGCGAGCTGGAGGGCATGCGCGAACTGCTCGCCGCCTCGATCCGCGGCACCGGCCACCAGGCGAATCTGCCGATCGAGGCGTTCGGCAAGACCGGCACCACTCAGGATTCCCGCGACGCGCTGTTCGTGGGCTATGCCGGCGACATCGTCACCGGCGTGTGGCTGGGCAACGACGACAACACGCCCAATCCCGGCCTCGCCGGCGGCGGTCTGCCCGCACGCATCTGGCGCGACTTCATGACGGAAGCGCTGGGCGTGCCGCTGCCGCCTCCGCCGCCGGAAGTGAACGAGGACGTCGAGGAGACGACCGACAACAGCCTCGACGCCGCCGGCGATGCGCTGGACGAGGCAGGCATGACGATCGACCAGGCCCGCGACACGATCGAGGACCAGGTCCAGGGCATGGGCCTCAACCTCCGCTTCGACCGCGACGGCGGCATCCAGGTGGAACGCGGCGGCGGCGACCGCCGCGGCCCTCCGCCGCCACGGGAACCCGACGCTCGCCGCTTCGAGGAGGAGGAGTGAGCGAACCGAACGGCAGGAACGGAACGGCTGGACGGGGTTAGCTGCCGTTCGTCCGTTCCCGCTCAGGCTCGTAAGACCATCCAGCATAGACGGCAGAGCACGACACAGCCGCCAAATGGAACGCGCGGATTTGGCCCGTGAGCCAGTTGCGATCTGGCTCAACGAGCTGCCACAACTCGACCCCTACCGGATCGCCGATGACGGCGATCAAAGCATCCGGGTCGAGTTCGGCGAGCGCGCTTGGCAACGCCGGCAGGTAGGCGTCCTCGGAAGCGCCATCTAACGGGAAGAAGTGGTGGCAGACCCGTGGCTCTGCTGCACCCAGTCGGCCGGAAGCCTCAAGCTGTGCGAGATACTCTGCGCTGTCGGCAAGTAGCTCGGCCTCGGTGAAGGGCGTCATGCCCTGATCCTAAGCAGCAACAGGAACATCCGCTACTGGGCGCGAGCTGCCGTCCGTCTGCCTTCTTCGTCATCCCGGCGAAGGCCGAGATCCACGCCTCCGCTCGCGCCTGTGGCCCGGCGGATCCCGCCTTCGCCGGACCTTTGCAAAAGGCGAGACAACCGTTCCCGAGTCCCCGTACCCCTGCGCAGGTAGGGGCCAGGGCCAAGCAGGACAACGACTTGTGGCCCTGGGCGCCTGCCTGCGCAGGGGTACGGCAGGCGCCTTCGCAAAGGTCTCGCCTTCGCCGGGATGACGGCTGCCGGGAGTGCCAGCGTTGCCGACGGCTCCGGCGTCGCGCACCTGCAGCGTCGGTGAAGGTCAATCGCTTTCCACGCCTAAAAAACTCCCCGTTGACCTCCGCCGCGGCCCCGCCCAAGGCGCTGGAATGCGCTTCTTTTCCGACAATGCCGCCGCCGCCTGCCCGCAGGTGATCGACGCGATCCTCGCCGCCAACCGGCTTGACACCGCCTATGACGGCGATGCGCTCAGCCAGTCGCTCGACGGCCGGCTGTCGGAACTGTTCGAGACCGAGGTTGCGGCGCTGTGGGTCCCCTCCGGCACCGCCGCCAATTGCCTCGCGCTCGCGGCGCTGTGCCCGCCGCACGGCGCGGTCGTCTGCCACGCCGACGCGCACATCCAGAACGACGAGGGCGGCGCGCCGGAATTCTACACTCACGGCGCCAAGCTGCTGCTGGTCGAAGGCCCCGGCGCCAAGCTCACGCCCGACACCCTCACCGAGCGGCTCGACCGCGTCGCGGCCGGCGTCCACTGGGTGCAGCCGCACGCCGTCTCGATCACCAACGCCACCGAATACGGCTTGGTCTACACGCCGGCCGAAGTGGCCGAGATCGGCGCGATCACCCGCGCCCGCGGCCTGGGCCTCCACATGGACGGCGCGCGCTTCGCCAACGCGGTCGCCCATCTCGGCTGCACCCCGGCCGAGGTCACCTGGAAGGCCGGCGTCGACGCCTTGAGCTTCGGCTTCATCAAGAACGGCGGCATGAGCGCCGAGGCGCTGGTGTTCTTCAAGCCCGAGCTCGCCGCCGCCACCAAATACCGCCGCAAGCGCGCCGGCCTGCTCGCGTCCAAGGGCCGCTTCCTCGCCGCGCAGATCCTGGCGATGGTGGAGGAAGACCTCTGGCTCGCCAACGCGCGTGCCGCCAATGCAGGTGCCGCGCTGCTCGCCCGCGCGGCCGGCGACCGCCTCGTCCACCCGGTCGAGGCGAACGAGGTCTTCCTCCGCGCGACCCCTGCGGAAGCCGCGTCGCTGCGCGCGCTCGGCTTCGATTTCTACGACTGGGCGCCGGGCGAGATCCGGCTCGTCACCTCCTGGGACCAGACCGAGGAGCAGATCCGCCCGCTCGCAGAAGCCATCGCGGCACTGTGACCACGCCCGTCCCCGCCGGCGAGACGCCGCGTTCCGCCACGCTCGGCGTGCTGATCCCGTTCGGGATTGTGACGCTGATCTGGGGGTCGACCTGGATCGTCATCCGCGACCAGCTGGGCGTGGTGCCGCCGACCTGGTCGGTCGCCTATCGCTTCGGCGTGGGCGGGATCGCCATGCTGGTGTGGGCGCTGCTGCGGCGCGATTCCCTGCGCCTCGACGCGCGCGGCTGGGGCTTCGCTGCCGTGCTCGCGCTCACCCAGTTCTGCCTTAACTTCAACTTCGTCTATCGCGCCGAACAGTCCGTGACCTCGGGGCTGGTGGCGGTGGTCTATGCGCTGCTGATCGTCCCCAACGCGACGCTCGCGCGCATCTTCCTCGGCCAGCGCATGGGCCGCCAGCTGCTGGTCGGCTCGGGCATCGCCATGGCCGGGGTCGCGCTGCTGTTCGTCCACGAACTGCGCCAGGCGGCGGCGGACAGCGACACGGTGCTGCTGGGCATGGGCATCACGCTCGCCGGCGTGCTCTGCGCCTCGGTCGCCAACGTCATGCAGGCGACCAAGACCGCGAAGCGCTACCCGATGGCCCCTGTCTTGGGCATCGCGATGCTGATGGGCGCGGCGATGGACGCCGCCTTCGCCACCGCCACCGTCGGCCCGCCGGTGTTCGACTGGCGCTGGGCCTATGTCGCGGGCATCCTCTATCTCGCGATCTTCGGCTCGGCGATCGCGTTCGCGCTCTACTTCGGCATCATCCGCGCGATCGGCCCGGCCAAGGCAGCCTACAACGGCGTCGTCGTGCCGGTGATCGCGATGCTGCTCTCGACCCTGTTCGAGGGCTATCGCTGGTCGCTGCTCGCCGGCGCCGGCGCACTGCTGGTGCTCGCCGGACTGGTCATTGCATTGAGCGCGCGCAGGCCGAACCGGTAATCGGGATAGCGCAGCCGCCAGCCGAGCACCCGCTTCGCCCGCCCGTTCGCCACCCGCCGGTTCTCGGCATAGAAGCCCCGCGCCATCGGCGAGAGGCTTTCGAGCGGCACGAACGGCGGCGGCGCCACTCCCAGAAGCCGCGCGGCATAGGCGACGACGGCATTCTGGTCCGCCGGCAGGTCGTCCGCGAGATTGTAGGCTCCCGCCGGTGCATCCAGCGCCGCCGCGATCCCGGCGGCGATATCCTCGACATGCACCCGGCTGAACACCTGCCCGGCCAGGTCCACCCGATGCGCAGCCCCTGACCGCACCCGGTCGAGCGGCGAGCGCCCCGGCCCATAAATCCCCGGAAGCCGCAGCACCCGCGCGCCCAGCCCCAGCCACGCCCGGTCCGCCGCCACCCGCGCCGGCCGCCGCCCGCCCAGCGGCGCGCTCTCGTCCACCCAGCCGCCCCCGGCATCGCCGTAGACGCCGGTGGACGACAGATAGCCCAGCCAGCACCCCCGCGCGGCCAGCGCGCCGCCATAGGCCTCCAGCACCGGATCGGAGTCCTCGGCCGGCGGCACGCTCGACAGCACCGCATCGGCCGCCGCGATCTCGAACCGCACACGATCTTCGTCGGCAAACGCGACCGTCCCCTCGCGCCCATCCCGGCTCGTCCCGATCACTCGCCAGCCACGCGCGCGCAGCCGGTCGGCAGCGACCCCCGCGGCATAGCCCAGGCCGAACACCAGCATCCGCATCCTAACCTCGACCGATCATCATCACGACCGCCCCTCACTTCCGTTTGTCTCGAGTAGGGATCGAGCTTGTCGATAGCCCGTATCGAGAGAGCCCCAACAACCGACCTCTCAATACACCGTCTCGACAAGCGCGACGGCTACTCGAGGCAAACGGAAAGGAAGGGCCCACCCTATTTCGCCATCGGCCCGTGATAGAGCGTCCCGAAATAATCGCCCCGGTTCCAGCGCGGCCGGTCGGGCGCGTCGGCGAGCGTCTGGACGATCGCCTGGTTCACGTCGACGAACGCCTCCGCCGCCTGCCAGTCGATCGGCAGTCCGATCTCGTCGGACGGCTGGTGATAGTTGTTCTCCAGGAACGCCTTGGTTGCAGCCGCCCCCGGCCCGCCCGGCCCCGGGTTGAGCGACACCGAAGGCACGCCCTGACGCACGAAGCTGTAGTGATCGGTGCGTACGAAATCGGCCTCTTCGGGCGCAGGGTCCGGCACCAGCGCGAACCCGCGCGCCTTGGCCGCAGCCGCCACCGCCGGGCCGATGCTCGACCGGTCCGCGCCGAACGCGACCAGGTCGACGAAGCGATAGGTCAGGATCGGCATGTCCAGGTTGACGTTGGCGACCACGGCTTCCTTCGGCACCGTCGGGTGCACCGCGAAATAGTCGGAGCCGATCAGCCCCTTTTCCTCGGCGGTGACCGCCACGAACAACAGGCTCCGCTTCGGCCGCGTGCCCGCCGCGCCGAATGCCTTGGCAACCTCCAGCATGGAGGCGATGCCGATCGCGTTGTCGAGCGCGCCGTTGTTGATCGCATCGCCTTCGATCGGCTTGGTGACGCCGATGTGGTCGAGGTGCGCGGACAGCACCACCACCTCGTTCGCCAGCGCCGGATCCGAACCGCGCAGCATGCCGACCACGTTGGCGCTCGGCACCTGCTCCACGGTGAAGCGCTGCTCGGTCGACAGCGTCGCCGCGAGCGGGCCGGTCGGCAGCTTCTTGCCCGCATCGTCCGCCGCGCGCACATCGCTCCAGCGGATCTTCGATCCCGCGAACAGCTTGTCGGCACCGGCAAAGCTCAGCACGCCCAGCGTCGGGACACCGGCGTCGCGCGGCTTGCCCGCCGCATCCGCCCAGGTGACCCCGCGCGTGTCCCAGCCCTCGGCCATCGCCTCGAACGGGAACACCTGGTGGATCTGGCTGGTCTCGATCACCACCACGCCCACCGCGCCATGCGCCTTGGCGAGCCGTGCGCGGTCCAGCCGATTGCCCAGATGCGCCGCGATCTCGCTGTTGAGCCCCTTGGGCCCGCTGTACAGGATCGCGACGATCTTGCCGCGCACGTCGAGCCCGCGATAGTCGTCGCGTCCCGACGCCTTGTCGACGATGCCATAGCCCGCGAACACCACCGGCGCGGACGTGGCGATGCGCTCGGCATAGGGCGTGACCCGTATCGTCCAGTCGGTGCCGAACGCCATCGGCACCTGTCTGCCCGCGACCGTCAGCGCCATCACCGGCTCGCCCGCGGGCTTGGCCGCCACCAGCGGTACCGGCTGGAACCAACTGCCGTTCGCGCCGCCCGGCGTCAGCCCGGCCGCCAGCATCTGCGACGCGACATATTCGGCGGCGACGTCATAGTCGGGCGTTCCCGCCTCGCGCCCGCGCAGCGCATCGGACGCGAGAAACGCGACATGCGCCTTGATCGCCGCCTGTTCGGGCGAGAGCGCCGCCTGTTCGGCAGGCGCCGCGGCCTGCGCCTCCGCAGGCTGGGCCGCGACCAGGGACAGCAACGGCAGGCAAAGCAGCAAGGAACGCATCGACGACTTCCGGCAGAAGGGGGGAAAGCCGCACCCTAGAACAGGATGGCGCAAGGCCAAAGCACTGCGTCCCGAACCCCTGTACCCCTTCGTACCCCGGCGAAGGCCGGGGCCCAGTTGGAATAGCTGCTGTGAGGCACAGCACGCCCGAACTACGCCCCCCACCTAGACGCCGGCCTCCGCCGGGGTACAAGCGGGAAGCCCCCCCTTACCCACCATGATCCTGACGAAACGTCAGCATCCATCGCCCCGTGCTCCCGCGAAAACAGGAGCCCAGACCCCCAAGCTCCGCGCCTCGCTCCGCCGCTCCTGCAAGCCCCTGCGCGTCTGGCCCCACACGCAAACGAACGTCCGGAAATGGGTGGAAAGCCGACCGGCGGCTTTGGGTGCGCAAGTTGGGAAAGCCGCCGTTCCAGAGCCCGTGCAAATAACGGCTGTCTCGCGGTTTGCGGAGGCTTCGGTTACTAGGATATGCGTGCGAGATGCTATCGCTGATCCTTCCCGTTACGCTGTGGTTCGCTGCACCGGTGCCGCAAAACATGATCGTCGATACGATCTGCAGCGATCCGGAGCGAGCGCGAGTGCTCGCAAGAGCAACAATCATTTTACCGGACGACAACATCGATAAGCTCGGTGACGACTTCGAAAGAATATCAAAGCTCATCAATATGACAACGTGGCAGGTCGGCATGACGTCAGAGAAGGGAGTACGGGAGTCTCTTACCTTAGGGCTGCAGAGCGCCAAGGTTAGCGTCGGCATCGAAGCCGATGGGGAGCCGGGACAGCGTACGGCCAAGTTGCAAGTGAAACGGACCTGCATAAACGACGATCTCGAACCTTGGTCTGGGTATTGGTCTGATCTTAAGCGTGAGTTGAAAGCTCGTGGGTATCAGCTTCGTTGAACGACAATGCCATTGCCTCACGACCTGAACGAGCGGCGGCTTTGAGCCGCTGCGGTCAGCACGCTGAATGACCGACATTGGGCGTTAGCGGTCGTTCCCGGCGAAGCCGTCACGACTTGCCCCGGCCTCTTCGTCGATACTCAAACCGCACTTCGGGCAGGGATCTATCACCCATGGATAGAAGGTCGCCCCGCGCTGGTTGATAAACCCATGGTGACATGGGCGTCGTCGGATGCAACGGATCAGTAGCATCAACGAGATGCATGAGGTGGCGCCCCAGATGAACCGCCAAGGCATCGGCAGTGCCGGAGACCACGCACCGGTCGCGCATACGATGCTGTAGAAGATAATCTTCAACGAAGAACTGGTCGAACGTTGCATCAGACACCCACGTTGCTGGTGCGCCGTCCAATCGGCGTGGTGGCGTCGGCGGGGCAATTTAGCACCTTAGCGCCGGTGCCTCCTTGTGCAACGCGGAACGTCTGCACCGGAGCGAGGCGTCGCAGGGCACAAATATCCGCAACTGGGCGCTAGCAGTCGTTCCCCGCCCCTCAGGCCGCCCCGATCAGCCGCGCCGCCTGCGCCCTTGCCTCGTCCGTGATCTCCGCGCCCGACAGCATCCGCGCGATCTCCTCGCGCCGCTCGTCCGGGTTCAGCGGGGTCACGCCGGTGCGCGTCACCAGCCCGTCGCTGCGCTTGGCAATCAGCAGGTGCCGGCGCCCGCGCGCGGCGACCTGCGGGCTGTGCGTCACCACCAGCACCTGGGTCCGCTCCGCCAGCCGCGCCAGGCGGTCGCCGATCGCCGAGGCGACCGCCCCGCCGACGCCGCGGTCGATCTCGTCGAACACCATCGTCCCCGCGCCGCCTTCCTCGGCCAGCGCGACCTTCAGCGCCAGGATGAAGCGCGACAGCTCGCCGCCGCTCGCGATCTTGATCAGCGGCGCGAATGGCGTGCCCGGATTGGTCGCGATCTCGAACTCGACCCGGTCCTTGCCCGCAGTCGACCATTGCTCGGGCGCGAGCGTCGCCACCACGGTGCGGAACCGCGCCGCCTCCAGCTTGAGCGGTGCCAGCTCCCCCGCGACGGCACGATCCAGCGCGCCCGCCGCCGTCGTCCGCCGCTCGGTCAGCGCCTCGGCCGCCGCATCATAGGCGGCGCGCGCCGTCGCGACCTCGGCCACCAGCGCCGCGATCCCCTCCTCACCCGACTCCAGCCGCCGCAGCCGCCCGCGCAGCTCGTCGGCCAGCTCGGCCAGTTCGTCCGGCCGCACGCGGTGCTTGCGTGCCACCCCGCGCAGCTCGAACAGGCGCGCCTCGTCGTCCTCCTGCGCGCGCGGATCGAACGCCAATGCCGCCCGCGCCTCGCGCAGCCGGTCCTCGGCCACCGCGCCCTCGATCACCGCGCGGTCGACCGCCGCCAGCGCCTCGGCGAGCGCCGGATGGTCGTCGCCCAGCCGTTCGAGCACCCGCGCCGCCTGGCGCAGCTGCGAGAGGCCACCGCCCGATCCTTCCAGCAGGGTCTCCACCGCCCGCAGATCGTCGGACGCCTTTTCGGCGCGCTGCATCAGCCGGCGGCGGTCGGCGAGCGCCTCCTCCTCGCCCGGCTCGGGCGCGAGTGCGTCGAGCTCGGCGACGGCGTGCTCCAGCCACTCGCGGTCGCGCTGGGCGGTCTCGATCTCCGCCTGTGCCTCGCCGAGAGCCGCCTCGGCATCGCGCCACTTGCGATAGGCGGCGCTCGCCTCCCGCACGTCGATCCGCGCAAAGGCGTCGAGCAGGGCGCGGTGGCCACGCGGGTTCAACAGCCCCCGGTCGTCGTGCTGCCCGTGGACCTCGACCAGATGCTGGCCCATCTCGCGCAGCAGCGCCGCCGACGCCGGCTGGTCGTTGACAAAGCCGCGGCTGCCGCCGTCGCGCTTCACCAGCCGCCGCACGATCAGCGGCTCGCCCGGCTCCAGCTCCAGCCCATTGTCTTCGAAGATGGTGGCGAGCGGCGTGCCCGCAGCCGGCGCCTCGAAGCTCGCGGTCACCACCGCTTGGGTCGCACCGTCGCGCACCAGCCCGGTGTCGCCGCGCGCGCCCAGCGCCAGGCCCAGCGCGTCGAGCAGGATCGACTTGCCCGCCCCGGTCTCGCCGGTCAGCACGCCCAGCCCGGCGCCGAACTCCAGGTCCAGCGCCTCGATCAGCACCACGTCGCGGATCGACAGCGCCGTCAGCATCGATCCGTCCTCATCGCCAGGGGCTGCCGCCGCGCGTCAGGCGTCCTTGGCGGCCGCGGTATGGGGCGCATGCTCCTGCATCAGCTTGTAGGCACGCTCATACCATTCGGTGCCGGGATAGTTGGCGCCGAGCACGGCCGCGGCCTTCCGCGCCTCGTCCGGCACGCCCAGCGCCAGATAGGTTTCGGTCAGCCGCATCAGCGCCTCGGGCGCATGGGTGGTGGTCTGATACTCGTCCACCACGCGGCGGAAGCGCATCGAGGCTGCGAGCCACTGGCCGCGCTGCTCGTAGAAGCGACCGATCTCCATCTCCTTGCCCGCGAGATGGTCGCGGACCAGGTCGAGCTTCAGGCGCGCGTCGGCGGCATAGTTGGTCTGCGGATAGCGGCGGATCAGCTCGCCCAGCGCGGTCATCGCCTGGTCGGTGATCTTCTGGTCGCGAGTTACGTCGGCGATCTGCTCGTAGTAGCACAGCGCTATCAGATAATAGGCGTAGGGCGCTTCCTGGTTGCCCGGGTGCACGGTCAGGAACCGCTGCGCGCCGGCAATCGCCTTCGCATAATCCTTGTCGAGATAGTAGCTGAACGCGCCCATCACCTGCGCGCGGCGCGCCCACACCGAATAGGGATGCTGGCGTTCGACCTCGTCGAACAGGCCGGCGGCGAGCTTGTACTGCCCGCGATCCAGGCGGTTCTTCGCCGCGGTGTAGAGCGTGCCCACGTCGCGCGCCACATAGGGCGTGTCGGAGGAGCCGCCCCCGCTGCGCGCGCAGCCGGAGAGGGTTGCCGCTCCAGCGGCGAACAGGACCAGCGTGCTTGCACGGAACAGGGACTTACGCATGGCATGCGTCTAGCCGCTTAGGGGTGGCGCGAACAATAGCTTTCGCGCAACGTGGAACCGATCGGACGCACGGCGCGCTCGCCGCGCGTCCAGCCCCTGGATTTGCCCTGAAACGGAGAAGCACTTTGCCCGCCACGATGCTCGAAACCCACCGCGTCGAAAAGCCCTGGGGCCGCCACGACCTGTGGCCCGGCTTTCCCGATCCGGCGCCGGGCAGCGATCCGATCGGCGAAGTCTGGTTCAAGTCGCCCGGTGATTCGACCCCCGACCTGCTCGTGAAGTACCTTTTCACCAGCGAGAAGCTGTCGGTGCAGGTCCATCCCGACGACGCCCAGGCGCAGGCCCGCGGCCTTCCGCGCGGCAAGGACGAATGCTGGGTGATCCTGGCCGCCGAGCCGGATTCGACCATTGCGCTCGGCACCCTCGCCCCCATGAGCCACGAGGAGCTGCGCGCCGCGGCCGAGGACGGCTCGATCGAGCACAAGCTCGACTGGAAGCCGGTGAAGGCGGGCGATTTCTTCTATTCCGCCTCAGGCACCGTCCATGCGATCGGCGCCGGCATCACCCTGATCGAAATCCAGCAGAACTCCGAGACGACCTATCGCCTCTACGACTATGGCCGCCCGCGCGAGCTGCACCTCGACGACGGCGTCGCCGTGTCGGACGCGGTGCCCTTCGTCGCCCCGGCGGCACCCGGCAAGATTTCCGAGGACCGCACCATCCTGGTCGAAGGCCCCAAGTTCGTGCTGGAGCGTTGGCCCGCCGGCCAGCGCACCGTGACGCTTCCGGAAGGCACCACCGGCTGGCTCGTGCCCGTCACCGGCGAGGGCACCGCCGACGGCACGCCCTTCAAGGCCGGAGAGTGCCTGACGCTGACCGGCACCACGCAGGTCGAGGCCGGCGAAGGCGCCGACCTGCTGTTCGCCTACCCGGGCAGCGAGCGCATCGCCGCCTGATCCACACGGCCGACCCGTGCGCCCGCGCTCGGGTCGGCCGGCCTCCGTTCGACAGGTTGGTTGATGAACACGAATCTGCTGCGCCTGCTGCTTCCGCTCTCGCTTGCCTTGCCCGTGCCCGCGCTCGCCCAGGCCGACGAGGCCGAGCCTGAGGCGACCGAGGACGCGGTGGAGGACGAGGACATCCCCCTCACGCCCGAGACGCTGGGCGATGCGCTCAGCTGCCGGTCCCATCCGGCCGCGGTCGCCTTCGCCACCGCGCTGTTCCTCCAGGGCAAGGGGCCCGCCTGGATGCGCGAGATCAAGGAGAGCGAGGAGACAAAGGGCGTGATCGGCCTCTACGGCTACACGCTCTCCAAGCCCGTCGCGTTCCTGGGGGAGCAGGTCTCCACCGTCTATTTCCTGAAAGACTGGGTTGTGACGTTCTGGCCGCGCGACAAGGCGGCGGCCTTCATCGCCGCGCAGAAGATGGAGCGCGCGCCCATCAAGGTCACCGAGCAATATTACCGCTTCGTGGACCCCGAGACCGGACCCATGCTCGGCGCCTATGAACCGACCGGCGGTTCGATCGAGGCGGCGCTGGCCAAGGCGTTCGGCGGCGAAGCGCCCCCGTCACCCCCCGCCGACCATCTGTTCGTCGGCTGCAACTATACGCCCGCCTCCCAGGCGGACTTCCTGAAAGCCGCCGCGCAATCCGAAGCGATGCTGCGAGAAGCCGCTGCGGGCATTGCAGAGGCACTCGGCTCGGCAGACCGGGACTAGGTTGCAAAGCATAACGGTAACGGCCGGTGACGCCCGGTTGCGCACCTTGCGCCACCTTACAGGCTAGGGCACCTTCTCCGACATGGGATGGATTGCGAAGCCGGGTTCCGCTGAGGACCGCCTTAACAAGGGGATGACACGCAAGAACGTCACCCTGATCTTCCTGGGTGTTTCAGCGGTTCAAAGCGCAATGCTTGCTTTGGGATTGCTCAAGGCCTTGAAGCCGAGCGGATATTATCTGGCTCTCGCGCCCGTTACCTATGGCGTCGGGGCCGTCTGGAGCGCGGTGGTGTTATGGAGGTCCAAAGAAGCATCAACAGCGACTTGGGTCTTTGGATACTTCTTCGCGGCGCTTCCACTTGTTGAAATGCTCGCCGACACATGGATCGTTAAAAGTGTACCTGAACTGCTCTCATGAGGGCTCACCAGCTTTCCACCGTTTCCCGACGCAGCTGAGGTCTCTACTGGCCTGTGCATGAACGGAAGGTAGTTTGCCGTTCACGCAACCCGGCACCTCGATCCCCGTTCTCCACCCACTAGTTTAAGTGGAGACAGTTGATGCGTATCCCCCTGATCGCCGGCCTGATGGCCGCCATGGTTCTTCCCACCATCCCCGCTGCCGCGTCCGCGGCGCCGGCCGCGCAGGAATGGCGCGATCAGGACTATCGCAATGCCCGCGCCCGGCAGCAGCGCGAGCGGAACGAGCGCCGCTGGAACGAGCGCCGCGCCGAGGAACGTCGGGACGCCCGCCGCGACGACCGCCGCCGCGCCGCCCAAAACCAGCGCGATTGGCGCCAGTACCGCAACTACGACTACAACCGATACGAGCGCGGCCAGGGCCGCTACTATGCCGATCGCTACTATCGCGGCGGCAACTACTACCAGCCGCGCTACCTCAGCCGGAACGACCGCATCTATCGCGGCAGCAACGGCCGCTACTACTGCCGCCGCACGGACGGCACGACCGGACTGATCGTCGGCGGCCTGGCCGGTGGCGTGCTGGGGAACATCCTCACCAACGGCGACTCGCAGCTGCTGGGGACGCTGATCGGCGGTGCGGGCGGCGCACTGCTCGGCCGCTCGCTGGATCGTCGCGAGGTGGTCTGCCGCTAAGTCGGGAGGGGCCGGCGCCTGCCGGCCCCTTTCCCGTCAGGCGACGGCATCACGCCGGGTGCGGCCAAGGACGCTGCCGCCGACATAGACCGCAAGCCCGGCCCAGATCAGCCCGAAGCTCAGCAGCTTTGTCAGGTCCAGCCGCTCGCCGAACAGCGTGATCGCCAAAAGGAACTGCATGGTCGGCGCCAGGAACTGGAGCAGGCCCAGCGTCGCCATGCGAAGCTCGCGCGCGGCCGCCGCGAACAGCAGCAGCGGCACCGTGGTGACCGCCCCCGCCAGCACCAGCAGCGCCGTGGTCCCGCCCTCCCGGCCGAAGCTCATGCCACCGTGGCCCGACAGCCAGACAAGATAGGCCAGCGCGAACGGCGCCAGCAGCAGCGTCTCGATCGTCAGCCCCTCGAAGGCCTCGACCGGCGCCAGCTTGCGGATCAGGCCGTAGAAGGCAAAGCTCAGCGCGATCGTCAGGCTGATCCACAGCGCACCGCCCGCACCCAGCGCCAGCACCGCCACGCCCGCCCCGGCGAGAAGCACCGCCACCGCCTGCGCCCGCGTCAGCCGCTCGCCCAGGAGCGCCACGCCCATCGCGATGTTGAGCAGCGGGTTCAGGAAATAGGCCATGCTCGCGGCCAGCACCTGGTGGTGCAGCACCGCCCAGACATAGAGCAGCCAGTTCGCCGCGATCAGCACCGCGCTCGCCGCCAGCATCGCCATGGTGCGCGGATTGCGCAGCACCGCCCACGAGGAGGCGCGACGCCCCAGCGCCAGCACGATCGGCACCAGCAGCACGACCGACCATAGCACCCGCTGCGCCACGATCTCGCCTGCGTCGACCTGGTCCAGCAGGTGGAAATAGAGCGGCAGCAGCCCCCACAAGCCATAGGCGGTGGCGCCGTGGATCAGGCCGCGGCGGCTTTCAGGCTGTTGCGTCATGAGCTGGAGACCCGCGGTGGTGGGGAAGAAGCGCCGTCGCCGTGCCGCCAAAGCGCTGCCATGTCCACCCGTCGCGCACTTCGGGTCGTCCTCTGCACGGCTTCTGCACCGAAGCGCCATGGTTTCCGGTCGACCGCTTCCGCGCGACCTCGACGGCCGCTGCCTAGTCCCTGGCCGATCAAGGGAGATCGGCATGACCGCCAGCACGTACCGACCACGTTTCACCTTCCTCCGCAAAGCCCTAGGCGCCGTCGCGCTGATCGCGGTGGCGCAACTGCTATTCTACGGCGAGGAGCCAGGCGCCACCCTCGGCGTCTTCGCGCTGGCCTGGACCGCGGTGGTCGCGCTCACGCGTCCCGATCTGCGCCGCAACCGCGCCGCGCTCGGCGCGCTGTTGGTGGCGGTCGCGGCCGGTCTCGCACTGGTGGACGATCCCGACCCGCTCGACTGGTGCCTGTTCTGGGCGGCGCTCGCCTCCGCGGTCCTGCTGCCGCAGCACCGGTTCGGGTCCGCGATCGGCTGGACCAGGCGGCTGTTCCTCCACGGCCTTGTCACTCCGGTGGCGGTGCTGCAGGACATGGCACGCCTGCGGAAGGTCTCACCCGCGCGGCCGGGGACCGGGCCAGTGGCGGTTCTCGCGATCCTTGCGCTGCCGCTCCTGGGCGGCGCCACCTTTCTCGCCCTGTTCGCCACCGCGAATCCGCTGATCGGCAACGCCTTTGCCGCGATCCGTCTTCCGGACTTCAGCTCGGCCCTCTTCCATCTGATCTTCTGGTCGTTCGTGCTGCTGCTGGTCTGGCCCAGCCTGCGGCCGCGCCACGCCCTGCTGCGGATCGGCGAGACCTCTGCGTTCGAAAGGCCGCGCGTCCCCGACGTGCCGCTCGCGACCCTTGCCCTGTCGCTCGTCACCTTCAACGCGATCTTCGCGATCGAGAACGCGCTCGACCTCGCCTTCTTGTGGAGCGGTGCGCCGTTGCCGGATGGGGTTACGCTCGCCGACTACGCCCATCGCGGCGCCTATCCGCTGATCGTGACGGCACTGCTTGCCGCCGCATTCGTGCTCGTCGCCGCACGTCCCGGCAGCAGCGGCGCACGCAGCCGCTTCGTCCGCCGGCTGGTCCTGCTCTGGGTGGCGCAGAACCTGCTGCTGGTCTGCTCCAGCATCCTGCGGACCCTCGACTATGTCGCCGCCTACTCGCTCACCGGGCTGCGCATCGCCGCGCTTGCGTGGATGGCGCTGGTGGCGGTCGGGCTCGTGCTGATCGTCTGGCGCATGCTGGCGGGCCGGACGAGCCGGTGGCTCGTCAACGCGAACGCGCTCGCGGGCTGCACCGTGCTCGCCGCCGCCAGCGTGGCGGATCCGGGTGCGATCGCCGCCGCCTGGAACGTGCGGCACGCCAGAGCGGGCGACGACCTCGATCTTTGCTATCTGGAGCGCCTCGGCGCGTCCGCGCTGCTGCCGCTCATCGAACTCGAGCGACGCGCCGGTGGGCCGATCCTGCGCGACCGCGTCACCTACCTCCGCGCGCAGACTCTCGGCCGGGTGGAGCGCGAGCAGGCGGACTGGCACAGCTGGACCTGGCGCAACGCCCGCCGCCTTGCCGCGGCGCGGGCGATGCTGGGAAGCAGTCCGCCGCTCCCCCGGCCGGCGCCGGATGGCCGCGACTGCGGCGGCGTCCCCGTCGCGCCGCCCGCGCCGCCGCCGACGGCTCCCACGCCGTTGACGGAGGCGCGGCAACCATGATCCTGTGTCCCATGCCCCGCACCATTCTCGTCGCCGACGACGATCCGCATATCCGCCAGCTGCTCGTCTTCGCCCTCGGCAAGGCAGGGCTCGACGCGATCGAGGCGGAGGATGGCGAGGCCGCGCTCGAGGCTGCCGAAGCGCGCCGTCCCGACCTGATCGTACTCGACATCAACATGCCGCGCATGGATGGGCTGGAGGTCTGCCGCCGGCTGAGGGCAAGCGGCGAGCTGCCGATCCTGTTCCTCTCCTCTCGCGACGACGAGATCGACCGGGTGCTCGGCATCGAGCTGGGCGCCGACGATTATGTCGTGAAGCCCTTCTCGCCCCGCGAGGTTGTGGCGCGGGTGATGGCGATCCTGCGCCGCACCCATGCACGGCCGCCGGCGGCCGACCACGTCGGCGCCGCCATCCGCCACGCCCGGCTCACTCTGGACGTGGAGGGCTGGCAGGCGCGCTGGGACGAGACGGAGGTGCCGCTGACCGTGACCGAATTCTCGATCCTGCGCACGCTGGCGGTGATGCCGGGCAAGGTGTTCAGCCGCGACGCGATCATCGACCGGCTCCATGGCCCGGGCTTCGCCATCACCGATCGGACCGTGGACAGCCACATCCGCAACCTGCGCGCCAAGTTCGCGCAAGCCGGCGGGGCCGACGTGATCGAGACGCGGCCCGGCATCGGCTACCGGCTCGGAACCTGCACCGGCGCCGGAGCGTGATCGGCGCGGCGAAGGCCTGGGCGAAGCGGCACTGGCCGCGGCTGTCGCTGCGCACCTATCTGTTTGCCAGCTTCTTCCTGGTGGCAGCGCTCCCCGGGGTCGGTGCGGTGTTCCTGCGCGTCTACGAGAACACGCTGGTGCGCCAGACGGAGGCCGAACTGGCCGCCCAGGGCGCTGCGCTCGCAGCCGGCGCCACCGCATTATGGCCGGGGGCGTCTCCCCGTCCCTCCGCACGCGGGCCCGTGGCGGCGCGGCGGACGTACGAGGCTGGCGGCAGCACGGAGGTCGATCTCAGCAGCACGCCGATCCTTCCCGAGCGCCCGGCCCCCGTCCCCGCCGGCCCTCCGGCAGCCGATGCGCGTGCGGCGGCGGCGCGCTTCGAACCCGTTCTCGCCCAGACGCGTGAGGCGACCCTGGCGTCGATCCTGCTGCTTGACCGGCAAGGCCGCCTCGTCACCGGCAGCAAGGCAGGCGGCAGCTACGCGTCCCTGCCCGAGATCGCCTCCGCCCTCGGCGGCAGGCCCGCCACCACCCTCCGCCGCAACGGAGCCTATCGGGCGGTCTATCGCTTCGAA
The DNA here is from genome assembly GCF_004135605.1 of Sphingomonas desiccabilis. Taxonomy (GTDB): domain Bacteria; phylum Pseudomonadota; class Alphaproteobacteria; order Sphingomonadales; family Sphingomonadaceae; genus Sphingomonas; species Sphingomonas desiccabilis. The sequence continues at coordinate 652,729 of NZ_SDPT01000002.1, read as the reverse complement.
TGGCTTTCGCGCGCTGCCGCGATCCGCGTGCACCATGCCCGCCCGATCCGCGTCGACGGGCGGGTGGTCGGCGTGCTGCTGCTGTCGCGATCGGCACGCGCATTGTTCGTCGGCCTCTATGAGGATCGCGGCAAGATCGCGTTCGGGGTGCTTGCGATCCTGGGGGCGCTGGTCCTTCTGTCGGGCCTGCTGTCGCGCGGCATCGCGCGGCCGATCGACCGGTTGCGCCAGGCCGCGCGGGGCGTCGCCGCCGGCCAGGGCAGCGTGCCTGCGGTGCCCCCCACCGCGGCGCTCGAGATCCAGGACCTGTACCGCGACTTCGGCGTCATGGCCGAGGCGATCGACAAGCGTTCGCGCTACCTGCGCGACTTCGCCCATGCCGTCAGCCACGAATTCAAGACGCCGCTTGCCGCCATCCGCGGTGCGATCGAGCTGCTGCAGGACCATGCCGACGACATGGGGCCCGAGGATCGGCGTCGGTTTCTGGCGAACGTGGACGCGGACGCGACGCGGCTGACGCTGCTGGTCTCGCGACTGCTGGAGCTCGCCCGTGCCGACATGATGACGGCGCCGTCGGACGGCATCGCCGACGTCGTCGCCACGGCGCGCCGGCTGGCCGGCGCGCTCGGCAGCGCGGAGTGCGCCATCGCCGTTACGACCGGAGCGCCCGTGCCGGCCGCCGCCATGCCGCAGGCGACGCTTGAGGCCGTGCTCACCACCCTCCTCGACAACAGCCGCCAGGCCGGGGCGAGGGAGATCACGATCGACATCCGGCAGGACCAGGACCTGCGCGTCACCGTCACCGACGATGGTGCCGGCATCCCTCCCGCCGATCGCGGCCGGATCTTCGAGCCCTTCTTCACCTCGCGGCGTGCGCGCGGGGGAACGGGCCTCGGCCTGCCGATCGCGCGATCGCTGCTGGCCTCGGCCGGAGGCGCGCTGGAACTGCTCGCCACCCCGTCCGGCGCCGCCTTCCGGCTTCGCCTGCCGATCGCGGCGAGGGCGTCAGCGGCTGCCGCTCCACCGGACGCCTAGCGTCACGGTCCGAGGTCGCTGCGGGACATGTTGGGTCTCCAGCGCGACCTGGGCGATGGTGCCGAGCCCGAAACGACTGCCGTGGGTGTCGAGCAGGTTGGTCGCCCGCAGGAACAGCGCTGCGTTCCGGAGCGTGACGGTTCCCTCCGCCGCCCAATCGACGTACCCGCCCTGGACGCGATCGAAGATCGCCCCGATCCCGGCGCGTGAGTGCCCGACGTAGTTCGCCGTCGTCGCCAGGCTGAACGGATAACGGCGGTCGGCCGGGCTCGCATAGGCAAGCGCGAGGCGGGCGCCCACGTCCGGGATGTTCGGAAGACGGCTGCGGGTGACAAAGATGATGCTTGGAGCGCCCCGCTTCACGACCGTGTCGTTGAACGTGACGCCCCCGCTCGCCTTCAGGCGCGGCGACATCTGCCAGCCGAACGAGCCCTCGACCGTCAGGATGCGCGCGTTGCCGATGTTCGCCGCCGTCAGGTTGCCGACATCGTCGACCGCCTCCGCCTGGACGTCGCGCCACCGGCCGCGCGACAGCGTAAGCGCGCCGTCGAAGGGGCGGTCCCTGCTGGGCGAAAGCCGCACGCCCACCTCCCAGGCGCCATAGCCATCCCCGGCGAGACGGTTGGCGCCGGTCACGCTGGCGACCACGGTCGGTGGGCGGTAGCTCCGCGCATGGCGCACGAACATCTGCGCATCCGGCGCCCAGTCGATCAGGACGCCGGCCGTGGGCAGGAACGCCCAGCCGTCCGCGGTGCGTGGCCGCGCGCCGGCGGCAGCCATCGAGGCCTGCGCATCGCTGTCCCACCGCACGAGCCGCAGGCCCAGCGTCATTGCCACCGGGCCGATCGATTGCGAGCCTTCGCCGAACAGGGTCTTCTCCTCGATCCGCGAGCGGGCGTCGATCGAAGCGAACGCCTCTTCGCCTTGGCTCAGCTGCGTGCGCGATGTGGCGCTGCTGTCGACAAAGGCTGCCCCCACCATCCAGCTGTTCCGCTTCCGCACGGGGCTGCCGAGGCGGATTTCTCCCGTGGTCACGTCGGCGACGTTGCGCCGGTCGAGGAAGCGCGGCACGGACCCGATCTCGCCGCCGTCGAAGCGATCGCGAAGCGCGGCGCGTGCGTGGGAGAGGTTCGCCACCATCCGCAGCGCGTCCCCGTCGTGGCTCACCGTGACGGAACCCAGGCGATAGCGGTTGCGATAGGGCTGCGCGACGGCCGAGCTGCGGGCGAGTGCGCCGACCCGCCGGTCGGCATAATCGGCATCGCGCGCATCGATGTTCTGGAACAGCCCGGCCACCTCCGCGCGCCAGGCCGGGGCGGGGCTCAGCGCATAAGCCAGGCGCCCGCCTTCCACGTCGAGCCGGTCGCTGTCGCGCACCCCTCGCGCCACGTCGTCGATATAGCCGCCCTCGCGCAGCCGGTAGCCGACCGCACGCAGCGCACCCTGCGCGCGCCCGACGGGCAGGTTGAGCACCGCCGCCGCTTCGGCCCCCGGCGCGCCGTCCCGGGTCATCGATCCGGACAGCTGGATGCTCGCCGAAGCGGCAGCGGGATCGGGGCGGTTGGGCTCGATCCGCATGATGCCGCCCATGGAGCCTGCGCCATAGAGCGCCCCCTGGGGGCCGAGCAGCAACTCCACCCGCTCGACGTCATAGAGGCGCAATGCCGGGTCGGGCCCGGTGTAGTTGAGCCGCGCCTCCCCCAGATATTGCCCGACCGTGGCCTGGGTCTGTCCGCTGTAGCTGGAGTCCCCGACCCCACGCAGGAACAACTTGTCCCGCCCCGCCCCGAGGTGCGTGGAGTTGAGGGACGTGACGGCGCGCGCGATCGCCTCCGTCCCCGCCGCGCCGGAAGAGGCCAGATCGTCGCTGCCGATCAGCAGCACGGTTCCTGCATGGCGCGAGCGGCGCGGATCGCGCTTGGTCGCGGTGACGACGACCTCCTGCGGGTCCGCTGCCCGCTCGGCCGCGGGAGTGGGCGCCTGCGGCCGCCGCGTCCGGGATTGCGGTCGCTTGGCGGCGGCCGCCCGGATCACCCGGAAGGTTGCCCCGTCGATCACCACCACGCGCACAGGAAGCCCGCGGACCGCCTGCCGCAGCGCGGCCTCGGCCGTCAGGGTGCCCGCGACCCGCGGTGCGGACAAACTGCCGATCGTCGCGTCCTCAAGGGCGATGCTCACCCGCATCCGGGCGGCGATCTGCGCGACCGTCGACCGAAGTTGCCCCGGCGCGACGTCGATCGGCACTTGCGCCTGTGCAGCCCCGGACAGCGCTGCGGCGAGCGCTGCACCGGCAGGGACCACGGCCAGGCCCTTCATCGCGGAGCGGCGAACACCCATCCGGCACCCTGCCGCACGACCCGGATGCCGAGCAGCGGACCAAGGCGGGCCATGCTGCGATCGGCGTCGGCCTCGATCTGGATCGTCGCGGTGACGCGCTGGCCGCGCAGCGACGGCGCGACCGCCACCGGTACGCCGAGCGTGCGCGACAGGTCCGCCGCCACGACGCTCAGCGCGGCATCCTGGTAGCTGAGGCTCGTCGTCGCCCAGGCACCCACCGCGCGGACGTCGATCGGCTCCACGCGCCGCCGTCCATTCTCGATGCGCAGCCGCCGTCCGGGCGTGAGGTCGATCCGCTCGGGACCGGCCCGAACCGCCACCGCCCCTTCCGCGACCGCGACCTCGCTTCCTTCGCCCAGATGCCGCACGGTGAACCGCGTTCCCAAGTCCTCGGCCACCCCGCCGTCGAACCGCACGCGGAACGGCGTTGCCGGAACATGCGCCACTTCGAACCAGGCTTCGCCGGCTTGTAGTGCGATCTCGCGCGGCGCCGCGCGGTCCAGGCGCAGGCGGGTGTCGCCGCGCAGGATGACGCGCGTTCCGTCGGCAAGCTGCACGCGCTTCGTCTGCCCGGGCGGCGTCGCCAGTTCATAGGCCGTCCCGGGCCGCAGCAGGAAGATGCCGACCGCCACCAGCACCAGCGCGGCGACCGCCGCCACTGCACGGGGCAGGATACCGACGCCGCGCCGCTCCACCTGCGCCGCACCCGGCGTCTCAAAGGCCGGCGGGGCTGCGGCAAGATCTTCCGCCACCCCGGCATCGAGCGCCGCAAGGTCGCCATAGCGCTCCGCATGGATCGGGTCGGCTTCCAGCCACCGCGTGAATGCCTCCCACTCGTCGAAGCGCGGATCGCGTTGCCGAACCAGCCAGGCGATCGCTTCTGCCGCGGGATCGGGCGCGGCCTGTCCTGGCTCAGGCATCGGCTTCTTCCTTCAGGGCCGCGATCGCGCGATAGGCCCGCTGAATGTCCTTTTCCACGGCACTGAGGCTCACGCCGAAGCGCTCGGCGATGGCGCGCTGGGACATGCCCTCGACCCGAAACAGGAAAAACACCTCCTGCACCCGGCTGCCGGTTTCGGTCAGGCGCTGCCGCGCCTTTGCGATTTCCTGCCGGGCCACCAGTGCCGCTTCGGCCGGGCTGTCCGGCATGGAGCGGTGGACGTCGGTCCATGCCTCGTCCCGCGCCTCGTCCCGCTTTTCAGAGCGGAAGCGGTTGAGCATCAGGTTGTTGGCGGCGCGGAACAGGTAGTTGAGCGGGTCGACGACCGGACCCGTGGGTGTGGAGACGAGGCGCAGCCACAGTTCCTGCACCAGGTCCTCGGCCCGGTCCCCGGCGCCACGCGCGCGCAGGAAACGCAGCAGCACCTGCCGATGGGCGAGGTACACGGCTTCCAGGCCGGAGGGCGGCGGCACCACGTCCCCGTCGGGCGGACGCGCTTCGCTCATCGCCCGCCCGCGCGCCACGTCAGCCGCTCCGCGGCCGGACCGGGACGGAAAGGGTTGCCGGATCCGGCTCGCGCTCGATCGTGATCAGCCCCTGGGCTTCGCTGCTGCCGGGGGCGACCGCCTTCGGCTGCCGCACGCCCGGCAGGGCAACGACGTCGAACATCTCGGTTTGCTCGCCCTGGAAGCGCAGCCATTGGACGATGTTTCCGCTCGCGAGTTCGACGATCAGCACCCCGCACCACGGGGTACCTCCGCGTCTGCCAAGTTGCTCGTCGATCGGCAAGCCGGCGAATGTCTCCTCGCGCGGTTTGGACACGGTGACCAGCGCATGACCGTCGTGGATCGACATGCCGCGCAGGAAGCCCGGGCAGAAGCCCAGATCCTGCCGCTCGCCCGTATCCAGGTTCAGCCGGACGATCTGCCCGCGCCCGCTTTCCAGGAAGAACAGGTCGCGCCCCACCAGCCGCGGTGAGTGCGGCATCGACAGCCCCTCGGCGACGACCTTACCGCCCGCCACCTCGACGACCACGCCACCGCCGCGCCGGTCCTCGCGCCACCCGCCGACGACATCGGTCCTTCCCGCCGCGGTCACATAGGCTGGCTGCCCCACGGCATCGAAGGCGACGCCGTTCAGGTGGCAGCGGTCCTCCGGCGCCAGGCGGCTGATGAACGGGGGCGTCCACACCGGACGAAAGCTGTGCCGGACGCTGGTGCTCGCCAGACAGGAATAGGCGGTGTTGACGAAGACGATCTCGCCGCGTGGTGAGACGCCCAGCTCATGCGCATCGACATCCCCGGTCACCTGCGCGTTGCGCGGCACGAGCAGCAGGTCTTCGCCGTCGGCCGTCTCGGCTCCGGCCGCCAGGATGTTCTCCAGCCGCCAGATCTCCTGTTTCGTAGCAAGGTAAAGCCGCCCCGCACGCCAGGCGAGGCCCATCGCACGGTCGAAGGCGCAGCGGCTCAATGCCACTGCGCCTTCCCGATTGGTGCCGACCAGCGCGAGCAGCCCCGTCTGGTAGGAGGTGCAGGCGAAGCTCAGCCGGTGGCCATGCAGCCACTCGGCCAAGCCGCGCGATGCCGATACATTGGTGCTCAACGCGTCTCCCTTTCGAGCGTCGACCGCCGGATCAGAAACCGATCCGGAAGCCTGCCCAGCCCGTCACCCCCGAATAGCCGCTGCCGGTCTCGCCCTGGCCCTCGACAAAGGCCTGGAAGCCGGCGGCGGTGCGATAGGACAGGCCCAGCTGCCCCTCGCCCGTGGTGCCGACGCGATCGAACTTGATGCGCTGGCTGGCACCGCTCACCAGGTCGGCCGCATAGTCGCTGCCGAAGCGGTGGGCGAGGTTCCCGCTCAGATAGACCGTCAGCGCATTGCCGTTCGCAAACACGCTGGTGCCGCCGAAGCGCGCGCCGATGCGGCCCTTGAACCCGTCGGAGTCGCGGAATGCGAGGCGCTGGTTGCCGTTGGCGAGGTCGTCCAGCGACGTCCGCATCCAGGCGAGGCCCGCGGTCGGCTCGATGAACATGCCGGCACTACCCATGCGCAGGCCGACTTCGCCGTCCACGCCCCAGGTCGAGCCGTCGAAGTCGGCGTCGGCGGCAAGCGCGCCGCTGCGCGCGGTCAGGTCGTGGCGGTCGTACTTGACCAGCAGGTTGGCGAACGCCCGCTCGCCGACATAGCCCGCATAGAGCCCGACGTTGGCGGTCGACAGCTCGATCCGGTCGGCAGAGTTGCGGAAGTTCAGCGTGGAGTCGGCATAGCCGCCCGTCACGCCCACCCGCAGCAGGCCGGTGTCGCCGGCGTTGTTCAGCAGGTCGAAGCCGATCTGCCCGCCCTGGCGCGTCTGGCGATAGTCCAGGTCGATGGTGCCGGACGCACCCGTCGTGTCCAGGTTGCGCGACAGGCGCCCGCCCTGCAACACGCCCCACAGCCGCGACGTGTCCGCCTCGCCCTGGCCCGCCAGCTGCGCATCGCGCTTCGACAGGTTGGCGGTCCGCAGCAGGTCCGCGCTCGCGTCCCACAGGTTCTCGGCCGCCTGCAGCGCGCCTACCATGCGATACGCGGCTGCCCCCGCCCGGCCGGTCAGGCGATAGTCGCCATTCGCGGCATCATAGCCCAGCGCATAGTTGACGAAGCCGATGTCGCGGCTCGCAGCGTCGAGGGCAAAGGCGTCCGCCGTCGAGTCCCCCGCGACCTTCACGAGGACGATGCCCTCGGCGTCGGTCAACTGCGCGGTCCCGGCGGTGGCCGCGACCGCCACCCGGGTCGAGCCCGTGGCATCGCCCTGGATTACCAGTTGGTCGCCACGCCCGGCCGCCGTGTCGATGTCGAGCAGCAGCGCCGCATTGCCGCTGCCGCGATAGTCGCCGCTCAGCGTCAGGACATCGCCCGCGACCTTGTTGCCCAGGTCGATGGTGCCGCTGTTCTCGAACCGCTCCAGCCCGGCCAGCTTGTAGCTTGCCGCCGCCTTGGCGCTGGCGAGCTTCACGACGCCGCTGTTGCGCAGCACGTCGACGCCGGCACCGAAGTCACTGTCGCGACCGATGGCGAACACGCCGGAGTTGTCGAACAGGTCTTCGCCTGCCCCGAACAGCACCCCACCCTCGATGCGCCCGCGGTTGTCGATCAGCGCGCGGCCGCTCGCCAGGCGGATGGCATAGCCATCCTGCGCCTGGATGGTGCCGTTGTTCACGATCGCTGCGACGCCGCCGATGCCGATCTCCGGAACGCCGAGGCTGTCGCCGAATTCCGAGAAGCCGGGCATCGCGTCGCGCCAGTCCGAATAGCCCGGGTTCGGGCACGGGTTCGGGGTGACGCCGTCCTCGGGGTTCGGCAGGACGCAGCGCTTTCCGGCGGCGCTGATCACCAAGGCATCAGTGGCGCCGATCACCTGCGCACCAGCGCCGATGTTGACCGACACGTCCGCGCCCGTCGATCGGACGGCCGCGACCGCCCCCGACTTCACGGTGCCGCGCAGGTCGAGCGCGACGTCGCCGATCATGTTGGTCTCGATCGCGTAGCTCTTGGCCGAGCTGACATTGCCCGCGACGATGTTCGCCTCGCCCAAGCCTCGCGCACTGATGCCCAGGGAGTCCGCGCCGGTGACCGCGACGTTCGCCGCAGCGACGTCGATGTTCCCGGTGAAGTCATAGGGGTTCGGGGCACCCTGGCCCAGGAACCATTCGGCATAGAGCGTCCGGGCGACGATGCCGTGGCTGTTCGCACCGCTGGTCGTGACGCTCTGCGCCTGGACGTCCACCTGCCCGTTCTCGCCCCACGCCCGGATCCCGCTCGCCTGGTCGCCGTGCGTGGAAACGGCACCGCTCGCCAGCACGCGGCCGGTGCCATAGCGACCCGTCGCTCGCAGCGCGTCGGCCATGTCGCCGCGGGTATCGACGGCACCCTTCGCCACCACGACGGCGTCACCATCGGTGCTCGAGGTGATCACGCCAAAGGCAGCGGCGCCCGAGGTCGTCACCGACTGATCGACCGCAACCAAAGTCGTCTTGCCGTCCGCCTTGATGCCGTAGGACTGCTCGCCCTCCGTGGAAACCTTGCCCGCATGGACCAGCACGTCGCCATGCAGCGCTTCCACCTTCACGCCGATAGCAAACATCCCGTTCGTCGAAACCTCGCCGACCCGGACGGTGCCTTTGCCATAGGTGCTCGCGGCCAAGACACCGCTAGCGAAATCACCGTTCACCCGCACCGTGCCGGCTTCGATCGACACGTCGCCAGCTTCCGACACACCCTGGATGCCGCCCCCCATCTCGGTGGTGAGAGTACCCACCCTGATGTCCGCGCCAAGTGCCTCACCGAACGCGAGGATGCCGCCCCCGGTGCCGGTAAAGGTTGCGTTCTCCACCGCGACGGTCGCCCTGCCCAGGGTCTGGACCAGCACGCCGGTGTTGTCGGTGCCGCTCATCGAAAGATCGCCGATGCGGACGCCGGCGCTGCCATAGGCGGTCACGTACACGCCGGTGCCGTTGCTTCCCTCGGATTCCAACGTGCCGACCTGGATCTCGGTGTCCGTCAACGTGAACACGTTCACGCCGCGATTGTTGTCGCCGCTCAGCTTGATGCTCTCTACCGCGACGTTCGTCGGCCCACTCCAGAGCGCGTCGTCGACATAGCCGCCGTTGGTGACGTTCACCCCCCAGTTATACTCACCCGTGCTCTCGATCGTGCCGACCTGGATGTCGACGACTCCGCCGGTGCGGACGACGATCCCGTCCGACGAAAAGCCATCGGTGGAAATCTTGCCCGCGTTGATGAAGACGTCGCTGGAAGAGCCTTCGGCGATGATGCCGGTCGTGTAGTCGCCCTTAGTCTTTACCTCGCCCGCGTTGATCGCGATCGTGCCGTATGGAGATGCCGCCGCGATGCCGAAGGCGAACGCATCCGGATCGGTCATCTCGACGGACACGCTCGCGAGGTCGATCACCACGCCATTGGCACGCTCCGCCACCGCGCCGGACGCATTCTCGGTGCGGATGGTGGCGCCGGCGCCGTCGATGGTCGCGATGCCTTCTTCCGAGATCGCGATCACGCCGGCCAGGCCGGCCGAAGGCTCGATCACCAGCCCGTCCTCCAGGTGCACGGTCACGTCACCCGGAGCGGCGTAGTAGACACCCTCGTTCACCGGGTCGGCGGCGGTGCAGCTTGCCTCGCCGTCGACCAGTTCGCCGCACGCATCCGCTCGCTCCGGGATGCCCGGGACCGACGCGGTGGCGTGGAAAGCCCCGCCGGCGCGGCCCGGCAGACGCGAATGCGCATCCGCCACGGCGCGCGCTGCGGCGAACCGCCCCGCCGGCGCGGGTGCGGCACCCTCCACCTCGATGCCGATCGCGGTCACGCCATATCCGCTGCCGGATGCCAATTGGCTGCCGGTGGAAGCGCGAAGCTCGTTGCCGGTAGCTGCAGGCCCACCGGCCAGGCCCTGCGCACCTGCGCCCGACCCGAGGAACACTGCCACCGCCCCAAGGCTGACGGAGGCAAGATTGCGAATGGCGCGCTGCGAGGTCCTCATGAATTCCCTTCCCCACCCGGTGGTTTCGGTGAGGAGACACCGCCGCGCGCGCACACCCGCACGCGCTTTTCACATTTTTGTCATGGGACCGGAAAACTCCCCTTCGGCGGCAGCGGAAACGCCGCGCCCGGGCGCGCCGGTCAGCGTCGCCGGTCAGCGATGTAGCGCGTCACCTGTTCCTCCAGCACGTCGAGCGGCAGGGCGCCCTGGCCCAGCACCACCTCATGGAAGTCGCGGATGTCGAACTTCGGCCCCAGTTCGCGCTCGGCGCGCTGGCGGAGCTCCGCGATCTTGAGTTGGCCGACCATGTAGCTGGTCGCCTGCCCCGGCCAGTTGAAGTAGCGATCGACTTCGCGCGCGATGTCGGTGTCGGACACCGAGCTGTTGGCCTTGAAATACGCGATCGCCTGCTCGCGATCCCAGCGCTTGGCGTGGATGCCGGTGTCCAGCACCAGCCGGATAGCGCGCCACACCTGGAGCGACAGCATGCCAAATCGGTCGTAGGGCCCCTTGTAGACCCCCATTTCGTTGGCCAGCCGCTCCGAATACAGGCCCCATCCCTCGACATAGGCGCCATAGCCGCCGAAGCGTCGGAACTTGGGGATACCGCTCAATTCCTGCTGGCGTGCGATCTGGAAGTGGTGTCCCGGCGCGCCTTCGTGCGCGGCGATGGCGGCGACCTGCACCTTCTGCGTCTGGTTCATGTCGACCAGGTTCACGTAATAGATGCCCGGCCGCGAACCGTCCGCCGAGGGCTGGTTGTAGAAGGCGGTGGAAGCCGTCCCCTCGCGCCACTTCTCGACCGCGCGGACCTCCAGCGGCGCCTTCGGCAGCACGCGGAAATAGCGCGGCGCCACCTCCATGACCGATGCGATCACCGCCCGGGCGTCGCGGAGATATGCCTCCCGGCCTTCCTCGGTGTTCGGATATTTGAACTTGGGGTCGGTGCGGATGTGATCGAAGAACTGCTCCAGCGTTCCCTGGAAGCCGACCTCCCGCTTGATCGCCTCCATCTCCTGCCGGATCGCCGCCACCTGGCGCAGGCCGAGCGCATGGATCTGATCGGCGGTCAGGCTGGTGGTGGTCGAGTTCTTCAGCCGATCGGCATAATAGGCCGCGCCGTCGGGCAGGCTCCATGCGCCGAAGTTGCCCTTCGACTTGGGCTCGATCTCGTCGAGCACGGCGAACAGCGTGTCGAACCCGCGGCGGAACGGCCCCGTCAGGGCCGCCTGCGCATCGCGCAGCAGCGCCTCCTCGGTGGCGGCCGGCGCGTCCAGTGCCCCGACCTTCTTGCGGAAGTCCGCCATCAGCGTGGAGTCCGCGCCGGCGTCGAAGGGCGCACCGGTGATGACCTTGCGCGCATCCGCGCGTGCCGGCGCGAAGTTCACCTTGTTCGGGACGATGCCGGCGGCGGCCTGCTCGCGCATCGTGGCCGCCACTTCGCGCATCACCCGCTCCGTGTCGCGAAGTCGGGCGACATAGGCGCGTGCATCCTCGACCGTGTCCACCTTGTGGTTGTTGATCAGCAGCACCGGAATCGATCCCGCCGGGCTGCCGTTGGTCGATACGGGGAAGCGCAGCTTGCGGAAGCGGAAGGAATCGCGCGCGCGCTCCGCCTCATATTCGAACAGGCGATAGCTGATGCGCGCGCTCTCGCTCAGCTGATCCGGGCGGAACTGCGCGCGCAATTGCTTCAGCTGCCGCTCCGACAGGTCGCGCCGACGCTGCGCCGCCGCGTCCGTATAGTCGTCCAGCCGGTCATAGTTCGTCCTGAAGCCCAGGTGCGTCTGCGTCTCCGGGCTCAGGGCGACCTGCTCGTCAAAGGCACGGTCGAGGAAGGTGAGCAACGCCGCGTCCTGCGCGCCCTCCGCCACCTTTGCTGCCGGCACCACAGGCGGCGCGCTCGCCTGGATCAACGGCACGAGCGGCAGCAGCAGCATCGCCAAGGCTGGACGCATGGAAATCTCCCCTTTTGATTTCCTGCTTGTCGCGTGCCGTCCTGCGCCGCGCAATCGTCCGGCGACACTTTTCCGCGCCGCCCGTCGTCAGCTGCGCGGCGCCAGGATCTCCAGCAGCCGCGGGCGGGCGCCCGCGATCGGTTCGAGATGCGGGTAGCGATGGCCGGTCGTGCAGGCGACCTCGACGGTGCGCTGCTGCCGGCCCGCGCGGACCTTCAGTCGGACTCGCCCGTCCGCGCCCTTCGCCCTGGCGACCGCGCTTCGCACCGCATCGGGGGAGAAGGACTCACCTTCCACCTCCAGGATCGTCGTGCCGGTGGTCAGGGCAGCGTCATAGGCCGGCCCCTCCCACAACACCTCCTCCAGCTTGCCCTCGGTATCGACGGTCAGGCCCAGCGAGAACATCAGGTTGACGTTGCCCGCCACCTTTTCGGAATTGCGCCAATAGTCGCTCGGCTCCTCCCGGAAGACCAGACGGTAGCCGCCCCGCTCCAGCCCCTGGAGCGGCGCGTCGTCGTGTTTGCCCTCGATCTTGTCGCGGAAGAATCGCACCCAGTCGAACGGGGCGAGATCCTGGAGCGCGACGACCACCTCGTCGAAGGTGTAGGTGCGCGTAGTGCAGGTCCCCGCTTCCTCGGCCGCGAAGAACTGCCAGGCGAAATCGTCGAGCGACCGCCTGTCGTCCGTCAACGCGCGGATGCGCGTATCGACATCGAGCCAGACGAGCGACCCTTCCGAATAATAGTCCTCGCTCCGCTGCCAGCTTGCCCAGGGCAGCGTCGCGCGCGCAGCGATGATCGGGTCGCGCGTCGTGTCGCTCATCGGGCGCCAGCGGCTCCCCGCCCGGGCATCATGCGTCGCGGCGGTGAGCGCGATCGCCTGCATCGCCCAGTCCGGCGTCCAGAGGCCGGAGCGCGCACACAATATGCGGTCCCAATATTGGGTCTGGCCTTCATAGACCCACATCAGGCTGTTGCGGATCGGCCGGTCGAAGCTCGGCGTCCAGCTGTCCTCGCCGCGCCGGTGCTTGCCGTTCCAGGCGTGGATGAACTCGTGCGGGATGGTGTCCCGCCTGGAGAAGCTCCCCTCCCAGTCGGTGAAATAGGTCGGCAGCGTCACCGCCTCGCAGGATCGGTGATGCTCGACGCCGATGCTGCCTATCTCTTCGCTGAGCGCGAACAGCACCTCGTAGCGGTCGAACGGCCGCGCCCCGAACAGCTTCTCGGCCTGGGCGACGACGGCGCGATGCGGCGCGATCTTCTCGGGCGTGAGCGCGATCTGCTCGGCACTGTCGGCAAAGATGTTGAGGTGCACCTGTGCCGCGTCATCCAGTGCGACGCGCTCGAAGTTCCGCCCCGCGAACACCGGAGAGTCCACCAGAACGTCGAGTGGCGCAGTCTCGTAGCGGACGGTCCCGCCATCGCCCTCTGTCACCGCAAGCGCGCACGCCTGCTGCCATCCCTCGGGAAGGGTGAGGCTCGCGTTGAACGGGATCTGCCGCGCGAAATAGCCGGCGGGATAGAGCAGCACCGTATTCCACTGGAGGCTCAGCATCTCCGCACCCACGATCACCCGGCCCTGGGCGCTGTCCGTCGGCGACAGAAACTGGAAGCTGGCCTCCACTTCCCGGACACCTTCCGGCACGTCCACATGGAAGGCGTGCACCTGGATGGAATGGCGCTTCCACGAAAGCGGTTGTCCCCCGGCGGTGACGGTCAGGCCTGCGAAGAGCTCGATCGGGGCCTGGGGCGCGTGATAGCCCGGCAGCCACTCCGGAAAGAGCAGGGTCAGGATACCCGCTTTCGGTACCGGGATGACTTCGCGCACCCGGAAGATGCGGCGGGTGACGTCCGTCGCGTCCACATGCAGGGCGATACGCCCGGGAAAGGGCACGTCCTCGGGCGCAGGTACGGGAGAGTCCCCGTCCGCGTTTTCAGGCTCGGTCAAGAGAGGCGTCCTCAGGACATCTGGCGGGCGAGCTCTGCCAGAAGGATGCGGGCGACCGGGGCATCCCCCTCGTCGCGAACGTCGAGGCGGGCGCGCAGTTCGCACGGCTTGCGGCGAACGCGCTGTCGGATCATGCCCCGGCCGATGCGCGCGGCTTCCGCCAACGCGGCCCCGACATCGGGAAACTCGTGATGATCATTCTTGATCGGACGGCTCGTGTCGAGCGTGCAGAGATGGAAGGAATATGCGGGCATATCCTTGAAAAGCCTCGGGTAGACCCTCGGTTGCCATCTTAAATGTAGATCAGCACGATTTGCCGCCCGAGCGCCCTGCCACCAGCTCCGGGCCTGACGGGAGCCGGTATTCGCCCCGGTTTCCGCACCTTGAACAGGCGAGCCGCACCGCGCCGGCGCAGCCCGCCAGCGGCCTAGCGGGATCGCTGCTCAAGATAGAGATAGCCCGGATCGAACTCCGCGATCCGGTGCAGCAGGGGGAGGTCGTGGATCATCACGCGCCCGCTTCGGAATTCGACGGCGCCCTGTTCGCGCAGGTCGCGCAGTACCCGGTTCACATGGACCGACGTCAGGCCCAGGCACTCGGAAAGCTCCAGCTGGGTGAGGTCGAGCCGGTAGCTATTCCCCTCCGTCAAGCCGACGATTCCCAGGCGAACATGCAGCTCGGAAAACAGATTGGCCATGCGCGCGATCGCCGTGCGGCGGCCGAGCGAGACCTCCCATTCCCGGTGGATCGCGGCGTCGAGGTTGGTCCCGAACCAGTAGACGCGGGTCAGGTGCGGATGTTCTTCGGTGATGCGTTTCAGGTTTTCGTGCGACATGGTCGCGACGCGGCATGGGGTCAGCGTCATGATATCATGGTCGAGGCGCTTGAGCGTGAAGCTGTGCAGGTCGGCGAAGTCGCCGGGTACGTGCAGTTCCGTCACCTGGCGCTGACCGTTGCGCAGATCCTTGTACCGGGAAAGGAGCCCATCGAGCAGGAGCGTGGACTCGCTCAGTTCCACGTTGGCGCGGATGATGGTGCGGCCAGCCTGATGGTCCCGGACTTCCCCGATGGCGGATCGGATCGCCCGCTCTTCCTCGGCGCTCAGGGAGTCACGCGCACGCAGCTTCAAGAGATGCCGTTCGATCATGCACGTGTCCCGACTTGAAAGATCCGCCTGCCCTGCCCGCAAAGGACGACGACATGGCTCCATCGGCAGTCTAGATAGACGCAGCCCTCCAGCGTCACCACCCATATCGGCGCCGACGAGGCGCACCTGTTCCAAACGACAAAGGGCCGCCCCGTTTCCGGGGCGACCCTTCCATTGTCAGCCGCGTGGCGGCGGACTCAGAGGCAGCGAACCTCCAGGGTGGAGGCATTGCTCATCCGATCCGCGTTGAGCGGCATGTGACAATGAGACATTCGACCACCTCCTTTCCGTTGTTGAACAGTGAAAGCGATATGGAAACGCGACCGGAAAGTTCAAGCTTCACAGAAGCTTGTCCGGGAATTTTTCCCGCCCCGCACCACAGCGCCCGGCTTCCGCTACTGCCCGATCTGCTGGACCTCCGCCGTGTTGTCGCCTTCACCCCAGCCGAAGGCAAAGTAGACCGCGGTGATCGCGACCAGAAAGGCGATCACGATGTAGAGGCCGAGCAGCGCCGCGGGCTTTCTCGAGGGGTCTTTTTTGTCGGTGTCTGCCATGATCGCTCCTCGATGTCGCTCGGATCGGTAACGCGACACCGGGAGATTGGGTGCTTGGGCAGTGAAGAATGGACGCACGCGGCGCAGACGATCCTGCTGCTCGGCTGACTAATTCACCCGCGGCGCCGCAAAGCTCGGCCCGGTGTCGCGAAACGCGACCGGTCCGCCGTCGCGCACGCGGGACGTCCCGGATGCGACACGTCCGTTCGATTTGGCGTCGTGGAGAGCCAGGTCCGCGACCTCCAGCAAGATCGCCAGATCGTCGCCGTGCTCCTCCGAACGGGCCACGCCGACACTGGCGCCCACATGTACCTGCCGCCCCTCCACGAGATAGGCGCGGTCGGCAATCGCGGCACACATCCGCTCCTTCAGCGCGTCTGCGCCATCGCGATCGAGATCGTCCGCCACCAGAACGAACTCGTCGCCGCCCAGACGCGCCACCTGCCCCCGCCCCACTGCGAGCTGCTGGAGGCGCTCGGCGACGCCGACCAGCACCGTGTCCCCTGCCTTGTGACCCATCGTGTCGTTGATGCTCTTGAACCAGTCGAGGTCGAGGTAGAAAACGGCAAGCGAGCCATTGCCGCGCCCCGCCTGCTCCGCTGCCCATCGGGCCAGTCCGCCGCGATTGAGGAGGCCGGTGAGCGGGTCGTGTCGGGCGTGGTGGTCGTTGATCATCTCCGCACGCATGGTGCGGACCAGCAGGCGGTTGAGCTGGAAGGCGGCCGCGCTCATGCTGATGAGGTAGAACGGGATCTGGAACATGACGAGCAGCAGCACCGGCTGGCCCGAGAATGCTGCAGCGATCGCGCAAGGCCCAAGGCTCAGCCCGATCATCACCGCCACCAGGCGCGGCGCGCCGAAGTTGCGAAAGCAGATGCCGCCCACCATCGCCGCCGCCGAGAGACAGGCCAGCGCCGCGGCGACCCAGTCCCCGCTCGCGACGCACATGAAGGTGCCATAGCCCACGCTCGCCGCCCACAGCACGGCGAGCAGGATGTAGACGTCGGTGGGACCCCGCCGCCCCTCTGCGATCGCCTTGCGTCCAAGCACCAGCGCCGGCAGCCGCGCCGCCGCCAGGAGCACCTCCAGCGCGACCCAGATATAGGCAGCCGTCGTGTGCATCCGGGCGGCGACCAGCGCCGAGACCGCGACGGTGTTCAGCACCCCGCCCGCGAAGATCGGCAGGCTCGCATAGAGGCTGTGCAGCAGCGTCCTGCGCATGCTGTCGGGGATGTCCTCCCCTGGCTCCACCAGCCACCGCGTCAAGGACCACCGGGGCAGTTCGCACCCGAAGCCGGATCGTGCACTCATACAAAGGCCTGCAACCTGTGCACCCCCCGGTGCATCGCGACTCCCTTCCTAACCAACTATCCTTAACAGAAGGTTCAGATCCTGCGCGTTGGTGCCGATCGGATCATCACCATTGCGGACCTATTCTGCGCACGCAGCAAGATTGCTGTGCAGCATGAGGCAAGCACAATGACGATCAACCACCCCCGTTTCGAGCTGGGCGTCAATAACGAATGGGCACCACAAGCACATCGACTAGGCGCGAGCGACGACTTCGGTCGCCCGCCATTCCAGTTCGAGCAGCTGGACGTCGACTTCGATCCGGAACTCGACACGCTCTGGACCTATATGTGCCCGCGGGTTCGGCCGAGCTTCAACCCGGATCTGCTTCGCGAGTTCACGCAATGGCAGGACGACATCGTCCGCGCCTGCACCAGCGGGACCACACCCATCCGCTATCTGGTGCTGGGCTCGCGCTTCCCCGGCGTGTTCTCGCTGGGCGGAGACCTGGATCTGTTCTCCCAGCATATCCGTGCGCACGATCGCGATGCCCTGGCGCGCTACGGCCGTGCGTGTGTGCGCATCCTCCATCGCAACATGCTCGGCCTGGACCTGCCGATCGTCACGATCGGGCTGGTCGAGGGGGACGCGCTGGGCGGCGGCTTCGAGGCGCTGCTCTCGTTCAACGTGGTGATCGCCGAGCGGGGCACGAACTTTGGCCTGCCCGAAACGCTGTTCGGCCTCTTTCCCGGGATGGGCGCCCATTGCTTCCTGTCCCGTCGGCTGGGTGCCGCACGGGCGGAGCAGATGATCCTGAGCGGCCAGACCTACAGTGCAGAGGCGCTCTACGAATTGGGCCTGGTACACGCGCTCGCCGAGCCCGGCGAAGGACGGCGGGTGGTGGAAGACTATATCCGCCAGAACCGGCGCCGCCACACCGCGCACTGCGCGATCTACGAGGCGTCCCGCGCCATCAACCCGCTCCCGCTCGCCGAGTTGGAAGCGGTCGTCGAGCTCTGGGCCGATGCCGCGGTGCGGCTGACGGAGGGCGACCTCAAGCGGATGCGCCGCCTGATCACGGCGCAGACCCGTCTGCTCGAGAAGGCTCCCGCCTGATCGCCTGGACGTTCAGGCGTCCGGGCTAGTCTCGAGCGCATCGCCGGCGAGCATGGCCCCGACCATGTTCGCCGGCATCGGCTTGGCCAGCAGATAGCCCTGCACGGCATCGCAGCGGGTGCGGCGGAGCTGGGCCAGCTGCGCCTCCGTCTCGATCCCTTCCGCGACCGTGCGCATCCCCAGCTTGGCCGCCAGGTCCACCACCGTCTGGACGATCGCGATCGAGGCCGGGCTGCGGTCCAGATCGGAGATGAACGACCGGTCGATCTTGATCGTCTGGAACGGAAAGCGGGTCAGATAGCTCAGCGAAGAATAGCCCGTGCCGAAATCGTCCAGGGTGGTGCAGACGCCGATCCGATTGAGCGCCTCCAGCGCAGCGATCGAGGCGTCGACGTCCTCCAGCAGGACGGACTCGGTCACTTCCAGCTGGAGGCGGCCCGCCGGCAGGCCGCTCTGATCGAGCGCGCGCGCCACCACCGCGGGGAGGTTCGCGGAACGCAGCTGGATGGGAGAGAGGTTGACGGCGATGCTGATCCCGGCCGGCCAGTCGCGCGCCGCCTGGCACGCCTGGAACAGCACCCAGCTGCCGATCTCGACGATCTGGCCGCTGTCCTCCGCAATCGGAATGAACTCGGCAGGGGAGACCGCCCCGAACCGGCGGTTGGTCCACCGCAGCAGCACCTCACACGAAGTGATCCGCTCGTCCGCGAGGCGGAAGATCGGCTGGAACACCAGCTGGAATTCGCCGCGCTCCAACGCACCGTGCAGTTCCGCGCCCAGCTGACGACGCCGCTCGATCTTCTCGTCCATTTCCGGCTCGTAGAAGGAAAACTGGCCGCCCCCGCTCTCTTTGGCGCGGTAGAGAGCGAGATCGGCGTTCCTCAGCAGCGTGTCGGCGTCGCGCCCGTCCTGGGGCGCGATCGCCACGCCGATCGATGCGCTGGTCCGAAGGGTGTGACCGTCGTGGGCGACCGTCTGTTTCACCAGATCCAGGACGGCGTAGCCGATCGCGACCGCCTCGCGGTCGTCCCCGACCGCACACACGATCGCGAATTCGTCGCCCCCCAGCCGGGCCACCACGCACGGCGCACCGAACTGCTCCCGCAAGCGCTGCGCCACCGCGACCAGCAGCGCATTGCCCGCCAGATGGCCGAACGAGTCGTTCACTTCCTTGAACCGGTCCAGATCCAGCCAATGGAGGGCGAGCTTGCCTTCGCCGGAGCCTAGCGCCCGCAGCCGCGCCTCGAACTCCTCGCGGAAGGCCGTTCGGTTGGCGACACCCGTCAGGTCGTCGCGTCGCGCCATCGCGGCATGGTGCTCGGCCAGAGCTGCTTTTTCATGGGATGCCACGGTGGCTCTCAGGATCGCTCCATAGGTCTGCAAGGTGATGTCCATCATCGCGACTACGAACAGCACGATCACGACAGCCAGCACCACCTTCAACGGCTCGGCCGCGATCAACAGCCCCAGGGCCAGCGGCAGGGACGCGCAACAGAGCTGCGACAGCGCGATCCACGGCCGTCCGGCGTTCCGGCCCGCGATCCCCGCCGCATAGCCGATCGCGGTCGTGACCGAGAGCAGCTGCAGTACGCCATCGTCGGTGCGGATGAGCGTCAGCAGGCCGAACAGCCCGAGCAGCCCGGAGTAGCTCAGCGCTCCCAGCCGGTAGAACAGTTCATGCCGCCCGGCCGTCCCGGGTCCCCGCGGACCCTCCGCCAGTTCCTGCCGGTGCAGGCGTACCGCATCCACGATGCGCACGAAGCCGACCAGCCCGATCAGGATCGCGCAGACGATCAGCCAAGCGTCCTTGCTGGTGCTAGACACGACGGCGGCGATCGCGGTGCTGGTCAGCGCACCGATGATCAGCGACTGACGAGAGGCGTAGAGCGACTCCACCAGCACCGCCCGAACCTGGGCCGTGATCTGGTCATCGGACCGCCGGAGCTGTTTCAATCGGACGATTAAACGCGCCATTGTCCCATCATGGCGGCGAACCGTCTACTTTGTCTAAAGGCCGGTGCCGAATGCGTGCCGCCCGATCGCGCGGCAATGGAGTGAGCCGGCACGATCAGCACCCGCGATCCCGCACCTGAAGCGAGCGGAACCCAGATCGAGAGGAAGAATGGCTGATCCCTGCCTGTCGCAAGGAAGTGGCATGGCCGATTGGAGGCATCGGGCACTCGATGGGTGCCCGCACGTTCATGGACTTCGCTGAGGGCGTTTCGCTCGAAGAGTGGGAGGCGGCGTTGGCAGGCGGATGGAGCACGACGGAAGACGGCAACAGGCCTGCCGATACTTCACCGCTAAGGCCCTTCCGGCACCCCATTTTTCGCGACGTCTGGTTCGCCAACCTCCTGTCGCGGTTCGGTGGGCTGATTCAGTCGGTGGGCGCGTCGTGGCTGATGGTGTCGCTGGGCGCATCGGCGACCCTGATCAGTCTCGTCCAGACCTCGACCACGTTGCCCATCATGCTGTTCTCGCTACTGGCTGGAGCGCTCGCCGATACTTTTGATCGCCGCCGGTTGATGCTGGTGGCGCAGGCCTTCATGCTCTTCGTGTCCGTGGCGCTGTCGCTGGCCGCCTGGTTCGACGCGCTGCCCCCCTGGTTGCTGCTCGCCTTCACCTTCCTGATCGGCACCGGCGCGGCACTCAACGGTCCAGCTTGGCAAGCCTCAGTCGGGGACATGGTTCCCCGCGACGACTTGCCCTCGGCAGTGGCGCTCAACAGCATGGGGTTCAACGTCGCGCGGAGCACCGGGCCGGCGGTGGGCGGTTTGATCGTTGCCGCCTTTGGCGCGGCCGCCGCCTTTGCGGTCAACGCGCTCAGCTACCTGGGCCTGCTCGTGGTCCTCGCCCGGTGGCGCTCACCCAAGCGACGAGAGGGATTGCAGCGCGAGACGCTCGTGCGCGCGATGAGCGCGGGCGTGCGCTACGTCGCTTTGTCGCCCGCCATCATGACAGTGCTCGCGCGCAGTCTGGTGTTCGGACTGGGAGCGAGCGCCGTCCCCGCGCTGATGCCGCTGGGCGCGCGCGACCTGCTGGTGGGCGGCCCACTGACCTTCGGCCTGCTGCTCGGTGCGTTTGGGGTCGGCGCGGTGGTGGGTGCTTATTACTCCAGCGGCCTGCGCCAGCGGCTGTCGACAGAGGGGTTCGTGCGGTCGGCGCTGCTGGCGCTGGCGACGGCGTCTGCTGCCACCGCCCTCAGCGCCTCGGTTGCGCTCACCATGGTCGCGTTGTTCGTGGGCGGGGCCGGCTGGGTGCTGGCGCTCTCCACCTTCAACGTCACCGTTCAGATGGCGTCGCCCCGCTGGGTCGTCGGACGCACACTTGCACTTTATCAGATGTCGGCGTTCGGCGGCATGGCGCTTGGAAGCTGGCTGTGGGGCAACGTAACCGAGCGCGCGGGGGTCGACATCGCCCTACTGACCGCGGCGGGCGTGTCGCTTGCCTGCTTGGCGATAGGTTTTCGGTTCCCGTTGCCCGCGGCCCAGAAGCTCGACCTGGAGCCGCTCGGCCGATGGCGGGAGCCAAGGCTCGCCTTTCCAATTGAGGCACGCAGCGGGCCCGTGGTGACGACCATCGAATACCATATCGACGAGGAGCGGCTGCCCGAGTCTCTGACCCTTATGGTCGAGCGGCGGCGCGTCCGGCGGCGCGACGGGGCGCGGCACTGGTCGCTCTTACGCGACCTGGAAATGCCCGAGGTGTGGATCGAGCGCTATCACACTCCGACTTGGACCGAAAATGTCCGTCACAACGAGCGTGCGACCAAGGCCGATGCGGAAGTCGCTGATCGGTTGCGTGCCATGAACACGCATGGCCAGCGGCCGCGCGTTCAGCGGATGATCGTGCGCGACCTGGATGCAGTGCTCGACGATGCGGACGACACCGTCACCCTGGACCAGCCGCTCACGGACCCGGCTCGCCAAGCGTAACACGGACCCAAAACCCGCCATTCACGCGCCACCTCCGGATGCTCAGAACCTGCCGCTTGTTGATTTGCGATCGCTCGGGAAAGTCCAGCCCACTCGGCTGCCGTGCCCGATCCAGCGCTAGATCACGATTTTCACCTGCATCGACATTGGGCTGACAAAAACGCTGGCGAAGCTCGTCAACGCGGCCGTTAACTGGAACCTAATGCGCGATGCCTCGCCAAACCCGTTCACGTCGATCTGCGGAAGCGCTGACCCACATAGAGGTGCATCTGGCTGGGAGTAAGTTCCTGGGTGGAATTCCCTGAGCGCACGAAGAAGCGCTCCGCAACGGTGCCTCCGCGATCCGCCAGCGAGACGAACTTTGCCTCGCTCGCGGGCCGGACCTCGATCCGGCAGACCTCGACGTCCTCGTGCTGGGGGAAGGATATCCCGATCTGCGCGACTCGGAAGGCAGTCCCGAAGTGCTTGCCGAGCAGGTTGGTCAGGTGCAGCTCCAGCTTATCGCGGTTGCCGCCGAGGCAGAGGTAGTCGCGCTCAAGTCCCTTGGCCGTGCCGTCGTCGGCGACCCCGACCAGGAGCGTGCCGCCCTGTGCGTTGGCGAAGCCGGCGATGGTCTTCACGACCACGTCCTCCAGCTTCTTGTTCGCGCTGTTCGTGGCGATGTCCCACCGGAGCGTCTCCTTGAACTCGAGGCTCTCGCTCTCCCCTGCCGCGATGAGCTGCGACAACGGGCTCGTTGGACGCTTCGCCCCATCTGGGGCCGCTGCCCCGACGACGAGCATACCGTTGCGGCGCGTCAGCCGCTCGGCCGCGACTGCGTCGGCGATGACCTCGGCGAGCAGTTCGCGCAGCTGCCCGCTAGTGGCCTTGAATCCGACTGCGCGGGCGGCTGCCTGCACCACCTGATCGTCGGTCGCGCCGTAATTCTCCCGCACCACCGACAGGATCGCCACCTCCAGTTCCGCAGGTGGAAGGCTGTCGGGCTTTCGCAGCGACGGCGAGCGGACGTCGCTGCGGTCGCGCACGCGCGGCGTCCTGCCCGGCACGGTGAGGAAGTCGCCATCCTCGGCGAGCCTTCCCTCCCGCACGGAGACCTCGATCGCCTTCTCGACGGCGTCCTGGATGCGGGCCCCGGCACGCTTGAGGCCCCAGGCGTCCCGGATGCGGTTGACGACCTCGCAGACGTGGACCGGCCCCTCGATACCGACGACCTCCTCAGCCAGTGCGGAGAGCGCGCCACGTGGCGCATCGTGCAGTTCGCAGACGAGATGCCGAGGGCGTTCGACCAGCGCCTCTTCATAGGCGGCAGTGGCGGGGGGTGCTTCCGCCTCGGCAAGCCCCACCTCCGTGAAGCCTTCCCGCTCGACGGTCACGATCTCGACATGGCTCCGGCGTCGGGCCGAGGCGCCCTGCGCCTCGGCGTCGTGCTCGGCCTTCGCTGCCTCGATGCGCGCCACGACCAGGTCGATCTGCTCCTTCGGTCGCTGGAACCAGTCGGTGCTCCAGATCCGGTGGATCGTCCAGCCGTGGCTCTCCAGCACCGACTGGCGCAGCCGGTCCCGGTCACGGGCGGAGCGCGCGTCGTGATAGGAGGCGCCGTCGCACTCGATGCCGAGCAGGTAGCGGCCGGGGCGGTCGGCGTCCGACACGGCGAGGTCGATGAAAAAGCCGGCAAGGCCGACCTGCCGGTGCACCTGGTAGCCACGCGCCTGCAGCGCCTTGGCGACCTGCTCCTCGAAGACGCTGTCATGGTCGCGGCCGGTGCTCTCGGCCATCGTCATCCGCCCCGTCCGGGCGAAGTGGAGAAAGAGCTTGAAGGCCAGGACGCCCTTGCGCGTTGCCGCGAAGTCGGGGTCGATGTCCTCGTCCGACATGGACGCGAACACCTCACAGCGCTGCTTGGCACGGCTGATCAGCACGTTCAGCCGCCGCTCGCCGCCATCGGTCCCGAGTGGGCCGAAGCGCATCGGGACCTTGCCGCCCGGGACGGGAGGGCCGTAGCCGACCGAGATGAAGATGACGTCGCGCTCGTCGCCTTGGACGTTCTCCAGGTTCTTGACGAAGAACGGCTCGGCCGGGTGCGACTGGAAAAACGCTTCCACCTCCGGCGGCAGCCCACGCCGGAGCAGTTCGAGCTGGTCCATGATCGCGCGCCGCTGGGCGGCGGAGAACGCGGCCACCCCAAGCGAGAGCTCCGGGTGCTCACGGGCGTGTGCGACGATGGCCTGCGCGACGATCCTGGCCTCGACCTGGTTCGTCCGCGTCCCGCCTGCGTCGAAGACGCCCTGAGGGACGCGATGGAAGCGCAGGCCCATCCCCGCCTCGGCGGTGTAGGGACTCGGAACGATGAAGAGCTTGTTCTCGTAGAACTGGCGATTGCTGACCGCGATCAGTGACTGGTGCTTGCTCCGGTAGTGCCACCGCAACATCCGCATCGGCAGCCCGCGCGCGGTGAACAGGCCGAGAATGCTCTCGATGTCCGCGACGCGTGTCCCGGCGTCGTCGTCCTGTTCGTCGGCGCCGCCGGTCATCTTCGAGAAGAACGCGGTGGGTGGTAGCTGCTTGGGATCGCCCACCACGACGACCTGCTTAGCACGCGCGACCGCGCCAAGGGCGTCGACCGGCTGGATCTGGCTGGCCTCGTCCATGACGAGCAGGTCGAAGTCGAAGACGCCGGGACTGAGGAACTGCGCCACCGAGAGGGGGCTCATCATGAAGACGGGCTTGAGCGCCTGGATGGCGGGAGCGGCCTTCTCCATCAGCTTGCGGATGGGCATGTGGCCGCGCTTCCGCGCGATCTCCGCCCTGAGCACGCCGAGCGGGCCGACCGAGCCGCCGTCCCGGGCGGGGACCTTCTGGTGGTGCGCGCGTACAACCTCGAAGCTCGCGGTGGAGATTCGCTGGCGGTCCATGTCGGCGAACTCACGGGCCAGACGGCCGTGGAGCGTTCCGTCGAAGGTGCCCAGATCGGGGTCAATACGGATCTGGTCGGCGTATACCGCCTCATAATACGCCATCTCGAACGCGGGGACCGCGCCCTCCGTGGTGAGCCGGCCGTCGGCCAGACGGCGGACCACATCCTCGCAGCCAAGCGCGGACGCACGTTCGGCGCGGTCGCGGTATGCGGTCCACTGGAACAGCTTCTCGCCGGACGTGCGCCACCGGTCGAGGTGAGCGACGACGCTCTCCAGCGGCATGCCGGAGAACGCATCCGACCCGAAGGAGGCCGCCATGTCGAGACGCAGCTGTTCGGCGATGGCCTGCAACTCGGCTTCGAGCGCGACCGCCTCGATGCGGATGCCTTCCGCCGCCTGGGCCGGCTCCCGGCGTGCGACGATGCGGCTGCACAGCAGTCGTATGTCGCCGTTCGCGAGGATCCAGTCCGCCGCCGCCCGGAGGACGCGCCAGTCCGACGAGGTGCCGTGCCACGAGCCTCCGAACGTGGCCACGCCGAGATCGTGCTGGTCGCGCAGCATCGACGCCTTGCGCTGATGCTCGTCCAGGTCCGCAAGCCGCCTCCGGCGGACGTCGAGATCGGCCGTCACCTCGATGAAGGCTTCCGCGGCGGTCGCGTCGGCGGAACGGATGCGCGCGACGAAGGTGAGCAGCGCGAGGAGGTCGGACCGACCCGGGGCAAGGGCGTCCCCGAACGCCAGCGCCTGTGCCTCGCCGAGGGCGGACCATAGCCGTTCAATCGGCTCACGTGCCTGCTCCGCGAGGTCGGCGGTGCGCTTCCCGCGCGTCCCCACCTCGGATCGGTCCGGTCGTGAGGCGGCGATGAGGCGCGGCTCGGCCCCGAGCCCGCGCAGTGATCGCATCCACTCGACCACCCCGAGCAGCGGGGAGGATGCGGACCGGACGCCACGCCATTCGCTTCCGAACGCCGATCGCGAGAACGCGTCCTCCTGTTCGATCGACCGCTTCGCGGCCTGACCGGCGGCGAGCGCGTCGAGAAGCTCAAGCGTCTCCGCGAGCCGGGTGCCGGGATTGGTCAGGACCGATCGGACGAGTGCGTTCGCGCGCCGCCACTCACCGCTCAGAAAGCGGAAGAATCCTTCGCCGTGGGACGCCAGCGTCGCGCGTGCACCAGAGAGGTCGAGGTCCCACGCGGCCCCGGTGATGCGCCCGGCCGTCGTGGACGAGGCGCGTTCACATGCGGCAACGGCGTCGACCACGTCCGATGCGCGTTCCACGCCCGAGCTCCACACCTCGTCGGCGAAAGCCTCTGCATCCGCCTCGGGGGCGTTCGCGACGCGCTCCGCGATGGCAGCGAGCCGTCGGATGCCTTCGAGCGTGGTGGGCGCGTCACGACCCGTCACCCGGGCGAGCGCTTGAGCCTCCGCCTGCAGACGGGGGAGGAGGGCCGCGAGCGCCTCCATACGGCGGAAGTCATCGGGCGCAAAGGCCGATGGCAGTGCAGCGAGTGCGGCGAGCGCCTCCGTGAGGTCCGTATCCCAGCCCGTCTCCGCAACGGCGCCTGCCAGTTGCTGCGTCAGGTAGGAATGGCGCTGACCCGTGGCGATCAGACGCTCGATGCCGTCCACGCCGCTCTCCCAGGTGGGATCGGCCATGGCGATGTCATCGATGTCGGGCGAGCCCGCGACGCGTGCGGCTAGGGACAGCAAGGGAGGCAGCTCGCCGAATGACTGCGGCGCCGGCAGTTCCAGCGACGAAGCGAGCGCCGCCTGCGCGCTTCTGAAGGCGGCCAGGCGGTCGACGAGCGACGTAACACGGGTCTCAAGGCGCTCGGCATCCGTGGGAAGGACGGACGACAGCCCCACGCCGCGCCAAGCGTGCTCCGCCGGTCGGCCGATCACGTCGATGCGCTCGGCGAGCTCGCCAACCACGCCGTGCCGTTCGGCGAAGTCGTCTGCGGACCAGGTCGGCGCACCTGGAAGCGCGATGTCGTTCGGCTTCTCGCCGTCGAGCCTCAGGCGGCTGAGCTGCCCGACCACCTGAAACGGCGTCAGGCCGGATGCGGCGTGTGGCTGGTGCATCCGCCGGGCGTGGTCGTTGAGCTGGTCCCGCGCGGCCGTGAGCCGTGCGTGGAGGCTTCCCGGATCCCGGTGCTTGGGAGCGCCGAGCTCCCAGGTGCGCCGCAGCTCCTCCAGAAGCGCCTTTTTGTTGGCCTTGTTGCTATGCAGTTCCAGGCAGGCATCGCCCACACCGGTGGCGTCCAGCCGCCGCTTGACCACCTCGAGCGCGGCCATCTTCTCGGCGACGAAGAGCACGGTCTTCCCGTCGGCGACGGCCGAGGCGACGATGTTGGCGATCGTCTGGCTCTTGCCGGTCCCCGGCGGTCCCTGGATCACTACGTCGCGACCGCGCCGGACCTCGTGCACCGCCAGCGCCTGCGAACTGTCGCTGTCGACGATGTGGAGCATCTCGGCGGGCGGGATGAAGGGGTCGATGTTCGCGTCCTCGGGGATCATCCCGTCTGCGCCGGAGAACCCATCGGAGAGGAGGCCGCGCACGAGGACGCGATCGGTGATCCTGCCGCCCTGTGGCCAGGTCTGGGGATCGAGATCGCGGTACATGAGGAACTTGGCGAACGAGAAGAAGCCGAGGACGATCACGTCCGGCTGGACCTCCCATCCCGGCTTCGCGGAAACTGCCTCGGCGACCTCGGCGAAGTACGCGGCGGGATCGAAGGCGTCCCCCACCTCGAACGCGGGCAGCCTGATGCCGTGAACGCGGTCGAGGAAGGCCTCGAGCGACAGGTTGGAGGCATAGTCCTCCTGACGCATCCTCAATTTGAACTTCTCGCCGGCGTTGCCTCGCTCCAGTTGCGCCGGGACGAGGACCAGCGGGGCGAACCGCACGTTGGCCGCGTTGTTCGGATCGATCCACTTCAGCGCGCCAAGGGTCAGGTAGAGGATGTTGACACCCTGCTCCTCCTCCAGGGTGCGGGCGTCGAAATAGAGTTCGAGCAGCCTCTTCTGCAGGCCCTTGGGCCTGAGCCTTGTCTGCAGCCGCGTGTCGGCATGGCGCGAGAAGACGCCCCGGTCGTCCGCGACATCGTCCTCCGGCTGGGCGAGATCGGCGATCTCGTCGACTTCGTCCACCGGAGCATCGCTGTCCGCCTGTTCTCCAGCGGGCGCCGCCTTGCCGGCAAGGAATGTGAACGGTCGCGTCTCAGCGACGAGGAGCCGGAATACCTCTGTGCTGCGCTCGTCGACGACCTCGATCGCCTTGGCTCCCTTTGAGGAACGAGGCATGTTCAGCAGCCGGTTGCGGGCCGACAGGTCTAGGAGTTCGGTGCGGGCCCGGTCCAGCTTCTCGTCGATAGGCAGATCGCTCTGGAAGACGGACGTTGGGGCCTCGTCCTCCTGCATGATCGGACTTGTGGCCACCCCTGTTCCCCCTTGGTCTTAGTAGTCGAAGCAATGTGGCTTAGCTCTATTGGTTTAGTCCAGCCCGCCATCTTGCTCGATAGCAATTGAGTCTTTCTTCGAAGTTGCGATGGCTCAACGCGAGATTCTTGTCGATGGACTGTCGGTCCATTGCTTCGGTCCGCGGCTCGAGGAGAACGGCACCGTGCGGCTAGCTACTTGGCGATCCAGTCGTCGAGCATCTTGAGCGTCGGGCAAAGTCGCGCCACCCGTCGGGGCTGCCACAGTGGATGCCCGACGACCCATAAGCGGACGTCGAAGGCGTCGTTGCCGCCGCCTGAAGCCGGCCGCTCGTTCAGGTTCTGGCCTAGCTCGGATGGGCTACTTGGGGCTGGCCGCAGATCGGTGATCAGGCAAAACGAGCTTCCGTTCCGCCCCTGGGCAAACGGAGGTCTCCGCTCCTGTCGAGAATCTCCTAAGTTTGTCGCGTTGCGTATGTTCCGTCTTTCGCGGCAGGGTACGTCTTCCCGATTGCGACGCCCACCAAACTCGAACGTTGCGATCGTCGCGGGGATCGAGGCCGACGCTCTGGAGGTGATCCGAGGCGGCAAAGCACGGGCGGGCATGATTGCCTTAAATCGCGAAGACCCCGAGAGCCGTCGGCAAACGCTATCTGACCAATGAACCCGCGTTGGAAGAGGCCGTGCGTGACCACTCCTCACTTCAGATGCTATCGCTTAGAACGCGGCTGCAGGAGAGCGTGAATGGCCAAGGGAAGAGTTCCGCGGCACGTCGGATTCATTCCAGACGGAAACAGGCGCTGGGCCTCATCTCGCGGCCTTCCTAAGCAGGACGGCTACGCAAACGGCGTAGAGCCAGGTCTACTCCTGTTTGAACAGTGCAAGCTCCTCGGGATCGAGGAGGTGTCGATCTATTGCTTCACCAAGGATAATATCAAACGACCGTCGGTGCAGACAGAAAGCTTCAAGGCGGCCTCGGTGGCTTTTGCCCGAGAGATCATGGCTCGCGGCGCAGCCGTGCTGGTGGTGGGCGATGCAACCTCATTGCAGTTTCCCCGCGAACTTATCGAATTTCGGGATCGCCGCGGCACCGGGATGAAGGTCAATCTTCTGATGAACTATGGGTGGGAGTGGGACTTGGCCGGCCTCGAAAGCGGCGGCCTGCGCTCGCAGGAGGTCTCACGCCTCGAGCTTATTGTACGCTGGGGAGGTGGGCGGCGGCTTAGTGGCTTTCTGCCGGTGCAGTCGGTCTACGCCGACTTCTATGTAAGGGATGAACTTTGGCCGGACTTCGAAGCCGATCACTTCGAGCAGGCGCTCGCCTGGTTCCGGCAGCAGGATCAGACGCTCGGAGGCTAAAGCGAGCGAGGGCGTCCGGTCGGCTCAAAGCTCTGGTCAGATCAGGCGTTACTGAAGGCGCTTACCAATGTGCTGTCCTCCTGAGGGCACCTCTCGGTAACTGTCCAACCTCCGGCTCCGGCGTTGAAGCGTTATGAGGTCCTATGAAGCTCCGGATTCCCGCGCGAGGGGCATGACCGTCACAGAAGTCTAGTGTTTGCCTGGCAGTCACGCCCCGTCTGAACCCGAGCTGGCGCCGGCCTCCACGCCGCTCTGCGTCTGCGCCAGATGCCCGATACACCGCTCCACATCGTCTTGTTGTCGCGAAAGTGCTAGGTTTCGCGACACCGTCTCAGACCCGATCAGCCAGCAACTACGTTGTCGCTTATATCCGTCGCGAAATAACGGAAATCGAGGCAGATCTTGCGACGCTCGGATGTTGGCTTGGGAGATCCGCTTTTTGGAGGCGTGCGGAAAGCTTGACGCCGACCTCGGCTATCACGTTCTCGTGCCGGATGCCTACGGCCCACACAAGACGCTCAATAACCGCTGGAAGCGCTGGGGCGAGCGAGGCGTGTTCGCGCGGATGATGGAAGGGCTGGCGACGGCGAGGCCGAGCCGAAGATCGTGATGATCGACGCAACCTACCTCAAGGTGCACCGCACGGCATCCAGCCCGCGGGTAAAAGGGGGATTTCGGGCGCCTGATCGGCCGCACCAAAGGCGGCATGAATACCAAGCTCCACGCCATCGCAGATGCGAACGGCCGTCCCTTGAGCTTCTCCCTGACCGCCGGACAGGTCAGCGACTACACCGGCGCCGCAGGGCTGCTCGATGATCTGCCGAAGGCACAGTGGTTGCTCGTCGATCGCGCTACGACGCAAACTGGTCCGGGACGCGCTCCAGGCCAAAGGCATCCAGCCCTGCATCCCCGGTTGGAAATCCCGCAACGACCCGGTCCGATACGACAAGCGCCGCTGCCGCCGGCGCAGCCGTATCGAGATCGTGTTCGGCCGCCTCAAGGACTGGCACCGCGCCGCGACCCCCTACGATCGCTGCCCCACCACCTTCTTCTCCGCCATCGCACTCGCTGCCACCGTCATCTTCTGGCTCTAAACAACGAGTCCTGACCCTAGAGAACAGCACCGAATTGATCAGGCCGATCACCTGATCCTTGTCTATCCAGTCTACTGTGGTTAATGCCGGCGCTCCTCAAAGGCTGGATCGACCGAGTGTTCGTCTCCAGGCGGGCCTCCGAGGAGGACGCCGCACAAGGCCTCGTCAAAAAGCTCGGCCGGTTGAAGGTGCACCTGATCGCACCGGGCGGAGCCGAGGCGGAGTCAGATGTCGGATTTCTTGGCGTTGCATGAACATACGCATCGGCCCCTTAGAATCTCACGCGAACACCGAAATTGTACCGTGCGCCCGTCTCCTCGAGCAGCAGGTAGCGCTCCTCAATGGCCGACCATTCGTCCACCTTCTCATTCAACACGTTCACGCCCTGCAAATACACTTGGACATTCTCGGTCACGTCATAGCCGAGGTTGAAGTCAAGCTGGCCATAAGATGACCGATTGCGCGGGCGCCCCTGGCTCGATCGGCACGAGCGCAGATAGTCGGAACGCCAATTATACGACGCCCGCGCTGAAATTCCGAACTTCTCGTAGAAAATGCTTCCGTTCGCGGAGTGCGGAGAGAGGCCGTTATACCCGCAATCATAGTCGGCAAGCGTCTGGTCCCGCTCCACCTTGCTGCTCACATAGGTATAGTTTCCGGCAACGCCGAAGCCCGAAGCCAAGCCCGGCAGCCAGTCGAACGCATACTGCCCGCCAACCTCGATGCCGCGGATATAACCGGTCTGACCGTTCCGGGTGCGCGTATCCTGGAATGTTCGGCCAAAGCGAACGACCGGCAGCGTCTGAAGCTCCAGGAAGTTGCTCAGATCCTTGTAGAAGGCGCCGACACTCAGATAGCTGACCGGGGAAAGATACCATTCGGCCGACAGGTCGTAGTTGGTCGACTTGAACGGCAGCAGGCCCGGATTGCCGCCCGACGACTGCGGCACGGAAATACGCCCGCCAAAGTCATTATTGACGCCCAAGTCGGTCAGCGTGGGCCGGGTAACCGTCTGCGAGAAGGCGGCGCGCGTAATGAAGTTGTCAGTGATGTTGATTTTGATGTTGGCCGAAGGCAGCGCGTTGACATAGCTGTTGCGCACCGAGACGGCCGTTGCCGGACCATAGGTATATTGCAGCGTATCGTCGCCGGGCGTGTTGTTGATGCTGGTAACCGGCGTGTTGAAACCCGACGAGACCACATCGGTCTTGATCACGCGAACCCCGACGTTGCCGGACCAGTTCGAACCGCCAAACTGCATGCTGATATAGCCGGCGGTCAGCTTTTCCTGGACGTTGACCGTCCCGCGAAGCTGCTCGCGCACCCCGAACGGTCCGCCCGGCAGAGCGAGCACCCGCTGCGCGAAGGCAGCCTGTTCCTCTGGTGTCCGGCCGTTGGACGGGATGGCCAGCGTCGCCGGATCGTTGAGATAGGCGAGCATCGCATCGGCATCGAATTCGAACAGGGATGGCGGAATGCTGTCTCCGGTTCCCAGCAGGCTGCCCCATTCGTAGTTCTTCAGCAGACCGGCTTCGATCGGAACTTGGTACCCGCAATAGGTGCAATTGGAGTCGCTGTTGTTGAACGACCGGTTGGTCTTGCGCCGCTGCGTATACGATCCGCCAATCATCACCGACCGCAACACAGAGTCGTTAACGTCGAACTTCGTGTCGAGATGGAATTCGGACCCGCGATCGCGCGACGTGTTCCGGTCGACCGCCATATAGTGCAGTCGCATCCGGTCGGGATCGTTGATGATGTTGTTGTCGAACGACACGCTCGGCAGCCCAGCGCCGCCTTCAAGGTCGAACTGATAGCTATAGGGCAGTAGTGCCCCGATCACGAGATAACGGTTCGGCGACTTGCGGTTTGCGCCGGTCAGCGACGCGTCGAACCGCACCTCCAGACCTTCGCCCGGGTTCCATTTGACGTTTCCGCCGACCTGATAGCTGTCCGACTGGCGGTTCGTGGTGTTGTAGACATGATCGATCTTCGCGTTCAGTCCGTTGTTGGTAAGTCGATCGCGGTTAGCTTCCAGGAATTGTGGGTAGCGCGCAATGAAGTCGGCACCGATCATCCCGAGGCTGGTCGCCGTGCCATTGTCGTTGAACGTCGGCTCTAGATACGGCGCGGCCAGGAAGTTATCCATTCGACGCACGACGCCCGACACATCGAACTTTGAATAAATCCCGTCTACCGTGATCTCCAGATTGTCGGCAGGACGATATTGCACCGACCCCGCGACATTGATCCGTTCGCGCGTTTCCTGGACGCGCTGGTAGTAGAGGCTCTGGGGTACGTTCACGTTGCCGGCCCGCGGGTATCGGGAATCCGATCCGGTCACCAAGCTCGGGGCGCCATCGACCATCGAGATGATGTCCGGCCGGCCGTTGATCCAACCGTCGACCGCGATCTGATCGGCCTGGTTCTTCCGCTTGGAGTAGGCGCCCGACAGAACGGCACCAAACGTCTTGTCGGCATTGGTCCAGGACACGACAGCCGAGGCATCCGGGCCAAGCTTTTCGCTCAGCGTGTCATAGATGCCGCCGGCGGACGCGGCGAAGTGCAACCCCTCACGCTGGTCCAGCGGCCGCGCGGTGATGATGTTGACCGTGGCCCCGATGCCGCCTTCCTGAAGGTCTGGCACGCTCGATTTGAATACGTCAGTGCGCTGGATCATATTCGAAGACAGCACGTCGAACGAGAACTCGCGTCCCGGGTTATCGGTCGCCATGATGCGGCCATTAACCAGAACTGTATTGAATTCCGGCCCCAGCCCGCGGACCGTGATAAACTGTCCTTCGCCACCAGATCGGTCGATCGCCACGCCCGTGATGCGCTGAAGCGATTCAGAGACATTGGCATCCGGAAACTTGCCAACATCCTCAGCGGAAATGCTGTCGACGATCTGCTGCGCCTCGCGTTTCACGCGGGCTGAATTGGCAAGGCTGCTACGGATGCCGGTGACCACGATGTCCCCTGCCGAGGCGCCGTTCTGCCCCTCTTCCGCTGCAAGCGAAGGCTGGTCTTGCGTTGTTGCTGGAAGCCCTTGCTCGGCCCTTGTTCCATCTTGAGCTAACGCTGGAACTGCGGCCAACACGGTTCCGATCAGCAAACCCACCTTATAGGCGTGCATCCTTGCTCTCCCAGGTTCTGCGGGTTTTTCCCGCTATGACTGAAAGGTAATTTGTTATTGAAATCACGACAACCGGTTATTTGAAGCGGAGCACCATCAACGTGCCTTGTCGGCGGCACGGCACAACGGGAATTCTCTAGCTAAGCGCAAGCAATTGGTAACGAGCGAGTTAACTACTGGCTAAGCAGCAGTGCCCTTTTCGACTTCCAATGCAACTGTGGCCAAGCACCGAGATCATCTCCGGTGCGCATGGCGATCTCGTGATCATACAGCCAATTGACTCGTTATCGACGAAGATCAGCTTACCCGTTCTTTGGCCGATCCATTCGACCGGCGAGCTATCGGTCTTGCAATGCGTCCGTGGCAGGAGACCGGCTCACGGTTAGCGGGAGACCATGCACCGAATGGCCGGGTGCGCCGGTACCCGCCGCTGGCGAAACGAGGAACTGCTTGCCCTGAACGACCTATTCGCTGCGAGCTGTCTGACCGTATGAACGTAGGACCCCTATCAGGAAAGGCGGCGCGATCTCCGACGGCCGATAAGTCGGCGGCTGCTGACTGAGGCGTGGTGCAGCCCAACGGCAGGTTTAACTATCTTACGCCTAGGGTCAGGACCCATTGATGTGAGAGGCGCGATCTGATCCAGGCTCCGCGAGGAGACTGGGCATGAGCGGCCTGTCTTGGCTGACAGATGAGCAGATGGCGCGGCTCCGCCCGTACTTTCCCAAGAGCCACGGCAAGCCGCGGGTTGATGGCCAGCGGGTGCTGAGCGGCATCGTTTTCGTCAAGCGCAGTGGGCTGCGATGGCGCGATGCGCCGAAGGACTATGGTCCGCACGAGACGCTGTACAACCGCTGGAAGCGGTGAGGCGAGAGAGGCGTATTCGCGCGGATGATGGAGGGGCTGGCTGCGGCCGATGCCGAGCCGAAGACAGTCATGATCGACGCAACCTACCTGAAGGCACACCGCGCGGCATCGAGCCTGCGGGTTAAAAAGGGGGTCTCGTGCGACTGATCGGACGCACCAAAGGCGGCATGAACACCAAGCTTCACGCTGTCGCCGATGCGAACGGCCGCCCCTTCAGCTTCTTTATGGCCGCCGGGCAGGTCAGCGACTATGCCGGCGCGGCAGCTCTGCTGGATGATCTGCCAAAGGCGCAGTGGCTGCTCGGCGACCGCGGCTATGACGTCGACTGGTTCAGGGATGCCTTGCAGGCGAAGGGCATCCAGCCCTGCATTCCAGGTCGTAAATCTCGGCTCGAGCCCGTCAGGTACGACAAGCGCCGCTACAGGCGCCGCAGCCGCATCGAGATCATGTTCGGGCGCCTGAAGGACTGGCGTCGCGTTGCCACCCGCTACGACCGGTGCCCAACGGCCTTCTTCTCCGCCGCGCCCATCGCGGCTTGCGGCGTTTGAATGATCATCACGGTCCTGCGGGAGACCCGCGGCGCGCCTTCTACCTCCTCGACATCCTCCCGGAGCATCGCTTCGCGATGGGTTGACGCATGGTAGGGGTCCATGAATTGCCCGATTAGACCCACATTCGGTCATTCAGTGCCGTTGAGACGTTCTCCGAAACCCGCCGTTCGTTCAGGCGAATAATCTATGAGACTTACGGGTTCGTAACAGCACCTGGGCCGACTGCGGTGATGGCCCACACGATTGGCCGGCCTTTACCGTCGCGCCGCAAGCCCGCCTGTTGGAGCAGCGTGGCGGGCAATTTGGCCGGATCATTTTTGGTGCCTGTCGGCGGCCAATTCCTCGTGATTGAGACGACTGTGTTAGTCGCCGAAACTGCGAGCGGATCAGGCAAGCCAGGCGACCGCTTCAAACCAGCCAATCGCATCGGGATGAACCAGGCACGCACCAGACCAACCGCTTTGCCCGCACAATCTAGACGGATGTCTTGCGCGGCCCCGGTCTCCCCCTTCGCGGGCCGAAGGATCGAAGGGATTTTCGCGGATGTAGTGACGACGCCCGGTGCGAAGGTCAGCGCAGCACGGCCGTCCGTCCGTCTCTGACAGTCATTATCGAGTACGGTCCGAGCCTCGGTCGTCCGAAGCTGAGCAGCGAGGCTATCGACCTGGGCGACGGCAGCAATCGCCTGCCTTGGGGTCGTCAAAACCGGACCGGGCGCGGACAGCCAAGCCTGGATCAACGGTCTGGCGAGATACCACCCGATATTCACGATCAGCAGCAGTGAAAATGTTAGGAAGGCTCGCAACAGATACTCGTGCGCCATCTTGATGCAGGTGACCTTCCAATTGACCCCGTCGCGGTTGCGCCGCGTGTGGAGCAACAGGCGGCGCGCCAAGGTCTGACTCGGATGGGGGACGCCCCAGGCCTTCTCGAAATCGGTTAGCCCGGGTTCGTGCGAGACGCCGACCTTCAGTTCCCGGAACGCCCAGTGACCAGCGCTGGCGATATAGGCGACCGCAGGACCGAGTAGCAGCATGTTGAGCCAGATCGGCGCGCTGCCCGCTTTCTTCTCCCACAGCGCACTCACCAGCGTCAGGACCAGGGGGATTAGTGCGGCAACGAGCGGGAGATAGGTTGCCGCCTTCTGGTCGGTGCCGCGGCGGCGTTCCGCCTCGCTGTCGGCGAGGCGGCGGGCCTCCTCAAGCGCCGCATCGCCATCCTTGCCGAAGTCTAGCGCACCGATCCGCGCCTCATCTCTCTTCAGATTATACTCGAGAGTATTCTCTTGCTCCGGCGTCAGCTTTTCCAGCCATGGCCAGAGTAACTGACCAATCGTGAAGCACCGTGTGGCGAGCCAGCGCCACGCCGCATTGGCCCCTGCGATGATCACCGTTTTGATGCCGCAATTGCCTCGAGTTCATCGACGATGGCGGATGCGAGTGGCAAACCCGTGCGACGTTCGATCCATGCCCATTGGCCATTAGAACACCACCAGTGAAGGGGAACTCGACCCCCGCGACACTGCTGCGCTCGAGTTGTCGCAAATCACCGCCGTATCGCTCGACTATAAAGGCTGGAGCGGCAACGCCTATAAAGGTCAGTGCAACTTCGACGTGACCCTCACCCTGCCGAAGCAGGAACCGACCGACGCTGAAGCACCTGCTCTACGTGTGCCGCTGGCGGGCGTGCTTGAGAAGCGGGAAACAGGTTGGGTCTTCGATCATGTCGGCGACACAGATGCCAGCGCTCGGCCAATCGAAGGTCATCTACACGCGCACCTCTCAAAGGTAGTCAGCGCTCGTGCCACGCAGATCGAGCAGGTGCGCCTCGCGCAACGAGAGGCGCAGGAGCGGCAAGCCGCTGTTGAGCGCGCGGAGTGGATCAGGACCCATCCAGAAGAATATGCAGCGGAACAGCGCCGAAACGTCCAGGTGCTCAGGCTCTTCGCAAAGGCAGCGGCCCAGACCGAAGCTGAAAATCGACGCCGCCAACGCGCCTGCCAGGCGGCCGGTGGGGTTTGGGGCCGCCGCACGCGCAACGGCGTGCCGGTCGGCATGCTGGGCTGCTTCACCCGCTAATCTGAGCGGCCAGCTCAGAGAGCTGCGCCCACCCACTGCCCCGACAGGTCGGCCAGACCGGCAACGCTTGCGGCCAGCGCTCCCAAACAATCAGCGTGCATAGCACAGAGGCTCTCATGAAGATTCTACCGCCTGAAAACCCCCGTCGCCTCACCAACTCCGACCATCCAGGGGATGTCGGCCGCAACGTGGAGAACGACGATGGCGCGCGACATTATCACTACCACGCGTCGAGCGACGCTGAGGAACGCATCCGCCGCGACGCCCTACGGGATTACCTGCATGAACAGACGAAGGAGCGCGAGGCGCATCCCCGTGCGGTTGCGCTGACCATCTTCGGGCTCGTCGTCGCAGCGGGAGGCTTGGGTGTGTTCCTCACCCCCCGCATAAGCACCTCCACTCCAAACACTTCTCGGTCAAACGCGGTGCAGGTCACTAGCGAGCTACGTGACGGTAAGTGGGTGGCGACCGCCAAGCGGGTGACCGTGCCTGACGACGAGACCATAAGCCGGGACACCAGCGAACCCGTGGTAGAGGACGACCGGCTCGATCAATCGACAACCGAGGAAAGCGGGGATGCGGCGGCCGTGCCGTCCACCTTCCGAATGTGTGAGGGAAAGTGGGTAAGCCCGGACGGGCTACTCGCCAGCGTCAATGGTACCCAAGCAACGCTGTGGTTTGAGTATCAGGTTCGTAACGGTAACGGGATGGGACAGACCTTGTACGGAGAACCGGTTGGCGCGGGGCTCAGCTTCAGCAACAACGATGGTCTGCCCAGCATCGTCTTCGCGTGCAAGCCGGATCACATGCTGGTTACACGCCTCAGCGATAACACCAGCGCACTACTCGCGCCGGCCGACGACACAGAATTCGCCAACACTCTCGAAGCATGGCGGAATGCAAACTGAGGAAGGTAGCATGATAGCGGCCCGCACGTGCCGCCTGATCTCGTGACAAATTCATACATTTGTCATGGGTTGGGGCACTGCACCGTAGGGCTCGCCAGTACCTGGTGCTAAAGGAGCAGCGGTTTAGCAAACACATCGACCGAGCAGGGGATTTGTCTGACGAGCTACTAGGTAGGTTCACCGTGCCCTCTTTGGAACGGAAAACACGGACCGGTCACGCCCGTGTGATGCGCACCATAAGCAATCGTTATTTGCTATCGGCTTGCTGATGAAATCAGTTGATCCGTAACGGCCGGCACAAGGTCGAAACGAGAGGAAGTCCGATGGGCAACGAGATCACGATCGTGATCGGCACGGTTCTCTACATGGTGGTGCTGGCCTTCGTCAGCTACTCGGCGCGGCGGAACGCGAACAGCGCACAGAAATTCTCTTCGGGCGGGACTACCTATCCGGCGTTGCTGATCGGCTTCCTCCTGATGAGCGAGTTCATCGGAACGGCCGCCAGCGTCGGCACGGCGGAAGCTGCCTATCGCGTCGGCGTGTCGGCGGCGTGGAACGTCGCGGCGCTTGGCATCGGCTTTGTCCTCTATTCCTGGCTCCTGGCCTCCCGCTTCAAGGCAATTGGGGAGAACACCATCTCGGGGGCGCTGGCGCGGACGTACGGCCGCAACGTCAAGCTCGCGACATCCGTCATCATGATCTTCGCGCTGCAGATCGTGGCAATCTCGACGTACACGAGCGGCGGGGCGATCGTGGCGCCGCTCTTCGGCATCGGCCGCTCCACCGCAATCTGCATTACCGCCGCCGCCGGCGTCCTTTACGTCAGCCTCGGCGGCATGAGTTCCGTGATCTACACCAATGTCATCCACGCCATCGTAAAATATATCGGCGTCATCATCGCACTCGTTTTCGCGATCCATCAGATCGGGGGCGTCGGCGAACTGCAGGCACAGCTGCCGCCGGAGATGCTGGCGGTGGACACGGTCGGCTGGGCGCAGATCTGCGCGTGGTTGGTCGCAGGGATCGGCGCGGTGTTTGCCACCCAATATGTGGTGCAGGCGATCAATGCCGTTCCCGACGAGGCGACCGCAAAGCGCGCAAGCTTCTATTCAGCGCTGCTCTTAATCCCGTTCGGCATCCTTGCCGCGATGATCGGAATGGTCTGCCAGATCCTGTATCCCGGCATCAAGGCGACCCAATCCTTTCCGTCGTTGATCGCAGACATGCAGGCACTGCCGGCCACCATCGTTGTCGCAGGGCTGGCGGCATCCTTGTTCGGGACCATCTCGGCCCTCAGCATCGGTGCAGCCACGCTGGTCTACAAGGACTTCTACCTGCCGATCAGCGGGCGAACCGGGGACGATCCCGCTTCGCTGCGCTTCATCCGCTGGGCCACCATCGTCGCCGGCCTGCTGCCGATCCCGCTGGCCATTCTTTCCACCGAAGTGCTGAGCGTCACCTTCCTTGCCAAGTCGCTGCGCGCCTCACTTGCGGTGCTGGTCCTGCTGGCCTTCTTCGCGCCACGCTTCGGGTCTCCGCGTGCCGCGATGGCGAGCATCGGGCTGTCGCTGGTGGGCGTCATCGGCTGGTTCCTGGCCGGGAACCCCGGAGGCATCGACAACGCCTATATCGCCGTGGCCATCCCAATCCTGGTGATGACCGTGAGCCGGCTGTTGGGCGGAAGCAATGCACCTGCCAAAGAGCCGCAGAGTCGCTAGAGCTTCCGCACAAAGGCTGCGACGAGCGCCAGCGTGCGCTCCCGCGCCTCCTTGTGCGGAACATGGCCGCAGTCGGGCAGCGTCACCGCTTCTGCTTGAGGGATGCCCGACGTGATGACATCAAGCTGGTGGGCGCTGGAAAGGGCGTCCTGTGCGCCGCGGATAGCCAGCACTGGACAGGTGATCTCGGGAAGCAGCTCCGCGATTGACCAGCCCCAGAAGGCTTCGC
The DNA here is from genome assembly GCF_004135605.1 of Sphingomonas desiccabilis. Taxonomy (GTDB): domain Bacteria; phylum Pseudomonadota; class Alphaproteobacteria; order Sphingomonadales; family Sphingomonadaceae; genus Sphingomonas; species Sphingomonas desiccabilis. Next base: position 612,642 of record NZ_SDPT01000002.1, on the reverse strand, counting down.
TTGTCCAGACATCGTGCCACCCGCGGAAGACGCTGGCTGGATCGTCATGGTGACGGGTCAGCCGCTCGCGCAGGTCGCCCGACGTCCAGCGTTCGCCGACGCTGCGTACCGCTTGTTGGGTGGGCCGCTCGACGGTGACGTGTGCAGCCTCCAGCACCAAACCTGCAACACGGGACCCATGCAGCGCCCCCGCCTCAGTTGCGATGGCGCCACCGTCTGAGTGGCCGAGTAGGACCGCGCGTTCGAGATCCAGTGCATCAAGCACCCGCCGCACGCGACGGGCCTCCTGCGCGAGGTAGTCGAGCGGTCGTATTCCCGGCCAACCGCTCGAACGGCCATAGCCCTGCCGCGAATAGGCGATCACCGTACGGCCGCAGGCTTCGGCCAGTTGAGCCGGGAAGCGCCCCCATGCCGTGATCGAGCCCAAACCCTCGTGCAACAGGACAACAGGCGTCCCGTCGCCTCCTGCCCAGCATCGTGCCTCCAGGTGGAGGCCGTCGACCTCCACCCGTCGATCCACCGGTTCCCTCACCCCTGCCATCGCCCGTTCGCGTCGAGCACTGCCGCGAGATCGAGCGTGTCCGCACCGGGTACACGGATACGCTTGAACTTCATTTCGGGAGCATCGACCGGGATCGTCGCATCCAGGCCCATCTTGGCGCCCAGCCCCTTGTCGGTCGACGGGTCGAGCTTGGAGCCTTGGCTGTCGCTGATCACCACCAGGTCTCGATCCGCCTGGAAGCGCGTAGATACCGCCCACTCGACCTCGCGCGGGTCGTGGATATCGACATCAGTATCGACCACGACCGCATGCTTGATGTCATAGTGCGCGGCAAAGGCGCCCAGCAGCACGTTCTTGCCCTCCCCTTCCTGCGTCTTCTTCAGCTTCACATAGAGGTGGTAGCGCCCTACCCCGCCCAGCGCGAGATGCACGTCCATCACGCCTGGAAAGCTACGCTGCAACGTCGACAGAATCGTCGCCTCGCGCGGGATGGCTCCCAGCAGCAGATGCTCGTAGCCGCCGCCGACGATGGTGTGGAACAGCGGCTCGCGCCGATGTGTGATCGCGTCGATCTCGATCACATGCCGCTCGCCCGGCTCGCCATAATATTGCGGAAACTCTCCGAACGGTCCTTCCATTTCGCGGGTTTTGGGCAGGATGCGTCCCTCCAGAACGATCTCGGCGTCTGCGGGCACACGCACGTCGTTGGTGACGCAACGAACCACCTCCAGAGGCGCATGCCCCAATGCCCCGGCAATCTCCAGTTCGTCGTGACCGAGCGGCACGATCGCCTGGCTCGCAAGCAGGCAGGCCGGTGACACCCCGACGCAGATGGCGATCTCCAGCGGCTTCCCGCTCGCCTCGGCCTTGCGATAGAAATGGTCCGTATGGCGCGGCAGCAAGAGAATGCCGATGCGGTTCGGCCCGCTGATCTGGCAGCGGTGGATCGCAACGTTCTGCACTCCGGTTTCGGGATCGCGCGCGATCAGAATGCCGGCTGTGATATAGGCGCCGTTGTCGTGCTCGTTATGGGTCGGCACCGGCAGCTGCTTGAGGATATCCACGTCGCGATGGACGATCTCCTGCGCCGGAGCGTCGTCCACCTCGCGCCATGCGAGCGGCGCTTCCGCAGCCTGTTGAAAATGCCCGAGCAGGTCTTCCGGCGCGACGCCCAGCGCCTCGGCCATCCAACCGCGGTCCGAAACGATTCCGGAAATCACGCTGATGGGGCGGTCGGAGGGACGCGGAAAGAAGGTCGCCTGAGCGCCGTCCAGCTTCTGTGCAATCGCAGCCAGCTCGTGCTGCAAACGCAAACCGGGTTTGCCCACGGCAAGGCGGCCGGTCTCCTGCAGTCGCTGCATCCACGCGCGCAGCGAAAGCGCACCGTTGCTTGCCTGTCTCATCGTCCTCTCCCGTCGCGCATCGTTCGGCGCCTCGACAGGATAGGTTGAACCGGCATAAACTTAAATAATTCCTGATGATCGCGATCATCATCTGAACTTACGGATGGGCTCGATGGACCTGCGCCAGATCAACTATTTCCTCGCCCTTTACGACGAAGGCAGCGTCACGCGTGCTGCCCAGCGACTCCATGTTGTGCAGCCGGCGGTTTCCATGCAGATCGCCCGCCTCGAACGCGAACTCGATCAGAAGCTGTTCGAACGCACGCCCCGGCTGATGGTGCCTACCGCCGCCGCTCGGACGCTGCACCGCCTGCTGCTTCCGGTCGTGCGTAACCTCAATCACGCGCGCGAACAGATGGCGCGGCTCTCCGGGGTGGTTTCGGGGCGGCTTACGCTGGGGATGCTCGCCTCGATCGCGAACAGCGTCGGTGCGGAGATGCTCGCCGATTTTACCCGCACCTATCCCGAAGTCGAGGTCGCGCTGGTGGACGGCTATAGCTCGGCCTTCATCGAGCAGGTCAGCGACGGCAAGCTCGACTTTGCGATCATCAATAGACCCGGTCGCAAGATCGGGCTGATTGTGGAGCCGATGGTCGACGAACACATGGTGCTCGCCGCACGCACGCTGGCGGACGAATCGCCGCTGCCGATCGCGCAGCTGGCCGATCTACCGCTCGTCCTCCCGACCCGCCGCCATGGTCTGCGCACCGAGTTCGAACGCCACCTCGCCGCCCATGGTGTCACGGTGGAGCCGAAGCTTGAAATCGATTCGATCGAGGGCATCTGCGCATTTGTCGCGCAAAGCCATTGGGCAACCGTCTTGCCAAGCCTTGCCCTGCGGGGACACGTCGCGGCAGGACGACTACGCACCCGCCCTATCCTGCCCGCGGTTCAGCGGCGGCTGGCGGTGATCCATCATCCGCACCATCCGCTCAGCCCGGCCGGACTCGCGTTCATTGACCACTTGCGCACCGCGCTGGGCGGCAGCGATAATCAGACCGTGTGATCTAACGCATCACAGCTCATTATTCGACTTGATGAGCAGACCGCTCCTACCTTTGCAACAAAATCAGCGCCGGACCACGGCGGGCGAAGGAGAGAGGCATGGCCAGACTGGTCGAACGCAGCATCATCGTGACGGGCGCCGCGCAAGGGATTGGCGCCGCCTACGCTAAAGCGCTCGCCTCCGAAGGCGCGAAGCTCGCGCTGTGCGACCTTGCCCCTCCGGACGAAACAGCAGATGCGATCCGCTCAGCAGGCGGAACGGTGCTGGCACGCGCCTGCGACATCACCCAACCGGCGGCAGTGGCTGCGTTCGCGGCTGAGGTGGAGCGCGAGCATGGCGGCATCCAGGCGCTGGTCAACAACGCCGCGCTGTTCGGAAACCTGGCGCTCAAGTCACTTGAGGACATCACGTCCGAGGAATGGGACCAAGTGATGCGCGTGAACGTCCGCGGCACGTTCGAATGCATCAAGGCAGTGATGCCCGCCATGCGCCGCCAGGGCTATGGCAAGATCGTCAACATTGCCTCCGCCACCGTGTTCAAGGGCGCACCGATGATGCTTCATTATGTCGCGTCCAAGGGCGCGATCGTAGCGCTCACCCGTTCGGTCGCGCGGGAGGTCGGCGACGCCGGGATCCGTATCAACTGCCTCGCCCCCGGGCTGACGATGAGCGCCAATGTCGAGGCCAACCAGGACTGGGCAGGGCGGATCGTCGAGGCGAACATCGCCAGTCGCTGCCTGAAGCGCGATGCCGTGCCCGACGATCTGATCGGCGCGCTGGTGTTCCTGGCGAGCGGCGAAAGCGACTTCATGACCGGCCAGACGATCGTCGTGGACGGCGGATCGGTGACCCACTGATGGAACAGATAATCACTCCGCACTGGATCGATGGCGCAGCGGTCCACACCATCGCCGCGGGCAGCATCGACCCTGCCACCAGTGCAGTCGTCGGGCGGTTCGCGGCCGGCGGTGTCCCCGAAGCGCAGGCCTGTGTCGCAGCGGCACGCCGTGCGTTTGAGGCTAGCGATTGGCCGCTTGCGCCGCGGCTGCGCCAGCGCGTGATGCTCGACTGGGCGGCAGCACTTCGCCCTCGCGTCGATGCCCTGGCCGAGCTCCTCACGCGCGAGAACGGCAAGCCGCTTGCAGCGTCCAGGGGCGAGGTTCTCGGCTCCATCTCCGAAATCGAATATTACGCCGGACTGACGCGGCACATCCCCGGCCATGTCCTAGAGCCTGAACCTGGCGTGCTGTCGACGATGACGCGGGAACCTGCCGGGGTCGCGGCGGTCATAGTGCCCTGGAATGCTCCAGGCATCCTACTTGTGCGCGGCCTGTGCCCGGCGCTTGCCGCAGGCTGCACGACGGTCGTGAAGCCTGCGCATCAGACGGCGCTGTTCAACGCAGCCTTACTCGACCCGCTGCTACGCCATCCGCAGATCCCGCCCGGAGTCGTCAACGTCTTTGCCGAAACCGGACATGATGGTGCCAAGCTGTTGGCTACCCATGCCGAGGTTGACGTGATCTGCTTCACCGGCTCCACAGCCGTGGGCAAGGAGATCATGCGCGCGGCCGCCGACACGATGAAGAAGCTGAGTCTGGAGCTTGGCGGCAAGTCCTGCGCGATCGTGCTGCCCGACGCCGATATCGACGCCGTGGCCCAAAAGCTCGCCGCTGGCGTGACGATCATCGCGGGCCAGCAATGTACCGCAGTCCGCCGTGTCCTTGCCCATGCGGACTGCTTCGATGCGATGAAGGCGGCGCTTGCAAAAGCCCTCGATGCGCTTGCGATCGGCAACGGGCTCGACGACGGTATCGCCATGGGCCCGCTGATAGACATCCCCTCGCGCGATCGTATCGCGGCACAGATCGCGAAGGCATGCGAGCAGGCGGATGAGGTGGTGCTGCGCGGAACGATCCCGGACCGGCCGGGTGCCTTTCTGACCCCTACCCTGGTCCATCACCAGGATACGCACGCCTTCTTCATGCAGGAAGAGATTTTCGGCCCCTTCGTCAGCATCGAGCGGTTCGAGGACGAGGCAGAGGCCGTGCAACGCGCCAATCATACAACCTTCGGCTTGTCCGCCAGCGTTTGGACGAACGATGGCGCCGCTGGACTTCGCCTAGCGCGCGCGCTGCGGAATGGCACGGTGTGGATCAACGAGCACAACAAGCTGTTCCCCGAGGCCGAGACCGGTGGTTTCCGCCAGAGCGGCATTGGTCGCCTTCACGGCTATGATGCGCTGGCGGATTTCACCGAGCTCAAGCACATCTACCAGGCCCCGGGCGTGGTGGCGCGCGGATGAGCGGCCTGCCGATCATCGTGGGGATCTCCGGCGCGTCCGGCGTGATCTATGGCATCCGCATGCTCGAGGTCCTGCGCGAGCTCGGCATCGAGACGCATCTCGTGCTGTCCAAATCGGGCGAGATCACGATCGCGCACGAGACCGACCGCAAGATCGCGGACGTTAAGGCGCTCGCTACGGAGGTTCACCCCCAGGCGGACATCGGCGCCTCCATCTCGTCGGGATCGTTCCGCACGCGCGGCATGATCGTCGCGCCCTGCTCGATCCGGTCGATGTCGGAGATCGCGACCGGGGTTACTTCCGGGCTGCTGACCCGCGCGGCGGATGTGGTGTTGAAGGAGCGCCGCCGGCTGGTGCTGATGGTGCGGGAGACGCCGCTCCACACGGGTCACCTGCGTACCATGGCGAGCCTGTCAGAGGTGGGCGCGATCGTAGCCCCGCCGGTGCCTGCCTTCTACGCGCGGCCGCAGTCGCTCGAGGAGATGGTGGACCATACGGTCGGGCGGATGCTCGACCTGTTCGAGATCGAAACCAGCCTGGTCAAACGCTGGAAGAGCTGATCGGGGCCGGCACGACGCCGGCCCCGTTCCCCTGGCTCACAACCCCTTGAACTGGGGCTTCCGCTTCTCGTGGAACGCTTTCACGCCTTCTGCGAAATCCTCCGAGGAGCGCAGGCGGCTGTAGCAATGGCCTTCCAGCTCGATGGCGATCGCCAGCGTGGAATCCTCGGTGTCGTTGAGCAGCTTCTTGGCCGTCCGCTGCGCGAGTGGCGAGAAGCCGACCAGTTCCTTCACCAGCGCGTCAGTGGCCGCTTCCAGCTGGTCGTCCACCACGATCTCTGTCGCGATGCCCCAATCATAGGCCTGCTGGCCCTTGATGCGCCGCGAGCGCATGACGATGTCCTTGGTGCGGGTGATGCCCACGATCTTCTGCAGCCGCGCCGAGCCGCCCGAACCCGGGATCTGGCCCAGCTTCTGCTCCGGCAGCGCATATTGCACGGTTTCGGAAACGATGCGAAAGTCGCAGGCGAGCGACAGTTCGAAGCCGACGCCGAAGCAATAGCCGCGGTTGGCTGCGATCACCGGCTTGGAACAACGCGCGGGTGCGGCGATGTTCCAGGCAAGCTTCGAAACATGCTCGGGCGTCGCTTCGAGGAAACCCATGATGTAGCCGCCCGACGAGAAGTGCTGCCCGATAGCCCGCACAACGATCACGCGGACGCGGTCGTCCTCATCCAACGCCTCGAACACGCGCTTGAGCTGGTCGCGTTGCTCCATGCTGATCGTGTTGAACTCACCGCGATCGAGGATGATGTCGCCGCGCTGCTGCGCGGCATCGATCTCGACGCGGAAGCCATCGATGTCGGAATAGGGGTCGGTCATGCTGCTTGGTCCTTTTGATCGAGCTGATATTCTCCGGAGACGAGCTTGCGACGCAGCAGCTTGCCCACCGGCGACTTGGGGATCTCCTTGACGAACACGAACCGGCGCGGGCGCTTGAAGTTGGCGAGCGCCGACGACGCGCAATAGGCGTCCAGTTCCTCCGCGGTGACGGGCTTGGCGCGGCTGACGAAGGCTGTGACGAGGCGGCCCCAGCGTTCATCCGGCAGGCCGACGACAGCGACTTCATCGACGGCAGGATGCAGCGACAACAGGCTCTCGATCTCAACCGGCGAGACGTTCTCGCCGCCGGTGATGATCATGTCGTCAACGCGGCCGGTGACGAAGAGGTCGCCGTCCTCGTCGAAATAGCCGGTGTCGCCGGTGAAGTACCAGCCGTCGCGCAGCGCGCGTGCGTCCGCCTCCGGGCGCCGCCAATAGCCCTCGAACGCCTCGTCGCCGGCAAGGGCGCCCAGGATCTCCCCCTCCTCGCCGCGGGCGGCCAGGTCGCCCGGGGTGTCGGCCCCAAGCTTCACCACGCGCACCCGCTGGTTGATGCCCGACCGGCCGGCGCTGCCCGGCTTGCGGGTCGCGTCCTGGTCGATCGTCATCGTGTAGATTTCGGACGAACCATAGTGGTTTACGAACAATTCGGGCCGGAACGCCTCCTGCAGGCGCTTGAGCAGTCCGTCCGTCATCGGCGCGCCAGCGAACCCGAGCTTGCGCACGCTGTCGAGTTGCGCTGAGGCGAAGTCGGGATGATGGACCATGTCATGGTACAGCGTCGGCACCAGGTAGAGATTGTCGATCCGCTCCTGCTCGATCACCTTGAGCGCACCGCCGGCATCAAACTTCGGCATGCACACAAAGGTGCCGTTGATGATCGAGGAGGCGAGCAGCGAACGCACGCCCATCGTGTGGTAAAGCGGCATGACGCCCAGCGTCCGCTCGCCGGTCGCGTACAGGTTCTGCGCGACATGGGCGATCGCACCCGCGCGCTCGGCGCGGTGGCGCCGCGGCACTCCCTTCGGCTTCGACGTGGTGCCGGACGTGTAGAGCATCAGCGACCAGGCGTCGGCATCGACCCGGGGCATCGCCTCGGGCGCAGTTTCCGCGATCAGGCTGTCGAACGCGACTTCGTCCGGACCCGCATGATCGAGGTTGATGCGCCGGATCGCGCCATCGAGCCCCGCTGCCGCGATTGCCTTGGCCGGGGCATCCTCATAGACGATCGCGCGCGCCTCGGCGTCATGGACGCAGTAGCTCACGTCCTCGGACTTGGCGCGCCAGTTGAGCGGCGTCAGGATGATGCCCGTGAACTGGCAGGCCCAGTGGACGGTGGCCGCCTGCCAGCGGTTGCGCAACACGGTAACGAGATGGTCGCCCCGCTTCAGCCCCATCGCGTCGAAGGACGCGACCAGCGACGAGATGCGAGCATACCATTCGGCATAGGTGAGGCGCAGATCGCCGTCGACGATCGCTTCGCCGTCGGGCGCGCGCTCCACGCTCGCGATGAAGCTGGTGCCAAGGTCAAGCATGGTCGGTCTCTCCGTCACGAAGCCAGTCGCGGGCAGCCAGTGCCGCGCGCACGATCGGCGCATATCCGGTGCAGCGGCACAGATGGCCGGACAGCGTTTCCCGGATCAGGTCCTCGTCGGCGTCCGGACGCTCGCGGAACAGCGCATCAAGCGTCATCAGGAAGCCGGGCGTGCAAAAGCCGCATTGCAGCCCGTGATGCTCGCGAAACGCCTCCTGGATCACGCCCAGCCGCCCCGGCTCTTCCTCCAGACCTTCAACCGTCTTCACGTCCGAGCCGTCGACCTGCACCGCCAGCGCCAGGCACGCGCGCGCGGTTTGACCATCGATCAGCACGGTGCACGCGCCGCACACGCCATGCTCGCAGCCGACATGCGTGCCGGTCGCACCGATCTCGTGACGCAGGAAGTCGGTCAGCGACATCCGCGGCTCGGCCTCGCCGCGTACGGTGCGGCCGTTGAGGTTCAGGGTGACGGGGTGGCGCCGGTCGGCGCTCAGTCGCGGCATCGGACCGCCTCCTCGATGGTCTGGCGGCCCAGCCGGCGCACCATGTCGCGGCGATAGCGGCCGGTTGCGTGAAGATCGTCCCGGGCGTTCAGGTCCCAGGCGAACTGGTTGAGCGCGTCGAAGAAGCCGCTGTCGTCGGGAGGCGGCAGGTCCCGCACCATCGGCTGGTCGGCGACGCCTGCGACCGCAAGACTGGTGGTGCCGTCCGGCCGCGCGGTCGCGGCGCAGCCCACGATCGCATAGTCGCCATGACGGCGCGCGATCTCCCGATAGGCATAGCTATGGCCCGGCGCGGCGACGGGGTAGGACACCGCCTCAATCATCTCGTTCTCGGCCTTGGCGGTTGCCATCATGCCCGTGAAGAAGTCGGCGGCGGCAACGCTGCGCTTCTTGCGGCCTGCACGCAGGTGCACGGTGCCGCCGCATGCCATCAGCACAAGGGCGAGTTCGGCCGAGGGATCGGCATGGGCGATCGACCCGCATACGGTGCCACGCGCGCGCGTCTGGCTGTGCCCGACCCAGGGCAGCGCCTTGGCGAGCAGCGGATGCCGCTCGGCCAGCCCGGCGTGATGCTCCAGCGTCCGCTGCCGCACGCCCGCACCGATGCGCAGCACCTTGCCGTCGTCGTCGATCCGGCGCAGCGCCTCAACGTGCATGATGTCCACCAGCAGGGCCGGCGTTGCCAGGCGCATCGCCAGCATCGGCATCAGCGACTGTCCACCCGCGATGATGCGCGCGTCGCCGCCTTCGGCCGCAAGCACCTGGGCCGCTTCCTCGACGCTGTCGACGCGGAGATAATCGAACGGAGCGGACTTCATCGCGCGATCCCGATCATGGCGAGCAGCCGTTTGACGAAGCCGGGCACGTGCAACCGCCCGCTGCCCCCGCCTGCCTTGCGGGCCAGCGCCTCAAAGAACTGGCCGATCACGACCCGCGCCGCACCGTCGAGCAGCCGCCCGCCGATCGATGCGACCTTGCCGCCGATCGCCGCCTGATAGGTATAGCCGATGCGCGTGCCGCCCTTTTCGGTTTCCGTCAGCGTGATCCGTCCCGAGCCCTTGCCAAAGCCAAGCGCGCCCTGGGTGCCGCCGGTCAGGGTGACGCCGTTGGGCTCGTCCAGGTCGGACAGCTCGATATCGGCGGAGTAGCGGCTCTTCACCGGCCCCACGCCCAGCGTGACGTCGGCGGTGAACTTCGTCTCCGACACCTTCTCCACCCCATGCGCACCGGGGATGATCGACATCAGCACGTCGGGATCTAGCAGCATGTTCCAGACCTGCTGGCGCGGCGCCACCACCACGGCCTCCCCCTCGCCGGTCAGCACGCGCTCGCCCGCCTTGGTGGCGGGTGCAGGCGGCGCCACGCGCGGCGGTCGCAGCGGTTCGGGCTCGGGCCCGTGCAGATGTTCCGCCAGCACCGAGGATCGGATCGGCAGGGTCACATCCTCGATCCCCAGCGCGTCCGCCACCGCATTGGCGATGCATGCCGGCGTGGACATGCAATTGCCCTCGCCCACACCCTTTGCGCCAAGCGGCGTGAAAGGCGACGGGCTTTCATAGTGGAGGATCAGCGGCTCGGGCGTCTCCATCACCGTCGGAATCAGATAATCGGCGAGCGTTCCGCTCTCGAGGCTGCCGTCCGGCGCATAGGCGGTCTCTTCCAGCAGCGCCGCACCCACCGCATGCGCGAACCCGCCCGTCACCTGCCCCGCCACCATGCCGGGATGTAGGATGCGCCCGCAGTCGTGCATGGTGACATATTTGTCGATGCGCACCGCCGCAGTCTCGCGATCAATCTCCACGCCGCAGAAGTCGAAGATGAAGCCGTGGCACAGCGAGCTGTTGACGTTGTCCTGAGCGTCCGGCGCGGTCAGTTCGGGCGGAGTCCAGAACGCCGTCTCGCGAATGGCATGCTCGATCCCCTGCGGCAGTTCGCCGGGTGCCCAATGGCTGGTGGAGGCGATGCGACCGAATGCCAGCGAGCGCTCGGGATCGCCGGCATGGACGCGGCCCTTGTCGAACCGGATGTCCTCCAGATCGGCGTCGAGTTGCTTGGCGGCGATCGCGGCGAGCTTGGCGCGCAGCCGTTCCGCGGCGATCCGCGCGGCGCCCGCCACGGCGGGGGCGAAGCGGCTGGAGTAGTTGCCGGACGCGATCGACCATGCGTCCCGGCTTGTATCCACCTCGGTCACGACCCGGACATCGGCGGGTGTGAGGCCGAACGCATCGGCGACAACCTGCGCCAGCACGGTGCGGTGTCCCTGCCCCTGGGGCGTCGAGGAGACGTGGACGCTGACTGACCCGACCGCATCCAGGCTGATCGTGGCCGAGGCCTGCGCACCGTTCTTCGGCCCGGCCTTGGTCCGCTCCTCGGGCGTCAGGACGGCGGTGATGTAGCCCATGTTGGAGACGCTCGGCTCGACCGCAGCGGTATAGCCGATGCCATAGATGCGCCCCTCGGCCCGCGCCGCATCGCGCCTGGCGATCAAGTCGGCCAGCCCGCCATCCTGGACCGCCGCCGCGATCGCCTCCTGATAGTTGCCGCTGTCATAGAGCGCGCCCGTGGCGGTGCGATATGGAAAGGCCTCGGCAGGGATCAGGTTGCGGCGGATCACGTCCAGCGGATCGAGCTTCAGCGTCGTCGCGATGCGATGCACCAGCCGTTCCAGCGCGAAATACACCTGCGGCCCGCCGAACCCGCGGTTAAGCCCGGTCGGCATCTTGTTGGTGAGCACCACGCGATTGCGGATCGCCACGTTCCGGATCGCATAGGCGCCGGTCATGTTGCCGTGCATGCGGTACAAGGTCGCAGGCTCCGGCGCGCGCAGATGGGCGCCCGTGTCCTCGACCTGATCCCAGTCGAGTGCCGTGATCCGCCCGTCCGCCTCGACCGCCGCTGCCAGCGTCACGGCACGGTTGGTGGCCGTCACCGACCCCATCAGATGTTCAAGCCGGTCCTCGATCCACTTGACCGGGCGCCCCGCAACGCGGGCCGCGATCGCCACGAGCACGACATAGGGAAAGATGCCCTGCTTGACGCCGAAGCTACCGCCGCTGTCCGGAGGCGTGCGCAGCCGCAGCCGGTTGCCCGGCACCTTCAGCGCACGGGCCATCACCGCATGGATACTGAACGGACCTTGGAAATTGGCCGTGACGTCGTAGCCGTCGAGCCCGGGATCATATTCGGCGATGACGCCATAGGTCTCAATCGGCGTGCAGGCGTTGCGCGGGTAGCGCACGTCGATCGCGATCCGGTGGGGGGCCGCCGCAAAGGCCGCTTCCGGATCGCCGTAGCGGAATGCCCGCTCCGACACGAGGTTGCGGCCGAGCCGCTCGTGCAGCACCGGAGCATCCTCCTCCAATGCCGCGACAGGGTCGATCACCGCCGGAAGGGGCACGTACCGCACGTCGATCCGGTCCAGCGCGTCCTCGGCGATGTAGCGGCTTTCCGCCACCACCACCGCCACCGGCTCGCCAAAGTAGCGCACCTTGTCGATCGCAATCGGCCAGCAGTCGAGCGGCGCCTTGACGCCCACCACCATGCTGCTGCCGTAGCGTTTCACATCGTCGCCGGTGATCACGGCTGCCACGCCCGGGAGGGCTAGCGCACGAGCGACGTCGATCGCCTCAATCGTCGCGTGTCCGTGCGGCGACCGCAGGATCGCGGCGTGCAGCGTGCCAGGGGCTACCGGCAGGTCGTCGATATAGCGGCCACGCCCCGTCAGCAGCGCCGCATCTTCGACGCGCGGCAGCGATTGCCCGACCCACTTTCCGTCCGATGGCGCAGCAACGCTCAAGCAGCCAGCCTCCCACGTGTTTCGGGTGAGATGATCGCGCCCAGCAGATAGATCGCAGCCAGCACGCCCAGGAAGATGGAGAGCACGTGCGGGATGTCGGACGGCGCCTTGGCCGCGAGCGACACGAACGTCGGCATGATCCCGCCGATCGCGAAGCCCACGTTCCACGACAGCGCGGTGCCCGTGGCACGGATGTCGGTCGGGAACCGCTCATTGAGGTAGATCATCAATGGCGCGAAACCGGCCGAGCCAAGGAAGCTGATCGCCAGCGCATACCAGGTGACGGCACTTCCGGTGGCTGTCGCCATGCCGGAGATCAGCAGCGGAAGCGCGACGATCGCCACTGCGCCGATCACCAGAAACGTCTTCTTGCGGCCGATATGCTGGCTCAGTTCTCCCAGCGCGATGGAGGACAGCGCGCCCATCGCCGCACCCAGCAGCATGATGGTCGACGCCTGCGGCCCGGGAAGCCCGTTCACCAGCTTGAGATAGGTCGGCAGATAACCGGCGGTCAGATAGTAGAAGCCGCCGCCGCCCGCGCTCAACAGCAGGTTCACGAAGAACCGGTTGCGATAGTCGGGCGTGCCGAACAGCTTCTTCAGCGGCGAGGGGCCGGTGGCCGCCTGCTTGTCGCGGCGCTTGGCGTCCTTCGCGTCCTGCGCAGCACGGAACTGCGGCGATTCGGCTAGACCGCGGAACAGCACCAACCCGACGGCGCTGGTCAGCATGCCGCAGAAGAACATGAAGCGCCAGCCGGTGTCGTTGAATGCCTCATCCGGAAAGATCGACGAGATGATCATGAAGGCAAACGATGCCAGGACCGTGCCGACGGCAGCACCGCCTCCCCCGATCAAGCCGCTCATCATGCCGCGCCAACGTTCCGGCACCGATTCCGTGCCGATGACGTGGGTCGAGGCGACGACGCCGCCGACGAATACCCCCTGCACCAGCCGCATCAGCAGGAACAGGACCGTCGCCCAAATTCCAATCGTCTCGACAGTGGGGAGCAGGCCGAACGCAGCGGTCGCGACGCCAACGCCTGCCACCGCGACGATCATCGCGCCTTTGCGGCCATAGCGGTCGGCGTAGGAGCCGAAGAGCGCGGACCCAAGCGGCCGCATGAGCAGGGTCACCGCGAACGAGGCATAAGCGCCCGCCAGGGACAGCATCGGCTCTTCGGAAGGGAAGAAGTGCAGGCCAACGGCGGGCGCGACGTATAGGAGGATGAACAGGTCGAACAGATCGAGCCCCCAGCCGAAGCAGGACGCGGCAACCGCAAGGACGCTTGTCTGCGTTGTCGGGGGGCGAACGGTCGTGGAAGCGTCCATTATTCATCCTCTCCAAAGGCTGCCGCGACGCATGGGACGCAATCTCGCCTCGGAGGATGATCGACCTACGCCAGTATCAACACAAATAAGAACGACTTATCGTCATGATAACGGCTTGTGATGGATTTCTGGTTCGGCCTCATCAACAGGAATGATCACCACCATCGCCGAACATTATTTGCTTGGGGGGCGGGATCGGCGGACCGTGACGCTCCCGATCTCGGGCAATGATATGGCGGTGCGTCCACGCGCCGGTGGAGAGACGAATGGAATTGTTCGCGCTTGGAACAGCGGCGCTGCTCGCTGCGACGCCCGCCTCGGGTGCACCTGCGAGCCCGCGACCGGAAGCACAGCCTGCTCTTCCGCAGACGGCCCCCTCCGCTGAAGCATCGCCGCAGGCTTCACCCGTTCCCACTGGCTTGCCCAGCAACGAGCAACCACACGCCACGCCGGCGGCCCAGGTAGCGCCGCCTGTGACCTACCCGGAAGCGGCAGCGGGATATGGCGCCAAGGCCGGTCCCGCCTTCTATCTTGCGCGCTGGGCAGAGGATTGGTCCTCATTGCGGGATCCGGCCAAGCGTACCGGACCCTTCGATGCGCTGAAGTTCATCCCCCTGGACGCCGACGGCGACGTGTATCTGACGCTCAGCGACGAGCAGCGCCTCCGACACGACACGATCACCAGCCCCGGGCTTCGCGCGGGGAAGGACACCAACGCGCTCCTCTTGCGCAACTTCGTCGGTGCGGACCTGCACGTGGGCGAGAACTTCCGCGCCTTCGGTCAGCTCGCGTCCGGGGCGATCCTGGGCAGCAATCCCGGCAACACCAGCCCGGTTCAGCGCAACGACCTGTTCGTGCAGCAGCTGTTCGCGGAGGTGAAGGGGGAGGTTGCCCCGGGCGTCCAGGCCGGCATCCGCGTCGGGCGTCAGGACTTTCAGGATGGTCCCATCCAGCTTGTCAGCATCCAGGAAAACCCCAACATCCATATCACCTTCGACGGGGTGCGCGCCTATGCCAGCAGCGCCAAGGCGCGCGTCGGCCTGTTCGATCTCCATTATGTCACCGGCGGTCCCGACGCGTTTGACGATCCGACCGACCACAGCCGGCGCTTCTCCGGCGTGACCGGCGGCTTCGTGCTGCCCACCGACCTGTTCGGCGGATCGAAGCTGTATCTCGACCCATTCTTCTACCGCTACCGCAACCGCAACCAGCGCTGGGGGAACCTGCTCGATCGTGAGGAACGGCGCTTCTATGGCGTTCGGCTCTACGGCGACGTGGGGCGTATGAACATCGACATCAACGGCAATTATCAGGAGGGTGAGCAAGGCGGCCGCGACATTTCTGCCTACCAGCTCTTCGCCGCGCAGACCTTCGCAATGGGCGAGGGGCCGTCCGCACCGCGGCTGGGCTGGCGTGCGGATTACGCCTCCGGTGGCGGTGCCTATGGGAACGGCACGTTGCGCTCGGCCAACATCCTGTTCGGCACCGCGCCCTATTTCAGCTACGGCCTGTTCCTAGGCCCGTCGAACTTCTTCGACATCGCGCCGACCTTCACCTTCTCGATCGGCAAGAAGACGCGCGTACTCGCAGAAGCGGCCGCCGTCTGGCGCCCCAGCGAAACCGACGCGGTCTACAACGGCGTGGGTGCCGCCCTTGCCGGCACACAGAACGTCCGCGGCAACTCCGTGGCACAGCTTTTGCGCCTAAACGCCGTGCACTCGCTCACTCCGAACCTCTCCTTCACGTTGCGCACAGAGTATCTGAAGGCGGCCAAGGCGTTGAAGCGGGCGGACTATGCCGATGCGCTGTTCCTCGGCATTTGGGGTACTTTCCGGTTCTGAACTCGCTCGGGCCCGACGGCCAACGGATCGCCGGCGGCAGCGCGAACGTGGGTGGCGCCAGCCAGCCCGGCCCACACCTATGACGTTACCCGGCACACGCACGGGCGACGGCGCCCGCATCAACTCCTCTCGGGCCCTCCTGCTGGCGGGCCTGCTCTTCGTTGCCGCCAACCTTCGTGCACCCGTCACCAGCATCGCCCCGGTGCTGGATGTGGTGTCGCAGGCGTTCGCGCTCACCCCAGGCGAAGCTGGCCTACTGACAACCCTGCCGTTGCTCGCGTTCGGGATCATGGCCCCGGTGGCGCCGATGCTGTCGCGGCGGATCGGCCTGGAAAGGTCGCTCTTCCTCGCCATGGTTTTCCTGATCGCCGGCATCCTGCTGCGCTCCGCTGGCCCCGCCTGGTGCCTCTTCACGGGGATCGCCGTTCTGGGTGTCGGCATCGCGATCGCCAACGTCCTGCTGCCCAGCTTGGTCAAGCGCGACTTTCCCGCGAGCGTGGCCGTAATCACTGGGCTTACGGCCGTGACGATGAGCACCGCCGCCGCGATCGCATCAGCGGCGATGGTCCCGCTGGTTCACGTCGCCGGATGGCAGCTCACGCTCGCGTCCATGCTCGTCCTGCCGGCGGCGGCCATACTGGTGTGGGCGGTGCAGCTTGGCCATGCAGAGCCGCCCATCGCCGAACCTCCCCAGCAGCGGGGCGGAGGCCACCTGTGGCGATCCTCGCTGGCGTGGCAGGTCACGCTGTTCATGGGGATAAACTCCTTCCTTTACTATACCGTGGTAGCCTGGCTGCCCTCGATCCTCACGGAGAGCGGTTATAAACCGGCGACGGCAGGCACGCTCCACGGCCTGATGCAGCTCGCCGCCGTGCTTCCCGGTCTAGTGTTTGGACCAATGATACGCGCACTCCGGGATCAGAGACTCGCCGGGGTGGCGGTCGGCCTAGTGATGTCTGCCTCATTCATCGGCCTTCTCGTCGTACCCGCTTGGGCCTCGCTTTGGGTGCCGCTATTCGGCATGGGATCAAACGGCGCGCTATTGCTGGCGCTGACGTTCCTCGCACTACGGACCGGAACCTCCCGCCAAACCGCCGCCCTGTCGGGCATGGCGCAATGTGTCGGCTACCTGCTCGCCGCTACCGGCCCGATCCTCGCCGGCGTGCTACATGACACGAGCGGTGGGTGGGCCATTCCGTTGGCGGCTGGCGCGATTCTTTGCCTCGCCTTGTCCGTGTTCGGTCTCTTGGCAGGACGTTCGCGACTGGTGTCCGTCTAACGCGACGAGTCTTCCAGAGATGCACGCCAAGCTTCCAAGGGGAGAGTGGTGCGAAGATCGCAAGCGCTAGGCGCCTTCATCAAGGTAAGCGCAGCCTTTTCACGCGTACTTTCTTGCGCTCGGTAAGACGAAAGCGCGAGCGGAATGCAGCGTGTCAGTTGACCTTGCGCACGATCAGCTGCTGGCCGGCCGGCAGCGTGATTTCCGCTGCCGTTGTGCCTTCAACCGTGAAAAGATGCTCCTCGCCATGCGCGACTGCCGCGTAGCTGCCGGGCTGACCTCGAAAGCGCACACGGAGCTTCGGGCTCGAGGTATCGAACCGCTCGACCATAACGGTGAGCGTTCGTCCATCCTCGCCAATTCGTATCGAGGCGTCGTTGTCGAAGCGGCCGTTGAGCAACTCCAAGTCGAACCACGCGCTCGCTATCCGCACGCTTAGCCGTCGCCGGACACCGTCGCGCGGGGAAACGGCAATCTCGTCGCCATCCTGTGCCCAAGCGCCACCATAGCAGATACGCCCGAACACCGGATCATCCGCGACGATGGTGCGTGCCGCGCGCACGGCGCCGCAGAAGCCTAAGTCGATCTCGCACGAGTAATACCACGCGCCTCTGTGGTGTGGCTGATCCAGCCATGTCTCGCCACGGGGTGCCGGCTCGAACCCACCGGCCGCCGCCCCGTCATGCTCGGCACCGGGATACCAATAGCCATAGTCGCTTTCGGCAGTCCCGCTGTTGAGCAGCGCCCATGCGCTCAGCTGCGAAGCATAGCCGAGCCGCAGCAGCGAATGGGGATCGGGCTGGTCGTGCAAGGCATGGTCGAGCACCGCCCATCTGCGCCATGTACGTGAGCGTATAGGAATCGGCGCCTTGCGCGCGGTAGTCGCTGCCGAGCAGGTAGTATGCGGGCTCCAGCCAGCCGCGGCAGAACAGGTTCGCCGCCATCTGCCGATCGGCAAAGGCCCTTGCCTGCCCGGCCGTGACACCCAGCGCGGCAGGGTCGTCGAGTGCCGATCGAGCGAGGGCCTGCGTGGACTCGAATCCGGTCGAATCGAACGGATATTCCGATCCGAACAGATCCGGGCTTTCGAGCACAAAATGGCGCACCTTGCGGGCCCAGTGCGCCTGGAGTTCGGCCGCTTGACCTTTCCACCCGCGTTCCTTCAGCGCGGAGACCAGGTCGGGGATCACGCATTCGTTGTAGAATCCAGTGCCATAGGCAGACCAGTCGATGACACGCATAGGGATGGTGAACATCGCGAGCGCCGTGCCGTGTGCGCGCTCCAGATAGGCGTCGGCGCTCAACTGCGTCGGGATGTGCAGATGGTCGCGCGCAATCCGATACATGGCGAAGTACATCGCAAAGATGTGCGGATAGTCATAGGGCCGCCAGATGTGCAGCCGGCCCTTCTTTCCGGGATCGGCGCTCTCGCGATTGGTCTTCCAATCGGGAATGCCATAGATGCCATAGGTGTGCGCTTCGCGGTCGGAACGCTGCAGGCCACCCCAGACGAAGCGATCGATATAGCGGTCGAGCGCGGCAACCTCAGCGGCAACCGGATGCTCGGCGTTCTTGGTGGCGAGGAATGCCGGCTTGCTCAAGCCCGGATCGTCGCAGGTGACCTCATAGATGCGCCAGCCCTTAATCCGGTCGTATTCGTCCGGACCGAGCAGCACGCCGCGGTCCATCGCCCATTCGCCAAACAGCCCGTCGTACCAGAGCGCCGGATCGCGGTGCTGGCGCTTGGCGATGAAGGCGCCCCGCTTGGCGATCAGAGTCTCGGCCGGTTCGGTCGCAAAGAACTCCAGGGTAGTGCTGCGGCCACCCTCCTGATGAACCGTTAGCCGGTTCTCGCCCAGACGCTGGAATGCCAGCCGATACAGCTGCCGCCCTGCACGCGCGGGCAGCGCGGTGATGTCCGTCTGCTCGGGAAATTCGGCATCGATACGGGTGACCGGAATGGATGAGCGCAGCGCCAGCGTGGCTTCCAGGTCGGTTGGCAGCGTCATGCCGGGCACAACCTCGACATCGATTCCGCCGCTGTCGGCGATCGCCGAACGAGCCGCGCCGTAATCGGCGACCCAGCGGAAGTGGAAACGATAGCTGCGGCACTCGCCCTGGCGCAGAGTCAGCGCGGTGGTCGGCTGGCGCCAGTTGGTGCCGGTGGCACGTGTTTCCGCAGCGGCGGCAGCGCCATGAATGAAGGCACAATAGGTGTCCTCCTCCCCATCCTCCGCCAGCACGCGGCGGTCCCAATATTCCAGGTGCGTGCCCGCTGCGGGCAGCAGCATCAAATAGGGACCGGCGCTGTTGGAGCGCATCCAAAACAGGTGCGATCCGTGGCCGGAAACGAAGCTGTGCTTCAGCACGGCTTCTGTCGCAGGCTGGCCCGCGGCGAAACGAGTGTGCATCGCCAGCGGCAGGACGAGGTCGCCGACCTCGACCGTGTCGCTACCGCGATTGGTTACTTCGATCCGCCACTCCAGCCGCTCGCCGACGAGCTCAAGGTGGCTGGCGAGCGTCAGCGCGGGATCGGAAACGGTCGCCGCGACACCCCCGGGGCGCCATTCGGAAGTACCGGCGACCGTGTCCAACTGGTGCCATGCGGCCCCGCCGAGCCGATAGCGCGCCAGCACCCGGCCCAGCACCGCTCCGGCACGTACATAGTCGGTGTCAAACCGGTCTCCCCGAAAGCGCAGGCTCGTCACCCCATGAGCGTCGCCGCCGATGACGAAAGGCGTGCCGGGCGCGGCGAGCGCACGAGACACGCTACGGGGCTTTCGCGTTCCTTTGCTCGACTCGGCAGCGCGCAAGGAGCCTGCAAGCCCGGCTGCAGCCCCTGCCAAAAGGAGGGCCCGACGGTTCAGCATATCTCGGCAGTCGACTTGGGCACAGGCCCTGGCGGAACCCGAGCGGGGTGCTGGTAGAAGACGTCCCCCTCGAGCCGATGGCTGCGGCCGTACACTTCCTCAAGCACTGCATAGAGCGCTGGGTCATAAGACAGCAGGTCATTCGCCGACAGCACCCGGCGGCCATCGATCACGGCCAGCCGATTGGAATTGAACCAGAACTGGGTGCCCTCTGCCCAGTATTCATCGACGGTGGTTTCGGCATATTCGCCCTGCCACCGGCCCGCTGCGCGGGCCGCCGCATAGGCGCGCTCCACCCGGCCATAGAGCAGCGGGTCGGCCCCGCGGACGCCTTCCAGGATGTTGTGCGAGAACTCGTGGACCAGGATGTTCTCGCCATAGTAGCGCGTGCCCGGCACACCCATCAGGTTCTCGGCGGCCCCCGAAGTGAAGATCCCGCCCATTCCGCGGGCGCGGCCGTTCCAATAGGCACGATCGCTTAACCGCCCGATGCGCGCGTCGTAGTGCTTGCGCTCGCACCGTGTGAGCCGGGGATCGTCGCGTGCCGGCTTCTTCCAGTCGCGATGCTCGGGCAGGTCTACGGTGCCCTCGTCGATCGCCATGATCGCGACCCGTGTTCCGCGCGCAATCAGCACCTGTCGGATATCTGGTCGCTCAAGCAGCATGACCGTCGCGATGTCGCGCGCGTTCAACAGCGCGAGATCCGGCACCTTGGCGGAGGCAATGACGGGTATCCCGCCAGCATCGGCATAGCGCTTGTAAAAAGGGTCGAGGTTTAGCTCGGAGGGCGGCGGCCGAATTGCCTGCACAGCGTAATCGGCAATGCCCTGCCCGGCGGCCTCGCCGCTGGCACTCATCAACAACAGCGCCAGCGCTGCGTCCTTAAGGCTTCGCCAGCATCGACGTTGACAAGCTGCAAACATCATGTTCGTATTTAGTATACCGTATTTTGGTCTTTGCAAGCGGGGGCGCTGACATGACTGGTTCGATCCACAAGATGTCGATCACAAAGGCTGCCTTGCTGGCGACTTGCCTGATGGTCCCGCTCCACGCTTCGGCACAGACCCACGCCCCGGTGGCCGACCCCGCAGAGACCACGGCTAACGATTCGGCGGCAGCCCCTGTCGACTCCAGCGGCGATATCGTGGTCACCGGCTCGCGCATCCGCCGCTCGGCGGCGGACAGTCCTTCCCCCCTGACCGTGCTCGATTCCGGCCAGATTCGCGCCGCCGGTACCCAGCAGATTGCCGATGTGGTCAACCAACTGCCGAGCCTCGCCGTCACCCAGACTAACCAGACGAGCAACCTGGCAGGCAACGCCGGCATCAATGCGCTGGACTTGCGCGGAATGGGCACGCAACGCACGCTGGTGCTGGTTGACGGCCGGCGCCAAGTGCCCGCGATCCCGGGCACCTCGGCCGTGGATGTGAGCAACATCCCGTCGAGCCTGGTCGAACGCGTGGAGATCATCACCGGCGGTGCATCGGCGCTGTATGGCGCCGATGCGGTAGCGGGCGTCGCGAACTTCATCCTCAAGAAGGATTTTCAGGGGGTGGAGGCCAACGCGCGCTACAGCGCTTCAACGCGCGGCGATCTCGACACCTACAGCTACGACCTGTTGGCCGGCACCAACTTCCACGAGGGGCGAGGCAACATCAGTGCCTATGCCTTCTTCGAGAACCAACCCGGGCTAGTGAGCGGCAGCGACCGCCCGTGGACCGCCGACGGGTACCCGATCTATGTGCGTCCCAACAGCCGCGTCCCCTACACGATCTCCGATCACAACCGGAACATCAACACGGCGGACGCAGCACAGGTCATCCTCGGCGGGCGCCTGTACGCGGTGAATGCGAACGGCAGCCTGCGCGACCCGATCCTGGGGCCAGGAGGCTTCATCAACGCAGCACCCGTTAACCTGAACGGCAACGCCGATGCGCTCGGCACCCTCCTGACCGACGGCGGCGAGTACAACGGTCGCTACGACGGCTGGCTGCTGAGCGTGCCGTCCGAACGCATCTCCACCCGCGCCAGCGCGAGTTACGAGGTAAGCGACGCGCTGAAGCTCTTCGCGATCGGTACTTTTGCCCGGACGCGGTCGACCTCCGCCTCGCTGCAGATGACGTCATTCGGGTCGGATGTCGTCCCAGCCGACAGTCCCTTCATAACCCAGCAGATGATTGACGCCGCAGGTGGCGCGATTCCCGAAGGCGGCCTGTATTTCGCCCGGCGGTTCATGGAACTGCCGCAGCCGAGCACGGAATACGACCGCAGGCTGTTCCAGGGCACCGTCGGCGGTGAGGGCAACTTCACCCTCTTCTCGCACCCGTGGAACTACTCGGCCTATTATTCCTACGGCCGCACCGAGCAGCGGATCCGCGACGTCAACGCCACCGCCTATGATCGCTGGTATCTGGGGCTCGACTCGACTCGCGGCGCCGACGGCACCGCGGTCTGCCGCAGCACGCTTACCGATCCGGGCAACGGCTGCGTCGCGATGAACCCGCTGGTGCCGCTGACCCAGTCGATGATCGACTACATCACCTACACCTCGCATTGGTCAAAATCGACGCTGACCCAGCAAGTCGCCTCCGCCTACGTCTCAGGAGGGCTGTTCGACCTTCCGGGCGGTGCAGTGCAGATGGTGCTGGGTGCAGAATATCGGCACGAAGAGAACGATATCGGCACCATCCCGGAATATGATCCCACCAGTTCACTCTACGATCCGACGATCGGAACCTCGGCGACACCGCTGGTAGGCAAGTACAGCGTGAAAGAGGTGTTCGGCGAGCTGCACGTCCCGCTGCTCAGCGATCGGCCGTTTTTCGATCTGCTGTCGATCGACGGCGCGGCCCGGCTTTCGGACTATAGCACCGCTGGTAGCACCACGACGTACAAACTCGGTGGGGAATGGGCACCGATCGCGGACATCCGCTTTCGCGCCACCTACGGTCGGGCCGTGCGCGCGCCCAACATCGGCGAGCTCTACACCGCCAGCAGCACGTCGGGGCTGTGGATCACCGACCCGTGCAACGCCTATAATCTGGCGAACCGCGTCGACCGGAGCGAGTACACCGCCGCCAACTGCGCCGCGATCGCGCCGTCGGACACCAGCACCTATTGGGTGTATCGCGACATCATCGCGCAAGGGAATCTGGACCTGAAGCCAGAGACGGCGAAGACGCTCACGCTCGGCGTCGTGCTCAAGCCGCGTTTCCTTCCGCGGCTGTCCGTAGCAGTCGACTATTACAACATCGACCTGCGCAACGCGATCGATGCCTTCCCCGCACAGACGCTGATCAACAAGTGCGTGGACCAGGCCTCCCTCGACAACATCTTCTGCCCGCTGATCGGGCGCGATGCCGATGGCAACCTCCAGTCGGTGATCACCCAGAAGCTCAACCTCGCCAAATATCTGACGCGCGGCGTCGATATCAGCGCTACCTACAACGTGCCGCTAGAGCAGCTGGGCCTGGGCGCCGGTGCGGGCACGCTGTCGGTCGATGCCAACTACTCGCGGCTGATCAAACGCGAATACACGCTCGACCCCGAAGATCCCGCGACGATCACCGAGTATGCAGGGGTCTTCGGTACCCCGAAGTGGAAGGGAGTCGTCCGCACCACCTATGCGAACGAGGGATATGGCCTGACCTGGACGCTGCGGCACTATTCGCCGATGCGCGCCAGCACCACCATCACGGCCGAGCAGTATCAGGACGTCTGGACGCCCGACGTCTTCTACAACGACATCTCGGGCTATGTGTCGCTCACGCCGCAGATCGAGTTGTCGGGCGGGCTGACCAACGCCTTCGATCGAAAGCCGCCGCGCATCCCGGGCGCCGAGGCGGGAGGCGCCAACTTCGAGCTCGGCTACTCCGCGGGCGTGTACGACGTGATCGGGCGCACCTTCTTCCTGGCGCTGCGCTTCCACCGCTGACGACCATGCCGCTGCGTGATGGCCGGAGCGACCCACAATCGTCTCCGCGAAGGGAGATAGGCGATGAAGATTTCCTCTGCAGTTGCACCAGCCTTGGCGCTGACTCTGGCGGTGGGAACGGCACCCGCAGCTTCGCAGGAACCGGCTGCGCCCGCAGCGGCCAGGACCAGTGTTGCCGACGCACAACTCAAGACGCTGCTGGACACGGAATGGGCATGGCGGCTGGGCGAGTTTGGCGGCGATGAGGAGGCGGGCGTGAATGCGCCCGATCACCTGCCGCGCGTCGACGCCGCAAGCCAGCAGCGTCGCCTCGCTTATTGGCAGTCGGCGTTGCGGACGCTGGACGGCATTCCCGAGGCCGAGCTGTCGGCCGAGAACCGGATCAACGCGGCGGTGTTCCGCACCTCGCTCGATGCTTCGGTGTCGCAGATCAAGTTCCGCGAATATGAGCAACCGTTCGGCTTCTGGACCTGGATGGCACCGCGCGCCGGCTACCGTTCGGTGGCGGAGTATCGCGCGTATCTCGGCCGGCTGCGCGACATGCCGCGCTATCTCGCTGAACAGACCACCAACCTGCGGGCCGGGCTGAAGCGCGGGTTCACGCCCCCGCGCGTGGCGATCACCGGTCGCGAAGCCACGATCCTGCCGTTGGGGAGCGGTGACGCGGCGGCGAACCCGCTGTTCCTGCCGTTCGCCAATTTTCCCTCCAGCATCCCGGAGGCAGAGCGGGCAGCACTGGAAGCGGAAGGACGGACAGCGGTCGCACAAGCGGCTGCGGCATTCGCCAGGCTGCAGGCGTTCGTTCGCGACGAGTATATCCCGGGTGCGCGCACCACCATTGCGGCCGAGGCGCTGCCCGACGGCACGGCATATTACCGCGCCAAGATCCGCGAACACACGACCACCGACCTCACGCCCGAGCAGATCTACGCGATCGGCGAAAAGGAGGTCGCGCGCATCGACGCCGACATGCAGGCGACCATGAGGCAGGCGGGCTGGAAGGGAGACTTCAAGTCGTTCCTGCACTTCCTGAAGACCGATCCCCAGTTCACCGCGAAGTCGCCCTACGAGCTGGTCGCCAAGTCCGCCTATGTCGCGAACAAGGCCTATGGGCAGCTGAAATTCACGGTCGGCCTGTTGCCGCGCTATCGTTTCTGGATCGTGCCCACGCCAGCGAACATCGCGCCGTTCGCGACCGGTGGGAACGGCGGGCTCGAAAGCTGCCTGATGAACACCTACGACCTGCCCGCGCGCCCGCTCTACACCATCCCGCCGCTCACCCTGCACGAGTGCGTTCCCGGACACAGCTTCCAGGCCGCGCTTGCGCTGGAAGGCCCCGACCGGCCGGAGATCCGCAAGACCACCTACTTCTCCGGCTATGGTGAGGGCTGGGCGCTCTACATGGAGTGGCTCGGCACCAAGATGGGCATCTACGAAACGCCCTATGAAGAGTTCGGCCGCGAGACATACGAGATGTGGCGAGCGGCGCGGCTGGTGGTCGACACCGGCCTGCACAGCAAGGGCTGGAGCCGCCAGCAGGCGATCGACTTCATGGCGGCGCACACCGCCCTCTCCGATCACGAGATCCGCATCGAGGTGGATCGCTATCTTGCGACACCCGGCCAGGCGCTGGCGTACAAGCTCGGCGAGATGCTCATCCGGCGCAAGCGCGCCGATGCGGAGCGCATCCTGGGCGCATCCTTCGACCAGCGCTGGTTCCACGACGTCATCCTGCAGCTGGGGTCGGTGCCGCTGCCGGTGCTGGAGGCAACCATCGATGCCTGGATCGCTGGCGGCGGCAAAGACCCGTACGCCAAGCCCAGGCTACCGCAGTGATCGTCAGCGCGTGTTGCCAATCCTGAACGAAAGGAGCCCCGCATGCCGGTGAGCCGTACGTCCCTCTTCCTCACGCTCTCCCTGGTCGGCGCGGGCGCGGCGCCCTCCCCGCTGCTCGCGCAATCCGCAGGCGTGACCACCACCCTTCCCGCGCCTGCGGCCGACGGCCCCGCCGATACGAAGCTGCGCGCATTGTACGAGGCAGAGTGGAAGTGGCGTCAGGAACAGTTCGGATCGAGCGGCCGCGGGGGCCACGCCCGCGGCAGTCGGCTACCTGCGGTTGATGCCAGGACGCAGGCGACGCGGCTCGCCTATTGGAACGACGTCCTGAAACAGCTCGATGCAATCCCGCGCGACCAGCTGTCCGCCGAGGAGCAAATCAACGCGGACGTATTTCGTGCCGTAGTGAGCGGCTACGCGACCGACATCCGCTACAAGAACTATGAGGCGCCGTTCAACGCGGACACCTTCTTCTGGACGGGGCTGACACCGCGCGAGGGCTTCGAGACCGCAGCACAATACCGCGACTACATCGCCCGCATGCGCGACGTGCCACGGTACTTTGACGAGCAGATCACAAACATGCGCGCCGGCCTGAAGCGAGGGTTCACGGTGCCGAAGGTGGCCACGATCGGTCGCGACAAGACGGCGGAGCCCTATAGCGTCGCCGACGACACCAATCCCTTTTGGGCGCCGTTCGCGCAAATGCCGAATGCCATCCCGGCAGCCGAGCAGGCACAGCTGCAACAGGAGGGCCGCGCCGCTCTGAACGATCTGGTGGTGCCGGCCTATGCGAAGCTGCTCCGGTTCCTGCGGACCGAATATATCCCGAATGCCCGCACCGAGACGGCAGCGAACAAGCTGCCCGACGGCGACGCCTATTACCAGGCCATGATCGAGAAGTTCACGACGCTGACGCTCACGCCCGAGCAGATTCACGCGATCGGCCTGAAGGAGGTTGCCCGCATCCGAGCCGAGATGGAGGCGACGAAGACGAAGGCGGGCTTCACCGGCAGCATGGCCGAGTTCATGACCTTCCTGCGCACCGATCCACAATTCTATGCCAAGACGCCCAAAGAATTGCTCGCGAACGCCGCCTACACGGCGAAAAAGGCCGATTATCAGCTGAAGCACGTCATCGGATTCCTGCCGCGCTACCGGCACGGCATCGTGCCGGTGCCGCCTGCGCTCGCGCCGATCTACACCGGAGGTCGCGGCGGGCTCGAGGCGTGTCAGATGAACACGTACAACCTGCCCGTGCGACCGCTCTACACCTTGCCGTCGCTTGTCGTGCACGAGTGCACGCCCGGGCACAGCTTCCAGGCAGCGCTCGCGCTCGAAGCGCCTGCGCGGCCCGAGTTCCGTAAGCAGGCGGGCTTTTCAGGATATGGCGAGGGCTGGGCGCTCTACATGGAGTGGCTCGGCACCAAGACCGGCATTTACGAAACGCCGTACGAGGATTTCGGACGACTGACCTACGAGATGTGGCGAGCGGCGCGTCTCGTCGTCGATACGGGCCTGCATCATTACGGCTGGCCGCGGCAGAAGGCGCTCGACTATTTCAGGGAGAACGTCGCGCTCTCCGAGCATGAGATCACGACCGAGATCGACCGCTACATCGCGTGGCCGGGCCAAGCGCTTGCGTACAAACTGGGCGAAATTCAGATTCGGCGGCAACGTGCCGAGGCAGAGGCCAAGCTCGGCGTGAAGTTCGACCAGCGGATCTTCCACGACGTGATCCTGCAGATCGGCCCGGTGCCGCTGCCGACATTGGAGCGCGCTGTGGACGCCTATATCGCGGCGGGTGGGCGGAACCTCAATCCGTGGCCCCGCAGCGTAGTGGCGGAGCAGACCGCAAGCGCGCCCTAAGGACCTGCCTTTGAGCAAACAGAATACCTCGCCAGAGCCGTCGAGCGGGCGCCTAGCAGGTATCTGTCTGTCGATGGAGCAGCATGCCGGAAGAGTGGGCGGGAACGTTGCAGCACTTGTCGCTCAATCGCGCCAACAATAATCCGGAATTTCCGTCACTTCATTCACCCGAACGGTCAACTGCGCCCCCCGGCGCTCGTCGCTGGTCGCAGCGGGATCGACGAGGCCATAATAATAAACGCCGGCGGCTGCCGATGCACCACGCTGCTCCACGTCGCCGATGTTCTGCCCTCCCCCGGCCAGCAAGATGCCACGCTCGAACTCACCGCGATCGTCCAGCCTTGGTTGCGCATCAGCACTTCAATCGGGTCCGCGTCCGCGGCGCCGACCCGTGGCGACTTGGTCCGAATGTCGTTGAGGACCCGTAGCCGAAGCGGTCCTTCAGATACTCCAGGAACTGCCAGTTGCAGTATCGCACCCGCGCGGAGCCAAAGTTGAGGTGCGGATAGTTGACCGACAGCACCGAGCAATGGGTCGTGGTCCGAATTCGGGCAGCTGGTGGGTCATCCAGTTGGCGTGGCTTTCGAACAGCCATCCGGTGAACGGCGAATCGCGCAATCCGCCGGAGCCGACCTGCAGCGCATGGGTCCGCTCGTGCGCCAAGCCGAACCTATCGCGTACACCGCCCAGGCCGATCCACGTGCCGAGTTGACCCAAGTTGTCGGCACCGCCGATCAGGCCGTAGTCCGCGCCGACAAAGACACTGACCTTGCGCTTTTCGGCGCGTGTGCAGTCGGGTTCGGGATAGCCGATGCGGCCGATGAACTCGCCCCAGACATACTCCAGGTGCTTGCCTGCAGCCTCGGCATCGGCCGCCGTCACCAACTCGCCCACCCAATGGAGGGCGAAATGATCCGTCTCCCGTCGCAGTGGCAATCGGGCGTTTGCCTGATCGGCAGGGTCGGTGGCGACTGCCCGCCACATGCCGGACACACAAGCCGGTGCGGGAGGCGCGACTTCCGTCACGACAGCCCCGGTGACTGACATCGCCGCCGTTGCTGGACCCGGTTGGCCGGCGACTGGCCGCTCTTAGCTCAAAAGGCGCGGCTGAATTGGCGCGGGGATAACGCCGCGACTTCTGTCAACTCTACCTTCATCAGCGGGTTGATCAGATGCTGCATGCGTGGATCAGCACCATAAAGGTTATCGCTACTGGGGGCGAGATCGCGCAGCTTGAATGCTGCGACCACCCCCGAACGTACCACGGTGCCCATACCCTTTCGATCAGCGCCACCGCCACGTTCAGGCCAGCGCAGGTTCACGCCGGCGCCTTATTGATGAAGATGCGATCGTGTTGCGAAGAACCGGTCGTGTATGACCTTGGCGCAGAGCCCGAGCATTGTCGCGTGCGCCCATCGAGCAGACTCATCGCGCCAAGCGGAAGGCGCTGGCACAGCCGAAGGAACCAGAACTCTTGGGTCGCCCGATCGACAGACCTACGCTGATGATGCCCCGGCTTTAGATGCCAAGCGTTCGCCGCCGTCCGCCTAAAGCCGCTGCAGAAGTGGGCACGCCGGTGGGCAGCGCCGCCGCCGATGCCCCTAAGTTGCTGTAAAATAAGAAGCTCTGGCGGAGAGGGAGGGATTCGAACCCTCGGAACCCTTGCGGGCTCAACGGTTTTCGAGACCGCCCCGATCGACCACTCCGGCACCTCTCCGCAGAGGTTTGGCGCGATCCGTTCCTGGAAAGAACGGCGCGCCGGTCAGCGAGCGGTCGCCGTTAGGCCAAAGCGTTCGGGAGTGCAAGCGCCTCCTTGTGCCTTTTTCCCGCGGGACTAGATATTGCGCATGATCGAAATGTCCGAGCCCCGGAATCTGCTGGAAGCGCCGGTGGCGATGCCGCCTGTCGCACATGCGCGTTTTTCCATCGGCGATGTCGTGCGCCACCGCCTGTTCGACTTCCGCGGCGTGATCTTCGACGTGGATCCCGTCTTCGCCAACAGCGAGGAATGGTATGCGGCGATCCCGGCCGAGGTGCGCCCGCGCAAGGACCAGCCCTTCTACCACCTGCTCGCGGAGAATGCGGAGGCGAGCTACATCGCCTATGTCAGCCAGCAGAATCTGGTGGTGGACGAAAGCGATGAGCCGGTCGAGCATCCCGCCATCCAGGGCCTGTTCGACGTCTATTCGGAAGGCCGCTACCGCTTGCGCCGCGAACACCGGCACTGAGACGCCGATCCAGTGGGCCCACAAGCTCCGAAGAGAGGCACCGATCTATCGCAATGTCCGGAGCGGCGTGCCGCCCGGCAATCCGGCGGCGGAAGGGGTGGTGGAGCTGAGGGGAATCGAACCCCTGACCTCTGCAGTGCGATTGCAGCGCTCTCCCATCTGAGCTACAGCCCCGCCCCGTTCCCGGCAAAGCCGGGGCCGCTCCCTTAGCGGGGCTTTCGGGGCGATGCAACTGTCCCCGTGTCGCAAAACCACCGCTCGTCGTGCGCCGAACGGCACCCGCCGTGCGTCTAGCGCGCGGAACCGGCCCATCCTTAACCTGTTATAATTCCCGGAAGCCGCGCCACGAGACGCGGCGCCGCAGGATGACGTTTCAGGAGACGATCCATGGCGTATGAACGCTACCCCCGCGGCCGCGGTACCGCGGGCGACTATGGCCAAGATTTCGGCTCCGGCCGCGACTACACCTATTCCAGCGCCCGCGACTATGCGGCGGCCGGTTCCGACGAGGATCGCGGACGCGGCGGCTACCGGCGCGACGAGGGCCGCGGCTATGGCGAGCGTGACTATGGCGGCCGCGACTACGGCAACCGGGACTATGGCGCGCGCAGCTTCGGCGAAGGTTCGGGCGGATACGGCGGCGGGCGCTACCGCGACCGCGGGTCGAGCCAGCCCTATCGCGGCAGCTATGCGAGCGACGGCCACCGCTTCACCGACGTCGACAGCCAGGACGAGGGCAGCAGCTGGGATCGCGACAACCGCTACGGCGGCGATCGCAACTCCGGCGGCCGGTACCTGAGCGACCGCGACCAGCGCCCTCGCGGCTATGGCGCGTCCTCGGGCTATGGCGAGCGCGGCTTCGTCGATCGCAGCCACGGCGAACGCGGCTATGGCGAGCGGAGCTACGGCGAGCGGAGCTATGGCGAGCGGGAGCATCGCGGCTATGGCGCGCAGAACCGCTATCGCGACCGGGACGACCTCGACGAGCGGCGCTTCGGCGGCCGGCCGCAGGGCTATGACCATGACGAGCGCGGCTTCCTAGAACGTGCCGGCGACGAGGTTCGCTCGTGGTTCGGCGACGAAGAGGCCGAACGCCGCCGCGAGCTCGACCAGCGCTACGACGAGCAGCAGGAGCGTCGCGACGACCGCTATGGCCGCGATCCGCACTACAGCAGCTGGCGCAGCGCCCAGCTCGCCGAGTTCGATCGCGACTATGACGAATACCGCCAGGAAAATGCGAGCAAGTTCCACAACGAGTTCAGCAGCTGGCGCACCGAGCGGCAGGGCCAGCGCACCTCGCTGAACCGCGTTCAGGAGCATATGGAAGTGGTCGGCTCCGACGATCAGCACGTCGGGACCGTCGACAAGGTCCGGGGCGACCGGATCATCCTGACCAAGAATGATGCCGACGCCCACGGCCGCCACCACTCGATCCCCTCGCGCTGGATCGAGACGGTCGACGACAAGGTGAAGATCCGCAAGACCGCGGACGAGGCGAAGCGCCACTGGCGCGACGAGGAGCGCAGCCAGGCGATGTTCGGCGACGAGGCGCAGGGCGCTTCGGGCGCGGGCCGCAGCACCGGCACCTCGGGCACGAGCGGCTCCAGCACCACCGGCACGCTGGGCACGGTGGGCGCCACCGCCAACACCGGCGGCACGTCGGGAACGGGTACTGCCGCGGGGTCGGGCACGACCGGCGGGACCACCCCTCAGGGCGGCTCAACCTTCCGCTGAGCCCCCGAGCGCTGCCGGGCTTCCCCCTGCCCGGCAGCACCTACGGCAAGGGCCCGGACTTCGGTCCGGGCCCTTTTTGTATCCCTGGCGTACCTAGGGAGGCGCTACCACGCGACGCCGATCTTGCCGAAGTGGCTGCCGCTTTCCTCGTAGCGGAAGGCATCGGCCAGTTCCTCGAGTGCGAAGCGCCGGTCCACCACCGGGCGGATGCCGGTCGCCTCCAGGGCGGTGACGAACGCCTGCTGGTCGGCGCGGCTGCCGACGATCAGCCCCTGCAGCCGTGCCTGCTTGGCCATCAGGGCCGCGGTCGGCACCTCGCCGCCTCGCCCGGTCAGCACCCCGATCAGCGAGATGTGCCCGCCGACCCGAACCGCCTCGATCGACTGGGCGAGCGTACCCGGCCCGCCGACCTCCACGACATGGTCGACGCCCGTCCCGCTCCAGTCGCGCACCCGGCGGCCCCACTCGGCTTCCGAACGATAGTTGAGCGTGAAGTCCGCGCCGAGGCTCCGGGCGCGTTCCAGCTTCTCGTCGGACGAAGAGGTGATCGCCACCCGCGCGCCCATCGCCCTGGCGATCTGCAATGCCCAGATCGAGACGCCGCCGGTGCCCAGCAAGAGCACCGTGTCGCCGGCCTTGAGGTTTCCGTCGACCACCAGCGCGCGCCAGGCGGTGAGGCCGGCGGTGGTGATCGTCGCCGCTTCCACCGCGTCATAGCCCTGGGGGGCACGCGTAAAGGCGGTGGCGGGCAACACCACCCGCTCCTGCGCGAAGCCGTCGATGCCGTCGCCGGGCGTCCGGCTGAAGTCGCCGATCCTGGGCGGTCCGGCGAGCCAATCCGGGAAGAAGCAGGACACCACTGAGTCACCGACGGCGAACTCGCTGACGCCCTCGCCGACCGCCTCCACGGTGCCGCCGCCGTCGGCCATCGGCACGCGCCCATCGTCGGTGGGCATGGCGCCGGTCGCCACGCCATAATCGTGGTAGTTGAGCGAGCTCCCGTGCAGCGCCACGCGGATCTCGCCGGGGCCCGGATCGCCCGGCTCGGGCCGCTCCTCCAGCCGCAGTCTGTCGAGGCCGCCGGGGGCGGCTAGTGTCATCGCCTTCATCGTCTGCTTCTCCTGTTCGGGACGCAGGCACAACGCAGGCGACGGCGCGGGTCTCCCGCCCGGGCGATCAATGCAGCTTGGCGATCGGCAGCCCGTCTTCCTTCGCGCGCTGCTTCACCGATTCCTCGCTGCGGGTGAGCGCCTTGGCGATCGCCTTGAGGGCCATGCCCTTCTTGGCGAGCGTGTGCAGCTTCTGGATCTCGTCGGGACGCCACGGCTGGCGATGGCGTTCGAAGCGTTCGGCCATGTCGGTTCTCCTTGGGAGCTCTGCGCTAGCCTGTCCGCGCGAGCCGCACCAGCAGCGCGTCGAGCGCCTGAAGGAAGCGCGAGCGGTCGGCCTTCGAAAAGGGCGGCGGTCCGCCGATCTGCTCGCCTCCGGCGCGCAGGTCCGCCATGATCGCGCGCACCGCGATGGCGCTTCCGATCGAGGCGGTGGTGAAGGGCCTGCCACTGGGCGCGACCACGCTCGCCCCCGCCTTCAAGGCCCGGTCCGCGAGCAGGATGTCGGCGGTGACCACCACGGATCGCGCATCGGCATGCTCGGCGATCCAGTCGTCGGCGGCGTCGAAGCCGCTGTCGACCACCACCCGCTCGACGCCCGGCGGCACCCGCAGCCACGCATTGCTGACGATCGTCACCTGCGCGCCGTGGCGCTCGGCGACGCGGTACACCTCGTCCTTGACCGGGCAGGCGTCGGCGTCGACCAGCACGCGCATGGCCCCGCTCAGGATTCCGCCTCCGCGATCGGCCGGGTGTCGAGCACCTCGATCGCCGCGGTACGGCCGCCGAAGTCGATCAGGTCGCCCACTTCCGCGCCCGTCATCGCGACCGCAAGCGGCGCGGTGAACGGGATCAGGCCGGCCGCGGGCTCCGCCTCGTCGCTGCCGACCAGCGACACGGTGCGGGTCTGCCCGTTTAGACGAAAGGTGACGCAGGAGCCGAACGCCACCTCGTCCTTGGGCGGGGGCGGCGCGATGGTCGCGGTCGAGAAGCGTGCGTGCCAGTAGCGCAGGTCCCGCTTCAACGTCGCGCGCTTCTCCTCGCCGGTTTCGGCCGCGACCGCCGCTTCCAGTCGCGCCACCTCGGCCTCGATCTTCGCCAGGCCCCGGCGGGTCACCAGATTCTGGCCGGGCGGCAGCGGCAGCTCGAACTTCGGCTCCTTGTGCTCGTCGTCGTCCTCACGTCGAAAGGCCACGCTCATCGGGTCAGATCGCTCCGGAAAAAGTATCGCATTTGGCCGGATCACCCGATTCCAGGCCGGTGCGCAACCACTTCATCCGCTGGGCGGAGGTGCCGTGGGTGAAGCTCTCCGGAACGACGCGGCCCTGCGCCTGCTGCTGCAGCGTATCGTCGCCGATCGCCTGCGCCGCGCGCATGCCCTCCTCGACGTCGCCCGGCTCGATGCGGTCGCGGTTGCGCGCCGCCCAGACGCCGGCATAGCAGTCCGCCTGCAGTTCCAGCCGCACCGAAGCGGCATTGCCCTCCGCCTGGCTCGAACGCTGCTGGATCGCCGTCACCTTTTCGGCAGTGCCGGTCAGGTTCTGGATATGGTGGCCGACCTCGTGCGCGATCACATAGGCCTGGGCGAAGTCACCCGCCGCGCCGAAGCGCTGGCTCAGCTCCTGGAAAAAGCTGGTGTCGAGGTACACGCCCTGGTCCGGCGGGCAGTAGAAGGGCCCCATTGCGGACTGGGCCGCGCCACAGCCCGACTGGGCGCCACCCTGGTAGAAGTTGATCGTGGCCGGGCGATAGGTGGCGCCCTGTTCCTGAAAGATCCGGCCCCAGGTCTGCTCGGTCGAGGTCATCACCCGGCACGAGAACAGCTCCGCCTCGGTATCGCAGGCGACGTTGTTGCCGCTGCCGGCGACCCGGCCCTGCTGCACGCTTTGGCCACCGCCGCCGCCCAGGATACCCCCTCCGCCGCTCATCATCAGATAGCCGACGACCACGACCGCCAGGATCGCAAAGCTGCCGCAGCCCATCCGCCCGCGGCCGAGCAACAGCGGCAACAGGCCGAGCAGGCCGAAGCCGCCGCCCCCGCCCCCGCCGCTTCCCAGGTCGCGTGCGTTCCGTGTCGGATCGAGATCGTCGAGACGCATCGCGCCATCCCTGTTCGTTGAAGGTCCGCAACCAAAATGCGCGGCGGGCCGGGACGTTGCACGGGTGCTGCCGAATGTGCGCATCCCGTTGATGCCGCGGCGCTTCCGGTCCATGGTCGCCGGGATGGCCGATGCCGATCCCAGCCTGCGCCGCACGCGCCGCAGCCGCGATGTCCTTCCCCTGCCCGACTGCGTGGCCCTGGTGTTGCAGGGCGGCGGCGCGCTCGGCAGCTATCAGGCCGGCGTGGTCGAGGCGCTGGAGGGCGCCGGCATCGAGATCGACTGGGTCGCGGGCATCTCGATCGGCGCGGTCAACGCCGCCATCATCGCCGGCAACCCGCCCGAACGACGCATGGAGCGACTTCGCGCCTTCTGGGAACAGGCGAGCAGCGCCCTGCCGCAGTTCCCGCTCCTTCCCGACGACCGCGTGCGCGAGGCGGTGCACGAATGGTCCGCCGCCTTTGTGCTCGGCCAGGGCGTCCCCGGCTTCTTCCGCCCGCGGCCCTGGCCCCCCGCCCTCGCCCTTCCGGGCAGCCGCGAGGCGCTGAGCTTCTACGACACCGCGCCGTTGCGCGACACGCTCGACGCGCTGGTCGACTGGGACCTGCTCAACAACGGTCCGGTGCGGCTCTCGGTCGGCGCCGTGAACCTGGAGAGCGGCAACTTCGCCTATTTCGACACCCGCGAGCGCCGCATCGACGCGCGCCACATCATGGCGTCGGGCGCGCTGCCGCCGGGCCTGCCCCCGGTGGAGATCGACGGCTGCTGGTACTGGGACGGCGGCCTCGTCT
Organism: Sphingomonas desiccabilis; assembly: GCF_004135605.1. Classification (GTDB taxonomy): domain Bacteria; phylum Pseudomonadota; class Alphaproteobacteria; order Sphingomonadales; family Sphingomonadaceae; genus Sphingomonas; species Sphingomonas desiccabilis. The sequence goes on along the minus strand of NZ_SDPT01000002.1, from coordinate 577,293 downwards.
CCAATACGCCACTCACCCATGTGCTCGATCACCAGGACGCGGCGATGCTGGTGTTCCAGGTCGACCTGTTCGCCGCCGCCTCCGAACGCCCGCGCACGATCACCGACGTGCTGGCGCGTGAGAAGGAGATCCGCTTTTCCAGCCGCACCCGCCAGATCAGCGACGAACGCATGCGGCTGCGCCAGGAGCGCGAGGCGATCCGCAAGGTCCTCGCAAAGCTCCCTGCCGAGATGTCCGGGGATCCCGACGTGCAGGCGCTCGCCGCGATGGCGGCCGAGCTGCCGGTGAGCCTCGTGCAACTGATCTACCGCGCGAACGCCTGGGAGGGCGGATCGCGCGACTTCGAATTCTCCGCGCGCACCATGCACGAGCATTGGGTCGCCGGCCGTGCCGCCGTTGCCGAGACCATGGCCAACGCACGCGTCGTCGCCGCCGATCTCCTCGACGGCAAGACTGCCGCCTACGACCTCACCCGCACGCCGCCGCTGTCGCCGGCGCCGCGCTGATCAGCAAAAGGGCACTGCCATGTTCCTGAAGGGCAAGACCGCGATCGTCACCGGCTCCACCTCCGGCATCGGCCTGGCGATCGCCAGGGCGCTGGCCGCGGAGGGCGCGACCCTGGTCATCAACGGCTTCGGCGAGGGGGACGCAATCGAGCGCGAGCGCGCGGGGCTTGCCGAGTTGAACGGCGGCGCGGCCCGCTACGACGCCGCCGACATGACCAGGCCGGACGAGATCGCGGCGATGGTGGAGCGCACGGCGGCCGAGTTCGGCTCCGTCGACATCATCGTCAACAACGCCGGCATCCAGCACGTCGCGCCGATCGAGGCGTTCCCGGTCGACAAGTTCGACGCGATCCTCGCGATCAACCTGTCGTCGGCGTGGCACATGATGCGCGCCGCGGTGCCGCACATGAAGCGGAACGGCTGGGGCCGGATCCTCTCCACCGCCTCCGCCCACTCGCTGGTCGCGAGCCCCAACAAGTCGGCCTATGTTGCCGCCAAGCACGGCATCGCCGGCCTCACCAAGACGATCGCGCTGGAGACCGCCACCCACGGCATAACCGTCAACTGCATCTCGCCGGGCTATGTCTGGACGCCGCTGGTCGAACGGCAAATCCCCGACACCATGGCATCGCGCGGACTGACCCGCGAGCAGGTGATGAACGACGTGCTGCTCGCCGCCCAGCCGACCAAGGAGTTCGTGACCGCAGAGCAGGTCGCGGCCTTCGCACTGTACCTGTGCCGGGACGAGGCCAAGGCGATCACCGGCGCCAATCTCTCCATGGACGGCGGCTGGACCGCTGCCTGACGGCGCTTGCGCTTGCGCTTGCGGATCGAAGCGGCAAGCTTGGTCGTTCGACAAAACAAAATCGGATCGGGGGGATGGTGCGGATGCGAATTGGCGGGTGTTGGACGGTGTTGGCGGCGGCACTGCTCGCGAGCGGGTGCGCCCATGGTGGAGGCGAGCGTTCCGCCGTCGCCGCCACGCCGAGCCCCTCGCCCGACTGGCGCTCGATGGCGACCGCCGCCGATCGCGACCGGCTGCGCAACTGGCGCACCGCCTGGATGGCGGCACTGGCGGCTGCACGGGTGATTAGTCCGAAGGAAGTGGCCGCGCAGGGAGAGTTGTTCGATCCGGACCTGGCGCTGCCCGGCTCGCCTCCACCGCCCGGCGACTATCGCTGCCGCGTCTTCAAGCTCGGCACTGGTCGCGCCGCCACGCCCGGCTACGTCGCCTATCCCTTTTTCGACTGCCGCATCGAGCAGGAGGGGGATGTGCTGAGCTTCTACAAGCGCACCGGCTCACAGCGTCCGGTCGGGCTGATCCTGCCCGACAGCGACGTGCGCGGCATCTTCCTGGGCACGCTGATGCTCAGCGACGAGACCGCCCCCCTGGACTATGGCCGCGATGCGACCCGCGACATGGCCGGCCGGGTGGAGCGCGTGGCGGAGGGCCGGTGGCGGATCGCCCTTCCCTATCCCCGCTTCGAATCCACGCTGGACGTGATCGAGCTGGTTCCCGCCGGCTGAGCGACGCTTGCCAAGGGCGGGACGCCGTCGCACGCTGGCGTCGACTTCAGGGGGAACCGCCATGCATCCGATGTTCGCCGCCACTTTGCTCGCGACTGCGTTCTCCGCCGTGGCGTCGCCCGCCGCTGCCGAACCGGTTCGCGACGCAACGATGGCGGCACTGCCGCAGCTGACCGCGCTCTACCGCGAGTTGCACGCCGCACCCGAGCTCAGCCGGCAGGAGGTGAAGAGCGCCGCGCGCATGGCGGCCGAGGCGCGGAAGGCGGGCTTCACCGTTACCGAGAAGGTGGGCGGCACCGGCATCGTCGCGGTGCTGCGCAACGGCCCCGGCCCCACGCTGCTGATCCGGACGGACATAGACGGCTTGCCGGTGACGGAGGCGACGGGCCTCCCCTTCGCCTCGAAAGTCCGCGCCACCACCGCAGATGGCGTCGAAACGGGCGTGATGCACGCCTGCGGCCACGACACGCACATGGCGAGCTGGGTCGGCACTGCGCGCAACCTGTCGGCGATGAAAGGCCAATGGTCCGGCACGCTGGTGATGATCGCGCAGCCGGCCGAAGAAGTGGGGCTCGGCGCGCAGGCGATGCTGGCGGACGGCCTCTACACGCGCTTTCCCAAGCCCACCCACGCCATCGCCTTCCACGACAGCGCCGGGTTGCAGGCCGGGGTGATCGGCGTCCATTCCGGCTACACCTTCGCCAACGTCGACTCGGTCGACGTGGTGGTCCGCGGCGTCGGCGGCCATGGCGCCTATCCCAACACCACCAAGGACCCGATCGTGCTCGCCTCCCGCATCGTCGGCGCGCTCCAGACGCTGGTCTCGCGCGAGCTCGATCCGCAGACGCCGGGCGTGGTGACGGTCGGCAGCTTCCATGCCGGCGCCAAGCACAACATCATCCCCGACGAGGCGAAGCTGCTGCTGACCGTGCGCAGCTACACCGACGAGTCGCGCAAGCAGCTGCTCGACGGGATCGCCCGGATCGCGCGCGGCGAGGCCATCGCCGCGGGCATCCCCGAGGATCGCATGCCGACCGTCCGGGTCGAGCAGACCTACACCCCCGCCACCTTCAACACCGAGCCCTTGTCGGGCGAGCTGCGCACGCTGTTCACCGGCCGCTTCGGCGACGCGCGGGTGCGCGACGTGCCGGCCACCATGGGCGGCGAGGACTTCAGCCGCTATTATCTGGCGGACAAGTCGATCCAGAGCATGATCTTCTGGGTCGGCGGAGTGCCCGCCGACAACTGGGCGGCGGCGCAGGACGGGCTGGCGGAGTTGCCCTCGCTCCACAGCGCTGGCTGGGCACCGGATGCGGAGGCCGTGATCGGCACCGCGACGGAGGCGCTGACGGCAGCGGCGCTCGACGTGCTCAAGAAGTAGCGGCGGCCGCTCACGGCGGCGGTTCGCTTGCCTTTCGCCGCACTTTCGCCTAAGCGCCCGCCCTTGTCGTGCCGGGGTCATCCCTGGAGGCCCGGCCGGCGAACATGGAACCAAGCGCAATACGGAGACTGTGATGAGCGACCAGCTTACGCTGTCGGCCGAGACGCGCGATCGGGTTGGCAAGGGAGCCTCCCGTTCGCTTCGTCGTGAAGGCCGCGTGCCCGCCGTGATCTACGGCAACAACGAAGAACCGACCCCGATCCACGTCAACGGCCGCGAACTGATGCGCCTGCTGATGACCGGCCACTTCATGAACTCGGTCGTGATGGTCGACGCCGGCGGTTCGACGATCCGCACGCTGCCCAAGGACGTGGCTTTCGATCCCGTCACCGACCTGCCGGTGCACGTGGACTTCCTGCGCATCGGCGAGCACTCGACCGTCACCGTCCAGGTGCCCGTCGTGTTCACCGACGAGGAAGAGGCTCCCGGCATCAAGCGCGGCGGCGTTCTGAACGTCGTCCGTCACGAGCTGGAGCTGGTGGTCGACGCGGCGAACATCCCCGACCAGGTCGAGGTTTCGCTGAAGGGCGCCGAAGTCGGCGACTCGATCCACATTTCCGCGGTGACGCTGCCCCAGGGCGCGCAGCCGGCGATCGAAGACCGCGACTTCACCATCGCGACGATCGTGGCGCCGTCTGCGCTCAAGTCGAGCGAAGGCGACACGCAGACCGAAGTCGAGGATGCGGGCGCCTGAGCCCTTTCCTTTCCCGACATCGGTAAAGACAGCATCGCCTCCGCAACCCGTTGCGGGGGCGATGTTCTTTTGGAACACCCAAGCACGGGGACAGCCATGCAGCTCTGGGTCGGCCTGGGCAATCCGGGCCCGCAACATGCGATGCAGCGCCATAACGTCGGCTTCATGGCCGTCGATGCGATCGGCGAGGTGCACGGCTTCTCCCCGCCCAAAAAGGCGTTCCACGGCTGGGTTCAGGAAGGCCGCATCGGCAGCGAGAAGCTGCTGCTCTTGAAGCCCGGCACCTACATGAACGAGAGCGGCCGCTCGGTCGGCGAGGCGATGCGCTTCTACAAGCTCACGCCGGCCGACGTGACGCTGTTCCACGACGAGCTCGACCTGGCCCCCTTCAAGGTGAAGGTGAAGACCGGCGGCGGTGCTGCCGGCCACAACGGCCTGCGCTCGACCGACCAGCACATCGGCAACGACTATCGCCGCGTCCGGCTCGGCATCGGCCACCCGGGGCACAAGGACCGGGTGACCGGCTATGTGCTCGGCAACTATGCCAAGGCCGAGATCGAGGACCTGTCCGACATGCTGGGCGCGGTCGCGGCCGAGGCGGAATGGCTGGCGCGCGGCGACGACGTCCGCTTCATGAACGAGGTCGCGCGGCGGCTGCAGCGGGACTAAGGAAGCGACCATGCCCGTCCGCCACCTCTTCACCACCCCGCTCTACCAGGAGCAGATCGGCCAGCCCGAGCTGATCGCGGAGCTTGAGGAAAGCGTCCGCGCGCTCGCCGAGGACGACATTGCCGGCAAGCGCTGGTCGCGTGAGCACCGCTACCGCGGCTACACCAGCTATGCCTCGCTTGACGACCTGCCGATCCGCGATCCGGCGTTCGCCGATTTGAAGCGCCTGCTCGACCGCCATGTCGCCCGCTTCGCGGAAGCCTGCGCGATGGACCTGGGCGGGCGCCGGCTGAAGCTCGACAGCCTGTGGGTCAACCTGCTCAAGCCCGGCGGCGGCCATTCCGGCCACATCCACCCGCACAGTGTCGTCTCCGGAACCGTCTATGTCGCCGTGCCCGAGGGTGCCGGCGGCCTCAAGCTGGAGGACCCGCGCCTCGCACGGTTCATGGCGGCCCCGCCCCGCCGGCCGGATGCGCCCGAAAGCCTCGCCACCTTTGTCGAGGTGAACCCCGAGCCCGGCACCATCCTGTTGTGGGAAAGCTGGCTTCGGCACGAGGTGATGCCCCACGCCGGCAAGGGCGAGCGGATCAGCGTGAGCTTCAACTACCGCTGGTAAGGGGAACGCCGGGGCGGGCTGGACGGTTGAAGGGGGAACCCAGCCAGAAAGGACCGTCCCGATGATCCAGGATCCCAACCCCGACGACCAGTCCACCGAGAACCAGAACCAGGACGAACTGGAAGAAGCGCAGGCCGAGGCCGCCGAGGAGCGCGAGGAAGAGGGCGGCTACCAATAAGCCGCCCCCCCATCCCCAGCAGACCGAAAGATCGCCCATGAGCCACACCCCGCCCGTCCCTGACGCGAACCAGGCCCCCTACCCGCGCCACGCACCTCCCCCGCCGTCACCGGCATTGGCAGAGACGGCGGCGCGTGCAGCCACCCGCCGCGCGCAAGAGGAGGCCGATCGCGAGCGGACGCGCAGCCTGACCCTGGCGACCCTCGCCGGCGTCGGCATCGGCGCGCTCGCGATCGGCGCCGTGCTGCTGCTCTCCCGCGACAGCGAGGCGCCCAAGGCCAAGGCCAAACGCAAGAAGGGCGCGAAGAAAGCCTAGCCATCGCGGCGGTGCCGCAGCACCCGGCTGGTCAAGGGAGCCCGAAAGCCCTATGCGGCGGGCTTCACCTTCACCATCGGGATCGAAGAACCGGACATGGGTTTCCGCTGCGGCATCGTCGGGCTTCCGAACGTCGGCAAGTCCACCCTTTTCAACGCGCTGACCCAGACGGCAGCGGCGCAGGCGGCGAACTATCCGTTCTGCACGATCGAGCCGAACGTCGGCAACGTCGCCGTGCCCGACGAGCGGCTGGAGAAGCTGGCTGCCATCGCCGGCTCCCAGAAGATCATCGAGACGCAGCTGGGCTTCGTCGACATCGCGGGGCTCGTGCGCGGCGCATCCAAGGGGGAGGGCCTGGGCAACCAGTTCCTGGGCAACATCCGCGAGGTGGACGCGATCGTCCACGTGCTGCGCTGCTTCGAGAACGACGACATCCAGCACATCGACAACAAGGTCGACCCGATCGCCGACGCCGAGACGGTCGAGACCGAGCTGATGCTCTCCGACCTGGAAAGCCTGGAAAAACGCGTCCCCAACCTGGTCAAGAAGGGCCAGCAGGGCGACAAGGAGGCCAAGATCGGCGCCTCCGTGCTCGGCCAGGCGCTCGACCTGCTGCGCGAGGGCAAGCCCGCACGGCTGACCCAGCCCAAGGACGACGAGGAAGCGCGCGTGTTCGCCCAGGCGCAGCTGCTCACCGCCAAGCCCGTCCTCTACGTCTGCAACGTGAATGAGGAAGACGCGGCCGAAGGCAATGCGCTCTCTGCCAAGGTGTTCGAGAAGGCTGCGGCCGAAGGCGCACAGGCCGTCGTCGTCTCCGCCGCGATCGAGGCCGAGATCGCCACCATGGAACCCGCCGATCGCCAGGAGTTCCTGAGCGACCTGGGCCTGACCGAGACCGGCCTCGCCCGCGTCATCCGCGCCGGCTACAAGCTGCTCAACCTGCTGACCTTCTTCACGGTCGGCCCGAAGGAAGCGCGCGCCTGGACCGTGGAGGCCGGCGCCAAGGCGCCGCAGGCCGCAGGCGAGATCCACACCGACTTCGAGCGCGGCTTCATCCGTGCCGAGACCATCGCCTATGACGACTATGTCGCCTGCAACGGCGAAGCCGGCGCGCGCGAGGCGGGCAAGCTGCGCCAGGAGGGCAAGGAATATGTCGTCCACGACGGCGACGTGATGCTGTTCCGCTTCAACGTCTGATTCTTCGCCGGCCGAAAGGCCGGCCAAGGGCCGCAACTGTCATATTCCTGCCGCGGACGCGCGCGAAGGGCGGGCCATGTTCAAGCCCGTCTTCGCCGCGTTCCTGGCACTCGCTTCGCTCACCGCCTGCACTCAGACCCTGCCTGCTACGGACACCGTCGCCGGCACCGCGCCGGCCGAGGCACGCGCACCCGTCACCATCCTCGTCTCGATCGACGGCTTCCGCCCGGACTATCTCGGCCGCGGCGTGACGCCGGTGCTGTCTCGACTGGCGGCCGGCGGCGTGACCGGGCCGATGCACCCCTCCTTCCCCTCCAAGACCTTTCCCAACCACTGGACGCTGGTGACCGGCGTCCGTCCCGACCGGCACGGCATCGTCGCCAACCGGATGGAGGATCCTGCCGATCCCAAGAACGTCTTCACCATGGCGACGGACGACCCGAGCTGGTGGAACGGCGCGGAGCCGATCTGGGTGGCGGCCGAACAGGCGGGCATCCGTACCGCGACCCAGTTCTGGCCCGGATCCAACGTTCCGATCGGTGCCACCCGCAGCCCCGAATGGCCGCACGAGACGCACGGCGGCACCCGCCCCTCGGACTGGCAGCAATATAACGAGGCGATCAGCCCGACGCAGCGCGTCCAGGGGGTGCTCGACTGGCTGCGTCGCCCGGCCGCGATCCGTCCCCGCCTGCTCACCCTCTATTTCGAGGCGGTGGACACCGCCGGCCATCGCTTCGGTCCGGATTCGCAGGAGGTGAACGAGGCCGCTGCCGGCGTGGACGCGGCGGTCGGTGCGCTCGTCGACGGCCTTGCGGCGATCGGCCAGCCCGCAAACCTGGTGATCGTCGCCGATCACGGCATGGCCGCCACCAGCAGCGAACGAGTCGTGGCCCTCGACAAGCTCGCCGATCCGTCGCTCTACCACGTCGTGGAGGCCGGCCCCTACGCCGCGCTGACGCCGACGCCCGGCAAGGAAGCGGCGGTCGAAAGGGCGCTATTGAAGCCGCACGCGCACATGGAGTGCTGGCGCAAGGCGGAGATCCCCGCCCGCTTCCACTATGGCCGCAATCCGCGCGTGCCCGCCATCCTGTGCCTGGCGGAGGACGGCTGGCAGGTGCTGCCGACCGCGCCGGCAAAGCCGCAGACCGGCGGCAACCATGGCTTCGACAACATGGCGCCGGACATGACGGCGCTGTTCATCGCCCACGGCCCTGCCTTTGCGAACGGACGCACGCTGCCGGACTTCGACAACGTCGCCGTCTACCCGCTGCTGCGCGACCTGATCGGCCTCCCGCCCGCTGAAGGGGTCGACGGCACCGACGCGCCGTTCCGCGGCGTTCTCAAGGCGCAGTAAGGCGTTCGGCCGGCGCGGGCCCTAGTTCAGCCCCGGGCCCGTCGCCTGCCGGCGTCAGTTCGGACGCGATCCGCCCCGGCCGCTGAACCGCGGACCGCCCGAACGGCCACCCTGCCCGCCCCAGCGCGGGCCTGAACGCCCGCCGCGATTTCCCCAGCTGGGGCTGGGACGGCCGCCCGGCCGCGCGTCGCTGCCGCCCGGCCGATCCGGACGCTGGGCACCCGCGCCGCCCTGGTCGGGACGCGAACTGGGGATCCAGGCACCCGGCCGGCCCGGGCGGACGCCGGGACGATACTCGCCGCCTTGCCCCGGACGAACACCGGGGCGCCCGTCGCCCGGACGGCCATCGCCGGGACGACCGGGGCGCACGCCCGGACGACCGTCACCGGGGCGGCCAGGCCGCACGCCCGGACGCCCGTCGCCGGGGCGGCCAGGCCGCACGCCGGGACGCCCGTCGCCAGGCCGGAAGTCGTTCCAGTTGTTGCGGGGACGGTCGTTGCCGCGCCAGCCGTGCCGGCGCTGCTCCCAATAGCGGCGCTGGCCGTCGTTCCAGCGATGCGGACGCCGGTAGCGGTCGTAGACGTAATAGCCCGTGCCCGGATAATAATAGTCGCCGTACCAGCCCCAATAGGGCGAGCCGAAGCCGCTGCCGTAGCCGTAGCCATAGCCGTCGTAATAGGGATCGTAATAGCCGGCCGAGCCATAGCCGACCGACATGCCGCCATAGCCATAATCGTCATAGGCGCAGGCGCTGACGCCCAGGCCCGCCGCCGCGATCAGCGCCAAAGTACGGATGCGCTTCAGAAACATGGGAAAATCTCCCGAATAGAGATGAGCCGTTGATCGCAGAAAGCGGTTGAACGGAGCGTGAACTATTCGGAACAACGTAGGCGATACTTGGCCGGTTCCGGCGTGGTCCCGACGATAGGCGCCCGCGCGCGCGTGTCGGCCGCTTCTCCTCCCGGACGGCCCGCCCGGGAGGAGGCTGCATGCACTTACTCGGCCGCTTGCGCCGCCGGCTGCGGCGCCTTCCAGCGCAACACCGGCTTGCGGGCGGCCTGGGTCTCGTCCAGGCGGCGGCGCGGGGCGAAGTGCGGCGCGCCCTTCAGCGCCTGATCGCCGGCCTTGGCGCGTTCCGCCACCGAGCGCAGCGCGCCGATGAACTGGTCGAGCGCCGCCTTCGACTCGGTCTCGGTCGGCTCGATCAGCATCGCGCCGTGGACGACGAGCGGGAAGTACATCGTCATCGGGTGGTAGCCCTCATCGATGAGCCCCTTGGCCACGTCCAGCGTCGTGAAGCCCTCGGCCAGCCCCTCGTCCGAGAACAGCGCCTCGTGCATGCACGGGCCGCTGCCGCCGAACGGCGCGTCGAGCACGTCCTCCAGGCTCCGCAGCACATAGTTGGCGTTGAGCACCGCGTCCTCGGACACCTGCTTGAGGCCATCGGCGCCGTGGCTGAGGATGTAGCTGAGCGCCCGGGTGAACATGCCCATCTGGCCGTGGAAGGCGACCATGCGGCCAAAGCTGCCGGCATGATGCTCGCCCGCCGTCTCTTCCTCGATCAGCGCGAAGCGGTCGCCCTGCTTCTCGACGAAGGGCAGCGGTGCGAACGGCGTCAGCGCCGCCGAGAACACCACCGGCCCCGAACCCGGTCCGCCGCCGCCGTGCGGGGTCGAGAAGGTCTTGTGCAGGTTGATGTGCATCGCATCGATGCCCAGGTCGCCCGGACGCACGCGCCCGACGATCGCGTTGAAGTTGGCGCCGTCGCAATAGACATAGCCGCCGACGCCATGCACCGCGTCGCTGATCGCGCGCATGTCGCGCTCGAACAGGCCGCAGGTGTTCGGGTTGGTGATCATCACGCCCGCCACGTCCGGCCCCAGCCGCGCCTTCAGCGCCTCCAGGTCCACGCGCCCTTCGGCGGTGGCGGGAATGTCCTCGACCTTGAAGCCGGCAAAGGCCGCGGTCGCCGGGTTGGTGCCGTGGGCGCTCTCGGGCACCAGGATCACCTTGCGGTGGCCCTCGCCCTTCGCTTCCAGCGCCGCGCGGATCGCGAGGATGCCGCACAGTTCGCCATGCGCGCCCGCCTTGGGGCTCATCGCGACCGAGTCCATGCCCGTCAGCGTCACCAGCCAGTGCGCCAGCTGGTGGATCACCTCAAGCGCGCCCTGCACCGTGTCGACCGGCTGCAGCGGATGCACGTCGGCGAAGCCAGGCAGCCGCGCCATGCGCTCGTTCAGGCGCGGGTTGTGCTTCATGGTGCACGAGCCGAGCGGGAACAGGCCCAGATCGATGGCATAGTTCTGACGGCTGAGACGCGTGTAGTGGCGCACCGCCTCCGGCTCCGACAGGCCCGGCAGGCCGATCGGGTCCTTGCGCTCCATGCCGCCGAGGCGCGACGGCGCCTCGGGCGCGTCGTCGAAGTCGACGCCGGTCGTGCGCGTGGAGCCAATCTCGAACAGCAGCGGCTCTTCGAGCATCAGCGCGCGGTTGCCGGTGAAGGTCGCCTGGGTGGCCTCGTCGCTGCCGCCCATCTCGGGGCGCCAGCCGCTCTGGTTGATCGTCATGCCAGCACCTCTTCGAGCTCGGTTGCGAGCGTCTCGATATCTTCCGCGGTCACCGTCTCGGTCACCGCCACCACCAGGCCGTTGGCGAGCTCCGCCTCGCCCGGATAGAGCCGGCCGAGCGACACGCCCGCGAGCACGCCGCGATCGGCAAGCGTGCGGACGACCGGCCGCGCTTCCTTGGACAGCTTGAGCGTGAACTCGTTGAAGAAGCTGGTGTTGACCAGCTCGATGCCCGGCACCTTCGCCAGCCGGTCGGCCGCAGCCACGGCGCGCGCGTGATTGCTCGCGGCGAGCTGGCGCAGGCCCTTTTCGCCCAAGAGCGTCATGTGGATCGAGAAGGCGAGCGCGCACAGCCCCGAGTTGGTGCAGATGTTCGACGTCGCCTTTTCGCGGCGGATGTGCTGCTCGCGGGTCGACAGCGTCAGCACGAAGCCGCGCTTGCCCTCGGCATCCACGGTCTCGCCGCACAAACGTCCCGGCATCTGGCGGACGAGCTTGTCCGAGCAGGCGAACAGGCCGACGTACGGCCCGCCGAACTGCAGCCCGACGCCCAGCGACTGGCCTTCACCCACGACGATGTCGGCGCCCAGTTCGCCCGGCGAGGCGATCGCGCCCAGCGCCACCGGCTCGGTGACAACGGCGATCAGCAGCGCCTTGTTGGCGTGTGCCGCCTCGGCGATCGGGCGCAGGTCCGGGATGCGGCCGAGGATGTCGGGATACTGTACGACCACGCACGAGGTGTCGCCGTCGATCGCGGCGATCAGCGCCTCGGCATCGGTGTCGGCGGTGAGCGTCGGCGCGGAGGTCTCCAGCACGTCGCCGGTGAACTTCGCCATGGTGTTCGCGACCGAGACATAGTGCGGGTGCAGCCCCGACGACAGGATCGCCTTGCCGCGGCGGGTGACCCGGCGCGCCATGGTGATCGCTTCCCAGCAGGCGGTCGAGCCGTCGTACATCGACGCGTTGGCCACGTCGCAGCCGAACAGCTGCGCGACCTGCGTCTGGAACTCGAACAGCATCTGCAGCGTGCCCTGCGCGATTTCCGGCTGATAGGGCGTGTAGGCGGTGAGATACTCGCCGCGCTGGATCAGATGGTCGACGCTCGCCGGGACATGGTGGCGATAGGCGCCGCAGCCGAGAAAGAACGGCGCGGTGCCGGCGGCGAGGTTCTTGGCGGCAAGCGCCGACAGGTGGCGCTCGACGGCGAGCTCGCTGGCATGGTTTGGCAGGCCGGGAATGGGCCCGTCGAGGCGCGCGGCCTCCGGCACATCGGCGAACAGCGCGTCGACGGAGGACGCGCCCACCGCGGCGAGCATCGCCTCACGGTCGGGCTGGGTCAAAGGCAGGTAGCGCATGGCGATCCTTCGGGACAGTAGCCCGGTGCCCGTAAGACCTTTGCGAAAGCCCCGCTTCGTGCTCCTGCGAAAGCAGGAGCCCAGGGTTCCAGACGCCGCAAGCCGGTGTTCTGCCTGGCCCTGGATCCCTGCCTGCGCAGGGATACGGGAGTATCTGGGCGCCTGTTGCGCCTTTTGCAAAGGTCCGGCGACCGCCGGGTTCTCCTGCGGCGGGTATGCTCCACAAGAGCCACCCGCCCGAGATGCCGGCCTCGCAGCCGGCAGGACTTGGGGTTAGAGCTTGGCGACGAACGCCGCGTACTGGTCCGCGTCCATCAGCCCTTCCAGCTCGGAGGCGTCGGCGAGCGTCAGGCGGAAGAACCAACCCTCGCCTTCCGGGTCCTCGTTGACGAGCGCCGGATTGGCTTCAAGCGCCGGGTTGCCCTCCACCACCGTGCCGGAGGCCGGGGTGTAGACGTCGGAGGCGGCCTTCACCGACTCCACCACCGCCGCGTCGTCGCCCTTGGAGAGTGCGCGACCCTCGTCGGGAACTTCGACGAACACGACGTCGCCCAGCTGGCTCTGGGCATATTCGGTGATGCCGACGGTCGCGACGTCGCCGTCGACTTCGACCCACTCATGCTCTTCGGTGAAATAACGGCTCATCGACGGCGCTCCTTAGCGGACGTAACGGTGGGAAATGAACGGCATCGGCACGACCTCTGCAGTATGGGTCTTGCCGCGCTGGGACAGGGTGACTTCGGTACCGGCGACCGCAAGTGCGGCCGGCACATAGGCCATGGCGATCGGCGCGCCGACGCTGGGGGCGAAGCCCCCCGAGGTCACGCGGCCGATGGTCTTGCCGGCCTGATCGACAACCGTCGCGCCCTCGCGCACCGGCTGGCGGCCGTCGACGCGCAGGCCGACGCGCTTGATCGCCGGCCCCTCGGCACGCTCGGCCAGGATGCGCTCGGCGCCAGGAAAGCCCCCCTCCTCGCGACGGCGCTTCGACAGCGCGAAGCCCAGGTCGGCGGCGACCGGCGTGGTCTCTTCGTCCAGGTCGTGGCCGTAGAGCGGCAGGCCCGCCTCCAGGCGCAGCGAGTCGCGGGCGCCCAGGCCGATCGGCTGGACCTCTGCCTCGGCGGTCAGCGCGTCGGCGAAGGCCTCGACCGCCTCGGCCGGCAGCGAGATCTCGCAGCCGTCCTCGCCGGTATAGCCCGAGCGGCTGATCCACAGCGCATGGCCGGCCCATTCGAACGCACCCGCGGTCATGAAGCGCAGCGCGTCGACGCCGGGGATCAGGCGTGCGAGCGTGGTGACCGCCTCCGGCCCCTGCAGCGCCAGCAGCGCGCGATCTTCCAGGTGGTTGATGGTGATCGAGTCGGGCAGCGCCTCGCGCAGATGGCCGAGGTCGTCGTATTTGGTGGCGCCGTTCACGACCATGTAGAAGGCCTCGCCGGCCGGCACCGGCTCGCCCGCCTCGCCGAATGGATGCGCTTCCGGCAGGCGGGTCACCATCAGGTCGTCGAGGATGCCGCCGTTGTCGGCGAGCAGCAGCGAATAGCGCATGCGGTTGGCCGCCAGCACCTGGAGGTCACCGGGCAGCAGCGCTTCCAACGCCTGGGCCACGCCCTCGCCCGTGAACAGCAGCTGGCCCATGTGGCTGACGTCGAACAGGCCGGCGTGCTGGCGGGTCCACAGATGCTCGGCCATGATGCCTTCATACTGCACCGGCATCACATAGCCGGCGAAGGGCACCATGCGGCCGCCCTTGGCGCGATGCCACGCATCGAGCGGCAGCAGCGAAGGGGCGATCGGCTCCAGGCCGTCCGCATCTTGGGAGGAATTCGGGTCGCTCATTGCGCAGTCTCCGGCAGGTCGGCACGACGCAGACACAGGCCTCCCCGCGTCCCCGCCGCCCCCTCTGTCACGGAACCTGAGAGCTTTCGCGCGGGCACCCCACGCTTACCCCTTCGGTGGCGCCGAAATCACGGCGCGCTTTCCAGAGTGTCGTTGGCGCGCGCGGTCCCTTTAGCCTGAGAGATTCCGGGGCGGTTGCTCCTTCGGCGGCCGCATGCGGCCTGCAAGGCCGGCGGCGCTCTCCCGCGCGTGCCCATGGCCGTTTTGTCCGACCATCGACGGTTTCGCTCTGGCTCGGCCGCGGAGCCGAGTCAATCGGCCTCGCGCGGCGCGAGTCGATTAGGCCGGCGCCAGATCAGCGCGTGACGTTGTAGCGCAGCTGGTCCTGGGTCAGCTGGAAGCCGACCAGCGCCTCGAACGAGGCGTTGAGCACGGCCTGGCGCACTTCCGGCGTCGACAGTGGATCGACCGCGGCATCCTCTGCGCCGGCCTTGCGCGGGCGGACGATCTGCTGGCGAATCGCGTCGGGCAGCGTCGCGGCCGAGCGCTGCACCACCGCGGTCGCGCTCCCGGTCGCCTGCGCGCGCGCCTCGCCGGCCGGGAAGTCGAGCACGGCATGGTTGATGCGCTTGGCCACCACCTGCGATCCGCCGCGCACCACCGTCAGGAAGTACGGCAGGTCGACCTGGCGTGCGCCATCGGTGCGGGTGCGGCGCGCCTGGATGTCGAAGGTGACGGTGGAGACGATGTCCTCGCCCGACTCGTTGCAGGTGGCGCGCACGTTGGTGATCGTCGCGGTCACGTCGATCGCGCTCGCCAGCTGGTTGCCGGCCGGATCGAACAGGGTGATGTCGCCGGTGCCGGCGGGCACGCCGGCCGCCGGGCAGGCGGAGCGGACGCTGGTGATGCCCACGCCACGGGTCACGTCGATCTCGCCTTTACGGCTGCACCCCGCGAGAGCGAGGAGCGCGACAGCGGAAACAGCGAGCGTTCGGACGATCACAGGGGAGTACACCTTTCACGACGAACGGGCCGCCGCGCTAGCGCCGACCCGGACCGTCGCCAGCATAGGAAGCGCCTTTCAAGCGCGCAAGCAATCGCGTAGATGCGCCAGGGTGATGACCGATCCCGCCACGCCGCCCGCTGCCAAGCCCGTCCTCGAGCTGCTGATCGCGGCGCCCCGCGGTTTCTGTGCCGGCGTCGACCGGGCGATCCGCATCGTCGAGCTCGCGATCGAGAAGCACGGCGCGCCCGTCTACGTCCGGCACGAGATCGTCCACAACAAGTTCGTCGTCGACAGCCTGCGCGCCAAGGGTGCGATCTTCGTCGAGGAACTGGACGAGGTTCCTGCCGGCGTGCCGGTGGTCTTCTCCGCGCACGGCGTGCCCAAGTCGGTGCCGGCAGAAGCGGAAGATCGCGGCCTGGAATATCTCGACGCCACCTGCCCGCTCGTGTCGAAGGTCCACCGCCAAGCCGAGCGGCTGGTGACCACCGGCCACCACATCCTGTTCGTCGGCCATGCCGGCCACCCGGAAGTGATCGGCACCTTTGGTCAGGTGCCGCAGGGTCAGATGACGCTGATCGAAACGGTGGAGGATGCCGAAACGGTGACAGCGGCCGATCCGAACAACCTCGCGTTCCTCACCCAGACCACGCTGTCGGTCGACGACACCGCCGACATCATGGCGACGCTCCAGCGCCGATTCCCGGCGATCGTGGCGCCCAAGGCCGACGACATCTGCTACGCCACCTCGAACCGCCAGGCGGCCGTCAAGGCGATCGCCTCTTCGTGCGACCTGGTACTGGTCATCGGCGCCCCCAATTCGTCCAACTCGCTGCGCCTGGTTGAAGTCGCCGAGCGCGAGGGCACGCCATCGCACCTGATCCAGCGCGGCAGCGAGATCGACTTCGCGTGGCTGGAGGGTGTCGGCTCGCTCGGCCTCACCGCCGGTGCGTCGGCCCCCGAGATGCTGGTGCGCGAAGTGGTCGATCGCCTTGCCGAGCGATACGAGATCCACGAGCGCGAGGTCGAGATGACCCGCGAGACCCTGACCTTCAAGCTGCCCCGCGGCCTCGAAGCCGCTGCCGCCTGACCGGTGGCCGTCTATACGCAGGTTTCGGCGGAGGCGCTCGGCGCCTTCCTCGCCCGCTATGACGTGGGCGCGCTGGTTTCGGCCAAGGGCATCGCCGAAGGGGTCGAGAACTCCAACTATCTGGTCGACACCACCCGCGGCCGCTTCATCCTGACGCTGTACGAGAAGCGGGTGGATGCGGGCGACCTGCCCTTCTTCTTCGCGATGATCGACCGGCTGGCCGATGCGGGCAACCCGGTGCCGCGCGCGCTGCCCGACCGCACCGGCATGGTGATCCAGACGCTGGAAGGCCGCCCCGCCTGCCTGATCGAGTTCCTGTCGGGCGTGTCGCTCAGCCAGCCGACGCCCACCCAGGCGCGCGCCGGGGGCGCGGCGATGGCGCGCATGCACGCGGCGCTCACCGACTTCGCACCGGTCCGCCCCAACTCCATGGGCGTCGGGGCGTGGCCGCAGCTGTTCGAGCAATGCGCGCCCGGGCTCGACAGCATCCAAGCCGGCCTGCGCGAGCGCGTCGACGGCGCACTCGACCGCACCCTCGCCGCCTGGCCGCACCAGCTGCCGACCGGCGCGATCCATGCGGACCTGTTTCCCGACAATGTCCTGATGCTGGGGGACGAGGTCACCGGCCTCATCGACTTCTACTTCGCCTGCACCGACGTCCGCGCCTACGACCTGGCGGTGATGCACTCCGCGTGGAGCTTCGACGGCCGGGGCGTTCCGCTCGATCCGGCCGTCGGGCGCGCCCTGCTGGAGGGCTATGAAGCCGGCTTCGGCCTTTCGCCGGAGGAACGCGCAGCGCTGCCCGTGCTGGCGCAAGGGGCGTGCATCCGCTTCCTGCTGACGCGCGCCTGGGACTGGATCAACACCCCCGCCGATGCGCTGGTGACGCGCAAGGACCCGCTCGCCTATCTGCGGCGGCTCGACTGGTACGAGAACAACAGGAACGCGTTTCGATGACCGAACTGACCTCCGTCGAGATCTTTACCGACGGCGCGTGCAAGGGCAATCCCGGCCGCGGCGGCTGGGGCGTGGTGATCCGTTCGGGCGAGCATGAGCGCGAGATGTCGGGCGGCGAGGCGCATACCACCAACAATCGCATGGAACTCATGGCCGCAATCGAGGGGCTGAACGCCCTCAAGCGGCCGTGCCAGGTGACGCTGTCCACCGACAGCCGCTACGTGATGGACGGCCTCACCAAGTGGATCAAAGGCTGGCAGAAGAACGGCTGGAAGACCGCCGACAGGAAGCCGGTGAAGAACGCCGAACTCTGGCAGGCGCTGCTCGCCGCCGCCAAGCCGCACCAGATCAAGTGGGTCTGGGTCAAGGGCCACGCCGGCCACCCGGAGAACGAGCGCGCCGACAAGCTCGCAAGCGACGCGGCGATGGCGGCGGGCGGCCGGAGCGCCGCCGCCTGAGGCGTCAGCCGAACCGTTCCGGACGGTAGAGACCGGCGTCCACGCCGGCCGGCATGGTTCCCCGTCCCAGCAGCGCCGCCGATAGCGCCGCGCCGGCGGGCGCGGTCTGAATGCCGAACCCACCCTGCCCGGCGCACCAGAACAGCCCCTCGACCCGCGGGTCCCAGCCATAGACCGGCAGCCGGTCGGGCGCGAAGCTGCGCAAGCCGGCCCAGCGCCGCTCGACCGCCTCGACCCGCCAGTCGACGACGCGCTGCATCCGGTCGATCGCCCGGGCGACGTCGATCTCCTCCGCCGCCACATCCCCGGGCTCCACCGGCGTCTCGTCATGCGGCGTCAGCCACACGCGCCCGCCGGGCTCGGGCTTGAAGTAGAAGCCACCCGCCGCGTCCATCACCACCGGCAGCGACGGCGGCGCCGGTGGATCGACGCGCAGCTGCACCATGGTGCGGCGATAGGGCTGGATGCCGACCGGCGCGGCCCCGGCAAGCACCGCGATTCGGTCCGCCCAGGCGCCGGCCGCGTTCACGAGCACGTCGGCGTCCACCACCGCGCCATCGCCCAGCCGCAGCCGCCAGCCTCCCGCCGCCCGCCGGGCCTCCACCAGCATCGCGTCGCAGCGCAGGATCGCGCCCATCCGGCGGGCGCGGGCAAGAAAGGCCCCGTGCAACCGCGCGACGTCGATGTCGGCGCAGCTCGGCATCCACAGGCCCTGCCATTCGCCTCTCAGGCCTGGCACCCGCAGTGCCGCGTCCTCGCGCACCATCGCGATTCCCGACCCGGCAAACCGCGCCTCGAATGCGTCCAGGGCTGCCGGGTCCGCTGCGGGCGCGATCATCAGTTCGCCCCGTTGGCCCAGGAACGGCTCGCCCCCGAACTCCGCCGGCGGCCGGTGCAGGAACGGCCCCGACGCGCTGGTGAGCGGCTGCACCCCGGGCCCCCCATAGGTCTCCGACCAGAAGGCCGCCGAGCGACCCGTGGCGTGGAAGCCCGGGTGCGCCTCCGCCTCCAGCAGCACGACCGAATCCGTACCGGCGATCATCGCGGCAAGGCTCGCGCCGGCCATGCCTGCGCCGACGATGGCGATCCGGCGGGTCACGCCGGCACCGGCACTTCGGCCAGGAATCGGTCGATCTCGGCGAGCGCACGGTCGCGGATCGCATCCGTCTCGCGCAGCAGTTCGTGCCGGGCCTCCGGTCCGAAGCGGACCAGCGTCGCCCGCTTGAGCCGCGCCGCCACCGCCAGCGCCGCCTCCGGATCGACCAGCGCATCCCCGTCCGCGACCAGCAGCTGTACCGGAACGTCCAGCGTGGCGAGCGCAGGGCTCGCGTTCAACGTGCGGGTCGACCGGAACGCCTCCAGCACCCATGCCCAGCTCGGCGGTCCGGTGCGATGGGCCGGGTTCGCCTCCAGCCACCAGAGCTCGTCCTCATAGCGCGCGCGGTCGGAGGTCAGCAGCGCCTGGCGCGAGGCGCGGGTGAACGGGCGCTCGTTACCGCGCCAGGCCGGTCGACTGCGGGAGCCGAAGCCGGCCAGCAGACGTGCCGCGCGCTCGCCGAAGCGCGGGCCCACCGGCGACTTCAGCCCCAGCATCGGCGCCACCAGCACCGCCGCATCCGCCGTAACCCGGCCCTCCGCCAGCGCGCGCAGCACCAGGTGCCCGCCCATCGAATGTCCGACCATCACGTGCCGCCCGACCCGCTCCCCCCGCCATGCGGAGGCAAAGGCCGCGAGATCGTCGACATAGGTGTCGAACGTGTCGATATGGCCGCAATGGGGGTTGGCCGTCAGCCGGCCCGACCCGGCCTGCCCGCGCCAGTCGAAGCTCGTGATCGACCAGCCGCACGCACGCCAATGCGCGAAGCTTTCCAGATATTTCTCGAACACGTCGCCGCGTCCGACCTGGAACAGCATGGCGCCGCGCTGGCGAGCGCCGTCTGCTGCCGGCCAGTCGAACCGGCGGTGCACCCACCCGTCGGGTGCATGCCATCGGGTAATCCGCGCCGCGGCGGGAATCGCGCGGCGATACAGGGCGTGGGCAGCCATGCCCCCGGTTACGGTTTCGTAAGCGGCTGCGTCTAGGGCCTTGGACAATGCCGCTGTCCCTCCCCTCCATTCTGCTGCTCGCGCTGGTGGCGCTTCTGCTGTCCGCAGGCATCGAGGACGTCCGCACGCGTGAGATCGCGAACTGGAAGAATGGCCTGATCGCGCTGCTCGCACCCGGCTGGTGGATGGCGAGCGGGCTCAGCCCGTGGCCCGGCGTCGCAATCCAGCTGGCGGTGGCGGTGGCGGTCTTCGGCCTGTTCGTCGCGGCCTTCTGGCTGGGGCAGATGGGCGGCGGCGACGTGAAGCTGATCGGCGCGCTGGCGCTGTGGCTGCCGCCGCAGCCGCTGCTGTGGATGCTGATACTGATGTCGCTGCTGGGCGGTGCTCTCACCCTGTTGATGGTTCTCGACAAGCTGTTGAGAAAAAAGAAACAACTTCCTGAGATACCCTATGGGGTCGCGATCGCGATGGCAGCGCTCCTCGTGATCCGCGAACCCATTCTTAACCAGTTCCGGTGACTGCCTAATGCCGCATCAACGCCGCCAAGGCACGGAAGGGCCTCGACCTCATGGATTCTCGTAAAGTCCTGCTGCTGGTGGGCGCATTGTTCGTGGCGGCCATCACGGCCTTCATGGCGCGCAGCCTGATGCAGGGCGCGTCGGCCCCGACCACCACGGCATCCGGCGAGCCCACCGTCGTCGCGGGGCCTAAGGTGCTGGTCGCCAAGCGCGCGCTCCCGGTCGGCACGATCATCGACGCCGACGCGCTCGCGTTCCAGGCGTGGCCGCAGGACCTCGTCACCAACGCCTACTTCACCGAGGGATCGCCGGACGCGACCAAGCTGGTCGGGACGGTGGTGCGCTACCCGATCCCTGCCGGCCAGCCGATCACCCAGGGCGCTCTGGTGAAGCCGGGGGACCGCGGGTTCCTGGCGGCGGCGCTTGGCCCCGGCATGCGTGCGGTGACGGTGCCGGTCTCCACGCAGGCAGCGGTCGCAGGCTTCGTCTTTCCGGGCGACCGCGTCGACCTGATCCTGACCCAGAACATCGAGGGTGGCGGCGACGGCCCGCCGTTGAAGGCTTCGGAGACGATGCTGCGCAACCTGCGCGTGCTCGCCACCGACCAGCGGACCGAGAAGCAGGTCGATGAAAAGGGCAACACGGTAGTCAACGCCTTTTCGACCGTGACGCTGGAGGCCACCCCGCGCATCGCCGAAAAGATCTCGGTCGCCCAGGCAGTGGGCCAGCTGTCCCTGTCGCTCCGCTCGCTGGCCGACAGCGGCACCGAACTCGAGGAGGCGATCGCGAGCGGCGAGGACGCCGGCCTTCCGGACCGCGACGATCCCAACGCGGAACGCGCGGCCCTCGCGCGCCTTGCCGCACGTCCGATTGACGGCGGCAGTACCGTGTCGACCGGCGCCGACGTCTCGCGCTTCCAGCGCAGTTCGGTGCCCGGCAAGCCCCAGAGCACGGACAGGGCTCCACCGCCGATCTTCGGGACAATGCAGGGGGCCGCCGGCAGCGCCATGGCCATTGCCGGGCCGAGCGTCCGCATCGCGCGCGGCAGCGCGGTTACCGTTGTCCCGGTCGGGGGGAGGAACTGACATGCGTATCCAGGCAAGGCTGCTGGGCACGCCGCTCGCACTGATCGCCGCCCTGGCGACCCTCATGGGCCTCCCTGCCCCGCTCGCCGCGCAGACCGCCGCACAGACCGCCGCTCCCTCGCCGCCGGTGATCCAGATGAACTCCGGCCGAGGCCAGATCATCAACCTGCCAGCGCCCATGACGGACGTGTTCGTTGCCGACGATCGCATCGCCGACGTTCAGGTCCGCTCGGCCCGGCAGCTCTATGTGTTCGGCAAGTCGCCGGGCGAGACCACCGTGCACGCCGTCTCCCGCAGCGGGGCGACCGTCTATGCGGCGACCGTTCGCGTGGGGAACAACATCACGACGATCGGCGAGATGCTCGCGCTCGCGATGCCCGAGGCGCAGATCGTCGCCACGTCCATGAACAACATGGTGCTGCTGACCGGCACCGTCCGCTCCCCCGAGGACGTGGCCGAGGCGCAGTCCCTGGCACAGGCCTTCGTAGGCGAGAACACCCGCGTGCTCAGCCGGCTGAAGACGGCGACCCCCCTGCAGGTCAATCTGCAGGTACGCATCGCGGAGGTCAGCCGCAGCTACGTCAAGAACATCGGCGTCAACCTGACCTCGCGCGACACCACGGGCGGGTTCCTGTTCAACATCGGCCAGGGTCGCCAGGGCACCATCGAGGGCCTGCCTTCCGGGGGCACCGGCTTCACCGGTCCGGCGGTTCCCGAGATCGGGACCACGATCGGTGCTGCCGGCCGGCTGCTGGGGCTGGATCTGCTCGCCTCGCTCGACCTGGGCGAGCGCAACGGCCAGGTGACGACGCTCGCCAACCCGAATCTGACCGCGGTGTCCGGCGAGACGGGCACCTTCCTGGCAGGCGGCGAGATTCCGATCCCGATCAGCCAGGGCGCGATCGGCAGCATCTCGGTCGAATACAAGCAATATGGCGTCAGCCTCGCCTACACCCCGACCGTCCTCTCGGACGGGCGCATCTCCCTGCGCGTCCGTCCGGAGGTGTCGCAGATCACCACTGCTGGTGCGGTGGAGCTCAACGACATCACGATTCCCGCGCTCACCACTCGCCGCGCGGAAACGACCGTGGAACTCGGCTCCGGCCAGAGCTTCATGATCGCAGGGCTGCTGTCCAACAGCCACGACAATTCTGTGAACCAGGCGCCCTTTCTGGCCAACCTGCCGATCATCGGCTCGCTGTTCCGGTCCAACGCGTTCCAGCGCAACGAGACCGAGCTGGTGATCGTGATCACGCCCTATCTGGTGAAGCCGATCGACGCGAACCGCATCGTGCTGCCGACCGATGGGTATCGCGCGCCCGATGACGCAGACCGCGTGCTGCTCGGCAATGCCACCAGCCCGACGTTCGGCGGGCCGCGACCGGTGCCCACCATGGCACCTCCGCCGGTGGTGGGCGCGCCGGTAGCCGGCGCCCCGCTGCCGGCCGGCCCCGGCCTTCCGGTGCTGGCCGAGGATCGCTCAGGCAAGCGCAAGAAGAGGTCCGCCGCGCCGGGCTTCAGCAACCCATGACGCCGCCGTTGGAGAAGAACATGTACTCGCGTCTTGCGGCCGTGGCGCTGTGCGCCCCCGCCCTCCTCCTCGCCGCATGCGACCCCGGCGCGAACCGGGGTTTGGAATCGGTCAACCAGCCGGTCGTCTCGCGCAGCGACTATGCGGTCGACCTGGCGACCACGACCTATGGCCTGAGCGAGGGCGAGGCGGGCCGGCTGGCGGGCTGGCTGGCCGCGTTGCAGCCCGGCTACGGCGATCGCATCGCGGTCGACGATCCGGCGGGCGCGACCGGCGCCCGCGCGCAGGTGGCGGCCGAGGCCGCGCGCTA
Organism: Sphingomonas desiccabilis; assembly: GCF_004135605.1. GTDB lineage: Bacteria > Pseudomonadota > Alphaproteobacteria > Sphingomonadales > Sphingomonadaceae > Sphingomonas > Sphingomonas desiccabilis. Next base: position 554,036 of record NZ_SDPT01000002.1, on the reverse strand, counting down.
CGGGCTCCTGCTCGCGGACACCGCGTCGCCGGCGCCGAGCGCGGTAGCCCCGGGAACGGTGCGTGTCGTCCTCACCCGCGCGTCGGCGAGCGTGCCGTCCTGTCCGCGCAGCGATCCGCTCAACGCCTACACCTTCGATTCGCACACCCACCCCAACTACGGGTGCGCGGTGAACTCGAACCTCGCGGCGATGGTTGCGCGGCCCGAGGACCTGATCCACGGCCAGACCGGAACCGGTGTCTCGGACCCGGTGAACGCCGCGCGCGCGATCCAGGCCTATCGCGGTGCCGCATCCAACCGCGCGGGCGGCTTGAGCGTCCAGGGGACCGCAGGCGGCGCGGGTAGCGGCGGCGGCCTTGGCGCGAGCACCACCGGATCGGCGGGGAACTGATGGCCAGCCGTCCCGCCAATCGCGATCCCTTCGCCGGCTTCGTCACCGACGAAGCCTCCGCCGACACGTTGCGCCCGATCGTCCACGCCTTCGGCTGGTCGGCCGACAGGGTCCAGCGCGGCAACCTGCGCAGCGCCGTGCAGGCGCTCTCCGTTTCCTCCAGCCCCAACGTGCTGTTCGTCGATCTTTCCGAATCGAGCGATCCGATCAACGACATCAACGCGCTGGCGGAGGTGTGCGAGCCGGGTACGGCCGTGATCGCCACCGGCCAGGTCAACGACGTCCGGCTCTATCGCGACCTGATCGCCAGCGGCATCCAGGATTATCTGCTGAAGCCGCTTAATCCGGATGCGGTGCGCGACGCCTTCACCCAGGCGCAGACGGCGCTCACCACCCCCAAGCCGAGCGAGGCGGCCGCAGCGTCGGTGCAGCGGCCCCATTGCGCCGTCGCGGTGATCGGCACGCGCGGCGGGGCCGGCGCGTCGACGGTCGCGACGTCCCTTGCCTGGCTGGTAAGCGAGCGCGCCGGGCGCAGCACCGCCCTTCTCGACCTGGACGTGCACTTCGGCACCGATGCGCTCGCGCTCGACCTGGAGCCCGGCCGCGGCCTCACCGACGCGATCGACAACCCCAGCCGTATCGACGGACTGTTCATCGAGCGCGCCATGGTGCGCGCCTCGGACCGGCTGGCCGTGCTCTCCGCGGAGGCGCCGATCAGCAGCCCCGTGCTGACCGACGGCAGCGTCTTTCGTCGCCTGCGCGAGGAGATGCGAAGCGCCTATGAATGCACGGTGGTCGATCTGCCGCGCTCGATCCTGGTCAATCATCCGCAACTGGCGCAGGAGATGCCGGTGGTCGTGGTGGTGACCGAATATACGCTCGCTGCCGCCCGCGACGCGATCCGCATCCTCTCCTGGCTCAAGAGCAACGCGCCGGAGGCTACGGTGTTCGTGATCGCCAACCGCGTCCACCCGGCACAGCAGCTGGAGATCAGCCGCAAGGACTTCGAAAATTCGATCGAGCGGCCGATCGACTATCAGTTGCCGTTCGACCAGAAGCTCGCGGCCCAGGCGGCGAAGCTCGGCAAGCCGATGGCGGACGTCGGCAAGGGGTCCAAGACGATCGCGCCGCTGGTCGACCTGGCAGCGCAGGTGGTGGCGGTCGCCGACGCGCTCGGCGAGGGCGGCGCGGGTCGCCCGGCCGCGCCCAGTGCCGGCGCACCGTCGCTGCTCGGACGGCTGGGGCAGTTCCGCTCCCGCTTCGCTGCCAAGCCGGCGAAGCGATAGGCGCGGCCGGATGCTCGGAACGAGGCAGATCGGGGACCGGCGGGCATGAACCCGGTGCCGTTCCTGCTGCTGATCCTGGGATCGGCGCTGGTCCTGCTGCTGCTGGCGTTCGCCTTCATGGGTCCGTCCGCGGAGAAGGCCCGGGCGCGCCGGCTGGCCGCGGTCCGCGAGCGGCATCAGGCGGCTACCGCCGGCACGAGCATGGAAGCGCAGATCCGTCGGATCACCACCGCGCGCGCCACGCGCATGGATGTGGCGGCGGGGCGACTGCTGCCCAACCCTGCGCAGCTCCAGAAGCGGCTCGCCATGACCGGAAAGAGCTGGACCGTCGGCCAGTACGGCATGGCGACGCTGGGGATCGCCATCGGGGCGACGATCCTGCTGTGGAGCCAGGGCATGCCGCTGCTCCTCAGCCTGTTCGTGGGTCTGTTCCTGGGCGCCGGGATCCCGCACAAGGTCGTGGGCTTCGCGATCAACCGCCGGGTGGGGAAGTTCACCGCCAAGTTCCCCGACGCGATCGAGCTACTGGTCCGCGGCCTGCGATCGGGCCTGCCAATCACCGAGACCATGGGCGTGGTCGGCCAGGAAGTGCCGGGTCCCGTGGGCGAGGAGTTCCGCGCGGTATCGGACCGCATGCGTATCGGCCGCACTCTGGATACTGCGCTTCAGGAAACCGCGGAGCGTATCGGCACGCCGGAGTTCCAGTTCTTCCTGATCACCATCGCGATCCAGCGCGAGACCGGCGGCAACCTGTCGGAAACGCTCAGCAACCTGGCGGACGTGCTGCGCAAGCGATCGCAGATGAAGCTCAAGATCAAGGCCATGTCGTCCGAGTCCAAGGCATCCGCCTATATCGTCGGTTCGCTGCCCTTCGTCGTCTTCGGGCTGATCTGGTTCGTCAACAGCGACTATCTGGCAGACTTCTTCACCGACCAGCGGCTGATGGTCATCGGGGTCGGCGGCTTCGTGTGGATGGCGATCGGCGGCTTCATCATGGCCAAGATGGTCAGTTTCGAGATCTGACGCGATGCTGAGCAATCCCGAGGGGCCGACGATCCTGGGCGTCGACGTGTTGATGGTGGCGACGCTGCTCGCCGGCGTGGCGGCGTTCGCCGTGCTCATCGCGATCTATGCCGCCCTGTCGGTCCGCGATCCCATGACCAAGCGCGTCAAGGCCCTTCACGAGCGCCGCGAGCAGCTCAAGGCGGGGATCGTCGCGCCAGTGTCCCGCCGCCGGGCGCAACTCGTCAAGAAGAACGAGACGACCGACTGGATGCGCGCGACCCTCTCGTCTCTGAAGGTGCTGCAGGACGAGCAGCTGAAGGCCGCCCAGACCAAGCTGCTCCAGGCCGGCATCCGGTCGCGCGAATGGGCCGTCGCGGTGATCTTCGGCCGGCTGGTCCTGCCGATCCTGATCGGCGGCCCCGTGATTTTCCTGGTCTACGGCACCGAGACCTTCGCCAGCTGGGGGCCGTTGAAATCCTACCTCCTCGTCGCGGGCGCGCTGGTCGCGAGCTACAAGGCGCCGGACATTTACCTCAAGAATCGCATCACCAAGCGTTCGGACGCGATCCGCAAGGGGCTGCCGGACGCGCTCGACCTGCTGGTGATCTGCGCCGAGGCGGGCCTGACCGTCGATGCCGCGTTCGGCCGGGTCGCACGCGAGCTCGGACGCGCCTATCCCGAACTCGGCGAGGAATTCTCGCTCACCGCGATCGAGCTCGGGTTTCTCACCGAGCGCCGCCAGGCCTTCGAAAACCTGACCCAGCGCATCGACCTGGACGCGATCCGCAGCGTCGCCACCACCATGATCCAGACGGAGAAATACGGCACCCCGCTCGCTTCCGCGCTGCGCGTGCTGTCCGGGGAGTTCCGCAACGAGCGCATGATGCGCGCCGAGGAGAAGGCGGCCCGGCTGCCGGCGATCATGACGGTGCCGCTGATCCTCTTCATCCTGCCCACGCTGTTCGTGGTGATCCTGGGCCCCGCCGCCTGCTCGATCTCCGACGCGCTGAAGTCATCCTGACCGACGCAAAGGAACGCAGGGCTTCCCCGCGTCGTTGACGCTCCGAATCGATCGGAGGCCGCCATGCTGTTCCACACGCCGACCCAATATCTCGTCCTCGTGCTCTGCCTGGTCGCGGGCTGGCTGTTCGGCCTCGCCTCCAGTTCGGGAGGCCGCAAGTGGCGCGAGCGGCATCACGCCGAGGAGATCGAGCACCGCCGCTATCGGGATGAAACCACGGCCGAGTTGAAGGCGCGCGACACCCGCATCCGCGAGCTGGAGGGCGAGCGGGACCGCGCGTTGCGTGCTGCGCCCGTAGGCACCACCGGCACCGTCGCCGGCACCGCGGTTCCGGTCGCGGCCACGGCTGCGACCGCTGCGGCGACGTCGCACACGCACGACTCGCATCGCCATCACGAGGGGCTGGGCGGCTGGTTCGGCTGGGGCCGCGACAATCTTTCGCGCATCCGCGGCATCGACGAGGTCCGCGAGCGCGAGCTCAACGACCGCGGCATCAAGACCTTCAAGGCGATCGAGGCGATGACCGCAGAGGACGAGCAGTCGCTGGAAGTCCAGCTCCGCCTCGCCCCCGGCACCATCGCCCGCGAGGGCTGGCGCGAGCAGGCGGCGATGATCCGCGAAGGTCGCGACGACGAACACGTCCGCCGCTGGGGGTAAGGTGGGCGCGGCGCCCCGCGCGGGGCATCACCGCCAGTCTGGGACCTCATATCCGTATCCCCGCGCAGGCGGGGATCCAGGGTCCAGCAGAACAACGGCCGATAGCTTGTGGAACCCTGGGCTCCCGCCTGCGCGGGAGCACGAGGAGCGCTTGCAGGCGGCGGTCGCGACGCCCTGCATCCGCACACCACACGCCGTCGCCGAACTCGGCCCGGTCTTTCGCCGGGCCATATGCCTCAGATCGTCACCCACTCCGTGCCGCCGGGCCAGAGCTGGTCCTCGATCCGATCGCCGGCCATGGTGAGTGCCGCCAGGATCGCCAGCACCACCAGCAGGTCGAACAGCAGGATCGCCGCCCAGACGACATAGGGGTGGAAGGGCCCGATCCGGTCGAACCCCTCCCGCGTCAGCTTCTGCCCCTCGCCCGGGCGGCGCAGTGCCATTACTTGAGCGCCGCCTGGGCCGCCGCCAGTCGCGCGATCGGCACGCGATAGGGCGAGGCCGAAACGTAATCGAGCCCGGCCTTCTCGCAGAAGGTGATCGAGGCGGGGTCGCCGCCATGCTCACCGCAGATGCCGAGCTTCACGTCCGGCCGCGTCTTGCGCCCGCGCTCGGCCGCGATCTCGATCAGCTCGCCCACGCCCTCGACGTCCAGGCTCACGAACGGATCGCGTGCATAGATGCCCTTGTCGACATAGGCGCCCAGGAAGCGCGCGGCATCGTCGCGGCTGACGCCCAGCGTCGTTTGCGTCAGGTCGTTGGTGCCGAAGGAGAAGAACTCGCCGACCTCCGCGATCTCGCCCGCCTTCAGCGCAGCACGCGGCAGTTCGATCATGGTACCGACCAGATACTCGATCGTGCGGCCCTTCTCGGCAAACACGGCCTCCGCCGCCTTGTCGACCACCGCCTTCATCAGCTCCAGTTCCTTGGCGGTGCCGACCAGCGGGATCATCACCTCCGGAATCGGCGCCTCGCCGGATTTCTCCGCGACCTCGCACGCCGCCTCGAAGATGGCGCGCGCCTGCATCTCGTAGATCTCAGGGTAAGTCACGCCCAGCCGGCAGCCGCGATGGCCGAGCATGGGATTGAACTCGTGGAGTTCGGCCGCACGACGCTTGAGCTGCTCGACGCCCACACCCGCCGCCGATGCGACCTCGGCGAACTCCGCCTCCTGGTGCGGCAGGAACTCGTGCAGCGGCGGGTCGAGCAGGCGGATGGTGCAGGGCAACCCCGCCATCACCTCGAAGATCTCGACGAAGTCGCCGCGCTGCTCCGGCAGCAGCTTGTCGAGTGCGGCGCGGCGGCCCTTCTCGTCCTCCGCCAGGATCATCTGGCGCACCGCCGTGATGCGGCTGCCCTCGAAGAACATGTGCTCAGTGCGGCACAGCCCGATACCCTCGGCACCGAAGTCCCGCGCCGTCCGGCAGTCGAGCGGCGTCTCGGCATTGGCGCGCACCTTCAGGCGGCGGACGCCGTCGGCCCATTCCATCAGCGTGCCGAAGTCGCCGGCAAGCTCGGGCTGCACGGTCTGCACCGAACCCGCCATCACCTCGCCGGTCGAGCCGTCGATGGTGAGCGTGTCGCCCTCGCGGATCTCGCGCGTGCCGACGCGCATCACGCGCGCACGACTGTCGATCGAGAGCGACCCTGCGCCGGACACGCAGGGCCGGCCCATGCCGCGCGCGACCACCGCCGCGTGGCTGGTCATGCCGCCCCGCGCCGTCAGGATGCCCTTGGCCGCGTGCATGCCGTGGATGTCCTCCGGCGAGGTCTCGACGCGCACCAGGATCACCGGCTCGCCCGTGGCGGCGCGGCGCTCGGCGGTGTCGCTGTCGAACACCGCCACGCCCGAGGCGGCACCTGGTGAGGCCGGCAGGCCCTTGGTCAGCACGTCGCGCGGCGCATCCGGGTCGAGCGTCGGGTGAAGCAGCTGGTCGAGCGCGGCCGGATCGACGCGCGCCACCGCTTCCTCGCGGGTGATGAGCCCCTCTTCGGCCATGTCGACCGCGATCTTGAGCGCCGCCTTGGCGGTGCGCTTGCCCGAACGCGTCTGGAGCATCCAGAGCTTGCCCTGCTGCACCGTGAACTCGATGTCCTGCATGTCGCGATAGTGGCGCTCCAGCCGGTCGAACACCGCCGCCAGTTCGCCATAGGCGTCCGGCATCGCCTCTTCCATCGACAGCGGCTTGGCGCCCGCCCCCTCGCGCGCCGCCCGGGTGAGGTACTGCGGCGTGCGGATGCCCGCGACAACGTCCTCGCCCTGCGCGTTGATCAGGAACTCGCCATAATAGGCGTTCTCGCCGGTCGCCGGGTTGCGCGTGAAGGCGACGCCCGTGGCAGAGGTGTCGCCCATGTTGCCGAACACCATCGCCTGCACGTTGACAGCGGTGCCCCAGTCGCCGGGAATGTTGTTGAGCCGGCGATAGACCTTGGCGCGCTCCGCCTGCCACGATCCGAACACCGCACCGACCGCACCCCACAGCTGGTCGTGCACGTCCTGCGGGAACGGCTTGCCCCACAGTTCCTCGACCAGCGCCTTGTATTCGGCGACGAGCTTCTGCCAGTCCTCGGCGGTCAGCTCGGTGTCGAGGTTGTAGCCATTGTCCTCCTTGGCGATCTCCAGCGCTTCTTCGAAGCGACCGTGATCGAGCTCAAGCACGACGTCGGAATACATCTGGATGAAGCGGCGATAGCTGTCCCAGGCAAAGCGCGCGTCGCCGGACGCCGCCGCCAGCCCCTCGACCGTCTGGTCGTTGAGGCCCAGGTTCAACACCGTGTCCATCATGCCCGGCATCGACACGCGCGCGCCGGAGCGCACTGAAACCAGCAGCGGATCGGCCGCATCGCCGAACTTCTTGCCCGTCACGCCCTCGATGTGCGCAATCCCGTCGGCCACTTCCTGGCGCAGCGAGTCCGGGAAGCTCTGCCCCTCCTCGTAATAGCGGGTGCACATCTGGGTGGAGATGGTGAACCCCGGCGGCACCGGCAGGCCGATCGATGCCATCTCCGCGAGGTTGGCGCCCTTGCCGCCAAGCAGCGTCTTGTCGCCGGAGCCCCCGTCCGAAACTCCGCCGCCAAAACGGTACACATACTGCGTCATCGTGGTTCCTTGCGTGGGTTGGAGTGCGTTCCCTGGGGAGGAGGATCACAAACCAGACCTTCGGACGAAGGATAGCATCAGCACATCGGGCTGTCCGCTATCCTTCGATCCGGGAGAAATCGGCCACCCGGTGCACCGCCGCCCGCACTCGCGCCAGCAGCGCGAGCCGTGCCGTGCGCTTGACGGGATCGGCGTCGTTGACGGTCACGTCGTCGAAGAAGCCGTCGATCGGCGCGCGCAAGGAAGCGAGCGCGGCCATGGCGCCTTCGAAATCCTCGTCCGCGATCGCCTTGGCCGCGCGCGGCTCGGCAACGTCGAGGGCCGCCATCAGCGCGTCCTCGGCAGGCTCGGGCTCGTACGACAGCGACTGCGCACGCTCGCTGCGCGCAAAGGCGGCGACGGAATCGGTGAACGCGCCCTGCTCCACCTCGACCAAGGGGTCTTCCTCGCCGGTCTGGGGAATGCCGTCGGGCTGGCCGCCGGCAAAGGGATGGCTGGTGCCGTCGTGCTCGGTCGTGCCCTGGCGGTCCACCGCTTGGTTCGCCTCTTCGTCCTGGAAGCGCAGATTGCCCGGCGTGCCCGTGCTGCCCACCGGCACGGCCGACCCTGGCGCATCGGGCGCATTGGCGGCAACGCTGCGGTGGACACCGATGGCAGCGCCCTGCGCTGCTCCCTCGGCTTCGCCGCTGACGTGCGCGGTAGCCTCGCCGTTCGCGCCACCCACCTGCCGTGCCCCCGCCTCGACCGGCGAGCGGGGCTCGTCCGGAACGGTGTAGCCTTCCTTCTTCAGGATGTTGGCCGCGCGCTTGTAGCCGGCGAGCAGGTTGGCGCCGTCCTCGGTGGTCACGAACCCCTGCAACGCATGCACCCGCGCCAGCAGCCGGACGAGATCGTCCTCGCCGCCCAGCGCAAACACCGCGTCGATCAGGTCGTGGCGAACCCCCGCCTCGCGCTGCTGCACCTTCAGACGATCGGCGAAGAAGTCGAGAAGGTCGTTCGTCGGATTCCCCCAGTCTGCACCGCCCTCATCAAGCAAGGCGATCCAGTCGGCGCTTTCGAGAATGTAGCGGAAGGGCGCGCGGAGCCTGTTCTCCAAAACCAGCCTGATAATGCCCAGCGCCGAGCGACGGAGTGCAAACGGATCCTTGGACCCGGTCGGCTTCTCGTCACGTGAGAAAAACGAATAAATGCTGTCCAGCTTGTCCGCCAGCGCCACTGCCACCGTCACCGGCGCGGTCGGCACGTCGTCGCCCTGCCCGACCGGCTTGTAGTGGTCGCAGATCGCCTCGGCGACTTCGGGCGCCTCGCCCTGGGCTGCGGCATAATAGCCGCCCATTAGGCCCTGCAGTTCCGGGAACTCGCCGACCATGCCGGTGACGAGGTCCGCCTTGGCGAGCCGTGCCGCGCGTTCGGCCATGTCGGCCAGACGCTCGCGATCGGCGCTCACCGTGCCCGCGGCGATGTCGCGCGCGTCGATCGGCGAGGAGGACGGATCGAGCGGCAGCTCGACATGCGCCGGCGCCTCGCGCGCGCCGACGATGCCCTGCTCCACCAGCCAACGCGCGAGCTTGGCCACGCGATCGACCTTGTCGGCGACGGTGCCGAGCTTCTCGTGGAAGACGATCTTCTCGAGCTTGGGGGACAGGTCCTCCAGTCGCGTCTTCAGGTCGGTCTCGTAGAAGAACTTGGCGTCGGACAGCCGTGCGGCCAGCACCTTGCGGTTGCCCTCGACGATCTTGTCGCCGCCGTCCTCGGCGTCGATGTTGGCGGTGCAGACGAACGCGTCGGCGAGCTTGCCGTCGGCGTCGCGGCAGACGAAATACTTCTGGTTCACGCGCGCGGTGAGCTGGATCACTTCCGGCGGCACCGACAGGAAGCTTTCGTCGAACCGGCCGAGCAGCGGCATCGGGAATTCGGTGAGGCCGGCGTTCTCGAACAGCAGCCCCTCGTCCTCGACCAGGCTCAGCCCGGCGCCCTGCGCGGCGAGCTTGGCACCGACCGCGATCGCGGCACGACGCTCGGCCCCGTCGACGATGACGTGGCAGGCACGCAGCTTCTCTACGTAATCATGCGCCGAGCCGATGGTGATGACGCCCGGATGGTGGAAGCGGTGGCCGACCGTCGCCGCGCCGGAGGTGACGCCAGCGACCTCGAACGGCACGACGTCCTCGTCGAGCAGCGCCACGATGCCCTGCAGCGGGCGCACCCAGCGCGGGCTCTCGGTTGATACCGATGCCGCGCCCCAGCGCATCGCCTTGGGCCAGGGAAATGCGCGGACCACCGCCGGCACAGCCTCGGCCAGCACCTCGGCCGTCGCGCGGCCTGGCTTGTCGGTGACGGCGAACAGTACGCCGTCGCGCTCGACCAGGTCCTCGCGGGCAAGGCCCGTCTTGCGCAGGAACCCCTCCAGCGCCTGCGGCGGTGCGGAGGCGCGCGGGCCCTTCACTTCCTCGCGCACCGCTTCCGTCGCGAGCGGCAGGTCGCGCGCGATCAGCGCCAGCCGACGCGGGGTCGCATAGGTGACGAGTTCCGCCGCCTTCAGCCCCGCCTTGGCGAGTTCGGCCGCGAACAGCTTGGCCAGGTCCTCGCGCGCCCGCTCCTGCATGCGTGCCGGAATTTCCTCCGAGCGGAGTTCGAGAAGGAAGTCGCTCATGCCGTCCACCCCGGAAAGCGCGCCTGCCATTCGGGCGTCTTCTTCTCGATCCATGCGGCGCACGCGCCCTTCGCCAGATCGCGCACGCGGCCCATATAGGCCTGGCGCTCCGCGACGGAGATCACGCCGCGCGCCTGCAACAGGTTGAAGGTGTGGCTGGCCTTGATCGCCTGCTCGTACGCCGGGATCGGCAGGCCGGCGGCCAGGCTGCGCTCGCACTCGGCCGCGGCCTTGCGGAACTGGTCGAACAGCGTGTCGGTGTCGGCGACCTCGAAGTTCCAGGTCGACATCTGGACCTCGTTCTCGTGGAACACCTCGCCATAGGTGACGCCCGCGTCGTTGAACGCCAGATCGTACACCGAATCCTTGTTCTGGATGTACATGGCCAGACGCTCCAGCCCGTAGGTCAGCTCGCCCGCGACCGGCTTGCAATCGAACCCGCCCATCTGCTGGAAGTAGGTGAACTGGGTGACTTCCATGCCGTCGCACCAGACTTCCCAGCCCAGCCCCCAGGCGCCCAGCGTAGGCGACTCCCAGTCGTCCTCCACGAAGCGGATGTCGTGGCGGGTGAAGTCGATTCCGATCGCCGCCAGCGAGCCGAGGTACAGCTCCTGCAAATCGGCTGGGCTCGGCTTCAGGATCACCTGATACTGGTAATAATGCTGGAGCCGGTTCGGGTTCTCGCCATAGCGCCCGTCGGTCGGGCGGCGGCACGGCTGGACGAACGCGGCGTTCCACGGCTCCGGCCCCAGCGCGCGCAGCGTCGTGGCGGTGTGGAAGGTGCCGGCGCCCATCTCCATGTCGTACGGCTGGAGGATGAGACAGCCCCGGTCGCTCCAATAGTCATGGAGCGTGAGGATCATGCGCTGGAAGCTGAGTGGCTCGGACACCGCGGCGCTTTGACCCATGGCCCGAAAGGGGTCAAGCATCGAGCCTCCCCGCAGGCATCAGAAGGTGACGGTCCGGCCGCTGGCTGCGATCTGGCACTGTCACGCTCAATGGGGTGCCGGTGCGCTTGCCTTTCGATCGGCGCGGCCGCGTGCGCACCGAGCGGCGCTGTCGTCCACCAGTCGAACGCAGTTCCCGTCAGGGCGCCTGCAAAGCCGCGCGACAGCGACAGCGGCACCATGCCGATCGTCGCCGTCACCGCGATCATGCCGACCGCCGCGCTCCCGCCGCTGCGCAGGCTCGGCGACAGACCACGCGCCCGACTGAGCCCAAGCAAGCCCAGCAGGAGAAGACCGCCGATCATCAGCTTGACGGCAGGACCGACATCGTCCGCCACCTTCCAGCTGGTGGCCGGCAACCGGTCGAAGCCTACGCTGATGGCCGCAGCCGCTGGGGAGATACCGAAATAGGCGATCAGCACGCTGGGCAAGAAGACCGCCGTGACCCAGGCCATGATCCAAGCGGGCAGAAAACATCGAGCGGACATCGACACCTCCGGATGGACCCGCACGGTGGTACGGCGAGTCACCGCTCCTATGTCCACGACAACCGGGCATGCCTACAAGCGCTGCGGAAGCGCTCCGCACCCCGTTTCCGCGTTTGGCCGCCCACTCGTCCTGTGGCGCAACGCGGAGGAGGCCAGACATTACGGGCTGCCCGCTCTGGGGTGGCCCAGTAACGGCATCCATGCAGATCAACATGGACGCTGGCGCGACCCTGCACATCGCGCACGGCCGCGCTTCTGCTTGCACGCGTCAGCCTCTAAGACAAGCGCATGCCGCTCGCCCGCCTGTTCCTAGCCACGCTCGCGCTGATGTTCGCCGGGCCTGCCGCGCGACCGGCGGCGCCCGCCCGCCCGGCGCTGTGGGTGGTGCGCGACACCGACACCACCATCTACCTGTTCGGATCGGTGCACGAGCTGCGCCCCGACCTCGCCTGGTTCCAGGGGCCGGTACGCCGCGCCTTCGAGGCGAGCGACGCGCTGGTGCTCGAACTCGTCGCGCCGCCGGAGGCCGAAGTGCAGGAAGCCCTTCGCCGCGTCGCGCCACCCGCCGATGCGCCGCCGCTCCCGGAGCGCTTGCCCCAGGGTTATGCGAAGAAGCTCGCCGCCGCGACGCGCGCCGCCGGCTATCCGGAAGGGGCGTTCGACCGCATGGATCCGTGGCTCGCGGCGACTTCGCTCTCGATCCTGCCGCTCCGCCGCACCGGCTACAGCCGGGAAGCAGGCGTGGAGGCCGTGCTCACCGCGTCCGCACGACGTACGGGCAAGCCGATCGAGGGCCTCGAAACCCAGCGAGACCAGATCGCGATGTTCGACCAGCTGCCGGAGGCCGAGCAGATCGCGATGCTGACGCGGGTGCTCGACGGCCAGGAAGCGGCGACCGACGTCATGCGCCGCACCGCCGAAGCCTGGAGCCGGGGCGATACCGACGCCCTCGCTGCCATCGTCGCCGACGACCTGCGCCAGACCTCGGACGCGGTGCAGCAGCGGGTGCTCGCCGACCGCAACGCCGCCTGGGCGGCCTGGATCGCACGCCGCATGGCGCAGCCGGGCCGGGTGTTCGTCGCGGTCGGCACCGGCCACCTCGTGGGTGCGGGATCGCTGCAGGACGCGCTCGCCGCCAAGGGGCTGCGCGTCCGGCGGATTTCGCCTCCTGTGCGTTGACCCAACGGGCGCCGCGACCGGTTCAGCGCAGAACCGTCTCCGCATCGGCCAGCACCACGTCGTGCATCTGGTCGAGATACGCCTCGTAATACCCCTTGTGGGAGGCGCCGACGATCGCGAGCAGCCGCGTGCCCGGGTGCAGGGCGAGCACGTCGCGGATGTTCGCCACCATGCGCAGGTTGCGCGTTTCCCAATAGCCGACGTAGCCGCGGCCATATCCTTGCGGCTCGACCAGCGCGGCGCCCATGTCCGAACGATAGACCTGCATCGCCGCCTCTGGCGCGTTCATCGCGCGATACAGCGCCAGGACGCCGCCCGGCGCCGCCAGCCGCGCCATCAGCCGAGCGTCCTCGGCCGCACGCGCGCGGGTCGCCGGGTTGTCCCACGCGCGGGAGATCGCATCGGCCGCGGCATTGCGCTCGGCCGGATCGGCACTGCTCGCCGAATCGGCCGAATGGTCGTCGACGCTCCACAACCGCTCCAGACCGAGCCGCGCGGCAAGTGCCGCGGCGATCTGCCCCGTCTCGTTACGGCGGCCGCGATAGGCGTCCAGCAGCTTAGCGAGCTCCGCGCTCAGCCCGTCGCCCGCGTGCCGTTCGGGAGCGGGCAAGCGCAGCCACTGCACCAGGGCCGACCCCCGCTCGCCGGCAGCCAGTAGGGTCGCGGCGAGGCGGCGACGTTGCGCCGGCGTCGGCGCGGTCGGCCAGGCGCCGAGCAGCCGCTCAGCCTCGGCATTCGCCGCCGGCACGTCCAGCCCGGTCGCCCGAGCGGCCGGAGCCGGGTCCCAGCAATAGTCCGGGACGGTCTCGGCGTAGCGCGCGGGGTAGCGGCGCAAGCTGTCGCACTGCAGACCGGACAGGTCCTCGGTCGCGATCGCGGTCGGGCGCCAGGCCGCGAGGCGGTCGAGCAGCGGCGCCAGCATCGACGGCTCGAACGTCTCCGGCAGCCCCGACAGATGCGCCGTGCCCAACACCAGCACCTCGTTGGGGGCGCCGGCGGGGGGCCCCTTCAACGTCTCCGGATGGAAGGCGGGACGATACGCCTGCGCCTGCGCCGTCGCGGCGGGAAGGACGGACAGCGGCAGAGCGCTCCACAACACGAACGTACGGACGATGCGGCCCAGCGATGCGATCATTCCAGCGCCTCCCCCTGATAGTGGAGGAACGCTAGCCGAACCGTATTACCTGAGCAACACACGCCACGGCGACTGCCCCGATGCCGATCGTCGCGCGGCGATCCCGCGACCCGACGCAAGGAAGCGAGAGCCTCGATGGGGCACTGCGATGGCGCTCAGCCCGTCGGCGCGCTCCGCGTGCATTTCGGGTCGCTCGGCGGCAGACCGCGTATGACCGCGCCCTGCCCCATAGCCACCCTCGCCGCCCGGCAGCTACGGCGGCGTCGCGGCGGTCCAGGCGCCGCTCACCACGGCATCCGCCGGTCGAGCAATTCCTCCAGCTCGCGCTGATACGGTGCAAACAGCCCGGCAAGCTCGGCGCGGTCCTGGGCCGACACCTCGAACCGGAACCAGCGATCGACGCGCTGCGGCGTCACCGCTTCGATCGCGCGACGCACCGCTCGGCCCGGAAGGCTCGACGGCGGCAGCCGCCGCGCGAGCCGCATCGCGAGATAGCCGCGCCGCGCATTGCGCTGTTCGTAGAGCGACGGCACCACAAACGGCGCGATCCCGAGATGGGCGAACAGCCGCTCGGCGGTCACCGGCTTTGCCCGGTCGGGGGCGATGTCCGCTTCATAGACCAGCACCAGCAGCGGCTCGCGCCCGAAGGCGTCGAACCAGTGGCGCAGGTGGCGCGCGTACATGCCCATTGAGGCGATACCCAGCGTCCAGAGATGGTCGAGGATGCGCGCGTCGGGCGCGATCCGCCCCTGGTTGATGTGATGGTGAAAGGCGGAAACGGCGCGGTCGACCGGGTTTCGCAGCGTCGCCACCAACCGCAACCCAGGACGCGTCGCGGCCAGCGCCGGCCCGAGATCGTGACGCTCGCCGAGCGCGGGCCGCTCCTCCGGCGCGAGGTGGTTCCACAGATAGTTGGGCGTGCATTCGCCGCGCAGCTGGCCGGGCGCGGCATCGGCGAACTGCGCTGCATACCAGCCGCGCCCGCGCGCCAGCCCCGCCGCCTTGTTGAAGAAGTGCAGCTCCTTGGCCGGCGGGATGAACACCTCGGGGTGCTGGCTCAGGACATGATGGATCCAGGTGGTGCCGCATTTCTGCGCGCCGAGTACGAGGAAGTCGATCGGCAGCGGCGGCACCTCGGGTGCGCCTTCCCCGCCCGGTGCCAGCGCCAAGTCCTTGGCAGGGCCGGAAGCGGCCTGCTCCAAGGCAACGCTCATCGCACCCGCCGCGCGAGATACAGCATGTCCCGGAACCGGGAACGATACGGAATGACGAGCGGCACGGGCTGACCGAGCGTCTTCTTGATCAACGCCTTGGCTGCCCAACTCGCCGTATCGAGCCGCACCAGGTCCCTCCGATAGGGCTCGAACCCCGCTTCGCTTAGGAAGGCGTCGAGTTGCGGGCGTCCGGCGAACACCAGATGGTCGGGGAGGTCGAGCCGGTCCGGATAGCTGTCCGCACTGTCGAGTTCCGCGCCGTTGCCGGTCATCAGCACCAGCGTACCGCCGGGGCGCACCAGCCGGCCAAGGCCCGAAAGGAAGCTACCGGGGTCCGGCAGGTGCGAGAACACGTTGATCAGCGATACGAAGTCGAAGCGCTCGGTCACCTGCGCGAGCGGCTCGGATGTGACCGGCAGTCCGCGTGCCCGCGCATGTGCCGCCTTGGCCGCCATCGGCTCGATCCCCCGGATCCGAGAGCCGGCGGGAAGCACGTCGCCCAGCGCCTCGATCAGCTCGCCGAAGCCCGCACCGATGTCGAGCCACGACACCGGATCCTGCCCCAGTTCGCCGGCAAGCACTCGGCGCATCCGACTGCGGTATCGCGCGAGCTTGCGGCGGCTGGGGGCGTAGACGACCGACATCGCCCCCGCCTCGTGCCGGTGCTGCCCCGTGCGGGTGGCCTCGCTGATCGTCTCGTCCGCCGGACGCGGCGAGACATAGACCAGCCCGCACCCGACGCACTTCACCGCCGAATAGCCGTTCTCATGTCCCCAGCCCCACGCCTCCCGCCGGTCGCACAGCGGACAGGGTACCACGACCTGGGCTTCCAGCGTCGCGATCGGCTCCTGGCCCGTCGAGATATCGGCCCCGCGCGAGGCGGAGCCGATATCCTGCGAGACCAGCCGGAGTGCCGGTGCCTCGCTCACGCTGTGAACGCGAGGCCGCCGGTGTAGCCCAGGCTCTCGAGATAATCCTCGAGCGCGGCGATCTGGCGGTCCTGCGCCTTGTTGTCCTTCTCGGTCATCACGTCCGCCAGCCACAGCTCCTGGGTCGACCCGTTGTCCGACGTCAGGGTGATTCGGATGTCGGGCCGCTCATTGTCGGCGTAGAGGCTGTCGGGCAGATCGGTGATCTCCGCCGCGGTGATGGTGACGCCGTTCTTCAGCAGGATCGTATCGCCCTGCGTCAGCTTGAAGTCCTTGATGATGTCGACGGTGCCGTCGCTGTGGTTGAAGTCGTCGAAGACGAACTTGTCGGCACCATATCCACCGAACAGGAAGTCGCTTCCCGATCCGCCGAAGAGGATGTCGTCCCCGGCGTCGCCCTGCAGATAGTCGTTGCCTTGCTGCCCGGCGAGATTGTCGTCCCCCGAACCTCCCTTGATGCGGTCCGTGCCGTGGGTGCCGTTCAGGCGATCGTTGCCGGCATCGCCCTTCAGCACGTCTGCCCCGTTTCCATCTGCCACGATCACGCTGTCGCCCGAAGTACCATTATAGTAGGCCATATCTACCTCCCAAGTATGCGCGCAGTATCGGCTTCGAGACATTTTGTCCCAAGGGAAGAACCGATAATGGACTTACCGACGCGCCACCGTGTGATTTACTTCCGAAGCAAATCTTCTGGCAATTGCATGCGCGGCCTTCGCCGCGAAGACTGCTCCGATTAGGTAGCTTAATTCATCCAGAATGGATGCTGGATCTGGACCTATGGACACTCGCCTCGCGAGCGCCTGACAGACGGAGCAATTCACCGGCGACGTCGTCCCAGTCCGCCACGGCCTCCGGGGGGCCACGCCCCTTCGCCAGTGCCCGGCGCAACGCCTCCACCGCACTCCCCGCGCACTCCGGATCATAGGACAGGGCGCCCGGCACGCCCCGCATCGCGAATTCCGGCCCGACGACCGGCAGGCCGCAGTAGCGATACTGGAGGTTCTTGAGGCTGGACTCGGCCAAATAGGCCAGACCCGGCACGCGCCGGTAGAGCGCCAGGCCTACGTCCGCATGCTGGACGAACGGCACCAGCCGCTCGAACGGCTGCTCTCCCCAGGCGGTCAGATTCGCAGGCGCGGCGAATGCGAGCGGCGTGCGCCCGAAGTAATGGAACCGCACCGTTGGGAACGTCCGGGCCAGCCGCTCCAGCAGCGGTTGGTCCAGCATCATGTCGCCGATCAGCACGGCATTCGGCCCGACCGAATAGGGAGAAGCCGAGGCGCGGTCGAACGCGCGCCGATCGATGCCATGGCGGACAAGCGCCGCGCGCGCTCCGGGCAGATCGTCCAGCAGGGCTTGCGCCGGCACGCGGACCAGGTCGTAGCGCGGCGCATCGGCATGCAGCCGCCGCTGCAGCCCGGGATGCATGCCGATCACCGTCAGTCGGTCATTCATGCTGTAGAGGATGCGCGCCTGGGCAGCGACCCGGCGGATACGCCGGAACAGCGCAACCGCCGAGCAGCTTTCGATCACCACCAGTTCCGCCTTTCGGAGCGGCTCGACCACCGCGCGGGGCAACAAGGCGCCATAGGCGGCGATCAGCGGTGCCGAGATCCACTGCCGCACCTTGCCGCGCGTCGCCACCGGATGCACCGGCGGAACCCAAAGGAACCCCTGCATGCCATCCGCCGCATACCAGCGGTTGCGGGGCACACCGCGCGCGGTGGCGCGTTCCTGATCCCGCCGCAGCCGGCTGAGCCAACTCCGCTGCACGGTCACTACATGAACCCGGTAGCCGCGCCGCCGCAGCGCCTCTGCCAGGAACACCATGCTGGTCTTGCGAGCGCCGAGGCCGATCGTCTGCTGGGTGAAGAGGAAGGCGACAGGTGACTCCCGGCTGCCGTTTTCTCCGCTGTCGAACAACAAATCGCCCGTCATTTCCGCCCCTTGATCCACCAGCCGCAAGGCAGCCGCCCGTCGGGATCGCGCCGGTTGCCGGGCAGTGCAATCTTGGATTGGTTCAATACTGCCGCACTTGTTGGCGCATCGGCTTTTCTACTTCCCGAGATCACCGTACGACTTGGACATGGCAGATGATGGCAAGACAGGCGGTTGGTGGCACCAGGTGCGGCGTGCCGTGCACCGCATCCTGTGCTGGGCGGTGAACGAGCGGCCCGCACCTGCCCGCGCGGCTGCGCACAACGGCGGCAGACACAGCATGCTCAGCGACACGCCTGCGGCTCAAGATCCGGCAAACATCTCCGAATTGGACGCAATACCGGCCCACCCGACGCCGGAGAGCACCCTGGCTCCGGCGCAGCGCTTTGCGGCGGCGATAGGCGCACGATCGCAGCGCGCTCGCGTGATCGCCGCCTTCAACGCCGCGCAACCGGTGGACGACCGCTACGAACTGCTCGGACGCATGACCGAGCTGAACCGCCTCGTGGACGGGGTCGTTGAGCGGCGCCAGCATGCGGTGGTCTTCGGCGCCCGCGGCTCGGGCAAGACATCGCTCGCCCGGATCTTCGGCGACCTCGCCGACGAGGCGGAATGCGTCGCCCTCTATCACGCCGCGACCGGCGACACCGGGTTCGCGGACCTGCTGCGCCCCTATCTACCCTTTCTGCAGGCGGAGGCGCGGCCCGCCGGCCGGGCGGCGCTTGCCGCGCTCGGGGAGCGCGATTTCACCGCGCGCGACTTCGCAAGCGCGGCGGCGCCGGGGCTCACGCGGCGCATCTTCCTGATCGTGGACGAGTTCGATCGGATCGAGAACCGCCAGACCAAGGCGCAGATGGCCAGCCTGCTGAAGCTGCTGTCCGACACGCGCGCGCCGCTGCAGTTCCTGCTCGTCGGCATCGCCGCCGACGTAGACGAGCTGCTCGAGGCCCACCCGTCGCTTCGGCGCCACATGGTCGCGGTGCCGATCCGTCCCGTCGGCCCGCGCGCCGTCGAGGCGGTGATCGACGAAGGCGCGCGACGCAGCGGCATCACCTTTCCGGCAGAGGCGCGCATGCTGATCGGCGCGGCCGCGGCGGGTTCTCCTTATCATGTCCGCCTGTTCTGCCAGGCCGCGGGACTGGCGGCGGTGGAGGCCGGCACCAGCACTGTCGACGTGGGGGCGGTGCGTGCCGGCCTTGCCAGCAGCTTCGAGGAGTGGGCCAGCGTCAATGCCGCCGCCGCCGCGCTGCTCGAGCGCCTTTGCCGGCTCCCGGAGCTCCGGGAGCGGCTGCGGGCGCTCGCTTGCGACGCCGCCGCACACCAGACGGTCGCGGCGGATCGGGTGCCTCAGGCGCTCGCCCCTGCCCTGCTCTTCAACGACTCCGGGACGGCCGTCTTCGCGGACTCACTCGCGCCGCAGTTTCTGCTCGCACGGCTCCAGCTCGCGGCAACCGAGCCTGCGCTGGCGGTGGCGGCGGCAGAATGAAATCGATCGAGAGGATCCTGCCATGAGACTGCGCTCCACCGCGATTGATCCAGGCAGTTCGGATGGCAGAGCGCTCTGGCCGAGCGACGCCCGCGGCGATCCGAGCCTGGGCGCGCCCCTTGCGCCCCGGGCGTCGTCCCTGGACTTCCCTGGAGATGCCATCGACGCCCCTTCGCAGGAGCTCGCAAGCATCGGTGCCGAAGCCGCATCGGGGCCTGGCAACCCAGCCGCCAGCATCGCGACCACGCCACCAGCCCGGGCCGGGTCCCTGCTGCATCCGGGCGACCCTCGCGTTGATCCAACCGTGTTCGCCGCCTTCGAAGCCCAGAGCGACGCGGTCGCCCGTATCCGCGATCTGCGCGGGGCATTTTCGAGCCGCTGGCACGGCGACACGCCGGATGACCGCCGCGCGGTCGCCCTGATCGGCCTGGATGCCACCGTGGAGGTGGCAAGCGTCGCCGCGAACCTGGCGGTGGTCTGCGCACAGCTGGGCTGGCGCACGCTGCTGGTCGATGGCGATTTGCAAGCGCCCGCCCAGGACCGACTCTTCCGCACCGACAACCGCGCCGGCCTGTCGACGCTGCTCCAGGAGCCCCAAGGCCGCGCCGCGATCCAGCCCACTGCGATCGAGCGGCTATCGTTGCTGCCCGCGGGCCCGGGATCGGCGGAGGGCGCCGAGCTGCTCGAGCGCCAGCCGCTGGTGGAGGCGCTGGAAGGGCGCATCGGACGACACCGGCTGGTGCTTCTCAGCCTCTCCGCCCGAAGCCAGTCGACCCGTTTCGGTGCGGTCGACACGATCCTGAGCGGCTTCGACGGCGCCCTGGTGCTGGCGAGTCGCAACGGCAGCGCCCTCCGCCCTCTCCAGCGGCTGACCGGCTTGCTGGAGGAGGGCGGCGTACCGTTGCTGGGAACGGTGATCGTGCCGTGATCGCTGGCATTCGCGCGGCCGCGCTCCTGCTTCTTGCGGCGCTGCTGCTGAACACGGCCGTCCCTTCCCTGGCCGCCACCCAGCGCCGCCCCCAACTGACCGGCGTCAACATCGCTGGCGGCGAGTTCAAGCCGGCCAGGCGCCCTGGCGTCCACGGCAAGGACTATATCTACCCGCGCGACTCCGATTTGGCGGCGTTCGCTCGTGCGGGCGTGAACATCGTGCGCGTGCCGTTCCGGTGGGAGCGCGTGCAGCCCGGGCTTTCCGGTGCGCTTTCCACCGAGGAAGTCAGACGCCTCGACTCCGTCGTCGGCAGTGCGCGCGCCCTGGGCCTGGCCGTGATCCTGGACGTGCACAACTATGGCAAATACGCCGGCCGCAAAGTGACGGAGCCGGCAGTCGCCGATGGGCTGGTCGATCTGTGGAGGCGCCTCGCGCTTCGCTATCGGGGCAGGCCCGTCGTCTTCGGGCTGATGAACGAACCCGCCGGCATCGTCCCGGAGGACTGGCGCAGGATCGTGGATCGCGTGGTGACGGCGATCCGCGCCACCGGTGCGCGCAACCTGATCCTCGTGCCCGGCGCGAAATGGACCGGAGCCCACAGCTGGACACGCATCGGCGGCGGCGGCTCCAATGCGGATGCCTTTGCCGGCTTCCACGATCCTGGCGGCAACTTCGCGTTCGAGATGCACCAGTATCTCGACAGCGACTCCTCGGGCACCCACCCCGGGTGCGGCGGCCCGGACACCGGCGTCGACCGCCTCCGCGCTGCGACCGCCTGGCTGCGCTCGGTACGGGCGCGCGGCTTCCTTGCCGAATTCGGCGCCGGCAGCGACGCACGCTGCCTCGCAACGCTCGAGCGGATGCTCGCCTTCCTGGACCGAAACGGGGATGTCTGGTCCGGCTGGACCTATTGGGCGGCAGGGCCTTGGTGGCCGGCCAGCTACGACTACAGCGTGCAGCCGAGCCGCACGGGCGGCGAGCGGCCGCAGATGCGGGTGCTGCGCCAGCATCTGGCACCTTCCGACGCGTCCTGAGGGAACGGCGGATGCCCCGCTTCGAGCTTGTCCGGTAGCACGCCCATTGTCCCTCGTCCGCGGACGCGGCCCTGCCGACGCCGGAGAAAAAGCGTCCCAAGACCATCCGGCCGACAGCGGACGCTGCTCTTGCGAAGCCACTCCAGGAGGACGCGAACTCTCGCCCCGCCGCGCCGGCGCCTGGGCTCGTTCATCGCGGCACCCGCCTGAAAGGCCCCAATTACCCATCGAGACTCGCATGCCCGGCATGCCAGCCGGACGCGGCAAGGGATCCTCCGATCAAAGCATCTCTATCGCCCTGCGAAGTTATCGTTTGCGGTTTCGGCCGCTTCACCGACCCTCCTAAAGTTCCGCTTCTACCCGCCCAAGATCTCTCCGGGACGGACCGAGTAAATGGGCCAATTCGCCATTGTACGCCACGGAACGTTCTGCCAACTCCGGGCCATGAACGCGTCTTCGTCCACTCGCCGGCCGTCCGGGTCCAGCCTCACGCACCTCCAGCGGCTGGAGGCGGAGAGCATCCATATCCTGCGCGAAGTGGTGGCAGAGGCAGAGCGGCCGGTGATGCTCTATTCGGTGGGCAAGGATTCGGCCGTCATGCTCCACCTCGCCAAGAAGGCGTTCTTCCCGGCGCCGCCGCCGTTCCCGCTGCTCCATGTCGACACGACCTGGAAGTTCCGGGCGATGTACGACCTGCGTGACAAGGCCGCGGCGGATGCCGGCATGGAGTTGCTGGTCCACCACAATCCGGACGCGATGGCGCGCGGGATCAATCCGTTCGACCACGGCAGCCTGCACACCGATCTTTGGAAGACCGAGGGGCTGAAGCAGGCGCTCGACAAATATGGCTTCGACGCGGCGTTCGGCGGCGCCCGCCGGGACGAGGAGAAGAGCCGCGCCAAGGAACGCGTGTTCAGCTTCCGCTCGGCGAGCCACCGCTGGGACCCCAAGGCGCAGCGGCCCGAACTCTGGCGGCTCTACAACGCGCGCAAGGCAAAGGGGGAATCGATCCGCGTCTTCCCACTCTCCAACTGGACCGAGCTGGACATCTGGCAGTACATCCTCGCCGAGGGGATCGAGATCGTGCCGCTCTACTTCGCCGCCCCCCGGCCCACCGTGGAGCGCGACGGGCTGCTGCTGATGGTGGACGACGAACGCTTTCCGCTGCGGCCGGGCGAGACCCCCGTCCAACGCTCCGTCCGGTTCCGCACGCTCGGCTGCTACCCGCTTACCGGCGCGGTGGAGAGCGAGGCAGCGACCCTGTCGGAAGTCATCCAGGAAATGCTGCTCACCACCACCTCCGAACGCCAGGGCCGCGCCATCGACAAGGACGAAGGCGGCGCCGGCATGGAGAAGAAGAAGCAGGAGGGCTATTTCTGATGCGACCCGCCTCCCTTCTCTCCCGTCGCCCTGAACTTGTTGCAGGGTCCATCCACCCCCACGCACCGGCGCTCCTTTCGGCGCCGTGGACGCTGAACCCCGTTCAGCACGACGAGGTCCGCTGATGTCCGTGCTCGACGAACCGATCTACAAGACCGACGCCCTCATCGCCGAGGACATCGATGCTTATCTGGAGGCGCACCAGAACAAGACGCTGCTGCGCTTCATCACCTGCGGTTCGGTGGACGACGGCAAGTCGACGCTGATCGGCCGGCTCCTGTACGATTCGAAGATGATCTTCGAGGATCAGCTCGCGGCGCTGGAGAACGACAGCCGCCGCATCGGGACCCAGGGCCAGAACATCGACTTCGCCCTGCTGGTCGACGGCCTCGCCGCCGAGCGCGAGCAGGGCATCACCATCGACGTCGCCTACCGCTTCTTCGCGACCGAGAAGCGAAAGTTCATCGTCGCCGACACGCCGGGCCACGAGCAGTACACGCGCAACATGGTCACCGGCGCGTCCACGGCCGATCTGGCGGTGATCCTGATCGACGGGCGCAAGGGCGTGCTGACCCAGACCCGCCGCCACAGCTATCTCGCGCACCTGATCGGCATCCGCCACATCGTGCTCGCGGTGAACAAGATGGACCTGGTGGGCTATGACGCCGACCGGTTCGCGGAGATCGTCGCCGACTATCGCGCGTTCGCGGAGTCGATCGGGATCGAGGATTTCACCGCCATCCCGATCTCCGGCCTGGGCGGCGACAACATCGCCAGCCGTTCGGAACAGACGCCCTGGTACGACGGGCCGACGCTGATCGAGCATCTCGAGACGGTGGACGTGGACCTCGCGAGCGACCGCCGCCGGCCGTTCCGCATGCCGGTGCAGTGGGTCAACCGCCCCAACCTCGACTTTCGTGGGTTCGCCGGCCTGATCGCCAGTGGCACGGTGAAGCCGGGCGACGCGGTGCGCGTGCTGCCATCGGGCCGCACCTCCACCATCGCCCGAATCGTCACCATGGACGGCGACCTGGACGAGGCCGGCGCCGGCCAGTCCGTCACCCTGACGCTCGCCGACGAGATCGACTGCTCGCGCGGGGACGTGCTGGTGGCCGCCGACGCGCCGCCGCAGGTCGCCGACCAGTTCCAGGCCACGATCGTGTGGATGGATGCGGAGGATCTGCTCCCCGGCCGCGGCTATTGGATGAAGATCGGCACCCGCACCGTAAGCGCGACGGTGCAACCGCCCAAATATGCCGTCGACGTGAACACCATGGCCGAGCTTTCGGTGAAGACGCTGGGCCTCAACGACATCGGCGTGGCGGAGGTCTATACCGACCGCGGCATCGCGTTCGAGCCGTACGCCGACAGCCGCGACCTCGGCGGCTTCATCCTGATCGACAAGCTCACGAATGCGACCGTCGCCGCCGGCATGCTGCAGTTCGCGCTCCGCCGCAGCCAGAACGTGCATTGGCAGGCGGTCGAGATCACCCGCGACGCGCACGCCGCCCAGAAGCATCAGGCACCCAAGGTGCTGTGGTTCACGGGCCTCTCCGGATCGGGCAAGTCCACCATCGCCAACCTGGTCGAAAAGCGGCTGCACGCGCTCGGCAAGCACAGCTTCCTGCTCGACGGCGACAACATCCGCCACGGGCTCAACAAGGACCTGGGCTTCACCGATGCGGACCGCGTCGAGAACGTCCGCCGCGTGGGCGAGGTCGCCAAGCTGATGGCCGACGCCGGCCTGATCGTGCTCACCGCCTTCATCTCGCCCTTCCGCGCGGAACGCGAGCTGGTGCGCGGCATGTTGCCCGAGGGCGAGTTCGTCGAGGTGTTCATCGACACCCCGCTGGAAGTGGCCGAGGCCCGCGACGTGAAGGGCCTCTACCGCAAGGCGCGCGCTGGCGAGCTCAAGAACTTCACCGGCATCGACAGCCCCTATGAGCCGCCCGAGGCGCCGGATATCCACGTCGACACCACGCGGGAAACGCCGGAGGCCGCCGCCGAACGGATCGTCGCCCAGCTGCTCGGCACCGCGGCGTGACGACGCTGGCGGAGGACGCCGCCCTCGCCCGCCGCATCGCCGAGAGCGCTGGCCGGCTGCTGATGGAAATCCGCGGCTCCTCCCTGTTCGCGGGCAAGGCGCTGGGCAAGGCGGGGGATTCCGTCGCCAACCGCTTCATCCTGGAGGCGCTGGCGCAAGTGCGCCCGGACGACGCGGTCCTTTCCGAAGAGGAGCAGGACGACGCCACGCGGCTCTCGGCCGAGCGCGTGTGGATCGTCGATCCGCTCGACGGGACCCGCGAATTTAGCGAGGGCCGCAGCGACTGGGCGGTGCATGTGGCGCTGTCGGTCGGCGGCCGGGCCGCGGCAGGCGCCGTTGCGCTGCCGGCGCTCGGCGCGACGTTGGCGTCGGACACGCCGCCCCTCCTCCCACCGCCGCACGGCGGCGCGCCCCGGATGTTGGTGAGCCGCAGCCGTCCGGCCGAACAGGCGGTCGCGGTCGCCCAGGCGATCGGTGCCGAGCTGGTGGCGATGGGATCGGCCGGAGCGAAGGCGATGGCGGTCGTCCGCGGAGAGGCCGACATCTACCTCCACACCGGCGGCCAATATGAATGGGACAATTGCGCACCGGTCGCCGTGGCCGCCGCGGCCGGGCTGCACGTCAGCCGCATCGACGGCCAGCCGCTCG
This sequence comes from Sphingomonas desiccabilis, assembly GCF_004135605.1. GTDB lineage: Bacteria > Pseudomonadota > Alphaproteobacteria > Sphingomonadales > Sphingomonadaceae > Sphingomonas > Sphingomonas desiccabilis. The sequence continues at coordinate 528,567 of NZ_SDPT01000002.1, read as the reverse complement.
TCTACAACCGCGCCAACCCGTACCTCCCCGACCTGCTGATCTGCCGGCCGGAAGCCGCGCCCCGCCTGCTCGCGCTGGTCGCCGAGCGGCCGGCCTAGCCGTCGCAGCGGGGGGCGATGGACCTGTACAATGTGATCGCCGGCCTGGGTGTCGGCCTGCTCGTCGGCATGACGGGCGTGGGCGGCGGATCGCTGATGGCACCCATCCTGATCCTGCTGCTCGGGGTGGCACCGATCACCGCGGTCGGCACGGACCTCTGGTTCGCCGCGATCACCAAGTCGGTCGGTGGCTTCATCCATCATCGCCATCGCGGCACCGACGGCGGCCCGGACTTCCAGGTCGTGCGCCGGCTGTGCCTCGGCAGCCTTCCCGCCGCCGGGCTCACCCTGTGGGTGCTCGCGCATACCGAAACCCATGCGATCAAGGGCGGGCTGATCCTGCACGCGCTGGGCGTGGTGCTGCTGCTGACGGCAGTTGCGACGCTGCTGCGCCCGCGGCTGCAACTGGCGGCGATCCGCTTCCGGGCTCGATCCGCCGCCCGCTTCCACCACTTCCAGGCGCCGCTGACGGTGCTCGCGGGGGCGTTGCTGGGGGTGATGGTGACGCTCACCTCGGTGGGCGCCGGGGCGCTCGGCGCCGTCATCCTCTTCGCGCTCTATCCGCTGCGCCTCACCACGCGAAAGCTGGTGGCGACCGACATCGTCCACGCCGTCCCGCTGACCCTGGTCGCGGGGTTGGGCCATCTCTCGCTCGGCAACGTCGACGCGCCCCTGCTCGGCGGGCTGCTGGTGGGCTCGATCCCGGGCATCATCGCCGGCTCGCTGTTCGCCTCCCGCGCCTCCGACCGCGTCCTTCGCCCCACCCTCGCCCTGGTGCTGGTGGTCACCGGGCTGCGCTTGCTCGCCTGACCGCGTTCGAGCGCTTGACCCGGCCGCCGCCGAGGGACAGGTTAACGCAGGTTTAGAGGAGTGGGTCCGCATGGGGGTCGACACCTACGACAGGATGGCGCGCCGGCGGCTGCGCTACGCCAATGTCGCGATCGCGCTGCACTGGGCGATCGCCGCGCTGATCCTCTACAATCTCACCTCCGGTCTGCTGCGTCCGGTGCTGCCCCGCGGCTTCTTCGCCTTCCATGTCTCGTCGGGGATCACCATCCTGGTGCTGACGGTCGTCCTGGTCGGGTGGCGGCTCACCCACCGCCCGCCGCCTTTCCTGCCCATGGCGCGGTGGGAGAAGCGGCTCGCCAACGCTGTCCATCTCCTGCTCTACGCCGCCATGCTGCTGATGCCCTTCTCCGGCTGGGCGATGATCTCGGCCAATCCGCCGGCCGATTCGGCGGGCGCGGCCTGGGCTGCCGAAAACCCGCCGGGCCCGCCCCCCGCACCCACGCTCAAGCCCGACACGAGCTCACGCGGCGGCCCTGCCGGCGAGGGCAAGGGCGGCGGCCAACCCCCGCGCAAGCGCGGCCCGACCGAGATCTGGGGCCTGTTCCCGCTGCCGATGATCGGCCCGGTCCAGGAACTCGGCCGCACGCCCGAAGGGGTGCCGGAACAGCGCGCAGTGCACGAGCGGATCGAGACCTTCCACGCCATCGGCGCCTGGATCCTGCTCGCGCTGCTGCTGCTGCACGTCGCCGGCGCCCTCAAGCACCAGTTCGTCGACCGCCAGCGCGAGCTCGCCCGCATGGGGCTGGGCCGGCCCGGCCCGCGGGTCGGATAAGCGACGCTCCGCTAGACCTCGTACAGCACGTACGGCTTGCCGAACTGCTCGGTCAGCACGAACTGCGCGACGTTGTAGACGGGGATGCCGCGCCGGGTGCGCCCCTCATAGCTGCCGCGGTGCGCATGGCCGTGCAGCACCAGCCGGACGTTGTCGAAGCGGTCGACCGCATCGGCCAGGCGCGAGGAACCGAGGAACGGCCAGATCTCCTTGGGCTCGCCTTCAACGGTCGCCGCCACCGGGGAATAATGGAGCAGCGCCACCGCCCGGTCGGTACGCAGCGTCCGCAGCGCGTTTTCCAACTTGCGTGCCTCGCCCAGCGATTCATCGACGATGTCCTTGATCGCCTTTTCGCCGAACGCGCCCAGTTCGGCGCGATCGAACCCGCCGACAAAGCCCTTCACCCCGGCAAAGCCGACCCCGGCGATCTCCACCGCCTGCTCGTCGAGCACCGTCACGCCCGCGCCCTGGAGGATGCGCACCACCTCTTCGGGCTGGCCGCATTCGTAATCGTGGTTGCCGAGCACGGCGACTACCGGGATCGTGCAGTGGCGCAGGTCCTCGGCCAGGTTCTCGGCCTCGCGCGTCCGGCCGAAGTTCGTGAGGTCGCCTGTCAGCGCCAGCACGTCGGCCTTTTCGGAGATCTCCGCAAACAGGTCGCGGTAGCGGTTGGCGTCAGCGTCGTTGACGTGCAGGTCGCCGGTCGCGGCGAGGACGATGCGCTCAGGCTTTTCGCTCATGCTGCTCCTCAAGTCCCTTGCCGACCACGTCGGCGAAGCCCCAATCACAAATGTCGACGAGATAGTCGCGCGGGCTCAGCAGCCGGCCGCGGCACACCTTCACGTTCGCCGGCGGCAGGTCCGCCTGGAGCCGGGCGCGGTCGATCAGCTCGTCGAACAGCCAGCGCGGCACGCAGTCCCGCTCGGTCGGATAGATGAAGCGGAAGTTGAGCAGGTGGATCAGCAGCACTTCCCACTGCAGCTCCATGGCCGCCAGCAGCCGCTTCCAGTCGATCTCGTCATGCTTCTTCAGGATGACGTGCGCCACGTCGGCACCGTCATAGCGATAGCGGTCCTGGATGAAGAGCTTGGACAGGATGAACTCGGTCGGCGGCGTCACCGGCACGACGCTGCCGTAGATCTCCACCTCATAGGTGTCGCGGAACCAGTCCTCGGTCACCGGGATGCTGGCCGAGGACAGGTTGTAGATCACGTCGAAGAAATGCTCGCCTTGCCAGACCTTGCCGATCCAGCGGTCGTCCTCGACCTCGATTGCATAGCCGTGCTGCTTGAACCAGGCGAGCAGCCGCGGCGCATCGCCCGCCTTGCAGAACACGTCCATGTCCTTGGTCGGGCGGATGATGCCGGTGTGGCAGCTGAGCGCATAGGTGCCCGACAGCAGATAGGGCACGCCCGATTCGCCCAGCAGCCGGAGCGAATCCGTATAGAAGCCCTGCGAATTGGGCGGAGGATCGAAGGCGGACGCATCCAGCACCGGGGGTGTGTCGGTCATGCGCACGCGGTTTCCTTCCCTGATCTGCCGGGGGGTGGCAGGACGGAAACAACGGGCTGCCGGGACAAGCGTTCCGGACGGCGGCACATCCGGCACGCCGCGCAAGGCCGGCCGGACCCCTCCGGCCGCCCCCTTGCGAACGCGGAAAGTTAGTCGAAAGTTAGTCCAGGAACGGGCGTCGCGCACTCGCCGCGAAGCGTCCGCGCGGCGGCCGTGGACCGCGAGAAAACCGGCAATGGGATGAGGGTCTCGGTCCAGCACCACTTCCGCCTCCTGAAGGGCGCAAAGCGTGTACCGCGCCCGATCTCCGGTAGGAAAGGCGCGTCGCGGCGCGTGGCCGAAAGCGGACCTGCGGCCTTCGCGGGAGGAGCAGGAGCCCCTCCGGGGAGCGGATCGGCGCGCCGGCGTCGGTGGCGAAGGATCGCTGCGATGGTCACTACCCGGGCAGAAGCGGCATCGCCTTCCCTGCAGCGAGATGCGCCTCGGCCCGGCGCTGGCACGGCAGGGTCACTGTTGCGGCGCTCCCGCTCGGGCGCGGGCGAGGAACGCAGGCGGCGGCCGGGATGCCGGAGCTCCCCAGCACCCGCGATGCGTCCCTTCCGGCGGCACTCAGGCCGCCCGCGCGGCCGGCTCTTCCAGGGACAAGCCCGCGCGCTTCCCGAACCAGCCGACACGCCGAGGTCCGACGGGTTCGCGAGTCCCGTGCCGCACGCGACCGCCGCGAACGGCGAAGCGCAAGATCACCGCGCCAGGTTCAACGTGACCTCGACGGAGATCTCGATCGAAGGAGACAGGGTCAGGTTGCGCACGCTCGCGACCTGCTCCTTGAGGAACCCGGCGTCGGCAAGCCCCCCTATTCGTTGCGATATCCCGCTCAGCAGCACCGCGCTTGCGACGATCCAGCAAGCGGCAAGAACCTTTATGCGCGTCCCCATGTCACCAACCCTCCGCCGCAACCGTTCAACACGAGCGGTCTCGATGCCGTGCGCGCGAAAGGGTGGACTCGCATCTGCGTTCGCGCCGGTGCACCTGCCCGCTTCTACCAGACCAAGCCGGGGTTGATCCAACGAACAATGGCGAAGGGCATCCGGCCGCGCGGGCCGGGGTGAACGCCAGCGGAAGCCGCGCGGGCGCAGGGTTCCTGCTGCCCGGCAGGACGCGCCCCAGGGCAGCGATGGGGGCCGTCGAGCCCTCCCGCCGCCGGCACGCCGCGACGCGGCCCCGGGAACAGGCGGAGCCGCGATGGAGGCGCCTGGGGACCTGGACTCCCGCCCTACGGGAGTACGGCGCGGGCGGGTTGCCAAGGCCTGGCCGGGGAAGGTCACGACCGGGAAGCAGGCTCGCGTGCGGTTCTCGGCTGCGCGGGGTTTCCGAACTCCGGGATGCATGGGCCGATGCGCGCAGGCGCCTGGGTTCGGGCACGCAGAGTCGCGGGTTCCTCCTAGCCCAGCGCGATCACCGGGGCGCCCGTGGCCAGTTCCACGCCATGGTCGGTCCGGATGCGCGGCTCCAGGAACTCGAGCCCCATCACGGTGGCGAGCCCGACGGCGATGCCCAGCACCGTTCCCAGCACCAGCATCAACGGCAGGTTGGGCTTGTAGGGAAGACCCGGCGGGTCGGCGCGATCGAGCAGGCTGGCATTGGCCTGGCTCGCCTGGCTGCGCACGAACTGCTGCCCGATCTCGCGACGCATCTGGTCGTAGGTCTGCTGCGCGGCATCGACGTCGCGCTGGAGGACGGTGAGCCGGTTCTGGTCGTCGGAGCCGGCGATCATCGCCTGCTCCCGCGCCGCGAGCCGCGCGCGGACGCTCGCCTCCCGCCGGCGGGAGGCGGTGCTGGCGGCCTCCACCGACTCGGCCGCGCTGCCGATCGCGGCGGACAGCTGCCCCTGGAGCGCCGTCAGCTGCGCGGTCGCGGCCTGCATGTCCGGATGGCTCGGCCCCAGCGTGCGGGAGAGTTCGGCCACGCGCCCCGCCTGCGCCGCGACGCTGGTGCGCAGCTGCTGCACGGCCATGTCGGACGCCACCTCGGGCACGCTGCGGGAGCCGGCGCGCGACTGCGCCTCGGCAGCGGCACCTTCCGCCTGGGCGAGTTCCGCGTTCAGCGTCCGCAGCGCCTCCGCATCCAGGTCGAAGCGGCCGGCGCCCACCAACCCGCGCTGCTGCTGGTAGCGGGCCAGCGCCTGCTGCGCCGTCTCGAGCCGTTCGCGCACGTCGCGGGTGCGGCGCTCCAGCCAGCTCGAATAGCCCTGCGCGGCGACCGCCCGCAGCTGCGGCACCCTGGCGAGATAGGCTTCGGCAAAGGCGTTCGCGATGCGCGCCGCCCGCTCGGCATCGCGATCCTCCGCGTTGACGATCATCACGTTGCTGGCCTTCGCATTGGTGACGCTGACGCGGGCGCGCAGGGACGCGGCCGCACGCTCCAGCCCGGCCGCGTCCGTGCCACCGCCCGCCGCCCCGCCCAGCCGCGCCGCCACGTCCTGCGCCACCCGCATGCTGCGCAGCACGTCGCCCTGGGTCGCGAGCAGGGCGTTGCTGCTCTGCGGCGCGTCGCCGGCCATGCTCTGCGGATCGGACTGGGCGACGTTGAACAGCACCGATGCAGAGGCGCGGTAGAGTCGCGGCTGGGCGACCGTCCAGCCGGCGACCAGCAGCAGCACCGCCGCCGCGACCAGCACCACCAGCCGCCATCGGACCCGCACCGCCGCCACCAGATCGCCCGCACCCATCCGCGCCCCCGTTCCTCGCTTCCGGGGACAGGCTAGGCCACGACCCGGCGCGCGGCCACGGGAAGCCCCTCCATTCCCGAGTGATTCGCGTCCGAGTCGCGCAGGGCTTGTCTCGGCCCGCGGGCGGCGCTAACGGCCCCCTCCCGCCTGCCCCGCACCCTCCTGCGTGGCCCCTTGCGGGCGATCAGCCTTGACACAAGGGCCGGGCTCGCCTAGCTCGCCCTCTCTCCTGCGCCGGGCTTCCCTGCGCGGGCACATGCTTTTGGGAAGTGATGAGGGCCATGTTCGCAGTCGTGCGCACGGGCGGCAAGCAGTATCGCGTCGCCGCCGGAGACAAGATCGTCGTTGAAAAGCTGGACGGCGACGCCGGCAGCAACGTGACCCTGGGCGACGTTCTGCTCGCCGGCGAGGGCAGCGAGCTGAAGTCGGTCGAGGGCCTCACGGTCTCCGCCGAGATCGTCGCCCAGGCGAAGGGTGAGAAGGTGATCGTTTTCAAGAAGCGTCGCCGCCATAACTATCGCCGCAAGAACGGCCATCGCCAGCAGCACACCATCCTGAAGATCACCGCGATCGGCGACAGCCGCGCTGACGACAGCGCAGCCGCCTGAGCGCGAACACGAGGAGTTTGAACCATGGCACATAAGAAAGCAGGCGGCTCTTCGCGCAACGGTCGCGATTCGGCAGGCCGTCGCCTCGGCGTGAAGAAGTTCGGTGGCCAGGAAGTGGTCGCCGGCAACATTATCGTGCGCCAGCGCGGGACCAAGTTCTACCCGGGCGTCAACGTCGGCATGGGCAAGGACCACACCCTGTTCGCGCTCGTCGACGGCCGCGTGTCGTTCCGCGAGGGCAAGCTCGGCCGTAAATTCTGCTCGGTCGACATGCCGGCGATTGCGGCTGAATAAATAGGGCGACCAACCGGGTTGCCCACCAGGGCGACCCGGGTCCCGCATCCAGCGGGACCAGCCAACAAGGGAGACGGGTCCGCCCCGGCTCCCTTTTTTCTTGCTCCCTCTGCCCGAAATGGTCGCGGCGCTGTCATCAAGACGGCGTAGGCGCCCGCGCAAGAGGAGAGCGCACATGTTCGCCCGTACCGAACGCCTGACGCTGCGGCCCGGCTGGGCCGAGGATGCCCCTCAGCTCGCCCGCGCCGCGGGCCACGAAGCCGTCGCGCGCAACACCAGCCGCATGCCCTGGCCCTATGCGCTGGGCGATGCCGAGGCGTTTCTGCGCACGCCGCAGGCCCCGCGCACCCCCGCGCTGCTGGTGTTCGCGCACGAGGGCGACGACATCCGCCTGGTGGGCGGCGCCGGCCTCCACCGGGGCGACGAGGGCGGGCACGAGCTCGGCTATTGGATCACACCCGACGCCTGGGGCCGCGGCTATGCGACCGAGGCGGCGCGGGCGCTGCTCGCGATCGCCGACACGCTCGGGATCCCGGAGGTGTCCGCGCGCCACTTCCTCGACAACCCCGCCTCCGGCCGCGTGCTGCGCAAGCTGGACTTCCGCCCGACCGGGGAGCAGGCCCTCGCCCATTGCCGCGCGCGGGGGAGCGACCTCCCGGCCGTGCACTACACCCGCCGGCGCGCGGGGAGCCCGGCCCTGCCCGACCGCTTCGACGCGCCGCCGCTCGCAGCCTGATCGAGGGGCGGGTCGTGCGCGACGGCCCGCCCCCGGACGCGTGACAGCCCGCCGCCGCGCGGTCTAAGCAGGCGGGGTGAACGAGAATCTGCACCGCGACCGGCCGACCTTCGTCAGCCACCTCGAATGCTCGATGACGGGCGAGCGCTACGAAGCCGACCGGCTGCACGGCCTCTCCCGGGTCGGTCGGCCGCTCCTCGTCCGCTACGAGCTGGAGGCGCTCGGGCAGGCGGTGTCACGGGATGCGATCGCCGCGCGCCCGACCGACCTCTGGCGCTGGCGCGAGCTGCTGCCGGTGCGCCGGACCGCGAGCATCGTGTCGCTGGGCGAGATCGAGACGCCGCTGGTGCCGATCCCCCGCTCGGGCGGCCCTGGTGCGATCGTCAAGGACGAAGGGCGGCTCCCCACCGGATCGTTCAAGGCGCGCGGGCTGGTGATGGCGGTGGCGATGGCGCGCGAGCTGGGCGTCACCCGCATCGCGATGCCGACCAACGGCAATGCCGGCGCGGCGCTCGCCGCCTATGCGGCGCGCTGCGGCATCGAGACGGTGGTGCTCTGCCCGGAGGAGACGCCGGAGGTGAACGTCCGCGAGATCGCGGCGCAGGGCGCGCGCGTCTGGCGGGTCAACGGCCAGATCGACGAGTGCGGCGCGATCGTCGCCCGCGGCGCCGCGGAAGGCCGCTGGTTCGACTTCTCAACGCTCAAGGAGCCGTACCGGATCGAGGGCAAGAAGACGATGGGGCTGGAGCTCGCCGCCCAGTTCGGCTGGGAGCTGCCCGACGCGATCTTCTATCCCACCGGCGGCGGCACCGGCCTGATCGGCATGTGGAAGGCGTTCGACGAAATGGAGCGGCTCGGCTGGATCGGCTCGAAGCGGCCCCGCATGTACGCGGTGCAGGCGTCCGGCTGCGCGCCGATCGTGCGCGCGTTCGAGGCGGGCGTGGACCATGCCGAGCGCTGGGAGGACGCCGCCACCGTCGCCGCGGGCATCCGCGTGCCGCGCGCGGTGGGCGACTTCCTGATCCTGCGGGCGGTGCGCGAATCGGGCGGCCGCGCGCTTGCGGTCGGCGATCCCGCCATCCTCACTGCGGTGGACGAGGCGGCGCGCAAGGACGGCCTGCTGCTCTGCCCCGAGGGCGGCGCGACGCTTGCGGCCTACCGCCAGGCGCTCGCCGACGGGCTCGTCGACCCGGAGGAGCGCACGGTCCTGTTCAACTGCGCGACGGGGCTGAAGTACCCGATGCCGCCGGCCGACAACTGGCTGGACCGCAACGCCGAAATCGATTTGGCTTCCCTTTAGGCGATTGCTTCAGCGCACCCGGCGGAAGCTCTGCGGCAGCGGCCGGGTCGGCCGCTGCCCGGCAGAGCGGTTGCTCCAGGCCTCCGGAAAGGCGCCGAAGCGGAGCTCTTCCCCGTCGGTCCAGGCCGCGTCGTAGAGCAGGGTCCCGAGCGGGGCGAAGTCGATCGGGGCGCAGCGACGTCCCGCCACCGACCGCGCCACACCGAGCTTCCAGCCCTTCATCCCGCAGCCGGAGGAGGGGCTGTCGGCACGATTGTACTGTGCGACGACTGCCGCGGCCTGCGGTGTCAGGGTGATCGCGCGAACATGGTGGCGCAGGAGCCACCGCCCGCCGTCCACCTGCACGGGCAAGAGCGTGCCCCGGAAGTGGAGTTTGAACGTTGGAACGTCGCACGCGCGGGTCTCATAGACCTGGGACACGGCCTGCAATCGCCGATGCGTGAGGGTGACGCGCGTGACGACGCCGTGCCGGCCGTTTTCGCCAATCGGCAGGCAGGCGGTCTCCCAAATCCCGTGGATCGGCGGAGGCTGCACAGGCGGGGACGCGCCCAGCAACAGCAGCAGTGCAACTATCGCCGTCATGCCTCGTCCCCTCCCCGGCCGGCGCGCGCCTGCTAGTCCCGCGGCGGCCTGCTCAGCCACTCCTCGCGCAGTAGGCCGTAGATCAGGCTGTCGCGGATGCCGATGTGGGTTTCCCACTCGGCGCGCAGGCGGCCCTCCAGCGTGAAGCCCAAGCGTCCCAGCAACGCGCGCGAGGCCATGTTGTCGGGATCGGTGTCCGCGAACACGCGGCGGCGGCCCTCGCTGGCGAAGAGCTGGTCGAGCACGGCCGACACCGCCTCGCGCGCCAACCCCGAGCCCCGATGCTCGCGGGCGATCATGTAGCCGAGCTCGCACGCGCCGTTGCGCTTCTCGCCGACGGCGACGAAGCCGATCGCGGGCCCGCCTTCTCGCGGCGCGAACACCCAACTGCGCCAGTCGGGGGCGGCGGCGTTGCGCTCCAGGTGCGCGCGCGTCTCCGCCAGGCTCTCCATTGGCGGATGCGACCACCAGGTCATGCTGGCGGGATCGGAGAGCGTCGGGTGCAGCGCCTCCGCATCGGCGGCTTCGAGCGCGCGCAGCCGCAGCCGCGGCGTCTCCAGCACCGGCAATGCCGGCGGCACCGGGTTCACGCGCCCAGCGCCTCGACCAGTGCCCGGACCTTCTTCTGGCGCCACTGCGGCAGCGGGGCGACCAGCCAATAGCCCTCCCGCCCCGCCTGCGCCTCGCCCAGCGCCACGACCCGGCCGGCGGCCAGATCGGCCCGCGCGAGCAGCTCCGGCACGGTCGTGCGCCCCAGCCCGGCGGCAGCCGCATCGATCGCGAGGCCGGCATCGGCGACCTGCACCAGCGCCTGCGCCTCGCCACCCGGGCAACCCGGCCAGCCGATCACGGTGTCGGTGCCGAAACCGGGCGCGGCGACCGTCACCAGCCCCTCCGACTCCAGCGCCTCACCCTCGTGCACGCCCGGCCCCTCGCCCCAGCGGATCGCCAGGTCAAGGTTCGCCTCGGTGAACTCGACGGCCTCGTCGGCGGCGACCAGCACGAAGCGGAGCTCGCGATCGGTACGCGCGATCTCCGCGAGCTTGGGCATCAGCCACTTCTGGGTCAGGTCGCGCGGCGCCGCGACCGTCAGCGACTTGGACGACTGGCCCGCCTGCATGGCGCGCACCGCCTCCTCGAACTGGAGGAAGCCGTCGCGCAGCGCCGCCAAGCCCGCCTCGCCTTCCGGTGTCAGCTCCAGCCCCTTGGTGGTGCGGCGGAACAGCACCACGCCCAGCGTGTCCTCCAGCGCGCGAACCTGCTGGCCGACCGCTGCCGGCGTCACCGCCAGCTCGTCGGCGGCGCGGGTGAAGGACAGGTGGCGCGCGGCCGCATCCAGCACGCGCAGGCCATTCAGCGGCAGGTGCGTCCGCTTCACGCGCCCACCGCCGGTGCCGTGAGCGCGAACTTGGGGATGGCCACGTCGAACGCGGCGCCGTCGGTGTCGAGCATGTGATAGCTACCCTGCATCGATCCGGTGGGGGTGGAGAGCGGGCAGCCGGACACATAGTCGTAGCTGGCGCCCGGCAGGATCAGCGGCTGTTCGCCGACGACGCCCTCGCCCTCCACCGTGTGGCGCTCGCCGCGGCCGTCGGTGATGATCCAGTGGCGGGTCAGCAGCTGGGCGGCGCGCTCGCCGTTGTTCTCGATGCGGATGTGATAGGCCCAGAACCAGCGCGCCTGCGCCGGCTCCGACTGTTCGGCCAGATAACTGACGGAGACGCGCACGGTGATCCCGCGCGTCTCGGCCACATAGGGGAAGAACGCCTTCACAGCCCCGCCGCGGTGAGCGCCTGGTCGAGATCCTCGATCAGGTCCTGCGGATCCTCGAGCCCGACGTTGAGGCGCAACAGCCCCTCGCCGATGCCCATCTCGACGCGCTTGTCCTCGGCCACACTGGCATGGGTGGTGGAGGCCGGGTGCGTCATCAGCGAGCGCGAGTCGCCGATGTTGTTGCTGATGTCGATCAGCGCCAGCGCGTCGAGCAGCGCGTGCGCCTGGGTGCGGCCGCCGTCGACCTCGAACGAGAAGATCGGGCCGGCCGCATCCATCTGCGCCATCGCCAGCGCATGCTGCGGATGACTGGGAAGGCCCGGATGGTTGATGCGCGGCACGCGCGTTTCCAGGAAGCGGCCGACCGCGAGCGCATTCTCGCTCTGGCGGCGGATTCGCAGGTCCAGCGTCTCCAGGCCCTTGAGCACCACCCAGGCGTTGAACGCGGACAGCGTCGGGCCGGTGTTGCGGGTGAAGGGCAGCAGCACGTCGTTGATGAAGGCGCTGGTGCCGGTCACCGCACCGGCGAGCACGCGGCCCTGCCCGTCCATCATCTTGGTCGCGGAATAGGCGACGACGTCGGCGCCGAACTCCATCGGCCGCTGCAGCGCCGGGGTGGCAAAGGCGTTGTCGACGACCGAGACGATGCCGCGTTCGCGCGCGATGCCGCACACCGCCTTCAGGTCGACCACGTCCATGGTCGGGTTGGACGGCGTCTCGAAGAAGAAGACCTTGGTGTTGGGCCGCGCGGCGTCGGCGAACTGCTGCGCGTCGCGCGCGTCGACCACGGTCGTCTCGATGCCGAACTTGGGCAGCAGCGTGTCGGTGAGCCAGCGGCACGATCCGAACAGCGCGCGGCCGGCAACGACATGATCGCCCTGCTGCAGCTGGCAAAGCAGCGCCGCGGTCATCGCCGCCATGCCCGACGCCATCGTCCGGCACGCCTCGGCCCCTTCCAGCAGCGCGATGCGCTCCTCCAGCATCTCCACGGTCGGATTCTGCAGGCGGGAATAGGTCATCCCCTGCTGCTCGCCCGCAAAGCGTGCGGCGGCGTCGCCTGCCTTGTCGTAGCAATAGCCCGAGGTCAGGAACAGCGCCTCGGAGGTTTCGCCGAACTCGCTGCGGGCGGTGCCGCCGCGCACGGCCTGCGTCGCCGGGCGCCAGTTGCGGGTGATCGTGCGGTCTTGTCCGGTGGTACGCTTCATGGCGCTCGCTTTGCTCCCTTGAGGCGAGCCGTGCAAGCATTTGGGGCAGGCCCGATGCTCCGCTCCGGAGGTACGCCGCGCCGCGCTGCACGCCCTATCCCCGGCGGCGCTTCCGACCTATCAGCACGGCCATGCTCTCCCGCCTGCGCGATCGCCCGTGGACCCTGGCCCTGCTGATCGGCGCGGCCGCGCAGCTGCTGTTCTGCTATCGGCTGGGTGCGCCGTCGGTGCTGACGTTCGATGAGATCCACTATGTCCCGGCCGCGCGCACGCTCTGGGCGCTGGCGGAGCCAGCCAACACCGAGCATCCGCTGGTCGCAAAGGAACTGATCGGCCTCGGCATCCGCCTGTTCGGCGACAATCCGATCGGCTGGCGGGCGCTGTCGACGCTGGCCGGGACGGCCACGGTGCTGGGCGTGTTCGCGATCCTGTGGCTGCTGTTCGGGCGCGCCCGCATCGCGGTGCTGGGCGCCGTGTTCGTGCTGCTCAACCAGACCGTCTACATCCAGGCGCGGATCGCGATGCTGGAGGGGTTTCTGGGCGCGTTCGTGACCTGCGCGATCGCCGCCCTGCTATGGGCGATGCGGGCGCCGCGCGGGCGCGTGTGGCCGCGGCTGCTGCTGTCGGGGGTGCTGTTCGGCCTGGCGGTGGGCACCAAATGGGTGGCGGCGCCCTATGTCGCCCTGGCCTGCCTGCTGATCCTGTGGACCAAGTGGCGCGACCGCGACCGTTACTTCCCCGGCGTCCACGCGATCGCCGCCGTGCTGGTGCTGGGGCTGGCGAGCATCGCCACCTATTTCCTCACCTTCCTGCCGGCCTTCTTCTACCGCCTCGATCCGATGACGCTGGGCGAGCTGATCCCGTTCCAGCGCTATATGTACGAGCGCCAGACGCAGCTGCTGCCGCCGCATCCTTATCAGTCGGACTGGTGGAGCTGGCCGCTGCTGGTCCGCCCGATCTGGTATTTCTACGAGCCCGACGGGGGCGTGCAGCGCGGCGTGCTGCTGATCGGCAACCCGGTGATCTGGTACGGCGGCCTGGTCGCGGTGGCGGCGTGCCTGTGGGCGGGGCTACGCCGGCGCTCGTCCGCGATCGGGGGGGCCGGGCTGCTGTGGGTCGCGTCGCTGGCGATCTGGGCGGCGATCCCCAAGTCGCTCGGCTTCTTCTATTACTACCACCTGTCGGGCATCTTCCTGTGCGTGGCGATCGCCGCGGCCTTTCACGCCTGGCCGCAGAGCCGGCGCCGCTACCTGGACGAGATCTTCCTGTTCGCGGCGCTGTTCGCCTTCTTCCACTTCTGGCCGATCCTGAGCGCCGCGCCCTTGGACGGGCCGGGCGCGTTCAACCGCTGGATGTGGTTCGACAGCTGGCGGTGAAGCGACGTTCAGCGCAGGCGTTGCGCCATTTCCCCTTATCCGTTCGCCTCGAGTAGCCATCGAGCTCGTCGAGATGGCGTATCGAGAGGTCGGCGGTTGCGGCTCTCTCGATACGGGCTCTCGACAAGCTCCATCCCTACTCGAGACAAGCGGGAAAGGAGGGATGTCGATCCGACCGATGCCTCACGCCGCCGGCCTGCGGCCGTAGCGTCCCCAGGTGAAGCGGCTCGACAGCGCGAAGTTCCAAACCGCGCCCACCAGCACGCCCGCCAGCGCCGGCACCGCCCAGGCGCCGCCGCGCACGTCATAGAGGAAGGCGGCGACCCCGACGTTGGCGACCGCCCCCACCGCGCACACGAGGCAGAAGGACACCCAGCCGTCGAGCAGCGCCCGCGCGCCCTTCAGCCGGCGGTCGCGATAGGTGAGCGCGTTGTTGAGGAAGAAGTTGAACGTCATCGCCGCGACCGTCGCCAGGATGGTGGCGGCGACGAAGCCGATCGGCGCCAGTTCCAGCAGCAGCGCCAGCAGCCCCAGGTGCACCGCCGCGCCCGCCGCGCCGATCGCGGAGAACAGCACGAAGCGCACCGGCACGATCCGCCCGAACATGCGGTCGTAGAGCGCGATCAGATATTCGAGCGCCACGACATGGTCGAGCTTGCTCTCGCCGGCCACGCGCGTGCGGAACACATAGGGCAGCTCCACGAAGCGCAGGGGTCGCGGACTCGCCGTCACGATGTCGAGCAGGATCTTGAAGCCGATCCCCGACAGCGACGGCACCAGCGCCCGCACCAGCGGCGTTCGGATCATGAAGAATCCGCTCATCGGGTCGGACAGATCGGCCTTCAGCAGCCGGCGCGACAGCCTGGTGGCGAAGGCGGACTTGGCGACACGATCGGCGTCCCACTCCCCGGTGCCGCCGCCGTCCACGAAGCGCGACCCGATCACCAGGTCGAGGTCCGCGTCGCCCTCCAGCGCGTCGAGCATGCGCGGCAGCAGCGTCTCGTCATGCTGGAGGTCGCCGTCGATCACCGCCACCACCGGCGCGGCGGTGGCGCACATCCCCTCGATGCACGCGGTCGAGAGCCCGCGGCGGCCGATCCGCTGGATCACCCGCACCCGGGAGTCCGTCGCCGCCAGCGCGCGTGCGGCCTCCGCGGTCCCGTCCGGGCTGTCGTCGTCGACGAAGATCACTTCCCACGCCCGGCCTGCGAGCGCCGCCGCCAGCTTCTCCACGAGCAGCGCCACATTGGCGCGCTCGTTGAAGACCGGGACGACGACCGCGAGCGCGAGCGCCAGGTTCACGCCAGCCGGGCCAGGACCGCGTCGGCCATCTCGGCGGTGGTGGCGGTGCCGCCCAGGTCGGGCGTCCGCACACCCGCGGTCAGCGCCCCCGCGACCGCGCGCTCGATCCGCTCGGCCGAAACCTCGTCGTCGAGCGAGTAGCGCAGCATCATCGCCGCCGACAGGATCGTCGCGCACGGATTGGCCTTGCCCTGGCCGGCGATGTCGGGCGCCGATCCGTGGATCGGCTCGTACAGGCCCTTCTTGCCGGTATCGAGCGCGGCCGAGGGCAGCATGCCGATCGAGCCGGCGCACATGCTCGCCTGGTCGGACAGGATGTCGCCGAACAGGTTGCCGGTGACGATCACGTCGAACTGGCCCGGGTTGCGCACCAGCTGCATGGCGGCGTTGTCGACGTACATGTGCGTCAGGTGCACGTCCGGATATTCGGTCGCGACGCTCTTCACCACGTCGCGCCACAGCTGGCTGGTCTCCAGCACATTGGCCTTGTCGACCGAGCAGAGCCGCTTCTTGCGCACGCGGGCGGTCTCGAAGCCGACGCGGGCGATCCGCTCCACCTCGCGCTCGTTGTAGCTCATCAGGTCATAGCCCTGGCGCAGGCCGTCCATCGTGGTGCGCCGGCCCTTTTCGCCGAAGTACACGTCGCCGTTCAGCTCGCGCACGATCACCATGTCGATCGCGCCCGCGACCTCGGGCTTGAGCGCGGAGGCGTCTTCCAGGCCGGGGAACAGCTTGGCCGGGCGCAGGTTGGCGAACAGCCCCAGCTCGCGGCGCAGGCCCAGGATCGCCTGCTCGGGCCGGAACGCGCGCTCGACCGCATCGAAGCGGGGATCGCCGACCGCGCCGAACAGCACCGCATCGGCGCGCTTGGCGAGCGCCAGCGTCTCGGGCGGCAGCGGATGGCCCTTCTCGAGATAGGCGGCGCCGCCGACGGGCGCTTCCTCGAAGCTCAGGTCAAGCGACAGAGCCTCGAGCACACGGCGTGCCTGGGCGATAACTTCCGGTCCGATCCCGTCTCCGGGCAGCAAGGCGATCAGCGACATTCCACTCCTTTCGCTTGGCGCTGCGGGGATTGGCCCAGCCGCCCCGCTCACGCAACCGCCCTTTTGAGCCTTTCGACCAGTCGTTGCCGCGCCGCCAGCGCCTCCGCGCCGCGTCCGACCAGCACGTCGCGCTCCAGGAAATGCCCGGTCAGCCGCAGCGCGTCGAACAGCTGGGGCCAGTCCGCCTCGCCTCCTTCGCGCAGGAAGGCAGGCAGCGGCAGCAGCCGGGTCTCATAGCCCGACGCCGCGGCGCGGCTGACGGCGCCGCCGCTCCTGGGGCTCACAAAGGCGAGGTCCTCGGCCGTGCCGGTCGCGACGCAGCGCTCCAGGTCGAGACCGAAGCCGAGTTCCGCCAGCACCAGCAGTTCGTAGCGGGCGAGCGCCGCCGCCCAGCCACGCGCCGCCGGCGCCGCCTCCACCGCGTCGAGCACTGCCGACAGCGCCGCATGCAGCCGCGGATAGGGCAGTCCGTCCGGCAGCGCGGTGGCGGTCAGCGCGCACGCCCATTCGATCGCGGCGGCTGCCAAAGGCTCGGCGAACAGGGGCGCGCGGCTGTGCACCAGCTCCACCGTCAGCCCGGCCAGCTGCTCCTCGGTGCGCGCGCGCCATTCGCCGCGCACGAGATTGGCCGGCTGGAGCACCGGGCGCAGCGCCCGCGAGCGCCCGCCGCGGACGTAGCCCGGCTGCACCCCCGAACGCGCGGTCAACGCCCGCACCACCGCGCCATGCTCGCCATGCCCGCGCACGGACAGCAGGATGGCCTCGGCGATCAGGTGCATGGCCGCGCCTCAGCCCTCGCAGTAATCCAGGTACGACACCACGTCGTTGCTGGTCTGGAGGTAGAGCCCGGCCTGGATGTCCTCCGGCTCGGCCGCCGCGCGCGCCAGCGCCTCGGCCAACGTGCCGTAGAGGATGGTGGTGGCGACCCCACCCTCGTCGTCGAGGTGGTAGAGCCGGACGGCGACATCGTGCGAGATGGTGCGCATGGCCCTGCCATGCCGCATCGGCGGGCGGGGTGCCAGTGGGCTCCGACCCTTCTCCCGCTCCCACCCCGTTTGTCTCGAGTAGTCGTCGAGCTTGTCGAGAGCCCGTACCGAGAGAGCCGCAACAACCGGCCTCTCGATACGCCGTCTCGACAAGCTCGACGGCACCTCGAGGCGAACGGGTATTGGGAAGGGATCTCGCCCTACGCCACCGCCGGCCGCGCCGCCGCGAACTCGCTGTCGGCCTTGTTGATCAACGCGCGATCGTCGTGGTTCCAGGGGTGGAAGCCCGGCAGGAAGAAGGCGATCCACGGCCGCACCAGGCTGCGCGCGACGCCGGGCCGGACGAACGCATAGCGGAACAGCCGCCACTTCACGCCCGCGCCCTTCAGCCCGTCCTGCTCCAGGAGGTCGAGGATGCCGCGGGTGCGGCCGCTCAGGAAGCGGGCGGTGACGATCAGCATCGCATGCGCCTTCACCATCCAGCGCCGCCAGCGGCTCCAGTCGCGGGTAGCGTGCATCCACACGTCATAGGCGACACCCTTGTGCTCGATCTCCTCGATCGCGTGCCAGCGCCACAGGTCCGCAGCGCTCTGGTCGCCGCCTTCCAGGTGGCGGGGATCGGCGAGGATCGCGTGCGCCAGGATCGCGGTGAAATGCTCGAGGCACAGGGTCGCGGCCAGCGACACGCTCGGCGGCCGGCTGCGGGCGATCGCCAGCTCCTCGTCCACCCGCGCCTCCAGCCGCGACACGTCATAGCCCTGTTCGGTGACGTGGCGGTTGAACGCGACATGCTCGCGGGTGTGGATCGCCTCCTGGCGGGTGAAGGCGGCGATTTCCCCGGCCAGCCGCGGCGACACGCCCTCGCGGAAGCGCCGCACGCTTTCGATGAAGAACGCCTCCCCCTTGGGGAAGGTCACCGACAGCGCGTTGAACAGCGCGGTCCCGATGGGATCGTCGTTCAGCCACCAGCGCCGGCGCGCCTGCCCGCGCCCGAAGCGCAGGTCGCGCGGCGTGATCGTCAGGTCGGCGGGAGTCTTTGCCTTCGTCATGAAAATCCTCCAATCAGAAGGAGCTATGTACTACTTACACCCATGTCAATAACACGCCGGCGCCTGTCGTCGGCGCAATCGCGGGAGGCGGCGCTCGACGCCGCCCGCGCGCTGCTGGTCGAAAGCGGCCCGCAAAGCGTGACGCTGAAGGCGGTGGCCGCGCGGATCGGCCGCACCCATGCGAACCTGCTCCACCATTTCGGCTCGGCGGCCGGGCTGCAGGAGGCGCTGGTCGAGCGCATGGCCGCCACCATCACTGCCGAGATCGGCGCGGCGGCGCTGCGGGCGCGCAGCAAGGGCGATCCGACCGAGGTGGTGGACCTCACCTTCGACGCCTTCGGCCACCAGGGTGCCGGCGCGCTTGCCAGCTGGATGATCCTGTCGGGCAACCACCAGCTGCTCGATCCGGTGCTGGACGCGATCCATCGCCTGGTCGACACGCTGGCGACCGACTCCGGCCTGGGCGACCTGCCGCTTGCCGACGAGACGCTGCACCTCGTCCTGATCGCGCTCGGCGACGCGCTGCTCGGCGGCGCCATGGCCAAGGCGCTGGGCCTGCCGCGCGACCGTGCCCGCGCGCTCGCCCGCCAGCGGCTGCTGTCCTCCTACGGCGACCTGAACGCGACGGTGGATAAAAGCCCCGCGCGCACGTAAAGCGGCGCCATGCATTTTCTCGATCAAGCCAAGATTTTCGTGCGCTCCGGAACGGGCGGCCCCGGTGCCGTCGGCTTCCGCCGCGAAAAGTTCATTGAATATGGCGGCCCCGACGGTGGCGACGGCGGCAAGGGCGGCGACATCGTGTTCGAAGCCGTTCCCGGTCTCAACACGCTGATCGACTTTCGCTACACCCAGCATTTCCGAGCCCAGCGTGGCAAGGGCGGTTCGGGCTCGAACAAGACCGGCGGCGGCGGCGACGATCTGGTCATCCAGGTGCCGGTGGGAACCCAGGTCCTCGCCGAGGACAAGGAGACCGTGCTGCTCGACTTCACCCGCGCCGGCCAGCGCGAGGTGTTCCTGCGCGGCGGCGACGGTGGCCGCGGCAACGCCAGCTACAAGACCTCGACCAACCGCGCGCCGCGCCAGCACGGCACCGGCTGGCCGGGTGCCGAGGCGTGGGTGTGGCTGCGCCTGAAGCTGCTGGCCGACGTCGGTCTGGTCGGCCTTCCCAACGCGGGCAAGTCGACCTTCATCAACGCCGTCACCAACGCCCAGGCCAAGGTCGGTGCCTATGCCTTCACCACCACCCGCCCGCAGCTGGGCGTGGTCAGCCATAAGATGCGCGAGTTCGTGATCGCCGACATCCCCGGCCTGATCGAGGGTGCGGCCGAGGGCGCGGGCATCGGCGACCGCTTCCTGGGGCACATCGAGCGCTGCCGCGTGCTGCTGCACCTGGTGGACGCCAATGATGCGGACGTGGCCGAAAGCTATCGGATCGTGCGCGACGAGCTCGAGAACTATGGCGCGGGCCTCACCGACAAGCGCGTGATCGTCGTGCTCAACAAGATCGACACGCTGGACGACGAGCTGATCGCAGCACTTTCGGCCGAGCTGGAAGAGGCGAGCGGCGCGCCGGTGATCCCGATGTCGGGGGCCAGCGGCGTCGGCGTCGACTGGGTGCTCGACCAGTTGATCGAGCTGATGGATCCGGAAAACAAGCAGGTCGAGGACAGCGACGAGGGCGAGGACCCGATCGAATGGTCGCCGATCTGACGCGCGCCTGATCCCATGTCGCTGTTCGCCCCCGCCGCCTGCCCGCGCCTGGTGGTCAAGGTCGGGTCCGCGCTGCTGGTCGACGCCGGCGGCGCGATCCGGCGCGACTGGCTGGGCGGCCTGATCGCCGACATCGCCGAGCGCCACGCCGCCGGCCAGCAGGTGATCGTCGTCTCCTCCGGCGCGATCGCGCTCGGCGCCCGGCGGTTGGGGCTGCCCAAGGGCGGCCGTGCCAGCCTGGAGGATGCGCAGGCGGCCGCTGCCACCGGGCAGATCGCGCTTTCGGGCGCCTGGGCCGAGCTGCTCGGCGACCGGGGGCTCACGGCCGCACAGCTGCTGGTGACGCTGGACGACCTGGAGCAGCGCCGCCGCTACCTGAACGTCGCCGCCACGCTCGGCCGGCTGCTGACGCTAGGCGTCGTGCCGGTGGTCAACGAGAACGACAGCGTCGCCACCGAAGAAATCCGCTTCGGCGACAACGACCGGCTCGCCGCGCGCGTCGGCCAGGCAGCGAATGCGGACGGCGTGGTGCTGCTGTCCGACATCGACGGGCTCTACGACCGCAATCCCACCCATGATCCGGATGCGCGCTTCATCGAGCGGGTGGAGCGGATCGATGCGGCGGTGGAGGCAATGGCCGACACCCGCTCCGCCTCCGGCATGGGATCGGGCGGCATGGTGTCCAAGGTGCAGGCGGCCCGGATCGCGACCGCGGCGGGCGCGCACCTCGCCATCGCATCGGGCCGGGTCGAGCGTCCCTTGTCGCGCTTCGCCGACAGCGGGCGGGGCACCGTGTTCGTCGCCCGCCCTGCCCAGCCCGCGCGCAAGGCCTGGCTGCAGGGGCGGCTCGTCGCCGGCGGCACCATCCACATCGACGCCGGCGCTGCCGCCGCGCTCCAGGACGGGCGCAGCCTGTTGCCGGCCGGTGCCACCCGCGTCGAAGGGCGGTTCGCGCGCGGCGACCTGGTGATGATCCTGGACGAGGCCGGCCAGCCGGTCGCCCGCGGCTTGAGCGAATATGACGCGGAGGAGGCGGTGCGCATCGTCGGCCGCCGCAGCGACGAACTCGAGGCAATCCTGGGGCACGCGCCGCGCACCGCGCTGGTCCACCGCAACCATATGGTGGTCGCATGAGCGTCCTTGCGTTCACCGGCGCCACCGGCTTCGTCGGCCGCCGTACCCTCGCGCTCGCGCGGGAGGCCGGGCACAGCGTCCGCGCGCTCACCCGCCGGCCGCAGCCGCCGCAGGCGGGCGTCACCTGGGTGGCGGGCGCACTCGACACGCCGGACGCGCTCGCCGAGCTGGCGATCGGAGCCGATGCGGTGATCCACGTCGCCGGGGTCGTCAACGCACCCACGCCGGACGGCTTCACCCGCGGCAACGTCGACGGCACCTGCGCGATCCTGTCCGCCACGCAAGCCGCCGGCATCCGCCGCTTCGTCCACGTCTCCTCGCTCGCCGCGCGCGAGCCGGGCCTGTCGCTCTACGGCCGCTCCAAGGCGGGGGCCGAGGATGCGGTGCGCGCCTCCCCGCTGGCCTGGACGATGGTACGCCCGCCCGCCGTCTACGGCCCGGGCGACCTGGAGATGCTGGAGCTGTTCCGCGCCGCCCGGTGGGGCGTGGTGCCGATGCCGCCCGCCGGCCGGCTGTCGCTGATCCACGTCGACGACCTCGCCCGCCTGCTGCTGGCGCTTGCCGGCGAGGACCCCGGCCGCACCGTCTACGAGCCCGACGACGGCACGCCCGGGGCCTGGACCCACGCCGGCTTCGCCCGCGCGATCGGCACCGCCGTCGGCCGCCGCGTCGTCCCGCTGTCAGTGCCCGCAAGCGTGCTGCGGCTGAGCGCGCGCCTCGACCGGCTGGCGCGCGGGCCCAAGGCAAAGCTCACCCCGGACCGCGCCGCCTATATGGCGCATCCCGACTGGACCGCCTCTTCCGACGCGCGCCCGCCCGAAGCGCTGTGGCGCCCGCGGATCGCGACCGCCGACGGCCTCGCCGCCACCGCGGCATGGTATCGCGCCAACCGGCTGCTATAGAGCGCCAAAATCGTGCCGGATTTCTGCGCCACGCAGCCCAGGAACCGCCCCATCTGCAAAGGACGCCCCCTGTGAGCGATCGCGCCGCCATTTTCGACACCGTCTCCCGCCTGATCGAGCCGTTCAACAAGAAGGGCGTGGCGCTGACCGAGACCACCACCTTTGCCGGCGACCTCGAATGGGACAGCCTGACCGTGATGGACTTCGTGGCGGCCGTAGAGGACGAGTTCGACATCCTCATCACCATGAACATGCAGGCGGAAATCGAGACCGTCGGTCAGCTCACCGACGCCGTCGCCAAGCTCAAGCAGGACTAACGCCGTTCGGGCGGGCCGGCGCGCGCCGGAACCGCCCGATGGTGTCCCCAGGAAAACACAGATGACCGAAGCCGCCGCCACCCAGCACCAGCTCCCCGTCGATCCGCCGGCCGCCGCGCCGGAGCGCGACCTGATGAGCAAGTTCGACGCGCTGATCGCCGAACGCCAGGCGCTGATCGACACCGGCGTGACCGATCCGTTCGCGATCGTCATGGAGCAGGTGAAGTCGCCGACGGAGGCGGTGATCGCCGGCCGCGACACGATCCTGCTCGGCACCTACAACTACATGGGCATGACGTTCGACCCGGACGTGATCCAGGCCGGCAAGGACGCGCTCGACCAGTTCGGATCGGGCACCAACGGCAGCCGCATGCTCAACGGCACCTTCCGCGACCATATGGAAGTCGAGCAGGCGCTGCGCGACTTCTACGGCGTGTCGGGCGCGATCGTCTTCTCGACCGGCTACATGGCCAACCTCGGCATGATCTCGACGCTGGCCGGCAAGGGCGACTACGTCATCCTCGACGCCGACAGCCACGCCTCGATCTACGACGGCTGCAAGCAGGGCTATGCCGAGGTCGTCCGCTTCCGTCACAACGACATCGCCGATCTCGACAAGCGGCTCGGCCGTCTGCCCAAGGATGCCGGCAAGCTCGTCGTGCTGGAGGGCGTCTATTCGATGCTCGGCGATGTCGCGCCGCTCAAGGAGATGGTCGCCGTCGCCAAGAAGCATGGCGCGATGGTGCTGTCCGACGAGGCGCATTCGATGGGCTTCTATGGCCCCAACGGCCGCGGCGTGTACGAGGCGCAGGGCTGCGAGGGCGACGTCGACTTCATCGTCGGCACCTTCTCCAAGTCGGTCGGCACCGTCGGCGGCTTCTGCGTGTCGAACCACCCGAAGTTCGAGGCGATCCGGCTTGCCTGCCGCCCGTACATCTTCACCGCCTCGCTGCCGCCGAGCGTGGTCGCGACCGCCGCCGTCTCAATCCGCAAGCTGCAGCACGCCCACGAAAAGCGCGCCCGGCTGTGGGAAAGCGCGCGGACGCTGCACGCGGGGCTGAAGGAGATGGGCTTCCGCCTCGGCACCGAGACGCCAGACTCCGCGATCCTCGCGGTGATCCTGGAGGACCAGACCCAGGCGGTGGCGATGTGGCAGGCGCTGCTCGACGGCGGCCTCTACGTCAACATGGCCCGCCCGCCCGCGACCCCGGCCGGCACCTATCTGCTGCGCTGCTCGCTGTGTGCCGAGCACACGCCGGAGCAGATCCAGAAGGTGCTGGGCATGTTCGAGGCCGCCGGCAGGGCGGTGGGCGTTCTGGCGTAAGGCGCCGCGCCCCCCCAGCCATCCGCGTACCCCGGCGAAGGCCGGGGTCCAGGTGCGAAGGCGGGTGTTGCGTTGCGCTCCCTCGCCAAACCTTCCCAACTGGGCCCCGGCCTCCGCCGGGGTACGGCGTCCCCCTGGCGGCAGTCCTTCTCGTGCTCCTGCGAAGGCAGGAGCCCAGGGCCCCGGGAACAACCCGCCGTTGCCCTGCCGGACCTTGGATCCCTGCCTGCGCAGGAATACGGGATTGTGTGGGATAGCGCCGCGCATGCGCATGACGGGTGGTGGACTGCGCGGGACCAACACCGATCGAGGGGCTGGCACAGGCCCGCCCCTCCGCTATAGCTGCGGGATTCCGCCAACCGTCCTCGAAAGCACATCGCCCCCCGCATGAAGTCGATCGATCGCTACATGGCGCGGCTCATCGCGGTGCCGCTGTTCTCGACGCTGATCATCGCGGCGATGCTGCTGGTGCTCGACCGCATGCTTCGGCTGTTCGACTTCGTCGCGTCCGAGGGCGGCCCGGTGAGCGTGGTGTGGCGGATGCTCGCTAATCTGCTGCCGGAATATCTGGGGCTCGGCATCCCGATCGGCCTGATGCTGGGCGTGCTGCTCGCCTTCCGCAAGCTCGCCACCACGTCGGAGCTCGACGTGCTGCGCGGCGTCGGCATGAGCTATGGGCGGCTGCTGCGCACCCCCTATCTCTACGCGATCGCACTGGCGCTGCTGAACCTCACCATCGTCGGCTTCGTCCAGCCCTGGGCGCGCTACAATTACGAGGGGCTGCGGTTCGAGCTGCGCTCGGGCGCGCTCGGCGCGTCGATCAAGATCGGCGAGTTCACCAACCTCGGCAACCGCATGACGCTGCGCATCGAGGAGAGCCATGAAGGCGGCGCCGAGCTGCGCGGCATCTTCGTGCGGGTGGCGCGGCCGAACGGCGGCTGGCTGGCGGCCACCGCCGAGCGCGGCCAGTTCCTGGCCACCGACGACCCCAACACCATTATCTTCCGCCTGACCAACGGCACGCTGCTCCACGACCAGCCGGGCTTCCGCACGCCGCGCACGCTGAGCTTCAGCTCGCACGACCTGCCGATCGACCTGCCCAAGTTCGGCAACTTCCGCGCGCGCGGCGGCCGCGACCTGGAGCGCACGCTGCCGGAGCTCGCGATCATCGGCCGCGACCAGGGCCAGACGGCGGAGACCCGCGCCAGCGCGCGCGCGAACTTCCACTTCCGCCTGGTGGAGGTGGCGACCATGTTCCTGCTGCCGATGCTGGCGCTGGCGCTGGGGGTCCCGCCCAAGCGCTCGACCTCGGCGCTCGGCGTGTTCCTCTCGATCGTGATGATCGTCACCTATCACAAGGTGAACGAATATGCCGAAGCCTTCGGATCGCTGGGACGCGTGGATCCGCTGATCGCGCTCTGGGGGCCGTTCCTGATCTTCGCCGGGCTGGTGTTCTGGATGTACTATACGATCGCCCATGTGCCCGGCGGCCAGCCGATCGGCGCCCTGGAACGCATGTTCGACAAGGGGCTGAAAGCCTTGGTGCGCTATCTTCCCGGCCGCCGCCGGCGGGAGAAAAGGGCATGAAGGCGAACTCGCCCTTCCCGTCCAAGACGGTCGCGCTCTACATGGTGCGGCTGTTCCTGGTGCGCACCTTCGGCATCCTCGCCGCCCTGGTGCTGGTGCTCCAGGCGCTCGACCTCTTGAGCGAGAGCGCCAAGATCCTCGCCTATCCCGGCAACACCGACGCGCAGGTCTGGCACTATGTGTCCATGCGCATGCCGCAGATCATCGCGCGCTTCCTGCCCTTCTCGGTGCTGCTCGGCACGATCCTGACGCTGATGCAGCTCAACCAGAACAGCGAGGTCATCTCGATGAAGGCGTCGGGGCTGTCGGCGCACCAGGTGCTCGCGCCGCTGCTGGTCGCGAGCCTGGGGGTCGCCGCCATCTCCTTCCTGTTCAACGACCGCATCGTCTCGCGCGCCACCGCCACGCTCACCCAGTGGGAAAAGGTCGACTACGGTCCCCTGCCGGTCGACAGCGGCACCCGCGGCAACGTGTGGGTGCGCGACGGCGCCAACCTGATCCGGGTCGATCGCATCGACGGCCGCGGCAATGCGGCGGTGCTGAGCGGCATCACCGTCTACGAGCGCCAGGGCGGCCGGCTGCTGTCGATCCTGACGGCCAAGCAGGGCCGGTTCAATGGGCGCGAGTGGCGCGTGGACGGCGCGACCCGCTTCACCGTCGCCACCGGCAGGATGGAGCAGCTCGGCACGCTGCACGCCGCTTCGGGCGTGCGGCCCGACCAGTTCACGCTCGCGACCGTCGATCCCGACAGCCTCTCGTTCGAGGCGCTGCGCCAGGCGATCGCCGACCTGGAAGCCGCCGGCCGGCCGACCAAGGCACTCGACGGCGCGCTGTGGCACAAGCTGTCGAGCCCGCTCTCCTCGGTGCTGATGCCGCTGCTGGGCGCGGTCGCCGGCTTCGGCGTGGCGCGTTCCGGCCGATTGTTCGTGCGCGCGGTGATCGGCATGGCGCTGGGCTTCGCCTATTTCGTCGCCGACAATTTCGCGCTCGCGATGGGCAATCTCGGCGCCTACCCGCCGTTCCTCGCCGCCTGGGCGCCCTTCCTGCTGTTCCTGCTGATCGGCGAACTGGTGCTGATCCGGACGGAGGAATAGCCGGGTTCGTTCCGGCGCAAGGAACGACGTGGCGAGCCATTCGCGTTCCGCCGCCCACCATCCGTCTATCCTGTTGATGGGGGAAGGTCGCTCGCACCACAACGGGCGTATCCGGCGCGGAACCTGGGGGATAGATGATCTGGATTCTCGCATTGCTGGCGGCACCATCTGCGCCGGCGGAACTTGCGCCGGCAGGACCGTGGGCGGTGTCGACCGAGGAGGTCGGTTGCCGAGTGATCCGACCCTATGGACCCGATAACGCGGTCGAGGTCGGATTCGAGACGATCGTGACCAGTCGCCGAAGGACGCTGCTGCTTGCCGCCCCCAAGAGGTCGCTTCCGGATGCGATCGGCGAGACGCGCGTGTCGCTCGGCGGGGGCGAGGACCTTCGCCTGAACTATGGGGCCTTCGCGATGCGCGATTCCGGGCGGCGTCTGCTGAAGCTGTTTCCGGATGAGGGAGCGTTGCGACAACTCTCCGACGCGACCTCGATGAAGGTTGGGAAGGCCGACGCACCGACTCTCAAGATGACCGGCACGGCCGCCGCCCTGCAGGCGCTCGACACCTGTACGACCGAGCTTCTACAATCCTGGGGCGCCGACCCGCAGCTCTATCTGCAGAACAGGATGGCCGGCATCATCGGTTCCACCGCTGCCCCCTTCACCCGCGAAACCTACCCAGCGGAGGCGCGTACCGCCGGCGTGTCCGGTCGGGTCGTGCTCCTGCTCCACACGAAGGTCGATGGCAGCGTTGCACGATGCACTGTCGTCGCCAGTGCCGACGAGCGACTGAACGCGGGCAGTTGTGCCGTCGCGGTCTCGCGCGTCCGCATGAAGCCTCCTCTCGATGCTCAGGGCAAGCCGATGGAGAGCTACGGCGTGCTGCCGGTAAACTGGTCGAACCCGTAAGCCGCCGCGCCCCAGGGATCGAGGGCAAGCTTGGCGCACAGGCAGCGCGGAGTTTCCGCCGTCATCCTCATGCCTGCGAAGATCGCTAGGCTCGAGCGCCCTCGGCCACCGTCCGTGCCCTCTCCATTCTCCCGCAAACAGTAGGCGCCAATCCCAAGCGCGCCTCTCCGCCCAAACGGAAAAGGGCGGTCCGATCGGACCGCCCTTTCGTTTCCTCAAACCCCGACCCGTTAGCGCCGGATCATCGTGCTCCGGCCGATGCGGTGCATCAGGCCCAGCGCGCTGCGGTAGCTCGCCTTGTGATAGGGCGAGCCCTCTTCCAGCACCGCGCTCAATCGGCGGTGCGCCTCACCCAGCGCGTGGTAGGGCAGGCTCGGCAGCAGGTGATGGAGCGCGTGGTAGCGCAGGCCCACCGGCGCCCACAGCCCCGGCAGCAGCGACGGCGGGGGGACGTTCACCGAGTCGAGATACTGGGCCGTCACCGTCATCTGTTCGCCTTCGTTCTCCCACAGGTGCGCCACGAGCGTGCGGACCTGGTTGAGCAGCGCCACCGCCGACCCGATGCCCAGGCCGATCAGGAAGCCGCGCATCGGGATCACGCCGGTTGCGACCAGCGCGACCAGCGCGATCGCCCAGACGCTCGCCGCGGCGTCGAGGCGATCGAAGAGCACCCGCTGCTCGCCGGCCGGGATGCGGCGGCGGAACGACGGGTTGATCGACAGCGACGAATAGCGCGCGATCACCAGCTCGCGCAGCTTGGGCGACAACCAGGACAGCGGCGACAGGATCGCGAACCGGATCAGGAGGCCGATCGGCGCCAGCAGCGACACCAGGATGAACACCGGCAGCGTCCACGGCTTCATCAGCGCCAGCGGCAGATATTCGGGATCGTCCGCGGTGCCGTAGCGGGTCTTGGCGTGGTGCAGGTTGTGCACGCCCTCGTACATGAAGGACGGCACCAGCATCGGGATGCCCGCGATCAGGTTCCAGCCGAGCCGGAAGCCCGGCAGCGCCGAATGCTTCATGTGGCTCACTTCGTGGATGAAGAGCAGCGCGCGGTACAGTGCGAGCACCGACACCACCGCCGCCAGCACCGTGACCACCGTAGAGGACGCGAGCACCGCCACCACCAGCGCGCCATAGCCCAGCACCGCCGAGCCGATCAGGTCGCCCCAGTAGAGGGTGCGGCTCGGCGCGTTGAGGTCGCGCGTCAGCTCGGCCGCCGTACGCAGCATCGTCTTGTCGTCGAGGATGCGCGGCTTGGGCTGGACGACACGGGCGTCCGCCGATCCGGCCGCATCCCGCGAAAGGGCAAGCGTGGGTTCCATGACCTGTTCCATAGCGCTGAGATAGTGGCGACAGCGTGGCATGTGTAGGCATCGGAACATGCCGGCTTGATGACTTGAATCAATCACTGTGACGGGCCCGGTCGATCCCTCCCCTCGCCTTCCGTCCCCCGCGACGCTACACGCCAGCCATTCCATTCTTCCGGAGGCATGCGTGGCCACCCAACCGACGATCCGTCCCGTCCAGTCGAAGGCGGACCGCAAGGCGTTCATCGACCTACCCTTCCGCCTCTATGCGGACGACCCGCAGTGGGTCCCGCCGCTCAAGAGCGAAGTGGCCGGGCAGATCGATCCCAAGAAGAACGGCTGGTTCAGCCACGCCGAGGTGCAGCTGATGCTGGCCGAGCGGGACGGCCGGGTCGTCGGCCGCATCTCCGCGCATCTCGACACGCTCGCGCTCACCATGCCGGCCGAACAGGGCTTCGGCCCCGGCACCGGCTTCTGGGGCATGTTCGAGGCGGAAGATGCCGTCACCGCCGCCGCCCTGATCGAGGCGGCCGAGGCGTGGCTGCGGGACAAGGGCATGACGCGCGCCGTCGGCCCCGTCAGCCTGTCGGTCTGGGAGGAGCCCGGCCTGCTGGTGAAGGGCCATGAGCAGAGCCCTACCGTGCTGATGGGCCACCATCGGGCCGAGTATCAGGGCTGGGTGGAGGCCGCCGGCTACCAGCCCGCCAAGCAGCTCGTCACCTATGAGCTGGACATCACCCAGTCCTTTCCGCCCATCGTCAACCGCATCATCCAGTCGGGCGAGAAGAACGACCGCATCCGCATCCGCAAGGTCGACAAGTCGCGGTTCGACGAGGAAGCGGCGGTGATCCTGGGGATCCTCAACGATGCGTGGTCGGACAACTGGGGCTTTGTGCCGCTCACCCAGCCCGAGATCGACGATGTCGGCAAGAAGCTGAAGCCGATCGTGTTCGAGGACCTGATCCGAATCGCGGAGCTGGACGGGCAGCCGGTGGCGTTCATGATCACGCTTCCGGACATGAACGAGGCGATCAAGCCGCTCAACGGCTCGCTCCTCCCGTTCGGCTGGGCCAAGCTGCTGCTGTGGCTGCGCAAGCCCAAGGTGCGGACGATGCGCGTTCCGCTGATGGGGGTGGTGAAGCGGCTGCAGTCGTCGCGGATGGCGAGCCAGCTGGCCTTCATGATGATCGAATATATCCGCCGCGATGCCGTTGCCCATTATGGCGCGTCGCGCGGCGAGATCGGCTGGATCCTGGACGACAACCAGGGGATGATCGCGATTGCGGACGCGATCCAGAGCCGGATCAATCGCGTCTACCAGGTCTATCAGCGCACGCTGTAGCGCGCGGCGGCGGTGCCGGGGGCGGGCCCTGCCCCCGGCCTACCGTCTTCAGCGGGGCAGATAGTCGAGCGGATCGACGCCGTCGCGCAGCCAGTCTTCACGGGTCTGGCACTGGCGGCGCGGCAGCAGCGAGCCGGTGATCCTGGTCTCGGCGCAATAGCGGGTCTCGCGCTTCGCCTTGGTGCCGGGCTTCGACGGGGTCGTGGCGGTGTCCACGCTTTGGGCGGTGCTGGAAGTGGCGGGGGCCGGCACGGTGCGCGGCTCGGCCATGGCCGGGGCCGCGACAGTGGCAACGCCCAGAACGAGGGCGGCGGCGGCGGCAACAACACGGATGGTCATGATCGTCTCTCCCTGAACAAGCAGCCAGCTGGCTGACAAAAGGGGTAGTGCATCATGCGTGCCAAACAGTGGCCATGCGCCTTTTCAATGACTTAGCCGACGCGCCCCCTTGCTCCGGCGCTTCGCGCCGCCGAACCATGGCGCGTTTTGCCGACAGGTGGCGCGATTTCCAAAGAGGCGGCTCAGGCATCGACATGCGCTTCGGCAGTGGCTGTCCCGACGGCCTGTGGTACGCGTCGGAAGGCAACAACAGCAGGTCGCCATGTCTAGTCACGTCGCACTGTTGCGCGGCATCAACGTCGGCGGTCATCGGCGGGTGCCGATGGCCGAACTTCGGATGCTGGCGGACGACGCAGGGTTCCGGGATGCCCGCACCTATGTGGCGAGCGGCAACCTGGTGCTGGCGAGTGACGTCCCCGCCGCGGCGATCGAAGCGGTTCTGGAACAGGCGATCGCGCAGCGCTTCGGCTTCGCGGTGGACGTGGTCGCGCGTTCGGCAGTCGAATGGCGGGCGTATCTGGCCGACCAGCCCTTCGGGTCGGAGGGAGAAGCGGAACCGAACCTGGTGATGCTCTGCGTGGGCAAGCAGCTGGCGACACACGAGGACGCCGCCGCTCTGCGCAGCCGCGCCGGTCCCCGCGAGCGGGTCGAGCTTCGGGGCGACGCGCTGTGGCTCTATTTCGGTGACGGCGCCGGGCGCTCGAAAATGGGATTGGGCCCGGGCGGCGGCATCTGGACGACCCGCAACCTGCGCACGGTGCGCACCATCGCCGGCATGCTCGACTAGATTGCAGACCCGTGACGCCGGCCGTCACTTTCGAGCCTGTCACGACCGTGCCAGAGACGCGA
The DNA here is from genome assembly GCF_004135605.1 of Sphingomonas desiccabilis. GTDB lineage: Bacteria > Pseudomonadota > Alphaproteobacteria > Sphingomonadales > Sphingomonadaceae > Sphingomonas > Sphingomonas desiccabilis. The sequence goes on along the minus strand of NZ_SDPT01000002.1, from coordinate 497,535 downwards.
TTAGCGGCGCGATCTGACGGCTGCTTCCCACCGTTTCCGACCGTTCCTGCACGGATACGAATGAACGGCCGGAAGCGCCCAAGAGCGGACATGCTTCTCACATCGTCGGCTTGTCACTGTATCTCGAAGCAGCCGACGGGTGAACGCGATAGCCATGGGGCGTCCTTACAAGATCACTGCGTAGAGGTATGGTTTGGTAATCGATGATTGGTAGCGATAATGTGGCCGGCCACCGGGCTTGAATTGCACGCATCGCTCTTCTCTGAAAACGATGGGCCAGTTCCTCGTTCTCACCTCGCGAGAACATGATCCAGACCTGACCGAGATGATCAGCCTGATCCATAATCGTCGCCCAAGCCTCTTTGTCATCTGATCCTCGCCATACGGCAGCGTGGATACTCATCTTGGCTTGGGGCATTGCAGCCCCTGTGTCTCGCAAATCTTCGTCGGTCGCCGCGTCTACGTGCGCTCCTTCAGCGCGCGCCGCATCACGTAGGATCGCTAGAAACGCGGCGCGATCCTTGGCCTGAGGAAGCGGGACCTCAAAGGCAGCAACAGTTTCGCTACTGACCGGCTGAGGCGCGACGCCGCACGCTGCGGCAGCAAGGACCATCGTGAGAAGTGCCAGCATCCTCATCAATCCAGGGTACCGCGGCCCTGCTGCTCGTCAATGACCGCTCCCCACCCACAATCGGCCGTTCAGCGCTCGATCCAGGAGCGGGCGTTCATGGGTTCACGGCGACGCTCACGGACGGCGCCGAGGTCAGAAGCGGCGGGCGACCCCGGCGTAGAGGCGCAGGTCCGGCGTGTCGTGGTTCAGGCCGAAGGCGGTGCCGACATCCAGCTGCGTGTCGTCGTTCGCCATCCAGGCCAGCGCCAGGGCGCCGCGGACGGTGGTGGCAGGCTCGACCGGATCGTCGTCGCGCCGGACCTCGCCTTCCAGCGTGGTCGTGAGCGCGTCGGTCAGCTCCAGTTCCAGGCCGACGATGGTGCCATAGGCCAGGTGCCGGCCGCGGCCGTCCTCGTCGACCTGGGCCGCCACTTCCGGCGTCCATTCGAGCGTGAGCGTGTCGCCCAGCGCATAGGCGACGGGCACAATCAGGCTCGCGCCCCAGTCGCCGCCGCCGATCGGCTGGCGCCCGACCGGCAGCGTCACCGACGGCTGCACCGCCCAGGAAAGGCCCGAGCCGTCCGGATTGGCGAGGTTCACGCGCGCGCCGAGCGTCACGTCGCCGACGCGATCCTTGCGCTCCGTCTCCCCCAGCACCCGGTCGCGCGTCACGTCGCGGCCATAGGGCTGCCATTCCAGCTGCAGCTCCGCGCGGTCGCTGATCCCGAAGCGCAGCAGCGTGTCCGCGACCAGCAGCGTATCGGTGCGTTCCTCGGCGCTGCGATCATGCTCCCAGTCGATCAGGGCGGTCTCGACCGAGATGGTGCCCTTCTCGACCACGCACGGGTTTTCCCCCAGGCCCGGACGGGTCGGACAATAGTCCCGCGCCTGGGCAGCCGCCGGCATCAGCAGCGCGGCGGCGAGTGCCGCCCGCCCAACCCGACTCAACGCAGGCGCACCCAGGTCGGCGCGTGGTCGCTCGCCTTTTCGCGGCCGCGATACTCCTTGTCGACGCCGGCGTCCTGAATCCGGTCGGCGGCGATGGGGCTCAGCAGCAGGTGGTCGATGCGAAAGCCCGCGTCGCGCTGCCAGGCGCCGGCCTGATAGTCCCAGAAGGTCCACACCCCGCCCTTGGGGAAGCGGGTGCGCAGTGCATCGGTCCAGCCCTGCGCCACCAGCGCGCGATAGCCCTGGCGCGACTCCGGCTGCATCAGCGCGTCGCTCGCCATCGCACGCACCGAATAGACGTCGTCGTCGTTGGGGATGACGTTGTAGTCGCCCGCCAGCACCACCGGCCGCTCCTCGGCGAGCAGGGCGCGGGCGCGATCGGACAGCCGCTCGATCCAGCGCAGCTTATAGTCGAACTTGGGGCCGGGCACCGGATTGCCGTTGGGCAGATAAATCGACGCGATCACCACGCCGTCGACCTCGGCCTCCAGATAGCGGCTGTGTTCGTCCTCCGGCTCGCCGGCAAGGCCACGCTGGCGCTCCACCGGATCGGCGCCCCGGGCGAGCACGGCGACGCCGTTGAACCCCTTCTGCCCATGCCAAACGGCGCCATACCCCGCCGCGCGGATCTCCGCCTCGGGAAAGGTCTCGTCGCTGGACTTGAGCTCCTGCAGGCAGACGACGTCGGGCGTCTGCTCGGCGAGATACTCCAGCAGGCGCGGCAGGCGCGCCTTGATGCCGTTGACGTTGTAGGTGACGATGCGCACGCGGGGGCGTCAGATCGAGAAGCTGGTGCCGCAGCCGCAGCCCGACGCGGCATTGGGGTTCTCGACCTTGAACGCGGCGCCGCCCAGCGACTCCACGAAATCCACCTGCGCGCCGCGCACCAGGTCGAGGCTCATCGAATCGACGACCAGCCGGACGCCGTCGGTCTCGGTGACGCTGTCATCGCCCTCCGGGCCATCGGCCAGGCCGAAGCGGTACTGGAAGCCGGAACAGCCGCCGCCCTCGACGGACAGGCGCAGGATGGCGGGCTTGCCCTGACGCGCGGCGATCGCGGCGACACGCGCCGCGGCGGATGGCGTCAGGCCGACTTCGGAAACGGGGATGGTGGCCATGGGCCGGAGATAAGAGGTACGGGGGCCATCGGCAACCATGGTCGCCGTGGCCCCTCTCCTCTCCGTCTCGGGAAGTCGTGCGATCAGTTCGCCGGGCCGCCGACGGCCTGCTGGCGGTTGCGCGCCGCGCGATCCTGCGCCGCCAGCAGCTGGTCGCCGGCCTGCAGATAGGGGATCGGGTTCACGGCGGCGCCGTTGATGCGCACTTCGTAATGAAGGTGGCTGCCGGTCGAGCGGCCGGTCGAGCCCATCAGGCCGATCAGCTGGCCGCGGCGCACGCGGGTGTTCGGGCCCACCAGGATCTTCGACAGGTGCCCGTAGCGGGTCTGGATGCCCTTGCCGTGGTTGAGCTCGACCAGGTTGCCGTAGCCGCCCGCGCGCTGCGCCCGGCCGACGATGCCGTCGGCGGTGGCATAGACCGGCGTGCCGATCGGCCCCGGAAGGTCGATGCCGGCGTGCATCGCGGCGGTGCCGCGGAACGGATCCGAGCGGACACCGAAGTTGCTCGACAGCTTGATGTTGTCGACCGGCTGGAGCGACGGGATCGCGATCGCAGCCTGCTCGAGCGTGTCGAGCTTCTTCCAGGTCATGAAAAGGTTGCGGAACTGGGCGTCGGCCTCGCTCGACGCTGCGGTGACGGCGGCGGCTTCCGTCGTGCTCACCGGCTCATAGGGGCCGCCCATCGCGAGCTTTTCGGGGCGCAGGCCCAGCTTGCGGAGCTGCTTGGCGGTCTCGGCATAGCGCTCGGCGGTGACTTCCTGCGCCTTGGCGGCAAGCTCTGCCTGGCGCTGCTCGGCGCGCTGGAGCGGCGCGGTCACGCTCGCCACCGCCTTGCTGCCCTGCGGCAGGGGGGCAAGCGCGGCATCGGCGAGCGCGGCCGGATCGCCCTCGCCCGTCAGCACCGCGGCGATCATCGCCTGGCGCTGGTCGATGCGGGCGGCGTGGGCAGCGGCGACCTGGCGCAGCTCGGCGACATTGGCCTCCATCACGCGGACCCGCTGCTGCATCTGGGCGACGCTGGCAGCCTGCTCGGCCTTCGGGGCGAGGCCGGCGGCGACCACGGTGTCCACCGCGGCATTCGCGACGCCATAGCCGGAGAAGCCGATGGTCATCACCGCAAAGGCCGCGGCAACCGCCTGGGTGCGGGCCGCGATGCGGACCCGGCGGCGGGTGCGGCCGTCGTGCAGAATGAAATCGCGAAAGGTGAAGAAACGACGGAACCGCTGAGCAATCGCGGCGTTGGCTGAGACGACGTTGCTGATGGTCATACTGAGTCCGGCGATCCGAGTTTCGCGAGCAGTCTTGCGGCCGTTCGCACTTCATCGATGTCTCAGCTGCAGCCCCTCCGCGCCTTGACGAGCGTTGATTGACCTGACGGGTCAGCTTTCTGCAAGCGGCTCGTAGTAATCGCGCGTCAGACCGGCACACGCACGCGCCGAATCGTTGAACGGTGGCTTAACGGCCCCGCGGAAGTGCCGCCGTACCAGCGTCTGCCAATGCGGCGCGGGAATGATTCGCTCGATTTTACAACGATGTTGGAACCATCGGGTGCCGGCGGAAACATGCCGGATTTCATCCGTGTAGATGCGGTGGAGGATGCGCGCGGTGGCCTCGTCGCCCCCTGCCCGCGCCCGCTCCACGGTAGCCGGCGTGACGTCCAGGCCGCGCGCCTCCAGCACCATCGGCACCACCGCCAGCCGCGCCAGCGCATCGTGCGCGGTCTCGATCGCGGCGTCCCACAGCCCGTCGTGCGCCGGCAGCGCGCCATAGTGGCTGCCGAGGTGGCGGAGCCGCCGTTCGAGCACGGCGAAGTGCATCGCCTCGTCCGCGCCGACCCCGATCCAGTCGTCGGTGAAACCGCGCGGGAACTCGGCCCCGAAGCGTCCGGCGGCGTCGAACGCCAGGTCGATCGCCACGAACTCGATGTGCGCCAGCGCGTGCAGCAGCGCCAGCCGCCCGCGCTCCGACCCGCCCTTGCCGCGCTTGGGCATGCGGTTGGGCGGCAGCAGTTCCGGCCGCTCGGGCCGGCCCGGCCGGTCCGGCATGGCGACGTCGAACGCGAACGCCAGGTCGCCCCGCCGCCATGCCCGCGCCGCCGCCCGCGCCCGCTTCACCTTGATGCGCGGGTCGGCGGTCTCCAGAACCGCGCGGCAGGCCTCGGCAATGCTCGTCATCCGGCCGCCTTCACCGTGCGGGCGGCGGCCAGCACCGCCTCGGCATGGCCGGGCACCTTCACCTTGCGCCACGCCTGGACGAGCCGCCCCTCGGCATCGAAGAGGAAAGTCGCCCGCTCGATTCCCATGTAGCTGCGGCCGTAGAGCTTCTTCTCGCCCCAGACGCCGAAGGCCTCGCACGCGGCGCCGTCGTCGCTCGCCAGCCGCACCGTCAGCCCGTGCTTGGCGATGAACCGCTCGAGCTTGGCGGGCGTGTCCTTGGACACGCCGATCACCTCGACGCCCGCCGCGCGGAACTGCGGCTGGAGATCGCCGAAGTCGATCGCCTCGCGCGTGCAGCCGGTCGTGTCCGCCTTTGGATAGAAATAGACCACCAGCGGCCGCACCGACGGAAGGTCGATGAGGGTCCCGTCGCTCGCCGTCAGCGTCACTGCCGGAATGGCATCGCCCTCGTTCATCCCGCGTCCTTCCCGTTGCTCACCGCCGCCCAGGCGGCGGCCACCCGTTGCCGCGCCGCGTCGAGCGAGGCAACCGCGCTCTCCCAGTCGGCCTGCCCGAGCGCCCGCGCGACCAGCGCCCGCGACGCCGGCGGCGGCAGCTGCGCGTCGGGCGCGACGAGGCGGAAGGTCACCAGCGCGCGCGTCAGCAGCGTATGCGCCTCCACCAGCCCGTGCGGGAGCAGCCCGGCCGCCTCCAGGGCCGCGGTCGCCCCCGGCAGGTCGGCATGGAAGCCGGTGCGATGGACCAGCTGGACGACGTGGACGGCGAATTCCAGGTCGACCAGCCCGCCGGGAGCGAGCTTCACGTCGAGCGGTCCGCTGCCCGGCTTGTGCCGCGCCATTTCCGCCCGCATCTCCCGCGCTTCGGCGACGATGTCGCGCTCCGGCCGGTCCCCTTCCAGCACCGCGCGGACGATGCCCGCCACCTGTTCGCGCGCACCTGCGGACCCGAACACCGGCCGCGCCCGCGTCAGCGCCATGTGCTCCCACGTCCAGGCGCTTTCCCGCTGGTAGCGGGCGAAGCCTTCCAGCGAGACCACCAGCGGCCCCTGCGCTCCCGACGGCCGCAGCCGCGTGTCGATCTCGTAGAGCGGGCCGGAGGCGGTCGCCACCGACAGCGCCGCCGTCACCCGCTGCGCCAGGCGGTTGTAGTAGAGGACCGCCCCCAGCGGCTTGGGCCCGTCCGACTCCGCGCGATAGTCGCCGGTGAAGAGGTAGACGAGGTCGAGGTCCGAGGCGTGGGTGAGCAGCCCCCCGCCCAGCCGGCCGAGCGCCACGATCACCAGCTCGCTGTCCGGGACCCGCCCGTGCTGGGCCGCGAACTCGGCCACGGTAGCGGCGACCAGCGTCTCGATCGCCGCCTCGGCCACCCGGGCGTAGCCGGCCGCCACGGTCATCGGATCGCTGGTGCCGGCGATGATCTGCGCCCCCAGGGCAAAGCGCTTCTCGCCCACGATCGCCCGGGCATGGTCGAGCACCGCCTCGTAGGAGGCCCCGGCCTCGCGCGGGACCATCCCGGCCGCAAGCTCTGCCACCTCGCCCACCGGCTCCAGCGCGCTTGCATCAATCAGCCCGTCGAGCAGCGTCGCCCGCCGGGCGAGCGTCTCCGCCAGGGTCGGCGCATGGCAGAGGATCGCGCTCAGCAGCTTGGCGAGCGCCGGCTGCGCCTCCAGCAGGCGGAACAGGTTGATCGCGCTGGGCAGGCGCCCGAGCATGCCGTCGAGTCGGATCAGCGCCTGATAGGGATCGCTCGCGCTCGCCAGGCTGCTCAGCATCTCCGGCAGCGCCGCCTCCAGCGCGGTGCGCGCGGCCGGGCTGCGAAGCGCCGGATAGCGGCCGCTGCGCCAGTCGGCGATGCGCCGCGCAGCCTGGTCGGCCGGGTCGAAGCCGAGCTCGGCCAGCCGCGCCTCCAGCAGCTGCGCATCGCCCGGCACCGCTGGCCGGTCGCTCGCGCCCAGCGTGTCGTACACCGCCGCCACGCCCTCCACCCTCGGCCGCAGCAGGTCGAGCAGCGCGTCGCCGTCCGCAAGCCCGTGCAGCCGTGCGACATGGTCGAGCGCCTCCGGCGAGGTCGGCAGGCTGTGCGTCTGGCGATCGTCGATCATCTGCAGCCGGTGCTCGATCGTGCGGAACAGCGTGTAGCCCTCCGCCAGCGTCGCTGCCTGTTCGGGCGCGATCCAGCCGGCCTCGGCCAGCACGGCCAGCGCATCCAGGGTCGCCGGCGCCCGCAGCGCGCGGTCGCGGCCGCCGTGGATCAGCTGGTGCACCTGGGCGAAGAACTCGGCCTCGCGGATGCCGCCGCGCCCGCGCTTCAAGTCATAGCCGGGGCCGAATGCCTGGCCCTGGGCATAATGATCGCGGATCCGCCCGGAGATCTGCCGGATTTCGGCCACCGCGCCATAGTCGAGCGCGCGCCGCCACACGAAGGGGCGGATCGCGACCAGGAACCGCCGCCCCAGCGCCAGGTCGCCCGCGGCCGCCCGCGCGCGGATGAAGGCAGCCCGCTCCCACGGCAGCGCCTGCGATTCATAATAGCTGATCGCCGCCCCCACCGGCAGCGCGATCGGCGATGCCTCGGGCGCGGGGCGCAGCCGCAGGTCCACGCGCAGGACATAGCCGTCGCCATCGCGCGTCTGGAGCAGCTCGGTCGCGCGCCGGGCGATCTTGATCGCCGCTTCGTCCGGCGTCTCTCGGTCGCGGTGCGGCAGGGTCGCGCGGTCGAACAGCAGGATCGGATCCACATCGGACGAGTAATTGAGCTCGCGGCTGCCCTGCTTGCCGAGCGCGATCGCCACGAACCCCTGGGGCGCGGCACCCGGGGTTCGCTCCTCAATCGCGGCACGGATCGCCACGTCGAGCGCATGATCGGCAAAGGCGCTGAGCAGCCCCGTCACGCGGCGCAGGTCATAGGCGCCGGAAAGGTCGCCCAGCGCCACCAGCAGCGCCACGCGCCGCCGCTCGATCCGCAGCCGCCGCGCGACAGGCATGTCGGGATCGTCGATCCGCGCGTGGGCGAGCGGATCGTCTTCCCATGCGCCGTCGAGCAGCGGCGCCTCCAGTTCGAGCAGCCGGGCAAGAAACGGGGAGTGCTCCCGCGCACGGTGCATTGCCGAGTTCAGGTCCATGACCTCTGGTGCGCCGGTTCGGGACGCGGGCGCAACGACAAAAGCGCCAAGCGAAAGCAACAATTATCAAGATGTTGAGTTGTAAGCGCGATGGTTACTTCGCCACCCCGCCGGGCCCCGGATGCCGCTTCTGACGTGAGCAAGTCACGCGGCATCGTCGTGCGCCGCCCTCGCGCCCGCGATGCGATCGGGAACGCGCTTCGTCAGAGCTTTCACGGCTTCGAGGACGTGCCCGACGAGTTCACGCCCTATCTGCGCCAGCTGGACGGGATCTCGAACCGGCACTGACGAAAGCCTGCGACGACCGCTGTCCGCGGTCGTTTTCGGGCAGCGGCGATTTCCGGCGAACGGACGTGGCCGTGCCCCGCCCTAGGCAGGAGCCCGCGGCCACCGCTGCCGCGATCCTCGACCCGCGCCACGGCCGGCGCGGGCGCTTCGATGGAGAATGCCGTCAGCGGTCGCGGCTGAGTTCGTTGACCTCGCCCATGATCGCCTCGAGCGCGCTCTGCTCGCCGTTGCCCGGATGCGAGGCGCGGGTGGGAAGCTGGCCTTCGGTCAGCAGGGTTTCGAGCGCCACGCGGCCGCGGGCGACGCGGCTCTTGATGGTGCCCACCGCCACGTTGCAGATCTCGGCCGCTTCCTCATAGGCGAAGCCGCCGGCGCCGACGAGGATCAGCGCCTCGCGCTGCGGCTGCGGCAGGTGGAGCAAGGCGCGCTGCATGTCGGAAAGCTCGACGTGGCGATCCTGGCTGGCCGGGGCCGCCAGGATGCGGTCGGCGACCAGATCGTCCCACTCGCCCTTGAAGCGAGCGCGGCGCATCTGGGAAAGGTAGAGGTTGCGCAGGATGATGAAGGTCCAGGCGCGCATGTTGGTGCCGGCCTGGAAGCGCTGACGCGCCGCCCACGCCTTCAGCAGCGTTTCCTGGACAAGGTCGTCGGCGAGATCGCGGCTGCCGGAAAGCGAGCGGCCGAAGGCGCGCAGGTGCGGAATGACCTGCGCCAGCTGCTTCTTGAACTCAGGGTCGGACAGCGCGACGTGCTCGGTCGCACCAGTCTCTTCGCCCGTAACTTCCGGTTCAGTCATGAAAATCCGATCGGTGGGCGGCCGCAAGCTCGCGGCGGCGCCATGTTGCCAACATAGGGGATGCGTCCGTCGATTGCCAGCGGGCGCGCCGGCCGGACGCCCGGTCGCGGGTCAGGACCAGAGAATGATCGCGAAGATCACGATGACCAGCGCCAGCGACACCCCCAGGATGTAGCGGGTCATCCCGGGGGTCGTGCCCGCACGGGCACGATCGGTGTTCAGATGGGTTCGCTTATCGTCGACCATTCTGCCTAAACCCCCCAGGATCGTTTTGGCTCCGTATCAGATCGTCGGCACCGTCGACTGGTCGAAGAACAGCGCCTGGCTGATCGCCGCCTTGACGGTGGAACGCTGGAACGGCTTGGTGATGAGGAACGTCGGCTCCGGCCGCTCGCCGGTCAGCAGCCGCTCCGGGAACGCCGTGATGAAGATCACCGGCACGTTGAACTCGGCTAGGATGTCCTTGACCGCATCGATGCCCGAGCTGTCGTCGGCAAGCTGGATGTCGGCGAGCACCAGGCCCGGGCGATCCTCCATCGCCAGCGCGACCGCCTCGTCGCGGGTGACGGCGACGCCGGTCACGTCATGGCCCAGGTCGCGCACGATGGTTTCCAGGTCCATCGCGATCAGCGGCTCGTCCTCGATGATCATCACGCGCGAACGGGTCTGCGCCTCGATCTCGCGCAGCGCCTCGGCCACCAGCGACTCCACTTCTTCTTCGCTGCTGTCGATCAGATAGGCCGTGTCCTCGTTGGTGAAGCCTTCCATCGCGGTCAGCAGCAGCGCCTGGCGCGACAGCGGGGCGATGCGGGCGAGCCGGGCCCGCGCGATCGCCTCCTGGTCCCCGCTCGCCTGTTCGCGCGCGGCGTCTTCTGCCGGGTGGGTCGACGACCAGATCGCCTGGAAGGTACGATAGAGGCCGAGCCGGGGATCGACGTCCCGCGGGAATTCCTCGGGCGCCGCCACGATCGCCTCCAGGGCGGCGCGCACGTAGCGGTCGCCTTCCGACTGGCTGCCCGTGAGCGCACGACCGTAGCGCCGCAGGAAAGGAAGATGCGGCGCCAGTTGCTGTCCAAGCGACATGATCGGGTAGGTCTCCTCCAGAGGTGGACGGCCATTCTGGGGAGCCGTCCAAACGTTTGCAATTCACTTTCACGACGGCGGAAGAGACGCTCTCCCCCGATTTCGCGTCGGTGTTGGAACCAACGAGGACGAATTTGGTTTCACGCCATGCGCCGGTGCTTTGCCTGCATGCGGATGCGGGCAGCCCCTGCATGCATCCATCGGGTTGGCGTGGCCGCATTTGTTCATGTAGTGCACGGCACGGGTGCCGCGCTTAGGGGGCTTAGGGTGTGCAGTTGGTGACGGGTTCGAACGAAACGGAACGGCAGGAACGCGCCGCAACCGCGGACGGCAAGCAGAAGCCTGAGGAAGGCAAGCAGAAGAACGTCGGCGACGCGCTGCGGGCTGTCTATCAGGATGCCGCTGGGGAAGAGATCCCCGACGAGATGCTCGACCTGCTCAGCAAGCTGAAATAGCGCCACCTTCGTGGCCGAAGACGATCTCGAACGCCGCAGGCCCATCGTGCCTGTGGCGGCGTTTCAGCACCTCCCCACGGGTGCGCGTGTTTTCCTGATCCTCAGCATCGCGCTGCTGCCGCTGGCGCTGATCGCCCTGTTCGCGACGCTGCAGACGACGCGGACGGTGGACGTAGAGACCCGTGCCCGCCTGCGCGTGGCCGGCCTGGAAGCGTCCCGCGCCCTTGCCAACGAACTCGTCGGCGACCTGACGGCGCTTCGCGTCGCGTTGCGCGCCATCGACAGCGACGTGCAGGACGCCCCCAGCTGCGCGCGCGTCCAGGGGATCTTCGCCCAGCAGTCCGCCGCCGGCATCCGCTTCGAGATCGCCGACGCGACCGGCCGCACGCTGTGCGGCGCCCAACTGCCGGTGCCGCTGCCCGCGCTTTCCGAACCCAGCCGCCTCCAGGTGACGCTGCTCCCGGCCCAGGGCCTGCTCGTCCATCTGCCCGATGCGCCCAACGGCACGCGTGCCGATGCCTTTTTCCCGACGGAAGTGCTGGCCGACATCGCCCGCCCCAGCGGCTTCGTGCCCCCCTATGCGGCCGAGTTGCAGCGCGCCGACGAAATCCCGCTCCAGCTTCAGGCCCTGCCCCGCCGGGGGCCGCTCGACCGTCGCGAGACGCTGGTGGTGCCGCTCGGCTTCGACGAGCTCGCCTTCTCCATGTCCGTGCGCAGCGCACCGATCACCTCGCCCGTGCTGATCGCGATGCTGCTGCCGCTGCTGATGTGGGCCGCCGCCGCCGGCATCGGCTGGTTCGTGGTCGACCGCCTGCTGATCCGCCCGCTGCGCCGCCTGCGGGCCAGCGTCGCCTCCTATACCCCGGGCGAGGTGATCCGCAGCGTCGACTATGGCGCCGTCCCCGCCCAGGAGATCGCCGAGTTGGGCGAAACTTTCCAGGCGATCACCCGCACGGTGCAGGAGCATGAGGGCAACCTCGCCGAAGGGCTGGTGCGCCAGACCAAGCTCACGCGCGAGGTCCACCACCGGGTCAAGAACAACCTCCAGGTGATCGCCAGCCTGATCAATTTCCATGCGCGCAGCGCACCCAGCGCGGACGCGAGCGACGCCTATGCCTCGATCCAGCGCCGGGTGGACGCGCTGGCGGTGGTGCACCGCCATCATTTCGCCGAGCTGGAGGAAAATCGCGGGCTCGAGCTGCGCGCGGTGATCGGCGAGCTCGCCTCCAACATCCGGGCGACCGCGCCCGAACATGCCTCCGGCCTCGGCATCACCATCGACGTCGAGCCGCTGCTGGTGTCGCAGGACGTCGGCGTCGCCGTCTCGTTCCTGCTGACCGAGCTGATCGAGCTGGCGATGATGGTCAATCCGAGCACCCAGGCGCGCATCTCGGCCAAGGTGTCGCAGCCCGAGCAGGTGGTCCTGCGGGTGAGCTCGCCCGCGCTGGTCGAAAGCGCCGAGCTGAGCGAGCTGGTCGCCTCGCGCTATGGCCGGGTGTTGCTCGGCCTCTCGCGCCAGCTCCGCTCCCCCCTCCACCACGATCCGCTGGTGGGCGCCTATGAAATCGCGATCAGCGCGCGTTCGGCGCGCTGATCTACGGGTTTCCGCGGGTCGTTACGCCGCTGCGGAAAAAAGAATCTCCCCGAGCGTTTTTTCCCCGGAACCACCGCCCCCAAGCGACGTTTTGTTCTTCGGATAGCGACCTTATGCCCCCCCGCTCTCGCTATCCAGAACACGGGCCCGGAAGCGTCTACCCTCCCCCCCCCGGTGACGCTTCCGGGCCCACATTTCTTCCAGCATCGAGATCCCACCGCGGCGGCGCTGCAACAGCTGCGCGCGGTTTTCGCGTGGTCGATCCGAGTGCGGAACGAAAATCGCGGCGGGGCATTCCCATCCTGCAGATTCAACGGTTCATGGAGGATTTCATGCGCAAGGTTCTTGGTTTGATGGCAGTCGCCGGCGCGCTGATGGTCAGCGCGTGCAACACCATCGAGGGCGCGGGCCGCGACGTTTCGTCGGCAGGCGACGCCGTCTCGGGCGCTGCGAGCGAAAACAAGTAAGCGCACCTTCCTGGTACGCGAACGGGCGGCCCGGACATTCCGGGCGGCCCGTTTCTTTTTGCCCGCCCTCGGGCGGTTCAGGGGATCAGGGCTTGATCCCGTAGCGGGCATATTCCTCGGCGATGCGCGGCGATTGCAGCGTTGCCGCGGCGAAGTCGGCGGCGCTGCCGGCCGCATCCCCCTTTGCCTTGCGCACCACGCCGCGCATGAACAGCGAGGCGGGCATCCCAGGCGCCATTTCCAGCGCGGCGTCGAAATCCGCCAGCGCGTCGTCCAGCCGGTTCATTCGGAAATACACCATGCCGCGGCTGTCGAGGATGCTGGACGGGCTCTCCGCGAGCTCGATCGCCTTGGTGCAATCGCGCAGCGCCGTGTCGAGCGCGACGTTGCGGGTCCCCTTCAGCCAGCACCGGCCGTTGAGCAGCATCGCCTGGCCGGGGCTCGTCTTCACCGCCGTATCCAGCGCCGCAAGCGCGTCATCGACCCGGCCGCCTTCGGCAAGCACGTTGCTGCGCACCAGCTGCAGGCTGCTGCGCTGCTCGCCTCCGGTCGGGCTCTGCCGGTCGATCCGTGCGAGCGCCGCCGTCGCCTGGCCATGCTCCGCCTCGAACTGGGCGATCGCGAGCTGCACGGGGATGCTGGCGGGCTCCAGCGTTTCCGCCGCCCGCAGATCGGCCAGCGCCTTGGCGTCGTCGTGGACCTGCTGGTGCAGCTCCGCCCGCCACAAGTGCCGGCTGGCGGTGGCGCCGAGCGCGATCGCCTGGTCCACGTCCGCCAACGCGCCGCGCCAGTCGTAGAGGCCGCTGCGGAAGCGCGCCCGGCGCTCGAACGCCTCGGCCGACTTGGGGTTCGCGGCCAGATCCTTGGCGAAGACCGCCTCCAGCGCACCCAGCCGCTTGTCCCGCCGGGCCGCCATCACCTCTTCCCAATGGGCGGGGCGATCTTCAGGCGCCACCGCCACCAGCAGCCGGTCCTTGGCCTGGGCGACGCGAGCGCGCTGCGCCGCGATCTCCGCCGGCGCCACCTCGGCCCCGTCCGCCAGCAGCACGTCGCGCGCGACCAGCCATTCGCCGTCCTGCGTCACCTGGCGCTTCACCGTCAGGCCGGCGTAGCGGCCCGACAGGTCGCGGTCGCCCTCCAGCGTCACGCCCTTGCCGACGCCCGGCAGGCGGACGCGGGTGGTGACTTCGGTATGCGAGGGGCCGTTGGTTGCGACGGGCAGCTGCTGCCAGGCGGTACGCGAGCGGTCCGGCTCGAAGCTCAGCTGCCCGATCGCCTGGTCCAGCCCCAGTTGGAGCTTCTGTTCCTGCAGCGACCAGGCGCTGTCGGCGACGCCCGAGGCCTCGATGGTGGCGATGCCGCTGGCGGCATCCCAGCGGATCGCGCGATCGACGATCAGCGCACCGCCCAGCAGGCGCGACAGGATGCCGCCGACCATCTGGTCCTTCTGCTCGCGATCGGCCTGGGAGGCGGCCAGGTTCAGTTCCTGCCCCACGGCGCCGCGCACCTCGATCTTGGCCTTGAACGGCGTCGGCAGGGTGAAACCCGCGCTCTGGTCGATCTCCAGCGTGGAACGGCCCTGCGGCCGGGCCGGCGCGACCGTCGGCAGCGGCATCAGCCCGGCGCCCGCCGCGCGCACGGGGAGGACATTGCGGAACGGCGGCGTGTCGCCCAGGTCCTCGCGCCGGACGCCGGAGTCCGTGCCGTCCAGCCACAGCGTGCGCCCGTCGACGCTCGCCCGCACGATCACATGGTTGAACGCGGCCGCGCTTGGCAGCCGCTCGGTCACCAGATCGCCCATGCCGATGCTGGCGAGCACCGGCTCCGCCTCCACGTCCAGGGCGTGGAGCAGCGCCAGCAGCAGCAGCGTCTTCGCCTTGCAGTCGCCATAGCGGCGCTGCCACGTGTCGGCCGGCGACTGCGGGTGGTAATTGCCGCCCGCCATGCCGTTGAACAGGTAGCGCACCTCGTCCTGCACCAGCCGCAGCGCGGCGGCCGTCCGGTCGATGGGCGCGGCATGGGCCGCCTTGATCTTGGCCACCTCGGCCGCGAGCGGGCTCCCCGGCGCGATCAGCCCCTCGGTGCGGTAGAGCGGCTCCATGGTGCGCGAGACCGCCTGCCAGTCGGCGAAGCTCGTCGCCTCCAGGATCTCCAGCCGGCGGAAGCGCGGCGGTGCGTCGCCCGGCAGTTCCTCCGCCTTGGCGAGCGGCACGGTGACCTCCAGCTCCTGATAGGCGCCGGCGCGCACCGGCACCGGCGGCGTGCCCTTCCCGTGCGCGTCCCACTTCACCGGGGTGGCACCGTCCCACAGCAGGCGCGCGCGGGCGAAGCCGACGCGCAGCGGCTCGCTGACCAGCGGCATCACCGTCTGGACGTTGCCCGCCAGCGCCGGATCCTTGTTGGTGTTCGAAAAGGTCACGCGCAGCACGTCGCCGACGCGCAGGCCCTCCACGGTCATGGTCGCCGTCAGCACGCCGGTCAGCTGCAGCTGCTCCAGCTGCTCCTCGCGCCGCAGCACCGTGAAGCGTTCGCCCTTGGCGAGCGCGTCGATGCGCTCGTTGCCGCGCAGGATCTCGACGCGGTGGATGATCAGGTCGCCGCCGTCCGGCTGCCACGGCAGCTGCACCGTGCCCGCCTGGTTGAGCGTCTGCGCAGAGGCGATGCGGGTCGCGCTGTCGGTATAGGCCCAGCTCTGGCCGTCGTGCAGCCGCTGCTGCTGGTCGAACAGCATCACCACCGGCGATTCGCCGTCCAGCTTGCCCGTGTCGATCGGCGGCGCCGGCTTCACCCAGTCGGGCGCCGGCTGATACAGCGGCTTGTCCCCGGCCCAGGCAGGAGCCGATGCCAGCAGGAGCGCCAGCGCCGACGCACAACGATATCGCATGAATTCCCCCTCTTCCCCGCCGCCAGCCTAGGCCGGTTTCAGGACCGCGCAAATGGGCATTTCATGCAGTATCGGTGCATTTTTTCAGAAGCTTGGGTTCTTCCGGGCGCCGGGCCGGGCGCGAAGTGCCGGACCGCGGCCGGCGCGAACACCGAAGAGCCCCCATGGGCATCGATGGGTTTCCCGGACGTGCCTTTGATACCGCCCGGTACGGTATTGACCTTCGCCTTGCGGTGTATACCTGAACGGCTCCCCTTTCCCACCGGAGCCCCGCCTGCATGTCCGCTTCTGCCGACGTCCTCTTCCGTCCCTTCCGCATCAAGTCGCTCGAACTTTCCAACCGCATCGTCATGGCGCCGATGACGCGGGGCTTCGCGCCCGCCGGCATCCCCGGCGAGCCCCAGGCCGCTTATTATCGCCGCCGCGCCGAAGGCGGCGTGGGCCTGATCCTGTCGGAAGGCACGGTGATCGATCGTCCCGCCTCGCGCAACATGGCCGGCATTCCGCTGTTCCACGGCGAGCAGGCGCTCGCGGGCTGGCAGCAGGTGATCGACACCGTCCACGCCGCCGGCGGCAAGATGGGCCCGCAGATCTGGCACACCGGCTCGACCCGGTCGGGCGACTGGGAGCCGGACGCACCGGTCGAAAGCCCCTCGGGCCTGCTCGCGCCCGGCGAGCCGCGTGGCGAGACGATGAGCGACGAAGCGATCGCCGACACCATCGCCGGCTTCGCCCGCGCGGCCGCCGACGCCAAGCGGCTCGGCTTCGACACGGTCGAGATCCATGGCGCGCACGGCTATCTGATCGACCAGTTCTTCTGGGCCGGCACCAACGAGCGCAGCGATCGATGGGGCGGCGCCACCATCCGCGAGCGCTCGCGCTTCGCGGGCGAGGTGGTGAAGGCCGTGCGCGAGGCGGTCGGCCCCGACTTCCCCGTCATCCTGCGCCTGAGCCAATGGAAGCAGCAGGACTATGCCGCGCGGCTGGCCGAGACGCCCGAGGCGATGGCCGACTGGCTTCAGCCGCTGGTCGATGCCGGCGCCGACGTGCTCCACTGCTCGCAGCGCCGCTTCTGGGAGCCCGAGTTCCCGGATCTCGACGGCGAAAAGGGCCTGAACTTCGCCGGCTGGGCGAAGAAGCTGACGGGTGCGGCCACGATCAGCGTCGGCTCGGTCGGGCTGTCGGGCGAGTTCCTGGCGGCGTTCGGCGGCGAAAGCTCCTCCACCGTCGGCATCGAGAACCTCGTCGAGCGCATGGAGCGCGACGAGTTCGACCTGATCGCGGTCGGCCGTGCGCTCATCAGCAATCCCGACTGGGTCGCCCGCATCCGTGAGGGCGATGCCACCAAGGTGAAGGGCTTCGAAGCCACCGCCCTGGGCGAGCTGGTCTGATCCCTCTGCCGGCGCGTACCGCTGCGTACGCGCCGGCGTTTCGGCAATCGCCCCGGCCGCGCTATGGCGCCGGCATGGAACGCAACGACCAGGGTGGGCGCCGCACGGCGCTGGTGACGGGTGCCTCGGGCGGCCTGGGGCAGGAGATCGCCCGCGGCCTAGCCGCGACGGGCGTGCACGTCGTCCTGCAGGGCCGCCGCCTGCAAGCACTGGAAGCACTCGCGGCAAGCATCGCCGCGGACGGTGGCTCCGCCGAGCCGCTGGCCGTCGATCTGGAGGACGAG
Source organism: Sphingomonas desiccabilis (assembly GCF_004135605.1). Lineage (GTDB taxonomy): Bacteria > Pseudomonadota > Alphaproteobacteria > Sphingomonadales > Sphingomonadaceae > Sphingomonas > Sphingomonas desiccabilis. Next base: position 480,319 of record NZ_SDPT01000002.1, on the reverse strand, counting down.
GCCGCACTGGCCGCCTCCCTCGCGGCGCTGCCGCCGATCGACATCCTCATCAACAACGCCGGTCACCGCGACCGGCGCCCCCTCGCCGACCTAGATCGCGCCGCCGTGCGCCGCATGCTGGAGGTGAACCTCGTCGCGCCGTTCGATCTCACGCGCCGGATTGCGCCCGGCATGGCGGCGGAGGGCCGCATCCTCAACATCACCTCGATCGCCGGGCCGCTCGCGCGCAGCGGCGACGCCGCCTACACCGCCTCCAAGGGCGGGCTGGAAGCGCTCACCCGTGCGCTGGCGGCCGAGCTCGGACCGCGCGGCATCACCGTCAACGCGATCGCGCCCGGCTTCTTCGCGACCGAGGCCAATGCCGCGATGGTGGCGGACCCGGGGATCGCCGCGCATCTCGCCACCCGCACCTCGCTCGGCCGCTGGGGCCGGCCGGAGGAGATCGTGGGGCCGGTGCTGTTCCTCACCTCACCCCAAGCCTCTTACGTCACCGGCCAGGTGCTCGCGGTCGACGGCGGGTATACCGCGCATTTCTGAGGCTGGCAGGCTAGCCATCCCATACCCCGGCGGAGGTCGGGGTTCAGTTGGGGGACGAACCAGAGGGAGGGTGACCTCGCTGAGCCCTTCCCAACTGGGCCCCGGCCTCCGCCGGGGTACAAGAAGAGGGCAGGTGAAGGACCGTGGAGCCTCGCCCCCTCACCGCGCGTGGTAGAAGTCGTACACCTGCTGCGCGACTGCGGCCGACACGCCCGGCGCCTTCTGCAAATCCGCTAGGCTCGCGCCGCGTACCGCCTTGGCGGTGCCGAAGTGCATCAGCAACGCCTTTTTGCGCGCGGGGCCGATGCCCGGCACCTCGTCGAGCGGGCTCGCCCCCATCGCCTTGGCGCGCTTCTGCCGGTGCGCGCCGATAGCGAACCGGTGGACCTCATCGCGCAGCCGCTGGAGGTAGAACAGCACCGGCGCGTTGACCGGCAGGGTGAACTCGCGCCCGTCCATCAGGTGGAACACCTCGCGCCCCTCGCGGCCGTGGTTGGGCCCCTTGGCGACGCCGACCAGGCACACGTCCTCGATCCCCAAATCCTCCAGCACTTCGCGCGCGGCGTTCAATTGCCCGCGGCCGCCGTCGATCAGCACCAGGTCAGGCCACTCGCCCGAATCGCGATCGGGGTCCTCCGCCTGCGCGCGGGCGAAGCGGCGGGCGAACACCTCGCGCATCATGCCGAAGTCGTCGCCCGGCACCGTGTCCTTGTTGCGGATGTTGAACTTGCGATACTGGCCCTTGCGGAACCCCTCCGGCCCCGCGACCACCATCGCGCCCAGCGCAGCCGTGCCCTGGATGTGGCTGTTGTCGTAGACCTCGATGCGGTCGGGTGGCTCGGGCAGCTCGAACAGGTCGGCAACTTCGCGTAGCAGCTTGGCCTGAGTGGTCGACTCCGCGTTGCGGCGATCGAGCGCCTCGACCGCGTTGCGGGTCGCCTGCTCCAGCAGCCGCCGGCGCGGCCCGCGCTGCGGCACCGACAGCGTCACCTTGTGCCCGGCGCGCTCGGCGAGCGCCTCGCCCAGCAGCTCCGCCTCGGCGAGCTCGCGGTCGACGAACACGTTCCGCGGCGGCGGCACCTCCTCGTAGAACTGCATCAGGAAGCTTGCGAGCACTTCCTCCTCGGGCACGTCGCTGGTGTGCTGCGGAAAGAAGCTGCGATGGCCCCAGTTCTGGCCGCCGCGGATGAAGAAAGCCTGGATGCCGATCGTGCCTTCCTTGCAGGCGAGCGCAAACACGTCGGCGTCGCCGACGCCATCGGCGTTGATCGCCTGGCTGCCCTGGATGAAGGTCAGCGCCTTCAGCCGATCACGCAGCACCGCCGCCAGCTCGAAGTCCATGTTCTCGGCCGCCGCCGTCATCTGCTCGCCGAGCTTCGCCTGCACCTTGGTCGACTTCCCAGCCAGGAAATCCTTGGCGTCGCCCACCAGCTCGGCATAGCCCGCCTCGTCGATGCGGCCGACGCAGGGCGCCGAACAGCGCTTGATCTGGTGGAGCAGGCACGGCCGGTCGCGCGTCTTGAAGAAGCTGTCGGTGCAGCTCCTGAGCAGGAACAGCTTCTGGAGCGCGTTGAGCGTCTGCGTCACCGACCCCGCACTCGCGAATGGGCCGTAGTAGTTGCCCTTCGCACGCCGCGCCCCGCGATGCTTCTGGATGCGCGGGAAGTCGTGGTCGGCGCGCAGCAGAATGAAGGGGAAGCTTTTGTCGTCGCGCAGCAGCACGTTGTACGGCGGGCGATAACGCTTGATCAGCTGCGCCTCGAGCAGCAGCGCCTCCGCCTCATTGTTGGTGGTAACGATCGTCATCGACCGCGTCTGCGACACCATGCGCTGGAGACGCTTCGACAGGCGCGAGACCTGGGTGTAGTTCGCCACGCGGTTTTTCAGCGCCCGCGCCTTGCCCACATACAGCACGTCGCCGCGCGCATCCTGCATGCGGTACACGCCCGGCCGCACCGGCAACGTCGCGAGCACGTTGCGGATCGCCGCCACGCCCGCCTCCAGGTCGGGCGCGTCGCTGCCGCCGCGCACGGTGTAGGCGGCCTTATCCTCGTTGAATCGGCTGGGAGAATTGGGATCGGACATTGGGTGCCGATCTAGGGAGTCGCGGCGGGGATCGCCAGCGTCGGAGTGCGGGTCGGCGACGCCCGCTTCACCACGCACAGCCGTACCCCGGCGAAGGCCGGGGTCCAGTTGCGATGGTCTTTGCGAGGTGTCGGACCCTCTCGCCTGTCCCCCAACTGGACCCCGGCCTTCGCCGGGGTAGGAGACAGGGTGGCTGTGCTCCCTCAAAGGCGGGGGCCCAGGGTATTGCGCGCTACCGGCGCTTGTACTGCTTGGTCCTGGATCCCCGCCCGCGCGGGGATATGGAGCCCCGCCCGCTCAGACTCGCGCGAACAGCTTGGTACCCACCACGCCGATCACGATCAGCGCCATGAAGAACGCCTGCATCGGCCCGATGCGGTCGCCGAACAGCACCGAACCGCCGATGATGACGCCCACCGCGCCCAGCCCGGTCCACACCGCATAGGCGGTGCCCGCGGGGATGCCGCGCATCGCGAGCGCCAGCAGGCCCATGTTCACGAAGGAGAGGATGATCGGCACCGACGAGGCGGCGATCGTCGCCTGGGTGCCCGCCCACTTCAGGCTCAGCGCCCAGCAGATCTCGGTGACGACGGCAATGCCCAGGATGATCCAGGCCATGAAGAAACACTCCTGGGCTCTGGAAAAGGAAAAGGGCGCCGCCGGAAACCCGAGAAGCGGCGCCCCTGTCAGGCTGTGGGAGGGGCCGCGCCCCACCCATGTCTCACCGATCAGTGCGGCCGGCCGAGCCCCGTGCCCAGACCGGCGATGGTGCGGTCGATCAGCGTGCGGTCGCCCTCGGCACCCAGACGCTCGGCGATCAGCGATGCCGCCGCCTTGGCAGCCGCGTCGGCGGCCTTGGCACGAACCTCGGCGATCGCCTGGCGCTCGGCCGCGGCGATGCGGTCCTCCGCCATCTTGGCGCGACGGCTGGTCAGTTCCTGCGCGTCGGCCTCGGCCTTGGCGACGATCGCCGCCGCCTCGGCATGGGCATGCTCGCGCATTGCCGCTGCCTCTGCGTCGGCCTGCTGCGCCTTGAGCGCATATTCGGCCTTCAGCGCCTCGGCCTCGGCACGCAGTCGTTTGGCTTCGTCGAGCTGGGTGCGGATCGTCGCGATCCGCGTGTCCAGCACGCCGGCGATGCCCTTGTGCGCACGCCGCCACACCAGCAGCAGGATCGTGAGCAGGGCGGCAACCGCCACCCAGCCGGTCGAATCCATGCCCCAGGCGGTTGGGCTCGGCTCGTGGTGCTGATCCGGAACGCCGGTGCTGTGCATCGGCTCGGCCGTCAGCCCGTCCTCACCGCGGATCGGCTGCTTCTCCAGCGGCTCCAGCGCCGCGGCATGGTCCAGTCGTTCGGCCACGATCGTCGATCCGTTCACATTAGCCATGGGTCACCGCCTTGCGGACGGCGTCGGCGGCAGCCTCGCGGCTGACCTCGATGCCCGCCAGCTTGGCGACGATCCCCTGGGCGGCATCGGCGGCAACGTCCTCCAGGCTGGCGAGCGCGCTCGCACGGGCCTGGTTGACCTCGACCTCGGCCGCATCCAGGCGGGCCTGCATGGCGGCATTGGCAGCCTTCGCACGCTCGGCGGCGTCGGCGGTCGCCTTTGCCTTGGCGGCGTTGGTCTCGGCAAGCGCAGCCTGGCGGGCCTCCGCCATGCGGGTGCGCCATGCCTCTTCGGTCGCGTCGGCTTCCTGGCCGGCGCGCGTGGCGGCGGCGAGGTCGTCGGCGATCTGCGCGTCGCGCTTCTCGACCGTACCCTGGATCCTCGGCACCATGCCCCGCCCGATCCCGAAATAGATCAGGCCGAACACGATCAGCAGCCAGAAGATCTGCGAGGCATAGGTCGCAGCGATCTGTTCGATTTGCGGCATGGTGGTTCCCGTTCGTTCGCGTCTGCTTCCGTCACCGGCCGCCTGCCCGCAAGGGCGACGGCCGGTCACGAAAAGGGGTTACGCGACGAAGATCAGCAGCACCGCGACGACGAACGCGAGCAGGCCCAGAAGCTCGGCGGCGGCGAAGCCGATGAACAGGCGGCCCTGCTGGCCGTCGGCGGCACCCGGGTTGCGCAGCGCGCCTTCGAGGAACTTGGCGAAGACGTTGCCCACGCCGAGTGCGGCAAGGCCCGCACCGATGGCTGCGAGACCGGCACCGAGCAGCTTTGCGGCTTCTGCGTCCATGATAAAACTCCTGTTGGGTATCTGTTGGTTGGAAAGATCAGTGCAGGTTGACGGCGTCGTTCAGGTAGAGCGACGTCAACAGCGCGAACACGTAAGCCTGGATGGCGCACACCAGCAGTTCGAGCAGAGTGATGCCGATCATCAGGATGAAGCTGGGGATGGCCACCAGCGGCGCGACCCACACGGCCTCTGCATTGAGGCCGTTGATCACGAAGCCCGCGAGCACCTTCAGCAGGATGTGGCCCGCGGTCATCGCGACGAACAGTCGGAGACCAAGGCTGAACGGACGCACCAGGAACGAAAACAGCTCGACCACCGGGATCAGCCACAGCAGCCACCAGGGCGTTCCGTGCGGCACGAACAGCGAGAAGAAGTGCAGGCCGTGGCGCGAGAAGCCGACGATCAGCACCAGCGCGAAGCTGATGATCGCCAGCACGCCGGTGACGGTCAGGTGGCTGGTGACGGTGAAGGGGTGCACACCCGGAACCAGGCCGAACGGCAGCAGGCCCAGGATGTTCGCGATCAGGATGAACATGAACAGCGAGAAGACATACGGCAGGAAGCGCTTGCCCTCCGGCCCGATGTTCGCCGTCAGCATGTCGCCGATGAAGCCGGTGAAGCTCTCCACCGCCATCTGCCAGCGACCGGGGACGGTCTGCCCCTTCATGCCGCCGAGCATGAACAGCCACAGGACGACGAGCGTCGCGACCATCCACAGCGCGGAGTTGGTGAAGGCAATATTATACCCGAACAGGTTCCAGCTCTGACCGAACACGGGTTCGATCAGGAACTGATGCATCGGGTCGATCTTGGATCCGCCTTGCGCCACGTTTCTTCCAACCGCCAATACGACGAACGCCCGGTTATTCCGGGCGCTCGCCAGCAATCTTGATGATGTTCCTGAACCCGGCGCCTACCCCAAGGGCAAGCAGCGTGAGCAGGAGCCAGGGCGACGTTCCGAACCAGCGGTCAAGCAACCAGCCGATCAGCGCGCCACCGACAAGGGACCCGAGGAGCGTCGCGAGCACGCGGTTGCCGAGCGAATAATTCCGATCGACCCCCGCCTTCGCACGCCCCGTCCGCACGGCCTCCGCATGATTCGCCTGTTTCAGCCGCTGTTCCAGCGACGTGAGACGCGAATCCTCGGAACCATAAGGGTCCTGCCCGGGGCCGTTTTCCGCCATGCGCCATCCTCTCCTAAAGCATTGTTCGGGGGAGGAACGCATGTACGGCGAGCAACCCCGCCAAGGCGGCGCCCGTTTAGGAAGGGGTGCGTTTCAAGTCAACCTTTGTAACAGTTCCGCGCCGCCTGCTGCGGCACGCGTGCAGCATCGCCGCAACAGCCCCCTCCCCGCTGCGTGCCCGTTGCCAAGCCGGCGGCTTCGCGCGATGCTCGGCGAGGGGAAACAGAGGGGGATCAAGCCGTGCGGACACTCGCCAAGCGCCTGTTCGACGGCGCCCGCATGACCGACGAGGAATATCGGGCCAATCTGAACGGGATCAACATCTTCTTCGGGGCGGTGCTGGGCTTCGTCCTCGCGGGCACCGAGACGCTGGAGACCGCCGGCTTCACGCTGGTGCTGGTGCTGTGCTCCGCGATCGTGATCAGCATCCTCTACATTTCGTCCAGCGAGCGGCGGCTCGTCTATTTCCTCTACACCGCGGTCGGGATCGCCTGCCTGCCGCAGGTCGTGACGCTGATCGGCCCCGCGGGCACGACCTTGCCGCCCAAGCTGATCCCGACCTTGGCGGTGTGGACGGCGATGACCGCCTTTGTCGAGTTCGCGCCCCGTGCCCGGCCGGAGGACATCGCCACCCCCCGGCCGTGACCGGGATCAGCGCGCCGCGACCGTCTCGCGCGCGCTGATGCCCTCTTCCTCCGACAGAGTGCCGAGCGCGCCGGTGCTGCGGGCGCGGCGGCCATAGACCAGCTCGAACAGCGGCGACGCCATCAGCGTCGTCAGGATCGCCATCAGCACCAGGATCGAGAACAGCGCCGGGCCGATGATCCCGCGCTGCAGCCCGATGTTGATGATGATGAGCTCCATCAGCCCGCGCGCGTTCATCAGCGCGCCGATGCCGAGCGCGGTCGGATTGTCCTGCCCGGTCAGCCGCGCCGCCGCCCAGCAGGCGCCGCCCTTGGCCAGCACCGAGGCGGCGAGGATCGCGAGCGTGACGCCCAGCAGCCCCAGGTTGTCGACCAACGTCAGGTGGGTGTTGAGCCCGGAGAAGGCGAAGAACATCGGCAGCAGCAGCACTACCGTGACCGGCTCCAGCTGGCGGCGCAGCCCCTCGGCAAAGACGCCGCGCGGCATGACCACGCCCAGCAAGAAGCCGCCGAATACCGCGTGCATCCCCACCGCGTCCATCGCGAAGGCCGCGCCCAGGAACAGCATCAGCGCCGTCGCCAGGTCCCCTTGCGCAATCCCGCCGCGCCGTTCCGCCCGGCGGCCGAGCGGCGCCAGCAGGCGCGGCCCCAGGCCCAGCACCACCACCGCGAACAGGATCGCGCCGCCGATCGCCTTCACCGCCACCATCGGCCCGTCGCCGAAGGTCGCGAGCACCACCGCCAGCACCGTCCAGGCCCCGGCATCGTCGATCGCGCCCGCCGACAGCGAAAGCGTGCCGAGCGGCGTGCCCGAAAGCCCGCGCTCGTGGATGATGCGCGCCAGCATCGGAAAGGCGGTGATGGCGATGCACGCGCCCGTGAACAGCGTCGCCTGCATCTGGGTGACGCTGGGCGTGAACAGTCCGGGGATGCCGACCAGCCAGGGCGTGATCGCCACCGCCACCAGGAACGGGGCCGCCATGCCGGACAGCGACACCGCGGCCGCGCTTCCGGCATTGCTGCGGAAGTGATCGGCGCGGAAGCCCAGCCCGACCAGGAACATGTAGAGCCCGACGCCCAACTGCGCGCCGACGTAGAGGACGCCGCGCGTTTCCTTGGGAAACAGCATTTCCTGGAGATGGGGCGCGAGCAGGCCGAACAGCGACGGGCCCAGAATGACCCCCGCGATCATCTCCCCCACGACCTGCGGCTGTCCCAGGTAGCGCCGGGCGAGCCAGCCGACGCCGCGGGACACCGCGACGATCGCAAATAATTGCAGAAAGAAGATCACGCTCAGCTGCGCCGGTGCCATTCCGCCCCTCCCCCATGCGGCCGCAGTTTCGGCCGGTGCCTTGGCCAGCACGGGGCGAAATCTACGCCGCGGAAAGGCGGCCGACAATGGGGCGCGCACGCCCGGATGCGGCCGGTGCGCCGCCGTTCTGGCGGAAACGGCGGCTCAGGCGATCAGACGCAGCGCGGATCGCGCTCCGGCGCGCCGGCGCCGCGGGTCTTCCAGCTGCCGTCCGGGCCCTTGTACTTCTCGCCCTGCCTGGTCTTGGCGATCAGGTTGCAGCCCGACACGAAGGCGAACTGCTCCACGGTCGCGCCGTTGCTGGCGCCGCGGGTATAGGCAGCCTTGCGCTTGATGTTGATGCTGTTGACCAGCGCGCGCAGCTCCGGGGTCGCATTGCCGACGATGCCGAGATAGCCGTCGGGCTGCTCGCCGACCTGCCCCGCCTCGCGCGCAGCCTCATAGGCCGGGTCGCGCTGCGCCCAGGCAGCACCCGCCATGCCGGTGACCGCCACCGCCGCGGCAGCCGCGAACACGAACTTCATTCCCTTGCGCATCAGAAAATCCCCGGGTTCTGCTGGATCAGGCTCTTCGCCTCGCCATCCAGACGGTACACCACTTCCTGCGTGATGTTGATGTTCAGGTTGATCTCGATCGGCTTGTCCGGCGCGCTCACGTTCACGCACGCGCTCGTCGCCGCCAGAGTCGCGACGCCCAGCGTCGCCGCCATCCACCTATGCATCTGCACGCCTCATCGTGTTGTTCATGGTCTATCGTCGCTTTCCCGGGGCTGAACGGGCGGGATCGAGCCCGGCGTCGCCGGCTTCGGCGCGGGCGCCCCGCCCTGCTGTTCCTGCGCTTCCATCAGCGCGGGCAGGTTGCGCTCGATCAGCCGGCCCGGATCATAATAGCTCTGCACCGAATCGATCAGCTGGCGGAAAGGCGCCTTGATCCGCACGTTGAAGACGAACGGCAGCCGCGCGAGCCGGCGGATCAGGAAGTTGGAGCTGGTGCCCTTGCCCTGGCTGACGCCGGAGAAGCGGATTGCGGTGATCATCTCGCCGGCCAGCGGCCCGTTCATCTCCAGCGTGAGGTTGCGGTAGTTGAGGCTCTTCAGCGCCTGGAACGCCAGATTGCCCCAGAAGCCGACATCCTCCTTGGACACCTCGCCCACATAGGCGATGTTGCCGCCGCCTTCGCGCGCCACCAGCCGCCCGCCCTCGATGCGGCCGCCGCGCTGGTCGAAGATCATCGGCAGCACCCCGTCGAAGGTACCGCTGGCGCTCAAATTCTCGAACTCGAACTCCTGCAGGAACAGGCCCGCATCCACCCCCGTCACGCGGAAGGTCATGCGCCGGTCCTTTTGCGGCGCGAAGTCGAGCACCGTCGGCTCCAGCACCATCTCGCCGCCCGCAAGCGGCCAGCGCCCGCCCTCGATCTGGATGCGCTGCTCCGGGATCAGGCGATAGCGCAGCTGCCCGTCCTTGAAGGGGATGCCCGGATTCGCCTCCCCAATGGTGAGCAGCTGGTTGGGCGCCGTCACCAGCCCCAGGAGGTCGGTGAAGTGGACCTCGCCCGCAATGCCGGTCGCGGGGCCAAAGGCGGCCGCCAGGTCGATGTCGGCGGTGCGGAAGGTGCCCGTGCTGGTCACGCCGTCCGCGTTCCAGGCGATGTGCCCGTCGCCCGACACGCTGCCCTTCACCTCGGCGATCACGCCGAAGGTGAGCGGCGTCAGTTCCTCGGGCTGGAAGTCGTCGCCAAAGGCGATGCCCGGCACCTTGAGGTCGGCGGTGCCGGCGCCCGTCCCGAGCTCGTGGGTAATCGCGACGGTCGCCACGGTCACCTGCTTGGCGGGATGCTTGAGCGTCCCGGTCGCGGTGATGGTGTTGCCCGCGAGGGTGAGCGCGACATCGTCGCTCGCCAAGGTCTCGAACCGCCGCTGCTCGCCGGTCTGGGTGTCGTCGAGCTTCAGCCCGCCGGCGAGCTTCAGCACGCCCCCGGCAAAGCGCCAGTCGCCCGCCGCGCCCGACAGCAGCAGCGGCACGTTGGCGATCTGCCCTGCCGCATCGGCAAAGCGCCCGCCGACGCCGCCGCCCGCGATCCGACCCTCCAGCCGGCCCGCGTCGATCCGCGTCACCCGCTCCGGCGCACCCAGCCGGCTCTCCACGCCCTCGAGCGCGAAATCGAGGCGGGCGAGGTCCAGCCGCCCGCCACGCATGGCCAGCGTCACCGGCGTGCCGCCCAGCCGCCCCGCCAGTCGCGTCGCACCCAGCTGTGCGCCGCCGCCCAGCCCGGCGCGGTTCACCGCCACCAGCGCCCCGCCGGTCGGGCAGAGCCGCAGCCGCGCAGGGTCCAGCACCAGCGAGGACACGGCCAGCCGCTGCCACGCGACGGTCGTGCAGTCGGGGTTGACCGCCACCGCGGCACCCCCGTCCCAGCGGCCCGACAGCGGCACCACCAGCCCGTCGACGCGGCCGTCCGCCAGCGGCCCGCTCAGCGTCGCCTGGGTGCCGAAGCGGGTACTGCCGTCGCCCGCGCGGGTGAACCGCACGGGGGTGAGCGCCAGCCGCGCGCCGCCCGCCGCATAGGGCCGCACGATCGCGGTGCCGGTGACGGCGCCGCCCGGCTGCGCCTGCGCCAGCTGGATCGCCGCCTCGGGCAGGCCGCCGCCGCCGATCGTCAGCGTGCCGTTGAGCGACGGACTGCCGTCCGGCCAGCCATAGGCCACGCCCTCGGTACCCGAGAGCACGACCTGCGCGCCGCTCGCGCCCTGTGCCGACAGTCGCCGCACCACGAGCCGCCCGCCCTTGGCACCGTTGGTAGCGTCCAGTTCGGCGCCCGCGTCGAAACGCCGGCCGGCAGCGACGCCTGCCTTCGCGATCGCCGCCATCAGCGGCCCGACCGGCGATCCCGCGCCCGCCGTGCCCAGCCCTGCGACCTGCCGCAGCGTCGCTGCCGGCAACGCGGCCCCGCGCACCCGCGCGCTGCCCTGGAACGCCTGCTCCGCCCCGATCCGGTAGCGGCCGTCGATCGCCAGCGCCTCGCCGGCGATCCCGGCCGCGGCGAACGCGCCGCTCTCCAGCGTCGCCTGGCCCTGGGTGTCGCGCGCGCTGCCGGTGAAGTCGACGCGGCCCTTCACGCCGCGCACCCGGGCGCCGGCGCCCGTTACCCCGGCGGCGGCAAGCTCGGCACGCCCCTGCCAGCGATCGAGCCGCTCGCCGAGCGTCAGGTCGATCCGAGTTGCGAGCCCCGCCAGGCGGGTGTCGCCGCACGCAAGTGATCCGGCCCGCACCGGCCCTGCGATCGTCGGCCGCGCGTCGGCGATGCGGATCGCAACCGCCGCGCGCAGCTGCCCGGCCGTGCAGGCGCCGCCGATCCCCAGCCGTTCGGAGACCGCGGCGAGGTTGCCCGAGAAGCCGTCGTCCAGCCGCCCGCTGCCGCTGAGCTTCAGCCCCACCACCCCGTCCGGCGTCTCCAGCCGCATGCGTGCGTCGCCGATCTGCGCGTCGAGGGCGGGCAGCGCGAACGGCTTGCCCGAGGGGGCCGGCATCAGCTTGTCGATCGCGCCCAGCGACACCTTGCCGTCCACCAGCCGCCCCCGCAGCCGCACCCGCCCGACCCGCACGCCCGTCACCTCGGGCCCGCGCAGCGTCATGCGCGTGCGCAGCTCCGCCCAATCGGCGACGAGGTCCGGGTTGCGCGGGTCGCCGATCACCACGTCGGTCAGCCGCTGGCGCCCGAAGGTCAGGTCGGAAATCTGGTAGCGGGCAGGCACGCCCCGGTCGGCCAGCGCGCGGCGCACGAAGCTGTCGGCGATCGGACGCCGGGTGAACCACAGCGCGACCAGCGCCAGCAGCAGGACGAGCGCCACCGCCAGCGCACCGCGCCTGCGACGCGACCAGCGCCGCCGCCCGGGCAGGTCCTCCGGCGTGTCGATCGTCCCAGGCGTCACGCGGATTGCCACTCTCCCATCGCCAGCGATCGTTACGGCCCCCGCCAAACGGGTCAAGCGCCACGATTGCGCCCGGGCCTTGCACCGCCTAGCCTCAACGCGCCATGAACGCATCCGCCCCGCCTGGGCCCAGCACCGACGGCACCGGCCACCGCGCACGGCTGCGCGGACGGCTGCTCGACGACGGCGGGGAAGCGCTGCTCGACCATGAGCTGATCGAGTATCTGCTCGCCCTGGCGATCCCGCGCCGCGATACCAAGCCGCTCGCCAAGGCACTGCTGCACGAGTTCGGCGGGCTGGGCGGGCTGTTGTCAGCGGACCCCCGCGCCATCGCGCGGGTGCCGGGGATGGGCGACACCGCCGTCGCCGCGCTCAAGATCGCCCACGCCTCGGCGATCCGCATGCTGCGCGGCGAGATGGCGGCGCGCCCGGTGCTGTCCAACTGGCAGGCGGTGCTCGACTATCTGCACGCCGAAATGGCGTACCACAGCATCGAGCGGGTGCGGGTCCTGCACCTTAACGTCCGCAACATGCTGATCCGCGACGAACTGGTGGCGGAAGGCTCGATCGACCAGGCGCCCATCTATGCGCGCGAGGTGATCCGCCGCGCGATCGAGCTCGGCTCGGCGGCGATCATCCTGGTCCATAACCACCCCAGCGGCGACGTGACGCCCAGCCGCGCCGACATCGACCTCACCCGCATCGTCGTCCAGGCCGCCAGGCACCTCGACATCGCCGTCCACGACCATGTCGTCATCGGCACCCAGGGCCATACCAGCCTGCGCGCCAAGGGGCTGATGTAGGGGCGGCATCGGGAAAATCATACGCGCCGCGTACCCACGCGAGGACACCGCAACTGGGCCCCGGCCTTCGCCGGGGTACGAAGAAGTGCGAGGATCGAAGAAGATATGCGGGTTTGAAGACCACGCGGCTGAGCTCATTCGATCAGCAGCCTATACCATCCCGTACCCCGGCGAAGGCCGGGGCCCAGTTGCGGTGATCTTTCAGCAGGGACGCAGACCGTCGCCCCTATCTCCTACGGAACCAGGATCTCCGTTCCGCCCTCCTGCCACCCCACGTCGAACCGCTTTCCCCAAAAGCAAACGGCCGCCGGACAGACGTCCGGCGGCCGGCACCGGCCCAGGGGAAGGAGGCCGGAATGGGGTGCTTGCGGTGACCCGCTGCGGGATCAGCCCGCCGCGCTGGTCAGGAAGCTGGTCAGCTCCGCCTTGGACACCGACTTCGACTTGTCCGTATCCGCCTGGGCAAAGGCCTGGGTGATCCAGGTCTTCATCTGCGGGCTGTCGGCCGTGGCGCCCGGCTCCGTCGCGGAGCGCAGCGAGGCCATCCAGGCGCCGAACTGCGTCTGCGTCAGCGTGTCCTTGCCGCCCGAATATTTGGCGAAATCCTGCTCGACCACCTGCGCGATCTGCGACGGGGTGGCGGCCGTGGACGCCTGCGCATCCGGTGCCGACTGCGGGGCTGCCTGCGTCGTATCGGGCGTGGTCGCCGTCGGCGGCAAGCTTTGCTGCTGCGCACCCGGCGTACCCATCCCCGCGGACGGACTTCCCGTCGTGGTCTGGCCGGTCTGCGCCAGTGCAGGCGCAGCAACCGTCATGGCACCGATCAGAAGAATCTGCTTCAACATCTTCAGCCTCCATTTCCGATGTTTGCGCGCACCGGCACGTTGTCGGTGCAGCGCATCTGGCTGTGAAAGGAATATAGGCATCAATTCTTGGTTTTCACCACCGGTCGGCCATCTTTGGGACGACATCTTGTCGGCTTTTCCGCTCGACTCGGGGGCAAAGCGTTGGCATTCGGCGGCCAATCGAAACTTGCAGACAGGCAGACCCGCATGGTTCCCCGCTACGCCCGCCCCGAGATGACCGCGATCTGGTCGCCCGAGACTCGCTTCGCCATCTGGTTCGAGATCGAGGCGCACGCCACCGACGCGCTCGCCGAACTGGGCGTGGTGCCCAAGGAAGCCGCGGAGAAGATCTGGGCCGCGCACGAAGCCGCGGGGCCGTTCGACATCGCCCGCATCGACGCGATCGAGGCGGAAACCAAGCACGACGTCATCGCCTTCCTGACCCATGTGTCGGAGCGGACCGGGCCGGAGGCGCGCTTCCTGCACCAGGGCATGACCTCGTCCGACGTGCTCGACACCTGCCTGGCGGTCCAGCTCGCGCGTGCGTCCGACATCCTGCTCGCCGACCTCGACCGGCTGCTCGAGGTGCTCAAGCGCCGCGCCTATGAGCACAAGCTCACCCCGACGATCGGCCGCAGCCACGGCATCCACGCCGAGCCGGTGACCTTCGGCCTCAAGATGGCCGAGGCCTATGCCGAGTTCGCCCGCAACCGCGCCCGCCTGGTCGCCGCGCGCGCGGATGTCGCGACCTGCGCGATCTCGGGCGCGGTCGGCACCTTCGCCAACATCGATCCGCGCGTCGAAGCCTATGTCGCCGACAAGCTCGGTCTCTCGGTCGAGCCCGTCTCCACCCAGGTGATCCCGCGCGATCGGCACGCGATGTTCTTTGCGACGCTGGGCGTCATCTCCTCCTCGATCGAGCGGCTCGCCACCGAAGTCCGCCACCTCCAGCGCACCGAAGTGCTGGAGGCGGAGGAATATTTCTCGCCCGGGCAGAAGGGCTCGTCGGCGATGCCGCACAAGCGCAACCCGGTGCTGACCGAGAACCTCACCGGCCTCGCCCGCATGGTGCGCAGCGCCACCATCCCGGCGATGGAGAATGTGGCCCTGTGGCACGAGCGCGATATCTCGCACTCGTCGGTCGAGCGCTACATCGGCCCGGACGCGACCATCACCCTCGACTTCGCGCTCGCGCGGCTGACCGGCGTGATGGACAAGCTGCTCGTCTATCCGGCACGCATGCAGAAGAACCTCGACCGCATGGGCGGGCTGGTTCACTCGCAGCGCGTGCTGCTGGCGCTGACCCAGGCCGGCGTGAGCCGCGAGGACGCCTATCGCCTGGTCCAGCGCAACGCGATGAAGGTATGGGAATCGGACGGCGCGCTGTCGCTGCTCGACCTGCTCAAGGCCGACAGCGAAGTCACCGCCGCGCTCTCGCCGGAGGAGATCGAGGCTCGCTTCGACCTCGACTATCACTTCAAGAACGTCGACACGATCTTCGCCCGCGTCTTCGGCGAGGCGTGAGGCGCGCTGCCCGGCTGCGGGCCGCGCGCGGCCGGGCACGCCGTTTGGCTAACGGAACCTTAGCCTTTTGAACCGCATAGCGGTCTCTCCTTGTCGGCCGGAGACTGCATGCGCCTGCCCCCGCTCCTCTGGAATGAGGAAGAACGCCTCGCGGCGCTCGCCGAATATGACGCACTCGGGCCCGACGTGGACCTCGGGCTGGACGAGATCACCCAGCTGGCGTCGCGCATCTTCGGCACCGCGAGCGCTGCCGTCTCCTTCGTCGCCGACGACCGGCAGGTGTTCCACGCGGCAATCGGCACCGACATCTCCACGACGCCGCGCGAAATCTCCTTCTGCGCCCATGCGCTCGCCGAGGAGGCGGAACTGGTGGTGCTCGACGCGAGCAGCGATCCCCGTTTCGGCGACAACCCGCTGGTGACCGGCACGCCCTTCATCCGCTTCTACGCCGGGGCGCCGCTGCGCACGCGCGACGGCTACAGCATCGGCACGCTGTGCCTCATCGACCCGCACCCGCGCAGCCGCTTCACCGAGGCGGATCGTGCGAACCTGCTGGCGCTCGCGGCCATCGTCATGAACCGGCTGGAGGTGCGCCGCCTCGAGATCGCCCGCACCATCGGCCAGTCGCGCTTCCGCAACATCGCCGCCACCTCGCCCGACGCGATCGTCGTGGCGGACCATCACGGCCGCATCAGCTTCTGGAACGCAGGCGCGCAAAGCATGTTCGGCTTCACCGCCGAAGAGGCCGAAGGAAGGGCCATCGACATCATCGTGCCGCCCAAGGCGCGGGGAATGCACGACGGCGGCCTCATGCGTGCCGCGCACGGCGGCACCACCAAGCTGATCGGGCGCAAGGTCGAACTGGTCGCCCTGCACAAGGACGGCCGCGAGTTCCCGATCGAGCTGTCGCTCTCCATGTGGTCGGAGGGCCCCCACGCGGCGTTCGGATCGATCATGCGCGACCTGACCGAGCGGCGCGCAGCCGAGGACCGGCTGTTCCGCATGGCGCATTTCGATCCCCTGACCGAGCTTCCCAACCGGGCGGCGCTGCTCGACCGCACCTCGGCGCTGGTCGCGCGCGCCGAACCCTTCGCGCTGCTGATGCTCGACCTGGACCAGTTCAAGGACGTCAACGACACGCTCGGCCATTCGGCCGGCGATGCGGTGCTCAAGACGATCGCGGCACGGCTGCTCGGCTGCGTGGGGGCGCTCGACACCGTCTCCCGGCTCGGCGGCGACGAGTTCGCGATCCTGCTGCCGGGCGAGGATCCCCGCGCGCGCGCCACCGCCGTCGCGGACTGCCTGACCCGCACCGTCGCCGCCCCGATCCCGCTGGAGGGGCAGGACGTCCATGTCAGCGCGAGCGTGGGCATCGCCGTCTTCCCGGGCGACGGCGCCGATGCGGAGGAGCTGCTCTCCGGGGCGGACCTCGCCATGTATCAGGCCAAGAGCGAGGGGCGGCACTGCCAGCGCTTCTACGCGCCCGCGCTGCGCAGCGCCGCCATCCATCGCCGCGCGTTCGAGGGCGAGTTGCGCGATGCGCTCGATCAGGGCCAGTTCCGGCTCTTCTACCAGCCCCAGGTCCGCCTGGCAGACGGCGCGCTGCTGGGTACCGAGGCGCTGCTGCGCTGGGCGCATCCCGAGCGCGGGCTGCTGGCGCCCGACGCCTTCCTGCCGGCGCTGGAATCGGGGAGCCTGGCGCATGACGTCGGCCTGTGGGTGCTGGAGGCGGCGTGCCGCCAGGCTGCCAGATGGCGCTCGGCCGCCCCCTCCTTCGTGGTCGGCATCAACCTGTTCAGCGCGCAGTTCCGCGACGGTACGCTTGCCGAGCGCGTCCGCGCCGCGCTCGATCGCCATGCGCTGCCCCCCAGCGCCCTGGAGCTGGAGGTGACCGAGAACATCATCCTGCGGGAAGACGAGACGATGCTCGCCCCGCTGCGCACGCTCCGGGCCCAGGGGGTGGGCGTCGCGCTCGACGATTTCGGCACCGGCTATGCCTCCTTGAGCGTGCTGAAGCGCTATCCGATCAGCCGGATCAAGATCGACCGCGGCTTCATCCGCGACCTCGTCGAGGACAAGACCGATGCGGCGGTAGTCACCGCGATGGCGTTCCTCGGCACCATGCTCGGGATCGAGGTCATCGCCGAGGGCGTCGAGACCGAGGCGCAGCGCGCCCTGCTCGCCCAGTGCGGCTGCACGATCGCCCAGGGCTATCTCTATGGCAGGCCGATGCCGGTCGAGGCGTTCGACGCCCTGCTCCCCCCACCCGCGACCCGCGCCGCCTGAGGATTTCCAACAAAGCAGGCAATCGAGCGATCACTCCTTGCCGATCGTCCCATCCAGTTCTTTCAGACGAGCATCGATCATCGGAGCCAGTTGGTAGATCGCTGTGAGTTCCGGTAGATGATGTCGCGTTTCATCCTTGCCGGAGAAGGTGCCGAAGTACTTCACGGTTGCAGCGTTGAACCACATCCGGGCGATCGTCTTCCGGTTGTTGTCGTCCAGAAGGATCGCGCAATAGGACTTTGCGTCTCGAAGGATGACGCGCTTTGGATCGACCAAACGGGACGCGATCGCCTGGACGATGTGGAAACCAGAGATTTCCTCCGGCGTGGTAACAACACCGTCCTCCGCCGCAGCGGGCTCCTCACCTCCACTCTCAACCGGCGCAGGGGCCGCTGCATTGAGTGCCGATGAAAGTCGTTCGTTCACCAGATCGCGAACAAGCGCGCTGATGGTGGAAACGAGCATCTTCGTGAAGTTCTCCTTCACTGCTGGCGTCAGTCGTCCATCATGCACCCGGCGCGCGAGCAACTCGACGAGTCCTTCGGACGGTTCCGCGAACTCACGCTCCAGCTCCTTGCGGAGCAGCGACTGGACCTTCAGGTTTCCAGCTTCCTGAACGATCTTCTCGATGTCGAAGCTCGCCTTTCCGAACTTCTCAAGGGTCTTGACGTCGGTTGGTTTCAACGCATCCATCGAAAACGAAAAGAACGGCCTCTCATCCATGATGTTCGGTTTTTCGACATCGGAAAAGAACTGGTAGTTTACGCCATTGGTGAGGACGGCCAGCCGCGCGTCTGTTGCCGTGAAATAGCGAAACAGCTGCGATGCGTGTCGAACGTTGAGTTCCGAGGCAGCCGGCTTGCACTCGATCAGAACGTCCACGCTCCCGCTTTTACAGATGGCATAGTCGACCTTCTCGCCCTTCTTGGTGCCGACGTCCGCGGTGAACTCCGGCACCACCTCAGCCGGATTGAACACGTCGTAGCCGAGCGCTTGCAGAAACGGCATCACCAAAGCGGTCTTCGCTGCCTCCTCCGTCAGAAGGACCTCGCGATGTTCCACACTACGCTTCTGCAACTCGGCCAGTTTGACTGCCAGGTCCATACCGCCCCTCCTCATCCAAGGAAAAGATGATTGAAGCTTTTGGGAGTCCGATCAAGTATCCTTTTGCCCAATACTTCGACGGACCTTCCCGATTTAGGTCTGGTCCCTGGCCGAAATCGGCACGGCCGCCTAATATTCGAGATGCTGGCCAAGGCTGAACGTTACAAGGCCTCGCTACCCCCGCCGGACGCGCAGCCCTGCCAGCGCGAGCAGGCCGATGCCCATCCAGATCGCATTGTTGAACACGCTCGGCAGCGCGCCGTGCGCCCAGCCGTTGATCGCCATGCCGAGCGCGCCGGCGACGTTCATCAGCTGATACGGCACCCCGCGCGCGTCCAGCCGGCCGGTCGACAGCAGCGCATAGGCGAGCAGGATCAGGAAGGATCCAGACCAGCCGACCACCTCGATCCACATCGCCCTTCCCCCCGCTTCCTTCGCCCTCCCTCTCCGATGCGGCGGCGGCGGGGGCAAGCCCGTCCGGACGCGGGGGCTGCAAAGCCTGGCTATTCGTCCTTGCCGCCCCAGCGCCAGTGCCATCCGCCGCGCGTGTGGGTGGCGGAGAGCCCCAGCACGGCGATCGTCAGGACGCCCACGAAGATGCCGAAGCCGATCGGATGCTTCGGCGCCACATAGTGCGACCCCAGCAGCAACAGCGCGAGGTAGCCGCCCAGCAGCACCCATCCCTGCCACGCGATCGGCCAGCCGGTGCCATAGCCGAAGCGCTTGGGGGCGAACCACACGTCGTCGTCCCTGCTTTTTTCATCCGCCATGGTCGCTCTCCTTGGGCGGCCGGCCGCGGCGGACCGGCTGGGGATCGGCAAGCTTCACGCCCCGCTTCGCCAGCGCCTCGCGCAGCAGGCATTCGACCTGCGCGTTGACGCTGCGCAGCTCGCCCGCCGCCGAGCGCTCGATCGCCGCATAGAGCGCGGGATCGAGGCGCAGGGGGAACGCCTTTTTCGGGGGCGCAGCCACGTTACTGGTACAGCGAGCCCGCGTTCACGACCGGCTGGGTGTCGCGCTCCGAACAGAGCACCACCATCAGGTTCGACACCATCGCCGCGCGGCGCTCGTCGTCGAGCTCGACGACGTTCTTCTCCGAAAGCTGGGCGAGCGCGGTCTCGACCATCGAGACGGCACCCTCGACCAGCTTCTGGCGGGCAGCGATCACCGCCTCGGCCTGCTGGCGGCGGAGCATCGCCTGGGCGATCTCCTGCGCATAGGCCAGGTGCGTCAGCCGGCATTCGTCGACCTGCACGCCCGCACTCGCGACGCGCTCCTGCAACTCGACGCGCAGTTCCTCGCTCACCACATCGGCGTTGCCGCGCAGCGTCATCTCCTCATGGGTGAAGTCGTCGTACGGATAGCGCGATCCGATCGCCCGCACCGCGCTCTCGATCTGCACCATCACGAACGCCTTATAGTCGTCGACGTCGAACAGCGCCTGCGCGGTGTCCGCTACCCGCCACACGACGTTGGAGGCGATCTCGATCGGGTTGCCGCGCAGGTCGTTCACCTTCAGCCGCTCCGACGTGATGTTGTGGATGCGCACCGAGATCTTGGACTTGGTGAGCCACGGCCAGTTCCAGCGCAGCCCCGTCGTGCGATCGGTGCCGCGATAGTCGCCGAACAGCAGGATCGCCGCCGCCTGGTTGGGCTGGAGCAGGTAGAAGCCGCAGGCCACCAGCAGCAGCGCGACCCCGGCGACGATCAGAAGCGCGATCCCCCAGAAATGCACCGGTGCGTTGAGCCCCCCGACGGCCCCGAGCACGATCAGACCGAGCCCCACCAGCAACATCACGAACCCGTTGTACGTCGTCGCCGGCCGCTCCAGGCTCTGCCGCAACACCCGATCCGATGCCATCTCCGCCTCCCTGTTTAATGTGATATCACTTTTATATCATGCGCGGGGGAACGCAAGCGGGATCGGAGAGCGGGATGGGAGGCCAACAACGGGCGGCATCGCGAGCAACCCTGGGCTCCTGCCTTCGCAGGAGCACGGAAAGCGCAGGTGGGTGAGGCTTCTCCTCCATCCTGACGAGAGCCTGGCTCGAGCGCCGCTCCGCCGAATGCCAAGGCGTCGTATCGGGGATGCTGAGTCCGGTGCGCCTGAGGAAGCGCGCAACCCCCGCCCCCGCCGCTCCCGCGCTCCTGCGAAGGCAGGAGCCAGGGTTCCGCGCGCCACCCTCCCTCGCTCAGCCGAACCCCGCCCGCGAGCACCAAAGGGACGCCCCGCCCGCACGACCCCGTACCCCGGCGAAGGCCGGGGCCCAGTTGCGGTGCCTTTGCAACTACGCGCTCCGCTCACAACCGCCTTCCCACCCCGGCCTCTGCCGGGGTACGCGGAAACGCGGCGCTCAGCGCTCCCGCGCGCCCTCCGCGACGACGCGCGCGCCCTCATCGACAGCGCCTTCGCGCCGCCCAGGCCGCCGCGGACGGGGCGGCCGGGCGCCTGCGGGCCAGCCCTCGCGCTGGCGGGCGCGGTCGCCGTCGGGCTCCTCGGTCTGGTCGTGGAACAGCACCATCTGGGTCGGGAACGGCAGGTCGATGCCGTGCGCGATCGCCGTCTCGTACAGCGCCAGCACCACGCGCGAGCGGGTGTGGACCACGCTGGTGCGCTTCGATTCGGTCCACCAGCGCGCACGCAGCGTGATGTAGTTGTCGTCCAGGCCCCAGGGCAGCACCTCCGGTGCCGGATCCGCGACCACGCCCTCCACCTTGCGGATCGCCTCCAGGAACAGCTCGGCCGCATGGGCCGGCTTGTCGCCATAGCCGATGCCGACGTCGAACTGCTCGCGCCGCACCGGAAAGGCCGTGTTGACCATCACCGGCGAGATATAGAGGTCGGCATTGGGGATGATGACGCGCCGCCCGTCATAGGTCTTGATCAGGGTGGCACGGCTCTGGATGTGCTCTACCGTGCCTTCGTAATCCTTGATCACGATCTGGTCGCCGCGCCGGAACGGCCGCCGCATCAGGAGCAGCAGGCCCGCGAACAGGTTCTGCAGGATTTCCTTGAAGGCGAAGCCGATCGCGACCGAGCCGATGCCGAGCGTCGCGAGCACGTCCGCCGGCTTCACGCTGGGGAAGACGATGGTCGCCGCCAGCAGCAGCGCCGCCACCATCACCGCACCGAACGCGAGCGAACCCAGCAGCGCGCTCAGGTCCAGGCGGTGGCGTCGCCGCCCGACCCGCCGGATGCTCCAGGCGACCGCCTTGCCGACGCCCCAGGCGACCAGCAGCAGCACGATGGCCGCGGCGATGTTGGGGAGCTGCAGAAAGAAGCCGTTGACCCAGGCGTGCAGCTTGGCGGTGACGAGGTCGACCGGATCGCGGATCGCAGGCGGCTGGACGGGCTTCATGCCCGAAGGGAACGCCGCCGGAACCAGAGCGGTTCCGGCGGCGGCTGGTGGTTACTGGAGGACGACGGTCACCGCGCGGCGGTTCTTCGCATAGGAGCTCTCGTCCGAGCCGAGCGCCAGCGGACGCTCCTTGCCGTAGCTGATCGTGGTGATCCGCGCCGCAGAGACGCCGCGTGCCGCCAGATAGTTGGACGCGGCGTTCGCGCGACGATCGCCCAGCGCCAGGTTGTACTCGCGGGTGCCGCGCTCGTCGGCATGCCCCTCGATGGTGACGCGCACGTTGGGATAGCGCTGCAGCCACGCGGCCTGGCTGTCCAGGATCGAGCGCGCCTGCGGGTCGATGTCATAGCTGTCGAGCGCGAAGTTGACGGTGTCGCTGGCGACCGACTGCTGGAAGTCCTCGCGGCTGCCCGGCACCACGCCGGTGCCAGTCTGCGCGCCGGTGCCGGCGCCGTCGGTCGGCGCCACGGTCTCACCCGGGGCCGGGGGCAGCACTTCCGGGCGCTTCTTCGCGCACCCCGCGGTCGCCACCAGCGCCGCCGCCACGATCAACTTGCTCGTCAGTTTCGCCATCAGCTGTCTCCTCGATTACAGATGTATATTCCGCCACAACCCGATGCGGCGGCAAGTGCTAAAGCCTGGTTTCATGACGCCCGCCTTGCGGGTGCCGGCGCCCGTCAGGGGCGCAGCGGCCCCCAGCTCGGGTCCGAGCCGTCGAGCGGCGTCGGGATGCGGCGGACGTTCTGCCCGGTGAGATCGACCGACCAGACGTCCGCCTTGCCCGCCCCGCCCTGCGACGCACGGAAGAAGGTGAGGACGCGGCCGTTGGGCGACCAACTCGGTCCCTCGTCGCCCCAGGCGTCCGACAGCAGCTTCTCGCCGCCGCCCGACGGGCTCATCACGCCGATGCGGAAGCTGCCGCCGCCCTGGCGGGTGAACGCGATCAGGTCGCCGCGCGGGCTCCACGCCGGGGTCGCATAGCGGCCCGATCCGAAGCTGATGCGCTGCTGGTTCGATCCGTCGGCGTTCATCACATAGAGCTGCTGCGTGCCCGAGCGGTCGCTCTCGAACACGATCTTGCTGCCGTCGGGCGAATAGCTGCCGCCGGTGTCGATGCCGGGCGAGTTGGTCAACCGCTGCGGCGTGCCGCCCGACGCCGACACGCGATAGATGTCGGTGTTGGACGCCTGCGCCATGGAGAAGATCACCCAGCGCCCGTCCGGCGAAAAGCGCGGCGCGAAGGTCAGGCTGGCGTTGCGCACCAGCAGCCGCTGCCGGCCGGAGCCGATGTCATAGACATAGATCGCCGGCCGCTCGTTCTGGTAGCTCATGTAGACGATCGACTGCTGGTTGGGCGCGAAGCGCGGCGTCAGCACGATCGACTGGCCGTTGGTCAGGAAGCGGTGGTTGGCGCCGTCCTGGTCCATGATCGCCAGCCGCTTGATGCGCTTGCCCTTGGGCCCCGTCTCCGAGACATAGACGATGCGACTATCGAAATAGGGGCCCTCGCCCGACAGGCGGGTGTAGACGGTGTCGGCGCACTTGTGCGCGGCACGGCGCCATTCGGCCGGCGTCACCACGAAGCCCTGGCGCGTCAGCTCGGTGCGCGCGAACACGTCGTAGAGATAGCAGCCGACGGTCAGCGTGCCGTCGCCATTGGCGCGCACGAAGCCCTGCACCAGCGCCTGCGCCTGGGTGCCGGCCCAATAGCCGAAGTCCGGCGCTGCGGCCTGCGCGAACGGCACGGCGGCGACGCCCTGCGGCCCGCGCGGCGTGAACAGGCCGGAATTCTTGAGGTCGTTCGCCACCACCTCGGCCAGCTGGCGGCCGAGCGCGCTGGTCTGGCCGGCGGCGGTGCCGACGTCGCTGGGCGTCGGCATCACCGGCACCGCGATCGGCATCGGATCGGAGATGCCGCCCTCGATGTCGACTTCGACCTGGGCATGGGCGGGCGCCGCGGCAAGGCCGAAGCTGAGGGATGCCAACGCAAGCGTGGCAAGGCGGGACAAGGGGATACGCATGGCTCTCTCCGTCAGCCGGGCAGCTTGTAGTTGATGGTGATGTTCTTCCACCCGCCTTCGTACAGCTCGTCGGGCAGTTCGAAGGGGGCGCACTGGATGATCGCGGCCGCCGCGAGCTCGCCCACGCGCTGCGCATAGCGGCCGTTCTCGTCGTCGACGCCGGACTGGCCCATCAGCTTGGGACGCGCGGTCAGGCTGCCGTCCTTCGCCATCTGCAGGTTGATGCGCGAGCGGATACGGTTGGCGCCCGGCCCCGGATTGGTGATCCGGTTCGCGCAGGGCTGGACCTGGCGGCTGATCGCCGCGGCCAGCCCGGCGAGCGACTGTGCACCTACCTGTGCCGCACGCGCGGTCTGGCCCTTGCCCTTCTCGGCTGCCGTATCGGCCAGGCTCTTGGCGAAATCGGCGCCCAGGCGCGACCCGCGCGGCTTGGCCGCCTTGGCCGCCGCGTCGGTGCCACTGCCTTTCGCCGGTGCCGCCTTGGGCTTGGCGGCGGCCGCAGCGGGCTTCGCCGGGGCAGGCTTTGCGGCAGGCTTTGCGGCCGGCTTCGGCGCAGCCTTGGGCGCGGGCTTCTCCGCAGGCTTGGGCGCAGGCGCCGGCTTGGGCTTGGGCGGCTGCGGCTTGGGGACCGGCTTGGGCGCGGGCTGCGGCCTGGGCGCCGGCTTCGGCTCGGGCCTGGGCTCGGGCTTCGGCTGCGGGGCCGGCGGCACGGGGGCCGGCTGCGGCTCGGGTTCGGGCGCGACCTCCTCGGGCGGCGCCGCATCCTCGGGCATGCCCTGGTCGGGCGCCTCCGACTGATCGGGCGCCTCGGTCTCGGCGGGCGCGGTCGATTCCAGCGCGACCTCGTCCACGAGGCTGACGTCGATCGGCGGCGACAGCTTCAGGTCCTTCGGCTGCTCGCCCTTCCAGACGAGCGACAGGCCGACGAACAGCAGCGCATGCCCGATCGCAGCCCCGCCCAGCGCCCATTTTTCCGTACGGCTCATCGCCGCACCTCCGTTGGCAACCGCACGATCAGGGCGCATCCCCCTGCGTCGACACCAGCGCTACGCGGTTCAGCCCCGCGCGGTTGAGCTCGCCCATCACCCGCATCACCCGGCCATAGTCGAGCGCGGTGTCGGCGCGCAGCATCACCTGCCGCGGCTCGGCACCGGTCGGCTGGCTGCCCACGATGCGCGCCAGCTGCTCGGGCAGCGCCTGCTCGCTGACGGGCGTGTCGCCCAGATAGATGCTGCCGTCGGCGGCGAGCGACAGCTGCACCGGCTCCTGCTCCTGCTCCAGCCCCTTGGCGCGGCTGTCGGGCAGGTTCACCGGCACGCCGGTGGTGAGCAGCGGCGCCGTCACCATGAAGATGATCAGCAGCACCAGCATCACGTCGACCAGCGGGGTCACGTTGATCTCCGCCATCGGCGTGCGCCGGCCCTTGCCGCGGCTGGAGGGAAGCTGCATCGCCATGGGCTTAGTCCACGCCTTCGAGCTGGCGGCTCAGCGTCGCGTGGAACGCGTCGGCGAAGCGGTTGAGCCGCGCCTCCACCTGGTTGATGCGGTGGCTGTAGCGGTTGTACGCGATCACCGCCGGGATGGCGGCGAACAGGCCGATCGCGGTCGCGAACAGCGCCTCGGCGATGCCCGGCGCGACCACCGCCAGGCTGGTGTTCTGCGCCTGGGCGATGCCGGTGAAGCTGCGCATGATGCCCCACACGGTGCCGAACAGGCCCACGAACGGCGCGACCGAGCCGATCGTCGCCAGCACGTTCAGCCGGTCCGACAGCTTGTCGACTTCCTCGGCGACGGCCGATCCCATGCTGGTCGCCAGCCGCTCGCGCGTGCCGTCGCGGTCGATGGTGGTGCTCGCGGTCGAGCGGCGCCATTCGCGCACGCCGGCAGCAAAGACGCGCGCGACGGCGCTCTTGCCGGTCACGTGCTTCTTGTGGAACGCGTCGATGTCCTCGGTCCGCTCGAACTCCTCGACGAAGTCCTCGGTGTCGCGGCGCACGCGGCGCAGCCGGCCCAGGAAGGTCAGGATGATCGCCCAGGTCCAGATGCTGGCGGCCAGCAGGCCCAGCATCACGAACTTCACGACCCAGTCCGCCTGCATGAACAAGCCAATCGGCGACATGGAGGCCGCGTCGGTATTTACCAGAACGTCCATCAGGCTCTCAGCTTTCCTTCCAGATCAGGGTCTCGAACGTGCGCCGCCAGGCCGGCGGATGCCGACGCGGGGTGCCCGATGGTGCCACGAACGCCACCTCGACCTCCGCTTCGGCTACCAACACCGAACCCTGCATTACTCGTTGATGAATGACGACCGACGCCGCGCGCAACGTCGTCATGCGGCTGACCACCACCAGCGCGTCGTTGAGCCGCGCAGGAGCCGCATAGCGGATGTGCAGGTCGCGGATCGCATAGGCGCCCTCGCCCGCCTCGAATGCGGCGCGCTGGTCGCAGCCGGTCAGCCGCAGCATGTCCGACCGCGCCCGCTCCATGTAGCGCAGGTAGTTGGCATGGTAGACCACGCCCGACAGGTCCGTGTCCTCGAAATAGACGCGCAGGGCGAACCGGTGTTCGGCGCCGTCGAAGCGGCCTTCGCTGGGGCAGTCCAGGGGTGGCGTCATCCGCGCGGGTCTAGCCGAGGCGGGGTGGAGGGGAAAGGGTGTGCGGGCTGCCTAGCGCCTTCTTCCGTCATGCTGACGCGTCGGTGGATCGCGAACGTGATCCAACCCCTGCCGTACCCCGGCGAAGGCCGGGGCCCAGTTGGGAAGGCGGCTGCGGGTCGTGCGCCCCATCGAGGGCCACCGCAACTGGACCCCGGCCTTCGCCGGGGTACGACTACGCTTCCGCCCTCGCGCTTCAGTCCTCCACCTGGCGCACGTCGCGCACCGCGCCGCGCGCGGCGTTGGTGGTGAGCGCGGCATAGGCCCGCAATGCCGGCGACACCTCGCGCTTGCGGCCGAACGGCTTCCACGCCTTCGCCC
The DNA here is from genome assembly GCF_004135605.1 of Sphingomonas desiccabilis. Classification (GTDB taxonomy): domain Bacteria; phylum Pseudomonadota; class Alphaproteobacteria; order Sphingomonadales; family Sphingomonadaceae; genus Sphingomonas; species Sphingomonas desiccabilis. The sequence continues at coordinate 453,528 of NZ_SDPT01000002.1, read as the reverse complement.
CGCGCGCCTCCATCGCCGCGCGGCGCTCGGCGAGCACCGCGTCGTCCAGGTCCAGCCGGATGCCGCGGTTGGGGATGTCGATCAGGATCGGGTCGCCCGTCTCCACCAGCGCGATCAGCCCACCCTCGGCCGCTTCCGGCGAGACATGGCCGATCGACAGGCCGGACGTGCCGCCGGAGAAGCGCCCGTCGGTGATGAGCGCACAGGCCGCGCCCAACCCCTTCGACTTCAGATAGCTGGTCGGGTACAGCATCTCCTGCATCCCCGGGCCGCCCTTGGGCCCTTCGTAGCGAATCACCACCACGTCGCCGGCCTCGACCTGGTTGCCCAGGATCCCCGCCACCGCCGCGTCTTGGCTCTCGTAGACCCGCGCGCGCCCGCGGAAGGTCAGGATCGAGTCATCCACGCCCGCGGTCTTCACGATGCAGCCTTCGGGCGCGAGATTGCCGAACAGCACCGCCAGGCCGCCGTCCTTGGAGAAGGGATGCTCGGTCGAGCGGATCACGCCATTCTGGCGATCGGTGTCGAGGTCCTCCCAGCGCTCGGACTGGCTGAACGCGGTCTGCGTCGGAACCCCACCGGGGGCTGCGCGGAAGAAGTCGCGCACCTCCTCGCTGTTAGTGCGGCCGATGTCCCAGCGCGCCAGTGCGTCCGCCATGGTCGGCGCATGCACGGTCGGCAGGCTCGCGTCGATCAACCCGCCGCGCTCCAGCTCGCCCAGGATCGACATGATGCCGCCGGCGCGGTGGACGTCCTCCATGTGCACGTCGGCTTTGGCCGGCGCGACCTTGCACAGGCACGGCACGCGGCGCGACAGCCGGTCGATGTCGGCCATGGTGAAGTCGACCCCCGCCTCGTGCGCCGCCGCCAGCAGGTGGAGCACCGTGTTGGTGGAGCCCCCCATGGCGATGTCCAGGCTCATCGCATTCTCGAACGCGCCCATGGTGGCGATGCCGCGCGGCGTGGCGGTCACGTCGTCCTGCTCGTACCAGCGCTTCGCCAGATCGACGATCAGGTGCCCGGCCTCGCGGAACAGCTTCTCGCGATCGGCATGGGTCGCCAGCGTCGAGCCGTTGCCCGGCAGCGACAGCCCCAGCGCCTCCGTCAGGCAGTTCATCGAATTGGCGGTGAACATGCCCGAGCAGCTGCCGCAGGTGGGACACGCCGAACGCTCGACCGCGGCCACTTCCTCGTCGCTGTAGCTCTCGTCGGCGGCGACCACCATCGCATCGACCAGGTCGAGCGCGCGCTTCTTGCCCTTCACCACGACCTTGCCGGCTTCCATTGGCCCGCCGGACACGAACACCGCCGGCACGTTGATGCGCAGCGCCGCCATCAGCATGCCGGGGGTGATCTTGTCGCAGTTGGAGATGCACACCATCGCATCGGCGCAATGGGCGTTGACCATATATTCGACGCTGTCGGCGATCAGCTCGCGACTGGGCAGCGAATAGAGCATGCCGCCATGGCCCATCGCGATGCCGTCGTCGACGGCGATGGTGTTGAACTCCTTGGCGACGCCGCCTGCCGCCTCGATTTCGCGCGCGACCAGCTGGCCGAGATCCTTGAGGTGGACGTGCCCCGGCACGAACTGGGTAAAGCTGTTCACCACCGCGATGATCGGCTTGCCGAAGTCCGAATCCTTCATCCCCGTCGCGCGCCACAGGCCGCGAGCGCCGGCCATGTTGCGGCCGTGGGTGGTGGTACGGGAACGATATACAGGCATGGGCTCTCTCTTCGAAGTCGCGCCGCCCTACGCGAGCAAGACCCGCGTCCGCAACATTTTATTGCGCGTTTTCCGTCCTGAGGGAAATTTCAGGAATGGGCCTGACCGGGTGATGGCGCCACCTCAGCCCCAGAAAGAACCCCTACCCCGGCGAAGGCCGGGGCCCAGTTGGGGACCGGTGGCGATGCTCACCGTCCACGGCCAGAGTCCCACCAGTGCTCCAGCGAAGGCAGGAGCCCAGAGTTTGCAAAAGCTGCCCCTGGTTGCTCTGCTTGGCACTGACTCCCTGCCTGCGCAGGAGCACGTTTCCGCTGGAACGGCAGCGAATTCAGAGCCCCGCCAGCATCCCCTCCCACGCGGCAATCTCGTCCGGACGCCGCGCAACCACCTCCAGCGCACCCAGCGCCCCGCTCGCAGGATCGAATTCGATCCGCCCCTCCCATTCGAACGTCGCATTGCCCGCGATCGTCACCTCGGCAGCCTCGGTGGCGCTCGCCCGCACCATGCCCCCACGGTTGAACACCCGCGTCTCGCGATCGAATGGAATCCGCCCGGTCCGCGCCGCCGCATAGGTGGACGCCGCCATCGCGCTGCCGCAGCTGTTGGTCAGCCCCACGCCGCGCTCGTAGGTGCGCACGAACAAGGCCGGCGCGTCCTCGCTGCCGCGCACCTCCACGAAGCTGACATTGCCGCGTGCGGGCAACAGCGCCGGCGCCGCCTCGCACCAGTCGCCCAGCGCCACCAGCTCCGCCTCGTCCACCTGGTCGACGAAGGTCACCAGATGCGGGTTCGGCATCGCCACGGCCGTGAAGGCACGCGCACTCGGCAGCCCCGCGATGGGCGCATCGATCACCTCGGCTTCCGCAATCCGCAGGCCGACGTCGGCGGCGAGCGTCGACACCGGCCCCACCCGCGTGCGGATGGTGGTGACGCCCGGCGCCAGTTCCGGCTGCAGCCGCGCCTCGGCATCGCTGGTCTTCAGCAGCACCCGCGCGTCCGCGATCCCCAGCCGCTCGAACCCCAGCCGCGCGGTGCAGCGCACGCCATTGAGGCACGTCTCCGCCTCGCTCCCGTCCGAGTTGAACATCCGCATCCCGAACGCATGGCCATCGTCGCCTCGGGTCAAAAGCAGCAGCCCGTCACCGCCCACCGGCCCGTTGCGATCGGCCAGCGCGCGCGCCAGTCGAACCCATGCGTCTTCCGGGAGATCCAGCGCGCGCGCATCCACCAGCGGGAAGTCGTTGCCGGACCCGTGGCATTTGACGAACGCGATCTGCATGGCCGGACACTCCTGAAGGACGCCCGCGCATATAGGCGAGCCGGTGCGCGCGTCCACGCGATTGCGTGCGGACTTGCGCGCGCGGCTGTGGCACAACCCGCCCGTGGACCTGTTGATGACGCTCACCTTCGCCGGCCTCGTCGTGGCGATCTTCGCGATGTGGCGCCGGCTGGCGGCCGTGGAGCGCGCGGTCCGGCACCTGCGTGTCGAGCTAGCGGAGGCGCAGCTTCAGGCGCAGTCCGAGCCGCCGGTGGCCGCTCGGCCCGCCGTAGCCGCGCCACCTCCGGTAGAGCGCCGCGACGAGCCGGCAGTGGTCCGCCGCCCCCTCGATCCGGCCAGCGTGGCCCCCGCCTCTTCCGAGTCAATGCGCCCGCCCGAGCCCGCCGCCCCGCCGCGGCCGCGCTTCGAGATGCCGAGCTTCGAGGCGCTGGTCGGCGGCCGCCTGCCGGTGTGGGTCGGCGGCGCCGCGCTGGTGCTCGCTGGCGTCTTCCTGGTGCGCCTATCGATCGAAAGCGGCCTGCTCACCCCCGGCATCCGCACCGCCCTTGCCGGGCTGTTCGCGCTGCTGTTGCTTGCCGGCGGCGAAGTCGCCCGCCGCCTGCCCGCCACTCGCGACGACCCGCGCATCGCCCAGGTGCTCGCCGGCGCCGGCATCGCCAGCGCCTATGCGACCCTCTACCTCGCCGCCGCCGCCTATGATCTGGTGAGCCCGCTTGCCGGCTTCGCGATCATGCTCGCGATCACCGGCGTGGCGCTTGGCCTTGCGCTCCGCCACGGCCCGCCCACTGCCGTCATGGCGCTTGCCGGCGGGTTCGCGGCACCGCTGGTGGCGGGCTTCGACGCGGCCGGCATCGGCCCGCTGCTCGTCTATCTCGGCCTGTTCGTGGCGGCACTCCTGTGGCTGGCGGTCGCACGCGGCTGGGTCTGGCTCGCACTCGCAGCCGGCGCCTCCGCGTTCGGCTGGGCCGGTTTCCTGCTCGCCGCAGTCCGCGCCGACGAAGTCGCTGGCGTTGCCGCCTTCATCGTCGCGCTCGCGCTCGGCGTCACCCTCGCGCTCCCCTCCGCCGGCATCCAGCGCCCGTGGCTACGCGCCGCGCCGCTGGTCGCAGGGCTCGCGCAGCTGCTGCTTGCCGCGCCCCTGCTCGACTTCGGCCCGCTCGCCTGGGGCTTCTACCTCGTCCTGTCGGCCGCCGCGCTGTTCCTGGCGTGGCGCGATCCCAAGCTGATGCCGGCGCCCGTCGCCGCGCTTGGCCTGGTGCTGGTGCTGCTCGGCGTCGGGCTGATGCGGCCCGCCCCCGGCGTGACCGCCACCGCCGCCGTCCTCGCTACGCTGCTCTTCGCCGTCCCCGGTCAGCTGCTGTCGCGCACGAGCCGCGGCTGGGCCCTGCTCGGGGTCGTCGGCACCGTCGGGCCGGTGCTCGCCGCCCAGCTCGCCGCCACCAGGCTGCTCGCCCCCTCCTTCTGGTGCCTGCTCGACCTGCTGCTCGCCGCCGCCTGCGGGTGGCTGAGCTGGCGCCACCGCGAGCGCGCCAACGACCAGGACGTGGGCCTCGTCGGCGGCGCGCTCGCCGCTGCGACGCTGCTCGGGGCGGGCCTCCAGCAGATCGTGCCCGGCGCGCTGGTCGCCCTGCCGCTTGCCGCCGCGATGGCCGCGCTCGCCGGCTGGGGCCGCGCCACCGGCGATGCGTCCGTGCGCCGCCTCACCCTCCTGCCGCTGCTCGGCCTGCTGGTGCTGGCGCTGATCCCGCTCGCCCAGGTGACGGAAGCGTTCGGCCGCTCGCTGTTCGGCGAGATGCTGCCCTATCGCCTGCTGCCGCCGCTCCGCGACATCCTGCGCTTCCTCGCGCTCCCCACCGCCGTTCTGGTCGCGATCCTGTTCGCCGACCGGCAGAGCTTCGGCCGCGCCCGCCGCATCGCCCTCGCCATCGCGGGCGGTGCGGTGCCGCTGCTCGCCTATCTCCTGCTCAAGCAGCCACTCGCCATCGCCGAGCCCGCGGCCTTCGCCGCCGTTGGCTTCATCGAGCGCGCGGTCATCACCCAGGCGCTGCTCCTCGCCGGCTGGGCGCTGGTGCGCAACCGCCGCCTCCCGCGCGTCGCAAACCTGCTGCTCGCGCTCGGCGTCGCCCGGATCGTCTGGTTCGACCTGATGGTGTTCAACCCCGCCGGCGTGCCTCAGGCGGTCGGCGCGGTCCCGCTCCTGAACGCGGCCACGCTGCACCTGGGCGTCGCCGCCGCGCTGTTCTGGACGCTGCCGCCCCGCCGCGGCACGCGCCCGATCGCCGCCGCCCTCACCCTGCTCGCGCTGGTCGCCACCGTGCGCCAGCTGACCCACGGCAGCGTCCTCACCGGCCCGCTCGGCACGGGCGAGAACTGGGGCTATTCGGCCGCGATGCTGGGCCAGTCGCTGTTCTGGCTGTGGCGCGGCATCACCGCGAAGGCATCCGACCTGCGGCTGCTCGGCCTGCTGCTGCTCACCGCCACCACCTTCAAGGTGTTCCTGGTCGATGCCGCGGCGCTGGAGGGCGTGCTGCGCATCCTCTCCTTCCTGGGCCTCGGCTTCGCCTTGATCGGCATCGGTTGGGCCTATCGCCGCTTCCTCACGGGAGCCGGTAGTGCTCCGCCAGCCGATCGAGCGCCAGCGTAAGCACCAGCCGCCCGGCCCGCGCCGGCCAGCCCAGCGCTTTCTCCGCCGCCGGCAGCCCCTCGCCCGCGCACACCACCCGCCACAGCACGTCGGCCAGGCCCGGTCCGGCGGCGGCGATCGCCGCGTCGAAGCGGCGCCTGGCCGACAGCTGCGGCCCGCCGGGCTCTACCGCCTGGGGCGCACCCCGGCTGCCGCCGCGCGGCCCGGCATCCCAGCGCATCGTCACCCGCGGCCCCAGCGACGCCCGCTCGTAGTCCTCGCGCAGCTGCTCGCCCGCGTCGAACTGGCGCGGGCTCACCAGCCCGCGCGCGCGCAGCCACGACAGCGGCGATTCGGCCAGGTTCACCGTCACGCCGCGCCGCCCCCGTGCCGGCGGGGTGCCTGCCACTCGTTCCCCCTCCAGTCCGCGTTCGGCCAGTTCGCGCATCGTCCGTCTCCATCCTCGCGACTCGCCCTTGCCACATCGGCTTGTTTGTAGGACAGTGACAAACCGATATGGTTTGTTGCGGGAGCCGGAGATGATCACCGCCATTCGCGAAGTGCGCCGTGCCAAGGGGCTGACGCTGGAGGAGGTGGCGCTGCGCTGCCGCCCCGCCACCACCGCCCAGACGATCGGCCGGCTGGAGACGGGGACGCGCACCGTCTCGATCGGCTGGCTCAACCGCATCGCGGAGGCGCTGGGCGTCGATTCCGCCGATCTGGTGAAGCTTCCCGACCGTCCCGACGTCGCCGTGGCCGCGATCCTCGATGCCGGCGGCGCCGCCGCCCCCCGCCGCGCCGCCACGGTCGCAGCACCCCGGATCGATCCCAGCCTGGTCGCCGTCACCGTCTCCGGCAGCGTCGGCGACTATCGGACCGGCGACGAGATCTGGTGCGCCCGCCTCGCCCCCGATGCGTTCGGAAGCGCCATGAACCGCGACGTGCTGGTCCCCCGCCCTGCCGGCCGCTTCGTGTTCGGCCGCCTGCTCGCCCGCGGCGAGGGCAAGCTCCACCTGCTGCCGCCGGGCGCGGGTGCCCGCCAGCAGGTGGTGCCCGAACCCGCCTGGCTCGCCATGGCCGTGCGCCTGGTGCGGACGCTGTGATGCCGCGCGCTCCGCTTGCACACTTCGTTACCGAAGTTTCCGGCGGCCCGATGGCGTCGGGCGCAACGGCATGGTAGCCAGCGCCATGCCCGCATCGGCCGCCGCTTCCGCCCGAGAGATCCTCACCCGCCTCCACGACGTGATGGCGTCGCGCAGCCCCGCACAGGCCAAGCTCAACAGCGTGGTCAACATCATCGGGCAGACGCTCGATAGCGAGGTTTGCTCGATCTACCTGCTGCGCGAGGGCGTGTTCGAACTCTTCGCCACCGTCGGCCTCGCCGAAGAGGCGGTGCACGTCACCAAATTGGCACCCGGCGAGGGTCTGGTCGGCACCATCGCCGCCAATGTCGAGACGCTGAACCTGGCCGAGGCGGCGAGCCACCCCGACTTCGCCTATCGCCCGGAAACCGGCGAGGAACGCTTCCACAGCTTTGCGGGCGTGCCGATCATCCGGCGCGAGCGGGCGGTGGGCGTGCTCGCGGTCCAGCATACCGAGCCGCGCCGCTACGACGACGTCGAGATCGAGGCGCTGCAGACCGTCGCCATGGTGCTGTCCGAACTGATCGCCAACGCCGACCTGATCGACGCGGCCGGGCCTTCCGCCGCCAGCCGCCCGCAGGCGACCGGCACCGCCCGCATCAACGGCTTCAAGCTGGTCGACGGCATGGGCGCCGGCGTCGCCGTCTTCCACCAGCCGCGCATCACCGTCGAGCATACGGTCGCCGAGGACATCGAGGCCGAGCGCCACCGCGTCTATGCGGCGTTCGACAAGATGCGCGAGCAGATCGACCGCATCACCAGCCAGGCCGAGTTCGGCGTCGGCGGCGAGCATGAGGAGGTCATCGCGACCTACAAGATGTTCGCCTATGACGAGGGCTGGTCGCGCCGCATCAACGAGGCGATCGATTCCGGCCTCACCGCCGAGGCCGCGATCGAGCGCGTCCAGCAGCGCACCCGGATGCGCATGCGCGAGATCGCCGACCCGCTGCTCGCCGACCGGATGCACGACCTGGAGGACCTGTCCAACCGGCTGCTGCGGATCGTCTCGGGCCAGCTCGGCACCGCGGCGCAGCTGGGCCTGCGCCAGGACACGATCCTGATCGCCCGCAACCTCGGCCCCGCGGAGCTCCTGGAATACGACCGCCGGCGCCTCAAGGGCGTGGTGCTGGAGGAAGGCTCGCTCACCGCGCACGTGACCATCGTCGCCCGCGCGATGGGTGTGCCGGTGCTCGGCCGCGTGCGCGACGTGCGCCGGCTGATCTCCGAGGGCGACCGGCTGCTGCTCAACGCGTCCGAAGACTATCTCGTCATCCGGCCGACCAGCGACCTCGAGGAGGCGTTCGACGCCAAGCTGCTCTATTCGCAGCGCCGCCGCGCCGCCTTTGCCGCGCTGCGCAGCGAGCCGCCCGTCACCCGCGACGGCGACCGCATCACCCTGCTCGTCAACGCCGGGCTTCGCGACGACGCCGCCGCGCTGGATCTCACCGGCGCGGACGGCATCGGCCTGTTCCGCACCGAATTCCAGTTCCTGGTCTCCTCCACCCTCCCCTCGCGCGAGCGCCAGCAGCGGCTCTATCGCGAGGTGCTCGACGTGGCCGGTGATCGCCCGGTCGTGTTCCGCACCGTCGACATCGGCGGCGACAAGGCGCTGCCCTATCTCGCGACCGGCGACCATGAGGAAGAGAATCCGGCGATGGGCTGGCGTGCGCTGCGCCTGGCGCTGACCCGCGAGGGGCTGATGAAGGCGCAGGCGCGCGCGCTGATCGAGGCGGCCGCCGGCCGCACCCTGCGCGTCATGTTCCCGATGGTGTCCGAACCCTGGGAGTTCGAGCAGGCGCGAGAGCTGTTTGAACGCCAGCGCGACTGGGTCGCCTCGCGCGGGCGCAAGCTGCCGCTGGAGATTCTCTATGGCGCCATGCTGGAGGTGCCGGCGCTCGCCGAGACGCTCGACCTGCTGTTCCCGCGCCTCGACTTCCTCTCGATCGGCACCAACGACCTCACCCAGTTCCTGTTCGCCGCCGATCGCGCGCACCCGCAGCTGGCGCTGCGCTACGACTGGCTGAGCCCGGCGATCCTGCGCTTCCTGCGCCGGGTGGTGCGCGCCACCCGCGATGCCGGGATCCCCGTCACGGTGTGCGGCGAGATGGGCGGGCGCTCCCTCGAGGCGATGGCGCTGCTCGGCCTCGGCATCGACCGGCTGTCGATCACGCCGGCCGCGGTCGGCCCGATCAAGGCGATGATCCACTCGCTCGATCGCGCCGCGATCACCGCCACCATGGAGCGGATGCTGGCGGCGCCCCCCGCCGACATGCGGGCCGCGCTGACCGCCTGGGCGAGCGACAATGGGGTTGAACTGGCGTGAAACGGCGGCGGATACGCACGTCCCGACGTTGACACAGGTTTATGCGTGTCCGAAACCTGCCCGGAGGACGGGGGCGCAACCTTGGTGAAAATTCCCCGCGTGGAGATTGGAATGGGTGAGGGCGAGGGCGCCGTGGAACGGAGCCCGGCAGCGATGAAGGCAGGCGAACGGTTGCGGCAGGCGCGCGAGGCCCAGGGCCTCGACCTGGCCGAGGTGGCGGCGCGTACCCGGATCCCCCAGCGGCATCTGGAGGCGATCGAGACGTCGAACTTCTCCCAGCTCCCCTCCACCACCTATGCGATGGGCTTCGGTCGTTCCTATGCGCGGGCGGTGGGCGTGGACGAAGTGGCGCTCGCCCGCGACCTGCGCCACGAACTCGACGTCAGCTACCAGCGGCGCGAGCCCAAGCCCGATCTTCAGCCCCATGCCCCCCCGCGCCTTCCCTCGCGCGGGCTCGCCAACGGCGGCCTGATCGCGGGCGCCGTGATCCTGGTGCTGCTGGCACTCTGGTTCGGCACCAGCCTGTTGCGCGGCGGCGACACCCCGCCCGCGCAGCAGGCGACGGCGGAGAGCGAGCTCGGCGTGATGCCGGTGCCCGCCGCCTCCCCGGCGGTTGCCGCACCGGCCGCGCCCGTGACCGGCAGCCAGGTGACGCTCACCGCCACCGACGAGGTGTGGGTCCGCGTCTATGACGCCGCCGGCAAGACGCTGATGCAGAAGACGATGTCTGCGGGCGAGCGCTACGACGTTCCCCTCGATGCCAGCGGCCCGATGATCAACGTCGGCCGCCCGGACAAGCTGGCGGTCACCATCAACGGATCGTCGGTGGCCCCGCTCGGCAGCGGCGCGCGCCCGATCAAGGACATCGGCGTCAGCGCCCAGGCGCTGCGCGCCCGCGACGGCGGCGCCACCCCGGCCGCTGCCGCCGCCGGCACCGGCGACGCTACGGTGCCGGCCGCGCCCCAGGGCTGACGCCGGCACCTTGGGCGCGCCGGGGTTTTTCCGCGCGCGCTTAAGGCTGGCGACAGCATCGCCGGACCATTAGGGTCCCCCTAGTTTTCCCAAAATCCCACCGGGGGGTGTCACGACATGCGTATCCTCATGACGCTTCCGCTTCTCGCGGCCGGCCTTGCAGTTTCCGTCCCCGCCACCGCGCAGACCGCGATCGAAGGCCGGGTGAACAAGCTCGAGCGCGAGATGCGCGCCGTGCAGCGCAAGGTGTTCCCGGGCGGCGCCCAGGCCCAGGTCGAGCCCGAGATCACCGCGCCCCAGACGCCGATCGAGGCGCCGGGCACGCCCGCGGGCAGCCCGATCGCCAATCTGGAAGCGCGCGTCGCCGCGCTCGAATCGCAGCAGATGACGCTGACCGGCCAGGTCGAGCAGGCACAGTACAAGCTGCGCCAGATGGAGGAGGCGTTCGAGGCCTATCGCCGCGCCACCGACGGCCGGCTCTCCGCGCTGGAGGGCGGCGGCGCTACCGCTCCGGCCGCGCAGGGTGCGCCGGGCGAAGACGGTGCGCAGGCGGTTCCCGCGCCTGCCCGCACGCCCGGCAATGGCGGCGGCGTGCTGAAGCTTCCCGGCGAAGGCGCGAGCCGGACCCCGGCGGCAGCCGCCGCGCCCGCGGTGGCGGCAGCGGGCGTCGAAAAGCCCGCGCCCAGCGGCGATCCTGCCGAGGACGCCTATATCTACGGCTATCGCCTATGGTCGGCGAAGCGCTATTCGGAGGCCGCGACCCAGCTCAAGACCGTGGTCGACAAATATCCCAAGCACCGCCGCGCCAGCTGGGCCCAGAACCTGATCGGCCGCTCCTATCTGGACGACGGCAAGCCCAGCCTTGCCTCCATCGCCTTCTACGACAACTACAAGAAGATGCCGGACGGCGAGCGCGCCCCCGACAGCCTCTTCTACCTCGCCGACGCGCTGGTGCAGCTCAAGAAGCCGAAGGACGCGTGCGAGGTTTATGCCGAGCTGTCCGACGTCTATGCCGATCGCATCTCGGCAACGATGAAGGCGGATATCCAGCGTGGACGCACCGCGGCCAAGTGCAGCTGATCCGGTGAGCCTCGATCCGGCGGCGGTCGCGCGGTTCGCGCGTGACCTCGCCGCCGCGATCGGAGCGGCGCCCGCCGGCCCGGTCGCGCTCGCCGTCTCGGGCGGTCCTGATTCCATGGCGATGCTGGCGCTGGCGCATGCAGCACACCCCGGCCGGGTGATCGCCGCCACCGTCGACCATCGCCTCCGCCCCGACGCCGCCGACGAGGCCGCGGGTGTTGCCCGTTGGTGCCGCGACGCCGGCATCCCGCACGCGACGCTCGCCCCCGAACAGCCGCCCCGCGGCGCCAGCATCCAGGCGCAGGCGCGGCAGCTGCGCTACCAGTTGCTCGGCCGATGGGCGCTCGGCGAGGGCGCGGCCGCGCTGCTCACCGCCCACCATGCCGACGACCAGGCCGAAACCTTCCTGATGCGCGCCGTGCGCGGCTCGGGCCCTGCCGGGCTCGCCGGCATCCGGCGCGGCTGGACCTGGCATCCCGCGCGCTGGGACGGCACCGGCGCGGGCGAGGCGCGCGGCCTCCCGATCGTGCGCCCGTTGCTCGGCTGGCGGCGCGCGACCCTGCGCGCCCTGGCCGAGGCGGCTGCCCTCCCCTTTGTCGACGATCCCTCCAACGCCGATCCCCGCCACGACCGCACCGGCGTGCGCGCGCTGCTGGCCGGGTCGCCGGCGCTCGATGTCGAGGGGCTCGCCCGCGCCGCGCAGCATTGCGCCGAGACCGATGCGGCACTCGCCGAGACCGTCGCTTGGATCGAGCGCGCGCGGCTACTCCCGTCACCCGCCGGCGAGCGCGTCCTGGACATGGCCGCCCTGCCGCGCGAGCTGCGCCGCCGGCTCGTCCGCCGCGCGATCGGCCACGTCCGCAGCCTCGCGCCCGCGGCAGAGGGAAGCTGGTCCGACTCCGCCCAGGTCGAATCCTTGCTGGACGCGCTCGAAGCCGGCTCGGGCGCCACCCAGGCCGGCGTCGCCGCCTCCTCGGCGGGCGACCGGTGGCGATTCCGGCCCGCACCGCCGCGTCGATCAGCCTGATCGATGTTGTTCCATTGCCATTCATCCCCCGCAGCCTATCTTGCAGGGACGAAGAGGTACGCGCTTTCATGAACGACAACGACAAGCAGCCCGGCCCCGACAACGGCGGCAACGGCAATCCCTGGATGAAGAGCCTGCTCATCTGGGTGGGCATCCTCATGGCCCTGGCGCTGTTCGTGTCGCTGTTCCCCAGCGGCGGGGCGCAGAACGCCGGCACGTCGATCCCCTATTCGGCGTTCCTCGACCGCGTCGAGGAAGGGTCGGTCAAGGACGTCAACGTCGCGGCGAACGTCATTACCGGCACCCAGTCGAACGGCGAGAAGTTCCGCACCTATGCGATGAACGACCCGCAGCTGACCCAGCGGCTGCGCAAGGCCGGCGTCAGCATCACCGCGCGTCCGGAGGAAGGCCCGTCGATCTGGCAGTACATGCTGGTCCAAGCGCTTCCGTTCCTTCTCTTCCTCGGCATCGCCTTCTTCGTCGTGCGCCAGATGCAGAAGGGCGGCGGCGCCAACGGCGCGATGGGCTTCGGCAAGTCGCGTGCGCGCATGCTCACGCAGAAGGAAGGCAAGGTCACCTTCGACGACGTCGCCGGCATCGACGAAGCGCGCGAGGAGCTGCAGGAGATCGTCGAGTTCCTGAAGGACCCGACCAAGTTCGCACGCCTGGGCGGCAAGATCCCCAAGGGTGCGCTGCTGGTCGGCTCGCCCGGCACCGGCAAGACGCTGCTCGCCCGCGCCATCGCGGGTGAGGCGGGCGTGCCCTTCTTCACCATCTCCGGCTCGGACTTCGTCGAGATGTTCGTGGGCGTCGGCGCCAGCCGCGTGCGCGACATGTTCGAACAGGCAAAGAAGTCGGCGCCCTGCATCGTCTTCATCGACGAAATCGACGCGGTCGGCCGCCATCGTGGCGCGGGTCTGGGCAACGGCAACGACGAGCGCGAGCAGACCCTCAACCAGCTGCTGGTCGAGATGGACGGCTTTGAAGCGAACGAGGGCATCATCATCATCGCGGCGACCAACCGCCCCGACGTGCTCGATCCGGCGCTGCTGCGTCCGGGCCGCTTCGATCGCCAGGTCGTGGTGCCCCGCCCCGATATCGAGGGCCGCATCAAGATCCTGCAGGTCCACATGAAGAAGGTGCCGCTGGCACCCGACGTCGACGCGCGCACCATCGCACGCGGCACGCCGGGCTTCTCGGGCGCGGACCTCGCCAACTTGGTCAACGAAGCGGCGCTGATGGCGGCGCGCAAGGGCAAGCGGCTGGTCGCGAACCTCGAGTTCGAAGAGGCCAAGGACAAGGTGATGATGGGCGCCGAGCGGCGCTCCATGGTGATGACCGACGACGAAAAGCGGATGACCGCCTATCACGAGGCCGGCCACGCCATCGTCTCGATCCACGAGCCCGCGTCGGATCCGATCCACAAGGCGACGATCATCCCGCGCGGCCGGGCGCTGGGCATGGTGATGCGCCTGCCGGAGCGCGACAGCTACAGCTACCATCGCGACAAGATGTACGCGAACCTGGCGGTGGCGATGGGCGGCCGCGTCGCGGAGGAGATCATCTTCGGCTACGACAAGGTGTCGTCGGGCGCTTCCGGCGACATCCAGCAGGCGACCAGCCTTGCGCGCGACATGGTGACCCGCTGGGGCATGTCGGACGCGGTCGGCCCGGTCGAATATGCCGAACCGCAGGGCGAGAGCTTCCTTGGCTATTCGCAGTCGGCCCCGGCGCGCATGTCGAACAAGACCGCCGAGCTGATCGACAGCGAGATCAAGCGCATCGTCGAGGGCGGCCTGACCCGCGCGCGCGACGTGCTGACCGAGCATGTCGACCAGCTCCACACGCTGGCCGGCGCCCTGCTCGAGTACGAGACGCTGAGCGGCGACGAGATCAAGCGCCTGATCGCCGGCGAGGACCTCGGCCGCCCGACCGACGGCCCGACCCGCCCGGTGGTCGCCGCCGGCACGTCGATCCCCAAGACCCGGCGCCCGCAAGGTCCCTTCGGCCAGCCGAGCCCCGCCGGCGCCTGATCCGGCCGCGCACGAGCAGAAAGCCCCTCCGCGATACCGTCGTGGAGGGGTTTTTCTTTGCCTGCGGTACTGTGGAACTGGCTCGTGAACCCAAAAACGGCCACTTACGGATCTAGCGCTAAACGTCGACTCTTGGGTGGTTAGCAGAACGGCGGCTTTCGGCCCCTGGGGGCATGAAGTTGCTGCTACGTTGGAGTCCGTCAAATGATCGCGCTGGCATTCTTATTGGGACAAGCCCCTCCTACTCTCACGCTCTTACAAGTTCGAGAATTGTCGCCAGCCGCGGCAGGCGACGCCATCCTGGGCGATGAGCAGCATGGCCCGATCGAGAGGTTCGAGGCACCGACTGGTGGCATGAACGTTCCAGGCTTGATTGAGGGACAGCTGGTAGAGCGGCCTGTTCCAAGCGCCTTGGGGTGCGTCAGAAGACGTTGGACCGTGAAATTCCGGGCGGCGCCGGGCGCAGACATCAGCACTGCCAAGGTGCAGAGCGGCACGTACAGCACACGGGAAATCTCTCCCTCATCCGATGGCATCTGCCCCGCAGGGGACTATGTGCGCCTGAGCCCTGGCGTTAGCGTAGAACAAGGTTGGGACGCTCTCGCTAAGCTCAAAGAAATCAGGACCGGGGTCAGCGCTACGCGCTTCGAGTGTTCCGACACCACCTCGTCTGGTCTGTGCGACGATAGCAAAGCCATTCGTGTTGCGCTTCGCACGTTAACACCGTGGGCTATCACCCGTGATGACGATGACGTACTCATTTGGTTAGGGGTGCGAGGCGGAATCGTCACCGAGGTTCGCTTCAACTCGGCCCAACCGTCCCGGGTTTTGGTGACGCGGAAGGTGCCCGCCCCGTTCTGATGTCGGTCTGCTTTTCAGGCGGCCTTTGATCTGCCGAATGGCCGCTTTTGGGCGATTACCGCCAGTCCGCTTTGACGACTTCACACCCCAACCGTGCTCCTGCGCAGGCAGGAGCCCAGGGCCCCGACCGCTGCCGTTGCCGGACTCTCTGGCTCCCGCCGCTGCCGTCGCGGCGGCACAGGTCACCCCATCAGCCCCAGCACCACTAGCAGCGACACGAAGATCGACAGCACCAGCGCCGTCACGAACAGCAGCGCTACCGTCCGCCAGGCCGCGCTGAACGTCCGGAGCCGGTACGCTCCCTTCAGCTGAGCGAACATGTGGATCGGGGGCACCAGCAGCAGCCACCCATCCAGCCATGACAGCAACGGCGAGAGGCTGCACAGCGCCATCACCACGAACAGCAGGTTCATGAAGCTGATCGAATAGATCACGAAGATCGCGTGGTCGTACATCCGATACTGCCGCCGCCACGCGAACAGCATCCACATGAACGGCAACGACAAGGGGATCAGCGCCCAGCTGTATTTGTAGCTGCTCGACTTGATCTTGTAGAGCAGCAGCTCCGGGTTCTGGAGCTTGCGGCCGACCTTGGCATAGCCCTTTTCCTCGAGCCTCACGCCGAGTGCCCGCAGCAGGCCAGGTGCGCCGACATTGCCCGTCGACGTCTCGTGGCCCGCCAGGGTCGCGCGCACGGCGTCCAGCTCCCGGGTCGTTTCGCCGGCCGCCGCTGCCCGCGCACGCTCACGGTCTATTTCGGCAAGCCCGGCCCCGACCTGCGATTCCTGCGGCGCGGCACCAGCCGCTACCTTCGGTCCGTCCTCCGCCGGATCGTGCATCCAGCTGTCGAGCCCGGCCCAGCCGAACACTGCGAACATCAGGAACATGGTGAAGAGGAACAGCGCCAGCGGCGACACGAAGCGCGCCCGCTCGCCCTCCACATAGCGCCGGGTGAGCGCGCCCGGACGCGTCACCAGCATCGGCAGCGTGTCCCAGATCTTGCCCTCGAAATGGAACACGCCGTGCAGCAGGTCGTGGCCCACCGAATGGAGCGTGCGGTGGATGTGCCCCGCCTGCCCGCAGCGGTGGCAATGCGCCCCGATCAGCGCGGTCCCGCAATTGAGGCACAGTCCGTGCGCCTGCCCCGCCGCATGGCCGGGCCGGTGCCCCCGTCCCTCACCCGCGCTTGGCTCGATCGCGCGCGCGAACAGCCCCCCGGCGACGATGTCGCCCCCTGTTTCCAGTTCCCCCATGGCCGAAAAGCTATCACGTCCTTGCAACCTGTCGAGGGGCTTTGGGAGGCGCGCGCGTGCATGCTAGCCTGCGCCCATGTCCGCCGATCCCGCCACCGCCCTGCCCGAAGATCCCGTCGCCCTCGTGCGTGCCATGGGCACCCGCGCCCGCACCGCCGCCCGCACGCTCGCCGCACTGTCGACCGCGACCCGAGCCGCCGCCCTGCGCGCCGCCGCCGCTGCGATCCGCGCCGATGCGCCCGCGATCCTCGCCGCCAACGCGCGCGACGTCGCGGCCGGCGAGGCGCGCGGCCTGAGCGCGGCGCTGCTCGACCGCCTCCGCCTCGATGTCGCCCGCCTCGAAGGGGCGGCCGCCGGCGTAGAGGCCATCGCTGGCCTCCCCGATCCGGTCGGCGCGCTGGTGTCCGAGGACCGCCGCCCCAACGGCCTGGTGCTGCGCCGCGTGCGTGTGCCGATCGGCGTCATCGGCATCATCTACGAAAGCCGCCCCAACGTCACCGCCGATGCGGGCGCGCTCTGCGTCATGGCCGGCAACGCCGCCATCCTGCGCGGCGGATCGGAGGCGATCGAGAGCAACCGCGCGCTCCACGCGGCCCTGCAGCGCGGGTTCGTCGCCGGGGGCGTGCCCGCCGATGCGATCCAGCTGGTCCCCACCACCGACCGTGCGGCGGTCGGCGCGATGCTTGCGGCAGAGGGGCTGATCGACATGGTCGTGCCCCGCGGCGGCAAGAGCCTCGTCGCCCGCGTCCAGGCCGAGGCGCGCGTGCCCGTGCTCGCGCACCTCGACGGCATCAACCACAGCTATGTCGACGGGGCGGCCGATCCGGCAATGGCGCAGGCGCTGGTGGTCAACGCCAAGCTGCGCCGCACCGGCATCTGCGGCGCGACCGAGACGCTGCTGATCGACCGCGCCTTTGCCGATCCCGCGCCGCTGCTCGCCGCCCTGATCGACGGCGGCTGCGAATTGCGCGGCGACGCGGACGTGCAGGCGATCGACCCGCGCGTGCGCCCCGTCGAGGCGAGCGACTGGGACACCGAATATCTCGACGCGATTCTCTCGGTGAAGCGCGTCGACGGGGTGGAGGACGCGATCGCCCATATCGCCCGTCACAGCTCCGGCCACACCGACGCAATCGTGACGGAGGATGCGGCGACCGCCGAGCGCTTCCTCAACGGGGTCGATTCGGCGATCGTGATGTGGAACGCCTCCACCCAGTTCGCCGACGGCGGCGAGTTCGGGTTGGGCGGAGAGATCGGCATCTCCACCGGCCGCCTCCACGCCCGCGGTCCCGTCGCGCTGGAAGGGCTCACCACCTACAAATGGACCGTCACCGGCACCGGCCAGATCCGCCCCTGACACCGGACCTTTAGAAAACCCCTTGCCATGCTCCCGCGCAGGCGGGAGCCCAGGGTTTAAGTCGCCGCAAGCCGTTGTTCTGCTTGGCCCTGGATCCCTGCCTGCGCAGGGATACGGTTGTTTTGGGCGTCCGCTCCGCGGTTTACGATGGTCTCGCCTCCACAGGAGCACGGCGCGGAATCAGGCACAGGTCCTGCCCTGACGCTGGGCTTTTTCGTACCGATCGGTTGCGCGGGCGAAAAGCCTCCCCATCTGCCGGGCGCTTATCGCTCAGGAGGCGCATCCCCCATGCACTACAACCAGCTCGGCCGCACCGGCCTGTTCGT
Source organism: Sphingomonas desiccabilis (assembly GCF_004135605.1). GTDB lineage: Bacteria > Pseudomonadota > Alphaproteobacteria > Sphingomonadales > Sphingomonadaceae > Sphingomonas > Sphingomonas desiccabilis. The sequence goes on along the minus strand of NZ_SDPT01000002.1, from coordinate 435,526 downwards.
GTCCGAACTCTGCCTCGGCACCATGACCTTCGGCGGGGAAGGCATGTTCAAGGCGGTGGGCCAGGTGCAGCAGGCGGACGCCGACGCCCTGCTGCGCACCGCGGTCGATGCCGGCGTCAACTTCATCGACACCGCCAACGTCTATTCCAACGGCCTGTCGGAGGAGATCACCGGCCAGGCGATCCGCAACCTGGGATTGCGACGTGAAGACGTGGTGCTCGCCACCAAGGCGTTCGGGCCGATGGGTCCGGGCCACAACGATCGCGGCGCCTCGCGCGGGCACCTGCTCGACCAGGTGAAGGCCAGCCTCAAGCGGCTCGGCACCGATCACATCGACCTCTACCAGATCCACGGCTGGGACTCGGTGACCCCGATCGAGGAGACGCTGCGCGCGCTCGACGATCTCGTGACGCAGGGCCATGTCCGCTACGTCGGCGTGTCCAATTGGGCGGCGTGGCAGATCGCCAAGGCGCTCGGCATCTCCGAACGCCGCGGTTTCGCCCGTTTCGAGACGGTGCAGTCCTACTACACCCTCGCCGGCCGCGACCTGGAGCGCGAGCTTGCGCCGATGATGGAGTCCGAAGGGCTCGGCCTGATGGTGTGGAGTCCGCTTGCCGGCGGCTATCTGTCGGGCAAGTACCGCGCCGGCGGCGGCGATGGAGACGCGCGCCGCACCAACTTCAACTTCCCGCCCGTCGACCAGACCCGCGGCGAGGCGGTGCTCTCCGCCATGGACCCGATCGCCGAGGCGCACGGCGTGTCGGTCGCCCGTATCGCGCTCGCCTGGCTGCTCCACCAGAAGGTGGTCACCAGCGTCATCGTCGGCGCCAAGCGCGTCGACCAGCTGGAGGACAATCTCGCCGCCGTGGACGTGGCGCTGACGGCCGAGCAGCTCGCGTCGCTCGATGCGGCCAGCAAGCTGGCACCGGAATATCCCGGCTGGATGATCGAGCGTCAGTCCGAATACCGCGCCCCGGCGCTCGCGGCGGTCCGCGAGCGCTAACGCCCGCCCCGAGCGCAACCGTACCCCGGCGGAGGCCGGGGCCCAGTTGCGGCGAACGAGGTTTGGGGCACGCCACAGCCGCCTTCCCACCTGGACCCCGGCCTCCGCCGGGGTACCCTGCGCTTGTGAGGCAAGCCGAAGGCTCCCCCGCCGTTGCACCCGTCGCACAACACTGGCATCGCCCGCCCCATGTCGCGCATCGGCCTCTTCGGCGGTTCCTTCAATCCCGCGCATCGCGGCCATCGCGGCATTTCGCTGCAGGCAATCCGTGCGCTGGAGCTCGACGAACTGTGGTGGCTCGTGTCACCCGGCAACCCGCTCAAGGACGCCGCGACCGACATGGCGCCCTTCGCCGCGCGGCTCGCCTCGGCAGAGCGGATGGCCCGCCACTCGCGGATTCGCGCGACTGACATCGAACGGCGGCTGGGCACCCGCTACACGCTCGACACGCTGCGCAAGCTGCGCGCCCGCTTCCCCGATCACGACTTCATCTGGGTGATGGGGGCCGACAATCTCGCCCAGTTCCACCGCTGGCGCGGGTGGCGCGAAATCGCGCGCACCATGCCGATTGCGGTTGTCGCGCGTCCGGGGTATGATCGACGAGCCCGCGCAAGTGTCGCGATGGGCTGGCTGCGGCGCCATGCGCGGCCCGCAGGCCAGGCGAAACGATGGACGAATTGGAGTTTGCCGGCACTTGTGTTGCTGCGCTTCCGCCCCGATCCGACCTCGGCGACCGGCATTCGGGCCGCCGATCCCGCCTGGCACCGGCACCCGACGCCGAACCACCATCCCCCGCGCACGGCCATGAAAGGCTAGGAGACAAGTTGCCCAACCCCTCTTCCGCACGCGAAGGCGGTACCGACGACGTCGAGGCGCTTCACCGCCTCGTCCTCACCTCGCTGGATGACGATCAGGCGGTGGAAACCGTCTCGATCCCGCTCGCCGGCAAGTCCAGCATCGCCGACTATATGGTCGTCGCCTCCGGCCGTTCGAGCCGCCAGGTCGCGTCCATGGCCACCAAGATCGCCGAGAAGGTGAAGGCCGAGTTCGGCCGCACCCCCCGCGTGGAAGGCCTGCCGACCGCCGACTGGGTGCTGATCGACGCGGGCGACGTGATCGTCCACCTGTTCCGCCCCGAAGTCCGCACCTTCTACAATCTGGAGCGGATGTGGGCGTTCGGCGACACGCCGACGATGGGCTCGACCGGCAACCCGCCCGCGACCGTCTGACCGTTCGCGCCCGTGCTGCTGCATATCGTCGCGCGCGGGCGCATCGGGCGCAGTCCAGAGGCCGAGCTGGTGGACCGCTATCTGAAGCGCGTCACCTGGCCCACGCGCGTGACCGAGCTGCCCGACAGGGGCGGCAAGATGCCACCGCGCGAACCCGGCACCCGCATCGTCATGCTCGATGAAACCGGCCGCGACATGCCCTCGCGCCAGTTCGCGCAGATCCTGGGCGGGTGGCGCGACGACGGCGTGCGCGAGGCGCGCTTCCTGATCGGCGCCGCCGACGGCTTCGACGATGCCGACCGGCGCGAGGCGGACCTGCTGATCTCGTTCGGGCGCCTGACGTGGCCGCACATGATGGCCCGCGCGATGCTCGCCGAGCAGCTGTGGCGCGCCGCCAGCATCCTCGCCAACCACCCCTATCACCGCGAGGGCTGATGCGCCGCGGCGGGACAGTCGCGGCCGCCCTGCTGGTGCTGGCCGCCGGAGGCGCGGCACTCGGCGCCGCCACCATCGGCACCGCCGCCCCTTCGCCGCTCGACCAGCAGCGCGAACGGCTGCGCGCCGCCCGGATCGAGGCGGATCGTGCCCAGGCCCGCGCACAGGCGCTGGAACGTCAGGCCGCTGCCGCCCGCACCGCCGCCGACCGCGCCGCCTCCGAGCAGCGCCGGATGGCGGCCCGGATCGATGCCGCCGAGGCGGAGCATCGCGCCGCAGAAGCCCGCGTTGCGCTGGTCGGCCGCCTGCTCGCCGACCGCCGCGAGGAGCTTGCCCGCCGCCGCGACCCGATCGTGCGGCTGATGGCGGCGCTCCAGTCGCTCGCCCGCCGCCCGGCGGTGGCGGCCGTCGCCCAGCCCGGCTCCACCGCCGATGCCGTCCACGTCCGCGCCGTGCTCGCGACCGTGCTTCCCGCCGTCCGCCAGCGCACCAGCGCGGTCCGCGCCGAAGTCGCAGAGGTCCAGCGCACGCGCCGCCAGGCCGCGCTCGCGGTGCAGGCGCTCGGCAGCAGCCGGCGGCGGCTGGAGGACGAACGCCTCCAGCTGGTGCGGCTGGAGGCGGCGCAGCGGCTGCGCTCGAAGGATCTCGGCCGCACCGCGCTGGTCGAATCGGATCGCGCCATCGCGCTTGGCGAACGGGCGCGCGACATCGTCGACCAGATGCAGGAGACGCAGCTCGCAGCCGGGACGCTGGGCGCGCTCACGACCCTGTCCGGGCCGCTGCTGCGTCCGGGCTCGGACGGCGCGCCGGTCCACCGCTCGCCCTATCGCCTGCCGGTGACCGGCGGAGTCGTGACCGGCTTCGGCGAGATCTCGGACGCCGGCGTGCGGTCGCGCGGCCTGACGCTCGCGGTGGCGCCCGGCGCGCGCGTGGTGGCGCCGCTGGCGGGCCGAGTCCTGCTCGCCCGCCCCTTCCGCAGCTACGGCACCATCATCCTGCTCGATCATGGCAACGGCTGGACGACGCTCGTCACCGGACTCGGCCGCGCCACCGTGCGCCGCGGGACCGAGGTCGCCGCCGGCACGCCGCTCGGCCTCGCCCCCGGCGGCGACGCCCCCCGCGTCACGGTCGAGCTGCGCCGCCACGGCGCGGCAGTCGACCTGGCGACGATGCTCGGCTGAGGCAGACCGCCAGAGTTCCTTTTACGCGGCCACGCTTTGCCGCTATTCCGGTGCAGCATGTCCGTTCATAAGGTTCCCCGCATGGTTCGCCCGCTCCTTCAGGCCACCGCGATCGTGGGCGCGCTGGCGCTGGTTCCGATCGCCAACGGCGCGATGGCGCAGGTCGACAGCGACAGCTATCGCGAGCTCGACACCTTCATGGATGTCTACAACCGCGTCCGTGCCTCCTACGTCGACAAGGTCGACGACAAGGTGCTGGTGAAGGGCGCGATCCAGGGGATGCTCTCCGCGCTCGACCCGCACAGCTCCTATGTCGACGCGCTCGACTTCGACAACATGCGGATCGCGACCGAGGGCAATTACGGCGGCCTAGGCCTGACGGTCACCATGATCGACGGCGCGATCAAGGTCATCGCCCCGACCGAGGACACGCCCGCCGCCCGCGCCGGCATCAAGGCCGGCGACTACATCACCCACATCGACGGCAAGCTCATCTTCGGCGGCTCGCTGGACGAGGCGATCACCCAGATGCGGGGCCCGCCCAACACCAAGGTCACGCTGACCCTGGTCCGCCCGGGGCAGGAAAAGCCGATCACCGCGACGATGACGCGCGAGATCATCGTCCAGAAGCCCGTGAAATGGGAGGTGAAGGACGGCATCGGTATCATCAACATCAACACCTTCTCCGCCCAGACCGGCGCCGACACCCGCGCCGCCATCGCCGCGATCGACAAAGCGCTCGGCCGCAAGCCGCTCGGCTACGTCGTCGACCTGCGCGACAATGGCGGCGGCCTGTTGAACGAGGCGATCGAGGTCTCGGACGTGTTCCTCGACCATGGCGAGATCGTCTCCCAGCGCGGCCGCGAGAAGACCGACATCGAACGCTATTATGCCGAGGCCGGCGACCTCACCCAGGGCCTGCCGATCATCGTGCTGGTCGACGCGGGCACCGCCTCCGCCTCCGAGATCGTCGCGGGTGCGCTCCAGGACCACCACCGCGCGATCGTCATGGGCGAGCGGACGTTCGGCAAGGGATCGGTGCAGACGCTGCTGCCGCTCGGGCCGCAGACGGCGCTCCGCCTCACCACCGCGCGCTACTACACGCCCTCGGGCCGTTCGGTGCAGGAGGGCGGCATCGAGCCCGACCTGAAGGTGCCGCAGATCTCCGATCCCGACTACAAGGATCGCCCGGTCTTCCGTGAGGCGGACCTGCGCCGCCACCTGATCAACGAGGCCAAGGTCGACAATTCGGTGCTGGAGGACGACGGCAAGCCCGATCCGCGCTTCACCGAGAGCGCCGAGGCGCTCAAGAAGCGCGGCATCGAGGACTTCCAGCTCCACTACGCGCTGCAGACGCTCGGCCGCCTGGGTCCGGCGTCGCGCGCGGTGGCGACGGCGACGCCGGCAAAGAAGCGCTGACATGCGCGGCGGCAATCTCCAGGCGGCGCGCTGGCTGGCGCTGCTCGTGCCCGCGGTGCTGATGCTGGGCGCGCTCGGATCGCAATATCTGGGCGGGCTCTACCCGTGCGAGATGTGCCACTGGCAGCGCTGGCCGCATTATGCCGCCATCGTGCTCGCGGTGCTCAGCTTCCTGGTGTCGCGCACCTCCGCGCGCGTCGCGCTGGTGCTGCTCGCCGGCGTCGCCATTGCCGCCAGCGGGGCGATCGGCGTGTTCCACGCGGGCGTCGAATATGGCTGGTGGCAGGGCATCACCGGCTGCGCGACCCCCTTTTCCGGCGGCGGCGGCAACATGCTCGACGCGATCATGAAGGCGCCGGTGATCCGCTGCGACGTGCCGCAATGGACGCTGGCCGGCATCTCCCTCGCCGGCTTCAATGCGATCTTTTCGCTCGCCGGCGCGTTGGGGATCTTTGTGCTGGCAGGAAAACGCGCATGAAGCGGTGGCGACCCGGCGACCGGCGGGAACCGGTCTCCCAGATGATCCGGGTGGATCAGGCGGGCGAATATGGCGCGACCCGCATCTATGCGGGGCAACTCGCGGTGATGGGCGACCGCGTGCCGATGGCGCGCGAGATCGTCGGCATGGCCAAGCAGGAGGAACGCCACCGCGCCTGGTTCGACGGCATGATCGCCGAACGCGGCGTCCGCCCCACCCTGCTCCAGCCCTTCTGGAGCGTCGCCGGCTTCGCGCTGGGCGCCGTCACCGCCGCGATCGGGCCGGAGGCGGCGATGGCCTGCACCGCCGCGGTCGAGACCGAGATCGACAAGCATTACGACCAGCAGCTCGCGGAGCTGCGCGACGAGGAGCCGGAACTGTCGGCCGCGGTGCGCGAGTTCCAGGCCGAGGAGCTGGAGCACAAGGAAGCGGCGATCGCCCACGGCGCCGAACAGGCGATCGGCTATCCGGTGCTGTCCGCCGCGATCCGGCTCGGCTGCCGGGTGGCAATCGCCGCATCGAAACGCATATGAGGCTTGCCGCGTTAGAATGGCGGCAACAGGAGGACGACCGATGGCAAAGTGGATGCTGATGGCGGCGATCGGGCTGGCTGCACCGGTGCTGGGCCTCTCCGCCCCCGCGGTCGCCCAGAATGCCGCGCAGAACGGCGTGCTGGTCATCTATGGCAACGACAAGTGCCCGACCAACGCCAACGGCGAGGAGATCGTGGTCTGCGTCCGGCGGGGCGAGGAAGAGCGCTTCCGCATCCCCAAGGAGCTGCGCACCACCGAGGCGTCGCCCGACCAGCAGAGCTGGGCCGTGCGCCAGCAGTCCGCGCTGGAGGCAGGCGCCACCGGCATCGGCACCTGCAGCACCGTGGGCGCCGGCGGCCAGTCGGGCTGCTTCGTCCAGAACGCCAACCGCTGGAAGGCGGAACGCCGCGCCGCCAGGGCGGAAGCCGAACGCAGCGTTCCCTGATCTCGCCGGACGTTGCGTCCAGGGCCCTGCCGTCGTAGCCGCACGCCTCTCGAACGGCGAACGACGGCGGCGGCATGACGGCACAGACGGGACTGAGACGCGATCCGATTGCCTGGTTGCTGTTCGCGCTGGTCTGGTTCTCCTGCGGCTGGTTCGGCTCCTGGGAGTTCAACCCCAATAACGCCACCCGCATGTACGCCGCCGTCTCGTTGGTCGAGCAGGGCGATGCCACCATCGACGAATATGCCGCGCTGACGATCGATCGCGCGCAGTTCGGCGACCATTTCTACACCGACAAGGCACCGGGCATGACGCTGATGGCGGTGCCCTTCGTCGCACTCGCCGATGCCGTCACCGGCGACGATGCCGAGTTCCACCGCATCCGCAACGAAGACCCCGGCTTCAACCGCTTCATCAAGATCCGGGTCCGCCTCACCGCCGTGTTCACCTCCGCGCTGTTCGTCGCGCTCGCGGCGATGCTGCTGTTCGACCTCGGGCGCGGCGTCACCGGCAGCACCGCCGCCGGCCTGTTCGGGGCGCTCGGCTATGCGCTCGGCTCGATCGCCTGGGGGTGGGCCACAACCATCTTCGGCCATGCCGCCTCGGGCGCGATGCTGGTGGTCGCCGTCTGGGCGGTGTGGCGGGGCACCCGCACGCCCGGCGGCACCCGCGCCAGCATCGGCTATGCCGCGGTCGCCGGCCTGGTACTCGGCTGGGGCGCGGTGATCGAGCCGCCCTCGGTGCTCTTTGCGCTGCCGATCGGCCTTTGGGCGCTGTGGCGGATGCGGGGCTGGGCCTGGGCGCAACGGCTGCCGGTGATGCTCGCCGCCGTCGGCGTCGCCCTGGTCGCGGTGCTGCCGCTGTTCGCCTACAACGCCTTCGCCTTCGGTTCGCCCTTCCAGTCGGGCTATGCCGGCGTCACCGATTTCGCCGGCATGCAGCAGGGGTTCTTCGGCCTCACCTATCCCAAGCCGCACGTGCTGTGGGAGATCGTGTTCGGCCCCCGGCGCGGCATCCTGTGGGTCTCGCCCGTGCTGGTGCTGGCGCCGATCGGCCTCGCCTGGCTGCTCCGGGATCGCCGCCACCGCGACCTCGCCGTGCTCGCGATCGCCTTGAGCATCCTGCCCTTCCTCTACAACGCCGCCTATTATTACTGGGACGGCGGCCACTCGACCGGACCGCGCCACGCGGTTCCCGCGCTCGGCTTCCTGGGCCTCGGCCTCGCCAGCTTCTGGACACTCTTGCGCACGCCGGTCGGCAAGCTGCTCGCCGCGCAGCTGCTGGCGGTGTCCATGGCGATCAACCTGATGATCGCCTCGGCCGAGATCGCCGCCCCCGACTTCTTCGACCATGCCGTCTGGCGCGCGGTGCTGCTGGAAAGGTTCGCACCGGGCTATCTGCGCACCGTCGCCGACGAATGGCTGGGCTTCACGCCGTGGGAGGGGCTGGGCATCTGGGCGCTGGTCGCGCTGCCGCTGCTCGGGCTCGTGGCCTGGCTGGCCTGGCGCGCGGATGCTGGCCCTGCGCTGCAGCAGGCCGATCCCACCCACCCCCATTGATGCTGAGCAAGACCTTAGCACACCCCTATCGTGCTCCTGCGTAGGCAGGAGCCCAGGGTTTCCAAGCTCCGCGAGCCGTAGTGCTGCTTGGCTCTAGATCCCTGCCTGCGCAGGGATACGGCAGGATCCGGGTGTCTGTTGCGCATCGTCCGAAGGCCGCGTTGAGGTGGCTGAACCTTCGAAAGCCCATATCCAAGCAGCCGTCCGTAACCCGCTGATCCCGCAGCCTTGCGCCGTCCCGCGTTCGAACATAAATAGAACAGATGGCGCAGCTCGACACCCGCGAAAAGCTGGCGATCCTTGCGGACGCTGCGAAGTACGACGCCTCCTGCGCCTCGTCCGGCACTGCCAAGCGCAACTCGCGCGACGGCAAGGGGCTCGGCTCTACCGAGGGCATGGGCATTTGCCACGCCTATGCGCCCGACGGCCGGTGCATCTCGCTGCTCAAGATCCTGTTGACCAACAGCTGCATCTTCGACTGCCACTATTGCATCAACCGCAAGAGCTCGAACGTCCGCCGCGCGCGCTTCACGGCCGAGGAGGTCGTGCGCCTCACCCTCAGCTTCTACCGCCGCAACTATATCGAGGGGCTGTTCCTCTCCTCGGGCATCATCCGCTCGTCCAACTACACGATGGAGCAGCTGGTTGAGGTCGCGCGCTCCCTGCGCGAGGACCACGACTTCCGCGGCTACATCCACCTCAAGACCATCCCCGACGCCGATCCGGAGCTGATCCATCAGGCCGGCCTCCACGCCGACCGCGTCTCGATCAACGTCGAGCTGCCGACCGCGAGCGGCCTCAAGCGCCTCGCCCCGGAGAAGTCGGAGACCCAGATCGAAGGCGCGATGGCCGGCATGCGCACGGCCATCACCGACGGCACTGATGCGCGCAAGCGCTACCGCAGCGCGCCGCGCTTCGCGCCCGCCGGCCAGTCGACGCAGATGATCGTCGGTGCCGATGCCGCGACCGACCGCGATATCGTCGGCCGCGCCGCCACCCTTTACGACCGGTTCGAGCTGCGCCGCGTCTACTATTCCGCGTTCAGCCCGATCCCGGAGGCGTCGGCGGTGCTGCCGCTCCAGCGCCCGCCCCTGATGCGCGAGCACCGGCTCTACCAGTCCGACTGGCTGATGCGCTTTTACGACTACAAGCCCGACGAGGTGCGCGCCGCCGCCGACGACGCCACCGGCATGCTGCCGCTCGACATCGATCCCAAGCTCGCCTGGGCGTTGAAGTTCCGCGACAACTTCCCCGTCGACGTCAACCGCGCCCCCCGGGAGGCGCTGCTGCGTGTCCCAGGCCTGGGCGTAAAGGCGGTGAACGCCATTCTGTCGGCACGCCGCTGGCGCCGCCTGCGCCTTGACGACGTCGCGCGGCTCACCGTCTCGATCAAAAAGCTGCGGCCGTTCCTAGTCGCCGACGATTGGCGACCGGTGGCGCTCGCCGACCGCGCCGAACTGAAGCCGCTGGTGGCGCCCAGGAAGCAGCAGCTGGAGCTGTTCGCCGCCTGAGAGTGATTCGCGGGTGAAACGACGCGCTCCGCCGCCGGTTGTGCTCTCGAACCCAGGGAGGAACATCATGGCGGACGCCCGCATCTATCAGGACCTGAAGCGCGACCACGACAAGCAGCGCGACATGCTCGCCCGGCTCGCCGATTTCTCCACCCCCGCCGAAGCGCGCCAGCAGCTGTTCGAGGAGTTCCGCCTCGAACTGCAGAGCCACGCCGCGGCCGAAGAGGAATCGCTCTACGCAACCATGCTCGGCGACCCCGAGCTTCGCGACGACGCCCGCCACTCGGTCGCCGAGCACAAGGAAGTCGACGATGTGCTCGGTGAGCTCATGAACCTCGAGTTCGACTCGGACGAATGGAAGGAGAAGTTCTTCCACATGCGCCGCCGCTACGAGCACCACATCGACGAGGAGGAGGAGGACATGTTCCCCGCCGCCGCCGAGGAGCTGGACGACGCGACCGAGGAAAAGCTCGCCGACATCTACGAGGACCGCAAGCCCAAGGAGCTGGAGGAGGCGAAGGACAACCCGCCCGGCAGCGACGAGCGCGAGTAACGTGCGCGGCGTCACCCTCTCGGCTCCCGACGATTTCGACGCGTGGCGCGACGCCGCGCGCGGGCTCGCGGCCGAGGGGGTGGCGCCCGATCAGGTGGTGTGGCGCACCGGCGACGGCGTCGCGGACCTGTTCGCGCAAGGTGCGCCCGAAGCCCCGCCGGCAGCTTCCCCCGCCGGCCCCGGCTTCTCGGTGCCGCGTGCCTTCCTCGACCTCGCCCGCGACGTCGTCATGTCCGCGGCGCCCGATCGCTTCGCGCTGCTCTACACGCTGCTCTGTCGCCTTCGCACTCAGCCCCGGCTGATCGAGGACCGGGCCGACACGCTCATCCGCAAGCTGGAAGGGCTCGCCAAGGAAGTCCGCCGCGACATCCACAAGATGCGCGCCTTTCTGCGCTTCCGCGAAGTGGCGGAGGAGGACGGCACCAGCCGCTACGTCGCCTGGTTCGAGCCCGAGCACCACATCGTGCGCGCCAATGCGGCGTTCTTCGTCAACCGCTTCGCCAGCATGCGCTGGTCGATCCTGACGCCTGAGGTGTCGCTGCACTGGGATGGCGAGTTGCTCACCGAAGGCCCCGGCGCCACCCGTGCCGATGCGCCCGAGGGCGATCCGGTCGAGGAGGTGTGGAAGACCTACTACGCCTCCATCTTCAACCCCGCGCGGCTCAAGAAGGGCGCAATGCTCAAGGAGATGCCGCGCAAATATTGGAAGAACATGCCTGAGACGGCGCTGGTCGGACAGCTGATCGCGGGCGCCCAGGCACGAGAGGCAGGCATGATCGACAAGGCCCGCACCCAGATCGGCGGCAACATCCAGGCCGCGTGGCAGGCGCTGCGCGAAGAGGCGATGGGCTGCAAGCGCTGCCACCTGTGGAAGCCCGCCACCCAGACGGTGTTCGGCGAAGGGCCCGTCGACGCCCGGCTGATGTTCGTCGGCGAACAGCCCGGCGACCAGGAGGACCTCGCCGGCAAGCCCTTCGTCGGTCCCGCCGGCCAGATGTTCGATCGCGCGCTGGCGCAGGCCGGCGTCGACCGCAGCACCGTCTACGTCACCAATTCGGTCAAGCACTTCAAGTTCGAGCCGCGCGGCAAGCGTCGCATCCACAGCAAGCCCGACGCCGGTGAAATCGACGCCTGCCGCTGGTGGATCGAGCAGGAAACCGCGCTGGTGAAGCCCGAGGTCACGGTAGCGCTCGGCGCCACCGCCGCCCGCTCGCTGCTCGGCCGCACCGTCACCATCAGCCGCGAACGCGGCCAGGCGATCGCGCTCCCCAGCGGCGGCGAAGCCTGGATCACCGTCCACCCCAGCTACCTGCTGCGCATCCCCGACCGGTCCAAGGCCGAGGAAGAATACGCCCGCTTCGTGGAAGACCTCCGCACCGCCGCCGCCCGGCTGGGCTAGGGCGCCCCGCCCTTCTTCGTACCCCGGCGAAGGTGGGGGCCGAGTTGGAACGTCCTCCGAAGCGAAGCGCACCCGTGTCCCCGCGCAGGCGGGAACCCAGGGCCAAGCAGAACACCCCCCGCCTGCTCCCGGTACCCTAGGCTCCCGCCTACGCGGGAGCACGGAACCGGCGAACCGCCCCCACCCACCGTCATCCCGGCGAAGGCCGGGATCCACCCGGCCGCAGGCGCGCGCTGCGAGATGGACTGCGGCCCTCGCCGGGGTGACGGTAAGAGGCGACTGGCCCGTAAGACCGACCGCCTCACCGCGCCACGCGACCATACCGCAGGCTCGACCCGGCCCGGCGCCGGCGGTACAGCCGCCGCGATGCACGCCAGCGCCCTTCTCCGCGAAACCACCCGCGCCGCGCACGAGCGCGTCGACGCCGCCTTTGCGCGCTTCGATCTCGCCGACCGCGACAGCTATGCCGCGATGCTGGTCGCCCACGCCCGCGCGCTGCCGGTGGCGGAGGCGGCGATGGCAGCGGCTCCGGCGCTCCCGCTATGGCGCCCACGCACCCCGCTGCTGGCCCAGGACCTCGCAGACCTCGGCCAGCCGCTTCCACCCGAACTGCCGCTCGCGCTGCCGCAAGAGGCCGCGGCGGTCGCCGGCCTCGCCTATGTGGTGGAGGGATCGCGCCTGGGCGGCGTCTATCTCGCGCGGCAGGTGGGCGCGGGGCTGCCCGCGCGCTACCTCTCCGCCGCGCATGAGAAGGGCGAATGGCGCGCCTTTCTCGCTTGGCTCGATCAGGCGGGCGAGGCCGGCGGCTCCGGCTGGATCGAGGCCGCGCTTGCCGGCGCCGCCGCCGGCTTCTCGCTCTACCAGCAGGCGGCCGAGGCCGCCTAGCGGCCGCTTTCCTCGATCGGCGCGGTCAGGATTACGCGCAGTCCGGGCGCATTGTCCTCGAACGCCAGTTCGCCGCCCAGCCTGCCGACGAGCGCCTTCATCATCCGGCTGCCGAAGCCCTCGCCGGCACCGCTCTTGCCGCGCCCCTGGTCCTCGACGATCAGCCGCAGATTGGCGCGGTGCTGCTCCAGCATCACCGTGATCGGGCCGGTGGTGCCCGGATAGGCATATTTGGTGGCGTTGATGACCAGCTCGGTCGTGATCAGCCCGATGTCCACCGCGCGGCCCGTCGGCACCAGCACCGGCGCGAGATAGACGCGCAGCGCCGATCCCCAATCCTTCCCCAGCGACGCCCGCATGTCGGTCATCAGCTCGTCCAGGTAGCGGCTGAGCTCCACCGCCTCGACCTGGTCGTCGCGATAGAGGCGCCGGTGGACCAGCGCCACGGCCGACAGCCGCGCCTGCGCCTCGGTCAGGTGACTCGTCAGGGTGGCATCGTCGACCGCGCGCGCCTGCATGCCCAGGAAGGCGGAAACCAGCTGCAGGCTGTTCTGCACGCGGTGGTTCACCTCGTGCATCAGCACGTCCTTCTGGCGCAGCAGCAGCTCCTGTTCGCGGTTCGCCTCCGACAGCTGGCCATTCAGCTCGCGCAGCCGCGCACGCTGGCGCAGGTCGTGCAGCACGCCGCGCAGCCGGTGGGCGGCCTTGACCTCCTCCAGCGTCCAGCGGCGCGCACGGCCACGCACGATCTGCGACCAGCTCTCGAACGAGGCGCGCGGCGTCAGCACCGCGCCGGGCTCCACCTCCACCGCCTTGTGCGGATTGCCGGCCCAATTGACGCGCTCGACCTCCTCCATCCGGAACCACATCGCCATGCAGTCCATGCCGTCGATCGGCATGCCCAGCAGGCCGCTGCCGACCCCGGCATAGCGCTCGGCCGGCGGGAACGGGGTCGAAAGCTCCCGGCTGACCACCAGCCCGCCGCCCTGCCCGTTCACCCACTCGGCCAGCCGCAGCAGGTCCGCATCGTCGGGGCAATGCCCCTCGCGCGACACGGTATCGCCGCACACCAGCGCAAAGCCGTCGGCGTCCAGCAGCTCCGCCAGCTCCTTGCCGCACTGGGCCAGCTGCACCCGGATCGGCTGCTCGCCGCCCAGCCGCGCGATCACCAGGTCCTCGCCCGCATGCAGCCGCAGCCGCTCGCGATAGCTTTCGGCTTCCTCCTGCGCGCGGATCTGGCGGGCGAGGCCGCCGGCGAGCGCGCGGGCGGCGGCGCGCAATTCGGGGCCCATCCGGCGCGGGCTGTCGTGATGGCAGGCGACCAGCCCCCACAGCACGCCATCGCGCACGATCGAGATCGAGGCCGACGCCTCCACGCCCATGTTGCGCAAATACTGGAGGTGGATGGGCGAGACGCTGCGCAGTGCCACGTCCGACAGGTCGATCCCGCCCTGGTTCGCCGACTCCGGCCGGATCGGCGCGGGCGTGTAGCCCGCGTCCGGGATCACGCGGACGCGGTTGCGAACATAGAGCGCGCGCGCCTGGCGCGGGATGTCGGAGGCGGGGAAATGATGATTGAGGAAGCTGTCGCGCCCCGGTGCCCGGTCCTCCGCCAGCACGACCCCCGCGCCATCGTCCAGGAAGCGATAGAGCATCACCCGGTCGAAGCCGGTGAGCTGGCGAAAGGCCACCGCCGCGCGCTCGCACAGCTGGACCAGGTCGGCCGCCCGCTCGAAGGTCGCGGCGGCGCGCTCCAGGCCGACCAGCACCTCGATCGCCGGGCGAGACGTTTCCGGCTGCGGCTCCAGCTCGACGATCAGCATGTCGCCCGAACGGTGAAGGCTCGCCTCCAGCGTCCCGCCGGCGGCCACCACCGGCGCCAGCCGCAGCGTTCCCCCCGGCCCCATGTCGGCCGAACGCAGCAGCGCCTCCAGGTCCTGGCCGATGAGCTCCGAGATGGGGCGGTCGAGCCAGTCGGACGCAAGCCGCGCCTCCAGGTCGCCCGCACCCGCAACCGTCCTGAACGTCGCCGCATCGACGATCAGCAGCAGTCCGTGCGGCTGGATCGCCCCGGAGAGATGGATGGGTTCCCGATCGCAGGCCGAAAGGTCATGGCCGACCGGCGCGCTTTCCTGCAGTTTCTCTACCGTCGTCACGCGCCACTCAACTCTTTGACCAGGCCCTAAAATGGACCATGCGCGGTTTCAACGCAAATGCGGCCGCCAACGGGATCGGACAGGCGCGCAAAAAAAGGAGCAAGACCATGGACCTGGGCATCGCCGGCCGCACCGCCATCCTCTGTGCCTCCAGCGCCGGGCTCGGCCGCGGCTGCGCGGAGGCGCTGGCCGAGGCGGGCGCCCGCATCATCCTCAACGGCCGCAACGCCGAAAAGCTCGAGACGACGGCCGCGGCGATCCGGCAATCGACCGGCGCGGAGGTGATCGCGGTCGCCGCCGACGTCGGCACCGAGGCGGGGCGCCAGGCGCTGCTCGCCGCCGCGCCGGATGCCGACATCCTGGTCAACAACAACGCAGGCCCGCCGCTCCGCCCGTTCGAGGACCTCGACGCCGACAAGATCCGCGCCGGGCTGGAAAGCAACCTCGTCACCCCGACGCTGCTGATCCACGCGCTCTTGCCGGGAATGGTCGAGCGGCGCTTCGGCCGGATCGTCAACATCACCTCCGGCTCGGTGAAGATGCCGCTCCCCGGCCTCGACCTGTCGAGCGGCGCGCGTGCCGGGCTCACCGGCCTCGTCGCCGGGGTCGCCCGCTCGGTCGCCCACGCCAACGTGACGATCAACAACCTGCTGCCGGGCTCCTTCGACACCGACCGCATCGCCAGCATCGTCGCGCAGGCCGCGGCCAAGTCCGGTGCGAGCGAGGCCGAGGAGCGCGCCAGGCGCGAAGCCTCGATCCCCGCCCGGCGGCTCGGCACCCCGGCCGAGTTCGGCGCCACCTGCGCCTTCCTCTGCTCGGCCCACGCCGGCTACATTACCGGCCAGAGCCTGCTGATCGACGGCGGCACCTTCCCGGGCATTCTGTGACGCACGCGAAGGCCGGAGCCCGGTCGCCCCTCCACGCCTGCTTGAGAGGAACGACGCCACACCCCGCCCCCGTATCCCCCGCGAAGGCGGGATCCAGGGCCAAACGAACCACCGCCAGCGGTCGAAACCCTGGGCTCCCGCCTGCGCGGGACCACGGCGAGGGGAACGACGCCTTCCCCTTCCTTCGTACCCCGGCGAAGGCCGGGGCCCAGGTGGGAAAGCGGCAAAGGCGAGCGCCCAACCTCAGAGGCCACCCCAACTGGGCCCCGGCCTTCGCCGGGGTACAAGCTGCGGTCGCCCCCGTCCCCCGACCTACCCCCGCGGCTTCAACGCGACCCGCGCGATCGCATGGTTGGACGACATGTACAGCGCCGCCCCCCCCTCCCCGATCGTGCAGTTGGAGATGACGTCGCCGCTCTGGATCAGCCCCAGCCGCTCGCCCTCGGGGCTCAGCACGTGCATGCCGCCGGGGCCGCTCGCGAACAGATGCCCCTCGGCCGCGACCTTCATGCCGTCCGGCAGCCCTGGCAACCCCGCCGCCACGTCGGCGGCGAAATCCACCAGCACGCGCTTGGCGGTCGGCATGCCGCGCGCGTCAAGCGTATAGGCGACCAGCACCGGCCCCTTGGGGTCCGACACCGCGACGTAGAGCGTGCCCTCGTCGGGCGAGAGGGCGATGCCGTTCGGCCGGGTGAGGCTGCGGTCCAGCACCTCCAGCCGCCCGTCCGGCGCCAGCCGATACACGCCGCAGAAGTCGAGCTCGCGCAGCGGCGACTCGCCTTCGCCCGCCAGCCCATAGGGCGGATCGGTGAAATAGAGCGCGCCGTCGCTGGCGCAGATCACGTCGTTGGGGCTGTTGAAGCGCTTGCCCTCGAAGCGGTCGACCACCGTCGTCTTGCGCTTGGTGGCGAAGTCGAGCCGCGCCACCACGCGGCTGCCGCTGTCCGCGATCAGCAGCCGCCCGCGCCCGTCGAGCGCCAGCCCGTTCGATCCCGCTTCCCGGATTGACTTGGGGATCGGCCCCACAAGCCCCGACGGCTCCAGGAACAGGTCGAAGCCCTTGTCCCGCCGCCAGCGCCACATGCGGTTGGCCGGCACGTCGGAGAACAGCAGCATGCCGCCGCCGCGCGGGACCCACACCGGCCCCTCCGACCATTGATAGCCGCCGCCCAGCATCTCCACCGGCGCGTTCGCATCCAGGATCGCGTCGAGCTTGGGCGAAAGCCGCCGGATGCCGCGCGGCAAGGCGGGTGCAGGCGCGGCAAGCACGCCCGAAGCTAGCGGCAGGGCCATGCCGGCCCCCAACAGGTCACGACGGCGCATTGACTGTTTCTCCCCCCAGAAATCATGAATCGAGCCGCTCGACCGCCATCGCGGTTGCCTCGCCCCCGCCGATGCACAGCGTGGCGACCCCGCGCCGGGCACCGCGTGCCTCCATCGCCGACAGCAGCGTCGCGAGCACCCGCGCGCCCGAGGCGCCGATCGGGTGCCCCAGCGCGGTGGCGCCGCCGTGCACGTTCACCCGGTCATGCGCGATCCCCAGGTCCTGCATCGCGATCATCGCCACGCAGGCGAACGCCTCGTTGATCTCGAACAGGTCGACGTCGGCGACCGACCAGCCCGCCTTGTCGAGCACGCGCTGCACGGCCCCCACCGGCGCGGTGGTGAACTGCGCCGGTGCCCGCGCATGGGCGGCATGGGCGACGATGCGCGCGATCGGCTTGAGCCCGCGTGCGTCCGCGACCGACTGGCGCGTCAGCACCAGCGCCGCCGCCCCGTCGGAGATCGAGGAAGCATTGGCGGCGGTGATCGTGCCTTCCTTGGCAAAGGCGGCCTTCAGCGTAGGGATGCGGGCGACGTCGCCCTTCGCCGGCTGCTCGTCGGCGGTCACGGTGACGCTGCCCTTGCGCCCGACCACCTCGACCGGGACAATCTCCCGCTCAAACGCGCCCGAGGCCTGCGCGGCCTGCGCGCGGGTCAGCGATTCGATCGCGAACGCGTCCTGCGCTTCCCGCGTGAACTGGTATTCGCGGGCACTGTCCTCGGCAAAGGTGCCCATCGCGCGGCCGGGCTCATAGGCGTCCTCCAGCCCGTCGAGCATCATATGGTCGTAGATCGTGCCATGGCCGATGCGCGCGCCAGCGCGGTGCTTGGTCATCAGGTACGGCGCGTTGGACATGCTCTCCATGCCGCCCGCCACGATCAGGTCGCACGACCCGGCCGCCAGCGCGTCGGCGGCCATCATCGCCGCCTTCATCCCCGAACCGCACATCTTGTTGACCGTGGTCGCCTCAACCGACTGCGGCAGCCCGGCATGGAGCGCCGCCTGCCGCGCCGGCGCCTGGCCGAGCCCCGCCGACAGCACGCAGCCCATATAGGCGCGCTCGATGTCTTCCGGGGCGACGCCGGCGCGCTCCACGGCCGCGCGGATCGCGGTAGCACCCAGGCGGGTGGCGGGTACGGCCGCGAGCGCCCCCTGAAACCCGCCCATCGGCGTGCGGGCATAGGACAGGATCACGGTCGGGTCGGCGGCGGTCATACATCTCTCCTGCGTGCACGGCGTCGTTGCGCCGGCACCGTCGATATAGGGTGCGCCACCGCCGCTGTCGCTACTCGTCCACCCAATCGCCCGGCAGCACCCGCGCCGCCGCCGCCATCAGCGCGCCCGCGAGCAGGTAGCAGCCGAGCGCCGCCAGCATCGCGTAGCGCAGCGCCTCGTCGCCCAGCTGCGGCGCCCACGCCTTCGACAGCGCACCCACCAGCCACGATCCCAGCCCCAGCCCGATCAGGTTGTTGATGAGCAGGAAGCACGCGCTCGCCGTGCTGCGCATCACCGCCGGCACCAGCTGCTGCACCGCCGTCAGCAGCGGCCCCGGCCAGGCATAGACCAGCGCCTGCGGCACCAGGAACAGCGCGAAGGCGGCGACCCAGGATCCCGACAGCAGCCCCGCCGCCAAGAGCGGCACGCCCGCCGCATAGGCGATCGCCGGCACTAGCGCATAGGCACGCCGCGTCCGCCGTCCCCAGCGATCGGCGATCACGCCGCCCAGCAGGATGCCCGCCACGCCGCCGGTGAGCAGCAAGGCGCCCACGAACCGCCCGGTTTCTGCAAGATCCAGCCCGAAGCTGCGCATCATCAGGCTGGGCATCCAGAAGGCGATGCCATAGCCCGCCGTCGATCCCGCCGCCCCACCCAGAGAGATGAGCCAGAAGCTCGGCTTGCGCGCCAGCATCCCGAACACCGGCAGCAGCGGCGCCTGTCCGGTACGCGTGCGCGGCGGATCGCGCACCAGCAACCGGAAGAGCGGCGCGGTGAGCAGTCCCGCCACGCCCATCACGACAAAAGCGGTACGCCATTCGACCGCCGCCGCGATCGCGCCGCCCAAGAGCACGCCGGCGGCCGATCCGATCGGGATTCCCAGGCCATAGATGGCGAGCGCCCGCGCGCGCTTGCCCGGCGGAAAGGTGTCGGCGATCAGCGCGTAGGAGGGGGCGACGCCCCCCGCCTCGCCGACCCCCACGCCCACGCGGAACAGGAACATCTGCGCAAAGCCCTGCGCGGTGCCGCACAGTGCGGTGAAGCCGCTCCACACCGCCAGGCTGACGGTGATGACCCAGCTGCGGCTCGTCCGGTCGGCCAGCATCGCCAGCGGAATCGCGAGCGTGCAATAGAGCGTCGCAAACGCCAGCCCGCCCAGCATCCCCAGCTGCGAGTCGGAGAGCTTCAGGTCCGCCTTTACCGGCATCGCGAGGATGCTCAGGATCTGCCGGTCGAGGAAGTTGAAGCTGTAGACGAGCAGCAGCATCGCCAGCACCACGCCGGGCCGGCGGTTCTGCGGACCGGCGGTCACGGGCACCTTACTTCAGCTTGTCCTTGAGCACCGAAAAGGCCGTGAACGGCTGCACCTCGTCCTCGCGCACCACGCCCGCCTCGCGCAGGATCGCATCGGCGTTGGGCGCCCGCGGGAACGGGTCGAGCGCCAGCGCCAGCGTCTCCGCCGCCGCCTCGCCCAGGTCGATCGCGCCGCCTTCGAAAAACATGGTGTCGCATTCCTCGGCCGACAGTTCGACCTCGTCGCCCTCGGGCGTGCCTTCGGGCAGGAAGCGCAGCGCGAAGCTTTCGTCGATCGTCGCCGGCACCGGCTCGGCGGTCGCGACGCAGCTCTGCACCACCGCGCCGTGCAGCGTGCCGCGCGCCACCACGCCCGCCGCATCCCGGCGCAGCGTGAAGTCCGCCGCCAGCGCGTCGATCGAGACGAGGCGGAACCGCTTGGCGAGCGCCGCGCGCTCCTCCGGGGTCGCCTCGACGTGCACGTCGCTGTCGCCCGCGCCGATGCGATCGAGCCGGTGCGGCCGGCTGAATTCGGGATTGGGGGTCATTCGGGAAGCCTTCCAGCAAGCAGGGTGTCGATCGCCGTCGCGGCGAGTGCGCGGTGCAGCGCCTCCAGCCCGCCCGCGACATGGGCGAGCGCGGTCGCGCCCGGGTCCTCGCCGCGATAGAGGTTGCGCAGCAACGCGGGCGTGAGCGCCCCCGCCGCCAGCCCCTCGCGATAGGCGCCGAGCCGTCCGCCGAGCATCGCCATCATTTTCCCGATGTGCTTGCCGACCACGATGTCGCCGATGCCGGACTGGCGCAGCTGCCCGTCCATGTCGTCCACGAACCGCTCCGCCAGCCGCACGGCCGGCATCGCGCCCTCGGGCGTGTCCTCCAGCCGCAGCAGCACCATCGACAGCACCGCCGCCAGCATGTCGAACCGGCCGTCGGTGGTGTCGGGCACCGCGCCCTCGACATACCAGTGCGGCTGGCGCGCCCGCGCGATCACGGCGTCGTACAACGGGGCGAGCGGATCGGGCGGCGGGGAACGGAACAGGTCGAGCAGGCGCATGACGGCTTTCGAAAGACGGACCGGAAACGGCGGGCGGCCTTGTCGCGCACCGCCGGCCCGCATATTGAGGCGATCGGCGCGTGATGCAATCGCCCGCCGGGTTTGCTGGAGGAAGTCGATGAAGCTGTTTGCGCACCACGGCATTGCCGTTGCCGCCGTGGCGCTGGCCGCGCTGGGCCTGGGGGGCTGCACGCGCGTGCGCACGCACCAGGGCTATGTGATCGACGCCGATCTCGTGAATGCCGTCCAGCCGGGCGTCGACAATCGCGAGTCGGTGACCAGCACGCTCGGCCATCCCACCTTCACCGGCCAGTTCGGCAGCGGCAACACCGAATGGTATTATCTGTCGCGCGACAGCCGCAACCTGGCGTTCAACCGCCCGAACCCCAAGGAGCAGACCACGATCCGCGTCCGCTTCGACCAGAACGGCACCGTCCAGTCGATCGATCGCACCGGCATCGAGCAGGTCGCCTCGATCAGCCCGTCGGGCAAGAAGACCCCGACGCTCGGCCGTGAGCACAGCTTCTTCCAGGATCTGTTCGGCAACATCGGCACCGTCGGCGCCGCCGGCATGGGCGGCCCGGGCGGCGGCAACCCGAACCAGTAAGCGAGCAGGGCTGCGCGGCCCACGCGCAGCTTTCGTTTCCCTGACGAACCGGTTTCCGCGCCGTTCAGCGACGGCGCGCTACCTCTCCACCATCGGGCAATGCCCGCAGTGTAGAGGAGGTCCCATGCGTAGCCTTATCCTTGCAGCCCTTGCCGTCACGACCGCCCTGTCCGGCGTGGTCGTCCCGGCTGCCGCCAGCGCCCAGTCCCGCAGCGAGCAATGGGAGCGCCGGGATCATCGCGACGACCGCCGCCACGAGACGCGTGGCCGCTACGACCGCTATGATCGCCACCATGTCCGCCCCGGCATGCGCCCGGCCCCGCGCAACTATGCCCGCGATCATCGCTGGGGTCGCGACGACTGGCGCGCATACCGCAACGGCAACCGCAGGCTGTACGCCCGCGGCCCGTGGCAGGCGCCGTTCCGCTATTCCAGCTTCCGCGTCGGCGGGCGCATCGCCCCGCCCTATTACGGCAGCCGCTATGTGATCGCCGATCCGTGGCGCTATCGCCTGCCGCCCGCCCGCCCGGGCCTGCGCTGGGTGCGTCACTATGACGACGTGCTGCTGGTCGATTATCGCCGGGGCCGCGTGGTGGACGTGATCCGCAACTTCTACTGGTAAGGCGCACAGCGCGGGGCAGGCCACGGCCTGCCCCGCCTCGCCGCCCGTCCCTATCGCATTCCCCCGTCGACGGGCTTCAGCTCCTGGCGGCCGAAGAACGGCGGCGACCTCCGCCTGTCCCGCCTCCCTCCCCGGATGGCGCCTTGTCCGTCGGCGCTCCGCTTGCCGCTGGCCGTCTGCGCGCCACGGCTGGACGCGGGGAGGTGCTGGCGGGGCCCGCATTAGTTTGACTTTAAGGGTCTGGTTGCACAGGGGAATGGCTCGACCGGGTCGGGCGGTCGACACAAGGGGCGCGCCTTTCTTGTTCTTGCGCAGCGATCACGAACTGCAATTCGCCGGCGGCGCCAGCGCGCGCTCGTTCGGCCGCATGGAGGCGCCGGCCCGTGCCGCGACGCTCGGCGATCGGCTGCAGCTGCGCTTCCCCCACTTCGAACTGGCGCCGGACCTGGGCTCCCAGATCGGCTCCCGCGAATGGTGGCGGGGCGCCGCCACCTGCGCCGCGCTGCTGGCGGCCGGCTGGATGCTGTCGCCGGGGCTCGGGCGGCCGATCCGGGCGGCGGTTCCCGCAGCACTCGACGGCCGCGACTGGGAAGAAGCGCGCGCGCAGGCGTTCGGCGCGCGGGCGCTGGGCGCCACCAGCGGCATGCGGATGGCGGCGACCGCCGGCGTGCGGCCGCTCGCCGACACGCCGGAGCGGCCGATTCTGGAGCTGACCGCGACGCTGGGGAACGGCGGCGGGCTGGCGGTCGTGCTCAAGCGGTCGGGCGTCGGCGCCGAGGATGCCGCGCGCGCGGTGGCGCTGATCGGCAGCCGGGTGAGCCCGGGCGAGCTCAACCCGGGCACGCGCCTCGACATCACGCTGGGGCGGCGCGAGACCAAGTCGCAGCCGCGGCCGCTGGAGAAGCTGGCGTTCCGCGCGCGCTTCGACCTGGCGCTGGAGCTCGCGCGGGCCGAGGGCGGGCTTGCGCTGAAGCCCATTCCGATCGCGATCGACCACACGCCGCTGCGCGTCCAGGGCCGGGTGGGGAGCAGCCTCTACCACGCCGCGCGTGCAGCCGGTGCGCCGGCCAAGGCGGTCGAGGCCTATATCAAGTCGCTGTCGACCCGCGTGCCGATGGGCCGGGTGGGCGGCAACGACCGGTTCGACATCATCATCGAGCGCCGGCGCGCGGAGACGGGCGAGGTCCAGCTGGGCAAGCTGCTCTACGCCGGACTGGACCAGGGCCGGCGCTCGGTGCGGTTGCTGCGCTGGGAAGAGGGCAGCAAGGTCCAGTGGTACGACCCCAAGGGGATCGGCGAGCGGCGCGGCGGCATGACCATGCCGATCAACGGGCGGCTGACCTCCAACTTCGGCTGGCGGGTGCACCCGCTGCTGCGCTTCCGCCGGCTGCACAAGGGGCTCGACATCGCCGCGCCGACCGGCACGCCGATCCGGGCGGCCGCGGACGGCGTGGTCGCGCGCGCGGGGCGGGCCGGCGGCTACGGCAATTTCGTGAAGCTCAACCACAGCGGCGGGCTTGCCACCGGCTATGGCCACATGAGCCGAATCGCGGTGCGCGCGGGCCAGCGCGTGCGGCAGGGCTCGGTGATCGGCTATGTCGGGTCGACCGGCATCTCGACGGGGCCGCACCTTCATTACGAGCTGTGGAAGAACGGCGCGGCGGTGAACCCGCGCTCCGTGTCGCTGGCGAGCGTGCAGCAGCTGAGCGGCGAGGACCTGCGGCGGTTCAAGGCCACCTATGCGCGGCTGATGGCGGTGCCGACCGGGGCTGCGAAGGCGGACTGACGCCACCGCCGCTGAGTGCCGTGCTCCTGCGCAGGCAGGAGCACGGGGGTGTTCGGGGCGTCGCGGGAACCGCCTTTTCGCACCCGCCTTCGCCGGGGTACGCTGGGGGTAGCTCCCGCTACCGTCCCGCGCGCCAGCGGCGGATGGTGCGCTCCAGGATCGCCTCCTCGCCACCCGTTTCGCGCCAGAGCTGGGAGAAGAGCGGGTCGCCCGATGCGGGGCGCTGCGCCTCGTCGAGCGAGTCGAAGCGGACGCGCACGGGCGTGGTGACGCCCTCGCCCGAAATGATGCACTCGCGGTTGCGCAGCGCCGGGATGGTGTCGAGGAAGCCGCGCGCACCCTCCGGCATCGCCGCGCGCACGAACGCCTGGTCGCGATCGTTGTTGAGCCGCATCGAGAGGATGGTGCCGCATTGCGACAGCACGCCCTCCGCCAGGTCGGACGGGCGCTGGGTGATGAGCCCCAGGGAGACGCCGTATTTGCGCCCTTCCTTGGCGATGCGGCTGAGGATGCGGCCGACCGACGACGCATCGGCGTTGCGCTCGTTGGGGACGTAGCGGTGCGCTTCCTCGCAGACGAGCAGGATCGGGCGCTGCGGCTCGTTGCGCGACCAGATGGCGAAGTCGAACACCATCCGGCTGAGCACCGCGACCACCACCGAGGTGATCTCGCTCGGAACGCCCGACACGTCGATGATCGAGATCGGCTTGCCGCCCGACGGCAGGCGGAACACGCGCGACAGGAACGACGCCATCGTGTCCGCCACCAGCATGCCGGAGAACATGAAGGCGTAGCGGGGATCGGCCTTGATCTCGTCGATCTTGCCCTTGAGCCGCAGATAGGGCGCGGTATCGCCCGCGCGGTCCATCTTGCCCATTTCTTGGGCGAGGATGTTGGTGAGGTCCGACAAGAGGTACGGGATCGGCGCGTCGACGGTGAGCTTGCCGATCTCCTGCGCCAGCCGGTTCTTGGAGCGGGCGGCGAGCAGGCACTTGGCGAGGATGTCGGCATCGACCTGCCGCTCGGAGCCGGAGGTGGTGAGCAGCACCTCGCAATGCTCTTCGAAGTTCATCAGCCAATAGGGCATCTGGAGGTTGGAGACGTCGTAGAGCGCGCCGATCCCCTCGAACGCGGCGGCATATTCGCCGTGGGGATCGATCATCACGATGTGCCCCTCGGGGCTGAGATCGCAGATGCGGTGGAGGATCAGCGCGGCCGCGGTCGACTTGCCGGTGCCGGTGGAACCCAGCAGCGCGAAATGCTTGCCGAGCATGGCGTCGACCTGGAGCGCGGCGCGGATGTTGTCGGTGGGATAGACGGTGCCGATCTCGATGTGGGCGCGCTCGTCGGCGGCGTACATCTGATGGAGGTCGGCGGTGGCAAGCGGATAGACGGGCGTACCCGGCATCGGATAGCGGGTCACGCCGCGGCGAAAGCCGTGAAGGCCGCCGGTGGCGCGGTCCTCGTCCGCCTCCCCCAGGAAGTCGATGGTGGCGAGCGCCTGGCGTTCCTCTTCGGGCGCGGCGCGGATCGCGCGGACGTTGGCGATCAGCCAGTTGCCGCCCGCGCGGATCTTCACCTGGCTGCCGATCTGGCCGGCCGCGGCGATGGCGGGGTCGGGATCGTTGGTGAGGGTGTTCACCGTCTCCAGGTTGAGCAGGATCTGGCTGGCCGATCCGGCGATCTCCGTCACCGCACCGATCGCGCGCAGCGGCGCCGCTCGTGCGGCGGCATCATGAAAGGATCGCGCGCCCGTCGCTTCTGTCACCTGCAACTCCTCGGTCTTTGGGTCGAGCGATGCGCGGGCGATGGTAAAGAATGCGTTCCCGCCGGGACGCAGCGGGCGGTCAGAAGCGCCGCCACAGCGAGCCGGCCGCCCAGCCGAACAACACCGACAGCGCGACCGCGACCAGGCCATAGGCGAGCGAGTCATGCTCGGCCGCCTGCTCCACGAAGCGCTCGAAGCCCGATTTGCGGATGTCGATCTCCCGCACCGCGGCTGCCAGCACGCGGCCGTCGCGGATCAGGAAGGTCTCGGCGGTGAAGCGGCCGACCGGCACCCGCGCGGGGATGTCGACGGCGGCGCGGTAGAGGACGCCGTCGGTGATCTCCACCGCGCCCGGCGCCTCGTAGTACAGGCCCTGGCGGCGCTGGAGGTCGACCAGTCCGGCGGCGAAGCGCGCCTGTTCCTCGGCCGTGGCGCCCGAGGCCGGAGAAAGCTGGAGGCTGTCGAGGCCGAGTTCGTAGATGGCGCGGGTGCGGTCGTCGACCAGCT
The DNA here is from genome assembly GCF_004135605.1 of Sphingomonas desiccabilis. Taxonomy (GTDB): domain Bacteria; phylum Pseudomonadota; class Alphaproteobacteria; order Sphingomonadales; family Sphingomonadaceae; genus Sphingomonas; species Sphingomonas desiccabilis. The sequence continues at coordinate 409,677 of NZ_SDPT01000002.1, read as the reverse complement.
GCGCGATCGGCTTGGACGAGGCGATGGCGTAGAAGGAGGGGGCCGAGCGGAAGCGGGTGCGTGCGGCGTTGACCCAGATGCCGGCGACCTTCTCCTTCTCCCGCATCACGATCGACTGGGCGGGGCCCTTCACCACCACGACGACGTCGGCGGGGTGGTCGGCGTCGGGCTCGCGGCCGCCCGGATAGAGGATCGCGCCGAACAGCAGCAGCTCGGCGCCGGTGAAGCTGTAGGCGATCTGGATGTTGCGGCGCGAGACGTCCGGCACCAGCACGGGCTTCGCCGCGGTGGCGCCCAGCAGCAGCGGGGCCAGCAGCAGCAGGGCGAGCGCGCGCCTCACGACAGCTCGATCGTGTAGATCTCGTCGGGCCGCCAGCCGAGCCCGAGCGCCATGCGGAACGCGACCGCCAGCACCATCAGCGCCAGGATCAGGCGGAGATATTCGGGCTTCACCACCTGCGCGAACTTCGCCCCGATCTGCGCGCCCGTGACCGAGCCGATCAGCAGCAGCACCGCGAGCACGATGTCGACCGCCTTGGTGGTCATGGCATGGACCAGGGTCGCGGCGGCAGTCACGAACAGGATCTGGAACAGCGAGGTGCCGACCACCACGCGCGTGCCCATGCCGAGCAGGTAGAGCATGGCGGGCACCAGCACGAAGCCGCCGCCGACCCCCAGCAGCACCGTCAGGATGCCGACGCCGAAGCCCAGCAGCAGCGGCGCGAGCGGCGAGATGTAGAGGCCCGACGCATAGAAGCGCCAGCGCAAGGGGAGCGCGGCCACGAAGGGGTGGTGGCGGCGGCGCGCGGCCGGCGCGGGCTTTGCGCCGCGCAGCACGCGGATGCTGCCGACCGCCTCCTTCAGCATCAGCCCGCCGATCGAGCCCAGCAGCAGCACATAGATGAGCGCGATCACCGTATCGATCTGGCCGCTCGCCTGGAGCAACCGGAAGATGCCGGCGCCCGCGATCGACCCCATTACGCCGCCGACCGTCAGCACCGTGCCCATGCGGACGTCCACCCCGCCGCGCCGGAAATGGGCGAACACGCCCGAGACGCTGGCGCCCGTCACCTGGCTCGCGGCCGAGGCGGCGGCGACCGTAGGCGGGATGCCGTAGAAGATCAGCAGCGGCGTGGTCAGGAACCCGCCGCCGACCCCGAACATGCCCGACAGGAACCCCACGCCGCCGCCCAGCAGCACGATCACGAGCGCGTTGACCGACAGGTTCGCGACGGGGAGGTAGAGGTCCATCGTCCCGTGGATAGCCGTTTGGCCCGGCGGGACAAAGCCTTCAGAAGTCGGTGCCGAGGGTCAGCGCAGGACCGGAGCCGGGAGCGGCATTCCCCGCGACGCGCTGGCGCCATTCGGCGGCGAGCCGCAGCTTCGGCCCGCCGGTGGGCACGGTGGCGACGAGCGAGGGGCCGATGTCGAGCCGGCTGGCGCCGCGCTGGGCGCCGCCCCAGGCGCCGGCGCCGAGCGCCAGCTCGAGGCGCTTGCCGCTAGAAACCGGGTGGAGCACCCGGACGGCACCATCGGCATAGGGCTCCCGCCGCGCGCGCAGGACGACGCCGGCCTGGCCATAGCCCTCCACCTGCAGCCGGCCGAAGACCGGGGTGGGGTTGATGCCCGCGATCGCGCCGAGGCCGGTCCCGTCCGGGCCGGAGTCGAGCGCGATCCGCCGTTCGAGCAGGATCGAGACCGGGAGCGGAAGCTTGAGCGGCTGCCACTCGACGCCGAGCCCTGCCTCCTTGCCGACGCCGCGCAACGGGCTGGAGAAGCGGCCGGAAAGCGCGAGCGTGCGGGTGAGCGCGTAGCGGATGCGGGCGCCTGCCTGGCTGCCGCCGAGCTGGGCCGGGCCGAACGCGCCGTCGCCGGCCATGCTGCCGCCGCGCGCGACCAGCCAGGCGCTGGCCGACCAGCGGCGCGGCGCTCGGGGCTGGGCAACCAGGGCGAGCGCGGGTTCGGGGGAGGTTGCGACCTGCGGCGCAGGAGCCCCGCCCGGAGCCGCTTGGGAGATGGGCAGGAGCATGGCTGCGGCCGCGTGGAAGACGGGCGCGCCGCCGGGCTCCGTGTAGCCGGCGGGCAGCGGTTCGGGCGACGCCGCGCCGACGCGGCGCGGGTGTCCGGAGGGCTGGGGAAACGCGAACAGCGGCGCTGCGGGCATGGGGCTGAGCCCCGCCGGCGTCTCCGAGGCTTCGGCGACCGCGGCCAGCTCTGCGCCCGGCCACAGCAGCGTCGCGCGCGCGCCGGTCCAGCCGGCCAGCACGAGCAGCAGGAACTTGATCGGCCTTCCCGCTCCGGTCATGCGGCCTCGCCGGCGACGGTCGGGAAATGGTGCGCCGTCTTGTCCCAGCGCAGCTCGGCGCCGCGCAGCATGGCGAGATAACGAAAGATCGCTCGGCGGGCGGCGAGCAGCGCCACCAGATTGGCGATGATGGCGCGGGGGACGGACCGGGCGCCCTCCTTCCAGCCGCAGCGCCTGCCGACGAAATGCGCGCGCATCGCGATCCGCCAGACCAGGAGCGCGGTGTTGAGCATCAGCAGCAGCCGCATCGCGGGCGAGACCTCGGCGCGGCTGGTGCCGGTCAGCCAGTGGACGCTCTCCGAAATACCCCAGCCGACCAGCGCCACATAGGCGGCGGCGAGCACGGGCACGGCAAGGATGGTGCGGCGGTCGCGCATCCGCATCCAGTGCTCGGTCGCGCGGCCGCGCGCCGCCCAGCCGATCCGGTCCCAGCCGGCTAGCGCGATGCCGATCATCCAGCGCGCCTTCTGCCGGACCGCCGCGTCGAGCGTCGCGGGGAAGAAGGCGCGGACGCCGACCGGCTGGTCGCCGCCGGCCTCGACCACGTTGAGGAACAGGCCGCGTCCGCCGAGCATGGCGATCGTCAGCCCCAGCTCGTAATCCTCGGTCAGGCTCGCCTCGTCGAACGGCAGGCCGCCGCGGGCGATGGCGATCCGCGCGAGCATCGGCACCGCGATCGCGCAGCCGGTGCCCGCAAGCGGCAGGCCGGCGCCGAGCGCCTGGCGCACCGGCATCAGCTTGCCATGCGCCTCCGCGAACTCGTCGATGTAGTGCCCGGAGATCCAGCGCGAGCGCGGATCGGCGAGCGGCAGCACCGGCAGCTGCACGGTGGTGGCATGGTCGAGCCCCTGGTCGAGCAGCCGCAGTTCCTCGGGGTGGACGAGGTCCTCGGCATCGTGGAGCACGACGCCCTTGAACGGCTGTCCTTCGGCCCGCTGGTCCGCCAGCAGCGCATACCACAGCGCGTTCAGGCAGTCGGCCTTGGTGGTGGGGCCGGCGCGCGGGCACACGACCAGGCGGACGCGCGGGTCCTCCTGCGCAACGGCGTGCACGGCGCTGACCGTCGCCGGATCATTGGGATAGGTGCCGGCGTAGATACGGTAGTCGGGGTGGTCGAAGCGGGCGAGCGCGCTGCGCAGCATCAGCCCGATGACGGCCGCCTCGTCCCAGGCGGGAACGAACACCGCCAGCCGCCCCGGCGTGTAGGTGCCCGAGGGGATCGGCGCCCCGCCCATGCGGCGGGGGCGGAAGCGACGTCCGAAATGGACCAGGTCGGTCGCAAGATCGTCCACGCCGCCGATGAGAAAGCCGAACGCCGCGAACAGCACGACTTCGTGCAGCACGCCGTCGAGCACACCGATAGCCGTCGCCAGGCCCCCCATAGCGAACTCCCCCGATTCGGATGAAGTAACTATGTAGTAAATGCAGAGTTAAGCAAGATCTGTGATCAGTAATCCTTAGACGCCGACTTTACATGCCAGAACTGACTTCAGGCTGCGGAAAGGGCGACTTGAGAGGGCCGCCAGTACCGCACTGCGCGCGTCTTGTGCGCGCCCCCTCGCCTGGTGGCTTCCGCGCCGACGGCCTCGGCGTGCCACCCGTGGACCCGATGCCCGGCGCCGCAGGTGTAGGTGCGCCGAGGTTGGCGCCCGGTAACCGACGACGTACCCGGGCGAGGGGCGGGGCGTAGCTGGAAGGCGGGGGCGAGGTGCGCACCGCAACAACTCCCCCGCGGTCCGCTGCAACCTAAAGCCGCAGGGGAAGGCCCCCCGTCCGTGCTTCAGCCGCCGCAGCCGTCATCTTCACGGCATATGCCCGCCTCGACTCCCGTTGCGCGTGACCCAGATGCCGCGTCGTCCCCGAAGCCGTTGCGGCTGTCCTACCGCCCGCTCGCCTGTCACAAGCTGGATCCCGCGCGCGAAAGGATGGCACGATGGTCACGCCTGCTCCCCCCAGCCTCCTGCCGCCGGCTCCCGGAAGATCGCGGCAGCGGCGTTCTTGGACTAACTTTCGACTAACCTTCCGCACCTGCGAAGGCGCGATGCTGCGCGGCAGACGCCGCCAAGTCCTTCTGCGCCCTTGCACTTCGCCGCAGCACGCCCGATGTTTCGCCGTGTTATGAGCCAGTTCGCGCGTAGCCCGCTCACCGCCGTGCTGGGGCCCACCAACACCGGCAAGACCCACCTCGCGATCGAGCGGATGTGCGGCCATGCCTCGGGCATGATCGGCTTCCCGCTGCGCCTGCTCGCGCGCGAGGTCTATGACCGGGTGGTGGCGATCAAGGGCGCGCACCAGGTGGCGCTCATCACCGGCGAGGAACGCATCGTGCCGCCGGGCGCGCGCTGGTTCCTGTGCACGGCCGAGAGCATGCCGCTCGACCGCGAGGTCGCGTTCGTGGCGCTTGACGAGGCGCAGCTCGGCGCCGATCCGGAGCGCGGCCATGTCTTCACCGACCGGCTGCTGCGCGCCCGGGGCCGTGAGGAAACGATGATCCTGGGTTCGGAGGCGCTGCGGCCGATGGTGCGCGCGCTGGTGCCCGATGCGGAGATCATCAACCGCCCGCGCTTTTCCACCCTCTCCTATGCCGGCGCGCGCAAGCTGTCCCGCCTGCCCCGCCGTTGTGCGATCGTCGCCTTCTCGGCCGAAGAAGTGTACGCCGTGGCCGAGACGATCCGCCGGATGCGCGGGGGCGCTGCGGTGGTGATGGGGGCGCTGTCGCCGCGCACCCGCAACGCCCAGGTGCAGATGTTCCAGTCGGGCGAGGTCGACTATCTGGTCGCCACCGACGCGATCGGCATGGGCCTCAACATGGACGTGGCGCACGTCGCCTTTGCTTCGCTCCGCAAGTTCGACGGCCGCCGCCAGCGGCGCCTCACCATCTCGGAAATGGCGCAGATCGCCGGCCGCGCCGGGCGCCACCAGCGCGACGGCAGCTTCGGCGGGCTGGTCGAGGAAGGGCCGAGCGCCTTTACGCCCGAGGAGGTGCTGGCGATCGAGGGGCACGTCATCCCCCCGCTCGAACAGCTCTACTGGCGCGAAGGCAGCCCAAGCACTGCCAGCCTCGACGCGCTGATCGAGAGCCTGGAGCGCAAGCCCAACCACCCCGCCCTGCGCGCCGCGCCCCAGGCGATCGACCTGGCGGTGCTCAAGCGGCTGGCGGAGGAGGATTGGGTGCGCGCCCGCACGCGCAGCCCCGCGATGGTCGCAAGGCTATGGTCGGCCTGCGGCCTGCCCGACTTCCGCAAGCTCGGGCCGGATCCGCACGCCCGCTTCGTCGGCCGCATCTTCCAGCATCTGAGCGAGGGGCGCGGCCATATCCCCCACCAATGGTTCGCCGATGAGGTCGCGCGCCTCGACAATGTCGGCGGCGATGTCGAGACCATCGCCGGGCGCATCGCGGCGGCGCGAAGCTGGGCTTATATCGCGCACCGTGCCGACTGGCTGGCCGAGCCCGCGCACTGGGCCGACCGCACCCGCGCAATCGAGGAACGGCTGTCCGACGCGCTGCACGACCGCCTGCGCCAGCGCTTCGTCGACCAGCGCACCACCGTGCTGCTGCGCCGCATCGGCGCCGACGCGAGCAACCTGCCGGTCGAAGTGGGCGAGGACGGCGAGGTCAGCGTCGACGCGCATGTGCTCGGCCGGCTGGAGGGTTTCCGCTTCCACGTCGCACCCGACGCGCGGGTCGCCGACAAGCGGCTGCTGATCTCCGCCGCGGAAAAGGGGCTCGCGGGCGAGCTGCGCCGCCGCGGTGCCGCGCTCGCGGGTGCGACGGACGAGGCCTTCGTGCTCGATGCCGAGCCCGGCGAACGCCCTGGCATCCGCTGGGACGGCATCCCTGTCGCCACGCTTGCGAACGGGCCCACGCTCGATCGCCCTGCAGTCAAGCTCGACCGCAGCCTCGACTGTCTCGACCGCGCCGGCCAGACGGCGGTGCGCGAGCGGATCGTCGCGTGGGTGGAGGCGGAGATCGCCCGCCGCGCGCCGGTCCTCGCCCGGCTCGCCGCACTGTCGCGCGATCCCGACGCCAGCGCCCCCCTGCGGGCGGTCGCCGCGGCGCTCACCGAGGTCGGCGGGATCAGCCCGCGCGAAAGCGCCGATCCGGCGCTCGACGCGCTCGCGCCCGAGGATCGCCGGCGGCTGCGCCAGGCCGGGGTGACGGTCGGCACACTCGACCTGTTCGACGCACGCCTGTTCCGCCCCGCCCCCGCCCGCTGGCGCGCCGCGCTGCTGGCGGCGCGCGACGGTCGTCCGGTCGAGCCGCTGCCCCCCGCCGGGGCCACGGTGCTGCCGGGCGACACCCGCGCCTGGGGCTTCCGCCGGCTGGGCGGCCAGGCGGTGCGCGTCGACCTGGTCGAGCGCATCGCCCGCGCGGCGCACGACGCTCGCCAGGGGCACAAGCCGTTCGCCCCCGATCCTGCGCTCGCCACGTCGATCGGGCTCCAGCCCGAAACCGTCGCCAAGCTGATGGCGCGCCTGGGCTTCCGCAGCGCCAAGGCCGAGGGCGAGCAGCCGCGCTGGGCATGGCGCGGCCGTCCGCGCGCGCCGGCGCCGCGCGCCCCGGCGGCACCGCGTCCCGGCAACGCCTTTGCAGCCCTTGCGGGCCTGGACCTTTCGCGTGGCTGATCCGACCCCGCACGGCGCCGAATCGATGCGGCTCGACCGCTTCCTGTGGTTCGCGCGGCTGGTGAAGACCCGCAGCGCCGCCCAGGCGCTGGCCGAGGGCGGGCTGCTGCGCATCGACGGCCGCCGCATCGAGCGCGCGCACTGCCCCGTGCGGCCGGGCGTCGTGGTCGCCTTTCCCCGCCATGGACGGGTGCTCGTGCTGCGCGTGCTCGCCCTTCCCAGGCGGCGCGGACCGCCCGCGGAAGCCGCGGAGAGCTACCAGTTGCTGGAACCCGCCCCTCCCGTGCCCGTTGACGGGGCGGGACAGCCCGCATAACGCGTCCCCGTTCGAACCCCTGGAGCCTGTTCCCCAATGACCTACGTCGTCACCGACGCCTGCATCCGCTGCAAGTACATGGACTGCGTCGAGGTCTGTCCGGTGGATTGCTTCTACGAGGGCGAGAACATGCTCGTCATCAACCCGTCCGAGTGCATCGACTGCGGCGTGTGCGAGCCGGAATGCCCGGCCGAGGCGATCCTGCCCGATACCGAGTCCGGGCTGGAACAGTGGCTCGAGCTCAACAACACCTTCTCGGCCCAGTGGCCCAACGTCACGCGCAAGCTCGACCAGACGCCGCCCGACGCGGACGCCATGAAGGGCGTCGAGAACAAGTACGAGCAGTTCTTCTCCCCCGAACCCGGCAAGGGCGACTGACCGGGCGAGCCCCGTATGCGGCCGCGTACGGGGAAAAAGCGCGGTTTTCCGGCCCGTTTTCGCGGGAACTGCAACTCGCCACTGGCATTTTTGCTCCAGACGCGCTATATAGTTGCGCGACGGCGGCATTCCGTTGCCCGCCGCGTGGAGACGCACCCTAAAGAAAAGCCCCAGCCCGACGCGGATCGGCCTGAGCCCCTCCCCGTCCAGGCGCGACTCTGGGGCGAACCGGTCACGAAAGGCTACCAATGGCTGCCAAGGCGCTGTCCTTTGATGTCGGCGATTATGTCGTTTACCCCAAGCATGGCGTTGGCCGTGTCATCGAGCTTCAGAAGCAGGAAATTGCGGGCATGCAGCTGGAGCTGTACGTGCTCCGCTTCGAAAAGGAGCGCATGACGCTCCGCGTGCCCACCAACAAGGCCGAGAGCGTCGGCATGCGCAAGCTGTCGTCGGACAAGACGCTGCGCGAGGCGCTCGACACGCTCAAGGGCAAGCCCAAGGTCAAGCGCACCATGTGGTCGCGCCGCGCCCAGGAATATGAGGCGAAGATCAACTCGGGCGACCTGGTGTCGATCGCCGAGGTGGTCCGTGACCTGTTTCGCGCCGACGACCAGCCCGAGCAGAGCTATTCCGAGCGCCAGATCTTCGAGGCGGCGGCCAGCCGGCTCGCGCGCGAGCTGGCGGCGATGGAAGAGGTCGAGGAGCCCAAGGCGCTCGACAAGATCCTCGACATCCTGCGTGCCTCGGCCGCGATCTACAACAAGGAGAAGACCGCCGCCTGACGGCGCGGTCTTTCTCAAGCAGCTGAACGAGGGCGGCCCCACGGCCGCCCTTTTTCTTTACGGCTTTGCGCGGGCGGCGGGGTCTCCAGCGTGGGTCACGAAAAAGGGTTCGAATGCGTTCGTTAGGGACTTTGGCTTGCCTTTCTCTCGCCGCCTGCTCGGGCATCGGCGAATCCAATCACCAGCACGCCGATACGGTGCAGCGCAGTTTCGAAGCCCGTGACTTCACCGCGGTCGCCCTGGAGGGCCCCGACAACGTCGAGATCCGCACCGGCGGCGCGTTCGCCATCGAGGCCCGCGGCGAACCCGCCGTGCTCGACCAGCTGCTCGTGAGGAGCGAGGGTGGCACGCTCCGGATCGGGCGCACGTCCCGGCAGAGCTGGCCGTGGCCGCTGCGCAGCGCCGGCAGCATCACCGTGCAGATGCCGGAGATCCGCGCCGCCTCCGCCACGGGATCGGGCGCAGTGACGCTCGATCGTGCCGAGAACTTCTCGGGCAGCGTCTCCGGATCCGCGGACCTCACCATCGGCATGCTCGGCGGCCGCACCGTGCGGCTTGCGAACACCGGGTCCGGTACGATCGCGGCGGCCGGCGCCGTCGACCTGCTCTCGGCCGAGGTGAAGGGCTCGGGTGACATCACCGCCCCGCAGCTTCGTGCCGAGCAGGCGGCGGTCGTCCTGCAGGGATCGGGCAGGGTCGAGGCGAACGTTGCCGGCCCCGCCCGCGTGACGCTCGACGGGTCGGGCACCGTGGACCTCGGCGAGATGGCCCTGTGCACCAGCACGCTGGCGGGCTCCGGCTCGATCCGCTGCGCGTCCTGACCGCCGTGGCGGCTTGCCAGTGCGGCAGCCACGGTGCGATGCTTGCCCCATGCTGTTGCTGCCGATCCTCCTGGCGCTGACGGCGGCGCTGGAAAGCCCGGAGCCGCCAGCCCGCACGGTGATGCTCACGCGGTTCGACCGGCTGCGCGTCAGCGGCTCCTATGTCGTGGAGGTGGTGACCGGCGGGCGCACGGGCGCCGAGATGCTCGGCGACCGCGCCTCGGCCGAGCGCGTGTCCGTGCAGGTGGAAGCGGGCGTGCTGACCATCCGGCCCAGCGCCGTGACGCGGGACGGCTTCGCCGTGCAGCAGCGGCCGGTGACCATCCGCGTCCGGACGGCGGCGCCGCTGCAGGCGGTGACGCTCGCCGGCGGCGGGCGCGTGATGGTCGACCGTCTCGCCGGCACCCGGACCGAAGCGGTGCTCAATGGCACCGGCACGCTGTCGATCGCGGGCGTGGCGGCCGAACAGCTGGCGGGCACGCTGATGGGGAACGGCACGCTATCGCTGTCCGGCACGGCGCGGCAGGCACGATTCCTGGCGGTGGGCTCGGGCAGCCTGGACGCAGCCGCGCTCGAGACCCGCGACCTGGTGGTACGCAGCGAAGGCGCGGGTACCGGGCGGTTCCGCGCCGCCCTCACCGCCACCGTCACCGCGAATGGCGCCGGCAGCGTCGAGGTCGCGGGCGCTGCCAAGTGTCAGGTGCGCGGCACATCGTCCGTGCAATGTGGCGCCGGCTCCTGACGTCAGGCCGCGACCGGAAACCGCAGAAGCCGATCCTCCAGCGCCACCAGCGCTTCCGCGCCCCGCCCCACCGCGCGCACGATCTCGGGGTGGTGCGGCTCCAGCCCGCCGGTCAGGGACCCGAACGCCGGCAACACCAGCTTGCTCGCCGTCGCAACGAAGCAGCGGCGTGCGATCGTCCGCCCCCGCACCGTCACCCGCAGCTTGGGGTGGAAGTGTCCCGACAGCTCGGGCCGGGTCTCGCCAGGATCGGCCTCGTGCCGCAGCACCAGTCCGTCCACCACCGCTTCCTCCAGCACGGCGCCGCCGCACGAGGCGGTGAAGCCCGCGTCATGGTTGCCGGTGATCCAGGTCCAGCGGCAGCCGGACGTCAGCGCCCTGAGCCGCTCCTGTGCCGCCACCGGCAGACGCGTACAGCCCCTGGGATCGTGGAAGCTGTCGCCCAGGCACCAGAGCTCGGCAGGGTTCACCCGTGCGACCACCGCCTCCAGCGCGTCCAGCGTCGCGAGCGTGTCATAGGGCGGCAGCATCTGCCCGAACTGCGCGAACCAGCTCGCCTTCTCGAAGTGGAGATCGGCAACCAGCAGCGCCTCGCGCGCCGGCCAGTAGAGCGCGCCCGCGGACAGCGCGACCAGCTCGTGCCCCGAGAACGAAAAGCGAACCATGGCGTCCCTATGCCCCGTCGGCGCGGCCGCGACAAGTCCGTCCAACCACGTCAGTCGAGCCGCATCGCCTCGGCCGCCATGGCTTCCGCCTCGGTCAGCAGCGCATCGTCGGCACTCCCCTGCGGCACATGCTCGCGGCCGATCAGCACCATGACCGGCACGGCGAGCGGGCTGATCCGTTCCAGCGGGACATGCAGCATCCGCGCCTGCGCGGTCTCCAGCAGCGTCGCGAGGCGGCCGACGTCGGTCATCCGCGCGCGGGCATCCTCCCAGGCGGCCTGGAGCAGCAGGTGGGTCGGCTCGTACTTGCGCAGCACGTCGTAGATGAGGTCCGTCGAGAAGGTGACCTGCTTGCCGGACTTGCGCTTGCCGGGATGCTGGCGCTCCACGAGACCACCGATAACCGCCACTTCCCGGAAGGCGCGCTTGAGCAGGTTCGAGCCCTGCACCCATTCGACGAACTCGTGCTCCAGGATGTCGGGCGAGAAGAGCGCGGCCGGATCGGTAATCGGCTCCAAGCCGTAGCAGGCGAGCGCATAATCGTTCGAGACGAAGCCGATGGGCTTGAGGCCCAGCGCCTCCATCCGCCGGGTGATGAGCATGCCGAGCGACTGGTGCGCGTTCCAGCCTTCGAAGCTGTAGGCGACCATGTAGTGCCTCCCCTCATGCGGGAAGGTCTCGATCAGCAACTGCCCCGGCTCCGGCAGGCGTGAGCGCCGCCCCTGGATCTCCAGCCATTCGCGCACGTCCGCCGGGAACCGGGGCCATTGCGCGCGGTCGTGCAGAAAGGTCCGTACCCGCTGCGCGAGGTTGGTCGAGAGCGCCATGCGGGTGCCCACATAGGTGGGGATGCGCGCAGGCCGGCTGGAGGCGCGCACGATCAGATCGGTGAGCTCGATCCGCTCCACCTCGAGGCTGAGCCCGGCAAAGAAGAAGGTGTCGCCGGTCGAGAGCGTGGAGGCGAAATACTCCTCGACGGTGCCAAGCTTGCGGCCGTTGCGGAAGCGCACGTCGAGTGTCGGCGCATCGACAATGATGCCGGCGTTCAGCCGATGCTGCTGCACGAAGCGCGGATGGCTGACCCGCCAGAGCCCGTCCGCCCCCTTGGTCAGCCGCTTGAACCGGTCATAGGCGCGCAGCGCATAGCCACCCTCGGCGATGTAGTGGAGCACGCGATCGAACGTCTCCGCGTCGAGCGCGGAATAGGGCAATGCTGCGCGGACCTCCTGCAGCATGTCCGCAGCATCGAAGGGCTCGGCACAGGCACAGGCCATCAGATGTTGTGCAAGCACGTCGAGGGCGCCCGGGCGGAACAGCTCCGTGTCAAGCTCGCCGGCCTCCACCGCATCCAGCGCCGCGCGCGCCTCCAGATACTCGAAGCGGTTGCCCGGCACGACGATGGCCTCGGAAGGCTCGTCGAGGCGGTGGTTCGCCCGGCCGATGCGCTGGAGCAGGCGCGACGAGCCCTTGGGCGCTCCCATCTGGATCACGCAATCGACGTTGCCCCAGTCGACGCCCAAGTCGAGGCTGGCGGTCGCGACCAGCGCGCGCAGCCGCCCGTCCGCCATCGCCTGCTCGACCTTGCGCCGCGCCTCCACCGCGAGGCTGCCGTGGTGGACACCGATCGGCAGGCTCCGCTCGTTCGACTTCCACAGATCCTGGAAGATCAGCTCGGCAAGGCTGCGCGTGTTGCAGAAGACGATGGTGGTGGCGTGCGCTTCGATCTGCGCCATTACCTGCGGCGCGGCATAGCGCCCGGAGTGGCCGGACCAGGGGATCCGCCCTTCCGGAAGCAGGATTTCGATGCGGGGATCGGCGCCGGGATCGCCTTGCACCAGCGTGACGGCGTCGATGTCGCCATCGGGAGCGAGCCAGGCGCGATAGTCGTCGGGGTCGGCGACGGTGGCGGAGAGCGCCACGCGCCGCAGCCCCGGGCTCAACCGCTGGAGCCGCGCCAGGCAAAGCGCCAGCAGGTCCCCGCGCTTGCCCGCAGCAAAGGCATGTACCTCATCGATCACGATCGTCCTGAGGCTAGCCAGCAGCCGATCTGCGTCGGGGTAGGACAGGAGCAGGCTCAGCGATTCGGGTGTCGTCAGCAGGATGTGCGGCGGCTTCACCCGCTGGCGCGCCTTTCGGTCGGAAGGGGTGTCGCCGGTCCGCGTCTCGACCCGGATGTCGAGCCCCATCTCCGCAATCGGGTTGAGCAGGTTGCGCTGGACGTCGACGGCGAGCGCCTTCAGCGGCGAGATGTAGAGCGTGTGCAGGCCGTCGCCGGGCGCATCGGCAAGCTCGGCAAGCGTGGGCAGGAAACCCGCGAGCGTCTTGCCCGCGCCGGTGGGCGCGACCAGCAGCGCGTGGCGCCCGGCCCTCGCGGCGGCGAGCATTTCCGCCTGATGCCGACGCGGCGACCATCCGCGGTCCGCAAACCAGCGGGAAATCTGGTTGGGAAGTTCGGGAATCGCAGCGGCCACGTCGCCGATGTGGCGATCCGGCACGCCCAACGGAAGGGATCGACTCAGCGCATGCGCTTTTCGCGATCGATCCGGTCCTGCTCCTCGTAGAGATCGGCGGTCGCGTGCTCGCTCTCCTGGTGCCGGCGCCGAGAAACACGGTTGTTGAGCACGGCCCAGATGATCACGCCCAGCAGGACGATCGGCCCCACGATCGTCAACAAGCCCCACAGACTGACTTCGTCCGCCATCGCTCGACCTCCTCTCCCGAAGAACCCTCCATCAACGACGGGACATGCGCTTCGATCCATTGCCCCCCGTGCGGCCGGAAATGGCGCTCGTGCGTTAGCCTCCCCATGCCTCGCCTCGCCGACTGGATCGAACCCAAGCCGCAGGGCATCTACCTGCCCCACGCCGACGCCTGGATCGACCCGTCCGTGCCGGTGCCGCGCGCGCTGGTGACCCATGGGCACGCGGACCATGCCCGCGGCGGGCACGAGACGGTGTGGGCGACGCCCGAGACGCTGGCGATCATGGACGCGCGCTACGGTACCCAGAACGGCCGCCCGGTCGCCTATGGCGAGACGGTCCGGCTGGGCGACATCCAGGTGTCCTATGTTCCCGCGGGCCATGTGCTCGGATCGGCGCAGATCCTGCTGGAGCATCGCGGCGAGCGCGTGGTGGTCTCGGGTGACTATAAGCGCCGACCGGATCCCACCTGCGCGCCGTTCGAGCCGGTCGCCTGCGACGTGTTCGTGACGGAGGCGACGTTCGGACTGCCCGTTTTCCGCCACCCGGAAACCCGCGACGAGATCGACAAGCTGCTTGCGGCCCTGCGTGCGGAGCCGGAGCGCTGCGTGCTGGTGGGAGCCTATGCCCTGGGCAAGGCACAGCGCGTGATCGCCGAGGCACGGGCGATGGGCTTCGACGATCCCATCTACGTCCACGGCGCGCTTCAGCGATTATGCGACCTCTATGCCGCGCACGGCGTCGAACTCGGCGAGCTGCGCCCCGCCACCGGCGCCACAAAGGCGGAGCTCGCCGGGCGGATCATCCTGGCCCCGCCGTCCGCGCTCAACGACCGCTGGTCGCGGCGCCTCCCCGATCCCATCTCGGCCATGGCCTCGGGATGGATGCGCGTGCGGCAGCGCGCCCGGCAGCGCAATGTCGAGCTGCCGCTGATCCTGTCCGACCATGCCGACTGGGACGAGCTGACCCGTACGATCGAGGAGATCGCTCCGCAGGAAGTGTGGGTGACGCACGGGCGCGAGGACGCGCTGGTCCACTGGTGCAGCATGCGCCAGATCCGCGCACGGGCGCTCGACCTGGTCGGCTATGAAGACGAGGACGACTGAGCCCCAGGGAACCGGGGCGCTCCCTCCGTCTCGGCAACGAACGGGCGTGCGAGGCCGTGGTACAGCCGTTCCTGGCAGACCCGCGCGCTCACCCAGTCGGCGATCAGCGCCGCCGCGAACATCGGCAGGATCAGGCCGCGCGCGGCGGTCGTCTCGCTGACGATGATGACGGCGGTGAAGGGCGCGCGAACGACGCCGACGAAATAGGCGACCATGCCGATCACCACCACCGCGCCCGGCGGCGAATAGGGAAATACGCCGGTCAGCAGGTTCCCGAAGCCCGCGCCGATGGCAAGCGAGGGCGCAAAGATCCCGCCGGGCGCCCCCGTCAAGGTGGTCGCGAGCGTCGCCATCAGCTTGGCGGGCCCGAACCAGGCCGACACCTCGCCGCCCTCGACCAGCGTGCGCGTGGCGCCATAGCCGGTTCCCCAGGTGGCACCGCTGGTCCCGACGCCCAGCGCCGCGACGACCAGTCCGCACAGGCCGGCGAACAGGACGGGCCGGGCTTTCAGCGCCCGGGCCCATCCCGCCCGCCCGTCGCTGAAGCCCAGCACGACCCGGGTGAACAGCCCGCCTGCAACACCGCCCAGCAGCCCGGCGAGCGGCGCCAGCAGCAGCACGCGATGCAGCTTCAGCGTCTGATGGACCGCGCCGAAATAGACATAGTCGCCGGCGATCCCCAGGCTGACCATGCCGGCGATCATCACCGCCCCCATCACCAGGATCGCGACCCGCTGCTCATAGGCCGCGGCGAGTTCCTCGATCGCGAAGGCGACCCCGGCCAGCGGCGTGTTGAACGCCGCGGCGACACCCGCGGCGCCACCGGCGATCAGCACGCCGGCGGTGATCGGCACGCGCAGCATGCGGTGCAGCGCGACCATGATCGCCGCACTCACCTGGACGCTCGGCCCCTCACGACCGACGGACGCCCCGAACAACAGCATGGTGACCGTCAGCACGAGCTTCTTGGCGGCCGTGCCGAGGGAGAGGAGTCGGGTCGTGACCTGCTCGTCCGCCGACCTGCCGGCCGCGATCACCTGGGGAATGCCGGAGCCGCGGGCATCCCGGGCCCAACGCCGCGTCGCCCACACGACAGCGGCGAAGGCGAGCGGCGTCGCCACGAGCGGCGCATAGGGCCAGCGCGCCACCGCATGCCCGAACACGTCCTGCGCCATGTCGCTCGCACGGGCGAAGGCAAGCGCCACCAGTCCCAGCAGGACCGCGCCCGCGGCGGTCGCGACTCGCCGCTTGAGGATCGGCCACTGATCGGAGGCGTTCCGCTGCGCGTGAAGGCGCAGCAGATGCCGCGCGCGGTCTGGGAAGAAGGGCATGCGTCGGTCTTTGGGCCGAATCGGGTGCGGCGGGAACCACGAACCCGACTCGACGCCGAGATTAGGCCCCCTGCAGCGCCTTTTGCCGGCGCCGCTGCACCGAGGAGCCGATCCCCATCGCCTCGCGGTATTTGGCGACGGTGCGCCGGGCGATGTCGAAGCCCTTGGCATTCAGCAGTTCGACCAGCGTGTCGTCGGACAGGATCTTGCGCGGATCCTCGGCGGCGATCAGCGTCTTGATCGCGTTCTTGACCGCGGCGGCCGACACCGCCTCGCCGCCGTCGGCAGCCTGGATCGCGGAGGTGAAAAAGTACTTCAGCTCGAACAGCCCGCGCGCACAGCTGAGATATTTGTTGGAGGTGACCCGGCTGACGGTCGATTCGTGCATCTCGATCGCCTCGGCCACTTGCCGCAAGGTGAGCGGCCGCAGGTGCGCCACACCCTTTCGAAAGAACCCTTCCTGCTGCTTCACGATCTCGGCCGCGACCTTGATGATGGTGCGTTGCCGCTGGTCGAGCGCCTTGACCAGCCAGTTGGCACTGGCGAGGCATTCGGAAAGCCAGGCGCGGGACGCCTTGTCCTGCCGCCCGCCCGAAAGCTCGACATAATAGGCGCGGTTGACGAGCAGCCGTGGCAGCGTGGCCCCGTTGATCTCCACGGCCCAACCGGCGCCCCGCGGCGCCACGAAGAGATCGGGCACCACCGCGGGAGCACGTTCCCCGCCGAACCGGCAGCCGGGCTTGGGATCATAGCCGCGCAGTTCGCGGATCATGTCCGCCAGGTCCTCGTCGTCGACTTCGCAGAGCCGGCGCAGTTGCGGCAGCGCGCCACGGGCGACCAGGTCCAGATTGGCGATCAGCCGGGCCATGCAGGGGTCGTAGCGATCCGCCTCCTTCGCCTGGAGCGCGAGGCACTCGGCCAGGCTGCGCGCGCCCACCCCGGTTGGATCAAAGGTCTGGATCGTCGCGAGCACCGCCTCGACCTCGGCCAGCGCCACGCCCAGCCGGTTGGCGACATCGAGCAGCGAGCCGGTGAGATAGCCGCACTCGTCGATCTGGTCGATCAGCTGCTGGGCGACGAACAACGCCGGTCCCGAAAGCATCGTTCCCGCCTGGGCGAGAAGATGATCGGCAAGCGAGGGTCCGTCCGCCTCCAGGCCATCAAAGTCCAGGCCGTCCTCGGACGGCGCCGCCGTGCCGGCCCCGCTGGAGCTCAGGCCGCCGTCCAGCCCCCCGATGGCGTCGCCGGGGCCGTCGTCGATGAATGCATCGGCCGCAAAGTCGATGTCGAGCGCCTCTCCGCTCGCCTCCCCCATCAGCACCAGTTCGTCGGCGCCCGCGGGCTCGTCGCGCACCACGGCCGCGTCGCTCGGGATCGAATCCTCCCCGACCGAATCGTCGCTGCCGCCGGATTCGAGCAGCGGGTTACGCTCGATCTCCTCGGCGATGACGCCTTCGATCTCCAGGTTCGACAGCGCGAGGAGCCGGATCGCCTGCTGGAGCTGCGGCGTCATCACCAGCGACTGCGACTGGCGAAGATCGAGGCGCGGGCCCAACGACATCAGCCCCGCCTCCCGCAAACGCCTTCAGCGTGCCGGTGCCCTTCGCGCTGCGGGAGGCGACCGGCGCGCGCCATGGGTCAGAGCGAGAAGCTCTCGCCCAGGTACAGGCGGCGGACGTTGGCGTCGGCCACCAGTTCCTCGGGCGAGCCGGTGAACAGCACCCGGCCATCGTAGATGATGTACGCGCGATCGACGATGTCGAGCGTTTCGCGGACATTGTGGTCGGTGATCAGCACGCCGATCCCCCGCTGCTTGAGCTGGCCGACCAGATCGCGAATGTCCGCGATCGAGATCGGGTCGATGCCCGCGAACGGCTCGTCGAGCAGCATGATCGAGGGATCGGCCGCCAGCGCCCGCGCGATCTCCGCGCGGCGGCGCTCGCCGCCGGACAGTGCCATCGCCGGTGCGTCCCGCAGGCGCGTGAGGCCGAACTCGTCGAGCAACTGGTCGAGCCGTTGGCCGCGTGCCTTTGGATCCGGCTCGGCAAGCTCGAGCACCGCGAGGATGTTCTTCTCGACCGTCAGGCCGCGGAAGATCGAGGTTTCCTGCGGCAGATAGCCGAGCCCCAGGATCGCGCGGCGGTACATCGGCAGGCTGGTGATGTCGTCGCCGTCGAGCATGATGCGCCCGGCGTCCGGCTTCACCAGGCCCATGACCGAGTAGAAGCTGGTGGTCTTGCCCGCGCCATTGGGACCGAGCAGCCCGACGACCTCCCCGCGGCCGACCGACATGGAGACGTCGGACAGCACCACCCGCTTGTCGTAGGACTTGGCGATCGACACCACCGACAGGCCGTGCGCCATCGTCGGCTCCGCATGGGGTGCCGTGGTCGGGCTGGCTAGGGTGGTCACATCGTCCATCTGAGGCTCCGTGCTGGCGCGGCGGAGGTCGATGCCCCGAACGCACGTGCAGCTGGCAAAGTTCGTGCATGATTCGCGCGCGGAGGGAAAGGGGGCACGATCGCTCGGCGCCCCCCGGCTCCGCCGGACCGTGCGTCAGTCGCGCTTGGGTACCGAGAAGCGCCCGCTCACCCGGCCGCCCTGCTGCGTGACCCCGCCGCCGGGCGCGGTGCTGCTCGCCACGCCCGAACCGTCGATGGTGGCGCGCCCGGTGTCGAGATCGATCGAGAGCCGGCCGCCGTTGAGCCGGTTGGTGCCCTGCGTCAGCGAGACGTTGCCGATCATCGTCACCACGCGCCGGTTGACGTCATAGACGGCGAAGTTGGACTTGGCGGTCTGGTCCGGCCGAGTGACGGTCACTCCGCCGGCGGCGTCGAGCCGCGACGCCTGCGGCGATCCCGACGTCACCTGGCCCGTGTAGGAAACCGTCACCCGGTTGGCCGTCAGCGTCATCGTCGCCTGCCGGATCGTCACGCCCCCGGTCAGAATCGCCCGGTTGGCACGATCCTGCAGCTCGATCGACTGGGCGCTGAAATCGATCGGCGCGTTCGAGTCGTGGCGTACCTGCCCGAGAGCAGCGTGCGCGGCGAGCAGCCCGAGAGGCGCGGCGACGAGCAGGAGGTGCGGAACACGTATCATAGCGCCTACTTCGTTCGCCCGGGCTGGATGCGCAAGCGGGCATTGCCGTCGAGCCGCACGGTGCGCGCCTCCAGGTCGGCCGAAAGCCGGTCGCCGCTGAAGGTTCCAAGCGGCGTGGTGCCGTCCGCCGCGCCCCCGCTGCGCAGCTTGCGCGTCTTCAGGTCCACGGTCGCATCGCGGGTGTCGAGCCGGTACCCGTCCGCGGCGCGGAACGCGATCGGACCGTCGATCGCGACCTGCTCGCTGTCGAGATCGTAGCGCCCATGATCGGCGTTCAGCCGAGCTGGCCCGTCCTTCAGCTGGATTTCGGCCGCAAGCTTGTCGAGCTGGACGATCGGCTCCGACGAGCTTTTCTGCACCGCCGAGCCCGCGGTCAGCGCGAAGGGCTGCCCCTTGGCATCGGCACCCGTGTACCGGGCCGTCTGGAGCCGCAGCCGCTCTTTGGCGACCTCGACCTTGTTCTTGTCGAGCACGAAGCTGACGTCCCCGCGCATGAACAGCGGGGCGAGCACCAGGAATGCCGCCAGCACGCCGATCGCGACCGGCAGTGCGACCAGCGACAGCCGGATCAGCCGGTCGTGGCGCCCGCCGGGGAGCGCCCAATGCTGGCGGTGCGTGCGTTCGCGGCGGGCGATCTCCGACATGCTGCGGCTTACATGTGCGCGAAGATGTCGACTTCCGGCCAGCCGGCGAGGTCCAGCTCAGCGCGGTGCGGCAGGAAGTCGAAGCAGGCCGTCGCAAGGGCGCTCCGCCCTTCACGAGCGAGGCGGCGGTCGAGCTCCTCGCGCATCGCGTGGAGATAGCGCACGTCGGACGCCGCATATTCCTTCTGCGCGTCGCTGAGCACCGGAGCGCCCCAGTCCGACGACTGCTGCGCCTTGGAGATTTCCTGGCCCAGCAGCTCGCGCACCAGTTCCTTCAGGCCGTGGCGATCGGTGTAGGTCCGCACCAGGCGCGACGCGGTCTTGGTGCAATAGACCGGCGCGGCCACGGTCTCCAGATAGTGGCGGATCGCCGCCAGGTCGAAGCGGGCGAAGTGATAGAGCTTGACGCGATCCGGATCGCCCAGGACGGCGCGCAGGTTGGGCGCCGCATAGTCGCTGCCGGGCGCGAAGCGGACGAGATGCTCGTCGCCGCGCCCGTCCGAAATCTGCACGACGCAGAGCCGGTCGCGGTGGGTATGCAAGCCCATGGTCTCGGTGTCGACGGCGAGGTCGGCGCCCGGTGCGAACAGGTCGGCGGGCAGATCTTCTTCGTGCAGGTATACAGCCATGCCAGACGCCTAGACGCTTCGGAGAGCAGGCTCAATGCCCGTGCAGCCTGGCTCGGCCGGCTTCCCGCGGAGGCGGCGTCCGGCGAGTCGCGGCGCGAGTCGCGCCGGAGCGGCACCGTCGATCGCCTCGGAAGACGCCAAAGCTGTGCCGTCTTCGCCACGGTTGTGGCAGGATCGCGCGTCGCCTGCCGCAAAATTGTCGAAAACATTTCCGGCTAGAGGCGTTTAGGCTATGGTGGCTTCGTGGCGCATCTGCCTGTGCGCCCAGAGACCTGCGTCATTCGTCCGGCGCTTGGGTTCTGATGGTGAGGATTTGGGCGAGCCGGGAAGACGAACAGGGCAATGAGTTTCGATCGAGGGCGCCGCGGAGATCGCGGCGGGCGCGGCAAGGACAAGCGCGACAGTTTTGGTGACGAGAGCTACGGCGGCTACAGCGATCGCGGTTTCGGCGGTGGCGGCGGCTACGGCGGCGGCGGTGATCGCTTCGGCGGTGGCGGCGGCTACGGTGGCGGCGGCGATCGCTTCGGCGGTGGCGGCTACGGCGGCGGCGGCGGCGATCGCTTCGGCGGTGGCGGCGGCTTCGGCGGCGGCGGCGGCGGCTTCCGTGGTGGCGGCGGCGGCGGTGGCCGCGGCATGCCCCCGCAGGTCGTCGGCGAAGCCACGGGCGTCGTGAAGTTCTTCAACGGACAGAAGGGCTTCGGCTTCATCGTCCGTGACGATGGCGGCGAGGACGTGTTCGTGCACATCTCCGCAGTCGAGCAGGCAGGCCTGACCGGCCTTGCCGAGGGTCAGCCGCTCGGCTTCACCCTGGTCGATCGCGGCGGTCGTATCTCGGCCACCGAGCTGAAGATCGACGGCGAGCCGATGCCGGTCACCGAAGGCGGCAGCGCGGCACCGCGCGACCGTGATGCCGGCCCGCGCGGCGGCGGCATGGGCGGTCCGCAGCGTCAGCTGACCGGCGAGCGTGCGTCGGGGACGGTCAAGTTCTTCAACGCGATGAAGGGCTTCGGCTTCATTCAGCGCGACGACGGGCAGCCGGACGCGTTCGTGCACATCTCGGCCGTCGAGCGCGCGGGCATGCCCACGCTGAACGAGGGCGACAAGCTCGAGTTCGAGCTCGAGGTGGATCGGCGCGGCAAGTATGCCGCGGTGAACCTCCAGCCCAAGGGCTGATCTCGGATGCCGTCCGGCCGCACGTCGGCCAGGCGGTTCCCCAACCGTGTCGCCGCGATGGTCCTTGCCATCGCGGCGACGCTGGTTTCGGGCGCCCCTGCCCCCGTTGCCGCGACCGGGCAGGTCGCCCCGCCGGCGGCTGCGCCCTCCCCAGCACCCGTTTATCCGATCACGGCGCGAATCGTCGCGCGCTATCCGCATGATCCCAGCGCCTTCACCGAAGGCCTGCTGTGGCACGATGGCGCCCTGTACGAGAGCATCGGCCTGGAAGGCCGCTCGGAAATCCGTCGCGTACGGCTGGAAGATGGCCGGGTCCTCGCCCGTGCGGTGCTGCCCGCGGACCAGTTCGGCGAAGGGCTGGCGCTGTGGGAAGATAGCCTCGTCAGCCTCACCTGGACCACGGGCCTTGCCCATCGCTGGGACGCGAAGACCCTCAAGCGCACCGGCAGTTTTCGCTACACGGGTGAAGGCTGGGGGCTGGCGAGCGACGGAAGCGCGCTGATCCAGTCGGACGGCTCGCCGACGCTGCGCTTCCGGGACCCGAAGAGTTTTGCGGTCCGGCGCGAGCTGACCGTCACGGCGAACGGTCGCCCCTTGCGTAACCTCAACGAGCTCGAGGTGGTCGACGGCGCCATCTTCGCCAATGTGTGGCATCGCGACTATCTGGTTCGTATCAACCCGGCGAGTGGTGCGGTGACCGGTCTGGTGGACCTGTCCGCCCTGGCGACAGAGGTCGCCGCAACCGATCCGGAGGCGGTTCCGAACGGCATCGCCTGGGACCCGGTGAAGCGCCGGCTGTTCGTGACCGGCAAGCTCTGGCCGACCTTGTTCGAGATCGCGCTCGAACCGACGCCTTAGCCGGGCCTCCCTAGGTCGCCATTCCGAGCAGCGTCTCGATCCGGTCCGCTTCGGCGGCCGGCTTGTCGCGCCGGATGCGGGCGATGCGGGGAAAGCGCATCGCCAGGCCGGACTTGTGGCGGCGCGACGCGTGGATCGAATCGAACGCCACCTCCAGCACCAGCGTCTTCTCGACCTCGCGGACGGGGCCGAAGCGCTGGACGGTGTTGGTGCGCACGAACCGATCGAGCCACTTCAGTTCCTCGTCGGTGAATCCCGAGTAGGCCTTGCCGACCGGCAACAGTTCGCCGCCCTCGGCGGGGTCGCCGGTCCAGCAGCCAAAGGTGTAGTCCGAGTAGAAGGACGACCTCTTCCCGTTGCCGCGCTGGGCATACATCATCACGCAGTCCGCAGTCAGGGGATCGCGCTTCCATTTGTACCAGAGGCCCACCCGGCGCCCGGCAACATAGGGGCTGTCGCGCCGCTTGAGCATCACGCCTTCGATCGCGGCGTCGCGCGCGCCCTCGCGGATCGCCTCCAATGCCGAGAAATCCGGCGCTTCGATCAGCCGGGAGACGTCGAACCGCTCCGGGTCCAGGCCCTTGGCGAACTGCTCCAAGGCGGCGCGCCGCTCGCTCCAGGGAAGCGCGCGCAGGTCGCGGGAGCCGTCGAACAGGATGTCGTAGAGGCGGACGAAGGCGGGATAGTCGACCAGCATCCGCTTCGACACCGTCTTGCGCCCCAGTCGCTGCTGGAGCGCGTTGAAGCTGGCCGCCCCCTCGGCCTCGCCCAGGGCATGGCCCTGCGCCTCGCCCTTCACCAGCAGTTCGCCGTCGAGCACCCCCGGGCTCGCATAGGCGGCCGCGACCTCCGGGAAGCTGGCGGTGATGTCGTCCCCGGCCCGACTGTAGAGCCGGGTCTCGCCGCCGGCGTGCACCAGTTGCACGCGGATCCCGTCCCACTTCCATTCCGCGGCATATTCGGCGAGGTCGACGCGGCCGTCCTCCAGTGGATGGGCGAGCATGAACGGGCGGAACACGGGCAGATTGGCGCTGTCGGGCTGCGGCGCCTGCCCCTCGGCCCAGGCGAACAGCGGCGCATAAGGCGGGACCAGGCCATGCCAGACCTCTTCCACCGCCTCGACGTCGAGGCCGAAGGCTTGCGCGAGCGCCGTCTTCGCGAGCCGCGCCGAAACGCCGGCACGGAGCCCGCCGGTCGCAAGCTTGAGCAACGCGAAGCGCTCGTCCGAATCGAGCTGGTCGAGCATGGCGGCCAGGACGGCAGGCGCGTCGCTTCGCGACAGGGCGGCAAGCGTGTCCACCACCTGCGCCAGCGATAGCGGCTCCGCCTCGCGCGCCGCAGGAGAGCCGGCCGGCGGCTCCGGCCACAGCAGCGCGACCGTTTCGGCCGTGTCGCCGACGAAGTCGCGGCTCATCCCGAACAGCACCGGGTCCACCCGCGCCTCGATCATCTGACGGATGATCGCGGGCTTCACTGCCGGGAGGTCGAGATCGCCGGTAAGCGCCGCAATCGCCCAGCCCCGGTCCGGGTCCGGCGTGGTCCGCAGGTAATCGCCGATCAGGCGGAGCTTGGCATTGCGCGACCGGGTATAGATCAACCGGTCGAGCAGGTCGGCGAACGCACGCATGCCCGATCAACCCGTCGGCGGCACGCTTGGTTGCGTGGGCCTCAGCGGACCCGCCGATAGCGGAACGGCACCTCGCGCGCCGATGCGCCTTCCTCGGCGATGCGCACCCAGACGGTGAGTGCATCCGGCCCCTCGCGGACCAACGTCAGCCCGTCGAAGAAGAAGCGGTTGCCTTCCACGGCGATCAGCGGGAACTCCACCGCCTTGCCGCCCTTCGCGTCTTCCCACCCGGTCAGATCCGCGTTGAAGTGGCGGAGTCGATAGACCAGCGATTGTCCACGCGGAACGATCTGCAGCAGCTCATAGAACAGCACGGCGCCCTTGCCGTCTTCCTGCAGGAAGTGGCCGGCGATGCCGCCGGCCTGCGGCGCCGAGTAGACCTCGGTCGCCGGCCCCCCATAGCCCTCGCCATGCCATTGGCCGGTCAGCCAGGAGAGGTCCGCGATCCGCGCCTGCGGCGGCGGCGCGCCAGGGGTCGAGGTTCGCGTCTGCGACTCGCCGGCGAATGCCAGCAGCAGCCCCGCAACAATGCCCGTCAGCGCCACAACGACTCCCCCCGCCAGCCCAGCCGACGGGAGGATAATCGGGCCGGAAGGCTAGTCTATCGCTTTCTTGATGCCGCGCCCTGCGAGCAGGCCCAGCACGAGCAGCACCACGAAGATCGCGACGGCGATGAAGAACAGGATCTTGGCGATGTCGACGAACGCGCCGCCGATCCCACCGAAGCCCAGCACCCCGAGCACCAGTCCCGCGATCAGAAAGATGATGGCCCAACGCAGCATGACAGTTCTCCACTAGCCCCGTGCGTCAACCGAGCGGGGCAGCCGATCGTTCCGTCGGCCACCCCCCGACGGGTCAGCTCCTGCGGCCGGCCTCGAACAGGAACCAGGCCCGCTCCTCGGCCTGGTCGATCCACTCGTCGGCCAGGCTGCTGGTGGCGGTGTCGCCTGCGGCTTCCGCCGCTTCGCGCGCGGCACGCATCGATTCGACCAGCTTGAGATTGTCGTCGCGCAGAATCGTCAGCATCTCGCCCGGCGCCACGAAGTCGCGGTCGTCGTCGGTCAGTTGCTGGCGACGCGCGATGTCGCCGATCGAGCGCAGGGTGGTGCCGCCCGTCTTGCGCACCCGCTCTGCGATGATGTCGGTGATGGCGAGGATTTGCGTGGCCTGCTCGTCGAGCATCAGGTGATAGTCGCGAAAGTGCGGACCCGAGACGTGCCAGTGGAAGTTCTTGGTCTTCAGATACAGCGCGAAACAGTCGGCGAGCGTACCGTTCAGCGCGTCCGCGACGGAGCGGACCTTGTTGCTGTTCAGGTCTGTGGGCGTGTCGAGCGCCGGGTTCGTGTCGGCCATGGAGTCCTCCAGGTGATGATTCGCTACGGCAACGAACTTTGCCCTGAATCGCTCCCGTTCAAGGGCAAAGGCGAAAGAGCTTCTCTAGCCGAGGCGCAATGCCCGCACGGCGAGCACCGCGCCGACCACCACCAGCAGCCCCGATACGCCCAGGCCGGCGGCTCGCCGCCCCGGCCAGCGACACCAGGCGCGCTCTCCGACAGTCGCCGCGATGGCGCCCACCGCGACCGCCGCGATCGTGCTCCCGATCGCGGCCAGCAGGGGGCTCCCGCTCCAGGCGGCAAGGGCAAGGGCCAGAAACTGACTGCGGTCCCCGAACGCGAGGATGAAGATCCCCAGGAATGCGGTTGCGAAACTCCCGATGCGCCAGTTCGTCAGCCGATCGGCGAGCTTCGTCCGGGCCAGACCGCCCGCACCTGCGAACATCAGGGCGAGGGCGAGGAGCAACGCCTGCGCGTTGGGGCTCATTCCCGGCGCGATCAGCGCACCTCCGGCCGCCGCCGCGAGGAACCCTGCCGCATGGGCCAGGACCAGTCCGGCCGTCACGCCCGCCCCTCTTCCGAAGCGGTCCGCGAGCACGGCAGCAAGGCGTGCGGGCGGATCGAAGACCTGCGCGAGCAGCACCGCGACAAAGGCGGGGACCAGTGTCTCCATCCGCAGCCCGGCCCTCAGCCGGCGAGACGCACCGAACAGGCGGCGGCGTAGACCGAGCTCGAGTCGCCCTGCTCCCGCTGCGCCAGTGCATCCTCGAGAATGACCACGAGCCCCTGCAGCAACGCACCGCGCTCGCCGCGCGCCAGCGCCGAGTCGATCGCCCGGATCACCGGCGCCGCCGCGACGAGCCCCTGCGCGGCAGCGAGACGGCGGATGCCCTCGACCTCTGCCGCCAGAGGTCCGACCGGCGCGCGGCCGCTGGCGCGGCGCAACGCGGCCAGACCGCTTTCGAACTCGACGGGGGCGCCTACAACTGCCTCGATCATCGCTTGGGCCCTCTCCTTGGCTTGCCGCGGGATGGTGCCATCCTCGCGTGAAAGAACGATGAAACAGCAAGGGTGGAGCAGGCAAGCCGCGTGTTTGCCTTGACATCGGCGGGCAGGTGACGCATGCGGCCCAGCCTGTGGGCGGCCGCGGTTTGCGCGCGCCGCTTTTCGTTTTTTCAACGCTGTCCGGTACCGCGAACCGAAGGATTTCAGGGTCATGGCAAAGCCGACCACCGTCAAGATCAAGCTCGTCAGCACGGCCGATACCGGCTTCTTCTATGTCACCAAGAAGAACCCGCGCACCCAGACCGAGAAGTTCAGCTTCCGCAAGTACGACCCGATCGTGCGCAAGCACGTCGAGTTCAAGGAAGCCAAGATCAAGTAATCGGTTGCCGCTCCGCGCCAGCGGAGCGGTCTCAGCCGGCCAGCGCCGCGTCCGCCGATTCGTCGGCCTGACGCGGCAGCAGCGCCCGCACCTCCCCGACGAAGCGCACCACCGAGATCGGCTTGGTGACATAGGCATTCGCGCCCGCCGCGCGAATCCGCTCCTCGTCCTCACGCCCCACATAGGCGGTCACCGCCATGATCGGGATGTGCCGGAGCTTCGCATCCAGCTTCAGACGCCCGATCAGTTCCAGGCCCGTCATGTGCGGCAGCTGGATGTCGGTGATGATCAGGTCGGGCGCGAACGCGCGCGCGCGCGCCACCGCTTCCCGCCCGTCGCGGACCGGCTCGGTCACGAACCCATGGACCCGCAGCAGGTCGCAAAACAGCTTCAGATTGAGTTCGTTGTCCTCGACAACGAGTACCCTTTTTGTCACGTCCAAGACCCGATTGTTGATCCCCGAGGTACTACGGCATGGCGCCCCACGAGACAAACGCCGAAGCGGCGGCGACGCTGTCGCTCGGCGCGCTGAGCTGGGTGCTGGCCGATTCGGAGCGGGCACGCCGCTTCCTGGACGTGACGGGGATCACGCCGGACGTCCTGCGGGCGCGGGCCGATACGCCCGCCTTCCTGGCCGCGGTGATCGGCTATCTCGAGAACCACGAACCCGACCTGATCGCCTGTGCCGAGACGTTGCAGGTGGGGCCTGAGGAACTGACCCGCGCGAGGCGCGTGCTGGAGCGACCATGAAGCCACTGCTGATCTGCGACTGCGACGAAGTGCTGCTCCACATGATGCGTCACTTCCGGGACTGGCTCGACACCGACCACGACATCGACCTGCAACTGGCGGAAGGGAGCTTCGAAAGGGCGATGCGCCACCGCGCCGACGGGGAGCTCGTCACGCGGGAGACGATGTGGTCGCTGATCGACGGCTTCTTCCCTGCCGAGATGGACCGGCAGACGCTGGTGCCGCATGCCGAGGAGGCGCTGGCGGCGCTTGGGCAGCGCGCGGAGATCGTGATCCTCACCAACCTGCGCGATCATTGCCGGGAGTCGCGGATCGCCCAGCTTTCGACGCACGGGATCGTCCACCGCGTCGAGTGCAACCAGGGGCCCAAGGGCGAGCCGGTGGCGCGGCTGGTGGCGGAGCACGGCGGCCCGGTCACCGTCTTCGTCGACGACCTGGCGACGCACCATGATTCGGTCGCGCAGCATGCCCCGGGCGTCCACCGCCTGCACATGGTGTCCGAGCCTGACCTTGCGCCGCATGTTCCGCCTGCCCCGGCAGCGCACGCCCGGATCGACGACTGGCGCGAGGCCGCGACGTGGATCGCGGCACGCTTCGACGCGGGGCGGCCGGCGGAGGCTTGACCGCCGCCCGGCCCCGCGGGATGACCCGCGCCATGGCAACCGACATCCACGCGAAGCTGGCCGAACTCGGCCTCACCCTCCCCGAAGCGGCCGCGCCGGTCGCCGCCTATGTCCCCGCGGTCGAAACCGGCGGGCTGCTCCACATCTCGGGGCAGCTGCCGTTCCAGGACGGCGCCCTGATGACCGGTCGGCTCGGCGAGGACCGGGACCTGGACTATGGCGTCGAAGCGGCGCGGCGCTGCGCCCTGATGCTGCTGGCGCAGGCCGAGAAGGCGCTGGGCGGCCTCGATCGCGTCTCGCGGGTGGTGAAGCTGGGCGTGTTCGTGAACAGCGCCGGCAGCTTCACGGACCAGCCGAAGGTCGCCAACGGCGCCTCCGAACTGATGGTCGCGGTGTTCGGTGAGGCGGGCAAGCACGCTCGAAGCGCCGTCGGCGTCCCGGTGCTGCCGCTGGGTGCCGTCGTGGAAGTCGACGCGATCCTGGAAGCGCGCTGACACGACGCTGTTGCTGCGACGCAACATTCCACTCCAAAACGTCACCGCTTCGAAACAACCATTGTGTCCGCACCCGCTGATCGGCACCTTCGTGTCGCGTCACAGGGGGTGCGGACGACACCCCAGGGCGCAAGCAGGAGGAGAACCATCACCTCAAAGGGGGTCACGATGCGCTTCTCCAAGATACTTCTTTCGATCTTCGCCGCCGTCGGCAGCGTGGCGCCTGCCTGGGCGCAGGACACCGACCCTCCCCAGCCGATCACGGTCAGCGGCAGCGCCAGCGTCGCATCCGACTATCGTTTCCGCGGTGTCTCGCAGAGCGACAAGGAAGTCGCGCTGCAGGGCGGCATCACCATCGCCCATGAAAGCGGGTTCTACGTCGCCACCTGGGGCTCCAACCTCGCGGGCTGGGGTACCTTCGGGGGGGCCAACATCGAGCTGGACCTGGTCGCAGGCTACAAAGGACAGGCCGGCAACGCGGCCTATGACGTCGGGGTCACCTGGTACACCTATCCCGGCGGCGCGGACGAGACCGACGTGGTCGAGCTCTACGGCAAGGTTTCCGGCACCGCCGGGCCCGCGAACCTGACGGCGGGCGTCTTCTACGCACCCAAGCAGACTTCGCTCGGCAACTTCATGGCGCATCCCGACGGCGACCGGGAGGACAACCTCTACCTGTCCGGCGACGGGACCGTCGGCATCCCCGACACGCCGCTGACGGCCAAGGCGCACATCGGCTATTCCAACGGGAACCCGGGGCTCGGCCCGAACGGCACCAGCCTGTCGCCGACCGGCGAATATTTCGACTGGCTGCTGGGGGTGGACGCCACCTGGAACCAACTGACGCTGGGGGTGGCCTATGTCGACACCGACATCACCCGCCGCGAGTCGGCCTATCTGGGCTCCGGCTTCTCCAAGACGAAGAACGGCAGCCCGATCGCGGCGAGCACGGTCGTGGTCTCCCTGACCGCCGCCTTCTGAACCTCGCCGGCGCGCACCAGCGCTCCAACAAAGAAGGGCCGCGACTCGCGTCGCGGCCCTTGCTCTTTCCAGCGGAACGACGGGATCAGGGTGTCGTGCGCGCTGCCTCGCCGTCGCCTTCCGGTGCCGCGACGATGTCCTGCGTCGTCGAGCCCTTGTCCACCACGGCGGTGTTCGGATCGGCCAGGCCGGAGCGGATGCCGGCATCGGCCGCGTCGTTGCCGCCGGCCTGGGTCAGCGCCGCGCGCTCGCTCGCGCTCCGCTGCGCCTGACCGCCGAACATCGCCTGCAGCGCCTGGGTCGAGGCACCGACTTCCTGCGGACGCGGCGCGCCCGGCTGCGGCGGCACCAGCGCATAGTCGGGCGGGATCACCAGCGGCGCCTGGCGCGCCACCGCAAACTCGTCCGGACGGGCGCGGTTGAGCCCCGACGAGCCGCAGCCCGCGAGAGCAAGGGCGAGCGCGACGCTCGCGGCGGCATGAAGTTTACGCATTTACCTTCTCCCCAGCGGGCGTTTCGGCGGGCTTGTCGCGCACCAGCACCGCGCGGACAAGCAGGATCAGCACGCCGATGGTGATGGCGGCATCGGCGACGTTGAAGATCAGGAACGGGCGCCACGTCCCGAAATGCAGGTCGAGGAAATCGACGACATAGCCGAAGCGCACCCGGTCAAGGATGTTGCCGAGTGCGCCGCCCAGCACCATGGCCAGCGCGAACAGGTCCGGCCGGCTCTTTTCGCGCAGCATCCACCAGGCGACGCCGGAGGCGATCGCGGCGGTGAGCAGCACCAGCAGCCAGCGCATCACGCTGCTGTCCGCCGGAAGCAGCCCCAGCGACACGCCGACGTTGGGGACGAAGCGCAGGTCGAAGATCGGCAGCAGGATACGTTCGTCGCCCGGCCGGGACACCCCCAGAGGACCGGTGACGACGAACTTCACCGCCTGGTCGACGATGAAGATCAGCCCTGCGAGCAGGAAGCCGTGAAGGCGGGTGCGTTGCATCAGGATACTACCTCGGTACAGCGGTGGCACAGCGCATCGTCCACTGCAACTTCCGGCAGGTGGCGCCAGCAGCGACCGCATTTGTGGCGGTGGGTGCGGACCACGCCCACACCGTCATCGTCACCCTCCCCCTTCGCCACTGAAGCGACGATGAACGCCTCGGCGAGCGCGTCCTCGGGAAGCGGCAGCTCGGGAACCGTGACTTCGGCCTCCAGGCTGGATCGCACGATCTTCTCGCGCCGCAGCGGCTCGATCGCCTCGGTCACCCGCTCGCGCAGGCGGCGGACGTCGTCCCAGTTGGTCGAGACCGCGTCGTCGGCGGGCAGCGCCGGCAGCTCAGGCCATTCGAGCAGGTGGACGGAGCCGTCCTCGCTCGGGAAGCGCGCCTGCCACACTTCCTCGGCCGTGAAGGCGAGGATTGGCGCGGCGTAGCGGACCAGCGCGTGGAACAGCAGGTCGAGCACGGTGCGATAGGCGCGGCGCTTGGGATCGTCCGCAGCGTCGCAGTAGAGCGAATCCTTGCGGATATCGAAGAAGAACGCCGACAGATCCTCGTTGGCGAAATCGGTCAGTGCGCGCGCGTAGCGGTTGAACTCATAGGCTTCGGCGGCGGCGCGCAGTTCGACGTCGAGCTTGCCGAGCAGGTGGAGCACATAGCGTTCCAGCTCGGGCATGTCGGCGACCGCGACTCGCTCTTCGTCGGTGAAGCCGTCGAGCGCGCCCAGCAGATAGCGGAAGGTGTTGCGCAGCTTACGATAGGTGTCGCCGGTGCCGGCCAGCACTTCCTTGCCGATGCGCACGTCCTCGAAATAGTCGGTCTGCGCGATCCACAGGCGCAGGATGTCGGCGCCCGACTCGCCGATCACCTTGAGCGGATCGACGACGTTGCCCAGGCTCTTGGACATCTTGCGCCCATTGCCGTCGAGCGCGAAGCCGTGGGTCAGCACCGCATCATAGGGCGCGCGGCCACGGGTGCCGCAGCTTTCGAGCAGCGACGACTGGAACCAGCCGCGATGCTGGTCCGAACCCTCGAGATAGAGGTTCGCGCGGGTGCCGGCGCCGTAGCGCGCCTCGACCACGAATGCGTGGGTCGAGCCCGAGTCGAACCAGACGTCGAGGATATCGGTAACGACCTCATAGTCGTCGAGCGCATAGTCCGGGCCGAGCAGCGCCTGGTGATCTGCCTGGAACCAGGCATCGGCGCCCCCTGCACGGAAGGCGTCGAGGATGCGCGCGTTCACCGCCGGGTCGCGCAGATAGGCGCCGGTCTGGCGGTGGACGTAGAGTGCGATCGGCACGCCCCAAGCGCGCTGGCGGCTGATGACCCAGTCCGGACGGCCCGAGACCATCGAAGCGATGCGGTTGCGGCCCTTTTCCGGCACGAAGCGGGTGTGCTCGATCGCGTCGAGCGCCAGTTCGCGCAGGGTGGCACCGTTGCCGGCAGCCGTTTCGGCGCCGTGCTCGACCGTCTCCGTGCCGGCGGCATCCATCGGAATGAACCACTGCGGCGTCGCGCGAAAGATCACCTTGGCCTTGGAGCGCCACGAGTGCGGATAGCTGTGGCGGAAGTCGTCCGACGCGGCGAGCAATGCGCCTGCCTCGCGCAGGTCGCGGCAGATCGGGCCTTCCTCAAGCTTGCCGCCATTGCCGGAGGCCGTGAACTTGGGGTTGATGACGCTGCCCTGGCCGCCGAGCCACGCCCAGTCCTCCCGATACTTGCCGTCGCCGGTGACGGCGAACACGGGGTCGATGCCGTATACCTTGCACAGCGCGAAATCGTCCTCGCCATGGTCTGGCGCCATGTGGACGAGGCCGGTGCCCGCATCGGTGGTGACGAAGTCGCCCGGCAGCATCGGCCGAGGCTTGGCAAAGAAGCCGCCGAGCGCGTGCATCGGATGGCGGACGACGGCATCGGCGAGTTGGGAGCCTTTGAAGGTCCAGTGCGGCTTATCGTCGAGGTCTTCATTGCGCAGGCCGGTACGACGTTCGAAGTCGTCTTTCAGCGCCGTTGCGATGAGCACTAGAATGGTGCGCTCCTCGCCAGCCATCCAGTATGCGCCGTACTCAATCTCCGGCCCGTACGCCAAAGCCTGGTTGACCGGAATCGTCCACGGCGTGGTCGTCCAGATCACCGCATGCGCGCCGACCAGCTCCGGCGCGTTGGGCGCTTCGACGATCTCGAACGCGACGTCGATCTGGGTCGAGACGATGTCCTCATACTCGACCTCGGCCTCGGCGAGCGCGGTCTTTTCGACCGGGCTCCACATCACCGGCTTCGCGCCGCGATAGAGCTGGCCCGACTCGGCGAACTTGAGCAGTTCGCCCGCAATCGTCGCCTCGGCCTCGAACTTCATGGTAAGGTAGGGGTCTTCCCAATCGCCGAGCACGCCCAGCCGCTGGAACTGGCCCTTCTGCACGTCGACCCAGTGGGCGGCATAGGCGCGGCATTCGGCGCGGAACTCGGCCGGCGGCACCTCGTCCTTCGACCGCTTCTTGGCGCGATACTGTTCCTCGATCTTCCATTCGATCGGGAGACCATGGCAGTCCCAGCCCGGCACATAGGGCGCATCCTTGCCCATCAGCGTCTGCGACCGGACGATGATGTCCTTCAGGACCTTGTTCATCGCATGGCCCATGTGGATGTCGCCGTTGGCGTAGGGTGGGCCGTCGTGGAGGATGAACCGCTCGCGCCCGGCGCGTTCCTTGCGGAGGCGGTCGTACAACCCGATGCGCGCCCAGCGCTCGAGAATCGCCGGCTCCTTGGCGGCAAGCCCCGCCTTCATCGGGAAGTCGGTCTTCGGCAGGAAGACGGTGTCGCGCCAGTCGCGCTTCGCGTTCGGTTCGTCGGTCATGGAACCGCGCCGATTAGAGGATGCGGGGCCGGGGGTGAAGCGCGAAGTGGTGGACGGTGGCCGAGAGCGGCGTCAGTCGCGGCAATAGCCCTCGCCGGGCTTCACCGTCAGGCAGTCCTTCTTGTCGGCCAGCCACTTCAGTCCGGTCGCTTCGCCGTCCGTGGCGCGCAGCGTCTGCGGCCCGTCCGGCCGGGTGAAGCGGATCGTGTCACCGGCCGCCACCCCCTGGAACACACCCTTGTCGTCCAGCGAATATTGCATCTCCAGCGTGTAGTGGCCGGGGCCCGCCTGCCGGTCGGCGGAGATCACCAGGTTCAGCCCCTCGACGCCGCGCCACCGCCCGATCCAGGCGTCCGTCGCCGCGACATCAACCGCCGTCGCGGTCGGGGCCGGCTTGGGGGTAGGCGTGGAAGTCGGCGTTTCGGCCGGCGCTTCCTGCGGCGCGGCATGGCCGCTGTTGTGCACCGCGCGTTCGACGGCTTCCCCTTCGGCGCGGCGTTCCGCGCGCTGTTCGCAT
Source organism: Sphingomonas desiccabilis (assembly GCF_004135605.1). Lineage (GTDB taxonomy): Bacteria > Pseudomonadota > Alphaproteobacteria > Sphingomonadales > Sphingomonadaceae > Sphingomonas > Sphingomonas desiccabilis. The sequence goes on along the minus strand of NZ_SDPT01000002.1, from coordinate 375,940 downwards.
CCGGCCAGTAACACCAGCATCGACAAGCAGATCGTTCGGCGCATCGCGTTCCTCCCGCGTTGGGCGGCCTGTCTAGCCTTCACGCGGCCGCACGGCTAGGCAGCAGCGATCACCGATCTTCAAGGCCTGTCCCATGACGTACCGCATCGCCCTCGCCTCCGATCATGCCGCCGTGGCGTTGAAGGCGTCCCTCGTCGCCTGGCTGCGCGATGCGGGCCATGCGGTCCTCGACCTGGGACCAGAGGGCGAGGCCAGCGTCGATTACCCGGACTATGGCTATGCGCTGGCGCACCGGGTGAGCGGCGGGGAAGCGGACTTCGGCATCGCACTGTGCGGATCCGGCATCGGCATCTCGATCGCGGTCAACCGGCACGCGGGCTGCCGCTGTGCGCTGGTGAACGAGCCGCTGTCGGCACGCCTGGCGCGCGAGCACAACGACGCCAACGTACTGGCGATGGGTGCACGGCTGGTCGGCATCGAGATGGCCAAGGCGTGCATCGAGGCGTTCCTGGCCACGCCCTTCGGCGGCGAGCGCCACCAGCGCCGCATCGACAAGCTGAGCAGCCCCACACTGGGGTGACGCGCACCTATTTGGGGCAACAACGGGTAGCCTTCGCGCGCGCGGCATCCTAAAGGCTCGCGCGACCGGCCAGCCCGAGCCCCAGGAGGCGCATTCATGAGCAGCAATCCGCAGACCCATCAGGTCCAGCCCGACGGTTTCTTTTCCCGCAGCCTGGCCGATGCCGACCCGGCCGTGTTCGCCGGCGTCGAGCATGAGCTGACGCGCGAGCAGACCCAGATCGAGCTGATCGCCAGCGAGAACATTGTCTCCAAGGCGGTGCTCGAGGCGCAGGGTTCGGTGTTCACCAACAAGTACGCCGAGGGCTATCCGGGCAAGCGCTACTACCAGGGCTGCGCCCCCTCCGACGAGGTCGAGACGCTGGCGATCGAGCGCGCCAAGCAGATCTTCGGTTGCGGCTTCGCCAACGTCCAGCCGCACTCGGGCGCGCAGGCGAACGGCGCCGTCATGCTGGCGCTGACCAAGCCCGGCGACACCATCCTGGGCATGAGCCTGGATGCCGGCGGCCACCTGACCCACGGCGCCAAGGCGGCGATGTCGGGCAAGTGGTTCAATGCCGTGCAGTACGGCGTGCGCCAGGAAGACCATCTCATCGACTATGACCAGGTCGAGCGGCTCGCCAAGGAGCACAAGCCGACGCTGATCATCGCCGGCGGCTCCGCCTATCCGCGCCACATCGACTTCGCCCGCTTCCGCGCGATCGCGGACGAGGTGGGCGCGAAGTTCATGGTCGACATGGCGCACTTCGCCGGCATCGTTGCCGCCGGGCTGCACCCGACGCCGTTCGGCCACGCCCATGTCGTCACCACCACCACCCACAAGACGCTGCGTGGCCCGCGCGGCGGCATGGTGATGACCGATGACGAGGCGATCGCGAAAAAGATCAACTCGGCGGTGTTCCCGGGCCTGCAGGGCGGGCCGCTGATGCACGTCATCGCCGCCAAGGCGGTGGCGTTCGGCGAGGCGCTGCGCCCCGAGTACAAGAGCTACATCGCCGCAGTGGTGGAGAACGCAAAGGTGCTCGCCGCGACCCTGAAGGAGCGCGGCAGCGATGTGGTGTCGGGCGGCACCGACACGCACCTCGCGCTGATCGACCTGACCCCGCTGGGCGTCACCGGCCGCGATGCGGACGAGGCGCTGGAGCGTTCGGGCATCACCTGCAACAAGAACGGCATCCCGTTCGATCCGCTGCCGCCGGTCAAGACCAGCGGCATCCGCGTCGGATCGCCGGCGGGCACCACCCGCGGCTTCGGCACCGCCGAGTTCCGCGAGATCGGCAACATGGTCGCCGACGTGCTCGACGGCCTGGCGGCCAAGGGCGAGGCGGGCGACGCGCAGGTCGAGGCGGGGGTCCGCGAGCGGGTTCGCGCGTTGTGTGCTCGGTTCCCCATCTACGGAGGCTGATCATGACCGACTATTCGACCGACGCGCAGAAGAAGGCGCTCGGCAAGAGCATGGCGAAGTGGGGCGCGCTTGGCGCCGTGGTCGCAATCCCCCTGCCCTTCATCGGCCCGGTGATCGGCGCCGCTGCGGGCGCCGGCTACGCCTATCTCAAGGGCAAGAAGCGGATCTGAATGCGCTGCCCCTTCTGCGGAAATGATGCGAGCCAGGTAAAGGACAGCCGCCCCACCGAAGATGGGGCGGCGATCCGGCGGCGGCGCCAGTGCGAGGCCTGTGCCGCGCGCTTCACCACCTTCGAACGCATCCAGCTGCGCGAGCTGTGGGTGCTGAAGAGCGAAAGCCGGCGCGAACCCTTCGATCGCGAGAAGCTGCTCCGCTCGGTCGCCATCGCGACCCGCAAGCGTCCGGTCGAGCAGGCGCAGATCGAGCGGCTGGTGTCCGGCATCCAGCGCCAGCTGGAGACCACCGGCGACGGCGAAGTGCCCGCCCAGCGCATCGGCGAGATGGTGATGGACGCGCTCAAGGGCCTCGACTCGGTCGCGTACATTCGCTTCGCCAGCGTCTACAAGGACTTCCGCGAAGCGCGCGATTTCGAGGAGTTCGCGGGGAATGTCGCGGAGGTGGGGCGGGAGTAGCGGGGAAGCGCTCCTCGCTCCTATCCGTTCGGTTCGAGCGCATCGAGCTTGTCGAGATGCACAGTCGAGAACCCCGCCTCCACCAAGGACGCCGTCGATGTTTCACGTCTACATCCTGCGCTGCGCCGACGGCACATATTACACCGGCCACACCGACAATCTGGAGGCGCGGCTCGCCCAGCATCAGGCGGGCACCTTCCCAGGCTACACCCACGATCGGGGTCCGGTCGAACTGATGTGGAGCGAGAGCTTCCCGACGCGGTTGGAGGCACTCGACCGCGAGCAACAGATCAAGGATCGGTCGCGCAAGAAGAAGGAGGCGCTGTTCCGGGCCGACTGGAACGGCGTGTCCGCGGCAGCCGGTTCTCGACAGCGCGTCTCGACTGCGCTCGACGCTCGCTCGAACCAAACGGAGAACTCTACTGTGTCCCCACCCCCCGTCATCGTGCTGGTCCGCCCGCAGCTGGGCGAGAACATCGGCAAGGCCGCGCGGGCGATGCTCAACTTCGGGCTGGTGGAGATGCGGCTGGTGTCGCCGCGCGACGGCTGGCCGAATCCGCAGGCGGGGCCGGCGGCGAGCGGCGCCGACGTGGTGCTGGAACAGGCGCAGGTGTTCGACAGTGTCGCCGAGGCGGTGGCCGACTGCAGCCACGTCTTTGCGACCACGGTGCGCAAGCGTGGCGTCACCAAGCCGGTCGTCACGCCGGAAGAGGCCGCGCGCACGATCCGCAGCGATGCCGGCCGCGCCGCGATCCTGTTCGGGCCGGAGCGCTCAGGACTGGAGACCGACGACGTGGCGCTCGCGCGCACCATCGTCACCGTGCCGATCAACCCGGAATTCGGCTCGCTGAACCTCGCCCAGGCGGTGATCCTGGTCGCGTACGAATGGTCCAAGGGCGCCGACCTCGCCAGCCCGCCCGAGACCGAACTCGATCCCCCGGCTCCGCAGGAGGAACTGGAAGGTATGATCGTCCAACTCGACCAGATGCTGGAGGCCGGCGGCTATTTCTTCCCGCCCGATCGGGCGCCCGCCACGCGCCGGACACTGCGCACGCTGCTGACCAAGCCGGGCTGGAATTCGCAGGAAGTGCGGACGCTGCGCGGCGTGCTGTCGACGCTCGCACGGCCCAGGCAGCGATAGAGCGGCACTCCCTTCGTCATGCTGACGAAGGGAACGAAAAGACTACCGCCGGTCGAACGCCGCCAGTTCATAGGCGATCGAGGCTTCGACCAGCTGCTCCCACAGCGCGCCGACCACCTCCTCGGGCACGCCCAGCCGTGTCGCCTCGGCACGCGCGTTGGCGATGACCTCGGCCTTGCGTGCTTCGTCGCGGACATGGCCCCGCTCCGGCTTGATGCGGGCGGCGGCGTCCATATAGGCGAAGCGGCGGGCGAGCAGCGCCACCAGCTCGCGGTCGAGCTGGTCGACGCCGGCGCGGACTTCGCCCATGGTGGTGCAATCGGGACCGGATAGGATCGTCATGCCGCGTGCCTAGGCGGGTGCCCCCCGGCCTGTCCAGCTTGACTCATGCCCCCTGCTGCGGCTAGGCGCGCGCCTTCGCAATCGGCTCCGCACCCCGGTGAAGCGGCAGCCCTGCCGGTCGTTCTTCGATCCCAGCAGCGCGAAAGACCGGGAATCGCGATCCGCCCCCGGGCGGGTCACCGTTGTTGCAGTTGCAAGGAATATTAAATGTCGAAGCGCCACAGCGCCAAGTACAAGCTCGACCGTCGTCTCGGCGAGAACATCTGGGGTCGCCCCAAGAGCCCGGTCAACAAGCGCGAGTACGGCCCCGGCCAGCACGGCCAGCGCCGCAAGGGCAAGATGTCGGACTTCGGCATCCAGCTGCGCGCCAAGCAGAAGCTCAAGGGCTACTACGGCGACGTCACCGAGAAGCAGTTCAAGCGCACCTATGAAGAAGCGTCGCGCATGAAGGGCGACACCGGTCAGAACCTGATCGGCCTGCTCGAGCAGCGCCTGGACATGATCGTCTATCGCGCGAAGTTCACGCCGACGATCTGGGCCGCCCGGCAGCTGGTGAGCCACGGCCACGTTCGCGTCAACGGCGTGAAGTGCAACATCGCGTCGCGTCGCGTCCGTCCGGGCGACGAAATCACGCTGGGCAGCAAGGCGCAGGAGATGGCGCTGGTGCTCGAGGCGCAGAGCCTGGCTGAGCGTGACATCCCCGACTATGTCGCACCCGACGGTGCCGCCAAAGTGACCTTCACCCGCGTGCCGACCCTCGACGAGGTGCCGTATCCGGTGAAGATGGAACCGAACCTGGTCGTCGAGTTCTACTCGCGCTGATCGGTTCCCGCGGCATCGGCCGCGAGCCACCAGACAAAGAGGGCGGTCCCGCGGGGCCGCCCTTTTTCGTTGCGCGTACCGGCATTTGCACCACCGCGATCGGCTGTGCCACAAGAGCCCGACGCTCGCCCCCCTTCGGAGATTTCATGCGCGCATTCCTGCTCGCTGCGGCGCTGCCGCTGGCTGCCTGCCCCGCCACCGTCTTCGCCGGCCAGGCGGCGCCCGCCACGCCGATCTCGGCCGAGACGCTCAGGACCGTCACCAAGACGCTGTCGTCGGACGCGTTCGAGGGCCGCGCACCCGGCACCACGGGCGAGGAGAAGACCCTCTCCTATCTGGTGGAGCGGTTCCAGGCGGCAGGGCTCAAGCCCGGCAACAAGGGCAGCTGGTTCCAGGTGGTGCCGCTGGTCGAGATCACCGCGCGCAACGTCTCTGCGCTGACCTTCACGGGCGCCGGACAGCCGATCGCACTCGGCTATGGTCCGGAAATGGTGGTGGCGACCTATCAGGTGATCCCGCGCATCGACCTGAAGAACAGCGACGTGGTCTTTGTCGGCTATGGCATCAACGCGCCCGAAAAGGGCTGGAATGACTATGCCGGCGTGGACGTGAAGGGAAAGACGGTGGTGATCCTGGTCAACGACCCGGATTACGGATCCGCCGGCCTCACCGGCCCGTTCAACGGAAAGGCGATGACCTATTATGGCCGCTGGACCTACAAGTACGAGGAGGCCGCCCGTCAGGGTGCCGCCGCAGCGATCATCGTCCACGACACCGTGCCGGCCGCCTATGGCTGGAACGTCGTCCAGTCGAGCTGGACGGGCCCGCAGCAGGTGGCGGATGCTTCTAATGGCCATAGGGACCAGTCGCAGGCGATCGGCTGGATGCAACTCGATGCCGCCCGCCGGTTGTTCGCCGGTGCTGGCCAGAACCTCGACACGCTGATGTCCGCCGCCAAGCGCAAGGGCTTCAAGGCGGTGCCGCTGAAGGGCGTGCAGGCGTCGCTCAGCTTCGACAATCAGGTCCGCCGCCATGCGTCGAAGAACGTGATCGGCATCCTGCCGGGTACCGAGCGTGCCGACGAAGTGGTGCTCTATACCGGCCATTGGGATCACCTCGGCCGCTGCGAAGCGGCGCCGGATGGCGACGACATCTGCAACGGGGCGGTCGACAACGCGAACGGCGTCGCGGCGCTGGTCGCGCTGGCCGAAGCCAATGCCAAGGCGGGGGCGACGCCGCGGTCGCAGGTGTTCCTCGCGGTCACCGGCGAGGAATCCGGCCTGCTCGGCTCCGCCTTTTACGGGGCCAACCCGGTCTACCCGCTCGCGAAGACCGTAGGCGGCGTCAACATCGACGCCATGTCCATGGCGGGCCCTGCGCGAAACATCGTAGTGGTCGGCAAGGGCAAGTCGGAGCTGGACGCCTATCTGAACCGCGCGCTGGCGGCTCAGGGCCGGGTAGCCACGGCCGAGCCGACCCCGCAGAACGGCTACTATTACCGCTCGGACCATTTCAGCCTCGCCAAGCATGGCGTGCCGATGCTCTATGCGGAAGCGGGCGAAGACCTGGTGAAGGGCGGCACCGCCGCCGGAAAGGCCGCCGCCGAGGACTATACCGAACACCGCTACCACGGTCCCAAGGACGAATATGATCCCACGTGGAACTGGGACGGCGTCGTCCAGGACGTGACGCTCTACTATCAGGTGGGTCGCGAGCTTGCGACGACCGCGGCCTGGCCGAACTGGGTGGCGGGCGACGAGTTTCGCGCCATCCGCGACCGCAGCCGCGCCGGCAACTGAGGGAGGGCACGGGTGCCTGATACGCCCGTGCCGGTTTGAACGATGTTCACCGAGCCCCGCGTCGGCTGTGGCGCCGCCATCATCGTGGACGATCGCATTCTGCTTGTCCGGCGCAAGCGCCCCCCGGAGATCGGCCATTGGGGCCTGCCGGGCGGCAAGATCGATCTGTTCGAAACCGCCGCCGCCGCGACCGAGCGCGAAGTGATGGAGGAGACCGGAATCGCGATCACCGCCGACCGGCTGCTGTGCTTCGTCGACCATATCGACCGCGCGGCAGGCACACATTGGACAGCACCCGTGTTCCTGGTGCACGCATTCACCGGATCGCCGGTCAACCGCGAGCCCGAGAAGCACGACGAGGTGGCATGGTTCGCGCTCGACGCCCTGCCAGACCAGTTGACCATTTCCACGCGGATCGCGGTGGCGGCATGGCGGCAACACGACTAGCGGCCTTCCCGGTATTCGCATCGACCGCTAAGGACGCCGCCATGACTACGCCTCCTCCCGCCGAATGGGCCCGCCACGACGCCGTCTGGATCGGCTTCCCCAGCCATCCCGAACTCTGGCTCGAAGACCTCGAACCCGCCCGCGAGGAAGTCGTCGCCTTCGCGCGGGCCGTCCATGCGGATGGCGCCGGCGAGCGGGTGCTGCTGGTCGCAGCGGATGAGGAAGCCGCCGCAGCCGCGCGGGCGATGGCGGGGGACGCGGCCGAGGTGGTGGTGGAGCCGTTCGGCGACATCTGGCTGCGCGACACCGGCGCGATCCTGGACGGCGATGGCCGCGCGCACGACTTCGCGTTCAACGGTTGGGGCGGCAAGTACGACCTGCCCGGCGACAACAGTGTCGGCGCGGGGCTTGCCCGCCAGCGCGGGATCGCGGCCGAGACCCACGACTGGATCATCGAGGGCGGCGCCATCGACGGCGACGGCACGGGCCTGGTCGTCACCACCGAGCAGTGCCTGCTGAACCCGAACCGCAATGGCGAGGACTTCACCCGCGACAAGGCGGAGGCGCTGCTGCGGGCCGACCTGGGCTACACCCGCTTCCTGTGGCTGGGCGACGGGCTGCTCAACGACCATACCGACGGCCATGTCGACAACCTCGCCCGCTTCGTCGGCCCGAACCGCCTGGCGATCCCGGAGCCGGCCGAGGGCGACCCCAACGCCGACGTGTACCGCGATGCGGCCGAGCGCGCAGAGGCGGCCGGCGTCGAGCTCGTCCGCATCCCCTCCCCCGGCCGCGTGGAGTCCGAGGACGAGGTGATCCCGGCGAGCTACATGAACTTCTACATCGGCAACGCCGCGGTGGTGGTGCCGGTCTATGGCCAGTCGAGCGACGACGCGGCGGTGGCGGCGCTCGCGGCGATCTTCCCGGACCGCACGGTGGTGGGCCTGCGCGCCGACCATATCCTGACCGGGGGCGGCAGCTTCCACTGCATCAGCCAGCAGATTCCCAGCCGCTGATCCTGCGAGGGCCTAGCCCTTCCTCGTACCCCGGCGCAGGCCCGGGCCAGTTGGGGGAACCGAGCCGCATCTCGCGAGCCGCCCGCACCTGGACCCTGGCCTGCGCCGGAGTACGGCTCCTTCCCTCGACAGGAGCCCCAATCCGCCTCTGGCAACGCAGGCCAGTTCGACTACATAGCGCGGCATGACCGAAATCACCGTCGCCGCGCTGCAGCTCGCCTTTTCCAACGACATCGATGCGAACATCGCCAAGGTCACCCGCCTGGTGCGCGAGGCTGCGGCCAAAGGTGCGCAGGTGATCCTGCCGCCCGAGCTGTTCGAGGGCGAATATTTCTGCCGTGTCGAGGACGAGGGGCTGTTCGCCAATGCGAAGCCCGCCGACGAGCACAAGGCGGTACTGGCGATGCAGGCACTCGCCGCCGAGCTGAAGGTGCATATCCCGACCAGCTTCTTCGAGGCGGACGGGCCGCACTATTACAACTCGCTCGCGATGATCGGCCCCGACGGCCGCGTCCAGGGCGTGTATCGCAAGAGCCACATCCCCGACGGCCCTGGCTATGAGGAGAAGTTCTACTTCCGCCCCGGCAACACCGGGTTCAAGGTGTGGGACGGTCCCGCCGCCAAGATCGGCGTCGGCGTCTGCTGGGACCAGTGGTACCCGGAAACCGCCCGCGCGATGATGCTGATGGGCGCGCAGCTGCTCTTCTACCCGACCGCGATCGGCAGCGAGCCGCACGACACCAGCCTCGACACCGCCCGGCTGTGGCGCCGCGCGATGGTCGGCCATGCGGTGTCTAACGTCGTGCCCGTGATCGCCGCCAACCGCGTCGGCACCGAACACGGCCAGACCTTCTACGGCACCAGCTTCATCTGCGACGAGCGCGGCGACATCCTGGCCGAGCTGGACCGCGAAGAAGAAGGCGTCATCACCGCGACGCTCGACCTCGACCGGGTCAAGCGTCACCGCGCCGCGTTCGGCTTCTTCCGCGATCGCCGGCCGGAGCTCTATGGCCGGCTGACGCAGGACATCTGACGCCGCAGCGTCAGGCGGCGACGGCGTCGCGCAGCTGCAGCGCCCGCTCGAACACCGCCTCGAACATCGGCTGGGTCAACCGGCCGGTGTTCTGGTTGTAGCGCGAGCAGTGGTAGCTATCGACCAGGATGCGGCCGTCCGGCATACGATGCTCGGCGAGATGGCCGAACTTGGCCTTGGGAAGCTTGCCGCCGAGCGCCTTCACCGCCGACTGGTGGGCGATCTGACCGAGCGCCACGAACACGCGCACGCGCGGTAGCGCTGCGATCGGTGCCTCCAGGAACGGGCGGCAGGTGCGGATCTCCTCCGGCGTCGGCTTGTTCTCCGGCGGCAGGCAGCGCACCGCGTTGACGAGCATCACGCCCCGGAGTTCGAGCCCGTCGTCGGGACGCGCGTCGAACACCCCTTCCGACAAGCCGAACTTCGCAAGCGTGTCGTAGAGCAACGCCCCGGCGTAGTCGCCGGTGAAGGGCCGGCCGGTGCGGTTGGCGCCATGCTTTCCGGGTGCGAGGCCCACCACCGCCAGCCAGGCGTCGGGATCGCCGAACGCGGGCACCGGCGCGTTCCACCAGTCCGGATATCCCTGCCGCAGTGATTCGCGAAACCCCACCAGGCGGGGGCAGAGCGGGCAATCATGAGGGGGTTCGGTGGCGCGAAGCGGGGTGGCAGCAGACATGGGGCTGCGGTAGGCGCCGGAGCATGGGAAGGGCAAGCTATGCGATCGCGATCGGGTCCAACCGCCGTGGATACCACGGCAGCCCCGAGCAAGAGGTCGCGGCTGCGCTGAAGGCGCTGGGGGGCGTGGTCGCCGTCGCGCCGGTGATCCGCAGCGCGCCGCTCGGCCCCTCGCTGCGGCGCTACGCCAACACGGTCGCGCTGGTGGAAAGCCCGCTCTCCCCGCCCGAGATGCTGGCGCGGTGCAAGGCGATCGAGCGCAGCTTCGGGAGACGGCGTGGGCGGCGTTGGGGAACACGGGTGCTCGACCTCGATCTGGTGCTCTGGTCCGGGGGGCCCTGGGCGAGCCACGGCCTCATCGTGCCGCATCCGGCATTCCGGACCCGGGATTTCGTGCTCGATCCGCTCGCGCAACTCGCGCCCGACTGGCGCGACCCCGTGAGCTCCCTGACCATCCGCCAGCTCGCCCGCAGGCTGCGACGCGCCCGGGCGGTTGACCCGGCGGCTCCGGCTCCGTAGGGCGCGCGGCACGTACCGCGTCGTCGGGCGTTTGACAGGCGCCGGATCGAACTGCCGGCGCGATCGCAACGACGCAATGGTGAGGGCTCGTAGCTCAGTCGGTAGAGCAACGGACTTTTAATCTGTAGGTCCCGGGTTCGAATCCCGGCGAGCCCACCACTTTCCGCACGCGCCGCCGCGTACCACCGCCGAGACCGGCTCTGCCCCGTCCCTGATTGCCCCGGCGCGCATAGACTGCGACATGCGGGCCATGGCTCCCCCTCTCGTATCCCTGGACGACGAAACGCGTGCGTCCGGCCGTAGGCCATGGCCGCTGATCGCGGGCGTGCTCGTCGTCGTCGCGCTGCTCGCGTTGCTGTTCCTCGCCTCGGTGATCGCACGCGGCGACGCGCTGGCGTTCGACCGGACGCTGATCCTCGCGATGCGCGTGCCGGGCCACCCCGACGTGCCGATCGGTCCCGCCAAGCTGCCCTCGATCGCGCGCGACATCACCGCGCTCGGCAGCGGCACGGTGCTCACCCTGGTGGTGACGCTTGCGACCATCCTGCTGCTGCTCCGCCGCCTCTGGCGGACTGCGGCGCTGACGCTGGTGGCGACGATCGGCGGGGGCAGCATGGTGTCGCTGCTCAAGCAGTTGTTCGAGCGCGCCCGGCCGGATCTGGTCGAGCATCTGATGCGAGAGACCTCGGCGAGCTTCCCGTCCGGCCACAGCGCGAACAGCGCGATCGTGTATCTGACGGTCGCCACGCTGCTCTTCCCGATGATCCGGGAGGCGCGCGTACGGCTGTTCGTCGTCGCCGCCACCATGACGATCGTCGCGCTGATCGGGATCAGCCGGGTGTATCTGGGGGTACATTGGCCGAGCGACGTGCTCGCCGGCTGGATCTTCGGCGCGCTCTGGGCGCTCGGCTGGTGGCGGGTGGAGCTGACGCTGCTCGCTCGCACGAAGGTCTGACGCCTTCGGCCACCATCCCGCTTCTCAGCGATCCCCCTGCCGAGCACTCACCAGATGCGGGCGTCGGCGCGACCGCCGCCGCACCGACGCCCGACGCCGATCAATTGCAACCGTAGTAGTGGTCTTGACTGTAAAGCGTGGCTGTACCGCCGCGCGAGAAGCTGCCATCGCAGAACCGAACGAAAAAGCCGACCTGCTCCGTGTAATTCTCGTCACTGAAGAAAAACGTTGCGGACTCCTGCCGCTTCACCTGCGCTCCTACTGGATTGACGAATCCAGTCGCGAAAACTGCAGCCAATACGGATACTTTGATCAGCTTGACCATGCGTGACTCCGATGCGCGTTATTACCGCTTATTCGACTCAGCAGCCGAAGCTTGATGCTCTCACTTGCCCCGGCGGTCGTCAACTGCTGAGCTGTTCAACGATATTCTCCGCACAGCTTCGATATTCGTAATAATTGTTATGACGTTGTCGTTGCGTCAGCCCTGCGCGCGCTCGGCTAGGGCGCGTTCCCAGGCGAGCGCGTCGGCGACGATGCGGTCCAGATCGTCATGTTGCGGCCGCCACGGCAGCGCGGCAAGGATCGCCCGGTTGTCCGCGACCAACGCATCGGGATCGCCGGGGCGCCGCCCTTCCATGCGGCGATCGATCTTCAGGTTGGTCACCCGGTCGACGGCATCGAGGACCTGGTTCACCGAATAGCCGCGGCCGTAGCCGCAGTTGAGCGTGCGGCTTTCGCCCGGCTCGGCGATCAGCAGGTCGAGCGCATGGACGTGCGCCGCCGCCAGGTCCGACACATGGATATAGTCGCGCACGCCGGTCCCGTCCTCGGTGGCGAAGTCGGTGCCGAACACCGACACGTGGCTCCGCTTGCCCGTCGCGGCCTCCACCGCCACCTTGATCAGGTGCGTCGCGCCTGCGGTCGACTGGCCCGAGCGTCCCTGCGGGTCCGCGCCGGCGACGTTGAAGTAGCGCAGCGCGCAATAGTTGATCGGATGCGCGGCGGCGACGTCCTTCAGCATGATCTCGGTCATCAGCTTGGACATGCCATAGGGATTGATCGGCGCCTTGGGCGAGTCTTCGCGGATCGGCACCTGGTCGGGGATGCCATAGGTCGCGGCAGTCGACGAAAAGATGAAGTGCTTCACCCCGCAGGCGACCGCGCTTTCGATCAGAGACCGGCTCGCGGCGGTGTTGTTGCGATAGTATTTGAGCGGGTCCGCGACGGACTCCGGCACCACCACCGACCCGGCGAAGTGCATAACGGCCAGGACAGCGTGCTCGCGCATCACCGCGCGCACCGCAGCCTCGTCCTCGATCGCCGCCTGGACCAGGGTCGCGCGCGGGTCGACGGCCCAGGCGAACCCGGTGACGAGATTGTCCACCACCACCACGCGCCAGCCGGCGTCCAGCAGGGCCAGCACGGCATGGCTGCCGATGTACCCCGCCCCGCCCGTCACCAGGACCGAACCTTCGCGCATGCATCAATCCCCTTTGCTTTGGCCGCATCGCCTAGCAGTGGTGATTGTGCCGGGCGAGCGCGTTCCTATCTCTAGGCGACGAACGCGTGCGGGGCTGCGGTCGGAAGCTCCGCTTTCGATCCAGTCCGGCGCGTTCTCGCATTTGTCAGGAGATGTTTGATGGCTACCGAAGTCGCGACCTTTGCGGGCGGCTGTTTCTGGTGCACCGAGGCGGTGTTCCGCGACGTGATCGGCGTCGAGTCGGTCGAGAGCGGCTACATCGGCGGCACCGTGCCGAATCCGACCTACAAGCAGGTGTGCGGCGGCGACACCGGTCATGCCGAGGCGATCCGCATCACCTATGATGCCGACCAGATCAGCTATGACGAGATGCTCGACATCTTCTTTGCGACGCACGATCCGACGCAACTGAACCGCCAGGGCAACGACATCGGGACGCAGTACCGGTCGGCGATCTTCCCGCACGACGCCGATCAGGAGGCGCGCGCGCGTGCCGGCATCGAGCGCGCGGGCGAGACCGGCGGCAAGATCGTCACCACGATCGAGCCGCTGGGCGAATGGTATCCGGCCGAGGGGTATCACCAGGAATATTGGGAAGGCGAAGGCCAGCGGAATCCCTATTGCCTGGCGGTGATCCCGCCCAAGCTCCAGAAGCTGCGCAAGAGCTTCGCGGCACGTTCCAAGGCGGCGGAACCGACCGCAGCCTGACCTTCATGGGCGGCGCTGGGAGATCCCCCGCGCTGCCCCTCAGACGGCTGCGCGCGCCAGGCGATCGTTGATCGCGGCGCCCAGCCCGTCGCGTGGCACGGGCGCGACGGCAATCCGCGCCTTCGGTGCTGCATCCGCGCGGTGCAGGCAATCGAACAGCCGCGCTGCCGCTTCGGTGAGATTGCCCGCGGCCGACAGCGTGTCGTCGCCCCGGACGGGCCCGAAACCGATCAGCCACTCGTCTGCATCCGCAGCCGTGGCGTCGAGCCGCACCGGCTTGCCGGGTGCGTAATGGCTGGCCAGTTGCCCCGGCGCCTCGATCCCGCTGCCGGCGGGGCCCGGCATGACTCCCGTGATCGCCGCGACCTGCTCGGCGGTGATCGGCCCCGGGCGCAGCAGCCGCACGGTGCCGTCGGTGCAGGCGAGGATCGTCGACTCCAGCCCGCGTTCGGTCGGCCCGTCCTCGATCACCAGCGGAATCCGCCCCTTGAGGCTTGCCGCGACATGCTCCGCCCGGGTCGGACTGATGCCGCCGCTGGCGTTGGCCGACGGCGCCGCGAGCGGCCTGCCCGTGGCGGCAAGCAGCGCCTGCATCGCGCGGTGCGCCGGCACGCGGAGGGCAATGGTCGAAAGGCCGGCCGTCACCAGCGATGCGATCCCCGAATCCTCGCGAAGCGGCAGGACCAGGGTCAGCGGCCCCGGCCAGAATGCGTCGGCGAGGCGACCGGCATTCTCGTCGAAATGGGCCAACGCCTCCGCCGCGGCGCGATCGGGCAGGTGGACGATCAGCGGGTTGAAGCTGGGGCGGCCCTTCGCGGCATAGATGGAGGCGACAGCCTGGGCGTGCGTGGCGTCCGCTGCCAGTCCGTACACCGTCTCCGTGGGAACGGCGACGCACTGCCCGTCGGCGATGCGCCGGGCCGCCTCGGCGACCGCATCGGGGCCGTACGGCAGGCAGCGTGGAGTTGGCATGGCGGCAGGCGACGGCACGGAACCGCCGCTATCCTGCGGGCTCCCCGGGGACAAGGGCCGTTCGCGCCGCCGTCAGGCCGCGAGCAGTGGTGGCCGCGGCGAGGTGCGGGTCACGCCACTGCCGATACTGTGCACCCCGCTGATCGGCAGTGCGGTGTGGCAGAACGCACATTCAGCCGACATCCGGCCGACGAACCAGTGGCTCTGGCCGCAGCCCGGGCAGTGGTTGGTTTCCGAAAGCCGATAGGCGACCCGGGAGCCTGTCGCTCCGGGCACGGAGCTGCTGTCCTGCCGCATGATCTTTCCCCTTTTATCAACAGGGGAGAACGTCGTCGAACCGTGCCCGGTTCCCGACAAGGCGTCAGGCGTGCTCCAGCAGGTCGTGCAGATCCAGGCCCAGCAGCGCGATCTGCTCGCGCACCCGCGGCCAGGTCCCCGCCAGGAAGCGGTCACGCTCGGCAAGCCGCAGCCGCTCGGCGGCACCCGCGAGCACGAACATGCCGACCCCACGCCGGACCTCGACGTACCCGTCGTCCTGGAAGGTCTGATAGGCCTTGGCGACCGTCAACGGGTTCGCCCCCTGCTCTGCGGCAAAGGCGCGGACCGAGGGGAGCTGGTCTCCTGCCCGATATTCCCCGCGCAAGATGGCGGCAGCCACGATCGCGCGGAGTTTCAGGTACACGGGGCTGTCGTCGTTCTCGATCGCTGCCATGCTGCCTTAATACAGCAACCGAGCAGCGCGTCCAGCCTCAACCATCCCAGCGGCTGACCACCGCGGCGAGGTCCGGCCGCGGGCGCTCCTCCAGCGGCTTGCCCGGCGTGCCGATGAACACGAAGCCGACGATCCGCTCCGGATCGCTGCCGAAGGCGTCGCGCACCGTCGGCGACAGGCTCGGCCAGCCGGTGATCCAGCTTGCGACGAAGCCCATGGCATGGGCGGCGTGCAGCAGGTTCATGGCGGCGGCGCCGGCGGACATCTGCTGCTCCCACAGCGGGATATGGCTGTCGGGGCGGGGCGAGGACAGTACCACCACCAAGGCCGGGGCCGGCACGCCGAAGCCAGCCATCGCATCCAGCTCCAGCCGGCCGGCATCGGGCTTTTCCGTCCGATAGGCATCCGCCAGCATCGCGTTGAACGCCGCGCGCCGGTCGTCCGGCACCACGACGAATCGCCACGGCGCCAGCTTGCCGTGGTCTGGCGTGCGCGCGGCAAGCGCCAGCATCGCGTCGATCTGCTCGGGTGTCGGGCCGGGAGCGACCATCTCGCGTGCCTTGCCCGAGCGGCGGGTGGCGAGCAGCGAAAGCGGCGTGGTGCGGTCGTTGAAGGTCATCGGGAGGGCCTAGCGGCATGGACCGCGGGCAACAACTGCTTGGCACGACGCGATTCTCCGCTAGTCTCGCGCGCCATGCACGCCAGGCGCCCGGGAAACCGCGGCGCCGCCATGGCTTCAAAGGGGAATCTAGTGGCTGTCATTCCGGCAATCGCCGTTGCCTTTCTGTTGGTATTGCTCGTCGGTGGCGCGTCCATCGCGATGAGCAGCAAGCCCGAGTTCGCAGGCCATCCAAAGGGCCTGTACGTCCTGTTCTTCGCCGAGATGTGGGAGCGTTTCTCCTACTACGGCATGCGCGCGCTGTTGGTGTTCTACCTCACCAAGCACTGGCTGTTCAGCGATGGCGAGGCCAACCTGATCTACGGCGCCTACAACAGCCTGGTGTACGTCACCCCGGTGCTGGGCGGCTATCTCGCCGACCGGTATCTGGGCCAGCGCAAGGCCGTGCTGTTCGGCGCGATCCTGCTGACGATCGGCCACACGATGATGGGCTTCGAAGGCGACGGCGGCGGCAACAGCGGCGCGGCCATCAACATCTTCTGGCTGGCGCTCGCCTTCATCATCGTCGGCACCGGCTTCCTGAAGGCGAACATCTCGGTGATCGTGGGCCAGCTCTACCCGCGCACCGACGTGCGTCGCGACGGCGCCTATACGATCTTCTACATCGGCATCAACGTGGGCGCGACGCTGGGCACGATCCTGGCCGGCTGGCTGGGCGAGACCTACGGCTGGAGCTACGGCTTCGGCGCGGCGGGCGTCGGCATGCTGCTGGGCCTGATCGTCTTCGTGGGATTCAAGCCGCTGCTGCTGGGCCATGGCGAGTCCCCCGATCCTGCAGCCCTGGCCCGCAAGGTCGGCGGCATCCGCTTCGAGCATGTGCTCTATGGCCTCGGCCTCGCGTCGATCGCCATCGCCTGGGCGCTGATCCAGTACCGCGACGTGATCGAGCTGCTGCTCGCCGTCAGTGGCTTCGCGCTGCTCGGCTATGTTCTTTTCCAGTCGTTCCGTGTGGACCGCGAGGCACGGCACCGGCTGTGGGTGATCCTGTTCCTGATCGCGCTCAATCCGGTGTTCTGGGGCCTGTTCGAGCAGGCGGGCGGGTCGCTCAACCTCTACACCGACCGCTATGTCGATCGCGGTGGCGTGCCCGCGTCGATCTTCCAGTCGATCAACCCGCTCTACATCGTGCTGCTGGGGCCGATCTTCGCCTGGCTGTGGGTGTGGCTGGGCAAGCGCGGGCTTGAACCGTCGACCCCCGCCAAGTTCGGCCTGGCGCTGCTCCAGGTGGGCTTCGCCTTCCTGGTGTTCGTCTGGGGCGCCAACTCGGTCGGCCCGGGTGTCGCGACGCCGGTGCTGTTCGTGTTCCTGGTCTATCTGTTCCAGACCTCGGGCGAGCTCTGCCTGTCGCCGGTCGGCCTGTCGGCCATGAACCGGCTTTCGCCCAAGACGCTGGCCAGCCTGATCATGGGCGCCTGGTTCTACATGACGGCGGTCGGCCAGTTCGTCGCCGGCAAGATCGGTGAGGCGACCGGTGGCGAAGGCGGCGTGATGACCAAGGAAGGGACCCTTGCCGTCTACGATACCATCGGCTGGTGGACGATCGGCATCGGCGTGGCCGTGCTGCTGGTGTCACCGTTCGTGAAGCGCCTGATGCACCTGGAGACGCTGGAGGACGATGTCGATCATGCGCTTGCCGGTGAGCAGGAGATCGGCGAGCCCAAGGCAGCCGGGTTTAACACCAGCAACGAAACGCGCTGAGCGATCGCCGGGGCGCTTCCAGGAGGCGCCCCGGCCCTGCCACGGGAAAACTCCCGGGAAGCAAATCGCGACGCCACCGTTACAAGTCGCGACAAGAAAACAGTGGACGAAGCCGCGATACGCGGCTCTTGTCGCCGCCATGTCGATCCGGCGTCTTTCCGTTCTTCTCGCCGCTCCCGCCGTCTTGTCCGCCTGCGCGGCGGGGCCGGATTACCGGCCCGCTTCCCCCGCGGAGCTCGGCGTCCCCGATCGCTATTCCGTCGCCGCGGACCAGAACCGGCACGAGGATCTCGCCCGCTGGTGGGAACGCTTCAACGATCCGCTGCTGGGGCAGCTGGTGGCGGAGACCGCGACCACCAACCTCGACGTCGCGCAGGCGGTCATCCGCCTGCGGCAGGCCCGCGAGTCGCTGCTGCAGTCGCGTGCCGGGCTGCTGCCGAGCCTCTCCGGATCCGCCGGCTATTCGCGCAACTTCAACATTCGCGGCGGCAGCGCCGCGATCACGCTGCCCGACGGCACCGTCACCAACATCAGCCGCGGCACCGGCGGCAACTTCACGCTGGGCGCGGACGCGAGCTACCAGGCGGACCTGTTCGGCGGCGTGCGCCGCACCATCGAGGCGAGCCGGGCGAGCAAAGAGGCGAGCCGCTTCGACTATGCGACGGTGCTGATCGCGCAACAGGCCGAGATCGCCCGCAACTACGTCACCGCCCGGCTTGCCCAGGCGCAGCTCGCCAACGCCCGCAGCTCGCTTGCCCTTCAGGACGACAATCTGGAGATCGCCGGCTTCCGGGTGCAGGCGGGGCTGGTCTCGTCGGTCGACCAGGAAACCGCCCGGGCCCAGCGCGCGCAGACCGCGGCCACCATTCCCACGATCGAGGCGAACTACAACGCCGCCGTTTCCCGCCTTGCGGTGCTGACGGGCCGCGCGCCCGGTGCGCTCAAGGAAGCGATGGCGGCCACCCGCCCGATCCCGGCCGCCGTCACCCCGGTCGGCGTCGGCATCCCTGCCGACACCCTGCGCCAGCGTCCGGACGTCCTGGCGGCGGAGCGTAGCCTGGCGGCGGCAACCGCACAGATCGGCGTCGCGCGAGCGCAGCTGTATCCGGCGCTCGCCATCAGCGGCAGCATCGACACGAACGCCACGAACCTCGGCAATCTTGCCGACGTCATCAGCGGCGGGCTGTTCGCCGGGCTCACCCAGACGATCTTCAACGGCGGGCGATTACGTTCCCAGGTCCGCTCGCAGGAAGCGGCGGCCGAGGGTGCCCTGCTCAGCTATCGCTCGACGGTGCTGACGGCGCTGGAGGACGTGGAAAATGCCATCGTCGCCCTCGACGCGGCGCAGCGCCGTGCCCGAGAGTTCGCGGTGGCGCTGGACGCCTCGCGCAACAGTGCCATCCTCTCGCGCAGCCAGTATCGCGCGGGGCTGACCGACATCACGACCCTCAACCAGGCCGAGGCCTCGCTGCTTTCGGCAAGCAACGGCCTTGTCCAGGCGCAGGCCGACCAGGCGAGCGCGCTTGTCCAGCTCTTCACCGCCCTGGGCGGCGGCTGGGACGCCGCCGCCATCCCAGGCGGCGACACCCGCGACGTTCCCCGCATCACCGGCAGCTTCCCCGCCGTCGCCCCGACCGACCAGACCCCGCAGGACCGCTGATGGCCGAACCCACCTCCACCGAACTCAACGACTTCCTGGGCGCCAAGCCGGTGCCCCGCTGGCGGCAGCGACTGAAGTGGGTCGTCGTCGTGGTCGTCCTGCTGCTGCTGATCTTCGCGCTGTCCCGCTGCTTCCGCGGCGCCGATGGCGTATCCTATGCGACCGAAGCCGTGGAACGGGGTGCACTGACGGTGACCGTCTCCGCCACCGGCAAGCTCGCACCCACCAACCAGGTCGAGGTGGGTTCCGAATTGTCGGGCCTCGTCACCAAGGTGGTCGTGGACGTCAACGACCGCGTGAGCGCGGGCCAGCCGCTCGCCCTCATCGACCCGGAGCGGCTCGACGACGCCATTCAGCAAAGCCAGGCGGCGCTGAACGCGCGGCTGGCAGACGTTGCGACGGCCAAGGCGACGCAGCAGGAATCGCAGGCGCAGCTGGCACGACTGGAAGAGGTAAGCCGTCTCTCCGGCGGGCGCGTTCCGGCAAAGACCGAGCTGGAGACGGCACGTGCCGCCGCCGCGCGCGCCGTCGCGTCCGTGCGGGCTGCCGAGGCGAACGTCGTCTCCGCACGCGCGCAGCTCAATTCGGACCAGACCCAACGCACCCGCGCGATCATCCGCTCGCCCGTCAACGGCGTCGTGCTTGCTCGGCAGATCGAGCCGGGGCAGACGGTCGCCTCCTCGTTCAACACCCCCACCCTGTTCGTGATCGCCCAGGACCTCTCCTCGATGAAGCTCGAGGTCGCGATCGACGAGGCGGACGTCGGCCAGGTGAAGGAAGGGCAGCGCGCGAACTTCACGGTCGACGCCTTCCCGGGCGCCACCTTCCCGGCCCGGATCACCCGGGTCGACCTGGGTTCGAACCTGACAACCAGCGCGAGTTCCTCGTCGTCCACCACCGCGACTAGCACCACCGGTCAGGTCGTCTCCTATGCGGCGACGCTGAGTGTCGAGAACCCGGAGCTTCGGCTGCGCCCCGGCATGACCGCGACGGCCGAGATCGTGACGGTCGAGCGCCCGCAGGTGCTTCTGGTGCCGAATGCGGCACTCCGCTTCACGCCTGCAACTGACGCCGGGACGGCGGCGAGCGGCAGCAGCCGCGGCGGCATCACCGGCGCGCTTCTGCCCGGCCCGCGCCGGCGTGGCAGCGGCAGCGGCGCCGAAAAGAGCGCCACTTCCTCCCGCAGCGGCCAGCAGACCGTCTACGTGCTGGGCGAGGACGGGAAGCCGCAGCCGGTGCAGATCTCCACCGGCAACACCAACGGGCAGATGACCGAAGTGGTCGGCGGCGGGCTGAAGCCCGGCATGAAGGTCATCACCGGTCAGCTTGCGGCCGGGCAGACCGCACCGGCCGCCGGCGGCGGGGCGCGCGGTCAGCGCAGCGCGGGCGGCGGTGGAGGCCAGCGTGGCCAGTGACGGCGCCGCGCCGATCATCCGCCTGCGCAACGTCACCAAGGTCTATGGTGAGGGGGCGACGCAGTTCCAGGCGCTGAAGGGCATCGACCTGGACATCGCAGCCGGTGACTTCGTGGCGGTGATGGGGCCGTCGGGTTCGGGCAAGTCGACGACGATGAACATCCTCGGCTGCCTCGACGTACCCTCGGGGGGAACGTTCGAGTTCCGCGGCCACCATGTGGAGACGCTCGGCCGCGACGAGCGTGCGCTGCTGCGCCGGCGTTACCTCGGCTTCGTGTTCCAGGGGTTCAATCTGCTCGCCCGCACCAGCGCTCTCGAGAATGTCGAACTGCCCCTGCTCTACCGCGGCGATGCCAAGGCCGAGCGCAGGGAAGCCGCCATGGCGGCGCTCGCCAAGGTCGGGCTCGATCAATGGTGGGACCACACCCCGGCCGAGCTTTCGGGCGGTCAGCAGCAGCGCGTGGCGATCGCCCGCGCGATCGTGACGCAGCCCGACGTGCTGCTTGCCGACGAGCCGACCGGCAACCTCGATTCGGAGCGATCGGTGGAGATCATGAAGCTGTTGAGCGACCTCAACGCACAGAGCGGCATCACCGTGCTGATGGTCACGCACGAGCCGGACATGGCGGCATTCGCGAGAACGGTCATCCACTTCAAGGATGGCCTCGTCGAGCGGGTGGACCATAACCATCGCCAGGGCGAGACGGTCGACTGATGCTGGGCACCACCATCCTCCTGGCCGTCCGTTCGATCCTGCGGCACAAGCTGCGCTCGTTCCTGACGACGCTGGGCATCATCATCGGCGTCGCAGCGGTCGTCACCATGGTGACGCTGGGCAAGGCGACTACCTCCGCCGTGCAGTCCCAGATCGCAGCGCTCGGCACTAACATCCTTCAGATCCGCCCCGGCCAGGGCTTCGGACGCGGCGGCGGCGGCCCCCGCCCGCCCGACTTCGAAGAGGCGGACGTCGAGGCGATCCGCGAGCAGGTCGCAGGCGTGACCGCGGTGGCGCCCCAGGCGCAATCGGCCGCCACCGCGATCTACAACGGCGCCAACTGGTCGACGACGATCAACGGCACCACCAACGACTATTTCCGCGTGCAGCCCTGGCCGCTCACCTCGGGCCGCATCTTCCAACCGGCCGAGGAACAGGCGGGCAAGGCCGTCTGCATCATCGGCAACACCGTCCGGCAGAACCTCTTCCGGGGCGGCGAGGCGGTGGGCCACCGCTTCCGCATCGGCAACGTCTCCTGCGACGTCGTCGGCACGCTTTCGACACGTGGCCAGGCGGGTTTCGGCGGCGACCAGGACGATGTCGTCATCATGCCGATCAAGACGGTGCAGCGCCGCTTCACCGGCAGCCGCGACATCCGCCTCATGCTGGTCGGGGTCGATGCCGCCTATGAAAGCAGCACGGTGCAGGCGTCGGTCACCGATCTGTTGCGCGAGCGTCGGAACATCAGCGGCGGTAAGGACGATGATTTCAACATCTTCGACACGGCGCAGATCTCGGCGACGCTCACCGGCACGACCACGCTCCTCACCGGCATCGTCACCGCCGTCGCCGCCATCAGCCTCGTCGTCGGCGGGATCGGCATCATGAACATCATGCTAGTCTCGGTGACCGAACGCACGCGCGAGATCGGCATCCGCCTGGCGATCGGTGCGGTCGCGCGCGAAGTGCTCATGCAGTTCTTGGTGGAGGCGATCGCCCTGTCCTGTCTGGGCGGCATCGTCGGGCTGGTGATCGCGCAACTTGCGGTCCTCGTCCTCGCCCCGGTGATGCAGGTCCCCTATCTGTTCGAGCCGCAGATCAACCTGATCGCCTTTGCGATTGCAGCGCTGATCGGGGTGGTGTTCGGCTATTTCCCGGCGCGACGGGCAGCGGCGCTCAATCCGATCGACGCGCTGCGGCACGAATAGCGGCGACCTCCGGCGTGAGGCCATAGGCGGTGCGCAGCGCCGCCAGGTCCTCGGGTGTGTCGACGTCGATCAACTCGTCCGCCCGCGTGATCACATGGTGCCCGCCCCGCACCAGTGCGCGGGCACCCTCGTCACCGCAGCAGCGCAACAACTCGGGGAAATGATTGGCCCCGAACAGCGCAGGGGGTGTCGGGTGAATGCCGTTGCTGGACGCGATCACGGCATCCGGCCCTTCGGCATAGTCGAGGAGCCGATAGACGTGCGTGGCGGTCACCCGCGGCATGTCGGCGAGCGCGATCAGCACCGCGGACGCTCCCTGGTCGATTGCCGTCTGGACACCCAGCCGCACCGATCCGGCCTGCCCGTCCTCGGTGCCGGGGTTCTCGACGACGGTGTAGCCGCGCGCGGCGAAATCCAGGCTGGTCTGGCAGACCACCGCGATCCGGCAGCGAAACGGCACTGCCTCCAACGCCGTCACCACGTGATAGGCGAGCGGCTTGTCCAGGAAGCGCTCGGTGAGCTTGTCCCTATCCCCGAACCGGCGCGAGCGGCCGGCGGCGAGCAGCACCAGGGCGGTGTCTTCAGCGCGGAGCATGGAAGGCCTGGACCACCGCCGCGGCGATCGAGAGCGCGATCTCCGCAGGCCCGATCGCGCCGATCGAGAGCCCGACGGGACCATCGATCCGGGCCAGCGCATCGGCGGACACGCCGGCCGCGGCCAGCCGCTCCAACCGCGCGGCGTGGCTGCGCTTCGATCCCAGCGCGCCCACATAAGCGGCGGGGCTGGCAAGCGCCGCGATCAGTGCGGGATCGTCGATCTTGATGTCATGGCTGAGCGTGACCACCGCGGTTGCCGGGTCGGGGCTCAGCGCCTCGATCGCCTCGTCGGGCCAGCGATCGTCCAGCACCACCCCGGGGAAGCGTTCCTCGGTGAGAAAGCGAGCCCGCGGGTCGATCACCACCGTCGCGATCCCGAGCGTCGTGGCAAGCGCCGCGAGCGACTGGGCGATCTGCACCGCACCGACGATCAGCAGCCGTCGCGGGGGATCATAGCGGTTGCGGAACACTTCGGCCGAACCCTCGTCGCGAAGCGTGCTGTGCCCCGTCTCCAGATCGGTCTCGACCGTCAGCGCCTTGCCGTCTGCGCGCGCCTCGGCGATGCGGTCGAACAGTTCGGGATCGAAGCCCGTGGCGGAGACCGGCTGAACGATCACCTCGATCTCGCCGCCGCAGGGCAGCCCGACTTCCCAGGCGGCCGCATCGGCGACGCCGTAGCGCTTGCGCTGGAAGGGAGCGCCGGCGATCACCTCGGCGGCGGTGGCGAGGATATCACTTTCCACGCACCCGCCCGACACCGATCCCTCGAAGCGCCCATCGGCGTGGACCAGCATATGGCTCCCGCGCGGACGCGGCGCCGACCCCCAGGTCGAGATCACCGTGGCAATCGCGAGCGGCTCGCCCTGCCAGACGCGCGCGGCGGAAAGGACGCTGTCGTTATCGGCCATCGGCACCCGCTCGCAGATGCGCGGTACCCCGGCAACCGCCCTGGCTCATACGGTCGGCAATCCCGGCAGCAGCTTGTCGAGCGTCAGGGGATAGTCCCGGATCCGCACTCCCGTGGCGTTGTAGATCGCGTTGGCGACGGCTGCGCCCGCTCCCGAGATGCCGAGCTCGCCCAGCCCCTTCGACTGGAGCGGATTGGCGAACTGGTCGCGCTCGGGAAGAAAGTGCACCTCGATGTGCGGCACGTCGGCGTTCACCGGCACATGATATTCGGCGAGGTCGTGGTTCACGACCCTTCCCGAGCGCGGATCGTGCACCAGTTCTTCCGTCAGTGCCGCGCCGATGCCGAACACGATCCCGCCGATGCACTGCGATCGCGCGGTCTTTTCGTTGAGGATCCGCCCCGCGGCAAAGGTCGAGACGAACCGGTTCACGCGCACTTCGCCGGTGACGGCGTTCACCCGCACCTCGCAGAAATGCGCGCCATAGGAGGCCTGGCGCCGCTCTTCCTCCAACTTGCCCGGCTTGATGGTGCCCTCGGCAGAGAGCCCCTCGCCCACCAGAGAGGAGAGCGGAACGCTGCGGTTCTGCGCGATCGCGCGCCCGTCCTTCAGCGTGAGCTCCTCCTCGGCGCAGCCCATGGCCGTTGCGATCTTCGCGCGGAGCGCCTCGCACGCGAGATAGACCGAGGAGCCGCTGCTGCTGGCACCCCAGGACCCGCCCGAACCCGCACCCGGCGGTGTGTCGGTGTCCCCCAGCCGCACGTCGATCCACTCGGGCCGGAGCCCCAGCAGCTCGCCGGTGATCTGCGCGAGGATCGTGTAGGTGCCGGTGCCGATGTCGGTCATGTCGGTTTCGACCGTCGCACGACCGTCTGCCCCGATCGAAACACGCGCCTGCGACTCCTGCAAGTGGTTGGAACGCGCGGACGCGGCCATGCCGTGGCCCACCAGCCATTCGCCCTCGCGCCTTGCACCCGGCGTGGGGTTGCGATCCTTCCAGCCGAACGCCGCGGCTCCCTCGTCGAGACAGCGCGTCAGCTGGCGGGTTGAGAAGGGAACGCCCTTCAGCGGATCCTGCTCGGGATCGTTGATCTTGCGCAGCTCGACCGGGTCCATGCCCAGCTTCTCCGCAAACTCGTCCATCGCAGCTTCGAGCGCGAGCATCCCCGCCGCTTCTCCTGGCGCGCGCATCGAGCCCGACAGCAGCCAGTCCATCGGCAACAGGTCGTGGGTTATCCGGCGATTCTCGCCCGCGTAGAGGAAATGGGTCGAGACACCCGCCGGCTCGAAATACTCCTCGCCCTCGATGTTGCTCGATACGGTCTCGTGCACGACCGTCGTCAATCGCCCATCGGCTCCTGCGCCCAGGCGTATCCGCTGGTGCGTGTTGGAGCGGCGGACGGTGGCGTCGAACACCTGCTGGCGGCTCATCACCGTCTTCACCGGCCGCCCGAGCTTGCGCGCCGCAAGCGCCGCTGCGACCACCTCCGGCGCGATGCCGAGCTTCGAGCCGAAGCCGCCCCCCACATAGGCGGAGATGATGCGCACCTTGTTCGGCTTCATCCCCAGGGCCTGCGCAAGCTGCTGCTTGTCGGAGGCGGGCATCTGGTACGAGCCATAGACCGTGAGCGCGTCCCCTTCCCACACCGCCGTGGAGGCATGCGGCTCCATCGCGGCGCTGTTCTGGCTGGGCGTCGTCCAGACGGCATCGAGCACCACCGGCGCTTCGGCCAGCGCCCTGTCCGGGTCGCCGGTCGCGACATGCGGCTCGGTCGATCCGCCCTTAGGCTTATGAGCTTCCTCCAAGCGCGCGTCGAACTCGAACAGTCCCGGCTTGTCCTCCAAGGCGACGTGCACGCGGGCGGCGGCATCCCGCGCCTGTTCGAAGGTCTCGGCGACGACGATCGCGACCACCTGGCCGAAATAGTGGATCTCCTCGACGCCCTGGGTCGGCGCCTTGTTGGAACCGCCCTGCTGAGGATTGCGGATAAAGGTGTCGAGGTCGATCACCACGTCGAGCACCCCCGGCATCTCCAGCGCCGCCGCAGTGTCGATGCCGGTGACACGGGCGCGGCCGACTTTCGCCTGCACCAGGAAACCGTACGCCAGGTTCGGCAGCGCATATTCCGCCGAATAGGTCGCCCGTCCCGCGACTTTCAGGGGCCCGTCGATCCGGTCGAGCGGGCGGCCGATCAGCCCCTGCGTGCCCGCGTCGAGCAGGCTGGCGGGGACGGGCACGTCCATCTTGAGCGTGGTGCTGTCGCTCATGCGGTGAGCTCCTTGAGAGTCGCGATCAGGACGCGGCGCGCGAGCGGGATCTTGAAGTCGTTGTGGCCGTAGCCGCGCGCGTCGCGCAGCAGCGTGTCGGACGCGGTTGCAAACAGCGCGTCGGAAGGCGCCTGGCCCACCAGCGCTTCCTCGATGGCGCCGTCCCGCCACGGCATGTGCGCGAGCCCCCCGAACGCGAGCTTCGCGGAGGCGATGCGCCCTTCCTCGACCGCAATGGCCGCCGCCACCGACACCAGCGCGAAGGCGTAGGAGGCGCGGTCGCGCACCTTGCGATAGAGCTGCCGCCCCGGCGGCGGGGCGGGCAGCTCGATATGGGTGATGAGTTCGCCCGGGCGGAGCGCGTTCTCGATGTGCGGCGTGTCACCGGGCAGGCGGTAGAAGTCGCCGATCGATAGGCGGCGGCGGTCCCCATCCGGCAGCTGGGTCGCGACCGTCGCGTCGAGCATCCGCATCGCCACTGCCATGTCGGACGGGTGGGTCGCGATGCACGCCTCGGACGCGCCCAGCACGGCGTGGATGCGGTTGAAGCCGTCGCGCGCCGCACAGCCGCTACCCGGCGACCGCTTGTTGCAGGCGTCGCCCGTCTCGTAGAAATAATAGCATCGGGTCCGCTGGAGCAGGTTGCCGCCGGTCGAGGCCTTGTTGCGCAGCTGCCCCGACGCCCCCGCCAGCAGCGCGCGCGACAGCGCCTCGTAGCGCTGCCGTACCAGCGGGTGGGCGGCGAGGTCGGCGTTGGGCACGAGCGCACCGATGCGCAGGCCGCCGTCCTCCGTCTCCTCCACCTGGTTCAGGTCGAGGCGGCTGATGTCGACGATCTGCTCGGGCGTCTCCACCTGCAGCTTCATCAGGTCGAGCAGGTTGGTACCGCCCGCGATGAACTTCGCGCCCGCAACCGCACCCGCGCGCGCCGCGTCCTCGGGCGTGCCCGCCCGCGCATAGTGGAACGGCTTCATTCCGCCGCCTCCGCCAGATGCTGGCTCTCGGCGGCCTCGCGGATCGCCTCGACGATGTTCGGATAGGCCGAGCAGCGGCACAGATTGCCGCTCATCCGCTCCTGGATCTCGGCGTCGGTGAACGTCACCGACTCGAGGTCGGCGGTGACATGGCTCGGCCAGCCCTTTGCGAGCTCGTCCAGCATCCCCGTCGCCGAGCAGATCTGGCCCGGGGTGCAATAGCCGCACTGGAAGCCGTCGTGCTTCACGAATGCCGCCTGCAGGGGGTTCAAGGCGCCGGGCGCGCCCAGCCCCTCGATGGTCGTGATCTCGTCGTCCTGGTGCATCACCGCCAGGGTCAGGCAGCTGTTGATGCGACGGCCGTTGACCAGCATCGTGCAGGCGCCGCACTGGCCGTGGTCGCAACCCTTCTTGCTGCCGGTCAGCCCCAGATGCTCGCGCGCAAGGTCGAGCAGCGAGGTGCGCACGTCCACCTCCGCCGCATAGGTCTGGCCGTTGATCCTGAACTGCATCGGGCACTCCTCCCTGGAAAAGGAGCAACGCCGGGACGCGGCGCTATTTCCTATTGCGATACGCTCGCAAGGAAATGGCGCCGGATCGCCGCCTCAGCGCATGACGGGCAACGTCACCTTGCTGCCGGTGCACACCCGCTGCGTCGCCTTCACGAAATCTTCCGGCTTCGCCTTGTAGATGTTGGGCACGAACTTCTGTGGGTTGCGGTCGATCACCGGGAACCAGCTCGACTGCACCTGCACCATGATGCGGTGCCCTGCCTTGAACACATGGTCATGGTCACGCAGCGGGACGTCCCATGCGCGCACCTGGTTCGGGACCAGCGGCTTGGCCGTCGACCAGTCGTCGAGCCAGCGCCCGCGACGCACCTCCATCGCGATCGGCAGGCGATAGCCGTTGATCGACCTGGCGTAGTTGCCCATCTGCGCCGGAGACGGCGTGGGTTCGGCGTCGTCGGGATAGACGTCGATGAGCTTGACGACCATGTCGCTGTCGGTGCCGGAGGTGGACGCCATCAGCGTCGCCGCCACGTCGCCCGTCACCGTCAGATCCTGCTCCAGCGGCGCGCTCGTCCAGCTGAGCACGTCCGGGCGGTTCTCGACGAAGCGCTGGTCAGCTGCTTCCCACCACCGCCACTCGAGCGACGGATAGGTGGGCGAGATCGGCCTCTCGCGGAACGGCACCGGGTTCGCGGGATCGGACACGAACTCCCGGCACTGGCCAGCGTCTCCCGCGCCGTCGAACGACAGCGAGCCGTCCGCGCGCAGGTAGAGTGCGGTCGCGGTCGCGCCGGGTGCGGGCCACTTGGGGTAGCTCTTCCACGTCCAGCTGCCGGACTGGAACATCCTGGCCTCGAAGCTGGGCTTCGTCCCCTTGCCGTGCAGCCAGTAGCGGAAGAACGGCGCCTCGATGTCACGGCGGAAATCGGTGCCGCTGGTGCCGGGGATGGGGAAATGCCCCATGTCACTGCCGGCCTGGCGCCAGGTCCCATGCGCCCAGGGGCCGGCCACGATCATGTTGTTGTGATCGGGGTCATTGGCCTCCATCTTCTCGTAGATCTTCCAGCTGCCGAGCGGGTCCTCCTGATCCCAGAAGCCGGCGACATGGAGCGTCGGCACGCCCGAGCGGCCCAGCCGGTCGGTCCAGTGCTGGTCCTTCCAGAGGCGGTCGTAGTCCGGGTGCTCGATCATCTGCGTCAGCCGCGGCACGCTGCCCTTGAAGTAGCGCTTGTCGAGATTCTCGATCGGCCCGAGCTTCAGGAACCATTCGTAGCTGTCATAGGCGCCGGAATCGAAGCTCTCGCCCTCTTTGTTGTTCTGGAGCGGATAGAGCCAGTCGGTCGCATAGGAGAGCCGCATCGCGCCGTAGCGATGCAGGTCGTCGTTGATCCACCAGTCGTTCCACGCCGCCTGCGGGCTGACGGCCTTCAGCGCAGGATGCGGACGCGCGAGCGCGACGGCGGCGGCATAGCCGGGGTAGGACACGCCCATCATGCCGACGCGGCCGTTGTTTGCGGGCACGTTCTTCACCAGCCAGTCGATCGTGTCATAGGCGTCGGTCGCCTCGTCCACGCCCTTTGCCCCTTGCGGCTGGAGCGCCATCGACATGGTGAAGCTGCCCTCGCTTTCGAAGCGGCCGCGCATGTTCTGGTTGACGAGGATATAGCCGTCCGGCTCCAAATACTCGAGGCTGCGTTCTGGCCCGACCGCGCCGGCAGGCGGCACGCCATAGGGCGACCGCTGGAGCAGGATCGGCAGCGGCCCCTGCTTACCGAGCGGACGGCGGATCACCGTCTGCAGCCGGGTGCCGTCGCGCATCGGCACCATCACCTGGCTGTAGCTGTAGCGCGCCTGCGGAGCGGCAGGTGCGGCCTGCTGCGGCCGGGCGCCTGCCAGCGATCCCGCGCCGGCACCCGCCAGCAGCAATGCCATTCCCGTCAGTGCCCGTCCCAGCATCATCGTCCCTCCCCTTCGCTCCGGCATACCATTGAAGCGAGACAGACGGCCGTCAATGCCGCTCCCGCCATGCACCGGCGAAGGCCGGTCGCAGGACCAGGCTGTTGAGATCGAGCAGCACATGGGCGAGCATCGCCAACCACAGGGCGCCGCTGTAGAGATACAGCGCGGCGAACAATCCGCCTACCAACGTCGCGGCGACCATGCCGGCAAGCCGTTGATAGCCATGCGCCAGCCCGAACAGCAGCGTCGCGAGACCGAAGCCGACAAGCGCGCTGCCGCTCGCCTGGGTGACGAGCAGAGGCAGCAACAGCCGGAAGAAGAGCTCCTCCACGATCCCCGCCGTGATTGCGACCGCAGCGCCCCAGCGCAGCTCGGCGCAAGAGCGCGGCAGCAGCCCGCCGATGCGGCCGATGTGGAGGTCGCCCCTGCCCCGCCGGCGACGCCAGGCGGCGATCAGGAGGCCGACGCCGGCGCCCCCCGCAAGACCCCCCGCCACTGCCGCGGCGAGCAGGCCGGTAGCCGCCGGATCGCCCTGCCCGATCAGCGCGGTGCGCACGGCGAGGGCGAGCGGCACGAACGCGTCCGGGAGCCGCCGCAGGGTGTCTACCTGGCCGAGCAGCGCCAGCGCAACGAGCGGCACGGCACCGAACAGCAGCCACCCCCGCGCGACCCAGCGCCGCAGCCGCTCCACGCGGGCGCGGCCTGCCATAGGACCGCGCCAGCGCCGCAGCAGCGCCTCACCCTTCAGGAACCAGGCGTAGCTCGCGAGTGCCAGCGCGAGCAGCGCCAGGGTCATGCGTCGATACGGTGCTCGCCCTTGACCCAGCGCACCGTGCCGGAGCTGGCGCGCATCACCACGCTCTCGGTGGTCATCTTGCCGCGCATGCGCTTCACGCCCGCAAGCAGCGACCCGTCGGTGACGCCGGTCGCGGCGAAGATGCAGTCGCCGCGGGCGAGTTCCGTCAGGTCATACTGCTTGTCGAGGTCGGTGACGCCCCACTTGGCGGCACGCGCGCGCTCGTCATCGTTGCGGAACAGCAGCCGGCCCTTGAACTGGCCGCCAACACAGCGCAGTGCAGCACAGGCGAGCACGCCCTCCGGTGCACCGCCGGTGCCCATGTAGACGTCGATCGTGGTATCGGGGTCGGTGGTCGCGATCACCCCGGCCACGTCGCCGTCGCCGATCAGCACCACGCCGCAGCCGATCGCGCGCAGTTCGGCGATCAACCCCTCGTGGCGCGGGCGGTCGAGCACGCAGGCGATGATGTCGCGGGGCCTCACGCCCTTGGCCGCGGCGATCGCCTCGACGTTCTGGGTCGGCGTCTTGTCCAGGTCGATCACGCCCGCGGGATAGCCCGGGCCGACGGCGATCTTGTCCATGTAGACGTCGGGCGCGTTCAGCAGCCCGCCTTCCTCGGCGATCGCCAGCACCGCCAGGCTGTTCGGTCCGGCCTTGGCGCAGATGGTGGTGCCTTCCAGCGGATCGAGCGCGATGTCGATCGCGGGGCCCTGGCCGGTGCCGACCTTCTCGCCGATGAACAGCATCGGCGCCTCGTCGCGCTCGCCCTCGCCGATCACGACGGTGCCGTCCATGTCGAGGCCATTGAGCGCTTCCCGCATCGCCTCGACGGCGGCGGCATCCGCCGCCTTCTCGTCGCCACGTCCCACCAAGGTGGAGGCGGCGATGGCGGCGGCTTCAGTCACACGGACCATCTCCAGCACGAGGACGCGATCGAGAACCTGGCTGGCGGTCTGCATGGCTGTGCTTCTGCTCCGTATGATGAAGGCCCGGCGATAGGGAAGGCGCGACCGCTTGTCGAGCGAATGCGCTGGCGTTTTGCGTCGGATCCTGCACACTCGGCCGGTTCCGATTCCCGCGTGCCCCTGGAGGTGCCGATGCCGTTCGATCTGCTGCTGGTGGTGATGGCGCAACAGGCGAATGTGGATGCGGCCCTGGCGCAGTATCGGGAAGCGACGCGAGCGGAATATCGCTGCGAGCCGAACGCGGAGTCCGGCGAGATCGTGGTCTGCGCCCTGCGCGATGCCGACGAATATCGCGTTCCCATCCTGGAGCCTACGCCGGGAGACCCGCGGATCGTGGATGCCGTGGCCGAGCGGGAACGGCTGGTGAAGATGCCCCATCTCGCCTGCGGCCTCGCCGCCTCCTACGAGGGATGCGGCATGATCGGCGTGAGCGCGACCGCGAACAGCCGCGGCATCGGGGTGGCGAAACCGCGGCCGATCGCACCGTGAACGCTGGCTAGAAGCGAGCCGGCCGCAGCCGGACCGGGATCGGCTTTTCCAACCGGTGCCAGCCGCGTTCCGCCAAGACCCGGTTGCTCTCCACCGGCTTGCGGCCGGCGCCACGATCCAGCGACCAGGTGATGTGATAGGTGCCGCCGTCTGCGCGTGCCGTGCCGCCGCCGATCGCGACGACCAGCGCCTGCAGCCCTTCTCCATCGTCGGTCCAGCCGACCACCTCGCCCGCCTCCTCGCTCGGCAGGGGCGTTCCCGGGCCGGTTCCGGAGCGCAAGGTGACATGGTCCGCGACGGTATCGGGCCAGCGGGGCGGGAAGCGCGCCAACAGCTCCGCACGCTCCCGCGGGTCCAGCTTCCATCCGACCACCGTTCCGCCGCCCGCTCCCCGCTCCGGCTGTGCCATTTCCCGCCTCCGCGCGTTGTCCGGACAGCTGAGCGCGCCGGCCGTCCGCGCGTTCCCTGCGTTCAAGGAGAGCGACCATGGCGAAACAGAGCAAGGCCCAGAAGGACACGATGGAACGCGTCCTGCACGAGTTCAAGGAAGGCGATCTGGAATCCGGTTCGGGGCGCAAGGTGAAGAACCGCAAGCAGGCGGTTGCGATCGCGCTGAGCGAGGCGGGCGCGTCCAACCAGCAGAGCCCCTCCGAGAACAAGCGGCGACTTGCCCAGATCAAGCGACGAGAGCGCGGCGGCGGCAATGGCGGGAGCGACGGTCCCACGAAGGCAGAGTTGTACGAGAAAGCGAAGAAACAGGACGTCCCCGGTCGTTCCAAGATGAGCAAGGCCCAGCTGGAGAAGGCCGTCGGCTGAGCATTTTCCCGAGCCGCACGAAGCGTCCAACGCTGCTTCGCGGTGGCATGCACGCGCCGGGCCGTCGCTTCGCGCAACCGTCCTGCCGACTGGAGGCCGTGGGTGCCGGAACCCGCCTCCCCGTCGACCGTTCGCGGAGCGAAGGAGCCAATGATGACCGATCGCCCGACGCCGCCGCAGCCCGAACAGCAGCAGTCGCCTCCCGGCACCACGGCAGCAATGGATCCGCGGCCCGACCACGGCGAGCATAGCTACCGCGGTTCCGGCCGCCTGGAGGGGCGCCGCGCCATCATCACCGGCGGCGACAGCGGCATCGGCCGCGCGGTGGCGATCGCCTTCGCCCGCGAAGGGGCAGACGTGCTGATCTCCTACCTGAACGAGGATGAGGACGCGCAGGAGACCGCCCGGCTGGTCGAGGACGCCGGCCGCAAGGCGGTGCTGATACCGGGCGACATCGGCGACCCGGCGCACTGCCGCGCGATCGTCGACAAGGCCGTGGAGGCGTTCGGCGGGCTCGACATCCTGGTCAACAACGCCGCCCACCAGATGACGTTCGAGGCGATCACCGACATCCCGGACGAGGAGTGGGACAAGACCTTCCGCACCAACATCCACGCGATGTTCTATCTGACCAAGG
Source organism: Sphingomonas desiccabilis (assembly GCF_004135605.1). Classification (GTDB taxonomy): domain Bacteria; phylum Pseudomonadota; class Alphaproteobacteria; order Sphingomonadales; family Sphingomonadaceae; genus Sphingomonas; species Sphingomonas desiccabilis. The sequence goes on along the minus strand of NZ_SDPT01000002.1, from coordinate 342,401 downwards.
CCGCCGTGCCGCACATGCAGCCGGGTTCGGCGATCATCAACACCACCTCGGTCAACGCCGACACGCCCAAGCCGACTTTGCTCGCCTACGCCACCACCAAGGGTGCAATCCAAAACTTCACCGGCGGGCTCTCGCAGCTCCTGGCGGAAAAGGGCATCCGGGCGAACTGCGTCGCCCCCGGCCCGATCTGGACACCGTTGATTCCGTCCACGATGCCGCCGGAGCAGGTCGAGAACTTCGGTAAGGACGTGCCGATGGGCCGCGCCGGCCAGCCCGCGGAGCTCGCACCCATCTATGTGATGCTCGCCAGCGACGAAGCCAGCTACGTATCCGGCGCGACGGTCGCGGTGACGGGCGGCAAGCCGATCCTGTAAGCCCTTTCGCAAGCGCAACGACTGCGGCAACAATCCCGGCGCATGCCGGATTCGGGAGAGTGAAGTTGGACGATCGAGAGCACCGTATCCGCGAGCGGGCCCACGCGATGTGGCTGGAGGAGGGCAAGCCCGAGGGCGAGCACGCGCGCCACTGGGACGCTGCCTGCCGTGAGATCGACGCCCAGGCCGCAGCCTCGACGGATGCCGAAGTGGCGCCCGCACAGAAGAAGACGCGCGGGTCACGCAGTGCCGCTCCCAAGAGCACGCCGGCCGCCCAGGCCGCAACCGCGGACGAGGCCGCCGCAGTCGTCGCGGCGCCCACCAAGGCCAAGCGGGCGGCCGCCCCCAAGAAGGCGGCGAGCACCCCGGCCAAGCGCAAGCCCGGCAGCGCCAAGGCCTGAACGTCGGAGGCGCCGCTCGATAAGCGGCACCTCCGGCCCGCCCCTCGACGAGATCGCCCGTCGCCCTGCCGCAAATCCTTGCGGCGGGGGCGGAACGATGCGCGCTGGTCGATGTTGAGTGCAGGTTCCCGTGATGGAGGTCACTTTTGCCGCAGTTCGTCTCCCGCCTCCTCTCGATCCCCTCCTTCCCTCTTCCTGAGCGCCTGCTGACCGATGCCGCTGCCGTCGGCTTCGATGGGGTGTTGTGGCGCGCCGACGCGCCGGTGCTCGGGGATGGGGAGTTGGTGCCGCCCCCACTGCCCGCAGCCTGCGCAGAGGCCGGGCTCGCGCTGCTGGTCGCACTATCCCTCGATCGCGCGCCGATCGATCACCCGCTGCTCGCCAGCCACCCGGAAGCGTTTGCGATCCGACGTGCCGGCGCTGGCGACGGTCCCGTGGATCCCCGCCAGCCTGCGCGGGCGAGCGGCGAGGCGCGCGCACGGTTGCGTACGCCCGAGGCCGCAGCGCTGCTGCTCCCGGTGCTGGTGAAGCGGCTCTCGGCCCTCGTGGATGCGGGAATTGCGGGCTTCCGGCTGCTCGGAGCGGATCGAATTCCGCCCGAAACGCTGATCGGGCTGATCTCGGCCGTGCGCGAACGGCACCCGGGCACCGGCTTCATCAGCGGGGCGCCGGACCTGACGCGGCCGCAGGTACGCGCGCTCGCACCGGCAGGGCTCAGCGCGATCACCTCTTCCTTCGCGTGGTGGGACCTTCGTGCGCCGTGGCTGGTGGAGGAGTATGAGGAACTGCGTGCCCAGGCACCGCTTCTTGCGGAAGTGTCGGCAGCAACCACCGGAAACGCCGATGCACCGGCGGCGGTCGCACGAACGCTGGCCGTGGCCGCGGCGAGTGCCAACGGCATCATCCTGCCGGCAGAGATGTTCGCCGGCGGCGGGGATCTGGTGCCGGCCGTGCGCCAGGCACTCGCGGTCGTCCAGACGGTTCAAAGCTATGGCGGCGAAATGCGCGCGCTGACCGGGCCGCAGGCGCCGGTCGGCGTGCTGCTGCGCGCCGACACCGGCGACGTTCGCGATGCGGGCGCTGCGTTGCTGGTCTTCGTCAACCGCAGCGATACGCCCCAGCCGCTGCCGGCCGCCGACGGGATCCGCGAATATATGGGTGCGGCGTTCGAAGGCTTTGCGCCTGTGCACGCGGACGGCGACGCCGAGGGCCCCCTTGCCGCCGGCGAAGTGCGGTTGTTCACCGCCCGCCGTGCGGCGCCGATCCGGATGCCGATCGCGGCCGAGGCGATCGACGCGGGCGCAGCTTCGCCGCGGCTGGTGGTCGAGGAGCTTCACCCGCGCGTCGAGGGCGGTGCCTTTCCGGTCAAGCGGGTGGTCGGCGAGCAGGTGCCAGTGGAGGCGACCGTGTTCGCGGACGGCCACGAACAGCTGGCGGTGGAACTGCATTGGCGGGCTGCCGACGAATCCAGCTGGCGCGTCGCCCGGATGACGCAGCTGCCCAACGACCTATGGCGCGGCAGCTTCCCGCTCGAACGGCTCGGCCGCTACGAATATGCGATCGAGGGCTGGCTGGACCGCTTCGGCGGGTTCCGGCGTGACTTCACCAAGAAGCTCGATGCCGGCGTGGCCCAGCCGGTCGACCATGCCGAGGGTCGCGCGCTGGTCGCCGAGGCGGTCGCACGCTCGCAGGGCGAGGTACGCGCGGCACTGGCGGAGTGGCAGCAGCGGCTGGAAAGTGCCGGCCAGGACAGTGCCACTCTGTTGCTCTCGCCCGAGCTCGCCAAGCTGATGGACGCCGCCGACGACCGCCCGCACCGGCTGCGCTCCGAACCGCAGATCGTCGATGCCGAGCGGCTCGCGGCGCGTTTTTCCAGCTGGTACGAGCTGTTCCCGCGCTCGCAGACCGAGGATGCGAGCCGCCACGGCAATTTCGACGACGTGATCGCCCGGCTGCCCGCGGTCCGCGACATGGGCTTCGACACGCTCTATTTCCCGCCGATCCACCCGATCGGGCGTACCCACCGCAAGGGCCCGAACAACACGCTGACCGCCGGTCCGGACGATCCCGGCAGCCCCTATGCGATCGGCAGCGCCGAGGGCGGGCACGACGCGATCCACCCGCAGCTGGGTAGCCCGGAGGATTTTGCGCGACTGGTGGAGTCCGCGCGTGCGCACGGACTGGAGATCGCGCTCGACTTCGCGATCCAGGCCTCGCCGGACCATCCCTGGCTCACCGAGCATCCCGGCTGGTTCGCGTGGCGGCCCGACGGGTCGATGAAATATGCGGAAAATCCGCCCAAGAAGTATCAGGACATCGTCAACGTCGACTTCTACGGCCCGGATGCGATCCCCGGCCTGTGGACGGCGCTTCGCGACGTGATCCTGCTGTGGGTCGAGCGGGGGGTGAAGACCTTCCGCGTCGACAACCCGCACACCAAGCCGCTGCCCTTCTGGGAGTGGATGATCGGCGAGGTGCGGGCCGAGCACCCCGACGTGATCTTCCTGGCGGAGGCGTTCACGCGCCCTTCGATGATGTACCGGCTCGGCAAGATCGGCTTCTCGCAGAGCTACACCTATTTCACCTGGCGCGACGACAAGCACAGCCTGATGGAATACATCACCGAGCTGACGACGACCGCGCCCAAGGAGTTCTACCGGCCGCACTTCTTCGTCAACACGCCGGACATCAACCCAGTGTTCCTGCAGACCTCGGGTCGACCGGGTTTCCGCATCCGCGCGGTGCTGGCGGCGACGCTGTCGGGGCTGTTCGGCGTCTATTCCGGTTTCGAGCTGTGCGAGGCGGCGCCGGTGCCCGGCAAGGAAGAATATCTCGATTCCGAGAAGTACATCGTCAAGCCGCGCGACTGGCAGGCGCCGGGCAACATCATCGGCGACATCACGCTGCTGAACCGCCTGCGCCGCGCGCATCCGGCGTTGCAGACGCACCTCAACACCCGCTTCCTGCCCGCGCACAACGACCGGGTGATCTTCTACGCCAAGCCCGCGCCCGACGGCAGCGAGATGCTGCTGGTGATGGTCAACATGGACCCGCACCACGGCCAGGACGCCGGGTTCGAGATCCCGCTGTGGGAGTTCGGCATCCCCGACGACGGCAGCGTCGCGGTGGAGGACCTCGCCGCCGGCCACCGCTTCCGCTGGCACGGCAAGCACCAGCACATCCGCCTCGACCCCGACCAGCCCTATCGCATCTGGCGCATCGCCCCCGGAGACTTCGCATGACCGCCGCCGCCCTCGACCAGGATCCGCTGTGGTACAAGGATGCGGTCATCTACCAGCTGCACGTGAAGTCGTTCTTCGATGCCAACAACGACGGCATCGGCGACTTCAAGGGGCTGATGTCGAAGCTCGACTATCTGGCCGACCTGGGCGTCAACACGCTGTGGCTGCTGCCCTTCTACCCCTCGCCCCGGCGCGACGACGGTTATGACATCGCCGAATATCGAGACGTCAGCCCCGATTACGGCACGATGGACGACGCGCGCGAGTTCATCGCGGCGGCCCACGAACGCGGCATGCGCGTCATCACGGAGTTGGTCATCAACCACACGTCGGACCAGCACCCCTGGTTCCAGCGCGCCCGCCATGCGCCCAAGGGATCGCCTGAGCGCGACTGGTACGTGTGGTCGGACGACGACAAGATCTATTCGGGCACCCGGATCATCTTCCTCGACACCGAAAAGTCCAACTGGACCTGGGACGAGGTCGCCGGGCAGTATTTCTGGCACCGCTTCTACAGCCACCAGCCAGACCTGAACTTCGACAATCCCGAGGTGCTGAAGGAAGTGCTCTCGGTGATGCACTTCTGGCTCGACCTGGGCGTCGACGGGCTGCGGCTCGATGCGATCCCCTATCTGATCGAGCGCGACGGCACCTCGAACGAGAATCTGCCCGAAACCCACGACGTCCTGAAGAAGATCCGCGCCGACCTCGACGCGCACTATCCCGACCGCATGCTGCTGGCCGAGGCGAACATGTGGCCGGAGGATACCCAGCAGTATTTCGGCGCAGAAGGCGACGAATGCCACATGGCGTTCCACTTCCCGCTGATGCCGCGCATGTACATGGCGGTGGCGCAGGAGGATCGCTTTCCGATCACCGACATCATGCGCCAGACGCCGGAAATCCCCGAGAACTGCCAATGGGCGATCTTCCTGCGCAACCATGACGAACTGACGCTCGAGATGGTGACCGACGCCGAGCGCGATTACCTGTGGAACACCTATGCCGCCGACCGGCGCGCGCGCATCAACCTCGGCATCCGCCGCCGCCTCGCGCCGCTGATGGAGCGCGACCGGCGCCGCGTCGAGCTGATGAACGCGCTGCTGCTGACCATGCCGGGCACCCCCGTGCTCTATTACGGCGACGAGATCGGCATGGGCGACAACATCCATCTGGGCGACCGCGACGGCGTGCGAACGCCCATGCAATGGTCGCCGGACCGCAACGGCGGCTTCTCCCGCGCCGATCCGCCCGCGCTGGCGCTGCCGGCGATCATGGACCCGCTCTATGGCTATCAGGCCGTGAACGTGGAAGCGCAGGAGCGCGACCGCCATTCGCTGCTCAACTGGATCAAGCGCATGCTGGCCGTGCGGCGCGAATATCAGGCATTCGGACGCGGTACCCAGCGCTTCCTGCGTCCCGCGAACCGCAAGATCTTGGCCTATCTGCGCGAGCATGAGGGCGATACCATCCTGTGCGTCGCCAATCTCGGCCGCACCGCGCAGGCAGTCGAGCTCGACCTGCACGAGTTCGAGGGGCGCACGCCCGTCGAGCTGCTCGGCAGCACGCCCTTTCCGAAGGTCGGCCAGCTTCCCTATCTGCTGACGCTGCCGCCCTATGGCTTCCTGTGGTTCCGCCTTTCCGCGGACGAGGAGGGCCCCGGCTGGTCGAGCGGCGCGCCCGCAAGCGAGATCGAACGCTACACTTTCGTGCTGCGGCCCGAGCTGGCGGACGTGGCGCTGGGCGCCAATCGTGGCGTGCTCGAGAAGGACCTGCTGCCGACCTACCTGACCCAGCGCCGCTGGTTCGGGGCCAAGGACGAGACGATCGCATCGGTCCATCTGGTCCGCTCGACGCCGATGCCCGCGGCCGAGGACCTGCTGCTGGGCGAGATCGAAGTCGAGACCGACAGCGGCACCGCCACCTACATGCTGCCGCTCGGCATTGCCTGGGAGGGCGAGAACACCGGGCCGTTCGCGTCGAACCTCGCGCTGGCGCGGGTGCGCCGCGGCCGCACGGTGGGCCTGCTGACCGACGGATTTGCCCTGGAAGGCTTCGGCCGTTCCGTTGTGCAGGCGCTCCACGATCATGCGGTGGTCTCGCTGGCAGACGGCGGCGAGCTGCGCTTCACCGCGTTCGAAGGCTTTGACCTGGAGCCGGATGCCGCGCCGGAATGGCTGGCGGCCGAACAGTCGAACAGCACGCTGGTGCTCGGCCAGCACGCGGTCCTGAAGCTGCTCCGCAAGGTTGCACCCGGCATCCATCCGGACGTGGAGATGGTGCGCTATCTCTCCGGTCGCGGCTTCGCCAACGTGCCGCCGATGCTCGGCACGGTGACCCGGGTGGAGGGTGATCGCGAGACGCTGGTGATGCTGGCGCAGGCGTTCGTCTACAACCAGGGCGACGGCTGGCAGTGGACGCTGGGCGTGCTCGAACGCCTCGCCACCAACGAGGATGCGAGCTTCAGCAACTATCGCAACTTCGCCACCAACTTCGGTCGTCGACTGGCAGAAATGCACGCGGTTCTGGCGAAGGACAGCGACGATGCCGCCTTTGCGCCCGAGCCGATGACCGCGGCGGAGGCCGACCGGCTGGGTGGCCGTGTGGCGGGGCAACTCGACCGCGCCCTGCTGATGCTGGAGGGCGTGTCGCTCGGCAGCGAAGAGGCCGATGCGGCGCTCGCCCGTCTGGCGGAGCAGCGTGCCGCGCTGATGGAGCGCGTGGGGGCGGTCGCCCGCAGCGCGGAAGGGCGCGCCCGCACCCGCATCCACGGCGACCTGCATCTGGGCCAGGTGCTGGTGACCGGCAGCGACGTGATGCTGATCGACTTCGAGGGCGAGCCCGCCAAGCCGCTCGCCGAACGCCGTGCCAAGGATCTGGCGCTGCGCGACGTCGCCGGCGTGCTGCGCTCGTTCGACTATGCGGCGGCAGTCGCCGAGCGCAACCTGCCGTTCAGCGCCGAGCGCGAGGAAGCGCGTGCCACGCGCCGCTATGCACGCTTCGGCAGTTCGGCGATCGAGGCGTTCCTGGCCGGCTATGGCGAGGCGGCGGCGGAGAGTGGCGTGCTCGCCTATCCGGGCGCCGACGACCCGCTGCTCGACCTCTTCCTGCTCGAAAAGGCGGCCTATGAGGTCGCGTACGAGGCGGCCAACCGGCCGGACTGGATCGCCGTGCCGGCGCTGGGCCTCGCCCGCGCCGCGGCCCGCCTGCTCAACGAGGATTTCGCATGACCGATGTTGGCGCACTCACAGGCGCGCTCCGCGCAGGCACGCTCGACGACCCGTTCGCGCTGCTGGGCGCGCACCAGGAGAACGGCCGGCGCGTCGTCCGCAGCTTCCAGCCGGGAGCGGACGCGGTCGCGCTGATGGCCCGGGACGATGGCCGGCCGCTCGGTGACCTGCACTGCGACGACGGGCTCTGGACCGGCACGCTGGAAGAGGACGTGCCCTATGCTCTCGCCATCCGCTGGCCTGGCGGCTGGGTGCAGGAGATCGAGGACGCCTATGGCTTCGGCCCGATCCTCGGAGACCTCGACCTCCACCTGTTCAACGAGGGCCGGCATTGGGACCTTGCCCGCGTGTTCGGCGCGCAGCCGCGCACGGTCGAGGGCGTGGAGGGGGTCCATTTCACCCTGTGGGCGCCCAATGCCCGCCGGGTTTCGGTGATCGGCGACTTCAACGGCTGGGACGGCCGGCGCAATCCGATGCGCCGGCACCATGGCGCCGGCGTGTGGGAGCTGTTCGTGCCCCGCACCGGCCCGGGCACCCACTATAAATACGAGATCCTCGGTGCCGACGGCCGCGTCGTGCAGAAGGCGGACCCGCTCGCCCGCCAGACCGAGGCGCCGCCCGCCACCGGATCGATCGTCGCCGCGACCGCCGACTATCGCTGGCACGACAGCGACTGGATGGCCGAGCGCGGCAAGCGCCAGGCCCCGGGCGCGCCGCTGTCGATCTACGAAGTGCATGCCGGTTCCTGGCTGCGGCCCGACGGCGACGCGCTCGGTACGCTCGACTGGCAGGGGCTCACCGAGCGGCTGATCCCCTATGTCGCCGACATGGGCTTCACCCACCTCGAACTGCTGCCGATCATGGAGCATCCGTTCGGCGGCTCCTGGGGATACCAGCCCCTCTCGCAGTTCGCCCCCTCGGCGCGCTTCGGCTCTCCGGAAGAGTTCGCCGGCTTCGTCGACGCCTGCCACCGCGCCGGCATCGGCGTGATCCTCGACTGGGTGCCGGCGCACTTCCCGACCGACGCGCACGGCCTCGCCCAGTTCGACGGCACGCACCTCTACGAGCATGCCGACCCGCGCGAGGGGTTCCACCAGGACTGGAACACGCTGATCTACAACCTCGGCAGGCGCGAGGTGGCGGGCTTCCTGCTCGCTTCGGCGCTGTGGTGGCTGGAGACCTTCCACATCGACGGTCTGCGCGTCGATGCCGTCGCCTCGATGCTATACCGCGACTACAGCCGCAACGCCGGCGAGTGGGTGCCCAACATCCACGGCGGGCGCGAAAACCTGGAATCGGTCGAGTTCCTCAAGCGCATGAACACGCTAGTGGCCGAACGCTGCCCGGGCGCGATCACGCTGGCCGAGGAGTCTACCGCCTGGCCCGGCGTCACCGCACCCGTCCACCAGGGCGGCCTCGGCTTCACCTACAAGTGGAACATGGGCTGGATGCACGACACGCTCCAATATGTGGAGCGTGATCCGATGTACCGGCGCTGGCACCACGGCGAGCTGACCTTCGGCCTCGTTTATGCCTTTTCCGAAAAGTTCGTGCTCCCGCTCAGCCATGACGAGGTGGTGCACGGCAAGGGTTCGCTGCTGGGCAAGATGCCGGGCGATCGCTGGCGCCAGCTGGCGAATCTGCGCGCGTACTTCAGCTTCATGTGGACGCATCCGGGCAAGAAGCTGCTGTTCATGGGCGGCGAGCTCGCCCAGGATACCGAATGGAACCACGACACGCAGGTCCGCTGGGACCTGCTCGACCGACCCGAGCATGCCGCGATCCAGCGGCTGGTGCGCGACCTCAACACGCTCTACGCGGCCGAGCCCGCGCTCCATGCGCGCGATGCCGATCCGGCCGGCTTCGACTGGATCGTGGGCAACGACCAGGAAAACAGCGTCTTCGTCTACGCCCGCTACGGCGATGGCCGCGCCGCGCCCTGCGTGGTGCTGCTCAACATGACGCCGGAGCCGCGCCACGGCTATCAGATCGGCCTGCCGCGCGCCGGCCAATGGCGCGAAGTACTTAATAGCGATGCGGAAATCTACGGCGGCGGGAACATCGGCAACGGTGGAATGGTTACCGCTTCCGCGACGCCCCTGCACGACCAGCCGGCCAGTGCAACCGTCGTGCTGCCCCCGCTTGCGGCGGTGGTGCTTCGTTACGAAGGGGGTCCTCGTTGAATAGCCTGCCCGACCGGCTCGAAGCCGGTTCTCCATACCCGCTCGGCGCCACCTTTGACGGCCTGGGCGTCAATTTCGCCGTCTTTTCCGCCAATGCCGAGAAGATCGAGCTCTGCATCTTCGAGCCCACGGGCCGGCGGGAGATCAAGCGGTATGAGCTGACCGAGTGGACGGACGAGGTCTGGCACGGCTATCTGCCCGAGGCGCGCCCGGGCCTCCTCTACGGTTATCGCGCCTATGGCCGCTATGCGCCCGAGGAGGGGCATCGCTTCAACCCCAACAAGCTGCTGCTCGACCCCTATGCCAAGCAGCTGCACGGTGAGGTCCGCTGGACCGACGCGCTGCACGGCTATCAGGTGCGTTCGCGCCGCGAGGACCTGAGCTTCGACCGGCGCGACAGCGCGCCCGCCATGCCCAAGGGCGTGGTGGTCGATACCCATTTCGACTGGTCGGGCGACATCCGCCCGAACACGCCCTGGTCGGATACGGTGATCTACGAGGCCCATGCCAAGGGCCTCACCAAGCTGTTCGACGAAGTCTCCCCGCCAGAGCGCGGCACCTTTGCCGCACTCAGCCATCCGCGGGTAATCGACCATCTCAAGCGGCTGGGCGTGACCGCGGTCGAGCTGATGCCGATCCATGCGTTCGTGCAGGACCGGTTCCTGCAGGAAAAGGGCCTGCGCAACTATTGGGGGTACAACACCCTCAGCTATTTCGCGCCCGAGCAGCAGTTCTTCGCCGGCAACAGCCACAACGAGCTGCGCCTGGCCGTCCGCCGCCTCCACGCCGCCGGGCTCGAGGTGATCATGGACGTGGTCTACAACCACACCTGTGAAGGCTCCGAACGCGGTCCGACCCTGTCGTGGCGCGGGCTCGACAACGCGACCTACTACCGCCACGTCCAGGACAACCCGCGCTACACGATCAACGACACCGGCACGGGCAACACGCTCAACCTCGAAAAGGCGCGCGTCATCCAGATGGTGGCGGATTCGCTGCGCTATTGGGCGACGTCGTTCGGGATCGACGGCTTCCGCTTCGACCTCGGCCTGACGCTGGGGCGCGAGGAGCATGGCTTCAACCCCGGCGCCGCCTTCTTCGACGTGCTGCGGCAGGACCCGGTGCTGGGCCGCCTGAAGCTGTCGACCGAGCCCTGGGACATCGGCCCCGGCGGCTATCAGCTCGGCAACTTCCCGCCCGGCTTTGCCGAGTGGAACGACAAGTACCGCGACGGCGTGCGCAAATACTGGCGCGGCGACCCGTCGATGCGCGGCGAGTTGGCCGCGCGCATGTCGGGATCGAGCGACCTGTTCGACCGGCGCGCGCGGCGCCCATGGGCGAGCGTCAACGCGCTGGCGGTGCACGACGGCTTCACGCTCGCCGACACCGTCGCCTACGAACAGCGCCACAACGAGGCGAACGGCGAGGACAATCGCGACGGCCACAGCGAGAACTACTCGCGCAACTGGGGCGTCGAGGGACCGACCGACGATCCGGCGATCAACGACGCGCGCCAGCGGGTGATGCGCTCGATGCTCACTACCCTGTTCACCTCGCTCGGAACCCCGCTGCTGCTCGCGGGCGACGAGTTCGGGCGCAGCCAGGGCGGCAACAACAACGCCTATTGCCAGGACAACGAGATCGGCTGGGTCGACTGGAGCAAGCGCGACACGCCCGAGGGCAAGGCGCTGTTCGACTTCACCTCGCGCCTGATCGCGCTGCGTCACGAGCATGAGCTGCTGCGGGCCCCGAACTTCCTCTATGCTGACAAGCTGCCCGGCACGGACATCAACGACCTGGAATGGTGGGACGAGCGCGGCCAGCCGCTCAGCTCCGACGACTGGAACAATCCGGAAGGCCGCGCCCTGGTGATGCGCCGCGCACGCCAGCTTGAGGATGGCCGCATCGAGGCGATGACGCTGCTGCTGAACGCATCGGGCGACGCCATCACCTTCCACCTGCCGCCCCCCGACGTGCCCCGCACCGTCCTCGTCGACAGTGCCCGGCCCGAGGAAACCGCGTTCGAGATCGGCAACGACTATGAGGTCGGCCCGCAGAGCGCGGCGCTGATCCGCTGGGTCGCCGACATCGCGGAGACCGAGCCGGAGCCCGGCGCCGCATCGGAGGAGCAGGCCGCGTGAGCCGCTGGGGCGCGTCGCCGGTCGCCGCCGACCGCACCCGCTTCCGCCTCTGGGCACCCGATCGCCCGGAGGTGACGCTGGAGATCGACGGGGGCGAGGCGATCGCCATGACCCGCGCCGACGACGGCTGGTTCTCCGCCGAGGCGCCGGTCGGTGCCGGTGCACGCTATCGCTTCCGGCTCGACGCCGATCTGGCGGTGCCCGACCCCGCGTCGCGCGCGCAGGCGCGCGGCGTGCACGGCTGGAGCGTCGTGGTCGATCCGCACGCCTATCGCTGGACCACGCCCGAGTGGCGGGGCCGTCCGTGGGAAGAGGCGGTGATCGAGGAAGTCCATGCGGGCGTGCTCGGCGGCTTCGCAGGCGTTGCCGAGCGGCTGCCGTCGCTCGCCGAGCTGGGCGTCACCGCGATCGAGCTGATGCCGGTCAATGCGTTCGGCGGCACCCGCAACTGGGGCTATGACGGGGTGCTCCCCTATGCCCCGGCCGAGGCCTATGGCAGCCCGGAGGATCTGAAGGCGCTGGTCGATCGCGCCCATGCGCTGGGGCTGATGGTGTTCCTGGACGTGGTCTACAACCATTTCGGTCCGGACGGGAACTATCTGGGCGCCTATGCCGGCGGCTTCTTCCACACCGACGTGCACACCCCCTGGGGCGGCGCAGTGGCGGTGGATGCGGAGCCGGTGCACCGCTTCTTTGTCGACAATGCGCGCATGTGGCTGGAGGAATATCGCATCGACGGGCTGCGCTTCGACGCGGTCCACGCGATCGGCAATCCCGGCTTCCTGGATACCATGGCAACCGAGCTGCGCGAGGCAATCGGCCCAGATCGCCAGGTCCACCTCGTTCTGGAGAATGAGGAGAACGACGCCGACCGCCTGGGCGCCGGCCGCTACGACGCGCAGTGGAACGACGACTTCCACAATGTGCTGCATGTGCTGCTGACGGGCGAGACCAGCGCCTATTACCAGGATTTCGCCGACGGGCCGGCCGAGCGGCTGGCGCGCTGCCTGGCCGAGGGCTTCATCTACCAGGGCGAGGGTTCGCCCAACCACGATGGCAAGCCGCGGGGCAGCAAGAGCGGCCACCTGCCGACGACCGCGTTCGTGTCCTTCCTCCAGAACCACGATCAGGTCGGCAACCGCGCGATGGGCGAGCGGCTGACGCGGCTCGCCGACCCCGACAAGCTGCGCGCGGCTACCGCGCTGCTGCTGCTCGGCCCGCAGATCCCGCTGCTGTTCATGGGCGACAGCGAGGGCAGCGAGGCGCCGTTCCTGTTCTTCACCGACTTCCACGACGAGCTCGCCGACGCGGTGCGCGAGGGCCGGCGCAAGGAGTTCGCGAAGTTCGCGGCGTTCGCCGATCCGGCGGCGCGCGAGCGGATCCCCGATCCGAACGCCCGCAGCACCTTCGACCAGTCGCGTCCCGAACCCGGCCCCGACGCCGCCGAGTGGCGCGCGCTCTACCGCGAGCTGCTTGCACTCCGGCACACCCACATCGTGCCGCGGCTGAAGGGCACCACCAGCCTAGGCGCACACGCGATCGGCGAGGCGGCAGTGGTCGCGCGCTGGCGGATGGGCGACGGTGCGACGCTCACCATCGCGCTCAACCTGGCCGACGCGCCGGTTTGCTTCCCCGAGCTGGCCCAGCCGCTGTTCGCGCGCGGCGAGCCCGGCGCAGCTGCGAGCGTCGCCGTCTGGGTGGAGGCATGACCCCGCTTCACGCCCTCGCCACCGACGCCGGGCTGCGGATCGACTGGGAGGATTATGCCGGGGAGCCGCAGCGGGTCTCCGACGCGGCGCTGGTGAAGGTGCTCGCCGCGCTCGACCTGCCCGCCGACAGTGAGGGCACAATCGCCGAGAGCCGCCGCCGGCTGGCCGATCAGGCGACCGCATGCAGCTTCGTCTCCGCCGACGTCGGCACGCCGGTGCCGCTGCCCGCCGGCGGCCTCGCCGCGGGTGCGGCCGGGCTGGAACTGGAGGACGGCAGCCGCCGGTCGCTGCGGATCGACGGGCGGCGACTGCCCGGGATCGACGTGCCGGGCTATCACCGGCTGGTGCAGGGCGATCGCGTCCTTCGCCTGGCGATCGCGCCTCGCCGCTGTTTTGGCGTCGCCGATGCCGCGGGCGGCAAGCGGCTTTGGGGGCCGGCGGTGCAGATCGCTGGCCTGCGCGACACGACCCCGCGCGCGTTCGGCGACTTCGGCAGTCTGGCCGAGACCGCGCGCAGCTTCGCCGCCGCCGGCGCCGGCGCGCTGGCGATCAGCCCGGTGCACGCGCTCTTCCCGGCCGATCCCAGCCGCTACAGCCCCTATGCACCGTCGAGCCGGCTGTTTCTCAACATCCTCTACGCCGATCCCGCACTTGCCGGGCATGCCGTCGACGAGGCAGCCTCCCCCGAGCTGATCGACTGGAGCGCCGCGATCCCCGCACGGCTGCGCCAGTTGCGCGCCGCCTTTGCCGCGCGCAGCGACGCGGTGCGCGTCGAAGTCGCCGACTATGTGCGCAAGGGCGGCGACGAACTGCTGCGCCACGCGCGCTTCGACGCGCTGCACGCCCACTTCTTTGCGGAGAGCGGCGCCACCGGCTGGCAAGGCTGGCCCACCGCCTTCCACGATCCTGCCGGCGACGCGGTCGCGCGCTTTGCGGCCGAGCATGCCGAGGAAGTCGACTTCTACCTCTTCTGCCAGTGGCTGGCGAAGCGCAGCCTCGACGCCGCCCAGCGCGTCGCGATCGACGGCGGCATGGCGCTGGGCCTGATCGCCGACCTCGCAGTGGGCATGGACGGCGGCGGCAGCCACGCCTGGAGCCGCCGCGACGACCTGCTCACCGGACTATCGCTCGGCGCGCCGCCCGACCTGCTCGGGCCGGAGGGGCAGAGCTGGGGCATCACCGGCTTTTCGCCGCGCGCGCTCCAGCGCACCGGGTTCGAACCCTATATCGCGACGCTGCGCGCGGCGCTCGACCATGCCGGCGGCATCCGCATCGACCATGCGCTGGGCCTGCGCCGCCTGTGGGTGGTGCCCGAAGGCGCGTCGCCGCGCGACGGCGCCTATCTCACCATGCCCCTCGACGACATGCTGCGCGTGCTGGCGATCGAATCACATCGCGCCCGCGCCGTGGTGATCGGCGAGGACCTAGGCACGGTGCCCGAGGGCTTCCGGCCCAAGATGGACGCGCGCAGCATGCTCGGCATGCGCGTGCTGCCGTTCGAGCGCGACGAGGACGGGTTCATCCCCGCCGAGCGCTGGTCCGAGGAAGCGGCGGCGATGACCGGGACCCACGACCTGGCGACCGTCGCCGGCTGGTGGGTCGGGCGCGACATCGACTGGAACTGGCGGCTCGGCCGTACCCGCCCCGATGCCGTGGAGGCCGACGAGCGCGCCACCCGCGCGGAGGAACGCACGCTGCTGTGGCAGGCGTTCACCGACGGCGAGGTGACGGACGCGGCCGAGCCGTCCGCCGACGATCCCGCCCCCGCGGTGGACGCGGCCCTCGCCTTCATCGCCGGCACCCCGTGCGAGCTCGCGATCCTGCCGATCGAGGATTTGATCGGTGCACAGGAGCAGCCGAACCTGCCTGGCACCATCGACGAACACCCCAATTGGCGGCGGCGCATGCCGGCTCCGGCGTCCGAGTTGCTCGACCGGCCGGAGGTTGCCCGACGCGTCGCCCGCATCAATGCCATGAGGAACGGATGACCCCCCGCGCCACCTATCGCTTCCAGTTCCACCGCGACTTCACCTTTGCCGATGCCGAGGCGCTGGTCCCCTACCTCGACCGGCTGGGCGTGAGCCACGTCTACGCCTCGCCGATCACCACGGCGCGCTCGGGCTCGACCCACGGCTATGACGTGGTGGACCCGACCCGGATCAATCCCGAACTGGGCGGCGAGGAGGCGTTTCGGAAGCTCGTAAAGGCGCTGCGCGCGCGCGACATGGGCGTCATCATCGACATCGTGCCCAACCATATGGGCGTCGTCGGCAGCGAGAACGCCTGGTGGATGGACGTGCTCGCGCACGGCCAGAACAGCGCCTACGCCCGCTTCTTCGACATCGACTGGCGGGAGCCGGTGCTGCTGCCGGTGCTCGGCACGCCCCTGTCGGAAGCATTGGACCAGGGCGCGATCGAGATCGTGGTCGAGGACGGCAGGCGCTTCGTCTGCGCCTATGGCGAGCACCGCTTCCCCCTGCGCGCCGAGGACCAGGCGGGTGGCGCGACCGCCGATTCGCAGGAGATCCGCGCGCTGCTGGAGCGCCAGCATTACCGGCTGGCGTCGTGGCGCACCGCCAACGACGCACTCAACTGGCGGCGCTTCTTCACCGTCAGCGAACTCGCCGGGCTCCGCATCGAGGATCCCGAGGTCTTCGAGGCCGTCCACGCGCTCCCCTTGCGCCTCTATGCCGAGGGGCTGATCGATGGCGTCCGGGTCGACCATGTCGATGGGCTGACCGATCCGGCCGGCTATTGCCGTACGCTGCGCGCGCGCCTGGATGCCACGCCCCGGCCGGCGGACGCTCCGCCGGGACCGGCCTATCTGGTGATCGAGAAGATCCTGGGCGCAGGCGAGCCCTTGTCGGACGACTGGGGTGTCGATGGCACCAGCGGCTACGACTTCATGGAGGAAGTGGCCGCCCTCCTCCACGCACCGGAAGGCGAAGCACCGCTCGACCGGCTATGGGAGGAAATCAGCGGCCGCCCGGCGGACTTCGAGGCCGAGGAGCTCGAGGCACGGCGCCACATGCTCGCCTGGGCATTCGAAGGCCAGCTGACGCGGTGCGTCCAGGCGTTCGCGGCGCTCGCCGCCTCAACGCCTGAAACCGAAGGACTCACCCGCGGCATGCTGCGCCGCGCGATCGAGCGCCTGCTGTGGGTGTTCCCCGTCTACCGGACCTACGGCACCGGCGATGCCGCGCCGGAGGGAGACGCCGAAATCCGCGAGATCGCGCGCAGCCGCGTCGCCGCGCATGTGCCGCCCGGCGAGGAGGCGGTGGTCGATCGCGTGCTGGAATGGCTCGCCGGCACAGGCCCCGGGGACCCTGAACTCGCGGCGGAGGCGGTGCGCCGCTTCCAGCAGCTCTCCGCGCCGATCGCCGCCAAGGCCGTGGAGGACACCGCCTTCTACCGCTATGGCCGGCTGCTCTCGCGCAACGACGTCGGCTTTGACGCGACCCGCTTCTCCGCCAGCATCGCCGAATTCCACGCCGATGCCGCCGGCCGGGCCGAGCGCTTCCCGCGCGGCATGCTCGCAACCGCCACGCACGATCACAAGCGCGGCGAGGACATGCGCGCCCGGCTCGCGACGCTGAGCGAACTGCCGGAGGCCTGGCGCGAGGCGGTGCTGCGCTGGCATGCCCTGGCGGCCCCCTATGCGGATGGGGTGGATCCCGGCGACGTCTACATGCTGTTCCAGACCTTGTTCGGCGCCTGGCCGGACGGGCTGGCGATCGACGACGCCGGCGGCCTGGTCGCCTTTGCCGACCGCGTCGTCGCCTGGCAGCAGAAGGCACTGCGCGAAGCCAAGCTGCGATCCTCGTGGGAGGCTCCCAACGAAAGCTATGAGGGTGCAGCCGAAGGGCTGGTCCGTGCGCTGCTCGATCCGGGCAAGTCGGGCGATTTCCTCGCGGACCTTCAGGCATTCCTCGCCAGAACGGCAGCCCCGGCGCGCGCCAACGCGCTGGCGCAGGTGGCGCTCCGCTATACCGTTCCGGGCGTGCCCGACTGCTACCAAGGCACCGAGCTGCCCGACTTCAGCCTGGTCGATCCCGACAACCGCCGTCCCGTCGACTATGACCTGCGCGCGCAACTACTCGCCGATCCGACCCGCCAGGGTGCGGAGAAGCTCGCGCTGATCGCAAGGCTCCTGGGGTTGCGGCGCCAGCACCCGGCGCTGTTCGCCAGCGGCGACTATCGACCGGTCGACGTTCGCGGCAGGCGGGCCGACCACGTCCTCGCCTTCACGCGGGCGGCGGGCGAAGAAAGGCTGCTCGCGGTCGTGGCGCTGCGGACCGCAGAGGCCACCGCCGGCACCGAAACCCCGACCCCGGCGAGGGACTGGTGGGCCGATACTGTCCTGGACGGGCTGCCGGAGGGTGTCGAAACCCGCGTCGGCGCCCTGCTCTGCGACGAACCGACCGCGATCCTTATCATTCCGTAATGACAGCGGGAGACCGCGCGGTACAAGCTCCTTCCCTGCCCTTTGATACGGCGCACCCATGACCCAGTCCCCGCTTGCCGCGCAGATCGTCGACACCCTCAAGCACCGCATCGGCAAGGACGAGCGCGCGGCGCACCCGCACGACTGGCTCGCCGCGACGATCCTGACGCTGCGCAACGACATCATCGACCGGTGGATGGAGTCCACGCGCGCCGCCCATGCCGCCGGTGCCAAGCGAGTCTATTATCTCAGCCTGGAGTTTCTGATCGGCCGGCTGCTGCGCGACGCACTTGCCAACCTCGGCCGGGACTCCGAGGTGCGCGACGCGCTGGAGGAGCTCGGGATCGAACTCGCCGCGATCGAGGCGATCGAGCCGGATGCGGCGCTGGGCAACGGCGGCCTGGGGCGGCTGGCGGCCTGCTTCATGGAGAGCCTGGCGAGCCTGGACCTGCCCGCCTACGGCTATGGCATCCGCTATGTGAACGGCATGTTCCGCCAGCGGATCGATGACGGCTGGCAGGTCGAGCTGCCCGAAACCTGGCTCGCGCACGGCAATCCCTGGGAATTCGAGCGGCGCGAGAGCGCCTATCTGGTCGGCTTCGGCGGCGAGGTCGTCAGCGAGGACGGCGGTCGCGTCCACTGGAAGCCGGCCGAGGGGCTGGAGGCGATGGCGGTGGACACCCCCGTGGTCGGCTGGCGCGGGCGGCGGGTCAACACGCTGCGGCTGTGGACGGCGCGTGCCTTCGACCCGATCCGGCTCGACCGGTTCAACGCCGGCGATCACCAAGGGGCGCTTGCCGGCCAGGTCGCCGCCGAGACGCTGGTACGCGTGCTCTATCCGGCGGACTCCACCCCTGCGGGACAGGAACTGCGGCTTCGGCAGGAGTATTTCTTCTCCTCCGCGTCGATCCAGGACATCGTCCGCCGGCACATGCAGTATTTCGGCGACATCACGACGTTGCCGGAGAAGGCGGCGATCCAGCTCAACGACACCCATCCGGCGGTGGCGGTGGCGGAGCTGATGCGGCTGCTGGTCGACCATCACGACGTGGCCTTCGACGAAGCGTGGGATATCGCGCGCGCGACCTTCGGCTACACCAACCACACCTTGTTGCCCGAGGCGCTGGAAAGCTGGCCGCTGCCGCTGTTCGAGCGGCTGCTGCCGCGGCACATGCAGCTCGTCTACGCGATCAACGCCAAGCTGCTGAAGGAAGCGCGCGAGACGCCGGGGATCGACGACCGCGCGATCACCGCGATCAGCCTGATCGACGAGGGCGGCGAGCGGCGCGTGCGCATGGCCAATCTGGCCTTCGCCGGCGCGCACAGCATCAACGGCGTGGCGGCGCTGCACACCGAGCTCATGAAGAAGACCGTGTTCGCGGACCTTCATCGCCTCTATCCCGACCGCATCAACAACAAGACCAACGGGATCACGCCGCGCCGCTGGCTGCACGAGTGCAACCCGGGGCTGACGGCGCTGATCGCCGACGGGATCGGCCCGGCGTTCAAGGACGATGCCGCCAAGCTCTCGCGCCTCGCCCCGCTCGCGGACGATCCCAGCTTCCGCGAGCGCTTCGCCGCGGTGAAGCGCGCCAACAAGGTCGCACTGGCCGACCATATCCGGGCGGAGACGGGCCTGTCGCTCGACCCGGACGCGCTGTTCGACGTCCAGGTGAAGCGCATCCACGAGTACAAGCGCCAGCTGCTCAACCTCCTCGAGACGGTGGCGCTCTACGACCAGATCCGCAGCCATCCGGAGCGCGACTGGGTACCCCGGGTCAAGCTGTTCGCGGGCAAGGCGGCGCCGAGCTATTGGAACGCCAAGCTGATCATCAAGCTCGCCAACGACATCGCGCGGCGGATCAACGGCGATCCGGCCGTCCAGGGCTTGCTGAAGGTCGCGTTCCTGCCCAACTACAATGTGTCGCTGGCGGAGCGGATCATGCCCGCTGCGGATCTCTCCGAGCAGATCTCGACCGCCGGCATGGAGGCGTCGGGCACCGGCAACATGAAGCTGGCGCTGAACGGCGCCCTCACCATCGGCACCCTCGATGGTGCCAACATCGAGATCAAGGATCGCGTCGGAGACGAGAACATCGTCATCTTCGGCCTCACCGCCGACCAGGTCGCCGAGCGGGCCCGCAACTATCATCCGCGCGAAATGATCGAGCGCTGCCCGGCGCTTGCCCAGGCGCTGTCGGCAATCGCCTCCGGCGTCTTCTCCCCCGACGATCCGGGGCGCTACGCCGGGCTGGTCGGGGAACTCTACGACCACGACAGGTTCTTCCTGGCCGCGGACTTCGAAAGCTATGCCGCGGCCCAGCGCGAGGTCGACCGACGCTGGCGCGACCCCGCCGGCTGGGGTGCCGCGGCGATCCGCAACGTGGCGGGCATGGGCTGGTTCTCGTCGGACCGCACCATCCGCGAATATGCGCGCGACATCTGGCACGTCGCCTGACCTGCCCCAGCGAACCCGCCAGAGAACCCGGACGCCGGATTAAGCGTTCTGCAACCATAACGACAAACGCGAACGGGAGAGAGACGATGATCGAGAGACGCGGGCAGCCGCTGGCACGCGACGCCATGGCCTATGTGCTGGCGGGCGGGCGCGGCAGTCGGCTGGCGGAACTGACCGATGTCCGCGCCAAGCCCGCAGTCTATTTCGGCGGCAAGTCGCGCATCATCGACTTCGCGCTCTCGAACGCGATCAATTCCGGCATCCGCCGCATCGGGGTTGCCACCCAATACAAGGCGCATTCGCTGATCCGCCACCTGCAGGGCGGCTGGAACTTCCTGCGGCGCGAGCGCAACGAGGGCTTCGACATCCTCCCCGCATCGCAGCGCATCAGCGAGTTCCAGTGGTACGAGGGCACCGCCGACGCAGTCTTCCAGAACATCGACATCATCGAGAGCTACGCGCCCGAGTATATGGTCATCCTGGCGGGGGACCACATCTACAAGATGGACTATGAGCTGATGCTCCAGCAGCATTGCCAGTCCGGCGCGGACGTGACGGTCGCCTGCATGGAGGTGCCGCGGCTGGAAGCGAGCGGCTTTGGCGTGATGGCCGTCGACGCGCAGGATCGGATCACCGACTTCGTCGAAAAGCCTGCCGATCCCCCCGCGATGCCCGGCCGCCCGGACGTCGCGCTTGCCTCGATGGGCATCTATGTCTTCAACACGTCGCTGCTGATCGAGCAGCTGCGCCGCGATGCCGCCGATCCGAACTCGGCGCGCGATTTCGGCAAGGACATCATCCCATATCTGGTCCGCCACGGGAATGCGGTGGCGCACCGCTTCTCCGACTCCTGCGTGCGTGCACCCGAGGAGCGCGAAGCCTATTGGCGCGACGTCGGCACGGTGGACGCCTATTGGGAAGCGAACATCGACCTGACCGACGTGGTGCCCAAGCTCGATCTCTACGACCACAGCTGGCCGCTTTGGACCTATTCGGAGGTGACCCCCCCGGCCAAGTTCGTCCACGACGAAGAAGGCCGCCGTGGCGAGGCGACCAGCTCGCTGATCTCGGGCGACTGCATCATCTCGGGCGCGTCGATCCGCAACAGCCTGGTGTTCACCGGGGTGCGGGCGCACAGCTTTGCCACGCTGGAGCAGGCGGTGATCCTGCCGCGCTGCAAGATCTCCCGCAACGCACGGCTCACCAAGGTGGTGGTCGACGCGGGCGTGTGCATTCCCGACGGGCTGGTGGTGGGCGAGGATCCGGTGCTCGACGCACGGCGGTTCCGCCGCACCGACAACGGCGTGTGCCTGATCACCCAGCCGATGATCGACCGGCTGGCATGATCCAGGCGCTGTCGGTCGCGTCGGAAGCCTATCCGCTGGTGAAGACCGGGGGGCTGGCCGACGTGGTCGGCGCGCTGCCGGATGCCCTGGCCCCGCACGGCGTCGCCACGACCACCCTGCTGCCGGGATATCCGAAGGTCCTGGCGCAGATGCCGGACGCCCAGGTGGTGCATCACTGGCCCGCGTTGCTGGGCGTGGAGGCGCGGTTGCTCGCCGGATCGCTCGGCGACCATCCGCTGTGGGTGCTGGACGCACCCGCGCTGTTCGCGCGCGACGGCGGCCCCTACGCCGATGCATCGGGGCGCGACTGGGACGACAACTGGCGCCGCTTCGCTGCGCTCTCGCGGGCGGCCGCGGAGCTGGCGTCGGGCGCGGTCGGCGGCCGGCGCTTCGACCTGCTGCACGCCCATGACTGGCAGGCAGGGCTCGCCCCCGCCTATCTGCGGTTCGCCGG
The DNA here is from genome assembly GCF_004135605.1 of Sphingomonas desiccabilis. GTDB lineage: Bacteria > Pseudomonadota > Alphaproteobacteria > Sphingomonadales > Sphingomonadaceae > Sphingomonas > Sphingomonas desiccabilis. The sequence continues at coordinate 320,419 of NZ_SDPT01000002.1, read as the reverse complement.
CGGCGCGCACGGCACCAAGAGCGTGGCCACGATCCACAACATCGCCTTCCAGGGCAGCGTCGACGCGGGCGTGTTCCCCGCCCTCGAGTTGCCGCCGCATGCCTGGGGCATCGAAGGGGTCGAGTATTACGGCGCCGTCGGCCTGCTGAAGGCCGGCCTATGGGCGGCCGATGCCATCACCACCGTGAGCCCGACCTATGCCGAGGAGATCCGGCGGCCGGAGTTCGGCATGGGACTGGAGGGGCTGATCGCCGCGCGCGGTGCCCGGGTCACGGGCATCCTGAACGGCATCGATCCGGCGGTGTGGAACCCGACGACCGATCCACTGCTGGCCGCGCGCTACAGCGCCGACACGCTGGATGCGCGCGCCGCCAACACGCGCGCCGTGGAAGCGCGCTTCGGCCTGGACGGCGAGGGTCCGATCTTCACCGTCGTCAGTCGGCTCACCTGGCAGAAGGGCATGGACGTCCTCGCCAGCCTGCTCGACGATCTGGTCGCGATGGGCGGCCGCCTGGCGATGCTCGGCTCCGGCGATCGGGCGCTGGAACAGGCGTTTCGCGCCGCAGCCGACCGCCACCCTGGCCGCATCGGCGTACAGATCGGCTATGACGAGCCGCTGTCCCATCTGTTGCAGGGCGGTGCCGACGCGATCCTGATCCCGTCCCGCTTCGAGCCGTGCGGGCTGACCCAGCTCTACGGCCTCGCCTATGGCTGCGTGCCGGTGGTGGCGCGCACCGGGGGGCTGGCCGACACGGTGATCGACGCCAATGTCGCCGCGCTCGACGCGGGGGTGGCGACCGGCGTGCAGTTCGACGGCGTCACACCGCAGGCGCTCCGCGGCGCGATCGCGCGCACGATCGCGCTGTACCGGGATGCACCGCGCTGGCGGCAGATCCAGCGCCGGGGCATGGCCGCCGACTTCTCGTTGGAGAACAGCGGCGCGCGCTATGCGGCGCTGTACCGGCACCTGCTGGGCTGATGCTATAGCGGCAGCCGGGTCGTCGCCTTCACTTCCTCCAGCACCGCATAGGTCCGCGTCTCCCGGATGCCGGGCATGGCCACCAGCGTGTCGCCCAGAAAGGCCCGGTACGCGGCCATGTCGGCCACCCGCACCTTGAGCAGATAGTCGAAGCCGCCGGCGACCATGTGGCACTCCAGCACCTCCGGCACGCGACGGACATGCTCGGCAAAGGCGGCAAAGGCGTCGTCGGTGGTGCGATCGAGCAGCACCTCGACGAAGATCATCAGCGCGCGGTCGAGCTGCCCCGGATCGAGCAGCGCCGTGTAGCCGGTGATGACGCCATTGGCGCGCAGCCGCTTCACCCGGTCGAAGCAGGCGGCAGGCGACAGGCCGCAGCGTTCGGCGAGCGCCTGGTTGGTGATGCGTCCGTCCTCCTGCAGCACGCGCAGCAGCTTTCGGTCCATGGCGTCCATCGAAGATCCTTCGGCCCAACTGGCATTAGGGCCCGAGAATTCGGCGGGACCCGGCAAAATGCAAAGCACAATCGGCGGGCTTTCGCATAGCTCCCGCAGCAACTTGGAAGAACCTTCCCGCCTGTCGGAGAGCCGCATGCTTCGTTCGTTCGATTGGAACCACCTCGACGCCCTGCAGTACCAGGACGAAGAGGAAACGGTTGCAGACCTGCTGCGGGCAGTGCCGCTGTCGCTGGAGGAGCGCAGCGTGATCGGCCAGGATGCGGTGGGGCTGGTGAAGGCGGCGCGCGCCTCCACCCGCAAGCAGGGCGTGGTCGAGAGCTTCCTTCAGGAATTCTCGCTCGGCACGAAGGAAGGCTTGGCGCTGATGTGCCTGGCCGAGGCGCTGCTGCGGACCCCGGACGCGGAGACGCGCGACCGGCTGATCGCCGAGAAGATCGGATCGGCCGACTGGGCGAGCCATCTCGGCGGCTCCGACAGCCTGTTCGTCAACGCCTCCACCTGGGGGCTGATGCTGACCGGCAAGCTGATCGACGTGGACGAGGAAGCGCGCCGCGATCTCTCCGGCTGGGCCAAGCGGCTGGCGGCGCGCGTCGGCGAGCCGGTGATCCGCCAGGCGGTGGGCGCCGCGGTCAAGATGATGGGCGAGCAGTTCGTGCTGGGCCGCACCATCGAGGGCGCACTCTCCCGCGCCAGGCGCGAGGGCTATCTCTGCTCGTTCGACATGCTGGGCGAAGGCGCCCGCACGGCCGAGGACGCCGAACGCTACGAGCGGATCTACGCCGATGCGATCGAGGCGGTCGGCCGCGCGCGCGGGACGGGGCTTTCGCCGGAGGACGGCCATGGCGTCTCCGTCAAGCTTTCGGCGCTCTGCCCGCGTTACGAGGCGGTGCAGGAAGCGCGGGTCTGGGAAGAACTCTACCCGCGCATGGTGCGGCTGGCGAAGATCGCCGCCAGGCACGACCTGAACCTCGCGATCGACGCGGAAGAGTCGGAGCGGCTAGTGCTCTCCCTCAAGCTGATCGAGCGGCTGGTGCGGGAGCCGGAGCTGGGCGACTGGACTGGCCTCGGCGTCGTCGTGCAGGCGTATCAGAAGCGCGGCCGTGCGGTGATCGCGGGGCTGGAGGCGCTGGCCCAATCGAGCGGTCGCCGCCTGATGGTCCGGCTGGTGAAGGGCGCCTATTGGGACAGCGAGATCAAGCGCTCGCAGGTCGGCGGCCGTCCGGACTATCCGGTGTTCACCACCAAGCCGGCGACCGACCTCTCCTATCTCGTCTGCGCCGAGCAGCTGATCCGCGCCGCGCCGAGCCTCTACCCGCAGTTCGCGACCCACAACGCCCATACGTTGGCGGCGGTGCGGCGCATGGCGGATCGCGCCGGCGTCCGCATCGAGCACCAGCGCCTGCACGGCATGGGCGAGGCGCTGTATCGCTCGGCCGGGGACCGCTTCACGCTGCGCGCCTATGCGCCGGTCGGCGGGCATGAGGAGCTGCTGCCCTATCTCGTGCGACGACTGCTGGAGAACGGCGCCAACACCAGCTTCGTCCACGCCCTGCTCGACGAGCGGGTGCCGGCCGAGATGGTGGTCGGCGACCCGATCGCGGCGGTCCAGGCGCAGCCTGGCCGCCACCCGCGCATCCCGGTGCCGGGCGACCTCTACGGCGCAACCCGTCGTAACCCGCTCGGCCGGGACTATAGCCGCGACAGCGAGCGGACGACCGCGCGCCTGGCGGCCGACCTGGGGGCCGCCGACACCATCTCCGCCGGCCCGATCGTCGGCGGCCGCTTGCTGGCCGGCAAGGGGCCGCAGCCGATGACCAGCCCGGTCGATCGGAACCGCCTGATCGGGGCGGTGAGCGAAGCGACCGCGGAGGACATCGACCTCGCGGGCCGCGTCGCGCGCGCCGCCCAGCCGGCCTGGGACCGCAAGGGCGGTGCCGGTCGTGCCGTCGTGCTGCGCGCCATGGGCGATGCGCTCGAGGCCGAAATGGACCGCTTCGTGGCGCTGCTGTCGCGGGAAGCGGGCAAGACGCTTAACGACGGCGTCGCCGAGGTGCGCGAGGCGGTCGATTTCTGCCGTTACTACGCGCACCTCGCCGAGAAGCAGTTCTCCGGGCTCCAACCGCTCACCGGTCCGGTGGGCGAGACCAACCATCTCGAACTGCGCGGGCGCGGCACCTTCGTGTGCATCAGCCCGTGGAACTTCCCGCTGGCGATCTTCACCGGCCAGATCGCCGCTGCGCTGGCGGCCGGCAATGCCGTGCTCGCCAAACCGGCCGAGCAGACGCCGCTGGTCGCGGCGGAGGCGATCCGGCTGTTCCACCGTGCGGGGCTCGACGCGGATCTGCTCGCGTTGCTGCCGGGCGACGGCGCCACGGTCGGCGCGACGTTGGTCGGACACCCGCTGGTCCACGGCGTCGCCTTCACCGGCGGCACCGACACAGCCTGGACCATCAACCGCCAGCTCGCCAATCGTCCCGGCGCGATCCTGCCGTTCATCGCCGAGACGGGCGGCCTGAACGCGATGTTCGTCGACACCACCGCGCTCAAGGAGCAGGTGGTCGACGACGTGGTCGTTTCCGCGCTCGGTTCGGCCGGGCAGCGCTGTTCGGCGCTGCGGCTGCTGTTCGTGCCGGAGGAATCGGCGGACGAGCTGATCGCCACGCTGGTCGGCGCGGTCGACACGCTGGTGGTGGGCGACCCTGCCGATGCCGCCACCGACGTCGGCCCGGTGATCGACGGCGAGGCGCAGGCGATGCTGGAGGAACACGCCGGGCGGCTGGAACGGGAAGCGAAGGTCCTCAAGCGCGTCGATCCCGGCGCCTGGGGGGCGCGCGGCAACTTCTTCGGCCCGGTACTCGCCGAAGTGCCGCGCGCCGACTTCCTCGGCAAGGAAGTGTTCGGTCCGATCCTGCACATCTACCGCTATCGCGCCGACGAGCTGGAGAGCATCGGGCGCCAGCTCGCCGCCACCGGCTATGCGCTGACGCTGGGCATCCACAGCCGGATCGAGCGCTTCGCCGAGCAGGTGCGCGACCTGGTGCCGGCGGGCAACGTCTATGTGAACCGCTCCATCATCGGTGCGGTGGTGGGCGTGCAGCCGTTCGGCGGCGAGGGCCTGTCGGGCACCGGCCCCAAGGCGGGCGGCCCGCATGCGCTGCTGCGTTACGCGACCGAGCGCGCGGTGTCGGTGAACATCACCGCGCAGGGCGGCGACCCGGCGCTGCTGAACCTGTAAGCGCGCGAAAGGGGGCGGCACGCGTCGCCCCTTTTCCTACCGGCGCGGTGCCGCAGTCGATTCCCGCACCGTCAGCCTGGCCGGCACCACCACCGGCGCGCCTTCACGATCGCCGCCGCCCTGCGCCGCGATCAGCAACTCGACGGCGCGGGCAGTCACTTCCGCGATCGGCTGCACCACCGCGGTAAGCGGCGGGTGGGTGAAGCGCATGATCGGCGTGTCGTCGAAGCTCACCAGCGACATGTCGCCAGGCACCTCCAGCCCGCGCGCGCGAATGGCATCGAGCGTCGCGATCGCCATCTGCTCGCTGCTCGCGATGATCGCCGTCGGAGGGTCGGCACTGGCAAGAAGCCGTTCGGCGGCCGCGAGGCCGGAGTCATAACCGAAGTCGCCCACCGCCAGCAGGTCGGCCGCCAGACCCTTCCCGGCCATGGCGGAGCGCCAGCCCTGGATGCGCCAGCCGCTCAGCTCATAGTCGCTCGGCCCTGCGATGAAGCCGACACGCCGGTGGCCCAGTTCCAGGAGATGCTCGGTCGCCAGCACGGCGGCATGCTGGTCGTCCATGGTCAGCCGGAAGCCGGGGCCCTCTACCAGCGAACCCACGCGCGCAAAGCAGATGTGCTGCTCGGCAAGCAAGCCGGTGATCAGCGGGTTGTGCGAGTGCGGCGGGGTCAGGATCACGCCGTCGGGCTGCAGCGCGGCGAGCGCGGCCGACAGCTCGCGCTCGATATGGTCGCTGTGGGTGTCGACCAGTTCGACGATCATGCGGTAGCCGTGCTCGGCACAGGTGAGCATCCCCCCCAGCAGCATCTGGTCGACCCAGTCGGTGCCCTGCCGGTTGCGCCAGTCCTCGATGGTGCGCTGCCGGTCGTTCAGCGCCACAATCAGGTAGGAACGCGATCCCCCCATGCGCTGCGCCGCGATCGACGGAACATAGCCGAGCCGGTCGATCGAAGCCTGCACCCGTTCCGCCATTTCCGCGCGGACGTTGGGCTCCTTGTTGATGACGCGGCTCACGGTCTGCAGCGACACGCCCGCGTCGGCCGCGACGTGCTTGATCGTCACCCGCTGTCGGCGGCGGGCCATCCTCCTCAGGCCGCCTGTTCGCGGGCGGCCTCGCAATAGCTCGCCACATAGTCGGCATGCCGCGGCATCGCGGCGACCGTCCGCGCGACATTCTCCCGCAGGGTTGTGAGCAGCCGCGCAAGCTCCTCGTCGCGCAGCTTCTCGGCGATCGGGTGCCAGGCGCGCGGTTCGATCCCCTGCCCCATCATCACCTGCACCCAGCTGTTTTCGGCGAACAGCTCCTCGTTCTTGCGGAACACGCGGCCGGTTTCCCGGAACAGCTCGATCTTCTGGGCGAGGCTGTCGGGGATCGCCATGTCGGCGCAGTGTCGCCAGAAGGCGCTGTCCCGGCGTTCGGTGGCCTTGTAGTGCAGGATCAGGAAGTCGCGAACGTGCGTCATGTCCTGCAGCTGCTGCTCGTTGAACTCGGCGACGTCGCGCGGACTGACCTCGGACAGCGGCAGCATCCGGATCAGTCGAAGCACCGCGCGCTGGATCAGGTGGATGCTGGTCGACTCCAGCGGCTCGGCAAAGCCGCCCGCCAGGCCGATCGCGACGCAGTTGCGGACCCACTGCTGCCGCCGGACGCCGGTCGTGAAGCGCAGGTGGTTGGGCTCCGTGCGGGTGGGCCCTTCGAGGTTCCCGAGCAGCCGCTCAAGCGCCGCATCTCGTTCGAGGTAGCGGCTGCAAAACACGAGCCCGTTGCCGGTGCGGTGCTGGAGCGGGATGCGCCATTGCCACCCCGCGTCGTGCGCGATCGCGCGCGTATAGGGGACGGCCGGCGCAATGCTCTCCGTCTGGATGGCGATGGCGGAATCGCACGGCAGGTAATGGCTCCAGTCGTCGAACCCGGCGTGCAGCGTCTGTTCGACCAGGAGGGCGCGGAAGCCGGTGCAGTCGAGGAACAGGTCGCCTTCGACGCGCGTACCGCTCTCCAGCACCAGCGCGGCGATGTTGCCGGTCTGGCCGTCCAGTTCGACCTGCGCGATCTTGCCCTCGACCCGCCGCGTGCCATCCCCTTCCGCCATCCGGCGCAGGAAGCGGGCGTAGAGCGTGGCGTCGAGCTGATAGGCATAGTTGGCCCGGTCGCCCGGCAGGTGCCCGAACTTGCCCTCCAGTGCGGCGAGCAACTCGATGCAATAGGCATCATAGGATGCCAGGTGCCCCTTGGTGCGGCCATAGAGCCAGAAATGCTGGAAGCCTGCGGACCAATGGTCCTTCCCGGTATAGCCAAAGGAGTGGAAGTAGCGGTGGCCCGGCATCTTCCAATTCTCGAACTGGATGCCGAGCTTGAAGGTCGCTTGGGTGGCGGCCATGAACTCGGCCTCGTCGACGCCGAGCAGCCGGTTGAAATTGATGAGCGGCGGGATGGTCGATTCCCCCACGCCGACCGTCCCGATCGCGTCGGATTCGACCAGCGTCACCTCGACGGCGCGGCCCATGGTGCGGGCGAGCGCCGCCGCGGCCATCCAGCCGGCAGTGCCGCCGCCTGCCACCACGATGCGCCGCATGCGCCTGCCCTCCATCATCGGCTGAGCGCCCTGAGGAGGAAGGAGCGGATGCGCCCGGCGCTCTCCGGCGTCAGCGGAGCGAGCACGCTGCGCGCGCCTTCGGGGATATGCGCCACGACCTCCTCCCCGTTCCGGAAGACATAATGGTCGAACAGGTCGCGCCAGTGGCGCTTCTCGTCCTCCGGCAGGTCGCGGATGGTGAGCATGGCGTGGTTGAGCGCCTCCTGCGGCTGGCCGAGCCACCGCGGCGTGTCGCGCCACCAATAGTTCACCAGGATGTTGAACGGTGCCAGTCCCTCGACGTGGTGCCACCACATCGACGGGATGTAGACGGCATCGCCCGGCTCCAGCTCCGCGACGTGGGCATGCGCCAGCGCCTCGCGGAAGCGGGGATGGCGCGCGAAGTCGGGCGCGCTGAAATCGACCATGCTGACCGCGCGACCGGCAGGCGTGTTGTCCACCGGCCCCAGGTAGAGGTTGCGGAACTGCTCGCGCGGGAACAGCGTGAAGCGTCGCCGCCCCGCCGCCACGCAGGCGAGGTTGTGCGGATGGTCGTTATGCGCCGCAATGCGCGTGCGCGTACCGATCCAGATACTCGCCAGAGGCTGGCGCTCGCCCAGATCGACGTGGTTCTCGGCATGGAGGCCGTCGAAGAAGTCATGCACGTCGATCGAACCGAGATAGATCGGGGGCGCGGCCGGATCCTCCTCCGCCCGGTCGATCTGGGCGAAGATCTCCGGCAGCTTGGCACGCGCGATGCGGAAGTTCATCCCCATCGCATCGTCGTAGAAGAGGCGCCCGTCCGATCCGGGCTGCCCGACCGAGACGGTGAAGGGCAGGTCGCGCCGGCGCTCCAGCAGATAGGCCCGCGCGTCCCGCGCAGACCGCCGTCCGGCGGCGACCAGCGGCCAATCGGCCACCAGCCCCCGCACCACGAAAGGCCGCGTCGCGCTCCTGAGCAGGGTGTCGAGCGCGGCCGCGCCGGCCACCGTCTCCTCGGGCACCGCGGGCAGATCGGCGAAGATGCCGGGCGCGGCCTCAGCCATGGCGCAGCCGCTGGTTCTTGCGCGCCACCAGCGCTCCGATGTTGGCGAGCGACGCCAGCGCCATGAAGATCGGCATCAGGTGCCCGGCCTGGTGGAGCTCCGCCACGGCCGCCGGGTCCAGCGCGCGCAGCCGTTCCTCGTCGATGACGTGGAAGCCGACCAGGCGATGGGTCGATCCGTCCGCGAGCGGCACCTCCAGGGACAAGGGCTCGAGCAGGTCGTGGCGGCGCAGCGCGGCCAGGAAGCCGATCGACGCCTGATAGCCGGCGTCGAGCATGCCCAGCTTTTCGACGACGGCATGGAAGTACGGGGAAGGACTGCCATCCTCCTCGAAGATCCGCAGGCCTTCCGAGCCCAGGCGGGGGCTCGCGAGGTCGATGTGGACCTGGCGCACGCCCGTGTCCGCGCCTTCCGGGCGCCCGATGAGGAACGGCTGGATCGCGATCGACAGCGGCAGGTAGCGTGCCGCCCAGCGGGTCCCTTCGAGGAAGAGGTTCTCTCCATCCTCGAACCCGAACATCGCGAGCGCCGTGAAGCGATCATGCTCGAGGTTGCGGCGGAAGAGGATCGGATATTCGTTCTGAACCTGCCGTAACTCGTCCGGCACCACCATCGCCGACATGACGGCGTCGCCGGACGCAGCGGAGCGCTCCGTATTTACTCGAAGGTCCCGATGGGCGTCGGCAGTCAGGATCGCGTGATCAGGCATATCGGCAATCAAATCCCAGCAGGGCGGAACATTGGCCGTCGCCGGCAAAGGTGCCGCCGAAGCGCGGAAGAAGCCACACCCTTTCGGGCATGGCTCCTCCCGCTTCGACGGTTTCGGGCGCAGGGCTTCAGAAGCTGAAGCGGATGCCGCCCGCATAGCGTGCGTAACCCGGCTGCGCGAAGGTCACGAAGTTCTCCGACCGGCGATGTCCGCGCCGGCTCTCGCCGGTGAGGTTGATCGCCTCGACGAAGCCGGTGAGGCCGGGGATGAACTCCCAGCTCGCGCTGGCATCGATCTGGCCATAGGCCTCGACATAGGTCGGGTCGAACGCGCCGCCGGCGTAGAACTCGTCGCGCCAGTTGTACGCCACGCGTGCCTGGATGCCCCCCTTGTCGTAATAGACGACCGCATTGGCGCTGTCGCTGAGCCCGGTCAGCGCGAACTGGCCTTCGTACGGGCTGAGCGTGTTGTCGTACTTCGCGTCGCCGTTCACGATCGTGTAGTTCAGGATGACGCCGAAGCCGGTCTGCCACAGGTTGTGCTGGATCGCGAACTCCCAGCCGTTCAGGTTGGCGGTCCGGTCGTTGTTGAACGGCTGGTTGATCTGGAAGTTGAGCAGAGGATCCTCGGCCGTCGCGAAGATGTCGCCGGTCAGGAAGCCGTTGTCGGTCGTTCCGGTGACCTGCGACGACTCCGGATAGTTGCGCAGGATATAGTCGCGGATGCGGATCGCGTCGGTGGTGCCGAGCGCCGCCGCCGCCGCGCGATAGCGCGGGCCTGCGCCCGGATTGCGCAGCCCGAACGCCGACGTGTTGATCTGGTCCGTGCCGATGAAGTTGCTCACGTCCTTGTTGAAATAGCCGACCGAGACGTAGCTCTCGCGACTGTAGTACCATTCGGCCGACAGATCGATGTTCTTGGACTTGTACGGCAGCAGCCCGGCGTTGCCCTGGCTGCCGGTGCCGCCGCCGATCCGCGGGTTGGAGGCCAGCTCGCGCCCGCCCTGAAGGCTGCCGTAATCGGCGCGGGTGATCGTGTGGCTGTACGAGGCGCGCAGCTTCACATTCTCGAGCGGCTCGATGTCGAAGTCGACCGCCGGCAGCCAGTTTTCATAGCTACCCTTCAGGCGCGTGAAGGTGCTCTCGCCGGAATAGATCAGGCTGAACTCGTTCGCGGAAACCCAGCGGACCCCGGTCGGCACCGGCACCAGCGCCGAAGAGTCGATGTCCGTGTGATCCCAGCGCAGGCCGGCAATGAGGTGCGCAGGACGCGCGAACACGTCAAACCTGGTGTTGAACTGGATGAAGGGCGAGATCGTCTTCTCGCGGAGCCGCCGGTCGACCGTATAGTCCGACAGGCAGGTCCCCGGCGCAGCGGTGCCGGTCTGCGGATCGCTGCAGATGCCGTAGTTGCTCTCGAGCAGGTCGGCCATGCGCTCGAAGTTGAACTTGAACAGCGCCGGAATCATGCCCGCGCTGTCGGCGCCGCCCACACCCTTGAACTTGTCCGGGATGCTCACCTGCTCGAACAGATCGTCCGGAATGTCGGACGCCGGGCCGATGCCGCCCCAGGTGTCGTTCTGGATGAAGCCGTAGGCGGAGCGGACCTGGTTGTCGACGAACGAGAAGCCCGCGTCGATGCTGTCCAGGAAGCCGCCCTCATGGTCGTAATGCCCCTTCAGCTGCACCTGATTGATCCGGTCGCGGAAATAGGCGTTGCGGAACGAGTTGCCCGTCGGGGTGATGAGCGAGCGATCGAGCGGATCGATGCCCGGGTACATGGTGTAGGAGAGCACGGGCATTTCGTGCTCGAAGTCGATCGTCTGGCTCTGCACGCCGAAGATCGAGGTGCCGATCGAGTTGCTGCTGCCGTATTTGTTCGTCGGCTTCGACACGGCGGTGGAATGGTGCGCGTCGAGCGAGACGGTGACGCCGCCCGGCCCTTCCCACGTCAGGTTGCCGCCGAGTGACTTGTTCTCGGTCTTGTTGGCCTGCAGCGACCCGCTGTACGACAGGTCCTTGCCCGGCGCGAAATTCTCCGAATAGAACAGCGGGCCGGCATTGGGGCCGTCGGTCCAGGCGCTCGACGTGTCGCCGAAGTTGAACCAGATGCCGACGTTGCTGTTGCGCGCCTCCACCTTGTTGCTGGAATAGGTGAAGTCCACGGTCGCGGTCAGCGAGTCGGTGGGCTTCGCCTGCAGCACCAGCTGGCCGTTGATGCGCTCGCGATCGATGTCGATCAGCTCGTAATTGGCGCTCTGCGGGATTTCATAGACGTCCTCGCCCTGGGGCCGATTGGTGATGTTCGGGCTGGAGTCCGGCAGCACCCCCCAGGTGTTGTTGGCGGCGACGTTCAGCGCGTTGTCGCCGAGGAAGCCGTCGCGGAAGCCGACGCCGGCCGAGTTCAGGCTCGCCTTGCGGCGCTGATACGCGCCGCTCACCAGCACGCCGATCCGGTCGTCGGCAAAGGTGGTCGAGATGATACCCGACACTTCCGGGGTGATCGGATCGCCATCGTTGCGCGAGCTGTCGAGCACGCCCTTCACCGCCAGCGAACCGCGCATGCCCGGCTTGTCGAGCGGGCGCGGGGTCCGGATGTTGATGGTCGATCCGATGCCCCCCGACGGGATCGCCGCGCGGCCGGTCTTGTAGACCTCCACCGCCGCGATGCCTTCGGACGCGAGGTTGGCGAAGTCGAACGAGCGCGAGGCCGGCGCGCTGGCACCGTCGCCGAGCGTCGACGTCGGCATCTGGCGGCCGTTCAGCGTGACGAGGTTATATTCTGGGCCGAAGCCGCGGACGGTGACGAACTGACCCTCGCCGTTCGAGCGGTCGATCGACACGCCGGTAATGCGCTGGAGCGATTCGGCGAGGTTGGTGTCCGGGAACTTGCCGATGTCCTCGGCCGAGATGGCGTCGACGACGCCCTGGGCGTCGCGCTTGATGTCGACGGCTTCGCGCAAGCTGGCGCGGATGCCGGTCACGACGATGTCGTCGCCCGCCTCGCCCGGCTCCAGATTCTGCTGGTCGGTGATTTCGGAAGGACCCGGGTTGCCGACGGTGGCCGCGGCGTCCTGCGCCAGCGCCATGCCTGGCGTGCCGATCAGCGCCAGTGCGGAAACCCCGAGTACCAAGTGCGTGTGCGAGCGAGCGGCAAAGCTGCGCATCCAAACCTCCCCTGTTGTCGACGCGTAGTTCATCGCATCGTTGCTGAGAACGTTCACTTGGCTCCGAAACTGTTGTCAAGCAGCAAAGCCGCGGCCGCAGAAGTGTGAGCGATACCGTAGTTGAGAACGTTCCCAACCTGTGCTCTGAAAGGCACAGCATTGCGCGTCGGCGTCCAGTTTGCGTCGGCGCGCGAACCCAACATCGCAAGGGGAAGAGGATGTCGAAGTTCCATGGCCTGCTGCTCGGAGGATCGCTCCTGGCGGCGTTGGCCGCACCGGCGGTGCTCGCGCGGGAGCCGCAGGCGGCACCCTCGACCATCCGGGCAGGCGATGCCCGCGCGCGGGCCGAGGCGGTGGTCGCGCGCATGACCACGGACGAGAAGATCGCGCTGGTCCACGGGCTGTTTCCGCCCATGGCCGACGGCAAGACCAGGAACGAACTGATCCCGTCCGCCGGCCACATCGACGGCATCCCGCGGCTGGGCGTGCCGCTGGTGCGCGAGAGCGACGCATCGCTCGGCGTCGCCAACCAGGTCGAACAGCGCAAGGGCGACGTCGCCACCGCGCTCCCGTCCGGCCTCGCCACCGCAGCCAGCTTCGATCCCGAGATCGCCCGCGCAGGCGGCGCGATGATCGGCGCGGAGGCGCGCGCGAAGCGGTTCAACGTGCTGCTGGCGGGCGGCGTCAACCTGACCCGCGATCCCTGGAACGGCCGCAACTTCGAATATCTGGGCGAGGACCCGCTGCTCGCCGGGCTGCTGGGCGGCGCGCACATCGCCGGCGTCCAGTCCAACCGCATCGTCTCCACCGTCAAGCACTTCGCCCTGAACGCGCAGGAGACGGGCCGCATGGTCGTCGACGCGCGCATCGACGAGAAGGCGCTGCGGATGAGCGACCTCCTCGCCTTTCAGATCGCGATCGAGAAGGGCCGCCCCGGCTCGGTGATGTGCGCCTACAACAAGGTGAACGGCGACTGGGCGTGCGAGAACCCGCGGCTGCTGACGGACGTGCTGAAGCGCGACTGGGGCTATCGCGGCTGGGTGATGAGCGACTGGGGCGCGGTGCATTCGACCGCCAAGGCGGCGAACGCCGGGCTGGACCAGCAGTCGGGCCAGGAACTCGACAAGGCGCCGTTCTTCGCCAAGCCGCTCAAGCAGGCGGTCGAGAACGGTGAAGTACCGGTGGCGCGGCTGGACGACATGGTCATCCGCTACCTGACCGGCCTGATCGAGACCGGCGCCTATGACGCGCCGATGCCTGCGACGGCGGAGGCCATCTCCTATGACCAGCACGCCGACGTGGCGCAGCGCGCCGCCGAGGCGGGCATCGTGCTGCTCAAGAACGAGCGCAACCTGCTGCCGCTCGCCGCCAGCGCAAAGCGCATCGTGGTGATCGGCGGCAATGCCGACGTCGGCGTGCTCTCGGGCGGCGGATCGAGCCAGGTGCGCTCGGTCGGCGGCGCACCGGTCGAAGTGCCGCTCGCCTATGGCGCGGCATCCTCGTTCGCGCGCATCACCTATCACGCCTCCTCCCCGCTCGCGGCACTCCGCAAGGCATTGCCGGGGGTCCAGGTCGACTATCTCGACGGCCGCAACTTCAACGCGACCGTAGAGGCCGCGAAGGCCGCCGACCTGGCCATCGTGTTCGCTACCCAGTGGACGACCGAGGCGCAGGACGTTCCAGACCTGCGCCTGCCCGATCATCAGGACGCGCTGATCGCGGCGATCGCCGACGCCCAGCCTAGGACGGTGGCGGTGATGGAAACCGGCGGCCCGGTGCTGATGCCGTGGATCGAGAAGGTGCCGGCGGTGGTGCAGGCCTGGTACCCCGGCCAGCGCGGGGGCGAGGCGATCGCCAACATCCTCACCGGCAAGGTCAATCCGTCGGGCCGGCTGCCGATCACCTTCCCGGCCAGCGCCGGCCAGCCCCCGCGTCCCACCCCCGTCGGCCTGGAGACGATGAACTCGCTGGAGGCGCAGGCAGCGGCGAACCCGGCCAATGCCGGCAACTTCCAGTTCCAGAGCTTCCCCGTGAACTATACCGAGGGCGCGGACGTCGGCTATCGCTGGTACGAGAAGCAGGACCTGAAGCCGCTATTCCCGTTCGGTCATGGCCTCAGCTACACCAGCTTCGCCTACCGCAAGCTCAAGGTCACCGGCGGCCGCACGCTGAGCGTTACCGTCGAGGTCGTCAACACCGGCAAGCGGGCGGGCGCGGACGTGCCGCAGCTCTATGTCGCGCGCGAGGGATCGGATGCGCCGATGCGGCTCGCGGCGTTCCAACGGGTCCAGCTCCAGCCCGGCGAGACGCGGCGCGTGACGCTCACGGCCGAGCCGCGCATCGTGGCAGACTATGACACGGCGCTTCCGGGATGGCGGATCGCGGGTGGCCGCTATCGTGTGGCGATCGGCCACGACGCGACCGATCGCAAGATGACGACGGTCACCACCCTCGCTGCCAGCACCATGAAGCCGTGAGGCCAGGCGGCTGCCCGAGCGGGCAGCCGCCCCGCGATGGATCGACTTGGCCGGCGGCCTGCTGATAGGAACGTGGCATGGCGCCTTACATGACCCGCATCACCGCCGGCCAGGCCGACATCGACGAACTCGGGCACGTCAACAATGCCGTGTGGGTGCGCTGGATCCAGGACGTGGCCACGGCGCACTGGGAGGCGGTGGCGCCGGCCGAACACCAGCAACGCTATGTCTGGGTCGTGACCCGGCACGAGATCGACTATCGCGGCAACGTTCGCGACGGCGAAAGCGTCACGGCCGAAACCTGGATCGCAGAACCCCCGCGCGGGGCCCGGTTCGATCGCCACATGCGGTTCGTGGGGGAGGATGGCCGCGTGCGGGTGGAGGCGGAGACCACCTGGGCGATCGTGGACCGGGAGAGCGGCCGCATCCTGCGGGTGCCGCCGGAAGTCGCGGCACCCTTCCTGGACGGCTGAGCTACTCCAGCTCCAGGATCACGGCATCGACCATCAGGCTTTCGCCCTCGGCGGCGTTGACCGACTTCACCGTGCCGGCCTTCTGGCTGCGCAGGATGTTCTCCATCTTCATCGCCTCGACGACCGCGAGCGGCTGGCCAGCCTCCACCCGGTCGCCGGGCGCCACGTGCAGGCGCGTGAGCAAGCCGGGCATCGGGCAGAGCAGCAGCCGCGACAGGTCCGGCGCGACCTTCTCGATCATGTGCCGGGTGAGCGCCGCGACGTGCGGCGGCAGCACGCCGACACGATGTGCCGCGCCGCGCGCGATCAGGCGCCAGCCGCCCCGGATGCAGGCGACCCGCACCACCAGCGGCTCGTCGTCCAGCATCGCTGCGAACAGCGGCTCGCCCGGCCGCCAATGGCCCACCAGCTCGATCGTGCCGCCATCGGCGAACCGCACCAGCTGCCCGCCTTCGAATGGCTCCACCCGCGTCTCGAAGCGCGCGTCGCCGAGCGTCACGACCCGATCGGTGGCGGGAGAAATGGGGCTGCCCAACTGCCCCTCGATGCGGGCGGCGCGCGCGGCATAGGTCGCGTCGAGCACGCTGGCGATCGCCGCCAGCCGGCGCTGGAGTTCCGGTGACGGCGCGGCGCCGGTGAAACCCTCGGGGAACTCCTCGGCGATGAAGCCCGTGGTAAGCGCGCCTTCGCGGAAGCGCGGATGCTGCATCAGCGCCGAGAGGAAATCGATGTTGGTGCCCAGCCCGTCGATCTCGAAGCGGTCGAGCGCCTGGACCTGCGCGTCGATCGCCGCTTCGCGCGTGTCGGCATGGGTGACCAGCTTGGCGATCATCGGGTCGTAGTAGATGCTCACCTCCCCGCCCTCTCGCACGCCGTCGTCGACGCGCACGCCGTCGCGGGCGGGCGGCGGACGATAGCGGACCAGCCGGCCGGTCGAGGGCAGGAAGCCGCGATACGGGTCCTCGGCATAGACGCGGTTCTCGATCGCCCAGCCGGTGAGGGTGACCTCGTCCTGCCCGAAGCCGAGCGGCTCGCCCGCCGCCACGCGGATCATCTGCTCGACGAGATCGAGGCCGGTGATCGCTTCCGTCACCGGATGCTCAACCTGGAGGCGGGTGTTCATCTCCAGGAAGTAGAAGCTCTCGCCGGTCGGGTCTGCGCCCGAGACGATCAGCTCGACGGTGCCGGCGGAGAAATAGCCGACCGCCCGCGCCAGCGCGACCGCCTGCTCGCCCATGCGCCGGCGCATCTCCGGCGTGACGAACGGCGACGGCGCTTCCTCCACCACCTTCTGGTGGCGGCGCTGGATCGAGCATTCGCGCTCGCCCAGATAGACGATGGTCCCGTGCTGGTCGCCCAGCACCTGGATCTCGATGTGGCGCGGGCTCTGGATGAACTTTTCGATGAAGACGCGGTCGTCGCCGAAGCTCGCTAGGCCTTCGCGCTTGGTCGCCTCGAAGCCTTCGCGCACGTCGGCCTCGGACCAGGCGAGCCGCATCCCCTTGCCGCCGCCGCCCGCCGACGCCTTCATCATCACCGGATAGCCGATGTCGCCGGCGATCCGCACCGCGTCCTCGGTGGTCGCGATCTCGCCCAGGAAGCCGGGGACGACGTTGACGCCCGCTTCCTTCGCGAGCTTCTTCGATTCGATCTTGTCGCCCATCGCCGCGATCGCGCCCGGCGGCGGGCCGACGAAGGCGATGCCGGCGTCGGCACAGGCGCGCGCGAATTCGGCGCGTTCGGACAGGAAGCCGTAGCCGGGATGGATGCAGTCGGCGCCGGTTTCGCGGGCGGCGAGCAGGATCAGATCGGCGCGCAGATAGCTTTCGGCGGCGGGCGCCGGCCCGAGCCGCACGGCCTCGTCCGCCATGCGGACGTGCGGCGCGTCGGCATCCGCGTCCGAATAGACCGCCACCGTGGCGATCCCCATCCGCTTGGCGGTGCGCATCACGCGGCAGGCAATCTCGCCGCGATTGGCGACCAGGATCTTTCGGAACATGGGCTTACCCCCGCCGGACGAGCGACGTGGGTGCGGCAGCGGACCGGAGTTCCGCCGCCTGCATCCGTCGATTTGCACATAGCGCGGCGGTCGCCGCGGCCAACAGGGTAACCAGCATTCACTCTCCTTCCCGCGCACCGCCGTCGCCGGGCTCAGCCCCGATCTGGCCAACGGTGTCGCGGTCTCAATGATCCCTGGGCGCGATCAGCAGCACCCGCACGCCTCCTGCCCCCGCGGCGCCTCCGCCTGCATCGGGCGCAGGCCCAGCCGCGCGAACAGCGCCGCGTCCTTGTCGTCGCCCGCGTTGCCGGTGGTGAGCAGCTTGTCGCCGGTGAAGATGGAGTTTGCACCCGCGAGGAAGCACATCGCCTGGGTCGCGTCCGACATGCCTTCGCGCCCGGCCGACAGGCGCACCATGCTCGCGGGCATGGTGATGCGTGCGACCGCGACGGTGCGGACGAACTCGATGTCGTCGATCTTGGCGAGCGGCGTGTCGGCGAGCATGTCGCCCAGCACCGTGCCCTTGACCGGCACCAGCGCGTTCACCGGCACGCTTTCGGGATGCTGCGGCAGCGTCGCCAGCGCATGGATGAAGCCGACGCGGTCCTCGCGCGTCTCGCCCATGCCGACGATCCCGCCCGAGCACACGTTGATGCCCGCACCGCGGACATAGTCGAGCGTATCGAGCCGTTCCTGGAAGCTGCGGGTGGTGATGACCTCGCCATAGCGTTCGGGCGAGGTGTCGATGTTGTGGTTGTAATAGTCGAGCCCGGCGTCGGCCAGCTGTGCGGCCTGGTCGGGCGTCAGCATGCCCAGGGTCATGCAGGTTTCCATGCCCATCTGCCGCACACCCTTCACCATCTCGATGATGGCAGGCATGTCGCGGTCCTTGGGATTGCGCCAGGCGGCGCCCATGCAGAAGCGCGACGAGCCATTGTCCTTGGCCTGGGCCGCGGACTGGAGCACCGCGCGCACGTCCATCAGCTTGGTGGCCTTCAGCCCCGTTTCGGCATGGACCGACTGGTTGCAATAGCCGCAGTCCTCCGGGCAGCCGCCGGTCTTGATCGACAGCAGCGTGGAGAGCTGGACCTCGTCGGCGCGATGGCTGGCGCGATGCACCTCGGCGGCGCGGAACAGCAGTTCGGGGAACGGCAAGTCGAACAGTGCCGCAATCTCTTCGCGGGTCCAGTCAGTACGGGTCATCATCAAAGTGTCCGAATGAAAATGTAGAGGAACATGCCGAGCCCGATCGACAGCAGCGTCGGCGTGCCGATCCGGTAGAGGTTGAGGTATTTGCTGGGCTTCGCCTGTGCGAACCGCGCGCGGACGATCTCGCTTGTGCCCCCGAAGGACAACAAGGCCGCACCACCGATCACGACCAGCACGGCGACGAGCAGTACCGGCTTCGTACCCTTGTCCGCAAGCGCCAGCACGCCGCCCAGCGAGAGAACGCAGAGCGAGGTCAGGTGCTTGAAATAGTCGTACAGCAGCAGCTCGCGGTCGTGCGGCGTGGCATCAAGGCTTTCCTCCTCATCCATCATTCGGCCGCGTCCTCGAGTCCGGCTGGGGGCATGTTGTGGCCGAGCAGGCGCAGCACGTCGGCGGCGCATTCGACCACGTTCGATCCAGGCCCATAGATGCCCTGCACGCCCGCGTCGCGCAGATAGTCGTAATCCTTGGACGGGATGACGCCCCCGGCGATGACCTTCACATCGTTGCGCCCGGCCTCGCGCAGGCCGCGGATCAGTTCGGGGATCAGCGTCTTGTGCCCGGCCGCCAGACTGGAGGCGCCGACCACGTCCGCCTCGCTCTCCAGCGCCAGCACGACCGTTTCTTGCGGCGTCTGGAACAAGGGGCCGGAGACTACGTCGAAGCCCATGTCGCCAAAGGCGGAGGCGATGACGTTGGCGCCGCGGTCGTGCCCGTCCTGCCCCATCTTGGCGACCAGCAGCCGCGGCTTGCGCCCCAGCCGGCGCTCGACCGCCTGCACGCCTTCGACCACCTGCGCCCAGCGGTCGTCCTCTGCATAGGGCGCGCCGTACACACCCTTCACCGGCACCGGCGTGGTGCCGTAGCGGCCGAAGCCCGCCTCCATCGCCGCCGAAATCTCGCCCAGCGTCGCGCGCGCACGCGCCGCCTCGACCGCCCGAGCGAGCAGGTTGGCGTCGCCGGTCGCGCCCTTGGCGAGTGCGTCCAGCGCGGCGCGGCACGCGCTTTCGTCGCGGCCGGCGCGCACGCGAGCGATGCGGGCGATCTGCGCCTCGCGCACGCGGGTGTTGTCGACCTCCAGCGTCTCGAGCGGGTCCTCGCTGGCGAGGCGGTATTTGTTCACCCCGACGATCACGTCCTCGCCGCGGTCGGCCCGGGCTTGGCGGGCGGCGGCGGCCTCTTCGATCATCGCCTTGGGCCAGCCCGCGGCAACCGCCTTGGCCATGCCGCCCTCGGCTTCCACCCGCTCGATGATCGCCCAGGCCTGGTCGACCAGCTGCTGGGTCAGGCTCTCGACATAATAGCTGCCGCCGAGCGGATCGACGACCTTGGTCATGCCCGTCTCTTCCTGCAGCACGATCTGCGTGTTGCGGGCGATTCGGGCGGAGAAGTCGGTGGGCAGCGCGATCGCCTCGTCGAGCGCGTTGGTGTGGAGGCTCTGCGTGCCGCCCAGCATCGCCGCCATCGCCTCGATCGTGGTGCGGATGACGTTGTTGTACGGGTCCTGCTCGGTCAGCGACACGCCCGAGGTCTGGCAATGGGTGCGCAGCATCTTTGAGCGCTCGTCCTTGGCCCCCAGTTGCGTCATCACCCGGTGCCACAGCACCCGCGCGGCGCGCAGCTTCGCCACCTCCATGAAGAAGTTCATGCCGATCGCGAAGAAGAAGCTCAGCCGCCCGGCGAACTTGTCGATGTCCAGGCCCGAGGCGACGCCGTAGCGGACATATTCCATGCCGTCGGCGATGGTGAAGGCAAGCTCCTGCACCTGCGTCGCCCCCGCCTCCTGCATGTGATAGCCGGAGATCGAGATGCTGTTGAACTTCGGCATGTGCGTCGAGGTATAAGCAAAGATGTCCGAGATGATCCGCATGCTGGGCTCGGGCGGGTAGATATAGGTGTTGCGGACCATGAACTCCTTGAGGATGTCGTTCTGGATCGTGCCTTCGAGCTTTTCCTGAGCGACCCCCTGCTCTTCCGCCGCGACGATGAAGAAGGCGAGCACCGGGATCACCGCGCCGTTCATGGTCATGCTGACCGACATCTTGTCGAGCGGGATGCCGTCGAACAGGATCTTCATGTCGTCGATCGTGTCGATCGCGACGCCCGCCTTACCGACATCGCCGACGACGCGCGGATGGTCGCTGTCATAGCCGCGGTGGGTGGGGAGGTCGAAGGCGACCGACAGCCCCTTCTGCCCCGCGGCCAGGTTACGACGGTAGAAAGCGTTGGATTCCTCGGCGGTCGAGAAGCCCGCGTACTGGCGGATCGTCCAGGGCCGGCCGGCATACATCGACGCGCGCACACCGCGGGTGAAGGGCGCGAAGCCAGGGAGGCCGGGGTCGGAGGTGACGTCGTCGGCGGTGTAGAGGGGCTTGACGGTGATCCCTTCGGGCGTGTGCCAGTCGAGGTCACGGCCCTTCACTTCCTTCGCGGCGAGTGCTTCCCAATCCCTAAGGCCGGGGCTGCCACCGCCGTCGCTCACGGGCAGGTCGCGCGGCACAGGCGCGGCGCCGGAGTCCTCGCCCGGCTGGGGCGGCTCAATGTTCGCCACGCGGGCTCTCCATGATTTCGGTCAGCACGCCACCCATGTCCTTGGGGTGGACGAAGAAGATGGGCGTCCCGTGCGCACCGATGCGCGGCTCGCCCAGCACCCGCATGCCCTTCCCCTCGAACCAGGACTTGGCGGCATGGATGTCGGGCACTTCGTAGCACAGGTGATGCTGCCCGCCTGCCGGGTTCTTCGCGAGGAAGCCGTGAATCGGCGAGTCGGCGCCCAGCGGCTCGATCAGCTCGATCTGGGTGTTGGGCGCGTCGACGAAGCAGACGCGCACGCCCTGTGCGGGAAGGTCGAAGGGCTCGCCCACGGCGGCATCGCCGAACAGCATGCGGTAGCACTCTGCCGATCGCTCGATCGAGGCGGTGGCCACGCCGACATGGTTCAGCCGCCCTAGCATGTCGGCATCCGCGTCTCGCCACGCACGGCATATTTGTCGCCTTGGCGGACATAATGGTCGGTGAAACTCTGGGTACCCGTGTAGTTCACGTCGAACCCGCGGCCCGGCACGATGTTGGCGATCTTGCCCTCCAGAGTGGTGGCAGGCGTGGTGCCGGCACCGCTGTCGTCATAGCCCTCGGGCACGGATACCAGGCCGACGGGGCCGCCCGCCCCGAGCTCGGTCAGGGTGAACACGCTGCACGTATAGCCCTGCCAGGTCCCGCCGCCGCTTGCATAGATCACCGGATTGGCGCCGAACTTGTCGGAGACCGACCATTCGCTGGGCGGTGCGCCCCAGCTTGATCCGGAGACCGCGTCCGGCCAGCGCTGGACCAGGGTGAAGCCGTCGCCCGCCGGCTTGAGATAGGCGATGTCGAGCCCGCCGGTGCATCCGTGGCAACCATCCACCATCTCCGCCGTGCTGATCAGCACCGCGATGTCGCCGCGCCACACCAGCCGTACCGGCGTGGTGACGACCTGCCCGCCTTCCCCGGCGCTGCTCGCCTTGCCCGTGGGACCGAACACCGTCCGCGCGGCGCGCGCGAGCTGCTCGCCGGCCGGCAGCGCACGCACGCCGGTAGGCGACGCGACGGCGGCAGGAGGTGCAGACTTGAGCGCCGCGGAAGGAACCGGCTCGCTGCGTTCGTCGCCCCGCGGCCACAGCAGCAGCGCTCCCATGCCGAGCGTCACCCCCGCCACCATCGCCGTGGCGAGGAACCGTCCGCCGCCGCCGGATTTCGCCGGTGGCGCACGCCTAGAGCGGGATGTTGTCATGTTTCTTCCAGGGGTTCTCCAGCTGCTTGCCGCGCAGCTTGCGCAGGCCGAGCGCGATGCGCCGGCGAGTGGCGTGGGGCTGGATCACCTCGTCGATGAAGCCCTTGGACGCCGCCACGAACGGATTGGCGAAGCGCGCCTCATACTCGGCGGTGCGCTCGGCGATCTCCTCGGGCGTGCGGCCGCGGAAGATGATCTCCACCGCGCCCTTGGCGCCCATCACCGCGATCTCCGCGGTCGGCCAGGCATAGTTCAAGTCGCCGCGCAGATGCTTGGACGCCATCACGTCATAGGCGCCGCCATAAGCCTTGCGGGTGATGACGGTGATCTTGGGCACGGTCGCCTCGGCATAGGCGAACAAGAGCTTGGCGCCGTGCTTGATGATGCCGTTGTGCTCCTGCGCGACGCCGGGAAGGAAGCCGGGCACGTCGACGAAGGTGACGATCGGGATCTCGAACGCGTCGCAGAAGCGCACGAAGCGCGCCGCCTTCTTGGACGCGTTGATGTCGAGCACGCCCGCCAACACCGTCGGCTGGTTCGCGACGAAGCCGACCGTCCGCCCCTCGATCCGGCCGAAGCCGGTGAGAATGTTGGCGGCGTGGGCGGGCTGCACCTCGAAGAAGTCGCCCTCGTCCACCACCTTCCGGATCAGCTCGTGCATGTCGTAGGGTTGGTTGGCGGACGGCGGCACCAGCGTGTCGAGGCTGTCCTCGATACGATCCCACGGATCTTCGGTCGGCCGCTCGGGCGCCTCGACGCGGTTGGAGGCGGGCAGCAGGTCGATGAAGTCGCGTGCGGCGAGCAGCGCCTCGATGTCGTTGTCGAACGCCACGTCGGCTACCGACGATCGCGTCGTGTGGGTGACGGCGCCGCCCAGTTCCTCCTGGGTCACGACCTCGTTGGTGACGGTCTTCACCACGTCGGGGCCGGTGACGAACATGTAGCTCGAATCCTTCACCATGAAGATGAAGTCGGTCATCGCCGGCGAATAGACCGCGCCGCCCGCGCACGGCCCCATGATGAGGCTCAGCTGCGGCACCACGCCCGAGGCGAGTACGTTGCGCTGGAACACCTCGGCATAGCCGCCGAGCGAGGCCACCCCTTCCTGGATGCGGGCGCCGCCGGAGTCGTTCAGGCCGATGACGGGCGCGCCGACCTTCATCGCCATGTCCATGACCTTGCAGATCTTGGCGGCGTGGCGTTCGGACAGCGAGCCGCCGAACACGGTGAAGTCCTGGCTGAAGACGAACACCAGCCGGCCATTGATCGTGCCCGATCCGGTCACCACGCCGTCGCCGGGGATCCGCTGCTCGGCCATGCCGAAGTCGACGCAATTATGCTCGACGAACATGTCGAGCTCTTCGAAACTGCCGGGGTCGAGCAACACGTCGAGCCGCTCCCGTGCGGTCAGCTTGCCCTTGGCATGCTGTGCGGCCACCCGCTTCTCGCCGCCGCCGGCACGCGCGGCTGCTCGCCGCCGCTCCAGCTCCTGCACCTGTTCGCGCAAGCCCATCTCCTTACCCGGGTGTGCCCTTTGCCCGTTCGGCTGGGCATCATCCCGGGTACAGGGTAGCGGCCCCGGGGGGCGCGGAACAAGGGGCATGCGCCGCCGGAAAAGCGCTGGCCGCCGATTGATCGCCCGGCATCGCACCGATATGTCGGAGTTATCGACCAGGGCGCGCCCAAGCGGCCACGCCCGAGGAGCGGAGAGGAACGCGGATTTGAACACGGCACTGCACCCCAAAGGCACCAGCGGCACGGCCGGACGCACCGACGCGGGCGCGGTCCGCATCGCGCTCGCCGGCATCGGCAAGATCGCGCGCGACCAGCACATCCCCCACATCGCCGCCAACCCGGGCTTCGAACTCGTCGCCGCCGTCACCGGCCACACCCCGCCAGAGGGCGTGCCGGGCTTTCGCACCATCACCGAGATGATGCAGGCGGTGCCGGACGTGCATGCGATCTCGATCTGCACGCCGCCGCGCGGCCGCCTCGCGCTGATCGAGGAAGCGCTGGAGCACGGGCTGGACGTGATGATCGAGAAGCCGCCGGCCGCCACCCTGTCAGAAGCCGAGGACTTCGTGCGCCTGGCGCGCGAGGCCGGCCGCGTGCTCTTCACGACCTGGCACTCGCGCGAGGCCGCCGGCGTCGAGCCGGCGCGCGCGTGGCTCGCCGAGCGCGAGATCCGCCGCGTCGAGGTGAACTGGAAGGAGGACGTGCGCGTCTGGCATCCGGGCCAGGCCTGGATCTGGGAGCCGGGCATCGGCGTGTTCGATCCGGGCATCAATGCGCTGTCGGTGATCACGCAGATCCTGCCGCGCCCGCTGCTGCTGCAGGATGCGGCGCTGCGCTTCCCGTCCAACCGCCCGGCACCGATCGCCGCCGACCTCACGTTCACCGACACGGCGGGCGTTCCGGTCGACGTGTTCTTCGACTTCGACCAGCGCGGGCCGCAGACCTGGGACGTCGATGTCGAGACCGACCGCGGACACCTGAAGCTGTCGATGGGCGCGTCCAAGATGTTCGTCGACGGCGTCGAGCAGGACGTGGGCGACGAGCCCGAATATGCGCGGCTGTATCGCCGCTTCGCAGAGCTGCTCGACAAGCGGGAAAGCGACGTCGACCTGTCGCCGTTCCGGCACGTGGCCGACGCGTTCCTGCTCGGCCGCCGCAGCGAAGTGGGCGCGTTCGAGGAATAAGCGGGCGCCATAGGGGCGAAACAGAACGGCGCGCGTACAGCGGGGTACGCGCGCCGTTTCCGTGTCTGAGCTTCTCGTACCCCGGCGGAGGCCGGGGTCCAGTTGGGAGCCGATCGCGAGGTGCGGTGCACCCTTCGAGGACACTGGAGCTGGGCCCGGCCCTCGCCGGGGTACGGGTCTGAGGGGTTCGGCGTCAGTCTTCCGTCTTCGCCGCCACCTTTTTGGCGGGTGCCTTTTTCGCCGGTGCCTTCTTGGCAGCCGGTTTCTTCTCCGCCGCAGGCTTCTTGGCAGCCGCCTTCTTCGCAGGCGCCTTGCGGCCTTTCTTCGCAGGTGCCGCTGCGGCGCGAGCGTCGATCAGCTGGGCGGCTTCCTCCAGCGTCAGCGCCTCGGGCGCGACCGTCTTTGGCAGCGTCGCGTTGGTGGTGCCGTCGGTGACATAGGGGCCGTAGCGCCCCTCCATCAGCTTGATCTCCGCCTCGGTCCGCGGATGCGCGCCAAGCACGCGCAGCGGTTCGCGTGCAGCCCCACGCGCCGGGCGCCCGGCGGCCGCTTCCGCAAGCTTTACCACCGCGGCGTTCATGCCCGTCTCGAACACGTCCGCCGTCGTCTGCAGCCGCGCGTATTTGCCGGCGTGCTTGAGGTACGGGCCGTAGCGCCCGATCGCCGCCTCGATCGGCTCGCCCGTCTCCGGGTGGTTGCCGATGACGCGCGGCAGGCTCAGCAGCTTCAGCGCCCATTCCAGGGTGAGTTCGCCGCCCGGCAGGTCCTTGGGGATGGAGGCGCGCTTCGCCTCCTTGCCCTCGCCGAGCTGGATGTACGGCCCGAAGCGGCCCGACTTGCGCTCGACCTCCAGCCCCGTCTCCGGATCCTTGCCAAGCCCTTCCGGACCCGCGTCCTCGGCGCCCTCGCCGCCCGGCTGGCCGAACCGACGGGTGTATTTGCACTCGGGATAGTTGGAGCAGGCGACGAACGCGCCGAACTTGCCGCCGCGCAGCGCCAGCCGCCCCTCGCCGCAGTTCGGGCACAGGCGCGGATCGCTGCCATCGGCCTTGGCCGGGAAGAGATAGGCTTCGAGGAACTTGTCGAGCTCGGCGGTGATGGCGGAGGGCTGCTGCTCCATTACCTCGGCCGTGCGCGGCTTGAAGTCGCGCCAAAAGGCTTCGAGCACCGCCTGCCATTCCGCGCGGCCGCCGGACACGTCGTCCAGCTCTTCCTCGAGCCCCGCGGTGAAGTCGTAGCCGACGTATTTCTCAAAGAAGCGTTCCAGGAACGCCGTCAGCAGCCGACCGCTCTCCTCGGCGAAGAAGCGGTTCTTTTCCACGCGCACATAGGCGCGGTCCTTGAGCACCTGGATGATCGATGCATAGGTCGACGGGCGGCCGATGCCGAGTTCCTCCAGGCGCTTCACCAGCGAGGCTTCGGAGAAGCGGGGCGGCGGCTGGGTGAAGTGCTGCTCGGCGGTCACGCCCGTCTTTGCGGGCGCATCGCCGTCGCGCAGCAGCGGCAGGCGGCGCGAATCCTCGTCGCCGGCGTCATCGCGGCCTTCCTCGTAGAGTGCGAGATAGCCGGGGAAGAGCACCACCTGACCGGTGGCGCGCAGCCCCAGCCGGCCGGTGCCGTCCTCCAGCTCGACGGCGGTGCGCTCCAGCCGCGCCGAGGCCATCTGGCTGGCGAGCGCGCGCTTCCAGATCAGGTCGTAGAGGCGGCCGTGGTCGCCCGAACCGGCGCGATCCTTGGAGAAGTCGGTCGGGCGGATCGCCTCGTGCGCTTCCTGCGCGTTCTTCGCCTTGGTCTGGTATTGGCGCGGCCGGTCCGGCACGTAGCTGGCGTCGTAGCGGTTGGCGATCGCGCCGCGCGCCGCATCGATCGCCGATCCGTCCATCTGCACGCCGTCGGTACGCATGTAGGTGATCGCGCCGTCCTCGTAGAGCGACTGGGCGATGCGCATCGTGTGGCTGGCGGAGAAGCCGAGCTTGCGCGCCGCCTCCTGCTGCAGCGTCGAGGTGGTGAAGGGCGGCGGCGGGTTGCGCGTCGCAGGCTTGGTCTCGACCGAGACGACCGACAGGCGCGCCGCCTCGACGGCTTCCTTTGCAGCGAAGGCCGAACCCTGATCGCCCAGCGACAGGCGGTCGAGCTTCTTGCCGTCGAACTTGACGAGCCGCGCCTCGAACGGCTGGCCGTCCTGCTCCATCTGCGCCACGACCGACCAATATTCCTGGGCGGTGAAGCCCTCGATCTCGCGCTCGCGCTCCACGATCAGGCGCAGCGCGACCGACTGGACGCGTCCGGCGGACTTGGCGCCGGGAAGCTTGCGCCAAAGCACAGGCGACAGGGTGAAGCCGACCAGATAGTCGAGGGCACGGCGGGCACGATAGGCGTCGATCAGGTCGGTATCGAGCTCGCGCGGCGCCTTCATCGCCGCCAGGATCGCAGGCTTGGTGATTGCGTTGAAGGTGACCCGCTCGACCTCCTTGGGGAGCGCCTTCTTCTTGGCGAGCACCTCCTGCACGTGCCACGAGATCGCCTCCCCCTCGCGATCAGGGTCGGTGGCGAGGATCAGGCGGTCGGCCTTCTTCGCCTCGTCGGCGATTGCTTTGAGCTGCTTGGACTTGTCGGCATAGGTCTCCCACTCCATCGCGAAGCCGTCGTCGGGGTGGACCGAGCCGTCCTTCGCCGGCAGGTCGCGGACATGGCCGTAGGAGGCGAGGACGCGATAGTCCTTGCCGAGATATTTCTCGATGGTCTTCGCCTTGGCGGGCGACTCTACGATGACAAGCTGCATGGGGGTTTACGGGGTCCTTACGTGTACGCGCGAGAGTGGGGATCGCCGATGGCCCGCGTCAAGCGCCCCCTATCCTGCCGGAGGCGTCAGGCGAAGACCTGTTCCAGCCCTTCCTGCGACGCGCGCGTCCGGGCGTAAGCGGCCATCCCGACGTACCAAGCGCAAACATAAGATAGGGCGATGGCAAGGTTCGTTCCAGCCACCGGGCCGAGGCTCGTGGTATCGGGATCGGTCCACAGCGCCAGCGCGACGCCCGCGGCAACCAGCGGCAGGAAGACGCCACACAGGACCAGGGCGATCGCACCGCTCCAATCCCGTGTGCGCGTCCAGCTCTCGCCCAGCGCCTCCGACGGACTCGCGCGCTCGGCGACCAGGATGACGCTCGCCGCCGACCAACGGGCAGCGACGTAGAGGCCGGGCAACAGGAGCAGGAGGCAGGCGAGCCCCACACCGACGCTGTACAGGATGTTGAGGCCGATGAGGCCGAGGACGCCACCGGCGCGGCTCCCCGGCGCGATCCAGCCCCGCCGCTGCGCCATGTACCGCAGGATCCCCCAGGACACGCCCAGCTTGACGGCGGCACCGGCCAGCCTCCCGGCGGGCCCGAGCAGGTCCGCGGCGATACCGGCACCACTCAGGAGCAGGATCGCCCCTCCGGCGATCCACCATCCGCCCGCGGCCAGCGCGATCGCCTCCGCGCAAAGCTCCGACACCCTTTGTCCCATGTCTCGCATGATTTCGCCCCCCCGCGCAGCAGGATGGGCGGAGACCTTCCTGCCGGCAAGGGGAACATCGACGGGTCGTCACGCTTTCTAGATGCCATCACCACTTCAAGGGACTCGAGGCCGCAATGACAAGCCTTGCCGCAGCCATCCTCGTGCTGGCCATCAGCGGCACCGCTGCGACAGCCACGCCGGCAGCGCGTGAGAACCAGGCGCCCCGGGCGAAGCTCTCCGAGGCCGGCTCTTTCGACCTGCAGCGGATCGAATCCGCCACCGCTACCGAGGACAGCCGCTGGCGGCTGGGCGAGCTCACGGAGCCGGTCGAGGACGAAGAGGATTCGATGGTCCGCTGGGGATGGAAGAAGGTGACGCTGCGGGTACCACTCGGCGGAAGCCGCTGACGCGGACTTGAAATAGGCTTGCCGGCCTGCCGATTTAAGCTGGCATGCGGCAGGGCTATCATCAGGAACGGCGGCATCGGATCGCCTCCGCGGTTGCCGTGCTGCTGCTGCACGCGGGATTGGGCATCGCGCTGGTGACCGCCTTGGGCTTCACGCCCGTGGCGACGCCCGAGGACTCGTTGCGGACGTTCGACCTGCCCGCGCCAGCGCCGCCGTCCCCGCCCCCGCTCAGGCCGGCGCCGCGGCCGGAGCGGAAAAGTGGCGCCGCAGCGCCCCCGAACCGCCACGCCCGCCCCGTCGAACTGGTGGCACCACCCGTGCCGGCCCCGTTGCCGCCGCTGCTTGCCGCCGCACCGATCGCCGGCCCCGGCGCAGACGCCGCGGCGGGCGCGGCACCGCTCCCTGGCCCGGGAACCGGCGCCGGTGGCGTGGGCCAGGGCACGGGCAGCGGCGCCTCCGGCAGCGGCACGGGGAGCGGTGGCGGCAGTCCTGCCCGGCTGCTGCGCGGCGCGATCCGGGATTCCGACTATCCACGGGCGGCGCGCCGGGGGCGGGTGGAGGGCAGCGTCACGGTGCGCTTCACCGTCGACCCTGCGGGCCGGGCAACCGGCTGTGCCGTGACCCGCTCGAGCGGCTCGGCGGAACTGGACGCCACCACCTGTCGGCTGATCGAGGCCCGCTACCGCTATGCCCCTGCCCGCGACGCTGCCGGCCGGCCCGTCGTGGAGCTGCGCGGCTGGCGTCAGGACTGGTGGCTGGAGCCGCGTCGCTGAGCGGCACTCCGTGGGTGACGTGCGCCCGGGGCTCGCTTACACCTGCGCTCCGAACCGGGGTGACAGGGGGAGACTGCCATGCAGCGTCGTGATTTCATGCTGGGTGGTGCCGCGGTCGCACTCGCGGGTGCCGTTCCGGCACGGGCAGCCGTCGCGGCCGGAAGCGCCGACGCAGACTTCCGCGCGATGCTCGACCGCTTCTTCTACGCCCGGCTGGATGAATCCCCAGAGCAGGCGACCCGGCTGGGCCTCGACACCGGTGAGCGCGCGCGGCTGAAGTCGCAGCTCGACGACGAATCTGCCGCCGGTCAGGCGCGTGCGCTCGCCCGCACCCGGCGCGAGCTCGCCGAGCTCAAGCGGGTCAGGACCGCCGAACTGTCTCCCGCCTCGAAGCTCGATCACGAGATCGTGGAATATCAGTTGACCCGTGCGATCGCGGGCGCGGAGCGTTTCACCTATGGCAGCAGCCTCGGCCGGTTCGCCCCCTATGTGCTGAGCCAGCTGAGCGGCCCCTATCGCGACGTGCCCGATTTCCTGGAGTCGCAGGCGCGCGTGCGGGACGCGGCAGAGGCGGACGCCTATCTCGCCCGGCTGGAGGCATTCCCCAAGGCGATCGACGACAGCAGCGAGCGGCAGCGCCGGGACGCCGCGCGCGGCGTGTTCGCGCCCGACTATATTCTCGACACCACGCTCAAGCAGCTGGCGAGCGCGCGGGAAAAGCCGGCCGACCAGACGGTGATGGTGGCCAGCTTCGCCGCCAAGCTGAAGGCCGTGGGGCTGCCGGCAGACCGCGTCGTCCGTGCGGCCGCGATCGTCGAGCAGAAGGTGTTCCCGGCGCTCGATCGCCAGCGCGCGCTGGTGACCGAGCTGCGCGCCAAGGCGGTCCACGACGCCGGCTGCTGGCGCCTGCCCGATGGCGATGCCTATTACGCCGCGGCTGCCGAGGCGGCGACCACGGTCGCGATGACGGGCGACGAGATCCACCGGCTCGGCCTGGAGCAGGTGGCGGAGATCAGCGGGCGCATCGACGCGATCCTGAAGACGCAGGGCATGGCGCAGGGCGGCGTCGGCGAGCGGCTGGTGGCGCTCAACAAGCGTCCGGACCAGCTCTTCCCCAATACCGATCCGGGCCGCGAGGCGCTGCTCGCCCAGTTGAATACGCAGATCCAGGCGATGCACGCGCGCCTGCCCGAGGCGTTCGCGACCCTGCCCAAGGCCCCGGTCGAGGTGCGACGCGTACCTCCCACCATCCAGGCGGGCGCACCCGGCGGCTATTACCAGAACGCCTCGCTCGATGGCTCGCGCCCGGCGATCTACTACATCAACCTGCGCGATACCTTTGACCGGCCGAAGTTCGGCCTGGCCACACTGACGCATCACGAGGCGGTGCCCGGCCACCACCTCCAGGTCAGCCTCGCCCTGGAGAGCACGCAGATCCCGCTTATCCGGCGCCGCGGCTTCTTCAGCGGCTATTCGGAAGGCTGGGCGCTCTATTCCGAGCAGCTGGCGGACGAGATGGGGATGTACGAGGGCGATCCCCTCGGCCAGGTCGGCTATCTCCAGTCGCTGCTGTTCCGCGCCACCCGGCTGGTGGTGGACAGCGGCATGCATGCCAAGCGGTGGAGCCGCAAAAAGGCGACGGACTATCTGATCGCGACCACCGGCATCGCCCGCGGCCGCAGCCAGGGCGAGATCGACCGCTACACCGTCTGGCCGGGCCAGGCGTGCAGCTACAAGATCGGCCACACCGTGTGGACGCGGCTGCGCGCCGAGGCGCAGAGGAACCCGAAGTTCGACCTGAAGCAGTTCCATGCCGTGCTGCTGGACGGGGCAATGCCGCTTGCGGTGCTGGAACGCGTCGTGCGGGAGCGCTGGGCGGTGGCGTGAGGCGCGCTAGCCGCGTGTCTTGACCAGCTCCACGACTTCGAACGCGTAGGAGCGCCATCCGCGGGTCGCTGCCGCTTCGGCGGCGGCAGCCTGCTTGCCCTTCGCTTCGGCCAGGGACTTCGCATGGCCCCAGAACACCTCGGTCTTGCCGTTGGCGAGCTCGGCGACGATGCGCCAGTAATGGGTGAAGGGGATCGAGGTCGGCCCGATCGTCTTCACATAGCCATCGGGCAAGGTCGCGGTCAGATAGTGTTTCTTGGCCACGGTCCGGCGCCTAGGCAGGCAGCAGCGCGCTGTCCAGCCGCTGCGCCGGAGGGGCGTTTTCCGCTCCGGCCGCGACCCCGAACCGCCGCCGATACTCGTTGGGGGCGAGGCCCGTCAGTCGCTGGAACAGCTTTCGGAAGGTCGAAGGGTCGCCATAGCCGACCTGCCAGGCGATCTGTTCCACGGGCTTGCGCGTCAGTTCCAGCGCCTCCCGCGCCTTGGCCACGCGGATCTGCTGGGCATATTCAGTCGGGCGCAGGCCCGTCGCGTTCTTGAAGCGCCGAAGAAACGTACGCTCCTCGAGGCCTGCCCGGGCGGCAAGCATCGGCACGCCATGGTCCTTCGCACCCGTCGCCTGCAGCCAATGCTGCACGGCAAGGATAGCGGCGTCCCCATGATCGAGCCGGGGAACGAAATGGCCATAGGGCCGCTGGGCACGACCGGGCGGGTCGACCAGCAGGAAGCGCGCAGTGTCGAGCATGACGCTCGGGCCCAGCAGCCGCTCGACCAGCGTGAGGCCAAGGTCGGTCCAGGCGAGGATGCCCCCGGCGGTGATGATGTCGCCGTCGTCGATCAGCATGCGATCCACATCGACTCGGACCGCAGGAAAACGCGACGCGAGCGTTTCGGCGAACGCCCAATGGGTGGTCGCCTCCCGCCCTTGCAGCAGGCCCGTCTCCGCCAGCACGAACGCCCCCGCGCACACCGAACACAGGGTAGCGCCGCCGCGGTGCAGCGTGGCCATCCAGTCCGCAAGGTGCGGCATCGGCTGCATCCGATCGGGCAGGACGATGCTGGGGGGCGTGATGACGTGGCTGAGCGCGTGCCGGGGCCGGGGTGCGCTGTCATGGGTGCACACGATCGCGTCGCCGTCCTGTCGCCAGTGGCTGACGCGGATCGCCGGCGGGGTCGAGGCGCCCGAGCCCGCCGCGATATCGCTCGCGATGCGGAACAGGTCGGTCAGGCCATAGATCGCGGACAGCTGGCAATCGGGATAGAGCACCAGCCCGATTTCCGCGACGATGTGCGCCCTGTCAGTTTCGCCCTGCACTGTGTCACTTCCCCCACGCGTGCCGCCACCCTGGTCCTTGTACATCATCTTCGACAGCGGCGCTCCTGCCGCCTTCACCGAGGAGACAAGCGATGGCGACGATCACCACGAAGGACGGCACGGAAATCTTCTACAAGGACCTGGGCAGCAAGGATGCCCAGCCCGTCGTGTTCCATCATGGCTGGCCGCTGTCGGCGGACGATTGGGACAACCAGATGCTGTTCTTCCTGGGCGAGGGTTATCGCGTGATCGCCCACGACCGCCGCGGCCATGGTCGTTCAACGCAGACGGATACCGGAAACGAAATGGACACCTATGCCGCCGACGTGGCGGAACTGGTGGCGGCACTGGATCTGAAGGACGCGATCCACGTCGGCCACTCCACCGGTGGTGGCGAAGTGGCGCACTATGTCGCCCGCGCCGAGCCGGGGCGTGTCGCCAAGGCAGTGCTGATCGGTGCCGTGCCGCCCGTCATGGTCAAGTCCGACACCAATCCCGATGGCGTGCCGATCGAGCTGTTCGACAGCTTCCGTGCCGCGCTCGTCGCCAACCGGCCCGAATTCTACCACGAGGTCGCATCCGGGCCCTTCTATGGCTTCAATCGCGAGGGCGCGAAGGTCAGCCAGGGTCTCATCGACAACTGGTCGCGCCAAGGCCTCGCCGGCGGTGCCAAGGCGCAGTACGACTGCATCAAGGCGTTCTCCGAAACGGATTTCACCGAAGACCTGAAGGCGATCGAGGTTCCGGTGCTGGTGATGCACGGCACCGACGACCAGGTCGTCCCCTTCGCCAACCATGGCCCCAAGGCAGCGGGCCTGCTGAAGAACGCCACGTTCAAGGCCTATGAGGGCCTGCCCCATGGCATGGCGCAAACTCACCCGGAGGTCATCAATCCCGATCTGCTCGCCTTCTTTCGCGGCTGATCCAGACGCTCCCCGGAGCAGCGCTCCGGGGAGCGTTATCCTTTCGCCACGGCTTGGCCGCAGCCCGCCGGGCTTGTTCACCGAAAAGATATCGCGATATGTGTGGTGCACGGGCGGTTGCACCAGGAGTGAGGAATGACGGACGTTGCAGACACGCTGCTGCCGCTGAACGACCAGCTCTGCTACGGGCTCTACTCCGCGAGCATGGCGATCCAGCGCGTGTACAAGCCGCTGCTCGACCAGCTCGGGCTCACCTATCCGCAATATCTGGTGCTCAACATCCTGTGGCGCGAGGACGGCCAGGCGGTTGGCCGGATCGCGGAGCAACTGGCGCTGGAATCAAGCACACTGACGCCGCTCCTCAAGCGCCTCGAGGCCGCGGGCCTGGTGCAGCGCACCCGCAATCCCGAGGACGAACGGCAGGTGCTGGTCGCGCTGACCCCGGACGGGCGCCAGCTTCGCACCAGGACCGGCTGTCTCGCCGAGGCATTGCTGACGTCCTCCGGCCAGCCGGTGGAGGAACTCAAGGCGCTCAACGCCCGGGTGCGGGAACTACGGGACGCGCTGTACGCGCAGATCGGCGGCTGGAACCTCAAGCCGGAAGCCCCGGAGGCAACGGCGAACGAGCAAGGTTAGCAAGCGCGCGGATCTCGATGTAAGGCGCCGCCATGATCCGCATCACCGAGTTGAAACTGCCGCTCCACCATGCCGACGAGGCGCTGTCGGCAGCGATCACCAAGCGGCTGCGCATAACCCCGCGCGAACTCGTCCGCTTTTCGGTCGCGCGGCGCGGCCATGACGCGCGCGACCGGACCGACATCCAGCTCGTCTATTCGGTCGACGTTTCGCTGAAGAACGAATCCGCCGTCCTCGCCCGGTTCCGGCGCGACCCGCATGTGCAGCCGACCCCGGACACGCGCTATCGCCCGGTCGGGACGGCGCCCGACAACGCCCCGCGTCCCGTCGTCATTGGCGCCGGGCCGTGCGGACTCTTCGCCGCCCTGATCCTCGCGCAGATGGGCTTCCGCCCGATCGTGCTGGAGCGCGGCAAGGTGGTGCGCGAACGCACCAAGGACACCTGGGGGCTGTGGCGCCGCAGCGTGCTGAACCCGGAATCCAACGTGCAATATGGCGAGGGCGGCGCCGGCACCTTCTCGGACGGCAAGCTCTACAGCCGCATCAAGGATCCCCGCCACCTCAACCGCAAGGTGCTGACCGAGTTCGTGAAGGCGGGCGCCCCCCCAGAGATCCTGACGGAGGCGCATCCGCACATCGGCACCTTTCGCCTCGTGACGATGGTGGAGAGCATGCGCGAGACGATCGAGGCGCTGGGTGGCGAGTACCGCTTCTCCGCCCGGGTCGACGGACTGGACATCGCGACCGACGGCGCCGGCGAACGGCGCCTGCGCGGACTGCACCTGAACGGCGGCGAGTACCTGCCGGCCGAGCGGGTCGTCCTCGCCATCGGGCACAGTGCCCGCGACACCTTTGCGATGCTGCACCAGGCCGGCGTCCATGCGGAGGCCAAGCCTTTCTCGATCGGCGTGCGCATCGAGCATCCGCAATCCTGGATCGACCGTGCCCGTTTCGGCCAGGACGCCGGCAACCGCATCCTGGGTGCGGCCGAATATCATATCTCGCACCACTGCTCGAACGGGCGGACGGTCTACAGCTTCTGCATGTGCCCCGGCGGCACGGTGGTCGCCGCCACCTCGGAGGAAGGCCGCGTCGCGACCAACGGCATGAGCCAATATTCGCGCAACGAGCGCAACGCCAACTCCGGCTTCGTCGTGGCGATCGATCCTGCCCGCGACTATCCGGGCGACCCGCTCGCGGGCATCGCGCTCCAGCGCCACTGGGAAGAGCGCGCCTTTGTCGCCGGCGGCTCCAACTACAAGGCCCCCGCCCAGCGGCTGGGAGACTTTCTGGCGGGCCGCCCCTCCACCTCGCTTGGGTCCGTCGTTCCGTCGTACCGCCCCGGCGTGCATCCGACCGACCTCGCGGAATGCCTCCCCGACTTCGTGATCGACGCGATGCGTGAGGCGCTGCCGGTGTTCGGGCGCCAGATCCAAGGCTACGACCATCCCGACGTGGTGATGACCGGCGTCGAGACGCGCACCTCCTCGCCCGTGCGCTTCACGCGCGGCGACGATTTCCAGAGCCTCAACACCGCCGGCCTGTTCCCGGCCGGCGAGGGCGCGGGCTATGCCGGCGGCATCCTCTCCGCGGCCGTGGACGGCATCAAGGTCGCCGAAGCCGTGGCGCGAAGCCTCGGCGCGCAATGACGCTGGTCCTCTTCAACAAGCCCTATGGCGTGCTGAGCCAGTTCACCGATCGCGGCAGCCCGACGACCCGTGCGACGCTTTCGGATTTCGTGAAGATCCCCGGCATCTACCCGGCCGGGCGGCTCGACCGGGACAGCGAGGGGTTGTTGCTCTTGACCGACGACGGGCGGCTGCAGGCGCGCATCGCCGATCCGCGCTTCAAGCTGCCGAAGACCTATCTCGTCCAGCTAGAGGGGACGCCCGAGGAGCGAACGCTCGATCGGCTGCGATCCGGCGTCCTGCTGAACGATGGCCCGGCGCTGCCCGCGGCGGTGGAGCGGATCGAGGATCCGGCGCTCTGGCCGCGGGACCCGCCGATCCGCTTTCGCGCAAGCATCCCCGATTGCTGGCTGAGGCTCACCATCCGCGAGGGCCGCAACCGGCAGGTACGCCGGATGACGGCGGCGGTCGGCCACCCGACGTTGCGGCTGGTTCGATGGCAGATCGGGGATTGGATGCTCGGCGATCTTCCGCCGGGCGAGTGGCGCAGCGCATGAAGCTGTTCTTCGACGGCGGCAGCCGCCCGTCGCCGATCGGCATGGAGCTGGCCGTCGTCGCGGGGGGACGCAGCTATGTCCAGCGCGGGCTCGGCCCCGGCACCAGCATGGATGCCGAGTGGCTTGCGCTGATCGAGGCGATGCAACAGGCCCGTGCGCTGGGCGTGACGGACGCCGTTCTGCTGGGGGATGCGGCGGCGGTGATCGCGCAGGCGAACGGCCTGGTGCGATGCCCGCCTTCCTGCCTGGGCCATTTCCAGCGCTTCCAGCAACTGGCGAGGCCCGAAGGCCGCACGCGCATCCGGTACGTCAAGCGAAGCCAGAATCTCGCCGGAATCGCATTGGCAGCGCTGCACGCGCGCTGACCGCCGCTGGGTGGGGCGGTGCGTTCTGCGCGGCCCAACCACGAAAGCTGAGCTAGGCGAACCACAAGATTCTTTGCGCCGAGGCAGGTTGCCCATCCGCTTCTTCTTCAATACCCATCTATTCAGTGGGAATAAGGAGGCCGGTATCCATGGCGACTGTGGCAGCCGGTGCGAGCCCGAAGCTCGAGATCGCGGCACCCGTGCTGGCATGGCTGGCTTCCCTTGCGGGACCGTTCCTGTTGCTGGCCGCCTGGCAGTTGCTCACGGCCACCGGAGCGCTCCCCGACACGATCCTGCCGCCGCCGATGGTGGTGCTCCACACCTTTTCCGATCTTTGGTCCAGCGGCGAGTTGCCGGCCGCGATCGGCATCAGCCTCGTCCGGCTCGTGCAGGGCTATGCCATCGGTGCCGCGCTGGGCCTTTCGATCGGCGCGCTCACCGGCATTTCGCGCACGGCCGAGGACCTTGTCATGCCGAGCGTGCGGGCGCTTGCCGCCGTCCCGCTGATGGCATGGCTGCCGCTGCTGATCCTCCTGGTCGGCATCGGCGAGCCGCTCAAGCTCCTGGCGATCGCCAAGGCGGCAACCCTGCCCATCACCCTGTCCACGTTCGCCGCCGTCCGCGGAATGCCGTCAGCGTGGCGGGAGGTGGGCGCCGTCCTGCAATTGCGCCGGGTCACGCTGCTTCGCCGCCTGTTCCTGCCGGCACTCGCCCTGCCGCTGTTCACCGGGCTCCGCCAGGGGCTGGGCAATGCCTGGGTGGCGTTGGTCGGTGCCGAGTTGCTCGCCTCTACCGAAGGGCTGGGCTACCTCATGAACTGGGGCCGGGTGATCTTCCAGTTGGACGTGGTGCTCGCCGGAATCCTGTGCGTCGGCGTGATCGGGCTCTTGCTCGACCGCGGCCTTCGCCTGACCGAAGCACGGCTCTCCCGCCGGCTGGGCGGCGCGCGATGACCGGGCGCCTACCCGCGGCCCTGCGCGGCTGGGTCCTCCCGCTGCTGCTGGTCGGCCTCTGGGGGCTGGCGACGGACCGTGCCTGGATCGACTCCGCCTTTCTCGCGTCGCCCGCCCGCGTGGCGGCCGCCCCGTTCGATCCGCAGGTGCGCGCGCTGGTCGAACAGGGACTGGTGGCGAGCGTCCTTCGATATGTGGAGGGTGCGTGCCTGGGCGTCGTGCTTGGCACGGCCTTCGGCCTGCTCCTCGGCCTCTCGCCGCTCGCCGACCGGCTGTTCGGGCAGAGCTTCCACGGATTTCGGCAGATCGCGATGTTCGCCTGGGTCCCGTTGTTCACCGCCTGGTTCGGCGTGGGGGAGACGACCAAGCTCGCCTTTGTCG
The DNA here is from genome assembly GCF_004135605.1 of Sphingomonas desiccabilis. Lineage (GTDB taxonomy): Bacteria > Pseudomonadota > Alphaproteobacteria > Sphingomonadales > Sphingomonadaceae > Sphingomonas > Sphingomonas desiccabilis. The sequence goes on along the minus strand of NZ_SDPT01000002.1, from coordinate 282,301 downwards.
CACTGGCCGCGTTCAAGCCGATGGTGATGGCGGCGCAAGAGGGCGTCCGCGCGGCACCGGTGGCGCTGCGCGAGGTGGGGCAAAGCCTGTGCCTGTCCCGCCGCCGTACCCTGCTGTCGATCATCCTGCCCGCCGCGCTTCCCGCGCTGGTGACCGGGCTCCAACTCGCCTTCACCTTCGCGTGGCTCGCCACCATCGGGGTGGAGGCGCTGGTCGGCTTCGGCAACGGTCTGGGCGCCGTGCTGATCGAGGGCCGCAACAACTTCCGCATGGATGTCGTCCTGTTCGGCATCCTGGTGATTGGCGGGCTCGGCCTGCTGCTCCATCTCGCGCTCGATCGCCTCGCAGCCCGTGTGCTGCGCCGGGCGGGGGCACGCGCATGACCGCTTCTTCCTTCACGCTGCTGGCACGCATCCGTCGGAGGTCTCCGCAACCCGCGCTTCCCAGGGGAAGATGCGGCGGACGATCGCCGGCACCATGCAGGGGTTTCCATGGCCAGCCGCCCGTTTTTTCTGTCCCTTCGATTGTCGCTGATGGTCGCAGCCGCCTCGGCGATGCCCGCCCTTGCCGAGGAGAAGCCGACGCCTGCCGCCGCCGCAGGGGTGCCGGATCCAGACTCTCCCGCGGCTGACGAGCAGGTCGGGAGCGACGTCGTCGTCACCGCCCGCAACCGCGGCGAGCGGGTGCAGAACGTGCCGATCCCGATCACCGTCGTGTCCGGCGAGGAGATCGACCGGCTGCGACTCGACACGATCAAGGACTATGCGCTGAAGGTCCCCAACCTGCTGGTAAACGCGCCGAACGCGCGCCAGAGCAGCATCGCGATCCGCGGCCTCGGCAAGAACACCGCCAACGACGGCATGGAGGCAAGCGTCGGCCTGATCGTCGACAATGTGTTCGCAGGGCATGTGGGCATGTCCTGGGTCAACTATGTCGATGTCGACCGCATCGAGCTGCTGCGCGGACCCCAGGGCACGCTGCTCGGCAAGAACACGACGCTGGGCGTGCTCAACATCACCACGCGCGGGCCGAGCTTCGAGCCCGGCGCCACCGCCGAAATCAGCGTCGGCAGTCGCGACTCCATCCTCACCAAGGCGTCGGTGACCGGGCCGATCAACAATTGGCTCGCCTTTCGCGCGAGTGCCTATTACGACAAGCGCGACGGCTTTCTCGACAATCCGCAGGTTCCCGGGGAGAGCTTCCTGGGCGTGAACCGCGGCGGCGCGCGCCTGCAACTGCTCGCCAAGCCCGGCGACGGCTTTTCCGCGCGCATCATCGCTGAGTATTTCGACGCGAGCGAACGGATCAACACGCGCCCGCCACGCGTCGACCCCGCAACCTTCGCGGACGGCACCCCGCGCTCGCCAACCTATGGGTCGCGGCTTGCGCGCGACTGGTTCGCCGCGTTCGAGCCGATCTACGGCTCGTTCGACCGGCTTGCGCTGGACAGCCAACAGCCGTTGGAGACCCGCCAATATGGCCTCTCGGCCGAACTGAACTGGACGCTTGGCGACCACACGCTGACCTCGATCAGCGCCTATCGCCGGCTCGACTTCGACGCGAAGAACGACACCGACTACACGCCGTTCAACATCGTCGACTACAACGGCACCCTGCTGAAGACGCAGCAGGTGACGCAGGAAATCCGCTTCGCCTCTCCGTCAGGCGCCGACGTGCCGATCGATTATCAGGTCGGTCTGTTCTTCCTCCATTCGGGCATCGAGACGACCAGCCGCCAGCGCTTCGGATCGGATGCCGGTGCCTTCTACGCCTCCGGCTCGCAATATGGGGCGCTGAACGCCACTGCCGAGGGCCGCGCAGCCTTGGGCGATGCGCTGGACGGCGTCGGGGTGCTGGTGGCGGAGCAGCCGCGGGCGACCAGCGTCGCGGCCTTCGGCCAGCTCAACTGGCACGTCACGCCGCGTGCGACGCTCACCCTCGGCATCCGTGACACGCAGGAGTGGAAGAACAACGACATCGTGAAGAGCAGCGATGCGCCGCTCGCCCTGGACAGCCGCTACGGCGGGGCGATCCTCACGACCGCGCAGGCGATCCGCGCCGGCCGCGTACGCGCACTCTACGCGACGAACGGCCGCGAGATCTCCGACAACGCCGTGTCGTGGCTGGTCAGCCCCAGTTATCGCCTTTCGGAGGACGTCCTGCTCTACGCCTCTGCCGCTCGAGGCGAAAAATCCGGCGCGGTGCAGGTCAACGAGGACACCGGCGCACCCCAGAACGTCGCCCCGGAGCGGGTCCTCGACTATGAACTGGGCATCAAGAGCCAGGTCCTTGACCGCGCGCTGACGCTCAACCTCAACCTCTATCGGACCAACGTGAGCGATTATCAGGCGGTGCTGTCGACGATCGGGGCCGACAATTCGGTGATCAGCTACCTCGGCAACGTCGGCCGGGTGCGGATGCAGGGTGCGGAACTGGAGGGGGCGCTTCGCCTCTCGCCACGGGCGACGATCAGCTTCGCGGGCGCCTACAACGACGCGATCTACCGCTCGTTCACGAACGCGCCGTGCGCGCTGGAGGTCAGCAACGTCCAAGCGATCTGCGATTTTTCGGGCCGGCCGCTCGCAGGCGCGTCCAAATGGACCGGCAACATCGGCTTCGACGGCTTCGTGCCGGTCGGCCGCGCCGTGGAGCTCTATGCCAACTGGACGACCGGCTTGCGTTCGGACGCGAACCTCAATTCCAGCCTCTCGCTCTATGGCATCCAGAAGGGCTATGCGCTGACCAACGGCAGCATCGGCATCCGCGCCGCCGACGGACGCTGGGACCTCGGCCTGTGGGCCCGCAACCTGTTCGACGAGAAATATGTGACCGACGTCGGCTCGGCGTCGGGCAACGCCGCCTTTGTCCACACGCTGGGAGAGCGCCGCCTGATCGGCGTGAGCTTCCGCGGGCGTATCTGAGGGAGACGCAGCATGACCCATGCAGCAGAACAACGCGGCTTTCGTCCGCGGCTGGTACCGAGCGCCGACCCGGAGTCGGAGGTGCTGGTCCTCGACGGCGTGGAAAAGGAGTTCACGGTCGATCGCCGCCCGGTGCAGGCGCTGGCCCGCATCGACCTGCAGCTGCGCCGCGGCGAGTTCGTCTGCCTGATCGGGGCATCGGGCTGCGGCAAGTCGACGATCCTGCGCATGATCGCGGGGCTCGAGCGCCCGACCGCCGGTGAGGTGCGCGTGGGGGGCAGGCCCGTGACCGGCCCCGGCCTCGATCGCAGCCTCGTATTCCAGGAACACCGCCTGCTGCCCTGGGCGAGCGTCGAGCAGAACGTGTATCTGGCACTCGACGCCGTTCCGCTCGGCCGCGCCGAGAAGTGGCGCCGGGTGGCCGAGCATCTCGCGCTTGTCGGCCTCACCGACTTTGCCCGCGCCTATCCGGCCCAGCTGTCGGGCGGCATGGCCCAGCGTGCGGCGATCGCCCGCGGGCTGGTCGCGAATCCCGCCATCCTGCTTCTGGACGAACCGCTGGGGGCGCTCGACTCCTTGACCCGCAGCTACCTTCAGGACGAACTTCTCCGCATCTGGGAGGCCGAGGGGACGACCACGCTGATGGTCACGCACGACGTCGAGGAGGCGCTGCTGCTCGCGGACCGGGTGGTGGTGCTTGATCCGCGTCCGGGACGCGTCCGCGAGATCGTCCGGGTGGACCTTCCGCGGCCGCGCCGACGCGGAGACCCGGAATTGGCCACGCTCAAGGAGCGGGTGCTCGGGGAGTTGCGCCACCTGTGAGCCTTTCCAGTCCGAGCCAGGCGCGCCGGGTCGCGCTGATCGTCGCCATCGCCTTCTTCATGCAGAACCTCGACGGTTCGATCATCAACACGTCGCTGCCGCAGATCGCCGGCAGCTTCGGCGTACGCCCGCTGGACCTTTCGGTCGGCGTCACCGCCTATCTGGTCACGGTCGCGGCCGTGCTGCCGGCCAGCGGGTGGGTCGCCGATCGGTTCGGCGCGCGACGCGTGTTTCTCGCGGCCATCCTGCTGTTCACCCTCGCCTCGCTCGGCTGCGGACTGGCGGGCACCCTGCCCCAGTTCGTCGCGGCGCGCGTGGTACAGGGCCTAGGCGGCGCGCTCATGACCCCGGTCGGGCGGATGGTGGTGCTGCGCAATGCGCAGAAGTCGGAGCTGCTGCAGGCGACCGCCCTGATCACCTGGCCGGCCCTGCTTGCGCCGGTGATCGGACCGGTGCTCGGCGGCTTCATCACCACCTATGCCTCTTGGCGATGGAATTTCCTGCTGAACCTGCCGTTGGGACTGGCCGGTCTCGCGGCGGTGCTCCGTTTCGTTCCGGCCCTTCCGCCCGAGGCACGACGTCCCTTCGATCGCCCCGGCTTCCTGCTGTCCGCCGGCGCCCTGGTGCTGCTGCTGGTGGGGCTGGAGGGTCTTGCCCGCGTCGAGGCGCGGCCGATGGTGCCGCTGCTGCTGACGATCCTGGGGGTGGCGACGGGCATCATTGCCGTGTGGCACCTCCGCCGTGCGCCCGCGCCGCTGGTGAGCCTCTCGGCACTGGCGACACAGACCTTCAGCGCTTCGTCGCTGGGTGCGGGCTTTCTCTACCGCATCGCGATCAACGCAACGCCGTTCCTTCTGCCGCTGCTGTTCCAGGTCGGCTTCGGCATGGATGCGGCAGGCGCCGGCCTTCTGGTGCTCGCCTATTTCCTCGGCAACTTGGCAATGAAGCCGCTCACTTCCCCGGTACTGCGGCGCTTCGGCTTCCGCACGGTTCTGGTGACCAACGGCGTGCTGGGCGGAGCGACGATCCTCGCGTGCGGGTGGCTGACACCCGGCACCCCGCCGGCGTTGCTGACACCGCTCCTGTTCGCCGCGGGGCTCACGCGCTCGATGCAACTCACCTGCCTCAACACCCTGGCCTTTGCCGACATCGAGCCGGCGTGGCGGAGCGCCGCGACGACCCTGTCGGGCGTCAGCCAACAAGTCTCCAGCGTGCTCGGCATCGCCGTCGCGGCGGTCCTCCTGAACCTCGCCAGCCTGTGGCGGGGCGCGGCGGAGCCAGGGCTTGCCGACTTCCTGCCGGCCTTTTTCGCCATCGGGCTGCTCGCAGCCGGTTCCGGACTCGCCTTTCTCCGCCTGCCCGGAGCCGCGGGCGCCGAGGTCAGCGGCGCCGTGCGAAGCTCGGCTAGGCGCGGCGAAACTTCTTCTAGTCGCCCCTGAGCGCGATAGCCTCTTCTATATTCCCACTTGATTGGTATGGTTTTGCGTCGGTCGCGCTTCCCGCAATTTCGCGTGCCAGCAGTGCGGAGGGTGCGGCCGGCACCAAGCCATTCGTTTCAGGAGCTTGCCCATGCCAGCCACTCCCTCGAACCCGCTCGAGCCGGGCGCGCCTGCACCCGCCCTTGCGCTGCCCGAACCGCTTACTGGCCAGATCGTGGAGCTGGAGGATGTCGCGGCCGGAGCCTCGGCGGTGCTGGTCGCCTTTCTCTCGAACCGCTGCCCCTATGTTCTGCTGATCCAGGATGCGCTGAACGCCCTCGCGCGCGACTATCGCCACCGCGGCGTCCGCGTGGTCGGCATCAACAGCAATGCGCAGGAGGTGAAGGCGGAGGAGAACGCGGAGCAAGTTGCCGCGCACGCGCGCGAGAACGGCTTCGTCTTCCCCTATCTGCGCGACGAGAGCCAGGATGTCGCACGCGCCTATGACGCCGCCTGCACGCCGGATCTCTACCTCTACGACGGGTCGCTGCACCTCTACTATCATGGGCAGTTCGACACGGCCCGCCCCGGCTCCGACGCGCCGGTCACCGGTGCGGACCTGCGCTCCGCGATCGATGCGCTGCTGGCGGGAGAACCGGCTCCGACGCGCCAGATCCCGTCCGTCGGCTGCAACATCAAGTGGCGCGAAGGGGACGCGCGCGGCGTTCTCGAGGCGGCCTGAGTCGATGCGTCCGCCGCCCGAGCTCCATGCCCCGCACCCGGCCGAGCATCACTTCGATGCCGATGTGCTGGTGCTCGGCGGCGGCCCCGCCGGAGCGTGGGCGGCGCTGACCGCCGCCGAGGCGGGTGCCAGCGTGATCCTCGCCGACAAGGGCTATTGCGGCACTTCCGGCGCCACCGCGCCTTCCAACACCGGAGCCTGGTATCTGCCGCCCGGTCCGGCGCGCGAGGCCGAGGCGGAGCGCCGGCTGGCGAAAAGCCACGGCCTGGCGGACAAGCGCTGGATCCTGCGCGTCATCGATCAGGCCTGGCAGAGCCTCGATGACCTCGCGGCGCGCGGCTATCCCTTTCCGATCGACGAGGACGGCCGCCCCTATCGCGCAAACCTGCGCGGCCCCGATTACATGCGCTTCATGCGCAGGCGCCTGGACAAGGCGCGGGTACGCGTGCTCGATCACAGCCCCGCGCTCGAACTGCTCTGGCATGACGGGTGCGTCGCCGGCGCGGCGGGCATCCGGCCGCGCGACAGCAGCCGCTGGCAGGTGGAGGCAGGTGCCGTGGTCATGGCGACGGGGGGCTGCACCTTTCTGTCGCGCGCGCTGGGGACCGACGGAAATACCGGCGACGGCTATCTCATGGGCGCGGAGGCAGGCGCTCGCCTGTCCGGAGTCGAATTCTCCAGCCAATACGGCGTTGCGCTGTTCGACGCCTCCATCACCAAGGGCTTGTCCTTCATGTTCGCGAACTTCGCGCTGGAGGATGGATCGCCCCTGCCCGAAGGAGCGGATCGCGCGAGCAGGATCGCGCGCGCGCTCATCGAGGGTCGGCGCGTCTTCGGCATCATGGACAAGGGCACGCCCCAGGGTCATGCCTGGCTGCGCCAGGGGCAGCCGAACACCATGCTCCCGTTCGACCGCGCGGGCATCGATCCGTATCGGCAGCGCTTCGAAGTCACGCTGCGCTCGGAAGGGCTGGTGCGCGGGGTCGGCGGGCTGGAACTCGTCTCGGACGACTGCGCGACCGATGTTCCCGGCCTCTACGCCGCGGGCGATGCCGCCACGCGCGAGAATCTCGCCGGCGCGGTGACCGGCGGCGGCAGCCCGAACGCGTCCTGGGCCATGGCGAGCGGCAGCTGGAGCGGTCGCGCGGCTGCGCGCTTCGGCATGGCGCAGCGCAGCGTCGTCCCGCGCCCGGTCCGCGCGCTCGGCGGCGCCGGACTTCGGCCGACGACGCGCCCGTTCCTGGAAGCAGGCGAGGTGACGCGCTTCGTACAGGGCGAAACCCTGCCGCTGGACGTCAACTTCTTCCGCACCGGCGCCAGAATCGCGGAGAGTCGCGCCGCATTGGACGCCGCATGGGCGGATATCCGCGCCGGTCTCGCCGGCGAAGGCCGCGGCCTCGTGCGTGCGCGCGAGGCTGCCTCCATGGCCGCGACCGCGCGGTTCGTCTGGGAGGCAGCGGCCCTGCGCACCGAGAGCCGCGGCATGCACCGGCGCCTCGACCTGCCGGACGAGGATACAGCGCTGGACGATCGCATCCATGTCTCCGGCGTCGATCGGATCGCCGCCGGCTTCCGCGCGGCGTCGTTGGAGGCAGTCGCATCATGATCGAACTCGTCCACGCCGGCCGCTGCATCGAATGCGATATCTGCGTGCGTATATGTCCGCGCGACGTGTTCGATGCGGTGGCGGACGACGTTCCCGTGATCGCGCGCAAGAGCGACTGCCAGACCTGCTTTCTGTGCGAGATCTACTGCCCGGTCGACGCGCTCTACGTCTCGCCCAGGGTCGGCACCGACGAGGCGGTAGATCCGATCGCGCTCGAAGAGAGCGGCACGCTTGGCAGCTACGCCCGCGCGCTCGGATGGAAGCGCGGCCGCGCCGCCGGCACCGACCAGGACACCACGCGCCACCTCCGCCTGCTGGGCGGCGTCGGCGGCTGAACGGATGACAACCCGCATGATCCGATTGTTGCGCACCCTGCTGTTGCTCGTCGTGGCGGGCGCCACGCAACCCGCCCTTGCGGAAACGCCGCCCAAGGTGATCCGCGTGTCCGCGATCGGAGCGCCGGGACAGCGCATCGCCACCAGCTACATGGGCATCCTACAAGCGCAGGGGCTGCTGGAAAAGGAATTCGCCCGCGACGGCGTACGCATCCAGTGGCTGGTCCTGGACGGTGCCGGCCCCGCGCAGAACGAAGCGATCGCGAACGGGCTCACCGACTTCGCGAACTACGGCATCCTGCCGAACATCATCGGCCGTGGACGTGGGCTGAGAACGCGGATCCTCGCCTCCTATGGCTATTCCAACAGCTATGTGATCGCGCGCCCGGACCTGCCGATCCGCAGCGTGCGCGATCTGAAGGGACGCACCATCGGCGTTGACGTCGGCCATGTCCCGCACCTGGCGCTTACCCGCCTGCTGGCGGAGAACGGCGTGGCGAGCGGGGACGTCCGGATCGTCGCGATGAAGACGCCCGATGCGCTCGCGGCACTGGCGGCCCGGCGGATCGACGCGACGATCGGTCCGGTGAACCTCCTCAGCCTGGTGGAGCAGCGGAAGGCGCAGCTCGTCTTCAGCTCCAAGGGGCGCAAGACGGAGGCGACCAACATCGGCGCCTTTGTGGTAGCCGACGATTTCGCCCGCCGCTACCCGGAAACCACCAAGCGCGTGGCGAAGGCCTATCTGCGTGCCGTCCATTGGGCGGCCCAGCCTGCCAATCGAGAGCGCTACCTGGCCTTTGTCGCACGGGCCTCCAACACCCCGCTCGCGCTGGTGCGGCAGGACAATGCCGGTGAGCAGATCCGCGACAAGGCCAATCCGCTGCCGGTGCTCGCCTATCGCAATCGCGTGGCCGCGGCCGCGACCTTCTCGCTCGAGCAGAAGCTGGTGCGCAAGCCGGTCGACACGCGCGGCTGGGTGGACGCGCGCTTCATCGTGGCGGCGGCGCACGAACTCGGCCAGCTCCGCTACTGGCCCCGCTAGCCGCCGCCTGCTTCGCCTAGGTCTGGGAGCGCCGCTCCATTCCCCGGCCGATGAGTTCGCGGATGCGGGAGGCAAGCGCCTCCATGGCGAAGGGCTTGGTCATGACGTGCATGCCCGGTTCCAGCTGGCCGTTCCCGATCAGCGCGTTTTCCGCATAGCCCGTGATGAAGAGCACCTCCAGATCAGGCCGGCTCCGACGGGCGGCATCCACCATCTGGCGCCCGTTCATGCCGCCCGGCAGTCCGATGTCGGTCACCAGCAGGTCGATCCGCGCATCCGACTGGAGGATCTTGAGTCCGGCCGCCCCGTCCCCTGCCTCCAGCGCCGAATAGCCGAGTTCGTCGAGCACCTCGATCACCAGCATCCGGACGGTGGGCTCGTCGTCCACCACCAGCACCGTCTCGCCCTGACCCGCCTGTTCCGCATCGGCCAGCGTGCCGAGTTCCGGCTCCGGTTCCGCCTCGCCATGGTGCCGCGGCAGGTAAAGGCAGAGCAGCGTGCCTTCCCCGACTTCGGAATAGATGCGGGCGAGGCCGCCGGACTGCCGTGCAAAGCCATAGACCATCGACAGGCCAAGGCCCGTGCCCGCCCCCATCGGCTTCGTCGTGAAGAAGGGATCGAACGCCTTTTCGATCACCTCCCGGGGCATGCCGATGCCCGTGTCGGAGACGCACAGCGAGACATATTGTCCCGGCTCCAGGTCCCGCTCCCGGGCCGCACGGCGATCGATCCAGCGATTGCACGTCTCGATGGTCAGGCGCCCGCCGTCCGGCATCGCGTCGCGTGCGTTGATGCAGAGGTTCAGCAAGGCGTTCTCAAGCTGATTGGGGTCGACCAGCGTCGGCCACAGGCCGGACGCGCCGACGACCTCCACGTCGATCTCGGGACCAACGGTGCGGCGGACCAACTCCTCCATGCCGTCGATCAGCCGGTTCACGTCCGTGGGCTTGGGATCGAGGGTCTGGCGCCGGGAGAAGGCGAGCAGCCGATGGGTCAGGGAAGCGGCACGCTTCGCGGCGCCGCGGGCCGCGGCCACATAGCGCTCCACGTCACCGAACCGCCCCTGTGCGATCCGAACCTCCAGGATCTCAAGGCTGCCGGTGATGCCGGTCAGCAGATTGTTGAAGTCGTGCGCGATGCCGCCGGTCAGTTGCCCGACCGCCTCCATCTTCTGCGATTGGCGCAGCGCCGCCTCGGCTTCTTCCAGCGCGACGGCGGCGGCTGCCTCTGCGGTGATATCGCGGCCGAAGCCATAGAACATGCCGTTCTCGGGAACGGTCGTCCACTCCACCAGTCGCCTCTGGCCGTCCTTCGTCCGCAGCGTCGTCCGGTAGCCCTGCAGCGATCTGCCGGATGCCAGCGTCTCCACCCGCGTCTGCCAGTTGGCCTCCTCCTCCAGCACGAACTCCGTGCTGCGTTGGCCCACGGTCTCCTCCCGGCTCCACCCGAGCAGCGTCGTCCACGACGGATTGACGTCGGTGATCCAGCCGTCGGAATTGGTCACGACCTTCAGCACGGGCGACAGCTTCCAGATGCGCTCGCGCTCCAGCGTCAGTCGGCGCTCGTCCGTGATGTCGCGTGCGACCGCATGGATGCGCTCCGCCTCCGGGACCGCGGTCCAGGCAAGCAGGCGATAGTCGCCCGACTTGGTGCGATAGCGGTTCTCGAATGCCAGGGTGGTGACACCGCCGCCCAGCTTCTCGACCTCCGCCGCGGTCACGGCGAGATCGTCGGGGTGCAGGAAGTCTTCCAGGCGGGCACCGACCATCTCGGCCTCGTCCCACTCCAGCAGACGCTTTGCCGAGGGGTTCACCGCCGTGATCACCCCTGCAAAGGTGCAGACCAGCATCAGTTCCTGCGACATCGACCACAGCCGGTCGCGATCGGCGACGCTGGTGGCCTCGCTCTGCTTCTGATCCTCGATGTCGGTGTTGGTGCCGACCCAACCGGTGACGTTGCCGCCCTCGTCCCGGACCGGCTCGCCGCGCGTCAGGAACCAGCGATACTTCCCCTCGCCACTCCGCAGGCGATATTCGTGCTCGTACACGTCACCGCGCTCGCGCGCCTGGCGCCACGCGTCGACCGTGGAGGGAACGTCCTCCGGGTGGACAAAGCGCTGCCAGCCGTCCGCGCCGAGGAGTTCGTCCGGCGACCGGCCGGAATAGGCATAGACCTGATCGTTGAACCAGTAGATCGCACCGTCCGGCCGCGCCGCCCAGATCTGGTTGGGCACGGCCTGGGCGAAGGTGCGGAACTGGAGTTCGCTGGCTTCCAGTGCTGCGGCGGTATCCGCTTTCTCGCGCCCTGCCACCCGGGCAGCCTCCGCCACCTCGTGGTCCGCGGCACAAGGGCGCAGGGTCCTCAGATAGCCGACGTGCTCCTGTTCGTCCGCGAACAGCGGCACGACCTCTCCCGATGCCCGAACCCGCTCCCCATCGGCACGCAGGTACCAGCGCGCGTCGCGCGCGCAGCCGCGCTCCTGCGCAACCCGCATCTCGCGTTCGATCTCTCCGGAGGCCCGATCCTCCGGCGTGAACAGGCGTTCGACCGGGGTTCCGAGCATCTCGGCGGCCGACCAGCCGAGGATCGCCTCGGCACCCCGGTTCCATTCGGTGATCCGACCTTGCCGATCCGACGCGACGATCGCGAGTCCGGTGCTGCTGTCGAGGATCGTACGCGCCCGACCGACCCGCGCCCGCAGTTGTGCAACTTCGGCCTCCAGCGCTTGCAGACGGCTTTGTGATTCTTCGTGCGTGCCAGTCATCAGCCCTTGATCGCCCACCTTCTTCTCCAACGGCGCGGGCGGCGCCGCTCCACCCTCGTCATCAACTAGGCGCCCTTTCCGGCGTGTAGTGGAACAGGACGCAACGGGAAGCCACTGAACGTACCTGCGGAATGTTGGTGCCACCCCGGGACACTGCAGGCACGCCCCAACCCGGGCGGCGGCGAGCCTGCGGAACCCGATGGGCCCAAGCGAGGCGCACGAGCGCCGGCCGGAGAAGGCGCGGCCCATAAGTCGTTGCGCCCACCCCAATCCGAGCTAGCGTCCGGTCAGGAGAGAATGATGCACAACACCGAGATGGCGGACGCCACCCGCTTGCCCAGGGCTTCGGCTGCCGGAAGCCGACCGCCGTTGCTGGGCACTTTGCTACAGGACGCCTTCGCGCTTCCGCACGATACGCTGATCACCGGCGATCTCCCGCTTCTCCTGTCGCAGCTCTCCCTGCTTCCGGCCACCGACGCGCAGAAGGCAGCCGTCCGCAGCTAGCGGCAGGCGGTGCGATAGAGCGCCAGCCGCTCCCGCGCGACTGCGCTCCAGGATCTGGCCTTCGCGGTCGCACGCCCCGCAGTCGCAAGAGCGCGTGCTTTTCCGGGGTGGTCCAACAGCAGGCGAACCGCCGCTGCCAGTGCCGGTGGATCCCCACGCGGAACGACAAGTCCGTTCACACCGTCCACGATGTCCGCTCGGGAGCCCGGGTCATCGCTCGTGACCACGGCGAGCCCAGCCGCCATCGCCTCGATCTTGGCGATGCCATATCCTTCGAACAGCGACGGCATCAGGCAAACCGATCCGGACGCAAGCAGGCCGGGAAGCTCCGCATTGGCATAGCGGGGGACCACCCGGATGCGCGGGTGGAGGTGCGCGGGATAGTCGGTGAGGACGTCTTCCCGCGATTTTCCCGTTCCGACGAACGTCATGGTGACGTCCGGCCGCTCCGCCATCACCGATGCCATGGCATGCGCCGTCACATGAACGCCCTTGCGCCAGCTATAGGCGCCGATCTGCACCACGTCACCGGATGAGCCTTGCGGTGTCTCCACCGCCATGCCCGCCAGGTCGGTGCCGAGCTGGATGCGACGGATCGCCGCGGAGCGTACTCCGACCCGCTGCTCCAGATAGGCGGCTTCCGCATCGTTGAGCACCAGGGCGAGATCGGCGGACACGAAGGACCGCGCAACCAGGCGCAGCCGAAGCCCGTGCCGCCACAGCCGTTTCGAAAGTCCAGGCCGCCTGCCCTCCCGCGCCGCCTCTGCGATCTCGCTGGCGGAGGAAAGCTGCTCGAGTCCGTGGCTATGGGTGACGCACAAGGGACCCCCGCTTCCCCGCCGGGCGAAGGCAAGCCACCCGTCGCCGCTGCTTGCGTCCACCACATCCGGATGCCAGCGCTTCACCGCCCGTGCGAGGATCCACGGGAAGAGGATGCCCGCCGCAGGTCCCGTGATTCCCATGGGCAGGTCGTCATGGGAGACGATCCGGACGGCGTGCCCCAGCCGGCGATATTCTTCGCCGATGCGCATCACCACGCCGGCGGCGCCGGTATCGCGATCGAGGCGGTGGTGGATCGAGAGGAGGATCCGCAGCGGGCGGTCGTCCCGCCGGCCGCTCATCCACCCAGCCCGTACCGCGCCGACATGGCAACGGCGTAGAGCGGCGGCCGCAGGAAATTGCGCCAGGCGAGATAGGCGGTGGCCCGCAGCCGCGCGACCCACAGGGGCTGCCGGAGCCCCACCCGCGCGGCATAGGCGCGATAATGCCGATCAAGGAAATAGCCGTTGTACCGCACCGACCAGAGGAACTTGCGCACCCTCCGAACCCGCTGGCCACCGGTTCGCACCTCGCCCATCGGCAAGTGCACGCTGTGCGCGTCGTTGCTCGCCAGCACGGGTAGCCCGGCCAGGAACAGCCGCATCTGGAAATCGCTCTCCTCCCGATATCCGTTGCCGGCCCGGTAATGCGGATCGAAGCCGAAGTTCAGGACGTGCTCCCTGCGGGTCAGGATGTTGGAATTGGTGATCGGCAGGCTCACCACGCCGGTGAAGACGGCACCGTTCACCGTCTCGCATAGCGCGTAGTTGAAGGGTGGCGCACGACGCATGCCGTTTCCGAAGCGGGCGAGTGCCTGCTCGCGCGTCTCTCCCGATCGCATATAGACCCGCCGCCCCGACACGGCTCCGGCGTTGCGGGCGGTGAGCAGCGCAAGGCACTCGGCCGCATAGCCCGGCTCAAGATACTCGTCGTCGTCGCAAAACAGCACGAACGGGTTGGACGCCGCCGCCGCACCGTTCTGGCGGGCGCGCGCCGCGCCCAGCCGGCGCTCGTGCCGAACGATACGAAGCTGCACCCCGGCGAAATGCCGGGCGATCCCCTCGGCCACGCGGGCGGTGTCGTCCTCGCCGGCGTCATCGACCAGGATGATCTCGTTCACCCGTTCCTGGGTGAAGTAGGACGGCAGGACCTTCCGCAGCGTATAGGCGCGATTGCGGGTGGGCACGATGAGGGAGATCATGGCTTGCCTCTCTCTTGCAACGGATGGCGCAGAGCCGCCGGCATCGGCGTCGCATCCTCGGCCCCTCTGGCATGGGCGCCGGCGAGCACCCAGCAGTAGAGCAGGTGGAGCGGCACCAGCAGCGAGCCGTTTAGGAAGTCGTATTGGATGATGACGACAAAGGCGGCGACGAACGGCATGCGGGTACGCAGCACGCAGCCGTGGATGAACACCATCCAGAGCATGCCGGCGATCAGGCCGTATTCGACCGTCGCCTTGACCAGCGGGTTCATCACCAGCTGTCCGGTACGGTCGCGGTCGAACTTGCCGTTTCCGGGCCCCAAGCCGGCGAGCAGCGTGCGCTTGTCCGAGGACAGGCGCTCGACCATGAAGAGGTACGGCTCGACGAACCGGCCCCTGCCGCTCGACGTATCCTCGCCCCCGATCTCGGCGCTGCGTTTGGCGAAGTTGGTCCACACGGGCGTGAAACTCGTCCCCACCGCCACGACCAGCGTGATCGCCCCCAACATGGCGAGGCTGCGACCGCGCAGATAGAAGGGCAGCAGCAGCGCCGAGACCAGCAGCAGGATGAACCCGGTCCCGCCGAAGGTCGACAATTGCGCGATCAGCAGTGCCGCGACCCGCCACCAGCGGCGGAACGTGCAGATCTCGATCACGACCGCCATCGCGAGGATCTGCGAGGTGTGCGACGCCTCCAGCATGAAGATCCCGTTCGGCTTCATGTAGGCCGCTTTCCACGCCAGCGGCTGCACGGAGTTGTAGGCCTCGAACAGCATCGTGCGCGGAAGCAGCATTTCCAGCGTGGGCATCGGCAGCCCGGCGAACTGGCACGTCCATTGAACCGCCACCATCGCAGCGATGAAAGTCGCGAGCGCCTGGAAGCGCGCGAGCAGCATCATGCGCTCCGCATCCCGTAGCGGCACGACGAACAGGAAGGTGCCGTAGATCACCCCCGCCACCGCAAGGGCCGGGACGGAGATCAGACGATGATCGGCGGCCGCTGCCTGGCTGATCGCGATGGTCAATGCCAACAGCGCGAACACCAGCAGCCTGGGCAAACTCAGCCGGGCCCGGCCGGTGACCATCAGCACGAGGACGGCCGCCATCAAGATCGGAAGCGCGGCCTCGATATTGCCGGGCAGCGCGATCTTCTGCGTGAGCACCCCAAGCCACATGGTGACGGTCAAGGTCGTGAGCGCAAGCTGCGGGCGTGCCGGTTGCGCCGCGTTCCACCAGGGTGGAGTGCCTGCGACGCGGGGGGTTGGAGAGAAGGGCAGCACCTGCCCCTGTACGAGTGTCGTCATGCCAGGGCCTCCATCCCGTGCCGGGCCCTTCCCGACAGCCTCCTGAAAGACGCCTCGAACAGCACCGCGTGCACGCCATAGGCGAGCACGTAGAGCACCATGAAGTCGACGAAGCTCAGCCCGAACAGCGCGGTCGCGACCACCACGCCGAGCATCAGGCACGCCGTCACCGTCGCGACCCGCGACACCTCGTCATAATGGCCGACCGACAGCAGGAAGCCGCCCGCCGAACTCTGCAACAGCAGCGCGGCGAGCATGGCCGCCATCGCGCAGCGCAGCACCAGCGGGATCGCGTGGATGCCCGCCAGCAATGCGTCGAACACCGGTCCGCCCAGGGAGATCAGAAGGACACTGCCGATCACCATCGGCACCGCGCCCACCGCCCACGTCATCCGCTGGTAGCGTTTCACCCCTTCGACATCGCCTGCATAATAGGCCCGGGTCTGCTGCGGCGTGAACGCTTCGGCAGGAACCGAATAGGCGGCGCCACCGAAGCGCGCGACCTTGTTGAACAGGTCGAACCCGACGAGGTTGGCAGGCCCGTGGAACAGGAACGGAATGGCGAGATAGGGGAAGTTGTAGATCGCGAACTCCAGCGCGGTGAACTTGCCCGACTTCATCACCCCGTCCCGGTTCTCCCCCAGGAACGCGAGCATTCGCCCGAAGCGCCCCGGCCGCACATGAAAGCCGTGCCGCCGCAGCAGCAGCCACGCCGCGGCCATCGCCACCACCCATCCCGCCAGCGAGAGACCGACGAATCCGATCAAGGGTAGCCCGAAGAGCATCGCCGCCCCGAAGCCGCAGAAAACGGCGCGCCGGATGCACTCCAGCGCCTCGATCTGAAAATGGAGATCGACGGCGGCCGCCGTGCGCCGGATCAGCATCCAGGGAAGCGGCAGGACGATGGAGGCGAAATAGCCGAACATCGCCAGCCTCAGCCCCGCCGGTGCCAGGGTGAACACCACCGGGGCGGCGATCGCACAGGCAAGCGCGGCGATCGCCAGGTAGAGGCTCGTCGCCTCCGCAACCAGTTCCTCGGCCCCCGTCAGCGCGTCGGTCAGGAAGCGCCGCCGGACCACCGAATAGACATAGTTGGAAAAGCCGAGGTCGACGGCGAGGACATAGCCTCCGATCGAGGAAAGCATGACCATCCACGGGTAGAAGCCCGGCGGCACGGAACGCACCAGCACGAACACCATGCCGAAGGAATAGGCGATCAGCAGCGCGAGGTTCACGCCCTTGAGGGCAAGGAACCACAGGTGTCCGGACGGACGTGCCGTCATGTCCGACATGGCGTCAGTTCACGTGGTAGCCGGACGCCGCCGACAAATAGTAATGGGGTTCCCTGTAGGAGGAGAAGCTGGCCCGCGGCTCCACGGCGGTCATGACGAGTTCGATCGGCTGATCCCCCGCTTCCCGAAGACGCTCCATCGCGGCCGAGATCGTCTCCAGGCGCGTCGAGCCCCACCGGATCGCGAGCAACACGGCGTCCGACAAGCGCGCGAGGGTGACCGCATCGTCGATCATCAGCACCGGAGGGGCATCCAGGATGACATATTCATAGTCCTCGCGCAGGCGCGCCATCAGCCGCGCCATGCGGCCGTCCCCGAACACGTCCTGCGGCGTGAACCGGGGGCCTGCTAGCGGCAGGACATCGAGGCCCGGGGCCGCATCCCGCACCACCGCCTCGTCCAGCTCCACGCTGCCTTCCAGCACTTCGGCCAGTCCGGCCTCCAGGGCGTCCGGAAGCAGGTCCGCAAGTCCGTTGCGGCGCAGGTCGCAATCGATCAGCAGCACTCGGTCGCCGGCCAGCGCCATGGTGCGCGCGAGACTTGCCGACAGCGTGGACTTGCCCTCGTGCGGCACGGACGAGGTGATGCTGACCACCAGGCTCCCCCGCCCCGCGCGGCAGAAGGCGAGGCGCCTGCGGACTGCCCGCACCGACTCCGCAAAGGAGGACATCGGCTTGGCGAGTACATAGTCCCAGGGCTTCGCCCGCCGGTCGATCTGCTTGAGCACCTTGCCGCTCACCTTGGAAACCGCGGACACGTGACCCGCGCCCGGCAGGGCGATCAGCTCCCTTGGTCCCCGTACCCGCGTGTCGAACGCCTCCACGCCAAGCACTGCGATCACGCCCATGGCCGGGGATGCCAGAAGCGCCAGCAGCACCAGCAGCTCGGTTCTGGGATAGGTCGGCTGCATCGCCGGGATCCCGCGCGTGATGACGGTACCCGGCAGCGAGGTGAGCGCCCCCTCCTGGCTCGACCGTGCCGCCGACTGCGCCAGCTGGACATAGGTGGTACGCTTGGCATCGGCGATCCGCGCAAGCCGATCCGCCCCCACCTGCGCCATCGTCTGGCCCGCTTGCTTGCCCCGGACGGCTGCCAGCTGGGCGGCGACCGCTCCGACGGCCTGGGCGGACGCTTGCGCGGAGCCCTGGACGCTGCCTGCGATCCGCGCCTGCTCGTCACGGATCGCCTGATCGATGTCGGCCGCCTGCGCGGCGACGCGCCGTACCCGCGGGTGATCCGGGCCATAGCGGACACGCGCCTCTGCCAGTTGCGCGGCGGTCGCTCCCTGCTGCTGGCGCAGCTGAGTCATGGCCGGCGACTGGACGACCTCGGCGAAGCCGTCGCCCCGTCCGGCAGCGATCATGCCGGATGCGACCGTGGCCCGTGCCTGCTGCGCGGCCGATTCCGACTGGACGGCGGCGAGCTGGCCGGCCAGCGCCGCTGCCTGCTGCTCCACCGCTCCCCCGGTCGTCGCCGACAGCGCCGTGAGCCCATGCGAGGCGCGGTAATCGGCCAGCGCGGCATCGGCGCTGGTCACCTCCGACGCGAGCCGATCGAGTTGACGCCGGAGAACCCCCGCTTCGCCCGCCGCGGCAGCGCGCCCGGCTTCCGAGGCTTCCTCGAGATAGGCGTCGGCAACCGCATTCACGATGTCGGCGGCGCGCTTGGGGTCTCCCGACGCGACGCGGACCGAGACCACCGGCGCGACCTCGTCGCGCTCCACCGTCATGGCCGCCATGAGGGTGTCGATGGCGCGCCTGCGCCGCGTTTCCTCGGGAACCAGCGGCGTTGGCGCAATCCATTGGGCGAGCCGGCCCGGCTCGGGCGACCATTCCGGATCATGGCTCAATCCGAGCTGGTCGACCACGCGCGCGGCGATCGTGCGGGAAGCGATCCGCTTCATCTGGGTGCCCACGATCCCCTGGTCGCTCTTTTCCGGCAGCGCGACGGCGGGAGCCATGGGCGATTGCCGGTGCACGTCGATCTCAATCTGCGCGGTGGACTCATACCGCGGCACGCGCGTGGCGATGAACGCCCCCATCGCCAATGCCGTTAGTCCGGAGACGATCAGGAACAGCCACAATCGCCTGACGAACAGGCCCAGCACATCACGCGGACTCCGCAGCCTGGTGAACCCGTTCATCATGACCCCGCCTCTCGTCATCACCGTGTCCAAGCGCGGCCAGCGTAGAGAAAAGGTCGCTCCTCAATCAGTCGTGCAAAATCCCTAGGCAGCGCGATTCACGGCTCGGCCCATGCGGAAATTGGCCATTCGTCCGGCGAGACGGTCGGCCATTCGCACCGCCAGAGCCACGATCGTCAGCGTGGGATTGGCGAAGCCGGAGGTTGGGAAGGCCGCCGCACCGAGCACATGGAGGCCGGCCACGTCGAACGCCTCTCCATGCCCGTCGACCACCCCCGAGGCGGGCGACTCGGCCATGCGCGCCGTGCCCACATGGTGCCCGCCGACGCGGGTCAGCCGTGCGACCGCCTCTTCGGGATCCGGCAGCAGGATGCGCGCAGCACCCGCCCGGCGCAGTGCTCGGTCCGCCACTGCGAGGCCGCGCGCGACCCGCGCCAGGTCGGCCTCGCTGGTGCGCCAGTCGATCACCAGCCGCTGCTGGCCGAGCGAATCCCGGGCCTCCCCCAGCAGTACGCGGCTGTCGCGGTCCGGCTCCTGCTCCGCGTTGACGTCGATCGGGTAGCGGCCGTCGCGATCCGCCAGGAACACCGAGGGCAGCTTCCTCCGCGCCAGGACCCGGCGGCGCGTCCAGTCCGTGGCGAACCTCGCAAGGCCGGGCGAGCCCCGCAGGACGTTTCCGAGGTGGCGCAGGTGCAGCGGCACGCCCTTGCCCACCCGCCGCGCCTCGGCCGAGTCGGTCGAGTTCATGCCGCGCGCATATTCCGGCAGCAGCATGCCCTTCACCAGGAACATTGCGGACAACACCGGATTGCCATGGGCCGGATCGGCGACCTTGGGATGGGTCGGCCGCAGCACCAGGCCGGCAAGCCGCTCCCGCCGCTGCGCCTCGGGAGAGAGCCAGAGGTACCGGCGGCAGTAGATGCCGTCGCCGTCGCGGAAATAGTCCATCCGGCTCGAAGCCCCCGGCGGGACCCTCAATTCACCGACATGGCCTTCCAGATGCGACTGGTAGAAGCGCCCGACGAGGTCCCGCTCATTGCCGAGGCCGCAGGATTTCTGGTCCGTGGACGAAAGCAGCAGCCGGGCGGTTT
The DNA here is from genome assembly GCF_004135605.1 of Sphingomonas desiccabilis. Taxonomy (GTDB): domain Bacteria; phylum Pseudomonadota; class Alphaproteobacteria; order Sphingomonadales; family Sphingomonadaceae; genus Sphingomonas; species Sphingomonas desiccabilis. Next base: position 262,297 of record NZ_SDPT01000002.1, on the reverse strand, counting down.
CCAGCGCTCCGGATGCGACCACGACCGCACGCGCCCCGACCTCGATCCGCCGCCCGTCGGGCGCGGCGATGACGACGCCCTTCACCGCCCGTCCGGAGGGATGCGCCACGACGCGCAGAACGGGGGCGTTCAAAAGGACCACCGCAGCCCTGCTCTGCCGGAGCCGTTCCTGGTAGAACCGCCCGAAGTGCGTCGGTTCGCTGAAGCGCTCGATCCGGTCCGCCACCAGGTCCGGGTCGCACATATCGAACATGCCCGCACCGGCCGCGTCGGTGACGGCCAGGTCGGCCGTGAAGTGAGGCGATCCCGCTCGGCACATTGCCACGGCCTCGGGGTAATAGCCGGCAAGTTCCTCGTAGCGGATCGGCCAGCGGGCATCGGAAAGCCAGGGGCGCTCCTCAAAGTCGATCGGGTCGAAGGGGATGCACCGCCCGCCCCAGACCGCAGACGTCCCGCCCAGGACCCGATGGCGATAGCGGTGGACGGGCCCATGGTCCTCCGGACGGATCGAGGCGGCCCGGTAGAAGTCCTGGCCCGCTGCATCGATGCGGGTCGATCCCGCCTCCAGCAGGAGCGACGGAACGCCGCGCTTCTCGAGCTGGAGCGCCAGGGTGATGCCCGCAGGCCCTCCTCCGACGATGACGATCGGAACGCCCATCGCCGCGGGAAGGACATCATGCCGCAAGTCCAGGATCATCGGGACCTCGTCCGGAAAGAGTTTTCATAGGTATTTTCGCGGCTACGCATGATGCGTCCTTTCCGGGTACGCATGCTCGAAGATGAAGGATCGCGCGAAGTCGGCCACGTCTTACGTGACCACGCGCGCACCGACCGGGCAATCGGTACAAACACTGGCATCGACAAAGGGGGAACTATGCACGGGCGTGGTGCCATCACGGATCTGTTCGTCCGCGTCGCGTCCGATCGCCGGAACGCCCTGACCACGGCGATCAAGCTGGCGATCAAGCGGATCGGCGACCTCACGGTCGCAGCATGCGCCCTGCTGGCCCTGCTGCCGGTCCTGGTCGTCGTGGCGCTGCTCATCCAGGGCAGCGGCCCCGGCGGCATCTTCTACGGCCATTCGCGGGTGGGCAGGAACGGGAGGCGCTTCCGTTGCCTGAAATTCCGGACCATGTACCTGGACGCAGACCAGCGGCTCGCGATGCTGCTGGCGAACGATCCTGCACTCGCAGCGGAATGGTCCCGCACCCGCAAATTGGACCGGGACCCGCGCGTCTCGCCCATCGGCACGCTGCTTCGCAAGACCAGCCTGGATGAGCTGCCGCAGCTCATCAACGTCCTTCGCGGGGAGATGAGCCTGGTCGGGCCGCGACCGGTCACGCAGGAGGAACTGTCGCGCTATGGCACCAGTGCCCGCCATTACCTGCAGATGACGCCCGGCATCACCGGCCTGTGGCAGGTCAGCGGGCGCAACAACCTGTCCTATGCCGAACGGGTGCGACTGGATGCGGCCTATGCACGGCACTGGTCGCTCGGCGCGGACCTGCGGATCCTTCTGAGCACGCCGGTCGCGGTCCTCCTCCGCCAGGGCGCGCGCTGACGTGGGTGCCCGTCGCCGTCGTGCCGCCTTCCTCCTGTGCCTGGGCGTCTGGCCGGGACTCGCGAGCGCACAAGCGCTGCAGGAGCGACGCTTCGAGGATCGGCAGCGGGACCCGGATCTTGCGGTCGTCGAGCGGCCGCATCCCGAGCTGGATCCGCTCGGTGTTCCCGTCGGCACCCTGATCCTGGAATCCTCCGCCGACCTCGGCTTGCAGTATGACAGCAACATCTATGCGCTCGATCGCAACGCGGTCTCGGACGCGATCGTGACGGCGGGCGTCAACCTGTCCGCGCGAAGCGACTGGTCCCGCAACGCGCTGAATGCCAGCGCCTCGCTGTTCCGCCGGCAGTATCTGCAGGAGGGAAGCGAGAGCACGACGGATTATCGACTGAGCGCAGCCGGACGGCTCGACCTGGAGCGCGGCTATCTGGAGGTGTCAGTCGACACCGCCAAGCTCACCCAATCCCGCCGGGAGGTCGACGCGCCCGGCGCCGCGGACCGGCCGATCCGCTTCCACCAGACCGGGGCCACGGTGATCGGCGAGGTTCCGTTCGGCAAGGTCACCGCCCGCGCGGGATTCGACTGGCACCGGTACCGGTTCGACGATGCCCGGACGATCGGCGGCGCGCCGCTCCCGCAGGACTACCGCAACCGCGACGTTCTTTCCGCGCTCGGGCGGGTCGACCTGGCGCTCAGTCCCCAGCTCGCGCTGTACGTATCTGCCAGCGTCAACAGCCGGTCCTACGACGATTCGGTACCGACCTCGCTCGATCGGGATTCGTCCGGCTTCACCCTCGAAGCCGGGGCCGACTTCGAAATCACGCGTCAGCTCCGCGGCCACGTGCAGGCGGGGTATCTGCAGCAGGAGGGGCCGTACAACAGCTGGGCGGCCAAAGGCCTGAGCGGGCGCGGGAAGATCGAGTGGTTCCTCAAGCCCGTCCTGACCGTGACCGTCGAGGGCGGGCGAAGGATCGAGGACTCGGCGCAGAATGATGCGCCCGCCTATCTGCGAACCGACTTCAACGCGCGCGCCGATTACGAACTGCTCCGCAGCGTCATCGTCTCGGCGGAGGCAGGCTATAGCTGGGACAAGTTCCAGGGGACCGGCGAGCGCGCCCGGCGGCCGCTCTATGCCGCTTCCGTCCGCTATCGCATGGGGCGCAACCTGGTCTACGACCTCCGGTTCGAGCATCTGGCGCAGCATTCGTCCGGATCCGATCGGCTCCGCGATTTCCGCGACGATCGCCTCATGCTGAACCTGCGCTTCCAGCGGTGAGGCCGCGAGGCCGACCATGACCATCCAACGCGCCGTTGCACGCATCACCTGCCGCAACGCCCCCGGGATCGTCGCCTGCGTCGCCCGGTCGCTGGCGGCAGCGGGCTTCGACATTCGCGATTCCCAGCAATTCGAGGATGTCGAAAGCGATCGCTTCTTCATGCGCGTGGATTTCCAGGGAGAGGCGCGCAGCCGGGACGAGATCGCGCGGACGCTTGCCGAGTGCGTCGATCGATTCGACATGACGATCGACCTTGCGCTTCGCGATCGGCCCAAGCGCGTGCTGCTGCTGGCCAGCCGCACCGATCACTGCCTGATCGATCTGATCCACCGCTGGCGTGATGGCGAACTCGTCATGGAGCCGATCGCCATCGTCTCCAACCATCCCCACCCCGGCGGCAGCGGCGGGATGCTGCACGGCCTGCCATTCCACCATCTTCCGGTCACCCCCGCCACGCGCGACGCGCAGGAGGAGGCCATTCTCCACATCGCGGAGGCGGAGGGCGCCGATCTGGTCGTGCTCGCGCGCTACATGCAGATCCTCTCCGACCGGATGGCTGCGGCGCTGGCGGGACGGTGCATCAACATCCACCACAGCTTCCTGCCCGGCTTCAAGGGCGCCCGCCCCTACCACCAGGCGCATGCTCGAGGCGTGAAGATGATCGGCGCCACCGCCCATTATGTGACGGCCGACCTGGATGAAGGCCCGATTATCGCCCAGGACGTGACACCGATCACCCATGCGGACGATCCGGCCGAGCTCATCCGCAAGGGGCGCGACATCGAACGACGCGTGCTCGCCCGGGCGCTTCGCCTGGATCTGGAAGGCAGGGTGCTGGTGAACGGAAGCCGCACCGTCATCTTCCAGAGCTGACCGACCCGCCTGTCCTACCGATCCCGACGCAGCGCCATACTTGGCTCTCGCTGCGCCGCTCGTCTCGCCGGGCGCCGGAGCGCCGTGGCCGGCATCCCCCCGGTCGGTAGATTGCACGACGTTACCGCGACTTCTTCGGCTGATAGCAAGTCCTGACCCAAAGCGCCGGAGAGGCGGGCCGCCCGACCGGGCGCAGCTTGGTAACGCATCAGATGGAGCATTCGCATGCTGCAACACCCGCGGCCGTACCCGGAACCTTGCTTCGGCGTACATGACCAGGTTCTCGCCGCCGCGCTCGCCTATCCGCGCTCGATCGCCATCCGCGAGGACGGCGGAGAGATCAGCTATCGGCAGCTGGAACGCAGGGCCACGGCACTCGCGCGACGGCTCATGTATGCCGGAATCCCGCCTGGCTCGGTCGTCGCCGTGCGGATGCGCCGCTCCACCGATCAGGTCATCGCGTTGTTGGGCGTCCTGCTGGCAGGATGCGCATTCCTGGTGATCGACCCGGACGATCCGGAGGAACGCCGCGCCTTCATGATTGCCGACAGCGGAGCCGCAGGGGTCGTCGCCAGGGAGGCGGACGGCGAAGTGGCACCCGGCGAGATCCGCCTGGACGACGAGGAGTTCGGACGCGGCATCAACCTGCCGGCCCGGGGAGGCGCCGACCTCGCCTATGTGGTCTACACTTCTGGCACCACCGGCGTGCCCAACGGCGTGGAGATCACCCACGACAACCTTCTCAACTTCATGCAGTGGACGATCCGTGCCTTTGCGGTGACGTCGCAGGACCGGGCGGGCTATGCGATGGGCCTCACCTTCGATGCCGCCCAGTCCGAGATCTGGCCGTATCTCGCCTCCGGAGCGTCGATCGAAATCGTCGATCCGATGACGCGCACGTCCGCCGAGCTGCTGCAGCGCTGGCTGATCGAGCGCGCGATCACGATCGGGACCATCCCCATGGCGCTTGCCGAGCAGCTTCTTTCCGCAAGCTGGCCGCAGGGCATTCCGCTTCGTCTCATGCTCACCGGCGGCGACGTGCTGCGCGCCTTTCCGCGCGCATCGCTCCCGTTCGAATTCGTGAACAATTACGGCCCGTCCGAATGCACCATTGCCGTCACGTCGGGCCGGGTTCCCGTCCGCGGCGAGATGACGGACGCGGATGGTCCCGACCTGTTGCCGACGATCGGCGCGCCTATCGACGGGGCCGACATCCACCTGCTGGACGACGACATGCAACCCGTGCCGGACGGCGCAGAGGGCGAAATCTGGATCGGCGGGCGCTGCGTCGGACGCGGCTATCGCCACCGGCCCCAGCTGACCGCCGCGAAGTTCCTGCCCGACCCCTTCTCGATTCGCCCGAATGCGCGCCTCTACCGCACCGGAGACCGGGCGCGACGGCTCGCGTCGGGCGAGTTCGCCTTCTGCGGCCGCACGGATAGCCAGACCAAGATCCGCGGCGTGAGGATCGAACTCGACGAGGTGGCGGTCTGCCTTCAGCGCCACCCTTCCGTCGGTGCCGCCGTGGTGACCGTTCGCGAGCACGCGGTATCGGGAAGGCAGCTCATCGCCTATGTGGCGCCCGTTCCCGGCCGGGGCGAAGGCGACGCCGGCCTCGCGTCCTTGCCCTCTGCCGAGGAAATGCGGAACTTCGTGGAGCGACACCTCCCCCGGAGCCACGCTCCAGCCCATTTCGTCCCGCTCGCGGCACTGCCGATGACCCGCAACGGAAAGGTCGACCTGGAGGCCCTGCCTGCCCCGGAACCGATTGCTCCCGCCGGGCGCAGGCCGCAGACCGAGACTGAAATGGCGGTGGCCGAGATCGTCTGCGACATCCTCGAGCTCGACGACGTCTCGGCCGATGACGACTTCTTCCTGATCGGAGGCCACTCGCTGCTCGCCACGCAGGTGGTGATCCAGTCGCGGGAGGCGTTTGGGGTGGAGTTGACCCTGCGCGACCTCTTCGAGACGCCCACCATCGAGGGATTGGCGGCCGAGATCGACGCGCGCCTGGCACAGGGCCGCGGGTTCGTGCCGGCGATGGAGGCGCCGCCCCAGCAGGGGCTCGAACTTCGGTGAGCAGCCGGCGCGCGGAACGAGGGCCCAGCCTGGCGCAGCTCCTGGCGCCCTCCTTCCGCGCGGACCCGCATCTCCTGTATCGCGAAATGCGCGAGCGGGGAGCGGTGATCTGGGATCCTTATGTCCACACCTGGATCGTCACCGGCTATGCGGAAGCAGTGACGGTGTTCCAGGACTTCCTGTCCGCCCGCACGCCGAGCCCGGAGGCGTTCCATCGCATGGGCCTGCCGATGCTCGCGCCCGCCGCAGAGGTGATGCGCCGGCAGATGATGTTCATGGACCCGCCACGGCACATGCGAGTGCGTGCCGCCTGCTCGGCGCTGTTCTCGCCGGTCCGCGTCCGGCGGATGGAAGATCGCATGCGGGAGATTTGCCGCGCTTTGCTCGAGGACATTCCCGAGGGCAGCGCCTGGGACCTGCACGCCGCCTATGCCGAGCCGCTGCCGGCGATGATGACGACGGAGATCGCCGGGCTTCCCATCCAGGACTGGCGACAGCTCCAGATCTGGTCCGACGACTTTGCCGCCCTGATCGGCAATTTCCACCAATCGACTTCCGAAGGGAACCGGCTGGCGGAATCGCTCGACGCGATGACGCGCTACATCACGGACGTGATCGCCGAGCAGCGCGGACGCGAGGGCAGCGGACTCATCGGCGCGCTCCTTGCCCAGGGCGGCGACGATCCGCTGGACGATACGGAGATCGTCGCGAACGTCATCATCACCCTGGTCGGCGGGCTGGGCACGACCACCAATCTCATCTCCAGCGGAGTGGCGACCCTCGTCGCCCATCCCGACGCGATGCGGCAGATGCGCGAAGATCCGGCTGCAATGCGCGGGGCCGTCGAGGAGATCCTGCGGTTCGAGACGCCGAGCCAGTTCAGCGGCCGCATCGCTCCCGCCGAGGTCGTGCTTGGTGGGCAACCCATTGCCCGGGGCGACGCGGTGATGGTGATGACGGCAGCCGCCAACCGGGACTCGCTGGTGTTCGAGGATCCCGACCGCTTCGACATCCGACGCTCGCCGAACCGGCACCTGGCGTTCGCCTGGGGACCCCACTTCTGCTTCGGCGCCGCGCTGGCGCGGATGCAGGGGGCGATCGCCTTTGGCGAATTGCTGAAGCGGACCACGACGATCGAATTGACCGATGCACCGCTCCAGTGGCGCGAGAACCTCGGGCTGCGCGGTCTGACGACGCTTCCGGTGTTGACCCGCCGGGCGGCCGGCTAGGAGCCGAACCCGGATCCGCCGACCTGCGCCGGTGCGGACAGTGCGGCGCCGCTCGCCTCGATCGAGGATTGGGCGACCGGCTTGCGGAAAAAGCGCCAGAACCGTCGATTGCCGAAGTCGTCGTTCGATGCGCCGTCGTCGCGATGAACCCAGTCATAGCGGAAGTGATCGGCCGAATTCAGATCGGCGGAGAAGTGCCGTTCGACCTCCAGCCCCGCTTCTACCGCCAGTCGCTCCACATAGAAGGGAGAAGGCCTGCTGCCAGTGCCGTTCAACGCCTCCTCGTCGACATCGACGCACTCGTCGCGCAGCAGGATGTGATGCGGATCGAGCGAGTCGCAGACGACGGTCTCCAGGACGATCTCGTCTGCCATGCCGAAACAGCAGGCGAGATGCGAATCGACATGGCGCAGGTGGTAGAGCAGTCCGAAGTCGATGATCAGGTCGAAATGCCCGAGGAAGGAGAAGTCCTGCTCCAGGTCGAGGACCTGGAACGTGAGCCGCGGTGTCCTGCGATGCTTAAGGCGGGCGAAGTTGATGTTCCGGATGCGCCCGTCCACGCACAGGACGTCGGCACTAATCTCGGCGAAGAAGGCGCCGATGTCTCCGTGGCCGCATCCAAGCTCGAGCAGGCGCTTGCCCGCGAAGAAATCGAGCCCGTAGATTTCGAGCATCTTCTCGATCCGGCGAGCTCGCCAATCGAGGTAGGTGCGGGCATGCAGTCCGGTGCCGCGCAGCATGCGCACATGCGCGAGATGAAGGTCCACCGGCCCCAGACGCGCTTCCAGCATCAGCAGGTCCGTACGGTCCCGTGCCTGATCGATCAGGGCCGGCAAACCGCGCCTGACCAGCTTCGCCGCCGCCAGCACCGTGCCTGGCATGGCGGAGGTCCAGGATGGCAGCGAACGAAATGTGTGAAGCAACGGGGGCACGGCAACTCTCCCGCTAGAACGCCCCTTTGCCGATCCGAGCGACCGGAAGGAGGGTGTTGCGAGCATTCACCCGCCAGCGCCTCCCTGGCCTCGGAAGCACGACTCCGACGTTGCTTACGGAACTTCCGACAATCGGGTGGAAGTCCCGCGACGACAAAGAAGGATCCGCCAGCCGGCTACGGCGACGCTCCCTCCGGGGTCATGCGGCTACGCGATCCGCACGAACCATCGGCACCAGCCCGGAACGAACCGCCTCCGCCGCCATCTGGGCACGGTTGCGACTGTTCGTCTTGGATCGCAGATGCTCGATGTGGCACTCCACCGTTCGATGCGCGATCCCCAACTCGATCGCGATCTCCTTCGCGGATAGCCCCTCCACCACACGCTCCAGAACTTCTCGCTCGCGCGCCGTCAAGGAGGCGGAATCCCACGACACGGTTTTATAGTCGACCATTTTCCCTCCGACTGTTCGACTAGAAGCTCCCTGTACACAGACGCCATCAGTTTTCATCCACCCTGAGCGGACGGCTTACTTTCAATGATGTCTGTTATTTGCGAATTTCTTCGCGGGGTCTTCATATGTCGCGAGCGGAATTGAGTCACCCCCCCTTTATGGGTGACTTAGGCCGCGGAGACAGCGCAGTCTTGTCGATGAACTCTGCCCTTCTCTCAAAAAAAGTCGGATGACGTAACCGTGACTGCCCAAAGTGCTGCCTGGGTTCTGTTCTCGAGTCCCGCCTTGCGGAAGATCGACTTCACATGTGCTCGCACCGTTTCGCCAGAAATGTTCATCGCCTGAGCAATCACCTTGTTCGATCGCCCGGCCGCGATGTGATGCAGGACCTCCATTTCCCGGGGAGACAACGGAATGCCGGCGGCACCCTGTATCGCCACGCGAACCGCCTGGCCGAACTCGTTGCGACTCCCGAATCCCTCCAACTCATCCCGATCCTCCGCTGTCGGTCCGGAGGGATCCTGCGCATCCGGGGGCGTCCCCACGGCGACGCGCAGCTCGCTCAGTTCTTTCCCGACCACCACCACGCAGGCGGTGCTCGGATCTGCCGGGGCATGGTCCGTCATCAGAATGTCCAGGCAGACGCCTGTCGCACCGATCATGACGCGGATCACGTCGGGTCGGGCACCTGGGCTGTGGCCGTTTTGTCCTGACATGTGCTGCTGGATCTCCGTCCAGTGGAGCCCCAGAGACTCCCCGCTACAACAACAGCATTGCTAATACGTCGTTAGGAAGTCTGTAGTACTACGTACGCGACAATCCGCTGCCAAAACATCCGTAGTTATCACGTTTGACCGCGCGGTTGGCCAAACGATAAGTCACTCCCGCATCGGCCTTCCCTGCTTCCTGGGATCAGGCCTCTCTACAAGAATTCTGTAGGGCGGAGGCTTCGACACATGTCAGATCTCAGCAGCCGCTGCGCTGTGCCTGCGAATACAACCCTGGATGCGCGGCTCGCAAGGCTGGCAATGTCCAATCCCGATCAAATCGTCGTCGTGCACGGCAGCGGGGCGACCACGCGTGCCGAGCTCGAACGCTACGCCGACAGCATCGCCGCTCGCTTCCGCCGCGCCGGCGTTGGCCGGGACAACACCGTGGCGGTCTGCCTGCCCCGCGGCCTCGACCAGATCGCCGCTTGTCTGGCCGTCATGAAGGTCGGCGCTGCGTGCCTGCCGCTCTCCCCGCAAGATCCAACCGAAATGCTGCGGTTCCGCCTCGCCGACTGCGGCGTCGTCTTGCTCGTGGTCCAAAATGAACGCGATCCGATCGCCGCCGTTGCCACGGTAGCGGGCGCCGCGATCCTGCGGGTAGCACCGGAGCTTCACGGGGAGCCGGTCGCCCCACCCCCCGCCGCGCCCGGGAGCGCGCGCAGGGTCGCCTGGATCGCGCCGGCGCCGACGTTGGGAGGGGCCACCTGCGGCGCCGAAATCACCCACGCCAACCTGATGCTGCTGTCGGACTGGATGCAGTCCGGGTGCGGGATCCGCCCCGGCGACCGGATCTGCCACATGGCGGAGCCGGGAACCTCGGCGGCGATGCTGGAGGTCTGGCCGTGCCTCGCCGCCGGCGCCACCCTGGTGATCATGGACGACGGCATCGCCGCCGACGCGGCAGAGATGCGCCGCTGGCTGGAGACGGAGGCAGTCACCGGCATGGTCGCGGGAGAAGACGCTCTGGATGCGCTGGCGCAGGCGCCCCTGAGGAAACGCGCCCGGCTGCGCCTGGTCATGACGGATATGGACCGCGCGAGACGCTATCCGGTGGATCCCCGCTTCCGGATCGTCGCGACCTACGGGCACGAGGAATGCGCTTTGGTCAGCACGGCGCATGTGGTTGCCCGCAACCAGCGTCCGGGCGGCCCCCACATCGGAAAGCCGGTCTTCGGAACCACCATCCACATCCTCGACGAAGAGGGCCGGCAGGTCCGGCGCGGAGAGGAAGGCGAGATGTGGATCAGCGGCGCCGGTGTGGGCCGGGGCTATCGCAATCGCCCGCACCTGACGGCGGAACGCTTCGTGCCGGACCCGTTCGGGAAGGACCCCGCCGGCATGATGTTTCGCACGGGCCGCAGGGCGCGCGCGCTTCTGGGCGGGGGAATCGGGCGCTGCAACCGGGCGGAGGTGTTCTGAGATGGCGACGGTGATCCAGGATCGCCCCCAGGTGCAGCCCCGTCGGACGCGGACGCCCGCGATCCCTCCGCGTGCACCCGACGCCGTCACTCCGATGACCGAGGAGCAGCGCCACGTCTGGCTGCACGCCGCGCGCTGCCCCGGCGCACCGCTGTACAACGAGCCGTTCACGATCATCCGCAAGGGTCCGTTCGAGCTGCAGGCGTTCCGCGAAGCGTTCGACGAAGTGGTACGACGGCACGAGGCATGGCGAGCGACCTTCGAGGAACGGGACGGCGAACCGGTCCAGCACATCCACGCAGCGATGCCGAGCGAACTCGCCTATGTCGATCTGACCGGCATCAGCCGCATGGAAGATCGCGAGCGTGAGGCGCTCGCGCTGGCGGAGGCGGACGCCTGGAAGCCGTTCGACCTGGCGCAGGGCCCCTTGTTCCGCGGTCGTGTTGCCAAGCTGGCGGACGAGGATCACCGGCTCTACCTGGTCCTGCACCACCTGATCTTCGACGGCGTCTCCATCAACCGCGTGATGATGCCGGAGCTGGCCGCGATCCTCGCCGCCAACATGGAAGGGCGGCCGCACGATCTGCCGCCGCCGACCGCACAATATGGCGATTACGCCGTGTGGCAGCGCGAAGGCGCCCTGCAGCGCAGCCGCGACGTGCAGACGAACTACTGGCGCCGGATTCTTGGCGACGACCCGCCGATCCTCCAGTTGCCGACGGACCGCCCGCACTCGGCAAATCCGCGCCCGAACGGCGCCATGGAAACTCTCGACGTCTCGCCGGAGCTCCGCGCGTCGCTGCAGGACCTCAGCCGCGCCAACGGCGTCACCCTCTATATGACGGTGCTTGCCACCTTCTGCACCCTGCTCCACCGCTACAGCGGACAGGAAGACCTGATCGTCGGCGGCGTCGCGGACACCCGCCGCCGCCCCGAAACCCAGCGAATGATGGGCTATTGCATCAACAGCATGGCGCTGCGCAGCAGGCCTGCGGCCGACATGCCGTTCCACGACTATCTCCATCAGATCCGCGACGTGGTGATCGGCGCGATCGAGAACAGCGAGGTTCCGTTCGGGCATGTCGTCCAGACGCTGGGCGTCCGGAGCGAATCGGGGATCGCGCCCGTCTTCCAGGTGATGTTCACGCTGGATCCGCCGCGCTCGCGGGAGCTCGAGGGCTGGGATCTGGTCGCGCTGGAAGTCCCGCCGCGCACCGCCAAGTACGACCTCTACGCGGAGATCACCGACACCGGTGCCGGACTGCGCGTGCGCATCCTCTATGCGACGGACCTGTTCGAGGCCGAGACGGTCGCGGCGATGGCGAAGCATTGGGAGCGGTTGATGCGGGCGGTCGCCGAAGCACCCGGAACCCCACTCATCGACTTGCCGATGATGGATGCGGGCGAGGCCGCGGCAATGCTCGCGCTCGCCCAGGGGCAAGCGCGCGCGATCCCGCCGCGCACCCTTCCGGACCATGCACGGAAGGCCGCGCGGTCGCGTCCCTCGCATCCCGCCGTCCGGTGCGCCGGGACGCGGTGGACCCATGAGGAGCTTTGGCAGCGGGTCGACGCGTTGGCGATGCACCTGCGTCTCGCCGGGATTGGCAGGGGAGACCTCGTCGCCGTCTGCATGACCCGCAGCGCCGATACGGTCGCTGCCCCGCTCGCGATCATGCAGGCCGGCGCCGCCTATCTTCCGCTCGATCCGTCTTTCCCCGCGTCCCGGCTCGATGCCATCGTCGCCGATGCCGCACCCGCGATGGTGATCACGAACCGCGCCGGCGCCGGGATCCTGCCCGGATGGGGCGTTCCCGTGCTCGCCTGCGACGACTTACCCGCCATCCATCCGGCGTCCGCGCGCGGGACAACCGTGGTGCCGCCGGACCCGGCCGACCTCGCCTATGTGATCTACACCTCAGGCTCGACCGGCGTCCCGAAGGGAGTCGAGATCGCCCACCGGGCGGTCGTGAACCTGCTGGAGTCGATGCGTCGCGAACCGGGCTTCGGCGCCGAGGACGTGATGTTCGCCGTCACCACGCCGACCTTCGACATCTCGATCCTGGAGCTGTTCCTGCCGTTGATCGCCGGGGGGACGGTCGTGGTCGCGAGCAGCGCCGAATCGCGCGACCCCATGCTGCAGGCGGATGCCATCGCCCGGAGCGGGTGCACGGTGATGCAGGGGACGCCCGCCACCTGGCGCGCGCTGTTCTCGACCGGCTGGAGCGGCCGGCCCGGCCTCAAGATCCTGTGCGGGGGCGAGGCGCTCCCCCGCGATCTTGCCGACCGGATCCTCGCCGGTGGGATGTCGCTGTGGAACATGTACGGGCCGACGGAGACCACCGTCTGGTCGAGCATCGAGGCGGTCGGGCCCGATCGCATCACCATCGGCCGGCCGATCGACAACACGCGCATGCTGGTCCTCGACGATGCCGGCCGGCCGCAGCCGCCGAATGTCGGCGGCCATCTGCTGATCGGGGGAGAGGGCCTCGCGCGGGGCTACCGCGACCCGGCCCTCACCGCCCGTGCCTTCACCCCGCTCGCGATGCTGGGCGGCGATCGCTTCTACCGCACCGGCGACATGGCGCTGATCCGGCGCGACGGGCGGTGCGAATGGCTCGGCCGCCGGGATGGCCAGGTCAAGATACGGGGGTATCGCATCGATCTGGGGGACGTGGAGTCGGCGCTTGCCTCCCACCCCAAGGTGGCGGCCGCCGCGGTCAAGACCTTCGACAACGCAGGCCACGCGGGGCTCGCCGCCTTCTACGTGCCGCGCGGTCCGAAGGCCCCCGACGCGGCCATGCTGCGCGACCATCTCCGCCAGCTCCTCCCATCCTACATGATCCCCGCGCAGTTCGCCGCCATCGCGAAGATGCCGCTCTCCACCAGCGGCAAGGTCGACCGTAAGGCGCTTCCCGCAGTGGAAGTGCAGGCGCGCGAGCATGGGCTGCACGAGGCGCCGCACGGCGACATCGAGCTTCGACTCGCCGTCATCTGGTCCGATATCCTGTCGGTGCCCGACATCGGGGTGACGGACGACTTTCAGGAACTCGGCGGCCATTCGCTGCTTGCCGCACGGATGATGGGCCGGATCGCCGCCGAGTTCGGCCAGCGACTGCCCATCTCGACCCTGCTGCGCGCGCCCACCATCCGCACGATGGCCGCCCTGATCGAAAAGGGGGAGATACCGGGCGGCATCCCCGACACGGTCAAGATCCAGGACGGGATCGGTCCTCCGCTCTTCTGGATCGACGCGGTGCCGAATCTGCGTCCCGGCTATTATCGTGCCATGGCGTCTGCGGTGGGAAGCGGCCAGCCGATCATCGGGCTGCCCATCGACCTCGATCGGTTCGACGGGCTCAGGGGCGACGTGACGGTGCTCGACATCGCCCGGGACGTCGCCACGCGGATCCAGGCGCACCCTTCCGGGCCGCCGTACATGATCGGCGGCTGGTGCAACGGCGGCATCCTCGCCTATGCGGTGGCGGCAGAGCTGGAGCGGCGGGATGCGGAGGTGTCGCTCCTCGTCCTGCTCGATACCGCCAACCCCGCGCGCTACCGCACCGCGGCTGCGCGCATGCGGCACCAGGTCGCGCAACTCGCCACGCTGCCGATCGGCTGCAAGATGCCGTTCGCGGTGGAGACGATCCGTGGCTACGCCTCGCGCTTCCGCCGCCGGCACATTCCTGCCCGGACGGAAACGGCCGAGCTGCTCGACCTCAACGATCGCTTCATGAGGATCGTGAAGAACTATGAACCGGTACCCTTCGCCGGCCGCATGGCATTGTTTCAGCCGCGGGAAGGCAAGATCGATTACGCTCCGGGGTGGCGCGGCCTCGTGGCGGATCTGCGCGCGGAGGACGTGCCCGGCGGCCATGTCTCCGTCCTCGACCCGCCCCACGTCGCGACGCTGGGAAGGCGCATCGCCGCGCACATCCGCCGCGTCCAGCGCAGCACCGCGGACGCCGCCCGGGCATGAGCGCGACCATCGAGCTGGTCCTCATCAACCTGGACGCCGTGCCGCAGCAGGCGCTGATCACCCACGCGACCTCGGCAGAGCGCGAGGCGGCAGCCCGCCGGCGCAAGCCGCTCGACGCCCGCCGTTTCCTGGCGCGACGGGTCGCCATGCGCAGCAATCTCGCGCGGATCCTGCGGCGGCCGCCGGACGCCGTGCCCCTCACGAAGGATCGCCTGGGGCGGCCGATCGTGGCGGACAGCGACCTCCACATCAGCCAGTCCTCGCGGGGCGGCGTGATGCTCGCGGCGTTCTGCGCGGATCGCCCGGTGGGCTGCGACCTGGAGGAAATGCGCGACGACCTCGACATCGATGCGGTCGCGGCCCTCTGCTTCGGCCCCACCGAGCGCCGACTGCTGCGGGCTGCGGGACCCGCGGCTCGCCTGCGGGCATTCTACGACTGCTGGACCCGCAAGGAAGCCTATCTGAAGGCGACCGGCACCGGCATGGCCGTGGACATGGCTGCGTTCGAGACGACCCGCCGGCCGGGCCCGCCTACCCGCTGGGGCCGGGTGGACTGGACGTCACAGACGTGGCGCCCGCTGCCCGGGTACGCGGCGGCAGTGGTCGCACGTGGCACCGACTGGCGCCTGCAGCACCGGTCGGATGCCACCGCGCTATGCGCGGGCTTCGCGGCATGAGCCGAAGGCAGCCCGGAACGCCGCTCCTGCGGACTCGAGGGCGCCCCCGCTGAGTTTCCCCGGAAAGGTCGAGTCGGTGTTCCAATAGCCCTGGTAGAGCGGGCGCGTGTGATCGAACCAGTTCGCCGCGCTTTGGACATAGGCTCCCGCCCCGGCCGACATGACGCCCCATTCGGCATAGGCGGTGGGTTTGCCGCGCGCGTCCGCGAACTGCTCCAGCCAGCGGAAGCCATAGGGCCTTTCGACATTATAGGCCCAGGCCAGGCGCGGATCCGCGGGGAGCCACCGCGTATCATAATAGGCGTCGATGCCGATCACGTCGACGAAGGCGTCTCCTGGGTAGGACGCCGCCGGATCATCGGATCCGCCGATGTTGGGGACCCATTCGAAGCGGAAGCGCGGCGACACCGTGCGGAACGCGTCCACGAACCGGCGGAAGGCGGCGATATAGTCCTGCTCCCTTCCGCGCGAGGCCCAGGGCCAATAGTCGGCGTTGAACTCCCACCCGGTTCGAATGGGGATGATCGCCTCCCCGGGCGTTCCCGCCACGATTTCGCGGGCGGCACGCGCATATCGCCCCGCATATCGACCGCGCCCGGCCTCTGCGAGCGAGGCGCCCAGCGGGATGAGCGGGATGGTCCAGTAAAGCCGGCGTCCGGTGCCGCGCCAGCGGTTCAGCTGGAAGCCGACCGATCCCGACCAATCCGCCCAGTCCGCCTGGCCCGTATGCACGGCGACGCCGTCCACGGGACATCCCAGCCATTGTTCGAACTGCCGAAGGTCGGCGGGATCGTTGCCGACGTGCACCACCAGCGCCGTCTCCCCCTCGCCCGCCGGTACGTGCAGCGCGACACCTGCAGTGCCAGCAAGGATCGCAACGGCGAAGCCAATCTTGCCAAGCGACATACGCGTCTCCGGTCGACTTCCGTCACCATGGCCGAGCTTGCGCTGCCGCGCATCGGTAATCGCGCCGACTAGGAGGGGATCGGGCACCCGGCCATCATGGGCAGGATCAAGAAGGGGAGCGGACGGATGCGAGGTGGATTCAAGCTGTCACCGATGCGCATTCTCTACGTCACGCGCATCTACCCCTATCGCCCGGCCTTCGGCGGCGATGTCGCCTATTCGCGCGGCGTCATCGAATCGCTGAAGGACAGCTGCGACCTGACCGTGCTCGCCACGACGAACGGGGAACATCCGGAAGGCCCGTTCGAGGAGAACGGCATCCGCTGGCGCCTGCTCCCCGAGTCCCGGCGACCGCAGGCCCTTTCCGTCCTGACGGGCATGCCCAACGTCATGTGGCGCAACGCGACTCCCGTCTTCCACGATGCCCTGCGGGTGCTGCTCCGCGAGCCGTTTGACGCCGTCATCCTGGACCACATCGCATCTGCCCATGCGCTTCCCCAGCTTTCCCGGTGGCGCGATTCCCACCCGCAGGCGTGCCTGCTCTACCTGTCGCACGAGCATGAGCGGACGACGCGCTTGGAGAAATACGCGACCTACACCGGCCGCAATCCCGGTCGCCAGGCCGCGATGCGGCTCGATGGCTGGAAGATCGGCCGCTGGGAGGACGAGGTCGTCCGGACGGTGGACATCGTCAGCCTGATCAACCCCAACGAACGCGTGCTGTTCGAAACGAACGTCGGTGCACGCCGCTACATCACCACCCTGCCGGGCTATGATGGTGTGCGCCGGCCGTCGCGCCGGATCACGGACGACACGCCGATGCGCATCGCGCTGCTGGGGGGCCGCGGGCCCATCCACAAGCGCAACATCCTGCGGGACTGGCTCGACGTGTGCGCCGGCTCGATGGAAAAGGCGGGCATCGAGATGGACGTCATCGGCGACGTGGAACCCGAGTTCCGCGACATGCTCGCAAAGCGCCATCCCTCGATCCGCTTCTCCGGCTTCGTGGAGGACTTGGACGCCCATCTCCAGGGTGCGCGGCTGGGTGTCGTGCCCGATACGGTGGGACGCGGCGTCAAGGTCCGGCTCGCAAGCTACATCTTCTCGCGCCTGCCGATGGCGGGGATCGCCGGCGCGATCGACGGTCTCCCGCTGCGGGCCGGCAGGGACTATGTCGAGGCGCCGGATCTTCCCGCGCTCGCGGAGACCTGCATCCGGCTCGCGCGCGACGTCGAGCAGCTCAACCGGCTGCAGGAGAGCGCCTTCCGGGCGTGTGACGGCCGCTTCGACTGGCGCACGCGCGGCGCCGATATCGTGGAGGCGATCCGGGACCACCAGCGGCGCCAATCCGTCGAAGCCACCCTCTCGCAGACGGCGGGCGTCCGGCGCGAGGCACCACTCCTGGGCAGGGGGCTCGCATGATCGCCCTGGCGCTCCTTGCCGCGTCGGTCGGGGCAGGCCTCCTGGCCCTATTCCCCTACACGCTGTATCCGCTGGCGCTGCGTCTCGCGCCCCGCAGGCCCCTGCGGATGCGAGCGCGCCGCGCGCCGACCGCGACGCTGGTCTTCTGCGCCTACAACGAATCCGCCTCCATTCCCGCCAAGCTGGCGAACCTGCGCGCGATCCGCGAAGTCTGGCCGGCAATGCGCTTCCGCTGCTTCGTGGACCAGAGCACCGACGACACGCTCGCGCTGTTGCGCGCCGCCAGCGACATCGTGGACGTGGACACGG
This sequence comes from Sphingomonas desiccabilis, assembly GCF_004135605.1. GTDB lineage: Bacteria > Pseudomonadota > Alphaproteobacteria > Sphingomonadales > Sphingomonadaceae > Sphingomonas > Sphingomonas desiccabilis. The sequence continues at coordinate 244,413 of NZ_SDPT01000002.1, read as the reverse complement.
CCGGCGCGCGCGTCGGCAAGGCCACGGGCATGCGGCGCCTGGTTGCGGCATGCGACACCGACGTGGTGATCTTCACCGACGCCAACGTCATGCTCGAACCGCTGTGCGTGCCCCGGCTGCTCGCCTATTTCTCGGATTCGGAGGTCGGCGGGGTGTGCGGAACCCTCCACTACACCAATCCCGACGCGAGCGACGCGACGATCGCCTCTTCCGCCTATTGGCGGCTCGAGGAGAAGATCAAGGCGCGGGAGTCCGCCTGCGGCTCGACCATGGGCGCGGACGGGTCGATCTTTGCGACGCGCCGCCATCTCTATCCGCAGGTGCCGCCCAATCTCCTGGACGACTTCATCGTGTCCATGACCGTCGTGTTCGGCGGCATGCGCCTGGTGAGCGCCCCGGACGTCCACGCCTATGAGACCGCGGTGGTGGAGGGGGCCGACGAGTTCCGCCGCAGGCGGCGTATCGCCTGCCGTGCCTATATGACCCACAACCACCTGCGGCCGCGCGTCCTCTCGATGTCGCCGTTCGACATCTACAAATATGTCTCACACAAGCTCATCCGCTGGTACGGGATCTGGCTCGCGATGGCTTCGATGATCTTCGCAGGTCTGGCGGCGATCGCCTTCCTGGGCATCTGGATCGGGGTTCCGCTGGTCGCTGCCGCCACGGTCGTCTTCGCGATCTGCGCGCGTCCCCCCTTCGCCGCTGTCCGCAAGCTGCGGGAAGCCGCGCTGCAGTTCTGGGCGACGGGGCTTGGCATGGCGGATGCCTGGCGCGGGCGCCAGTATCAGACGTGGAGCACGCCGGCATCCCGCGCCCAGGTCGACCTGGCCAGTGCGCCCGGCATCGAGCCGCCCGCGCCGCTCCGCACGTCCGCCGGAGGAGCAGGATGATGCCGGCGCATCTGCCTCCGGTGCCCCCCGCCTATTGCGGCAGTCCCGTGGGCGGCCGGATTCGTTCGCCGGATGCCGCCGCCGTCGGCACGACGGCTGCGCTCCGGGCGCAGGGGATGTCCGCGATCGGCATCGGCTGCGCCCGGATCGGCTCGCTTTCGAGCGCGCAGTCGACGGAGACCGCGCAGGCCATGTTCGAGCTGGCGGCGGCGCGCGGGATCACGCTGTTCGACACCGCCGGCATCTATGGCGGCGGCACCAGCGAGCAGGTGGTCGGCCGTCACGCTAATCGGCACGACGGCGTGTTCGTGATGACGAAGATCGGCCGCCACCAGAGCGTGGTCGGCCGCCTGGCCCACTCGCTCAAGCGCTGGACGAAGCCGTTGATGGGCGCGCGGGCCCGGGGCGTCGCCCGCGCCGTGCGTCAGGGCAACATCCAGACCGACTTCTCCCCGCTTGCGCTGCAACTGGCCACGCAGGCCGCGCAACGGCGGCTGGGCGGTGCGCGGATCAACGCGCTTCTGCTGCACAGTCCCCCAGCCGAGATCCTGGCGCAGCCCGCCACGCTACAGGTTCTGCAATCCTTCAAGATTCACGGCAGCGCCGATTGGGTGGGCGTCTCCTGCGACGACCTGGCGACCTTGCGCGTCGCAGCCGCGGCACCGGCCGTCGACATGGTGCAGATGCCGCTCCCGCTCTACCAGGAGGGCGCGCGCCAGGGGGTGGTCGATCGGCTGATCGAGCAGAACGTCGCGATCCTTCTTCGCGGCGTCCTGCGCGATCGCGGCGGGTCGACACCGCGGGATGCGCTTCTCGCCGCCGGAGGGTTGCCCGGCGTCAGCAGCGTGATCGTGGGCGTGAGCAGTCCGGACCACCTGCGCGAGATCCTCTGACATCGGTAATCGCGCCGAGGTGACGTGCATCGCCGGCGCCGCCATCATCGATCCAGTCTCACGAATTGGGGATAACCGCCATGCGAACCCGATCGACCAGAGCGGCGATTGCACTGCTGCTCCTTGTCGCCACGCCCGTCGCCGCGCAGGTCGCCGCCCCGCCGCAGCAAGGGGCCCTCGCCGCCGCGGCAGACTATCGGCTCGGCTCCGGGGACCGGCTGCGAATCTCGGTGTATGACGAGGAGGGGATGACCGGCGAATATCAGGTGTCGGAGCTCGGCATCATCTCCTTTCCGCTGATCGGCGACTATCCCGCCGGCGGCAAGACCGTGCCGCAGCTTCGCGCGGACCTGGAGCGGCGGCTGGGCAGCGGGCTGCTCAACGACCCGAAGGTCACGGCCGAGGTGATCGCCTTTCGCCCCTTCTATATCCTGGGCGAGGTCAACAAGCCGGGGACCTACCCGTACACGCCGGGCCTCACCCTCTACCACGCCGTCGCCACCGCGCAGGGCTTCACCTACCGCGCCAACTCCCGCAAGGTCATGATCACGCGGGCGGGGGAGACCAAGGAGACCAAGGTGGAGGTCACCGCCGCCACCCGCATCCAGCCGGGCGACACGATCCGGGTCCGCGAGAAGATCTTCTGATGGCCGCCGGGGCCGCCACAACGCCGAGCCAGGTGGTCGGGCTCGACCTGCTGCGGCTCGCGGCAGCGCTTCTGGTCACGGTCTATCACCTGACCTATCTCGAATGGGCGAACCCGCACCAGCACGGCACCGCCGCCGCCGCCCCCTTTCTCGCCTATGTCAGCTGGACGCCCTGGGTCGATACCGGCTGGGTCGGGGTGCAGATCTTCTTCGTCATCAGCGGCTTCGTCATCGCCTATACCGCCAACGGCCGCAGCCCTTCGGCGTTCGTGCGGAGCCGGATCCTTCGGCTCCTGCCCGGCATCTGGATCTGCGCGAGCCTGTCCCTGATCCCGCTGCTCCTTACAGGAACGCCGCTCGGCGAGACGCTGAAGCTCTATCTCCTGTCGCTGGTGATCTTCCCTGCCGGCCCATGGGTGGCCGGCAGCTATTGGACGCTGCCGGTGGAGATCGCCTTCTATTCGCTGATGTTCCTGGTGCTGTGCCGCAACCGCTTCGACCGGCTGGAACGCGTCGTCCTGATGCTGGGCGGCATCTCGCTGGCGCTCTGGGTCGCGGTGCTCGCGGTACCCGACGGCCGGGCGGGGGACGTCGTGACCCGGCTCGCCACCCATCGCGTGCCCAAGCAGCTGCTGCTCCAGCACGGCTGCTTCTTTGCGCTGGGCGCGATGATCTGGATCGTGCGCCAGAAGGGCCTGACCGCACAGCGCCTCGCCGCGCTCGCGCTGTTCGCAGGTGCCGGCATGGTCCAGATCGCGAACGAAGCGCACCACGCGGGGGAATGGGCCGGCGTTCCGATGCGCGCCGCGCCCGCTGAGCTCGCATTCCTCCTCGCGCTTGCCTTCATCGTCCTATCGCTGCGCTGGAACGCAACCGCCCACCGCCGCCTCGGCCGGCGTGTCGCCACAATCCGGGCGATGGGCCTGATGACCTATCCGGTCTATCTCCTCCACCAGCCGGTCGGGATCGCGCTCAGCGCGTGGCAGCTTCGTGCCGGCGTGCCGCCGGTGCTTGCGCTCCTGCTCTCGCTGGCGGTGGTCGTCGCCCTTTCCTGGCTGGTCGCGATGCGCATCGAGCCTCGGCTTCGCGAGTGGATGAAGCCGCGCTTGGAGGCGGTCGACCGCCGCATACCCCCACGCTGGGAATGGGCGGGGCGCCCGACCCGCCCGCTCTCCCCAAGCGGAGCCGCCTAAGCCGCACGAGTCTACCGGGCGTCCGGCGGCTCCCCCCCACCTGTGGCCATCGTCACACCGCGCCCAGTGCCTGATCAAAGTCGGCGATCAGGTCGTCGGCATTCTCCACGCCGATGGAGATGCGCACGAGGTTGTCCGTGATCCCCAGGTCCTGCTTGCGCTGGTCCGGCACCGAAAGGTGCGTCATCGCCGCAGGACAGGAAGCAAGCGTCTCCGTACCGCCCAGGCTTACCGCCAGCTTGGCGATCTTGAGGTTGTCGAGGAAGGCGAAGCTCTCGCGCTCCCCGCCCTTCAGGTACAGCGAGAAGGTCGATCCGGCGCCGCTGCAATGGCGCTGGTAGATGTCGGCCTGGCGGCTCCCTTCGCCCAGAAAGCCGAGGTAGCCGACGCTTTCGACCTTGGAATGATCGCGCAGAAACGCGCAGACCTTGGCGGCATTTTCGCCGGCACGGCTCATCCGCAGTTCCAGCGTCTCCAGGCTGCGCAGCAGCATCCAGGCCGTGTTCGGGTCGCAGATCGTGCCGATGGTGTTGCGCATCATGCGGACCGGATCGATCCACTTCTTGGCGCCCGAAATCCCGCCCGCGACGAGATCCGAATGGCCGCCCGCATATTTGGTCAGGCTGTAGACCACCAGGTCCGCGCCATGCCGCAGCGGCTGCTGCCAGAGCGGGCCGAGGAAGGTGTTGTCGATCGCGATCGGCGGCACGGTGTCGCCCAGCAGCCGGTCCCGCACGCGCGACACCGCCTCGATGTCGACCAGCGCGTTGGTGGGGTTGGCAGGACTCTCGAGATAGATCAGCGAGACGTTGCCCTGCGCCTTCGCCCGCTCGATCACGGCGGCGATCTCATCCTCGGTGGCGCCGGCCGGGAAGTCGAGGAAGGTCACGCCGAAGCGGCCGAGGATACGCCCGATCAGGGTTTCGGTCGCGGCATAGAGCGGGGCGGAGTGCACGATCACGTCGCCCGGCTTCACCAGCGCCAGCATCAGCGTGGCGATCGCCGACATGCCCGAGGAAAAGACCAGCGCGTCCTCCGCATCTTCCCAGATGCCCAGGCGATCCTCGAGGATTTCCTGGTTCGGCCCGTTGAAGCGCGAGTAGACGAGGCCGTCGACGCCGCCCGGCCGCTTGCCAGTCACCCCTTCGAAGTGGCGCTTGCCCGCCGCGGCATTCTCGAACACGAAGGTTGAGGTCAGGAAGATCGGCGGCTTCAGCGAGCCTTCGGACAGCGCCGGATCATAGGCGTGGCCCATCATCAGGGTGGAGGGAGACAGGCGCCGGCCGCCCACCTCCAGGATCTCCGGCCGCGGCCGGCGGCGGGTCGTGGCCCCGGTGATCTCCGCTTCCGTCTCGGGGGTCGATGATCCGCTCATGGCCGTCCTCTCTGCTTGTTTGTCGATCATCCTAGCCGTTCCTGGACCGCTGGCCATCCGTTTCCGGTCGCGCCGGGCGTCCGTTGCGAGATGGAGGCACTTGAAGCGCGGGCCACCCTCGCCTAGCTTGCGGGAGCGGGCCGGGCCCCTCTGACACCCCACGACGTGGTGTGATGTCGGACCGCAGATCCTGAGGGGCCTGGCCGATTTCGCAATTCTCCGGCCAGTCCCGAACATGGAGTTCGCGATGACTGCCGCTGACCGGAACGACCTGCCCCGTACGCCGCGTGCCGCTTGGATGCGCGAGCAGCGGAGCGGCGCGCCGCCAGCCACCCATGGCGCGGCTTGAGCCACCGGCCACCCCAATCGACCCTATTTCAGCGCAAGGAAAAGCAATGATTCCCTTCAAGATCGGCAACCTGGGCGCGGTCGCGGCCGGTCTCGCCGTGGCAGCGATGCTCGTCGTTCCCGATGATGCGGAGGCGCGGCGGAAAGGCAGCTTCGGCAGCCGCGGCGCCCGCACCTATGATGCACCAGCCACCACCACGGTGGCCCCAAGGTCGACGGCTCCGGTGCAGCGTTCGATGACGGAGAAGCCGGCGGCTTCGAGCCCGTCGGCGCAGGCCGGCAGGGCCGCGCCTGCCCGTCGCGGCGGCCTGGGCAGGGGCCTGCTGGGCGGCCTGATCGCGGGCGGCCTGATCGGGGCGCTGCTCGGCGGCGGCCTGGGTTCGCTTGCCGGCGCAGGGATGCTCATGGCGCTGCTCCAGGTAGCCCTGATCGGCGGGCTCGTGTGGTTCCTGTTGCGCATGTTCCGTCGCAAGCCGACGCTTGCGGGAGCGCATGGCGGCGCGATGTCGTCCCCCTTCGCGGGCTTCGAGCCGCGGCCGGCGCCGCAGCAGCCCTTCTCCCAGGACTTCCGTCCCGCCGCCGTGGCGCCGCGCAGCGAGGACATCGACATCGTCGACGCCGACCGGCGCGACTTCGAGCGGCTGCTGATCGAGGTGCAGGACGCCTTCTCCGACGAGGATTTCGCGAGCCTGCGTGCGCGGACCACCCCGGAGGTGATGTCCTACTTCGCCGAGGAACTCAGCCAGAACGCCACCGCCGGCCGACGCAACCGCGTCTCCAAGACCGCGTTGATCGACGCGGAGGTGGCGGAGGCCTGGCGCGAGGAGGACGCCAACTACGCAACCATCGCCATGCGATACGAGAGCATCGACGTGATGCTCGACCGGAGCAGCGGCGCCGTCGTTGAGGGCGATCCGGAGCGGCCGAGCCAGGCAACCGAGCTGTGGACCTTCAAGCGCGGGGCCGACGGCCAGTGGCGCCTCTCGGCGATCCAGGAAGCCTGACGGGCTGTCTGAGGTGATGCACGGCGAGCCCAGGCTCGCCGTGCCGACGGAATGCTTCACCCCGCCCGGCTCCCCGAGCACGGTCGTGGGAAAAACCCGGGGCAAGAGAACGAGGCAGTCGCTTCCGCGCCGTCACGTCCACGCGATTGGGGGTGGCGCACGCAGAGCCGGTCGACCACCTCTGCCGGGGACCCGGCGCGAGCGGCCCACCCCCTGCGCTTCGGTACCTTGGCGCCAAGATGCACACCGCCGACGCTGCGCAGGATCGGTGCCTGGCGCCCTAGCTGCGGATGAAGTCGAGAAAGGCGCGCAGCGGCGGCGGCACGAGGCGGCGGCCGGAGTGATAGAGGAACGGACCGGAAAAGGACTGCCACCAATCCGGCAACACCGCTTCCAGAGCGCCGCTGTCCAGCGCCGGCCGGAGCCAGTTCTCGAATAGGTGGATGATCCCGCCGCCCGCGGCCGCCACATCGACCAGCAGGTCGGCCGCCCCCGCCACGCTGGCGATCAGCGGCCCCTGCGGCTCGATCCGCACGATCTTGCCCTCCCGTTCGAACTCCCATGGGCTGGTCAACGCGCCGCTGGTGAAGCGGCCGCGCAGGCACGCGTGCTCCAGCAGGTCGCGCGGGTGTGCCGGCCGGCCGCGCGCGTCGAGATAGGCCGGTGCCGCGGCCGTCGCGAAGCGCTGGACGCGCGGACCGATCGGCACCGCGATCATGTCCTGCTCCAGCCGCTCGTCGTAGCGAATGCCCGCGTCGCAACCCGACGCCAGCATGTCGACAAAGCCGTCCTCGGCAATGATCTCGACCTGGATATCGGGATAGGCGGCGAGGAAGCCGGGCAGGATCGCCGGAAGCACCAGCCGGGCCGCGCTGACCGGTACGTTGAGCCGCAGCGTACCCGCCGGCCGGTCGCGAAACCGGTTCACGACGTCCAGCGCGGCCTCCACCTCGCCAAGCGCCGGCGCCAGCCGCTCGATCAGCCGTGTCCCCGCCTCGGTCGGCGTGACGCTGCGTGTGGTCCGATGAAGCAGGCGGACACCCAGCCGCGCCTCCAGCCGCCGCACCGCTTCGCTGAGCGTCGAGGCGCTCGATCCGGCGGCACGGGCCGCGTCGCGGAAGCCGCGCGCCTGCGCGACCGCCAGGAACGCGTTGAGATCCGCAAGATCAGCCTTCATCGTTCGGTTTTCCGTACAGCCCGTGCGGATCAGTCCGCCTTATCGCGATTATTCGCAAGCCGTATCTCCGTGCGAGCAGAGGAGACCGACGATGATCGACCAAGCAGGCACCTACGCTTTTGCCGGACGCAGCGTGAAGCGGCTCGGCTACGGGGCAATGCAACTCGCCGGACCCGGCGTGTTCGGCCCACCGCGCGACCGCAACCAGGCGCTCGCCGTCCTTCGCGCCGCCGTCGAGGCCGGCGTCAACCACATCGATACCAGCGACTTCTATGGCCCGCATGTCACCAACCAGCTGATCCGCGAAGCACTGTCGCCCTACCCCGACGACCTACTGATCGTGACGAAGATCGGGGCACGACGCGGCGAGGATGCGTCGTGGATACCGGCTCTCGAACCGGACGACCTGGCGCGCGCCGTCGAGGACAATCTGGAGAACCTCGGGCTGGAGGCGCTGGACGTCGTAAACCTCCGCCTGATGTTCGATGTTCACGGCCCGGCGGAAGGATCGCTGGCGGCACCGCTGCAGGCGGTGGCGGACCTGCAACGCCAGGGGCTGGTCCGCCACATCGGCCTCAGCAACGTGACGCCCGCCCAGTTCGAGGAAGCGCGCGGCATCGCCGAAATCGTCTGCGTCCAGAACCAGTACAACCTGGCGCACCGCGACGACGACGCCTTCATCGATGCGCTGGCGGCACAGGGCGTCGCCTATGTCCCCTTCTTTCCGCTCGGTGGCTTCAGCCCGCTACAGTCCGCGGCCCTCTCCGACGTGGCGACGCGGCTCGGGGCGACGCCGATGCAGGTGGCGCTCGCCTGGCTGCTCCAGCGGGCCCCCAACATCCTGCTGATCCCCGGTACCTCATCGGTGGCGCACCTCCACGAGAACCTCGCCGCGGCATCGCTGACCCTGCCCGAGGGCGCCGTGACCGAACTCGACGCGATCGGGCGATAAGGCGGCGGGCGTGCGGCCTGATCGCGCGCTCGCCATCCTGCCGGAGCGACAAGGCGTGGGGACCGCCGACCGGAGAGGGATCAGGCAGGCCGATTGGCAAGCACGGCATCGAGCAAGCCCGGGAAGCGCCGCTCGAATTCGGATCGCCGCAGCGTGTTGATCATCTCGCGGCCGGCCTGGGTCGTCTCGATCAGCCCTGCGGCACGCAGCAGCTTGAGGTGGTTCGACAGCGTACTCTTGGGGATCGACTCGCACGGCGCCGCATCGGTGCAGCTCAGCCGCTCGGCCGCGGCCAGGCGTGCCACCATCCCCAGCCTGTTGGGGTCGGCCAGCGCATGCAGCGCCAGATCGAGCGGAACGTCCTCCAGCCTGGGGTGAGTGAAGCGGGCCATTCGGCAGATATAAGGCTGCACGGCAGTTTTAATAGTTCGGGAATGTTGAACTTTGGAAGCATTGCTCCATCTTACGCTCTGCCGACAGCGCACGACGCCGTGATCGCGGGCCACATTTTTGGAGAATGCACATGTCACTTCAGGGCAAGACAGCGCTCGTCACCGGCGGATCGCGCGGCATTGGATCCGCCATCGCGAAGCGACTGGCGGCCGATGGCGCGACCGTCGCGATCACCTATGCCGGCAACAAGGCCGCGGCCGATGCCACCGTGGCCGCGATCGAAGGCGCGGGCGGCACCGCCTTCGCCTTCCAGGCCGATGCCGCGGATCCTGGATCGCAGCGTGCAGGCGTGGAGCAGGCCGCCGCAGCATTGGGCGGGATCGACATCCTGGTCCACAATGCCGGTGTGGCCGAATTCTCGACCCTGGCGGAGGATACCGACGAGACCTATGATCGTCAGTTCGGCGTCAACGTGAAGGGCCTGCACGTCGGCACGCGGGCGGCGCTGCCGCACCTCCGGGACGGCGGGAGGATCATCCTCATCGGCAGCATCTCGGGCGAGATGGCCTTCCCCGCGACCACGGTCTACAGCGCGACCAAGGCGGCCGTGGCGGCGCTGGCGCGCGGCTGGGCGAAGGACCTCGCCCCGCGCAACATTCTCGTCAACACCGTCCAGCCGGGCCCGATCGACACCGACATGAACCCGGCCGACAGCGAATTCGCAGGGCAGCTGGTCGGATCCATCCCGCTCGGCCGCTACGGCACGGTCGAGGAGATCGCGGGCGCCGTCTCGTTCCTCGCCGGTCCGGACGCGACCTACATCACCGGCACCACGCTCAACATCGATGGCGGTGTGACGGCGTAAGCGGCGTGCTCGGCCCCTCCTTGCGGTGGGAGGGGCCGTTGACGTTCGAGCGGGCAGGAGGCGGAACGATCCGCCGCCGCTGCGCCCCCTCCTCGTCATTCCGGTTCGTCGAGAAAGGCGGCCAGTTCCTCGGGTGCACCCTGCGGGAAGGATTGCCGCAGCAGATCCAGGAACGCCGACACCCTGGCGTTCAGCAGGCGGCGCGTCGGATAGAGCGCCCACAAGCTGATCTCTGACCCCGTGACATTGCCCCAGCATATCAGCCGACCGCTGGCGATGTCGCGGCTGACCAACGAGAGCGGCAGCCGTGCCGCCCCGGCGCCGCGGCGCACCGCATCCCGGATCATGATCAGCGAGGAAAGCCGCAGGACGGGATCGACCGCGATCGTGCGTTCGCCATCTGCGGCGCCGACCGTCCAGCCGCGCACCGGATTGCCGCCCCGCACTACGGCGGGAACGGTGCCGCCCGCGGGCAGTGGCATGTCCGGGCCCGCGACCACCACCAGCCGGTCGTGGAGGAAAGGCCGACCGACCAGCGCCTCGTCCGCCGCCGGATCGACGCGGATCACCAGGTCATAGCCCTCCTCGATCATGTCGACCATGCGATCGTCGCTGGTGACCTCCAGCCGGATCTCCGGATGGCGGCGCACGAATTCGGCCGCCAGCCGTCCCATCGCGGTTTGCGAGAACAAGTGCGGTGCGCTGATCCGCAAGCGCCCCCGCACCCGCTCGCTGCCCGACGCGATGGCCACGGCCGTTTCCTCCAGCTCGGTCAGCAGGGCTCCCGCCCGCTCGAACAGCGCGCGCCCTTCCTCGGTCAGCTTGAGGTCGCGCCGCCCTCGATCGAATAGCCGGAGATCAAGCGCCGCCTCCAGTTCGGACACGCGGCGGGACAGCGTTGCCTTGGGCCGGCGGGCGGCGCGTGCCGCCTTGCCGAAGCCGCCATGGCGCGCGACCAGCGTGAAATCGGCGAGGGCGAGCAGATCCATATCGTTCCACCATTGAGACGGCGCGTCCCGATTGCGCGTCTATTTGCACCGATACGGATCACGCATCTTCCTCTGGTCAGCAAGACCCAACGGAAGGAGAAACCTCATGACCATTCTCGTGATCGGCGCCACCGGCCGCGTCGGCCGCCTCGTCGTCGACCAGCTCGTCGCTCGCGACGCCGATGTCCGCGTCCTCACCCGGGACCCCGCCAGGGCGGCGTTCCCCGCGCAGGTAGAGGTGGTGCAGGGCGACCTGCTCGACGTCGACGCCCTGCGCGCCGCCTTTGCGGGCGTCAGCACGCTGTTCCTTCTGAACGCCGTGACGGGCGACGAATTCACCCAGGCGATCCTCACCCTCAACGTCGCGCGCGAGGCGGGGGTCGACCGGATCGTCTACCTCTCCGTGTTCGGGGCGGATGAAGCCGTCAACGTGCCGCATTTCGCGGTCAAAGCGGGTGCCGAGCGCATGCTGGCAGCGATGGATTTCGGCGCGACGATCCTGCGCCCGGCCTATTTCATCGACAACGAAGCGATGGTGAAGGACGTCATCCTCCAGCATGGCGTCTACCCGATGCCGATCGGCGGCAAGGGCCTGGCGATGGTGGATGCCCGCGACATTGCTGAGGTCGCTGCGATCGAGCTGATCCGGCGCGAGCGTGGGCCGGACAAGCTGCCGCTCGAGACGATCAACCTCGTCGGTCCGGACACGCTGACGGGCGAGAGCGTCGCGGCGATCTGGTCGGACGTGCTTGGCCGCCCGATCGTCTATGGCGGCGACGATCCCAGCGGGTTCGAACAGAACAGCGCGGTCGCGATGCCGCGCTGGATGGCGTACGAGATGCGGCTGATGGCCGAGCGCTGGGTTAGCGACGGCATGATCCCGCAGGACGGCGACCGCGATCGCCTGATCGCGATGCTCGGCCGCCCGCTGCATCACTATCGCGAGACCGCCATCGCATTATCGGCGGCCTGAACGCTCCGAAGGCAGGCGTGTCCGTCTCCGGATCGCATCTTCGGAGGCTGACACGTTGCGCCGCCACGGGCCCGGGGCGGCGGATGCCCCCCTCGGCGAGCAGGCTTCCTCATGCTCCTGTCGGGGCCCTTGCTGGGCATTACCGCGCTTGGTGCCGCAGCACGCGGCGAAATGCGCTAAGGGGCAGGACACGTTGATCATCGCCAGAGGATCACGGTGGCGGCGAGCCAATGGCGGAGAAGAATACGGTCCGGATAGCGGTCATAGCGGGTCGCCACGCGGCGCCAGTCTCTGAGGCGACCGAACGGCTGCGACGCCGGTAGCGGCGCTTGTCGTACGTGACCGGCTCGTTTCGGGTCTGTGATCCGGAATGCAGGGATGCCCCTTGGCCTGCAAGGCGTCCCTGAACCAGTCCGCGTCGTAACCGCGGCCGCCGAGAAGCCACTGCGCCTTCGCGGCCGCGGAAGCGCCGCGCGAGGACAACGCTCATCCGACAGCCGCCGGTGGAACGCGTGCCGGCTCGGCGAACGCTGGCCAGATCGCGCGTGCCTCCGTGAACAACTCGTCGGCCCGAATTGCGATACGGTCGTCCGTCCAATCGTCGTGCTGCTCAAGCAGTCGGCGGTTCATTTCCAGCTTGCTATGCCGCCTCAGCCCGTCACTCTTGCACGCGTCCGCCTCGCCCTTCCACGGCCCGTTGGAGAGGGAGGGATTCAGCTTCTGGCTGATCAAGGTGAGATTCCCGAACCAAGCCTAACCGACTTCATCGGATCGGCGAGCCTAGCCTGCCCGTTACCGACGCGAAGGGCCGCCTAGTAAGGGTACTCCGTCAGACCCAAACGCGGCCGACTAACACCCCTCGAGTGCTACCCGAAAGCGGACATCGGTTCATGTTGGAGAAGCGTGTCGCGTGCGGACACGTCGAAGAACAGCCTTTGTCGCGCGTAGATGGTCGGCGAAACGCCGACATGACGCGAGAAGGCGACGCTGAAGGTACTGGCCGAACTGTAGCCGACCTGCCGGGCAATTACGGCGACGCTCAGCTTGCCGTCGTCGAGCAATCGCTTGGCGAGCACCATGCGCCAATGCAGGAGGTACTCCATCGGCGCCATGCCGACGGTGCGCCGAAAGCGCTCGAAAAAGACCGAGCGCGACATCGCTGCGATCTTGGCCAAGCCGGGTACATCCCAAGCGACGGTCGGTCGTTCATGGATGGCCCGTATGGCCGCCGCGACCCGCTCGTCGCCGAGCCCACGCAGGATGCCCGACGGGCAGTGCGGACCGGACGAGCGTAGCGCCTCGATGAATAGCACTTCCATCAAGCGGGCGAGCACCACGTCGCGCCCTGCCCGTTCGCCCCGGGACTCCTCGACCGCCAGCTGTATCAAGGTGGTCAAGCGCGGCTCGCCGCGTGCATGGATTAGGGACGGTAGTAGCGACACGAGCAACGCAGCGTCGGGCGATGCGAATGCGCAGTGGCCCACCAGCATGCGGACATCGGGCTCGTTTACCTGGTCGCCAAGCCGGAAGATGTTTGGCCTTACCTCCACGGGCAGACTGTCGAGGTCGGGCGAAGGTGGGCTGGTGGTGCTCGACGAGGTGAATTCGTAGGCGGCCGGGATCAGCACGAAGTCGCCGCTCTCGATCAAGAACGACGCTTGCCCTGGTATGTCCAGGCGCACGCCCCCTTCGAGCGCCGCGAAGAAGAAGGCTCGACCGTCCTCTACCCGGCGGATGCGCCATGTCCCTGCTCCTTCCACGAGCTTCGCATAGGACAGATCGGGCTGAAGTAAGCCGACAATTTGCGCGAGAGGATCAGTCAATTCTGGACGCTCACTAAACAGATGCGGACGAACAAACGTAGCATGTCCCCGACAGGAAGCCATCTGGTGACGTGCTAACGACAGGAGCTTGTATGCCGACCATATTGATCACCGGATGTTCCTCGGGCTTCGGGCTGGAAATCGCCCGTCATTTCGCTTCCCGTGAGTGGGACGTGGTTGCGACCATGCGGGCTCCGCGCGTGGACGTATTACCCACCTCCGAGCGTGTGCGGGTGCTGCCGCTCGATGTGACAAGTGCCGACAGCATCGCCGAGGTTGTCGAAGCGGCAGGACCGATCGACGCGCTCGTCAACAATGCCGGCATCGGCTTTCTCAACGCGCTGGAGGGCACGCCGATCGAAGCGGCTCGGCACATCCTTGAGACCAACACGCTTGGTACCATCGCGATGATGCAGGCGGTGCTGCCGCAGATGCGCGAGCGGCGCGACGGAGTTGTCGTCAACGTCACCTCGTCCGTGACCTATCGGCCGCTGCCGCTGCTGTCGGTCTACACCGCAAGCAAGGCCGCCGTGAACGCCTTCTCCGACAGCGTCGCGCTTGAGCTCGAGCCGTTCAACGTGCGCGTGCGCGTTGTGCTACCGGGCCGCGCGCCGACAACGCGCTTTGGAGAGAACGCCCGTGCAGCGATGACCGGCGGGTTTCCCGAACCGTATCAGCCTTTGGTCGAGCAGGTCATGGCCGGCTGGCAGCAGGACACAGGACCGACCACCTCCTCCGGGGACGTCGCGGACGCGGTTTGGCAGGCGGTAACTGACGTGAGCACGCCGATGCACCTGCCGGCAGGTGCAGACGCGGTCGCCTGGTCGCAAGGGGCCTAAAGCAAGCGGACGGGCCCGCGAGTTTGTGGGCCCGCTGCACCGGCCGATGCGTGCCACCCTTGATGGCTGACACCGCCGCTGCGCCTTATGGACCTCGCTGGAGGTGCGTGATGGTGGATGCTCGATGGAACGAGGCGTTGATCGTCCGCAGCGACGAGACTGTCACGGTGGAAGGAAACACTACTTTCCGGCAGGTGCTGTGAGCGCGACGGCGCTTACGCCGAGCAGCACGACGACGATCTGCTCATGGAAGGGCACAGCTCATTGTCACAACCTTAGCGTCAGTGTTTCGGTCAATACTGACGCTGCCTGGTATCATCCCGTGCCGAAGCCGGACGCAGAGCAGATCCAAAGCCGCATCGCGTTCTGGAAAGGGATGGAGGTCGGCTGACCAACGCTGCCTGACCCCACGCGGAGGGGAGGACCCAATCCCAGCCATTCACGCGCCTTTTTCAGCTGCCCGATACCTGCCGCTCGTTCATCTGATCGGATTGACGGTTTGGACGAGGCCAACCAGCACGTCGGCACGGCTCGGATTGGGGACTTTTCTGCCAGTCCGCTTTCAAGTGCAGGAAGTTCGCTAACTGCCGTCCGCGAACGCCTCCAAAATGCGGCACTCGCGGAAGGTGCCACCGGTACTAGCGATGATTGCCGAGAGCTCGCGCCTCAGTACCTGCAGGTCAGCGATCTTGCGGTCGACCTCGCGCGGATGCGCCGCTCCGTCGCTGGCATGCCGGTCAGATGATGCTAAGGCGTCCCTCGTGTCACGCATGCTGCGCTTCCTGATCGGCCTCGCGCTCCTAGCCTCCATGGGTCTGGGTGTGGCCGCGCACGCGAACGAGCAGATGTGCATCCCGGGTGTCGAAGCGACCGCGGTCGCCGGTCACGTCGATGGCGACGCCGACCAGGTGCCCGCCGACTCCGAGAAGGGCTATCCCCACCACCATGGGGGCTGCCACGGCCACCATGTCGCCGCTCCGCTCGACCGGGTCACGCACGCCGTCCCGCCGACGAGCAGCGGCGATCACGTGGCTGACGACAGCGCCGAACTCGCCATGGTCCAGCCCGACTCCACGCTGAGACCGCCGATCGCCTGACGTGCGCCGCGCCGCCGGACCTTGGCGGCCGTCATCCCACGTCAGGAGCAACACATGCATCGCATCATCGCGGCCTCGCTGGCCGCATCCGTCTGCGCATCGTCCGCGCAGGCGCAGACCAGTCCACCGGCGACCGCGCAGGATGGGCTCACGCTTGAACAGGCGCTTGACCTCGCCGGCGCCAATGCGCCGGGGATCAGGGCGGCCGACGCCGGGGTAAGGGCCGCGGAGGCCCAGCGCCGCGTAGCCGGGCAGCGGCCCAACCCCTCGGTCAACGTCGAGGTCGAGAACGTTGTCGGCACGGGCGCCTACAGCGGCATCCGCGGCGCCGAGACGACCGTCGGCATGTCGCTGCCGCTGGAGCTCGGCGGCAAGCGCTCCGCGCGGATCGCAGTGGCGGACACGCAGACCGCCCGTGCGCGACTGGCGGCCGTAACGGCCCGTGCCGATCTCAGGCTCCGCGTCACCCAGGCCTACAACGAGGCGGTGGCGTCCGAACGCCGGCTGCTGATCGCGCGCGACCAGCAGCGCATCGCCACGGAGGGACTGAGGGCCGCGAACGTGCGCGTCCGCGCCGGCCGGGCGTCGCCGCTCGAGGAACAGCGCGCCGACGTCGTGCGCATCAACGCGGACACGGCGCTTGCACAGTCCGAGCGGGCGGTGACGCTCGCGCGCGCCAACGTGGCCCGCCTAATCGGGCGCGACCCCGCCGGGCTCGACCTCGGCTGGTTCGACAGGGTCGGCGCCCGCCCGCGGCTTCCCGCCGGTCCGGAAGGAACGCTGGCCCTGGCCGCCGCGGAGGCGGAGGTCGCGACGGCCAACGCCCAGGTGCGACTGGCCCGAAGCCAGCGGGTCCCGGACCTGACGCTGAGCGCAGGTGTCCGCCGGCTGGAGGCCACCAACGACGTGGCGGCGGTGTTCGGCGTCAGCCTGCCCATTCCGCTGTTCAACAACGGCCGCGCCGGCATCGACGCCGCCCGGGCGCAGGGGGAGCAGGCCGAGGCGCTGCGGCGGGTCGCGCTGCTCGACGCGCAGCGGGCGATCGCCACGGCGGAAACCGACCTCGCCCACGCGGAGGCGAACGCGCGAGCGGTAAACGGCCCTGCACTCGCGGCGGCTCAGGAGGCCACCCGCATCGCCCGCATCGGCTACCGCGAGGGCAAGTTCGGCCAGCTCGACCTGCTCGATGCGGAACGCACGCTCGCGCAGACCCGCTCGGCCGCCATCGACGCGCTCGCCGCCTATCACGACGCCGAGGCGCGCCTGGAGCGGCTCACCGCCCGCGCGCACGCCAACACGGAAGTCCAGCCATGAAGAAGACCATCCTGCGGGCGCTGGTCCCCGCGACCCTAGCACTGACGCTCGCCGGCTGTGGCGGCGGCACCGAAGCGCCGGCCGAGAACGCCGCCGACGAGCACGCAGCCGAGGAAGTCCACGCCGAGGAAGGCGTGGTCACGCTCACCCAGCAGCAGATCACCGAAGCGGGCATCGAGGTCGTCCGGCCGACGGTCGGCGGCGTCGCCGGCGCCATCGAGGTGAGCGCCGCCATCGAGGGCGATCCCCAGGGCGTGCAGGTCGCGTCCGCCGCGCTCGGCGGGCGGCTCGTGTCGCTGACCAGGAACCTCGGTCAGCCGGTAGGACGCGGCGACGTGCTCGCCGTGATCGAGAGCCGCGAGGCGGCATCGCTGAAGGGCGAGATCGAGGCGGTGCGCGCCCGCGCGGCGCTGGCACAGTCCAATCTCCGCCGCGAGCAGCGCCTGTTCGCTGAGCGGGTGTCGCCGGAGCAGGACCTGATCGCAGCCCGCACGGCAGCGACCGAGGCCAACATCGCGCTCCGCCTCGCGCAGCAGCAGCTCGCCGCTACGGGCGGAGGCGGCGGCGCGCTCAACCGCGTCACCGTGCGATCCCCCATCTCGGGGCAGGTGATCGCCCGCTCGGCGACGCTCGGCCAGACGGTGGCCGCCGACGCGGAGCTGTTCCGCATCGCCAACCTCTCCAAGGTCTCGGTCGCAATGTCGCTGCTGCCGGCGGATGCCGGACGCGTGCAGCCCGGTGCCCAGGTCGAGGTCACGGGTCCCGGGCGTCGGCAGGCCGCAAGGGTCACGTTCGTGTCGCCGGTCCTCGACGAGACGACGCGACTGGTGCCGGTCATCGCGACCCTCGACAACGGCGGCAACACCTGGCGCATGGGCGAGACGGTCAACGCGTCGATCATCGTGCCGGCAGGCGGCGACCGGGCCGTCGCGGTGCCGTGGGCGGCCGTCCAGATGATCGAGGACAAACCGCACGTCTTCGTTCGCGCCGCGACCGGCTTCAAGGCCGTCCCGGTGACGCTCGGCCGGCGCAACGGCGGCCAGGTCGTGGTCAGGGCCGGTCTCAACGGTGGCGAACGCATCGCGTCCACCAACTCCTTCACCCTCAAGGCCGAGCTCGGAAAGGGCGAGGCCGAGCACGAGGACTGACCCATGATCGCCCGTATCGTCACCTTCTCGGTGGAGCGGCGCTGGTTCGTCCTGCTGCTCACCGCCGTCGCCGCCATCGGCGGCATGCTCGCGCTCCAGCGGCTGCCGATCGACGCCGTCCCCGACATCACCAACAACCAGGTGCAGATCAACGTCGTCGCGCCCGCGCTCTCGCCCGATCAGGTCGAGAAGCAGGTCGCGTTCACCGTCGAGACCGCGCTCGCCGGCATCCCCGGCCTCGAATACACCCGCTCGCTCAGCCGCAACGGGTTCGCCCAGATCACGGCGGTGTTCGACGAGGGCACCGACATCTACTTCGCCCGCCAGCAGGTGTCCGAACGCCTGCGCACGGCCGAGGAAGACCTGCCCGAGGGCGTGAACCCCGAGATGGGCCCGATCGCCACCGGTCTCGGCGACATCTTCATGTGGACCGTCGAATACCGCGAGCTCGACAAGGTCAATCACAAGAGTGGCGAGCCCGGGCTCCAGCCGGACGGCAGCTACATCAGCACGGAAGGCGGCCACCTCGTCAGCGAGGCGGACAAGGCGACCTACCTGCGCACCGTGCAGGACTGGATCGTCGCGCCGCAGCTCAAGGGCACGGCCGGCCTTGCCGGCATCGACTCGCTCGGCGGTTACACCAAGGAATACCTCGTCGTCCCCGACGTCCAGCGCATGGCGGCGATGAAGATCACGCTGCAGGACCTCGCCACGGCGCTTGAGCGCAACAACACCAGCGCCGGCGCGGGCGTGGTCAACCGCAACGGCGAGGGACTGTCGGTGCGCGCCGATGGCCGCGTCCGCACCGCCGACGAGCTCGCCCGGACGGTGATCGCCACCCGCGAGGGCGTGGCGATCGTGCTGAGCCAGGTGGCGGAGGTCAGGACCGGTCAGGGGCTGCGAATGGGCTCCGCGTCCGAGAACGGGCGCGAAGTCGTCGTCGGCACCGCGGTCATGCGGATCGGCGAGAACAGCCGCACCGTCTCCACCGGGGTGTCGAAGCGCCTGGAGGAGATCGGGCCGTCGCTGCCCGTCGACGTGGTGGTCAAGCCGGTGCTCAACCGCACCGACCTCGTCAACTCGACCATCGCTACCGTGGCGCGCAACCTCGCCGAGGGCGCCCTGCTCGTCATCGTCGTGCTGTTCGCGCTGCTCGGCAACTTCCGCGCGGCCCTGATCGCCGCGATGGTGATCCCCATCACCATGCTGCTGACCAGCATCGGCATGCTGCAGGCCGGCGTGTCCGCCAACCTGATGAGCCTGGGGGCGCTCGACTTCGGCCTGATCGTCGATGGTGCCGTGATCATCGTCGAGAACTCGCTGCGGCGGCTGGCCGAGGCGCAGCACGGGCGCGACGAGCCACTGCCGCTGAACGAGCGGCTCGCCATCGTCGCGGCGTCTGCCCGCGAGATGATCCGCCCGTCCGTCTACGGCCAGGCGATCATCATCCTCGTCTACGCGCCGCTGCTCACCTTCACGGGCGTCGAGGGCAAGATGTTCGAACCCATGGCGCTGACCGTGATCATCGCGCTCGTCTTCGCGTTCGTGCTGTCGCTGACCTTCGTGCCCGCGGCGATCGCGATCTGGTTGAGCAAGCGGGTGGAGGAGAAGGAGGGCCCGATCATATCCGCGCTCCGCCGGCGCTACGAACCACGCCTCGACGCCGCGCTGCGCCGCCCGAACGCCACGCTCGGCATCGCGGTCGGCGCGCTCGCGCTGTCGGCCGTCGCCTTCACGACGCTGGGCCAGGAGTTCCTGCCGCAGCTCGACGAGGGCAACGTGCTGGTCCAGGTGATCCGCATCCCCGGCACGTCGGTCGACCAGAGCCAGGCGATGCAGGCGCAGGTGGAGAAGGCGATCGCCAAGGAGCCGGAGGTCCAGTTCGCGTTCTCGCGGACCGGCACGTCGGAGATCGCGTCGGACCCGATGCCGGCGAACATCACCGACACCTTCGTGATCCTGAAGCCCAGGGACCAGTGGCCCGACCCGAACCTCGGCAAGGCCGAGTTCGTCGACCGGCTGGAGAAGCGCCTCTCGATCCTGCCGGGCAACAACTACGAGATCACCCAGCCCATCCAGATGCGCTTCAACGAGCTCATCGCGGGCGTGCGCGGGGACGTCGCCGTCAAGGTGTTCGGTGACGACTTCGCGCAGATGACCGCGACCGCCGAGGCGATCGCCGGCGTGCTGCGCCGGACGGAGGGCGCGACCGACGTCCGCGTCGAGCAGACCGAGGGCCTGCCGATGCTCGACATCCGGCCGAACCGCACCGCAATGTCGCGGGTCGGGGTGACCGCGGGCGACGTGCAGGACACGGTCGCCGCCGCGATCGGCGGTCACGAGGCCGGCATGATCTTCGAGGGGGACCGGCGCTTCCCGGTCGTGATCCGCCTGCCGGAGTCGGCACGCTCGGACCTCACGGCGATCGCGCAGGTGCCGGTGCCCACGGCCGAGGGCGGGTTCGTCCCGCTCTCCACGGTGGCCAACATCGAGATCGTCGATGGCCCGAACCAGATCAGCCGCGAAAATGGAAAGCGGCGCGTCGTCGTGCAGGCGAACGTGCGCGGCCGGGACGTGGCGGGCGTCGTAGCGGACGCGCAGGCGGCAATCGGCGCTCGGGTGACAATGCCGCCCGGCACCTATCTCGAATGGGGCGGCCAGTTCGAGAACCTGGCGTCGGCGCGGGACCGGCTTATGGTCGTGGTGCCGATCTGCTTCGCGGTCATCATGCTGCTGCTCTACGGGGCGCTCGGCTCGGTGCGTGACGCGCTGATCGTGTTCACGGGCGTGCCGCTGGCCCTGGTCGGGGGCATCCTCGCGCTGCTGCTCCGGGGCATGCCGTTCTCCATCTCGGCCGCCGTCGGATTCATCGCGCTGTCTGGCGTCGCGGTGCTCAACGGACTGGTGATGCTGTCCGCGATCCAGGACCTGCTGGCGCGGGGCCTCGACCGTGCGGCGGCCGCTCGCGAGGGCGCGCTGGCACGCCTGCGGCCCGTCGCGATGACTGCGCTCGTCGCGTCGCTCGGCTTCGTGCCCATGGCGCTCTTCCATGGCGCCGGCGCCGAGGTGCAGAAGCCGCTGGCGACGGTGGTCATCGGCGGGCTGATTTCGGCCACGCTGCTGACGCTGTTCGTGCTGCCGACGCTCTACGCCCGCTTCGGCGAGCGAAGGATCGAGGCGAGCGCGACGGACGCAACCACCGACATCGAAGGAGTGCAGACGCATGGCGCATGACCACGGCCCTGGGGGCCATTCACACGACCATACCGCGGGGGCGAACGCGAAGATGCTCGGTTGGGCGCTCGCGCTCACGTCCACCTACCTGGTGGCCGAGGTCGTGGGGGGCTTCGTGTTCAACAGCCTCGCGCTGTGTCGGACGACGCCCACATGCTCACCGACGTCGCCGCGCTAGTCATCGCGCTCATGGCCATCCGGATCGGGCAGCGCCCGCCGGACGTCCGTCGCACCTTCGGCTACCGGCGCTTCGAGATCCTGGCCGCCGCGTTCAAGGCGATCCTGCTGTTCGGCATCGCGATCTACGTCTTTGTCGAGGCAATCCAGCGCTTCACCGATCCCGAGCCGGTGCAGTCGTGGGGCATGCTGATCGTCGCGGCGGTTGGCCTGGTCTGAACCTGATCTCGATGCGGCTGCTGACCGGCGGGAAGGACGGCAGCTTCAACGTAAAGGGCGCCTATCTCGAGGTGTGGGCGGACATGATTGGGTCGGTCGGCGTCATCATCGGCGCGCTCGCCATCAAGTTCACCGGCTGGACGTGGATCGACCCGATCGTCGCCGTGGCGATCGGCCTGTGGGTGCTGCCAGGGACTTGGGTCCTGCTGCGCGACACGACGAACGTGCTGCTCGAGGGCGTACCGAGGGGGGCGCGCTTAAGGACGTTCGGTCGGCAATCGCCGCCGTTCCGGGCGTCGCGGGCCTGCACGACTTGCGCATCTGGTCGATGTCGAACGACGACGTCAGCTGCACGATGCACGTGACGTTGGCCGCAGCAGCGGACGGCGACGTCGTGCGCGGGGCCGTCGCGAACATGATTCGAGATCGCTTCGGCATTGAGCACGTGACAATTCAGATTGAGGGTCTGGGCGAGGCTTGCCGCGAAAGCGATCACCTTCATGCCTGAAGACGAGGGCACGAGTAAGACCAAGTTTGCACTACCCTGGACAGAGAAGGATGACGCTGCCCTCCGGGCCGGCCTGGCCGAAGGGCGCCTGACCGCGGAACTCGCGGGCGAATTGGGCAGGACGATCGACGCTGTCCGCGGCTGGGCTCAAGCGATCGGACTTCCGCATGCGCCCGTGGCGATCCCCCCCGCGCGCTTTTAAGCGGCCGCTTTCAAGATGCGATCCCGTGGTCGCGTACGGCGCATATTGGGGACGTTCCCGACTCGCAGCTATCAGGGACTTCGTGCGGATAGCTGGCGTAAGGCGCCACTCCTGAGCATCGTCTCCCGCATGAGTTGATGATGTTGGTGCCACCCGGCCCCGAAAAGCGGGCGTGCGATAGGCTCACCGCTAGAAGTCTGCTTGATGAGCGTCTTTCGCCCGCAAATCAGGGCCTCGGCCGACGGCAGAGCACACAAAGAGCGTAGCTGCCGCGTCGCCGTTCGCCGCTCACGATCACAGAGGTGAAAGCCGGCGAAGGGCCGGGTGTTCTTCTAACAAAACTGAACGGATAGGGTTCAAACCTGTAAGTTTACGATAATTGTTGATCGGCCCAGATGCTCGCTCATGGCACAGGCAACCTTGATCGTGACGTGCAGCGGCGGCACCTACTTCGATCGCGACCACTACGTCGATGTCCACCTACCCTTAGCGCTTGCCTGCTGGCAGCGGCATGGGCTGGAAAGCGCCTCCGCCTACTTTCCTCGGGATCTCAATGCCACGGACGTATCCGTCGGCATCTACCGGTTCCGCGACGTGGACGCGCTCCACGCCGCCCTCGCATCGGCCGAGGCGGCGGCCGTGATGGCCGATGTTTCCTGCTTCACCGATGCTTTCGTGTCTCGGGCGCTGAGCACTCCACTCTGATCGCGTGTCGGGCAAAGCGAGAGCGAACGGCCCTCGCTGACCAACTTCTTCTCTTCAAACGCAGGACATAAGCGATGGAATTCTCTGATCGCAAAGTATTCGTCGTTGATGGAAGCCGCGGCATCGGCGCCGCGATCGTGCGGCACTTCGCCGCTGCCGGGGCTACCGTGACGTTCACATACGCCGCTTCCGCTGGCGCTGCCGACAAGCTCGCTACCGGAACGGGCGCACGGGCGCTCCGGGCGGACGCGGGAGCGCGCGACGAGCTGATCAACGCAATCCGTGAGGCCGGCCCCATCGACATCTTCGTCTACAATGCCGGTCTGCTGGTGTTCGGCGATCCGCTGACGCTCGATGCCGATGCGGTCGACCGCATGATCGACGTCAATGTGCGGGGTGCCTATTTCGGCAGCGTGGAGGCGTCGCGCCGGATGCCCGAGGGCGGGCGCATCCTCGTCATCGGATCCGACACCGCCGACAGCATGCCGTTCCCCGGTCTTGCCGCCTATGTGCTCACCAAGGCGGCGATGCAGGGCATGGCACGCGGTCTGGCACGCGACCTGGGTCCGCGCGACATCACGATCAACGTGATCCAGCCCGGCCCTACCGACACCGACATGAACCCGGCCGACGGTCCGCGCGCTGCCGGCATGCTCGGGCCGATGGCGATCAAGCGCTACGGCACCGCCGACGAGGTCGCGAGCCTGGCGCTCTATTTCGCCGGTCCGCAGGCGCGCGGGATCACGGGCGCCATGCATACGATCGACGGCGGCTTCGCGGCCTGCCCGCGGCTTTCACTCTGATTGCCTGGAAACCAGCTGGAGGAAGTTCGATGAAAACCTGGCTCATCACGGGCTGCTCAAGCGGCTTTGGACAGCGGCTTGCGCTTGCGGCTGCACAGCGCGGCGATCGGGTCATCGCGACGGCCCGCAATGTCACCACAATCGAAGAGATGGCCGCACCATTCGCCGGTCGCATGATCACCTTGCCGCTCGACGTGACCGATGCGGCAGCGGCCAAGGCGGTGGTTGCAAAGGCCGTCGAAACCTTCGGCGGGTTCGACGTGCTGGTGAACAATGCGGGCTACGGACTGTTCGGCGCGATCGAAGAAGGCACGCCCGAAGAGTATCGGGCAATGTTCGAGGTGAACGTCTTCGGACTGATCGAAACCACCAGAGCCGCCCTGCCCGTCCTGCGACGCTCGGGCGGAACGATCGTCAACATGTCGTCCGGTGCAGGCATCGAGGGCCGCGGCGGTGGCGGCTATTACCACGCCGCGAAGTTTGCCGTGGAAGGGATTTCCGAAGCGCTCGCCGGCGAGCTCAAGCCGTTCGGCATTCGCGTCCTGATCGTCGAGCCGGGCCCGTTCCGCACCGAATTCCTCGGCCGTTCGATCACGATGGTGGCCAACGAGATGCCGGAATACGCCGCGAGTTCGCGCAGGCTCTATCGCGAAAGCAACAACGGGAACCAGTCAGGCGATCCCGACAGGGCCGTCGCGGTGATCCTGAAGGCCGTCGATGCCGAAGACGCCCCACTTCATCTGCCGCTTGGCCCGGCCGCGCACGCGATCGCCGAGCGGAAGCTGGCTGCTTTCCGCAGCGATATCGACGCGTGGCGCGACATCACGATCGCCACGGACTTCGACCGGCCCTGAACGGTGATCGCGAACCCCGTTTGAACGTCAACACCTGACTGGAGGGCGATCATGATCGCAGCCTTGAAGGGATTTACCCAGCAACGGGTGCCGGTGAACGGCATCCAGATCAACACCGTCACGGGAGGCTCGGGCTTGCCGATCCTGCTGCTGCACGGCTGGCCGGAAACCTGGTGGGAATGGCACCATGTGATGCCGCTGCTGGCCGGGCTTTTCCGCGTGGTGGCCATCGATCTGCGCGGCGCGGGCTTTTCCGATTGTCCCCAGGGCGGATACGACAAGGCGACCATGGCGCGCGACGCGCACGAGGTCATGGTTGCGCTGGGGCACGACCGCTACGCCGTGTGCGGCCATGACATCGGCGGCATGGTAGCCCTGCCGCAGGCCGTGATCTATCGGGAGGCCATCACCCACCTGGCCGTCCTCGATGTGCCGCTGCCAGGCTGGAGCGGTTGGGAGGCGACGACCGCAAGGCTCTGGCACTTCGGCTTCCATGGGAGCCGGGACCTGCCCGAGCGGCTGATCCACGGCCGTGAATACGACTATGTCTCGGCGTTCATGGCCGAGCGGTTCTACGACCACGGCAGCTTCGATCCGGCGAACCTCGAGATCTACGCCAAAGCGATGGCGCTTCCTGGCCGAACGCGCGGGGGCATGGAATGGTATCGCACCCTCGCCGAGGATCATGCGGCTGCGCTTGAGTACAAGAAGCGCTCCCTCGAAATCCCGGTGCTTGGCCTCGGCGGCGACCAGCGCTTCGGCGCACAGATGGTGCCGATGCTCCGGGAGTTCGCCAGCAATGTGACGGGCGGCTCGATCGCGCGGTGCAGCCACTATGTCGCCGACGAGCGGCCGGACGAAGTCGCGACCGCGCTGATCGATTTCCTCAAAGCCAGTTGAGACCTCGCGATCAACCAACATGAAGGAGGATTCTCATGACCGCACCTGTCATCCGCGGTGTCAATCATATCGGTATCACCGTGCCCGACATCGAAGCCGCAAAGGCATTCCTGGAGAACGCCTTCGGTGCCCAGCTGATCTACCAGTCGTTCGGACCGCAGGATCCGCCGCGGCAGGGACCCGAATTCGAACGCGCCGTCGGCGCCTTTCCGGGAACGGTCGTGCGCGCGCAAGCGATGGTCAGGATCGGAACCGGACCCGACATCGAGCTCTTCGAGATGCACGGCCCCGAACAGGCCCAGCCGATCCGGGCAAGCGACTTCGGCATCACCCACTTCGCGCTGTACACGGACGACATCGACGGATCGGTCGCGCGCTTCGAAAAGGCGGGAGGCACTCCCCTCACCGTGCCGCGCGCCATTCCCTATGCGACCGAGCGGGGACCTGGAAACAAGGTGTGCTACTGCCGCATGCCCTGGGGCACGACCGTGGAATTCATCACCACGCCGGACCGCATGGCCTATCATGACCAGACCGACCTGCGCAGGTGGCAGGACGAGGACTGAGTCAGGGCAGCACCTCCCGCAGGTGATCCTCTACCACCTCGACGAACGCGCGCAGGCGCTGCAGGTGCTTCAGGTCGCGATGATAGCCCATCCAGATGTCGCGACTGGGCGGCTCTGACGGAAGGTCCAGCAGACTCAGCCCGGGGACATTGTTGCCGACGGCGCGGGGCAGGACGGCAATGCCGACACCCTGCCGGCACATGCGCGCCTGCACGTTCCGGTTGTTCGAACGCAGGACCGGCGCCGCGTTTGGAAAGCTCTCGGCAAGCCAGGCGATATCGGGGAACTGCCCCGTCGAAGTGTCGTGGGTAATCAGGCGAAAGCCCGTCCCGTCGCCGAAAACCGGCTCGGGTGCGTTGGCGGCGACGTACACGCCGTAGTTCAAGCGGGCGAGCCGCCGTTGCACGATGTCGGCGTTGTCGAAGGGCACGATCCGGAACGCGATGTCCGACTCCCGCTGAGCAAGGCTGAAGAGGCGCGTTCCCGTCAGGATCTCGACATCGACGCCCGGATAGGCGTTCGTGTAGTCGAGGAGGATCGGGGGCAGGACATAGGCGCCGAACCAATCGGCCGAGGAGATGCGCAGCGAGCCACGCAGGGCCTGCTCCTGCCCGGCAAGCCGCCGCTCCATCGCCAGCGCGCCCTCCTCCATCTGCTCCGCCAGCGCGACAATGGCGCCTCCCTCCTCCGTCAGGATGAAGCCATCGGCGGTTCTCTGAAACAGCGTCTGTCCCGTCGCCTCCTCGAGCGCGCGCAGGCGCCGCCCGACCGTGGGATGGCTGAGACGCAGCGCACGCGCGGCGCCGCCCAGCGTGCCGGCCCGCACGACGGCCAGAAAGATACGGACGTCGCTCCATTCCATCTCATATCCTCACGCGTTCCCCTGACGCAGTAGAGCCTGTGACAGAAAACTTCGACGTGGAGTGACCAACATCGCGCGGCGCGCGAATAAGAGATCATGCGCTCGAACTTCCTGTCGAGAATCATCTCAGGGCCGTCGTCTGGCGCGACGCCGCTCCCGCGTGAGCGGCCGTCGCGAACGACGCCAGACAGCTGGGGCAGCCTGATGGAGGCTGCCCAGAATGGTCATGGCGGTGCGTATCGACGGTTGCTCGGGGAGACATCGGAATGGCTCACGCGCTACTTCGAGCGGCGCCTGCCGCCGGGCGACGTGGACGATGCCGTCCAGGAAACGCTGCTCGCAATTCACCGGCGGCGCCATACCTACGATCCGCACTACCCATTCGGACCCTGGCTGGCAGCCATCGCCAAGAACAAGTGGGTCGACCAGTTGCGCAGCCTGGCGCGGCGCCCGATCGACGAACTGTCCGAGGACATTCCGGTGGGGGATCACGAGGCGTCGGTGATCAGCGCTTCCGTGCTTGCCAGCCTTCTTGAGGAACTCCGCCCGGCACAGGCCCAGGCCATCCTGCTGGTCAAGGTGCAGGGCTACAGCATCGAGGACGCGTCAGGCCAAATCGGCCTCTCCCCCTCGGCCGTGAAGATGAACATCCACCGTGGCCTCGCCCGCCTCACGGCATTGATTGAGAAGACCCCCGATGTCGAATGAAGCCCTGATCTCCGGCCTGTCTTCCGAGCTCGCGCCCGTCCGGCGCCGCAGCATGGTGCGGGAAGGCGCACTGGTCCTGGCGTTGTGTGCGGTGGAACTCGCGCTGTTCCTTTCCCTGGGCGTGATGCGACCGGACATGAACCATGTGGCCGGCTCGCCCTATCTGATGTGGCGGGTGGGAAGCCTTGGCCTTCTGGCCGTGTTCGCCTGCGTGCTCGCGGTTCGATCCTTCTCGCCTACGGCGCGGCCTCGGCAGGGACTGATGCTTGCCTGCGCGGTTGCGGTGCTGGCCATCGCTGCCAGCGCGTTCGTCGCGCCCGAAGGCGTCAGCGACCGGGCGTTGCTGGATCGCATCGACCCGGCAAGCGGCGTGAAGTGCGCGACGTCCATCTTCGTGCTCTCGCTGCCGATCGCAGCGCTATTGGGCGCCCTGATGCGGAGGGCTGCGCCGACCCAGCCCAGGCTCAGCGCACTCGCCTCGGGGATCGCCGCAGGTGCCTGCGGAGCCTTTGTCTTCGCGTTCTGCTGCCCGTTCAACGACCCGCTCTACGTGGTCGTCTGGTACAGCGTTGGCTGCGCCGCCGTGGCTGGCGCGGCGCGATGGCGCCTGCCGCGACGCTTCCGCCTCTAGCCTGATCCGGCGCGGCCGACCTCACGCCGCGCTTCGTCGAAACCGGTCACCAACCCACCCGCATTCCGGGAAGAGAGACGTGCGCCCTCGTAACAGAAGGAAACCTGCCATGACGACCACCACGCAAGCGAAGGCTCCCGACCGGGACTGGCTCAAGTCCTATTACTATCTGCGCTTCGCGGTATCCGCCGTCTGGGTCGCGCTCGCGTTTACCGTCGGAAGAAGCATGCCCCAGCTGGCCGCTGTGATGCTCGTCGCGTATCCAGCCTGGGACGCCTTGGCGAACTATCTCGACGCCAGCCGGAGCGGCGGTCTGGCCAAAAACAAGAGCCAGATGCTGAACTTCGTCGTCAGCGTGGTGACCGCAGTCGCCGTCGCAGCGACCCTTCCGCATGGCATGCACGCGATTCTTCAGATCTTCGGCGTCTGGGCCGTGCTGTCGGGCCTTTTCCAGCTCATCACCGGCGTGCGGCGCTGGAAGTCCTATGGCGCACAATGGGCGATGATCCTGAGCGGTGCCCAGTCGGGCCTCGCCGGGACGCACATGCTCAGCAAGGCGGCCGGCGCCGCGCCGGTCAGCATCGCTGACATCGCACCCTATGCGGCGTTCGGCGCCTTCTACTTCCTCGTCTCGGCTATCTCGCTGACGGTCAGCGACGCGCGTCGCCGCTCCGAAGCTGTGACAGCCTGAGCAAGGGTCCGACCATCCGCCGCAGCAAGGGCCTGCGGTGTCTCACAAAGGGATTGAACCATGTCTGTCGACGTCAAGTATCGCACCACCGCTGCCGCGACCGGAGGCCGAGACGGCCGCACCCACACCGAAGACGGGAAGCTCGACCTGCAACTCTCCACGCCGAAGGAACTTGGTGGGACCGGTGGCGAAGGGACGAACCCCGAGCAGCTGTTCGCATCAGGATATTCGGCCTGCTTCCTGGGTGCGCTGAAGTTCGCTGCAGGCCAGCGCAAGCTCCAGGTGCCGGCGGATGCGACGGTTACGGCCACGGTCGGGATCGGCATGCGATCCGAAGGCGGCTTCGGCCTGGAAGTCGAGCTTGCCGTATCGCTTCCCGGCCTGGATCGTGGCGATGCGCAACGGCTGGCCGAGGCCGCGCACCAGACCTGCCCGTATTCGAACGCGACGCGCGACAACATTGACGTGCACCTCAGCGTGATCTGATCTCAGTCGGGCCTGCTCCCGTGCAGGCCCGTCACCTTCGACACACGGCCTCGTGCCAACACGATCAAGGTATTCTCACCATGCGCAGCTTCGACGCGATCATCATCGGTGCCGGCCAGGCGGGACCTGCGCTCGCCGCTCGTCTGAGCGAGGCGGGCCAATCCGTCGCCATCCTCGAGCGGCACCTGGTTGGCGGCACCTGCGTCAACACCGGCTGCAGGCCGACGAAGACGCTGGTGGCGAGCGCCTACGCGATCCATACCGCCCGGCGCGGCGTGGAGTACGGCTTCGACGTCGGCGGCGCGATCGCAGTGGACATAAAGGCGGTGGCGGCCCGAGCGGCCAAGATCATCCGGGATGGCCGCGCCGGAAACGAGAACTGGCTGTTCGGCATGGCCAATGTGGAGCTGATCCGTGGTCATGCGCGCTTCGAAGCCCCCAACGTTGTCGCTGTCGAAGGTGAGCGGCTGACGGCGCCCCGCATCTTCATCAATGTCGGCGGTCGCGCGGTCGTGCCGGACATGCCGGGCATCGACGAGGTTCCGATCCTGACCAACACCGACATGGTGGCGCTCGATACGCTGCCCCGACATCTGGTCGTGATCGGCGGCAGCTACATCGGACTGGAGTTCGCGCAGATGTATCGCCGCTTCGGCGCGGCGGTCACGGTGGTCGAGCGAGCGAGCCGGCTGATCGCGCGCGAGGACGAAGACGTGTCCCACGGCATGCGCGACATCCTTGAGGCGGAGGGCATCTCGGTCCGGACGGACGCGGACTGCATCGGCTTCGCGCGCAACGGGGACGATGTCGAGGTGCGCATCGATTGCACCCAGGACGCGCAGCCCGTTCTGGCCAGCCATGTGCTGATGGCGGTTGGACGACGACCGAACACCGATGACCTCGGACTGGACGCCGCCGGCATTGAGGTCGATGCGCGAGGGTACATCACCGTCGACGACCGACTGCAAACCAGCGCTCCTGGAGTCTGGGCGCTCGGCGACTGCAATGGTCGCGGCGCTTTCACCCACACGGCCTACAATGATTTCGAGATCGTTGCCGCCAACCTGCTCGACGGGGAAGACCGGCGCGTCAGCCAGCGGCTCCCCGGCTACGCGCTCTACACCGATCCGCCGCTCGGCCGCGTCGGTATGACGGACGCACAGGCCCTCGCGACGGGCCGGCCGCTCCTGCACGCGAAACGCGCGATGACGAGGGTCGGCCGTGCGGTCGAAAAGGGCGAGACACTGGGCTTCATGAAGGTCGTCGCCGATGCGAAGACGCGTCGCATCTTGGGCGCCGCGATCCTGGGTACGGGGGGCGACGAGGCGATCCATGGCGTGCTGGACATGATGAACGCCGATCAACCGGTCGAGCAGCTTCGCTGGGCGGTACCGATCCACCCCACCGTCTCCGAGCTGATCCCGACGTTGCTGCTCGATCTTCAACCCTGGGGCGGAGAGGCGTGATGCGCATGATCGGCCTGATTGGGGGCATGAGCTGGGAGAGCTCGGCGGAATATTACCGCCTCCTCAACGAAGGGGTTCGCGCGCGCCTCGGCCCGACGGCCTCGGCACGATGTCTGCTCTGGTCGTTCGACTTCTCAGAAATCGAAGCGCTGCAACATGCCGGCGACTGGAGCCGCCTTGCCGAGCGGATGGTGGACGCCGCACAGCGGTTGGAGGCGGCCGGAGCGGACCTGCTGCTGATCTGCACCAACACCATGCACCGGATGGCGGACGACGTGCAGAGCGCCGTCGGCATTCCGCTGATCCACATCGCCGATCCGACTGCGGAGCGGATCGCGGCCGCCGGGCTCCGGAAGGTCGGCCTGCTCGGCACCGCCTTCACGATGGAGCAGGATTTCTACAAGGGGCGGCTGACCGGAATCCACGGCCTGGAAGTGATCGTTCCGGGCGAGGCGGACCGCTCGACCGTGCACCGGATCATCTATGACGAACTCGTCGCCGGACGCATCGAGCCCTCGTCGCGCGAAGCCTATCGCATGGTGATCGGGCGTCTCGTGGCGGATGGTGCGCAGGCGATTATCCTCGGCTGCACCGAAATCATGCTGCTCGTCGGGCAGGAGGACAGCCCGGTGCCACTCTTCGACACCACCGCGCTCCATGCGGCAGCGGCGCTCGATCAGGCGCTCTCGGACCTTCCCGGCAGAGATGAAGCGCAGCGGACCGCAAAGTGAGCAGCGAAACAGTGCGCCTCGGGGCGGTGTCGCAGGCGACCCGCCTTGTTCTGAGTTCGGCATTAGCCTTGCTCCTCATCGGCGCTGCGGAGCCCGACATGCGCATCGCAGTTGCGCTGCAATTCGACGCCGGCATGGACGCGAGCGGCCGGCTGCTGGTGTTTGCCGAGCCTGCGACGGGCGAGAACATGACGAACGACACGGTCGACGTGGCGCGCGGCGGGAACGTCGCGGTCGCGGCACGCGATGTGACGGGCTTCGGAGCCCGTGGATCCGTGACGATCGATGGGCAAACCGAGGCGTTTCCCGAACGCTTCGCGACGCTGGCGCCGGGCACCTACCGCGTGCAGGCGGTGCTCGATCGCAACGGCGACTACAACTTCGCCGGCCGGGGGCCGGGTGACCTCGTCTCAAAGGTCGTCACCCTGCAATTTCCGCTCTCATCGACGCCGGTCCTCCATCTCGATCACGCCGTGCCGCCGGAGACGGACCAGTTCGACATCACCGGGTTGCCGCCCGTAGCGGCGGCGCAGATCGCCGCATCCCGCCCGCACCTTCACGATGAGCGCATTCCATCCAAAATGCTGACGCGCTTTCGTGGCGCGAGCCAGGCCGTGGCCGCATGGGTACTGACTCCGCCGGGCTACGACCCCAGTTCGCGTGCGACCTATCCCACCGTCTACACGGCCGGTGCGTTCGGCACAGGGCACAAGCTGGCCGGCCAGCAGCTTTCGCGCATGTGGCACCTGATGGAGACCGGCGCCATGCCGCCGATGATCTGGGTCGCGCTTGACCATTCGTCCCCAACCGGCACGACGGAATTCGCCGACAGCGTGAACAACGGTCCGTGGGGCGAGGCGCTGGTCGACGAGGTCATCCCCGCCCTTGAAGCCAAGTACAGGATGGACGCCAAGCCGTCCGGTCGCTTTCTGACGGGGCATAGCTCCGGCGGCTGGTTCGCACTGTGGGCCATCGTCCGCTACCCGCAACGCTTCGGCGGCAGCTGGGCAACGGCCCCCGGCCCGGTCGATTTCCACGACTTCCTTGGCGTCGATCTCTACGCGCCCGGCTCGAACCTGTACCGTGCCGCTGACGGCAAACCCCGCCCGCTTGAACGCGATCACGACAAAGTGCTCGGCACGATCAAGCAAGCCGCCCGGCTCGAGCGCGTGCTCGGTCACCGCGGCGGCCAGCTGCGCTCGTTCGAATGGGTCTTTTCGCCTCGCCGGGGTGATGGCGAGCCCGCCTTTCTGTTCGACCGGAACACCGGCGCTGTCGATCCTGCCGTCGCCGCCTATTGGCGCGCGCGCTACGACATCGCGCACCGGATCGAAGCCGACTGGTCGCGGCTGGGCAGACACCTGAACGGCAAGGTCCATGTCGTGGTCGGAACCGCCGATTCCTATTATCTCGACGACCCGGTGCGTCGGCTCGATGCCGCGTTTCGCAAGGTCGGCGGCCGCGCCGATATTCGCTACGTGCCAGGCGCCACGCACAGCATGTCGATGCTGTACGCGAAGAACGGCGATCCAAACGCTTTATGGAAGGAGATGTCACGCGCGATGTACGCGGTGGCCAGACCCGGCCAGATGTGGAGTGCGCCTCCCCGCACCATCGTCCGCGCAAGCGCGCCAGCGATGATCCGTCGGAGTTCATGAGATGTCGTCGCGTACTTTTCTGGCGCTCGCGGTTGCAGCCTTGACTACCCTTACCGCGTTCCCGCCGCCGGCAGCCGCGCTGCCCGTCGATGTCGCTCTTGCGCGGTGGGACATGGCCGAGGCGCGTGCCCTTGTCCAGACGATGTCCCAAGGCGCCGATCGCTGCGCGGTGGAGGGCATGATCGCCAACCGCGAGAACCGGCTGGGTACGGCGGCGAGATTGCTCCGGCCGTGCCTGGCGGCGCTGGAGCGAACCAATTCTCCTCGGGCGGTTGAAGCGTTCGACACGCTTCTCGACACCTATCGCCGTCGCGGTGAGTACACGAAGCAATATCGGCTGATTGCGCGCTGGCTCGGCGCGCATGCTGACCACAAGGACCCGCGCAAGCTCGCCGACCTGCGCGCCGAACTGGGAACGGCCGCGGTGTTGCGCGATCTGCCCAGGCCAAAGGCGACGGGTAGCCGGACCGCAACGGTGCGCAGCTACCTCAATGTGCTGGGCACACGGAATGTCGATCTAACGGTGCGCGGTGTCACGCTGCCGTGGATGATCGATACAGGCGCGAATTATTCCGTGGTTTCCGAAGGCGCTGCACAACGCATGAAGCTCACGGTTCGCAACGCCGGCTACCAGGTGGCCGGATCGACCGGCCATTCGGTTCCGACGCGGATCGCCGCGATCGACACGCTCCCGATTGGCGGAGTCCTACTCCAGAACCTGGTCGCTCTCATTGTACCGGATGCGGCCCTGTACATCCGGTCTCCACGAGGCGACTACCAGATCGAGGCGATACTCGGCTTCCCTGCGCTGGCGCAGCTCGGACGGTTCCGGATCGATCCCGACGGCACTCTCGCGATTGATCGGAGCGCGCCTTGGCTGCGGTCGGGGGCGACGCTGTACATGAACCAGTGGACGCCTGTGGCTGAGATGGAGATCGCCGGCCGCAGAGGTCTGCTGAGCATCGACACAGGGGCGAACCGAACCACGCTCTACGCGAGCTATGCTGACCGGCTTGTCGGTCGCGCCCACCTTTCGCCGAGGAAGCGGGACACGTCCCTGGGCTTGGGCGGCAGCTTCGAAGGCGAGGTGGCGGTCGAGCCGCAACTGATCGTCAAGGCGGGCGCGGCAACAGTGATCGAGCAGGACGTGACCATCGCGCTGGAAGGAGACAAGGCGGCCCCGATCCTCGGCAACCTTGGTCAGTCGGGCCTGACGGTGAAGGGCAGCTACACGTTCGATTTCCGTTCGATGCGGTTGCTGCTTGGACAGGAAGCTTCGGATTAACGCACCGCGCGCAAACGCGACCTCGGCTGAACCTCGGTTTCGCGGCAACAACGAAGGACACGGGAGCGATATGGGCGATAGTAAAAGTGGCGTCGCGGTTCGAAGCCGCCTGATCCCCTTTCCGCCGTCCATCAGCGCAGAGGCACGCGCCAGCCTTGCACGGCTGGTGAACGACGACGGCGTTCCGCTAAACGCGCTCTACACCATACCCTTGCCCGATGATCATGCAGGCTGGATGAAGATCAAGGCGGCCGCGGACGGACACTATGCGCAGGCAGTGGCGCAACTTGCCGGCACGCTGCGAGCAGGCGTGGAGACCATCCGAATCGGCAACGCCACCATTCACGTCGCCACACCCGAGACCATGGCCGAGCCGGACTGCGCTTATCTGGACTTCCATGGTGGCGCATTCGTGTTCGGCGGCGGAGAGGCTTGTCGCGCACAGGCTCGGATGCAGGCGGATCAGCACGGGGCGGTCTGCTACGGCGTCGATTACAGGATGCCGCCCGAGCATCCTTATCCTGCGGCGCTGGACGATGCGCTAGCCGCGTATCGCTATGCACTGGAACGCCACGCGCCCTCGCGCATCGTCCTCGGCGGCCGATCGGCAGGCGGCAATCTGGCAGCTGCGATGCTCCTGCGCGCGAGGGACGAAGGTCTTCCTCTACCCGCAGGGCTGGTCCTGCTCTCCCCCGAAGTCGATCTGACGGAGTCCGGCGACAGCTTTCAGGTCAACCAGCTGGTCGACGTCGTGCTGCCCGGCTCGCTGATGCGGAACAACGAACTGTACGCCGGCGGGGCTGACCTGTCGCACCCCTACCTGTCGCCGTTGTTCGGAAACCTTGCCGGCTTCCCGCCGACCTTCCTGCAATCAGGCACGCGTGACCTTTTCCTGTCAACGCGGTGCGGATGCACCGCGCCTTGCGCCGAGTGAGCGTGGATGCCGAACTGCATGTTTTCGAGGCTATGCCGCACGGAGGGTTGCAGGGGAACACACCGGAAGACCGCGAGCTGGCAGCCGAGGTGTCCCGGTTTGTCAAAGCGCATTGGAGGTGACGGGCCTTCCCAAAGCGGGGTCGACTTCGGGCTAACGGGTGGCCTGAGCGACAGCTATCCGCTTCGATCCCGATCGCTGCCCAACAGTCTCCTCCGGGAGCGAGATAAACAAACGGCCGATTTCGGGAGAGCGCTGCGTCCGGCTTAACGTCGGGAACTGCATTGTGAGCCGCCGGGCGGCGGAACGACCCATCCTTTGTTCAGATGGCCCCTCCAAAGTCAGCTTGCGGCCCTGTCCATGCAGAGACGGACTCCGAAGTTACAGCGTCTCCATGACGCCGCCATCGACGCGGATCGCCGCACCCGTTGTGGCCGAGGCTTGCGGTGAGGCGAGGTAGACGATCATGCTGGCGACTTCCTCGACGGTCGCGGCGCGGCGGAGGATCGAGCTGGGCCGGTGGGTGGTGACGAAGTCCGCGGCCACCTCGGCGATCGGCCAGCCGCTGCGCGCGCGCTCCTCCTCCAGCATCGCTTCCACTCCTTCGGACAGCGTCGGGCCCGGCAGCACCGAGTTCACGGTGACGCCAGTGCCCGCCATCCGCTTGGCGAGCCCGCGGGCGAGCGCCACGTCGGCGGTCTTGCTGACGCCATAGTGGATCATCTCGACCGGGATGTTGAAGGCGGATTCCGAGCTCAGCAGCAGGAAGCGGCCCCAGCCGTTCGCCTCCATTGCCGGCAGATAGGCGCGTGCGAGCCGGACGCCCGCCATGACGTTGATCTGCCAGTGCCGGTCCCAGGTCGCGTCGTCGGTGTCGAAAAAGTCGGCCGGCTGGAAGATGCCGAGGTTGCTGACCACGATGTCCGCCGCCCGAACGGCATCGACGAGGGCGGCATGCCCTTCGGGCGTGCCCAGGTCGGCCGCTACGCCGCGGACGTTGCTGCCCAGGGACGCGGCAGCGGCCCCCACCTTCGCAGCGGTGCGGCCGTTCACGATCACGGCGGCACCGGCCTCCGCCAATCCCCTGGCGACGGCGAGGCCGATCCCCTCCGTGGAGCCGGTAACGAGGGCGCTCTTGCCGGTGAGGTCGATGTGCATGGGGTCAGTCTCCGATCAGGGTGTCGAGGTCGAGGGCGTCGGCCATCGCCTTGTTGCCAGCGTCGCCGGGGTGCAGGTGATCTCCGCTGTCGAACGCCCGGACGAGATGGGCGGGTGCCGCAGGGTTAGCGAGGACCCGCTCAAGATCGACCACCGCGTCGAACGTGCCCGACGTCCGGATCCACGCGTTCACCCGATTGCGGAGCGCGTCTTTCGCCGGGCTGTAGTAGGTCGCGGCCATCGGTGTACCGGGCAGTGCGTCGGCGAAGGGCGGCAACGTGGCCCCGATCACGCGCACGCCGCTTGCATGAGCGCGGGCGACCACGGCGCGGTAGCCGGCCGTCAGTGCATCGAGTGTCGGCATGGGGGCGTGCGGATCGAATGGCGTCCCCGGCCAGGCGATGTCGTTGATGCCGAGCAGGAGGATGAGCGTCCGAACGCCCGGCTGTGCCAGCACGTCGCGGTCGAGCCGTGCAAGCGCGTTGCGCCCCATGCCGTCCGACAGCAGGCGGGCACCCGAAATGCCCGCATTGACCACGGCGATACCGCGGGGCGCCGCACGCGCGGCAAGATAGTCCGGCCAGCGGGTTTCCGCCTCCAGGGTGGCGCCCGCACCATCGGTGATCGAATCGCCCATGACGACGACGGTGCCCTTTGCTTCCGGCGCATCGACCAACACGCCGGCGAGCAACAGGCGCGCAGTGGTCGTTGTCGCAACCTTTGGCGTTGGGGTGCCCAGCGCATTGCCCTCCAGCACATAGCCCGTGCGCTTGCCGTCCCAATGGAAGCTCTCGATCACCGGCGCATGCGCGAAATAGAGCGAGACGGCGACGTCCTGCCCCGCGGCTACGGCGAGCGGGAGCGGATCGCTCACGACGGTCGCACCCGGTGCGATCACCGCCACGGCCTTGCCCCCGAACGTCACGGCGCGCTCACTACCCGGCACAGTGCGCACCTCGCCTGCGGAAGAGGCGAAGCGAGCGCCTGCGATGACGATGGGCTTGGACCCGTAGCTATTTGCCAGGACGATCCGGACATCGCGCCCGCCGATCGCGAGCCGTACGACCTGCCGCAGCGTCCGCTTCTCCAGCGAGGCCGGAATGTTGGTCGGAAATAGGAAGTAGTCGCCCCAGCTTGGCTGTTGGCTCGCCGTCCAGGCCGGAACGACACTCGCCTGCGCGCCGTGCGACAGCAGAGCCCCGGCGACACCGGCGATCATGGTGGCAGTCTTCATGCGAACGCTTCCTTGCGTTGAGTGGAACGGGTTGCCACGAGCGCGACGGTCAGCGCTGCGGCGGGGAAGACGGCCGCAGTCCACGTAACCGCGCCGAGGCCGAGACTTCCGAGTGCAGCGCCGCCAGCCCAGGCGCCGATCGCGTTGCCGAGGTTGAACGCAGCGATGTTGAAGCTCGAGGCGAGGCTCTCGCCGGCCCCCTTGGCGTTCGACATGACCCAGAGCTGCAGCGGGGCGACGGTTGCGAAGGCGGCGAAGCCGAGCGCGGCGACGCCGATCAGCGCGCCGGCCTGGCTGGTCAGCAGCGTGCCCATCGCCACCAGCACCGCGAGCAGCAGCGCCAGGCTTCCGAACACCGCCGGCATCAGCCGGCGATCGGCAACGCGGCCACCGGCGATGTTGCCGAGCACCAGCCCACCCCCGAACAGCAGCAGGATCGGCGAAAGGGCAGATGCGCTGAACCCTGCACGCTCGGTCAGCAGCGGCGCAATATAGGTGAATACGGCGAACACGCCCGCATAACCGAGCACCGTTGTCGTCAGCCCGAGCAGCACCGGTCGACGCGCCAGGACGCGCAGGTCGCCTCGCCAGTCACTCGGCTCGGGCGCGGCGCCGTCGGCCGGCACGGCCCTGGCGATCACGGTGAGCGCGACCAGCCCGATCGCGGCCACCGCCCAGAAGGTCGCGCGCCAGCCGGCCTGCTGCCCCAGCCATGTCCCGGCCGGGACGCCGAGGATGTTGGCGACAGTGAGGCCGGTGAACAGGATCGCAATCGCTGACGCCCGGCGTTCGGGCGGCACCAGCCGTGTCGCGACCACCGAGCCGACCCCGAAGAAGGTGCCGTGCGCGAAGGCGGTCACCACCCGGGCGATCATCAACAGGCCATAGGTGGGCGCCAACGCGCAGGCAGCGTTGCCGGCGATGAAGATCGCCATCAGCGCCATCAGCACGGTCTTGCGTGGCCACCGGGCCGTGGCGACCGTCAGGATCGGCGCACCCACTACTACCCCCAGCGCATAGCCGGAGATGAGCAGGCCAGCCGCGCTCGTCGAAACGCCAAGGGCGCGCCCGATATCGATTAGCAGGCCCATGATGACGAATTCGGTGACGCCGATGCCAAAGGCACCCGCAGTCAGCGCCAGCAGCGCGACCGGGAGGGACGAGGTACGTGTTGTCATCGCAACGATATGGCCGATGCCGATGCGATGAATTAGATCTTCACGCGGAATACGATCTATGCCGCGGAGTAACAGATGGTGGCGAAGGAGCCGAACCGTGCCGGAGAAATGACGGTGTTTGTCCGCGTGGTGGAAACGGGGGATTTCTCCGGTGCGGCGCGCGCACTGGGGCTCTCGCCGTCGGCGGTCAGCAAGCTGGTGTCGCGGCTGGAGGCCCGGCTCGGCACGCGGCTGTTTCGGCGATCGACGCGGCGCCTGGCACTGACGCCGGAAGGCGAGGCATTCCACGCGCGTGCCCAGGCGATCCTCGCGGACATCGAAGCGGCCGAGCGGGAAGCGGGTGGCAGCCGGGCGCCGGTCGGCCGGATACGGGTCAACAGCAGTGCTTCGTACATCACGCATATTTTGGCGCCGACGCTCGCGGACTTCCTCGCCCGCTATCCGCAGATTTCGCTAGATATCGTCCAGTCCGATGCGCTGGCGGATCTCGTCGCGGATCGGACCGACGTCGCCATTCGTGCAGGACCGCTGGAGGACTCCGGGCTGGTCGCGCGCTCCCTTGGCGCGACCGAGCTGATCGTGGCAGCGTCGCCCCACTGGGTGGAACGCCACGGGCTGCCGAAGACGGTCGAGAACCTCGCCGACCACGACCGATTGGGCTTCGCCTACCCCCGCGCGGAGGGAGCATGGCTTCGTCCGGCGCGACAGGAGCCGGAGCGCGTCCGCGTGAGCGACGGCGAAGGGATCCGTCAGCTTGCGCTGGCAGGCGTTGCGCCGGCGCGGCTTGCCGCCTTTACGATCCGCGCCGACCTTGCCGAGGGGCGGTTGGTCCGGTTGCTGCCGGATGCGCTTCCGCTGGCGACGGAAGCGTTCCACGCCGTGTATATCGGCCGGTCCGAAACCCTACCGGAGCGGGTTCGGGTGTTCCTCGATCACCTGGGTCGGCATGGCGTGGTGACATGATCGGCCTGCTCGCGCCCTTCCGGCAAATGATCCCTTGCTAGACGGATAACGGGCGAAGTGGCCGGTCTTCTCACAGCCTCGGGCGTCTCTCTGAAGAGCGGTGCCCGATTGAATTGACGGCAGCTTACAGGCATCGTGCTGCGCGACGGGAACGGCGTAAATTGGGTCGTAAGCTGCCTTGGGCTGTGATCGGCTGAGACTGACAGCTTTTCTGCGTCAAGCGCCTGAAAGGCGCCTGTCCGCAAGCGGCCCAATTCCAGTCGTTCAGTTCGCCGATGATTCCATGGCAGCTCCTGGGTCCCTTGTAGCCGTGGCGGCCATCGGCGAACTTCGATCATCGTCAAATCCTCCAGCGAACGTTCGCTACTGCGGAAAACTGCCAGCCGCCGCGTATCAAGCGCAGGGCCAAGCTGCTCGCATCAGAACCCATTAGAGCGACGTCAAGGACTTGGCCGGTAGGTATATACCATGTCACGCGCCGCCCCTCTTCCCCGCCTCGCCGTTCTGATTGATGCCGAGAACATATCGCCCCGTATCGCGCAGCGCCTCTTTGAAGAGATCGCAACCTTCGGTGAAGCCAGTGTGCGCCGCATCTACGGCGACTTCTCGGAGGAGCGGCTCAAGGGTTGGGCACAGATCCTCGCTGACCACGCAATCATCCCGCAGCAAAACTTCGCGCTGACCGCGGGCAAGAATGGCTCCGACATCGCGCTGGTGATCGACGCGATGGACCTGCTGCACAGCGGTCGATTTGCAGGATTCTGCCTGGTTTCGTCGGACAGTGACTTCACACGTCTCGCTGCGCGTATCCGCGAGCAGGGTCTCGACGTGTTCGGCTTCGGCGAGGCCAAGACCCCCAAGAGCTTTCGACAGGCCTGCAAGCGCTTTGTCTTGACAGAGAACCTGCTCCCTCGGTCTGGGCCTCCCGCACCAGTTCCGGGCCAGAAGATTGTGATTGGGGCCGCTGCGACGCCGCCACCCGCACCGCGCTCGCCCGCGCAGGCGACGGCTATGGTCCGACGCGCGATCGCGCAACTTGAGGATGAGGAGGGCTGGGTTCATCTCGGAGGCCTCGGGTCGCGGCTTCTCGCGATGGACCCAGAGTTCGATCCCCGCACATATGGCTGCGCCAAGCTGACGACGCTGATCGAGCAAGCGGGTGGGTTTGAGGTAAGACGCGGCGGCGGCATGTCGGTGCAGGTTCGGCAGAGGAACAGCGCGCATTGATCCAGTCTTGTGGTCTGAAGGAGCGATAGCTGTCCGCGACTGCCGATCTATGACCTGCCTGCCGATAAAGGGCGCGATTTGTCACCGTCGTTGAGGGGCGCATCTTTCGCCGAAGAGCGATGAATGATGAGAGCCGAAGATGGCGGTTCGAACGTCCGCAACTGGGTCTTTGTGGCTGAACGCTCAATCTAAGCGGGCTGCCGCTTCAACATCTGATCACCCGGCGACCGCGTTGGTAGCCGACGGTCGCCCTTCCCGCAGCTAAGTCGTCCGTGAACTCTGGACTCCTGGCCTTTTTCGACAGCTGTCGCTCGCTGGCGGTGAGTAGAAGCGAGCGCCCCGGTGGCTAAGTTCGACCTCTCAATCGATCGAGAAAGGATGGCTTCGATGAGTGCGCCCGCGCCACCCGCGAGGCCGAACGGCTACGATCTCGATTAGCAGGCTTCCGCTCCGGGAGTTCGCGTGCGTTCGCCGAAAGCCATAATCAAAGTGGGCATGGAAGTGGGCAGAGACTCCCCGATTCCACAAAAATATCGTGAAATCAAAGAGTTCTGGCGGAGACGGAGGGATTCGAACCCTCGGTACCAGTAATCCCGGTACGGCGGTTTAGCAAACCGCTGGTTTCAGCCACTCACCCACGTCTCCGGGAACCGGCCTTGAGGGCGCGGCTATAGCCAGCATGCGGGCGGGGATCAACTGGGGTCGCATCGCTTTTCGAGCGCGTGTAGGACTCGGGTCGTCGCGCCATTCATTGCAGTGAAAGCGGCAGGCGCGGATAGAACATGGAACTGAATTCTCCGGGGGAGTGGCATGCGTAGGTTTTGGCTGATGCTGGGAAGCGTTGCGGTGGCGGTCGCCACGCCCGCGGCCGCGCAGATGCGCACCGTCGATCCCAATGAGGCGATCGACAGCGACCTCGATTCGGCGCCCCGGACGCAACAAGCCGCGCCCGCCGCCGAGCCGGACCCCGCCGTCGCGCCGCAGGCCGACTATTCGACCCAGCAGCCGCAGTCGGCCCCTGCTCCGGCTCCCGCCGCTCCCGGCGCCACCATGGCATCGGCGGACACCTACAAGCGCGACGATCTGATCGACGCCGCCGAAGGTGTGTTCGGCAAGGGCGCGGAAGGACTCGCCGGTATCCTCGAGAACATCCTCAAGGATCAGGGCGAACCCAACGCCTATATCGCGGGCCGCGAGGCGGCCGGCGCATTCGTCGTGGGGCTACGCTACGGCTCCGGCGTGATGAGCCACCGCGTGGAGGGGCAGCGGCCGGTCTACTGGACGGGCCCGTCGGTCGGGTTCGACGTGGGCGGAGATGCGACCAAGGTCTTCGTGCTGGTCTACAACCTCTACGATTCGCAGGAACTCTACAATCGCTTCCCCCAGGCGGAGGGGCGCGCCTATTTCGTCGGCGGTTTCTCGGCGAGCTACCTGCGCCGCGGGGACGTGGTGCTGATCCCGGTGCGGCTCGGCGTGGGTTGGCGGCTCGGCGCCAACATCGGCTATATGAAGTTCACCGAGAAATCGAAGTGGATGCCCTTCTGATCGGGGCTTTCCGGGCCTGACGGCCGCGGGGCACGCCCGCGGCCGTTCGGTTCAGCCCGGCTTGGTTCAGCCCGGACTCGTTCAGCCGAAGTCCACCGCCTCGAAACGCAGCGGCGCACCGCTTGCCTGGGAGGCGAGCTGCCCCTCCCACATCACCTGCTGGCCGCGGATGATCGTCCCGATCGGCCTGCCCGTCAGCGTCATGCCCGTGAACGGGGACCAGCCCGCGCGCGATGCCAGCCAGGGCGCCTCGACGGTCCAGCGCTTCTTCAGGTCGACCACCGTGAAGTCGGCGTCATAGCCGACTGCGATGCGCCCCTTGCCGACGAGACCGAACAGGCGCTGCGGA
The DNA here is from genome assembly GCF_004135605.1 of Sphingomonas desiccabilis. Taxonomy (GTDB): domain Bacteria; phylum Pseudomonadota; class Alphaproteobacteria; order Sphingomonadales; family Sphingomonadaceae; genus Sphingomonas; species Sphingomonas desiccabilis. The sequence continues at coordinate 201,216 of NZ_SDPT01000002.1, read as the reverse complement.
CCCGCGCTCGTCATGTCGATCAGGCGCTGCAGCGTGAGCCTGCCGGCCGCCACATGGTCGAGCATCAGCGGAAGCAAGGTCTGCACGCCCGGCATGCCGCTGGGGCTCGCGGGATAGGGCTTGGCCTTTTCCTCCAGGGTATGCGGCGCGTGGTCGGAGCCGATCACGTCGGGGACGCCCTGGTTCAGCCAGTACCACAGGCCGTCGCGATGCGCGCCCGAGCGGATCGGCGGGTTCATCTGCGCTTGGGTGCCGAGCCGGGGATAGGCCTTCTCACCCGCCAGCGTCAGGTGCTGCGGCGTCACCTCGCATGAGGCGACGTCCTTGTTCTGCCCCAGCAGCTCGAGCTCTGCAGGAGTGGTGACGTGCAGCACGTGGATCCGCCGGCCCGCCTCCCGCGCGAGTCGCAGGATGCGGCGCGTCGCGATCATCGCGCTTTCGTCGTCCCGCCACACCGGATGCGAGCGCGGATCGCCCGTCACCCGTTCGCCGGCGCGGTCGTTCATGCGATCCTCGTCCTCCGCGTGGATCGCGACGCGGCGGTGGCCGGAACGCAGGACGCGGAGCAGATTGGAATCATCGTCGACCAGCAGGTTGCCGGTCGAAGATCCCATGAAGATCTTCACTCCCGCCGTGCCGGGAAGCCGTTCCAGCTCCGCCAGCTGCTCGGCATTTGCTGCCGTCGCGCCGACGTAGAACGCATGGTCGCACCACATGCGGTCCTTGGCACGCGCGAGCTTGTCCGCGATCGCCTCGGCGCTGTCGGTGTTGGGGTTGGTGTTCGGCATCTCGAACACCGCGGTCACGCCGCCCAGCACGGCCGCGCGGCTGCCGGTTTCCAGATCCTCCTTGTGGACCAGACCGGGTTCGCGGAAATGCACTTGGGTGTCGATCACGCCGGGCAGAACATCGAGGCCGGTACAGTCGATCACGGCGCCCGCATCGCCCTGCCCGCCGATCTGCGCCACACGGCCGTCGCGGACCCAGAGGTCCTGCGCGGCCGGGCCGCCGGGCAGGTGAACGGTGCCGCCTGCCAGTTTTAGGTCAAAGCTTGCCACGGTCGCCCTTTCGTCTGCTGCACCGCCTCCCTACCTTGCCGACATGACGGAAACCAGACCTGGCACTTGGCTTGCCGACCGTGCGTTGCTCCGCGTCGGTGGGGCGGAGGCGCGTCCCTTCCTGCAGGGGCTGGTGACGCAGGATGTCGGGGCGGTGACGCCGCAGGCGCCGCGCTGGTCGGGGCTGCTGACGCCGCAGGGCAAGGCGCTCTTCGACTTCATCCTGTGGGATGATGGCGAGGCCGTGCTGATCGATTGCGAGGCGACGCAGGCAGAGGCGCTGGCGCGGCGACTGATGCTCTACCGGCTGCGGCGGCCGGTGACGGTCGAGCCTGTCGCGGCCGGCGTTCATTGGAGCGCAGAGGGGCCGCAGGGGCTCGCAGACCCCCGGCTTGCGGAACTGGGCCGCCGCTGGCTGGCCCCGGCAGCCGCACCGGCCGACGGCTGGCTCGCGCATCGGCTCGCACGCGGCGTCACTGAAGGCGTCGCGGAACTCGGGCAAGACAAGACGCTGTGGCTCGAGTGCAACGCACGCGAGCTTGGCGGCGTCAGCTTCACCAAGGGCTGCTACGTCGGGCAGGAAAACACCGCGCGGATGCACCACCGTTCCAAGGTGAACCGCCGTCTGGTGGTCGCCCCGATCGGCGAGGCGGGCGATCGCACGCGTGCGAGCTATCCTGACTTGTCCCTGATGGTGGAGCATCGGCGCGTCGACGCGCTCGGCGATGCCCTCATGCCCGCTTGGCTGAGCGAAGCGCTGGCGTCCGACGGTCAGGCAAGCGCCGCGTCCTAGCGGCGGGATCTGCCGCCACGTCTCGCGCCCGCAGGCTGATCCCCAGGTTGAGGATCGGGAACGCGTGATCGTCCCGAGGTCGGGGCTGCGCGACACCAAGCCGCCACCCGCCGCAAGCCAGCCCCGTCGCGACGCTCAGGCGGCGGGCAACATGCCCGCGCACGCTCAAAACCGGTGTTCCCCCGTTTCGGGCAAAGAAAAAGGGAGGCCGGTTGCCCGACCTCCCCAATTTCCATTCGACCAGAAGGTCGAACTTACATGCCCGAACCCGGACCGTAGGTGATTTCCACGCGACGGTTCTGGAGTTCGCGCACGCCGTCGGCGGTCTCGACGCGCGGACGGCTCTCGCCGAACGCTTCCGAGGAGATCACGCCACCCGGGATACCGCGACCCTCGAGGTACGCACGGACCGAGTCCGCACGGCGCTGCGAGAGGCCGACGTTGTACGAGGCTGCGCCCGAACGGTCGGCGTGACCGGCCAGCATGACCTGCGCGTTGCCGCACGACTGGTAGTTCGAGATGGCGTTGTCGAGGATGCCAGCCGCTTCCGGCGTGATGTCCGACTTGTCCCACTCGAAGAACACGATGTACGGCCCCGGGGTGCACACCGTCTGCGGCGGCGGCGGCGGCGGCGGCGGCGGGGGAGGCGGCGGCGGCGGCGGCGGCGGCGGCGGCGGCGGAGCTGCCGGTTCACCGAAGTTGAAGGTCAGGCCACCCAGGATGCTGTGCGACCGGAAACGACCGTCATAGCCACGACCCGTCACGTCGACGAGGTTGACGTCCTCAGCGTTGAAGAAGCGGTACTTGAGCGACACGTCCACGTTCTCGGACAGCGGCGCGCGGATGCCCGCGATCGCCTGCCATGCGAAGACCGTGTCGGAGTCGTCGAGGAACGAGCCACGCTCGTCGAGGCGATAGTCGCTCGCCTTGACGCGTGCGACACCCGCACCGGCGCCGACGAAGCCCGACACGCCGTCGTCTTCGCCGAAGTCGAGCATGGCGTTACCCATGAACGACAGGGCCGAGGTGCTGCCGCCGGCGTCATAGTCACCTGCGGTGACCGAGCCGAGGCCGCCGCCGGGACCGTAGACCGGGATCGCGGTGGTGGAACGGTAGCTGTCGAGCGTGGCCCGACGATAGCTGACCTCTGCTTCAACGCGGAACGCGCCGAAGTCGTAACCGACGAAGCCACCGACGTCATAACCATAGTCGTGATCGACGGTGGAGGTGCCACCAGCCGGCGTCGAGAGGTCATAGTCGATATCTTCGACGATCATCGCGCCGCCTTCCACGCCCACGTACCACGCGTTGTCGCGGGCGAGGGCGGGAGTCGAGAGCGCAGTGGTCGCGAGCGCCAATGTGACGGCAAGCTTCCGCATTCTATTCCCCTTTCATGGTTGTCCTACGGACAGCGCAAACTCCCTACTTCGGCCTTCGTTTCCGCGCAAGCGAACAAAAACCGCCACTGTTGCGGAACTGCAACAGCTATTCGGCGTTGCCGGCGACCAATCCATGGGTGCGGAGTGCCTCGACCACGAGCGCCAGCGTGGCGCGCGCTTGTGCATCCACGACCGTCCCGCCGGTCGCGCTCGGGATCGCGGGCTGCTGTGCACCCACGACCTGTTTGCCCTCGAGGATGAGGCGGACGCCATGCACCTCCCCCACGATCCAGGCGCCCGCCAGCCGCCGCACGGGAAGCGCGTCGCTCCGGCTCCAGAGCAGCATGCCTTCGCACGCGCGAAAGAACCGCCAGCCGGCTTCCGACCATGCCGCGACCTTGTCGGCCTGACCGGACCAGGCGTCGACCGGCGCCTCCCCCACGATCCAGCATTGCCCGGCGACGGGTGCCGCGGGCGGCTGGTTGCGGCCGACCTCCTCCATCTCGGGGTGCAGCAACACGTCCAGCGCAAGCAGAGCCTCGTTGTGCGTCAGCTCCTTTTGCGCCTGTCCGGCATGGAGCATCGGCAGCGCCAGGCGAACGGTGGTATCGATCATGGGAACCTCGCGTCAGGAGAGAGAGAGGATGGCGGGGGCGGATAGGCCATGGTTGCCGATCTGCCGCACCTCGATGCGGAGAGCACCGGTTGCGAGTTCGGTGGGCAGGATCAGCCTGGGCTCCGCACAAGCGATCGTCGTCGCGCTGCCGTCGATGCGCAGCACGCGCACTTCATAGGCTTCGGCACTCTCGCCCAACGGCACTTCCACCCCGTCCGGCCAGTGCCAGCCGGCTCTGCTGCGTCGAACCCACGAGAGCTGCGGCACGCCGCTGGCGGTCTTTCCCACGATCAAGTGCACGGGCGACGGCGGACGGAGCCACTGGCCAGTGACCGTCACTTCCGCCGGTACGCCCTGGACGCCATCGCCGATCCCGGCCGCGCGCAACCGAAGCCGAACGCCTTCCCCGCTGCGTCGCGGTTCCAGGGTGCGCAGCGCGTCCGGGCGGATCAGGGCGAAGCCATCGCCCACCTTCTGGCTGCCGATCGCCGCCTCGGTGCCGCGTCGGCCGCGCCACAGTCGTCGCAGCCGCCAGCGTCCGGGCGCAACCTGCACGGCCTCCGCGAACTGGAGCAGCTCGTCGCCCACCATCGCCAGGTTCGCGCCTAGGTCGAGCGCCGCGCAACCGGCCCCGGCCAGCGTCATCTCGTCGTGCGGGAATTCCACCTCCAGGGTCGAGCGGCGATCCTCCAGCGTCGCCGGAACCGCCTCGGGAACCGCCACGACCGTCCCCAGAACGGCGGGTGCCGCAGTGCCCCCGACCGCCTCCCAGCTCTGGCCCGCATCCTCGCTCACCAGCAGGGCCGCGCGACGCCAGCCCGGAAGCGCTCCCGAAGCGAGCACTGCGACCTGCGCCACCTCCGTCGTGCGCTCGTCGATGGGAGGCAGTTCGAACGCCATCAGGCGCGTAGGCCCGTGCAACGTATCGGGAGCGAGAGTCCCCCGCCCACCCGAGGCCCCGCGCGCAGGAATCGCTGCGCCCGCGATCCGCTTGAGGTCGAGCGTCAGCACCATGTGTTCGAGCGTCCAGCCAGCCACCCGCCACTGAACAGGCTCGCCCTCGATCTGCACCCGGTCCCCCGGGACGATGCCGGCGTGGCTCCAGTCGAGGCACACCCGCCGCGTTTCCCGCGCCAAGTCCAGCGCGTCGATGGCGCGCTCGGCGAGCCCGCGCGCATGCGCAGGAGCGATCACGGCCGGCAGTTCGATCCGCACGCCCCGCCCGGTTGCACCGGATCGAACGGCACGCTGAACCCCGGTCTGGTAGTCGCGCGCCGCCTCGTAATAGCCGATCGTCACCTCGGCGGGCGCCTTGTCGCTGGCCGCAATCGTCCGCACGCCCCGGCCACGCCCCGCCCCATCCACGCGGGCGGCCAAGTCTCCGATGGTGGTCGCGCCGCCGGCGTCCGCCCGCACGCCGTCTCGGCCGATCCAATAGCCTGCCGGCGTCAGCAGCGTTTCCACCGCCGCGCGCACGCTGTCGCCCTGTGCCGAATAGCCGACCAGCGGCAGCGCCCCCTCCCCGGCGTCGATGCTGCCGTCGCTCAGTTCCTGGATCACGGCGCCCGCGGTCACCGGCGCCAGGTCGGCTTCCACTTCGAAGGTCAACGACGGAATGCGATTGCCGAAGTCGGCGAGCTGCAGCCCCTCGAACACCGCATAGGCGCAGCCCCGATGTGCAGGGGCCAGGCCGGGTCCCTCCACTGCCGCGATCAGCGGATCCGGCTGCTGCGCCTCGTCGCCCCGATGCAGGCGGAAACCGGTCTGCGCCTTCCAGTCGCCGGCCGCGCCGCGCAGCAGCTTGCCGTCCGCCCAGATCCGCCGGATGCCCTGGATCGGCCGCCCCGACAACAGCACCGCGAAGTTCGCCGAATAGCTGTAGCGCGTGACGCTCGGCTGCCCTTTGCCCGGGCTGTCGCTGCTGCGCGTCTCGACGAGTTCGGTGGCCCAGATCACCGATCCGGCCACCCGCATGGTCCCGAACACCCGCGGGATCTGGGTCGCGTAGGATGAGGTCTGCACCGCCAGTTCGGTAAGCCGCGGGCCTTGCCGCCCCTTCGCTCCCGACAGGCTGCCGTCGACGGCGCGGCCGAGCGTCGCTCCCAGCGCCGCTCCGATCGGCCCGCCCACCGCTCCGCCAACCACCGTCAGCACCAGCGTCGCCATCAGCCCTCTCCTTCTTGCCAGCGCCACGTCCCCACGACGGGAAAGGGCAGCGCACCCGGACGCTCGACCACGCGCCGGAGCATCGCGTCGGCGTGGATCACGCCGTCCTCGCTCAGGATCGCCAGGTGCAGCTGGCCCGCACCCGGCTGGAGCAGCACCACGTCGACCGGTGCGCCGTCCGCGATCGGCACCAGGCCGGCGGCGCGCAGCAGGGCTTCGGCCTTCGCAATGTCGCCCGAGCGAAGCGTATAGTCAGCAGGGACGCCCCCCGTGTGCCCGTCCGCTGCCAGCGCCACGGCCACCAGGCCGACGCAGTCGAGCCCGAGCGCGGGGTCGCGCCCCTGCAGGCGGAACCGGCTCCCGACGGCACGCCGCGCCCCGGCGACGATCCGCAGATTGCCGCTCATGCACCGGGATAGCGGGTGAGCAGGTCGATCCCCGGCAGATAGGGTTCGCCGCGGAAGTTGATCGCGTTGGCGAAGCGCCCGGCACAGGTCTCCAGCCTCTTGTCGCACCCTTCCACCAGCTCCAGCAGCTCGCCGCCCGCGACGGGCAGCGGCGGCACGCGCTCGAGCGTCAAGGTCGCGCCATCGGACGCGGCGACCGCCGACTCCAGTCCGGCGTTGGCGCCGCCGAACCAGCGCAGCCGGCCCGCGCCATAGGCATTGGCGACCGGCTCCGCCCGGTCGAGCGTCAGCTGCCGCCCTTCCGATGCGACCACGCGCGCGAACCGCCGCCTGCCGGCCATGGGTACGCGGCAGCGCCGATCACCCAGGTGCGCCCGGCACCCGGGTGAGGTTTCCTCCACCACGGCCTGCTCCAGCGCGGCCGCGGCGCCACGCAACTCGGCGGTGAACGCACCGTCCGCCGTCTCGACGGCTCCCAGCCGCCCCTCGCCCAGCAGCAGCGGTTCCGCGGGCCGCGTCCAGTCGACCGCGAGCACGGTGATCCGCGCGCCATCCCATCGCCCGGCGAGCAGGTCGGTCTCGCCGATCGCATCCATGCTGAGGGGGCCGCTCGCCTCCATATCGTCCGCATCCATCCGGTCGCCGCGCCGGATGGAAGACGGCGTCATCCCGGGCGCGGCGCGATAGCGCAGGCCCTCCACGATCAGCTCCCGATCATGCGCCGTCAGCCCGATCGTGACGCCATCGGTGCGCTCCAACCGCCAGCACAGCGCGGTGGTGGTGAGGGCACCCTCGAGCCAGCCGGTCATGCCTCGCGCACCTCGATCAGCGGCACCGAAGGCGCGGCGCCGGCCAGGAAGGTCGCCCGGTTCACCGCCAGCCGGTCCTCGGCGAAGCGCACCGGCACGTCGAAGCGGAACCCCGCCGTCACCACCGCCCCGGGCTGCGGGGCGCCGTCGAGCGCGACGATCCCCCCGGAATCGAGCGAGAAGCCGTGGGTCTCGATCCCGTCCACTGCCACGCGGACGCTGCCGGCCACCGGGCGCGTGATCCTCCGCGCCACCTCGCCATAGTGCTTCAGGAGGGGGAAACGCGTGGTGATGCCATCCCCGGTGCCGATCGGCTGGTCCCCGGGCGCGGCATCCACGCCGGAACTGTTGTCGAAGGGGTCGGTCAGCCGGAACCCGCGCGCCGGCCCCAACCGCGCGCGGAAGAAGGCGAGCAGTGTCGCGATGTCCGCCTCGGATCGCACGCCCGGCCCGACATCGTAGCGGGTCCGCGGCTGCGCCCAGTCGGCGTTCCGCTTCTCGGCGCCGCCCGCGCTGGTGACGATCGCGGTCGACAGCTCCGGCGCCACCTCGGCCTCTCGCCCCAGCGCCAGCGGGAAGCGCACGTCGTCGAACGCCTGCATCGCATCCTCTCCCTCGTCGAAATGCACAAAGCCGTCGCGGATCACCTGCGGCAGCGCCCAGAGGAAGGTCGCCGCCACGCCGCGCGCCCGCGCAGTCTCCGCGGCCCGGTCGATCGCCTGCCACTGTCCGGCATCTTCGGGCCGCAGCACGAAGCCGGCGAAATACTGCTGGCGCTCAGGCGGATAGCCCAGCCGCGCCTCGGCCGCCGCGATCCCGCGCGCGGTCGCCGCGACATTGCCGACCGCCGCCCAGTCGTAATCCTCCAGCTGGAGCACGTCGAACGCGGGCGAGGCCCAGCCGATCGGCAGATTCGCGCGCTTGAGTTCGGGCGCGGCCGCATCGAGCACGGTGGGCAGATAGGCGAGCAACAGCGTCTCCGCCTCCGGCGCCACCTGCCTTACCGCGCCCGTCAGCGCGGCCGTCGATGCCGCCAGCACCGCACCGGCCCGGTCGAGCGTCGCCGTCTGCGCATCGTCGAGCGACCCTCGCACATTCGCGATCTCGACCGGATCGAGCAGCGCCCGGCCAGCATCGTCGTACAGGCACGGGCGCCCGTCCGGCATCACCCACCACCACGGCTCGCCCACCTGGAAGCGGACCGCCAGCCCGGCCGCGACCGCAAGCTGCACGAAAGCATGCGCCACCTGCTGCAGATAGGCCATCGCGCCGCCATGCGCTGGCGAGAGCAGCGCCGACGGCGGCTCCCAGCCGGTCCGTGCCGGCGATCCATCCCCCGCGCGCTGCTTCCAATCGCCCCAGCAATGCTGGTCGAGCAGCTCGTAGGACAGCGACCAGATCACGCCATAGCCGAGCGCCCTCGCCTCCGCGGCGAAATGCCGGTGCCAGGCGACGCACGGCGTGTTGAGCACGCCCCCTGCCAGGCTCGCGTACAGGCCGCCGCCGTTCGCCTCGAGCCGGAAATAGTGGCTCATCCCGACATAATGGACGATGCTGCCGCGATACCCCAGGTGCAGCGCGTTGCGCAGCAGCCGGGCTGGCGTCAGGTGATAGCTGTCGTCATAGCCGCTCGCGATCGACAGGCCATGCTCGGGCAGGACGGGCGCTCCGATCGCCAGCACCGAGTCCGGGCCGTCGCAGGCGATCTCCGAAAGCTCGACCCATCCTTCCGCCGGCCCCGGCAGCAACGCGTCCTCGCCATCATAGTCCGGCGCCACCAGCGACACGAACATGCGGTCGACATCCCCCGCCCACACCGGGTCCGCGTCCGTGGGAAGCTCGAACCCGCCGATCGCAGTGGCGAAGTCGATCTCCACCACCGCGTCCTCGGGCGTACCGGAGGCGTAGTTCCACAGCCGCACATACCACGCCCGCGGGGTGCCCGCAGCGTCGCGCCCCTCGATCGTCAGCACGGGCCCATGCACCGCGTCCAGCGGCCGCACCCCACCCGACCGCCAGCGGAACCGCAGGCGACACCGCCGATAGTCGCGCTTGGTCGCATAGCCGAGCAGCGGGTGGTCGTGCCGGTCCTCCGATTCCCAGATCAGTCCCGCCAGGTCGTCCCGGCGGTAGAAGACGGCATCGACCCGCAGCGCATCGGGCGCCGCCGACACGACCGAGGCCATCATCGGCCGCGGGAAGTTCACCGTCCAGAACCGCGGGTCGAAGCGGGTGAGCACATCCTCCACCTGCACGGTCCGCTCGCGCGCCAGCCAATATCCCATCGAGCCCTCCCGCTCAGTCAAGGTCCACCAGCGCGGCCTTCACCGCACGCGCGACCTGCCGGCCCGATTGCGCCAGCGCGCGCGGGGCGTCGCCCGATCCCGCCCGGATCGAGATCGCGATCCGCACGTCCCGCCCGCCGCCCGCCTGGGGCGCGGCGATGCTGCCGCTGCTGGTGGGCACGAACAGCTCCGGCCCGCGCTCGCCCACCCAATAGGGCCGCTGCGGGCTGACCGGACCGCCCGTGGCTCGCCCCGGCGCGCCGGACACCAGCCCGAGCAACGAGCCCAGCAGCCCGCCCCCGCTCGCCGCCCCGCCCAGCAGCGTGTCGAGTCCGCTCCGCATCGCGCCCGCGGCGATCTCGCCCAGCACCTGGTTGGCGATCCGCCCCAGGTCCTCGAACCCCATCGAGCCGTTGCGCACCGCCCGCACGAGCACCGTCTCCAGCGCCCGCCCGGCGCGGTCGACGCCGCTGGCGAACGGCCCTTCCAGGCTGTTCTGCATCGCCGCGACGTCGCGCGCGAAGCCGGCCGTGTCGGCGCGCACCGACACCACCAGCCGTTCGATTTCCTCATCCATCCGGGAATGCCTCCATCAGCCGCGCGAGCGTGCCGGAATCGGGCGGCGCCGTGCCCGCGTCGCCGCCCGCCGCCTTTGCCACCGCGGCAAGCTCCGCCGGGGTCGCCCGCCAGAAGGCGTCGGGACTCCAGCCGAACCACAGCCCCGCAATCCCCGCCAGCCGCACCGCCGCCTCGGCAAAGCGCTCGCTCACCGCCCGCCCAGGATCTGCGCCAGCAACTGGCGCAGCGCCGGCGTCGCCGCCGCCAGTCCGCCCGCGATCACCGCCTCGCCCAGCGCTTCGCGGGTCAGCGCCTCGGGCCGCTCGCGCAGGCAGTGCCAGAACAGCGCCACCAGTTCGCCGAGCGCCAGCTTCCCCGCCGCCGCCCGCTCGACCAGCGCGAACAGCGGCCCCAGCTCGCCCTCCGCCGCGACCAGCGCGGCAAAGCTCGGCCGCAGCACCAGCCGCTCGCCCGCCACCCGCAGCTCCGCCTCGCCGCGCGCCGGATTGGCCGGTTCGCCGCTCATGCCGACACCACCGGGCCGGAGCTTTCCAGCGCCAGCGTGTAGCTGCGCTCGCCGTTGTAATCGCCCGCATAGTCGAGCCGGGTCAGCAGGAACCGTCCCGTCATCGTCTCGCCGGTCTCGAAGCTCAGCCGGTAGTCGTCGATCGTGCCGGCGAGCGCATTCGCCTTCAGCCGAGCCTCCGCCGCCGATCCGGTGAACACCCCCGCGCCCGACACGCTCACCGATCGCACGCCCGCTCCCGACAGCAGCTCGCGCCAGCCGCCAGAATCCTTGGACGTGATCGCCACCGCCTCGCCGTTGATCGACAGCTGCGTCGTACGCAGCCCCGCCACCGTGGTGAAGCCGGGCGGCACCTGGCCGTCGCCCACCTTCAACAGGAACGCGCTTCCCTTTTCCGCCGCCATGTCTTCGTCTCCCTCGTCACTGCATCCGCAGCATGCGCACCCGATATTCGTTGGTGCCGGCCCACAGTCCCTCGCCCTCGCGCACGATGCGGCTGCGCACCGGCACCAGGCTGGCGATCCGCCATCCCTCGCCCAGGTCGCGCGGCAGTGCCTCGACGGCCGCATCCACCTCGCCCGCCAGCGCGCGCAGCCGCACCGGCCGCTCGCCCGCATCGCGCAGCACGATCGCGATCCGGCCTTCCCGGCCCGCCATGTCCTTGGTGCTCCAGTCGGTCAGCAGCGCCTCCGCCACCTCCACATACGGCCGCGCCGCGCGCACCGGCGGCGCATCGAACACCGCCGTCACCACCCGCATGACGCCGGCATGCGCGGTCAGCGCCGCCACCAGCGCCTCGCCCAGCACCGCCTGTGCGCTCATCGCTCCGCCCCCAGCCAGCGCACCCGCGCATCCTCGATCCGGCGCCGCCACAGCCCGCGCCCTTCGATCGTCACCGATCGGTCGTCGCTCTCGACCCGGATCCCCCGCAGCCCGGCGGCGACTTCCCGCGCAGCCGCGCCGATCCGCGTCACCGCCGCGGCGACCGCCTGCGCCCCCGCCGCCTCGCCGCGCGCCAGCAGCCGCGCCCTCATCGCCGCACCTCCGGCGCCAGCCGCAGCCGCCGCCACGGCCGCCACAGCGCCGCCACCGCGGCCGGCGGCTCCCCGCCCGCGCTGCCGCTTGCGAACAGATGCGCGATCAGCAGCACCATGCCTTGCGCAATCGGCGCCGGCAGCGTCTCCCAGCCCTCGGCCAGCCCCGCGCGAAAGTCGATCCGCAGTCGCCCCGCGCTGCCGGGAAGCATCGCCTTCACCCAACCGACGCCATCGGCGGTGAGGTCGATCGCATAGCTCCCGGCCGGCAGGGGAAAGGCGCTGCCCTCCGCCGGCAGGCCGTCGACCCGGGTGATCGCCGTCACCGGCTGTACCGGCAGCGGCGTCCAGCATGCCGTCGCCGGCACGACCGCCTGCCAGTCGCGCGCGATCAGCGCATGGCCCGTGAACGTCTCGCACACGGCAAAGGCGGTCGCGGCGGCCTGCTCCAGCACCGCCTGCTCGTGGGTCGCCGCCACGCGCAGGTGCGCAAGCGCGGCCGCGCAGGCGGCAGCGATCGCCGCCTCCGGGATGGGTGGCGTCTCCATGGGCAGCTCCGTGGTCGTTGGGCAGGAAAAGGGGTCCGGCGCGGGCTCTCCCCGCGCCGGAAGGGTGTCCGCTCAGGCCGCGGCGAACTTCATCAGCTTGATGGCTTCCGAATTGCTCACCTGCCCGCCCACGCGCTTGGTCGCGTAGAAGTGCACGAACGGCTTGTTCGAATAGGGATCGCGCAGAATCTGCGTCTCCTGCCGCTCGGCGATGAGGTACCCCAGTCGGAAGTTGCCGAACGCGATCGACAGGCTGCCGGCCGCGATGTCCGGCATCTCCTCCGCTTCCACCACCGGATAGCCCAGCAGCGTGTCCGGCTGGCCGGACACGAGCCCCGGCTGCCACAGGAACGCGCCGTCGGCGGTCTTGAGCTTGCGGATGCGGGTCGAGGTCGCCGCGTTCATCACGAACACCGCTCCCTGGCGGTAGGGCGCGCGCAGGCTCTGCACCAGGTCGATCAGCCGGTCCTGCGGCTCGCTGCCGAAATCCCCCGCCTCGCCGCTCGGCAGATACTGGAGGGTGCCGAACGCCCGCGCCGCATCGCCCGCCGTGGAGACCGGCTCGCGCAGGAAACCCTTGGGCTGGTTGATGCCACTGCCGTCGACGAACGCCCGCCCCTCGGCCGCCGCGAACTCGGCCGCGATCTCGCCCGCCAGCCATTCCTCCACGTCGAACGCGGCGTCGTCCAGCATCGCCTGGCTCGCCGCCGGATTGGCGTACAGGTCGCCCATCGGCGGCGACACCTCATGGAAGGTCGGCGTCGCCGTCTCGGGCCGCGCCGCCGTCTCCGACGCCCAGCCCGACGGCGTGCCGCCGCTCGTCACCAGCTTGCGATACCCCGCGCTTCCGACCTTCACGACATTCGCGATCGCACGGATCGGGCTTGTCGACCGGAGCAGCGTCTCGATCTGCCGGTCGATCTCGCTTGGCACGGCATAGCCGCCGCTCTCGCCGGTCGTACCGGTGAACGCCTTCATCTCCAGGGTCGCGCCGCTGCGCACGAAGCCCTCGAACGCCGCTCCGCCCGGCCGGGCTGCCGCCCCCGCCAGCATCGGCCGCGCCGCCGGGGCCCCTGCGCCCTCCACGCCTGCAAAGCTCGCTTCCAGCGCGTCTGCCTTGGTCTCGATCATCACCGTCTCCCGAAAAAGAGAAGGGCGCCCCACCGGGACGCCCGCACCACGCTTCAAAGCTGCGCGCCTTCAGCCGGGCGCCACCGCATGGACCCGCGCCAGCGGCTGCATCGGCACCGCGACCAAGCTCACCTCGACCAGGTCCAGACGCTCCAGCTCGCGCCACCGCCCGTGCCCGCGCCGCCTGCACGCGATATCCGAACGACAGCCCGCCCAGCGCACCGTCCCGAACCAGTCTCGCAAGCTCCGGCAGCTCCACCCGCCCGATGACGCGCAGGCCCCGGCTGTCCTCCGCCAGTTGCTCGATCTGCCCTACCGGCGCTCCCCGGTGCTGCCACAGCAGCGGTACCGGTCCGGAGCCGGCAAAGGCGCCCGCACGCACTACGTCGCCGCCCCGGTCGGGCACGCCGAAGATCGCGGCATAGCCGGCAAAGCGCACGCTCATCGCACCCACGCGCCGAAACCGGTCTTCACCGCCACGCCCACCAGCACCAGCGCCAGCAGCATCCGCACGACCCAGCCGATCGCCGCCCGTGCCGCCGATCGCTTGGCGTCGCGCCAGGCGGCCAGTAGTTCGCGCAGCTCCTTCATGTCGCCATGGGCAGCCGCGTCCTCCAGCCCCAGCCGGGTGAGCGCACGCGTCGCGCCGACCTCGCCCGCTTCCTCCACCATCGCGCGCAGCGTCGCCAGGTCGGCCCCGTCCTGCCGCGCCTGGCCCATCAGCTGCGCCAGCACCTGCGCATTGTCCATCGCCGCCTCCGCCTGTTAGGTCCCGGCCATGCGTCGCCGGCTTCGCATCGTCCTGTTCGCCGCACTCGCGGCCCTGGTCTCGATCGCGTTCGTGATGCCCTTCGTCCGCGGCAAGCAGTGCGCAGGCGCCGGCGGCCGCTTCGAGCGCACCACCCTCACCTGCACCCTGCCAACAGCTTACCCGCGCTGACCCCGCCTCCGTGCTCCCGCGCAGGCGGGACTTCGCACCCCTTCCGTTTGCTTCGAGCTTGTCGAGAAGCGGTGGCGCAACGTTTGTGGCGGCTTCTCGACAGGCTCGAAGCAAACGGAAGGGCAAGCCCGGAGCACAAGAACTACAGCCCCGCCCCGACCACCGGCCCCACGCCCACCATCGCCCGCTTCTCCTCGCGCGTCAGGAACTCCGCCCCGCTCACTTGGCCCCACAGCCGCTCGCGGTCCTCCGCCAGCGCCGGCACCCGGTCGAGGTCCACCGACAGCGCCGGATCCGCGAAATGCCCGCCGAGCCCCTGGCTCAGCTCCGCCAGGATCCGCTCGGCGAGCGGCAGGATCGACAGCCGCCACAGCGCACGATTGGCCTCGCGATAATTGGCGTAGGTGTTGTCGCCCGGCAGCCCCAGCAGCATCGGCGGCACCCCGAACGCCAGCGCGATCTCCCGCGCCGCCTGTGCCTTCAGCCCGTTGAAATCCATGTCGGCGGGCGTCAGGCTCATCGCCTGCCACTTGAGCCCGCCCTCCAGCAGCATCGGCCGCCCGGCGTTGGCGGCGCCCGCGAAGCCCGCCTCCATCTCGGCGCGCAACCGGTCGAACTGGTCGCGCGACAGCACGCCGCCGTCGCCGGGGTCATAGACCAGCGCGCCCGAGGGCCGCGCCGCATTGTCGAGCAGCGCCTTGTTCCAGCGCGCCGCCGCATTGTGGACCGCGATCGCTCCCGCCGCCGCCCCCAGGCACCCCAACCCATAATGATCGTCGAGCGGATGGAACGCCTTGATGTGCACCACCGCCGCCCGCCCCCGGGGATCCTCCGCCGCCAGCCGCTGCACCTCCGCCCCCACCCGGTACCGGAACGCCACCGGCCAGCCATTGGCGTCCGGCTCCACCGTCACCCGCTCGGGCCGAAGCGCGTAGAGTTCGCCCACCCCGCCACGCCCATCGTCCAGCAGCTGCACGAACGCATTGCCGTGCAGCAGCAGCTGCGCCGCGATCGTCTCCACCAGCACCTGGCCCGCCGAGCGCCGGCACACCAGCCGCACCATCTCCGGGTCCGCGCCCGTCACCGGGGCGGCCGCCACGCCCTCCGCCACCATCCGCACCGCGCGCTGCGCGATCGCATTCTCCAGATAGCCCGCGCGCACCTGCGCCTCGTAGCTCGTCGGCCAGCTGCCCAGCGCCGCGATCGATCCGCCCGGCGACAGCGCCGGCCGCCGTCCCTCGCCCGCCGTGCCGTGCGCACCCAGGCTCTTCCTGCCGAACCATTTCATGATAGCTTCCTCCGCCAAGGAGAGTCGAATGCCGCAAAGCGCACACTTCGCCCTGTTCCCCGCATCGCTGATGCTGTTCTGGCTGGGCGGCATGTTCGTCTGGGCCGGTTGGCGCATCCGCCGCCAACAGGTCCGCCCCGCCGGCGGTGAGCCCTATGCCCGCTCCGCCACCCGCCATCTCACCATCGGCGGCAGCGTCTGCGCCGCCGCTTTCGTGCTTCTGTCCCTGTCGCTCTTCACCTGATCCAGGCTCACAGCCCCCGTACCGACGCGGGCCCGCGGCGGCCGAGCATCAGCTCGTCCATCGCCCACACCAGCGCGTCAGCACGGTCGGGGGAGCGGCCGGGACCCTCGTAGCCGCCGCCCGCCACCAACCCGCACAGCTCGTCCTCCAGTGCCGGAAAGCTGCCGGCATGCGCGATGCGGCCGCGTTCATAGAGGGCGGCGATCGGCTCCGCCCGTGCCGACTTCCCGCGCGACGCATGCACCAGCCGCACCGGCAATGCCGACTCGGCCGTGCGCAGCACCGTCTCCACCATCGCGCCGCCCTGGTTCGCCTCGGCCACCACCCGATCCGCATCGTGGCGCGCCGCACAGGCCGCCACCGCCCG
Organism: Sphingomonas desiccabilis; assembly: GCF_004135605.1. Classification (GTDB taxonomy): domain Bacteria; phylum Pseudomonadota; class Alphaproteobacteria; order Sphingomonadales; family Sphingomonadaceae; genus Sphingomonas; species Sphingomonas desiccabilis. The sequence goes on along the minus strand of NZ_SDPT01000002.1, from coordinate 185,067 downwards.
TGCCCAGCCGTCGGGCGTCAGTCCGGAGGCGCTCGCATCCTCCAGCACATAGCCGCGCCCGTCCTGGCCCAGCCCGGCCGCCACGATCCCGCACGCGTCCCCTTGCGCACTCGCGGGCGGATCGACGCCCACCACCACCCGCACCAGCTCGGGCGTGGTCGCGACCCGGCACCGCTCGATCAGCCCCCGCGTCCACAGCGCACCCTGCACATCCTCCAGCAACTCCCCGTCCAACTCCTGCCGCCCCAGCCGCGTGCCCGCGTACTGCGCCGCCATCGCCTCGACGAAGCTCGCCGGCAGGTGCGGGTTGTCCACGGTCCGGCCGTGCGTCTCGTGCACGCCCGGCAGCGTGCGTACCCGCCGCAGCAGCGCGCCCGGCTTGGGCGTGGTGGTCACCACCAGCTGCGGATGCGCGCCCAACCGCATGCCCATCATCAGATTGTCCCAGGCCGCATCGCCCAGGCGCCACTTCGCGATCTCGTCGCACCAGCCGGCGTGGTGTTCGGGCCCGCGCAGCTTCTCGGGCGCCTCCGCCGAATAGGCAAAGGCCTTGGCGCCCGATGCGAAGTGCAGCACGCCCCCCTTCCACAGCGTCGGCTCGTCGTCGTGCGCGCTCGCCTGCAACCCGCCCTCGCCGCCCACCATCACCCGGTGCACGTCGTCCAGCGTCGCCCCCACCAGCGCGATCCGTGCCTTGGGGTGGCTGCGCGCGAATTCGGACACCCACTCCGACGCCGCCCGCGTCTTGCCAAAGCCGCGGCCCGCCAGGATCAGCCAGATTCGCCATCCCTCCGCGGTCGGCAGCTGGCCGGGATGCGCCCAGCGTTCCCACCGATGCAGCAGCTCACGCCGCTGCTCCGGCGACAGGATCGCCAGGGTCGCCGCCTGCAGGGCCGGATCGGCGCGGGCCAGCGCCTGCATCGCGGCCTCGCGTTCCTCCGCCGGGCTCACGCATCGTCCCCCTCCTGGGTTCGGCGCGCCCGCGCTTCCTCGGCCGCATGGCGCTTGCTCAGCATCGCCAGCCGCTTGAGGATCGCCGCATCCGTCTTGTCCGCCGCGCCCGCCCCGGCCCGGGCGCGCTTGACCGCCGGAGCCTCGGCCTCGCGCTGCCGCTCGATCAGCCGCAGCGCGAACAGCACGTCCGGCGTCTCCAGCGGATCGCTCGACGCGCCGGTCAGCACCGCCGCCGTCCGCTCGATCAGCATCGCTTCCAGCCGGTCGTATCCGACGCGGAGCGCGGCGCGCCAGCCCTCGGCGAACCCCGCGTCTCTGCGGCACGCGGCATAGGCTTGCAGCGGCGCGATGGCGACCGCCTCGGCGGCGGCCTCGACGCTGCCGGTCGCCGCCAGGTGATCCAGGAACGCGCGCTGCACCCCGGCCCCAATCGATCGGGTGCGCTCCGTTCCCGATGCTGCTTGCGATCCCGTCTCGGTCTGCCGCGCCATCGCCCCTCCCCCGAACGCAAGACGGGGCCGCAGCCCTTCGGCTCCAGCCCCGCCCGCAATTCCTCAGCGTTCCTGTCTTGTTCCATATCAGCGTGACGATGTCAAGCACTTTGTACCCGTTTGGTTCGTCATCCGGAATCCGCTCGGCGCCCGGGATACTCTCCGGTAGGGAGGCCCGCATGGACTCCTCGCCCCGCCCGCCGCTCCTTCGCCGACTCACGGCCAGCATCGACCGCTACAGCATGCTGCTGATCGCGACCGTGCTGGTGGCGACGCTGCTTCCGTGCCGCGGCCGCGCGGCGGAGGGCTTTGCCCTGCTGACGCAGGCGGCGATCGCGCTGCTCTTCTTTCTCCACGGCGCCAAGCTGTCGCGCGCCGCGATCGTCGCCGGCCTCACCGCGTGGCGGCTGCACCTGGTCGTGTTCGCCGCGACCTTTCTGATGTTCCCGCTTCTGGGACTGGGCGTGGAGTGGGGTTCCTCCTGGTTCCTCTCCCCGGCACTCGCGCAAGGGCTGCTGTTCCTGACGCTGCTGCCCTCCACCGTCCAATCCTCGATCGCCTTCACCGCCATCGCCCGCGGCAACGTCCCGGCGGCGGTGTGCAGCGCCTCGCTCTCCAACATCGCCGGCATCTTCGTCACCCCCGTGCTCGTCGCGCTGCTGATGGGCGTCTCCGCCAGCGGCGGCGACTCGCTTGCCGCCATCGAGGAGATCGCGCTCCAGCTGCTGCTCCCCTTCGTCGTCGGCCATCTCGCGCGCCCGCTCGTCGGCGGCTTCATCGAACGGCACAAGCCGCTGGTCTCCACGGTCGACCGCGGCTCGATCCTGCTGGTCGTCTATACCGCCTTCAGCGCCGCGGTGATCGAGGGGCTCTGGCACCGCGTCCCCGCCTGGCAGCTGGTGCTGGTCACGATCGTCTGCTGCCTGCTGCTCGTGGTCGTGCTGTTCGCCACCCGCACGCTGGCGCGCCGCCTCGGCTTCTCGCGCGCGGACGAGATCGCGATCGTCTTCTGCGGGTCCAAGAAGAGTCTCGCTTCGGGGGTGCCCATGGCGGGCGTGCTGTTTCCGGCAGCCCAGATCGGTGCCCTGATCCTGCCGCTGATGATCTTTCACCAGCTCCAGCTGCTCGCCTGCGCGGTGATCGCGCGGCGCTATGCGCAGGCGGATCTTCCCGCCGACGCTTGACACAGCCCGCCCGCTCGGGCGCAACGCACGGCTGCTGCCCAAGGATGAGAACCGGATGATCAAGACCCTGCTGCGTGCCGCCGGCCTGTTCGCCATTGCCGCCTGGACGATGCCGCTGGCCGCGCATCAGGCCGCAGCACCTGCAACCGCCGCCCCGGCGCAGACGGTCGATGCCGATCCCGCGCTGTGGGTGGTGAAGGACGCGGACACCACCATCTACCTCTTCGGCACCATCCATCTGCTGAAACCCGGCTTCAGCTGGTTCGACGAGGCGGTGAAGACCGCCTTCGACCGAAGCGACGAGCTGGTGCAGGAGATCGTGCTCCCCGATCCGCAGGCGGTGCAGAAGGCGCTGGTCGCCACCGCCATCAACCCCTCCGGCCCCGGCCTCGAGGAGCGGCTGCCGCCCGAGACGCGCAAGGCCTATCTCGCCGCGCTCGCCGACGTCGGCGTGCCGGCGGCGAGCTTCGACCGCTTCGATCCGTGGTTTGCGGCCACCAACCTGACGGTGCTCAAGCTGGTGAAGGCCGGCTATGATCCCAACAGCGGCGCCGAACAGGCGCTCACCGCCGCCGCCAGGCAGGCGGGCAAGCGCGTGACCGGGCTGGAGACGCTCGAACAGCAGTTCGGCTATTTCGACAGCCTGTCGGAGAAGTCGCAGATCGCCTTTCTCACCGACACCATCAAGCAGCTGCCCGACGCCGAGAAGGAAGTCGGCAAGATGGTGGCGCAATGGTCGGCGGGCGATCCGGACGCGCTTGCCGAGACCATGAACGAGGGGCTCGACGCGACGCCGGAGGTCGCCAAGATCCTGCTGCTCGACCGCAACGTCCGCTGGGCCGGCTGGATCGCGGACCGCATGGCAAAGCCGGGCACCGTCTTCGTGGCGATCGGCGCCGGCCATCTCGCGGGCAAGGACAGCGTCCAGGCGCAGCTCGCCGCCCATCATCTGAAGGCCGAGCGCGTCCACTATTGATCCGCCCAGGGAGCGGTTCGCGCGAACGCTCGTTGTGGGCACAGCCTCCAGCAAAGGACGCCGCATGGCCGACACCGCTCCCCGCCCGCTCCTCGGCCTCGTCGCCGGCATCGCCGCCGGGGTCGTCGCCTCCGCGGCCATGGCCGGCTTCCAGGCCGCCGCTGCCCGTCTCGTGCCCTCCGACAGCGACGAGGATCCCGCGACCGTAAAGGCCGCCGACCGCGTCAGCCAGGCCGCCACCGGCCGTCCGGTCGCCGAGCCGAACCGCGCCGCCGCCGGTCAGGCGGTCCATTATCTGGTCGGAGCTGCCCTGGGCGGCATCTACGGCGTGCTCGCGGAATATCAGCCCGCCACCCGCCGCGGCTTCGGCGGCGCCTATGGCCTCGTCACCTCGCTGCTGGTCGACGAAGCCGCGGTTCCTGCCGCTGGCCTTGCGCCCGGCCCCTGGCAGGCATCGCTCGCCAGCCACGGCTATGGCCTCGCCTCGCACCTGGTCTACGGCATGGCACTGGAAGGCACCCGCACCCTGATCGCCGGCCGCCGCTGACCGCCGGGCGGCACACTCGCCCTCACCCTTCATCGTACCCCGGCGAAGGCCGGGGCCCAGTTGAGGAACCTAGCGGCTCTAGCGCTCCGGTCGGCCAGAAGCCTTGCGTACTCTACAGCAGCAGCCAATCCTCGCGGGTACGCCCGACCGCACCGCCGTTCTGCCGCCGCGCCAGCTCCTGCTCGGCGGTATAGCGCACATCCTCGTCGCGGTCGGACAGGAAGCCGTCGAGCGAGTCGTCGTCGATCTCCGTCCACTCACGCCCCCGGTCCGGGCCATAGCGCACGCGCGGCAGCAGCCCGGGCAGGTTCGACCATTCGATCAGCTGCGCGATGCTCGCCTCGTTGAGCATGTCGCGCAGGTGGAATGCGGTCACATAGGCGTCCGGGAAGGCGCGATGCGCCGGCAGGCCGCGTTCATGCTCGATGCCGTGCGGCCGCCGCCAGTAGCGCAGCATCTGGTTGGAGAAGCCCGGCGAGTCCGGCCACAGCCGCAGCGCGCATTTCCAGGTGCAGATCCAGTCGGCGCCATGGGTCAGCGGCGCCGTGCAGAACTTCTGCTCGAAATCCGCCCGGTGCGCCGCCAGCGCGATCCGCCGCGGGTAGGGATCCAGCACGCGCCGCGCGACGTCATGCCAATAGGGTGCGTCGGCGACCTGCTCGTCCAGGATATGGTGCACGGCCTGGGTAACCGGCGGGATCATCCGGCCCGGGTTGACGAGCTGCGATCCACCCTCGCCGACCAGTTCCCAGCGCCCGTCGTTGCCGAGCGCCACATCCTGCCACCCGATCTCGCACACCCCATGCACCGGGGGCGCGTTGCCGGTAGTCTCGAGGTCGATGACGCGAACGATCTGGGGGGAAGCCATGGCCCCGAAATGGGGCAGGCGGGCGCGGATTGCCAGCCCGCCCGGTTCAAAACCGTCGCCGCTTGCCGCGGCTGGCGGCGGGCCGGGCACTCTCGCCCGGCCCGCCCCCGATCAGTGCGCCGCCTGCGGCCCGCGCTGCAGCCCGCTCAGCGCCAGCTGCTCGTCGATCTGCGCCATCAGCCGGTCGAGGCCTTCCTGACTCTTGGCTTCGGCGCGCGCCACCAGCACGTCCTGAGTGTTGGACGCGCGCAGCAGCCACCAGCCGTCGGGCGTGTTGACGCGCGCGCCGTCGGTGCGGTTCACGTCCGCGCCGGCCGCTTCCAGCCGCTCCAGGATCTCGTCGACCACCGCGAACTTGCGGCTCTCGTCGACCTGGAAGCGCATTTCCGGCGTGTTGATCATGTTCGGCATCGCACCGCGGATCTCGGTCATCGACTTGCCGATCATGTGCACCGCCCGGATCAGCCGCACCGCCGCATAGGGCGCGTCGTCGAACCCGTAATAGTCGTGCGCGAAGAAGATGTGGCCGGACATCTCGCCGGCGAGCGGCGAGTTGGTTTCCTTCATCTTGGTCTTGATGAGGCTGTGGCCCGTCTTCCACATCAGCGGCTCGCCACCCAGCTCGGCAATGCGGTCGTACAGCGCCTGGCTCGCCTTCACGTCGGCGATGATCGTCGCGCCCGGCAGCTCCTTCAGCACCGGCTCCGCCAGGATCGACAGCAGCTGGTCGCCCCAGATCACCCGCCCGGTGCCATCGATCGCGCCAATGCGGTCGCCGTCGCCGTCGAAGGCGATGCCGAAGTCGAGGTTCTTGTCCGCCACCAGCTGCTTCAGCGCCGCCAGGTTCTTTTCCTCGGTCGGGTCGGGATGGTGGTTGGGGAAGCGCCCGTCGATGTCGGTGAACAGCAGGTGGTGCTCGCCCGGCAGCAGCTTGGTGAGCTTCTCGATCACCCGGCCGGCCGAACCGTTGCCGGCATCCCAGCCGATCCGGTACGCGCCGCCGGCATAGCCCGCCATCAGCCGCCCGACATAGGCGTCCTCGATGTCATAGTCGCTGACGGTGCCTTCGCCCTCGTCCCAGTCGCCCTCGGCGCCCATGCGGCCGAGCTTCTGGATGTCCTCGCCGAAGAAGGGCTTGTGCTGCAGCACCATCTTGAAGCCGTTGTAGTCGGCCGGATTGTGGCTGCCCGTGATCATGATGCCGCCGTCGACCTCCAGCGTCGCCTCGGCATAATAGAGCATCGGCGTCGGCCCCAGGCCGACCCGCACCACGTCGACCCCGCTCTGGGTCAGGCCCTGCACCAACGCCGCCTCGAGCTCGACCGAGGACACGCGGCCGTCGCGGCCCACCGCCACGCGGGTACCGCCGGCGCGGCGCACGATCGTGCCGAAGCCGCGGCCGATCGCGGTGGCATCCGCCGTGCCCAGCGTTTTACCGACCACCCCGCGGATGTCATATTCGCGCAGCGAGGTGGGGTCGAAGACGTGGCTCATGGCTTTCTCCCTGGAATTCGGTGGCGTCAGATCGCGCGACGCCGCGGAAAGTTCAATGTCGCAACCGGCCGAGCAGCACGTCGCGTGCCGCATTCACCCGACGCGTGAGGTCGGCCGATCCGCCGCGGTCGGGATGCACGGCGCCCACCAGCCGCCGATGGGCGGCGCGAATGGCCGCCTCGTCCGCATCCGGGCCGACGCCCAGCACCTGCCGCGCCTCGGCCTCTCCCGACAGCGCAGGCTTGCGCGGGCGCAGGTACAGCCACAGCCCCACCAGCACCGCCGCGACGAGGAGGATCTTCAGCATCAGGCCGCGGCGGAGGGCACGACCGGGTCCGGCAGCGCCAGCCCGGCCATCATCTCGCGCAGTTCCTGGCGGGCGGCGACGTGGCTCAGCCCCATCGCGCCGAACTCGCGGCTGTCGAGCATCGTCAGCCCCTTGGGGAACAGCTCGCGATAGATCACGCGCTCCGACAGCCCCGGGATCACCCGGAAGCCGACGCGTTTGGACAGCTGCTCGATCGCTTCCGACACGCGCCGCATGTTGCGCGCCTCGATGTGCTGCAGGCGGTTGCGAAGCACCACCCAGTCGATCGTCGATCCGTCGGCGCGGGCACGGTGCTTGCGCGTCTCCCAGATCAGCTCGGAATAGAAGCTCGGCCGCGTGACCTTGAACGTCTCCGGGTGCACCTGGCCGATCAGGTCGAAGTCGACGAAGCTGTCGTTCATCGGCGTGACCAGCGTGTCGGCGTTGGTGACGGCCATGCGCGCGAACGGGTCGTCGCGACCCGGCGTGTCGATCACCAGATAGTCGGCATGCTCCGACAAACGCTCCAGCGTGTCGGTGAAGAAGTCCATGCTCTCGCCGTCGTGCGTCGCATGGATTGGCATCGGCAGGCTGCTGCCCTGCCGCCGCGCGGTCTCGGCGCGATTGTCCAGATAGCGACCCAGCGTGCGCTGGCGATGGTCCAGATCGAACGCCGCCACCCGCGCCCCCTTGGCGGCCAGCGCGATCGCGACGTGGACCGCGGTCGTCGACTTGCCCGTGCCGCCCTTCTCGTTGGCGAACACGATGACGTGCAATCCGTTTGAGGCCGTGCTCAAGGTGCCTTCTGTCCCCTGTTGGTACCCTGGTGCTGGTGCCATGGTGTTGATCCCGTGGCGGCACCCCCATAGAAGGCCGCCTTCTCATTCTTACCGGAGGCATTGGGGCCGTGCAAACCATCCGTCAGCTCGTCGCGCTTCGCGACGCGCTGGCTTCCTTCCGCGCCGCAGGGGAGAGCATCGCGCTCGTCCCCACCATGGGCGCGCTTCATGACGGCCACATGGCCCTGGTCGATGCCGCGCGCCGCCGCGCCAACCGCGTCGTGGTGTCGATCTTCGTCAATCCCAAGCAGTTCGGTCCCAACGAGGATCTCGCCCGCTACCCGCGGCGGGAGATGCAGGATTCGCGCATGCTCGCAGAGGCGGGCGCCGATGTACTGTGGATGCCCTCCGTCGAGGAGATGTACCCCGACGGCTTCGTCACCGCGGTCTCCGTCGGGGGCATCAGCGCCCTTCTGGAGGGGGCGCATCGTGCCGGCCACTTCGACGGGGTCGCCACCGTGGTCGCCAAGCTCTTCGGACAGGTCCGCCCCGACGTCGCGCTGTTCGGCGAGAAGGATTTCCAGCAGCTGGCGGTGATCCGCCGCATGGCGGCCGATCTCGACCTCGGCATCGAGGTGGTGGGCGTTCCGACCCAGCGCGACGACGACGGTCTCGCCCTCTCGTCCCGCAACCTCTACCTCGATCCCGACGAGCGCCAGCGTGCCGTCGCCCTTCCCCGCGCGCTCGGCGTCGCCGCGCGCACCCTGGAAAAGGGCGGGGCTGCCGACGAGGCGCTCGCCCAGGCGCGCGACATGCTCGCCCAGGCCGGGTTCGAAACCGACTATATCGCGCTGGTCGATGCCGAGACGCTGGCGGAGCCGGAACCTGGCCGGCCGATGCGGCTCCTCGCCGCCGCGCGGATCGGCAACACCCGCCTGATCGACAACGTGGCCGTCCTGTCTGCCTGACCGGCACCAGCCTTCCGCCCGCGCGTTCCCCGGAAGGATCGTCGCGGGAGGCTGGATGTGCGCAATCTGGATTTCACCAACTGGCACAGCGTGCTCGTCACGCTGGTCGGGCTCGCGCTCTTCACCCTGATCGGCGTCGGCACCCGGCTGCTCGTGATGATGACGATCCAGCAGCGCCGCGAACGCATGAACCGGCAGATCAACGAGCGGCTCCGCACGCTGATCGCCGCCTACAAGACGCTCGGCGGTTCGTTCACGGGGGACCTGACCGTCGACCCCTCCCACCTGCGCGACCTGCGCCGCCGCAGCGATGCCGGTGCCGCCACCGAACCGATGGCGGCGCTCGACCTCACGGCAGAGCGCGCCGCCGGCTCAGAGCGCACTCGCCGCATTCGCGACGCCGTCGAAGCCGCGCTTTCCGATATCATCCTGCTCGGCACCGAGACCCACGTCCGGCTGGCGCAGCAGGCGGTGGAGGAACTCGTCGCCGGCCGTCCGGTCCACACCCATGCCCTGGTGGTGGCGTTGCGCGACTTCATCCGGGAGGCGCTGGGCCTCGACCCGATCCCCGCCGACCTGGCCATGCCGGTCCAGGGCCCCACCCGCCCGGCGGGTTCCGGAGGGCGCGGAAGGGAAGGCGGTGAACGCGGCGGTGGCGGTGGCGGTGGCGGCGGCGGTGAAGGTCGCATGGGCGGCGGCGGCATGGCGATGGGCATCGGCGGCGGCACGGCTCTTGACGAGGACGCTCCCCGCCCTCGCGCCTGATCGCCAACCCCTGCGCACGCGCATGCGCCGCCGGCCTGGCTTCAGCCCCCCAAACTCACCCGGGCGCCCGCATGCCGCTCCAGCCGCCCGGCAAGCTCCAGCTCCAGCAGCACGATCTGCACCACGGCCGCGGAAAGCGTGGACTGGCGGACCAGCTCGTCCACCGGCACCGGCACGGGGCTGAGCAAATCCGTCACCCGCCGCCGTTCTCCCTCGCCGGCGTCGGCAGCGACCGGCCCGGCGTCATACCGGCTGCCGGGCGAGCGGACGCTGCGCGGATCGATCGGGCGCAGCATCTCCGCCACGTCGGCTGCCGACTGGATGAGCGTCGCGCCTTCCCGGATCAGCAGGTTGCAGCCCTGCGCGCGCGGGTCGAGCGGGCTGCCGGGCACCGCCATCACCTCGCGACCCGCCTCAGCCGCCAGGCGCGCGGTGATTAGCGATCCCGACTTGGGCGCAGCCTCCACCACCACCGTCCCCTGCGCCAGTCCCGCGATGATCCGGTTGCGATACGGGAAGTGCCGCGCGCGCGGCTCCGTCCCCGGCGGCTGCTCCGCCACCAGCAGGCCCCGCTCCGCCACCGCCTCCTGCAGCGCGGCATTCTCCGGCGGAAAGGCGATGTCGATCCCGCTCGCGATCACCCCCACCGTCCCACCGGCGAGCGAGCCCGCATGCGCCGCCGTATCGATCCCGCGCGCCAGGCCGGAGACGACGGTGATCCCCTCGCCTGCCAGCGCCTCCGCCAGCTGGCGCGCGAAACGGCAGGCGGCAGCGGACGCATTGCGCGCACCGACCATCGCCACGCACGGCCGTGCCGCCAGCTCCAGGCTGCCGCGCAGGATCAGCGCAGGCGGCGCATTCTCGATCTCTGCCAGCAGCGGCGGATAGTCGGCGTCGTCCAGGAACAGATAGCGCGCGCCCAGCCGCTCGGCCCGCGCGATCTCCCGCCGCACGGCGTCCTCGGGCGCGATCACCGGCGCCCGCCCGCCGCCGCGCGCGGCCAGATGCGGCAGGGCATCCAAGGCGGCAGTGGCGCTGCCGAAGCGCGACACCAGCTGGCGATACGTGATGGGGCCGACGTTCGCGGAACGGATCAGCCGGAGCCGATCGATCCGCGGGTCGGCGTCAGCCACCCTTGCGGCTGCCGACGCGGGGCTCGGTGCCGTCGAGCAGCCGCCCCAGGTTCTCGCGATGCTTCCACAACGCGACCGCGGCCATTCCCAGCAGCAGCAGGACCAGGTCGAACTGCCCGAACCAGGCCGCGCTCACCGGCGCGGAGATGCAGGCGGTCATGCCCGCCACCGAGGAGATGCGCAGCAGCGCAAGCAGCCCCAGCCAGACGACCGCGAAGACCAGCGCGCTCGGCCAGTGGAGCGCCAGCACCACGCCCAGCATCGTGGCGACCCCCTTGCCGCCGCGAAAGCCGAGCCACACGGGATAGCAATGGCCCAGGAACGCAGCCGCCGCCGCGAACGGGCCATGGCCGGGGAACAGCCATTCCGCCAGCACCACCGCAAGCGTGCCCTTGGCCGCGTCCAGCAGCAGCGTCGCCGCGGCCAGCCCCTTGCGCCCGGTGCGAAGCACGTTGGTCGCGCCGATGTTGCCCGATCCGATCGCCCGCAGGTCGCCCGCGCCGAACCACCGCGCGAGCAGCAGCCCGAACGGAATCGCGCCCAGCAGATACCCGAGCAACATTGCGCAAAGCGCCGGCGCCGATGAGAAGTCGGTTGGCAAGACTGATTTCGAACCCCTGTTGCCCCGACGCTAGGCGTTTCGGTATCGGGGCGCAACAACCTCGATCAAAGCGGGAACGTCTCTCCGCGCGCAAGGATCTGCCCCGCATGCCCGACTCCCGCCCGATCCTGTTCTTCGACTCCGGCGTCGGCGGCCTTTCGGTGCTCGCTCCCACCCAGCGACTGCTGCCCCAGGCGCCGATCGTCTATGCAGCGGACTCGGCGGGCTACCCGTATGGCACGCGCAGCGAGGCGGAGATCGCCGGGCGCGTGCCCGCGCTGCTCGGGCGGCTGGCGGAGCGCTATCATCCCCGGCTGATCGTGATCGCCTGCAACACCGCCTCCACCATCGCGCTGCCGGCCGTGCGGGCCGCGCTCGACCTGCCGGTGGTCGGCACCGTCCCGGCGATCAAGCCCGCGGCCGAGTTGAGCCGCACGCGCGTCATCGGCGTGCTCGGGACCGAGGCGACGGTGCGCCAGCCCTATGTCGACGATCTGGCGACGCGATTCGCCGCCGACTGCCGCGTCCTGCGCCACGGCTCGGCCGCGCTGGTCGCCCTTGCCGAGGCGCGGCTGCGCGGGGAGGAGGCGGAGGACGACGCCTATCGCGCCGTGCTCGCGGGCCTGCTCGACCAGCCCGACGGCGAGCGGATCGACGTGATCGTCAACGCCTGCACCCATTTCCCGCTGGTCGCGGACCGGCTGGAGGCGGCCGCCGGGCGCCCGGTGCAGTTCGTCGACGGCGGCGAGGGCATCGCGCGGCGGGTCGCCCATCTGCTCGACGGCGCCGACTGGCCCGATGTGGCGGGTGAAGGCACGGCAGTATTCACCGGCGCCGATCCCGCCATCGCCTTGCTGCGGCCCGCGCTGGCGCGTCTCGGCTTGACCCAGGTCAAATTGCTGTAATCGAACGGGGCATTCGCTCTGAACGAGGCTTTGACAGTGGAAAGACAAAGGTCCTGCCGCTATGCAGACCGGCATGTCCAGCGACGAAATCGTTCGCGCGGTCGATTACAGCCGCGTCTTCAACCAGGCGATTGATCGGCTCCATGCCGAAGGGCGCTACCGCGTCTTCATCGACATTCTGCGCAACAAGGGCATGTTCCCCAACGCGCGCTGCTTCGCCGGGCATAACGGGCCCAAGCCGATCACGGTCTGGTGCTCCAACGACTATCTGGCGATGGGGCAGCACCCCAAGGTGATCGCCGCGATGGAAGAGGCGCTGCACGACGTCGGCGCCGGCTCCGGCGGCACCCGCAACATCGGCGGCAACACCCATTATCACATCGATCTCGAAAGCGAGCTCGCCGACCTCCACGGCAAGGAAGGCGCGCTGCTGTTCACCAGCGGCTATGTCTCCAACGAGGCGACGCTGGCGACGCTGGCCAAGGTGCTGCCCGGCTGCATCATCTTTTCGGACGAGCTCAACCACGCTTCGATGATCGCGGGCATCCGCAACTCGGGCTGCGAGAAGCGCGTCTTCCGCCACAACGACCTGGAGCACCTCGAGGAGCTGCTGGCCGAGTCGGATCCGCAGGCGCCCAAGCTGATCGCGTTCGAAAGCGTCTATTCGATGGACGCCGACATCGCACCGATCGCGGAGATCTGCGACCTCGCCGACAAGTACAACGCGCTGACCTATCTCGACGAAGTCCATGCCGTCGGCATGTACGGCGCACGCGGCGGCGGCATTTCGGAGCGGGATGGCGTCGCCGATCGCCTCAACATCATCGAGGGCACGCTGGGCAAGGCGTTCGGCGTGATGGGCGGCTATATCGCCGCCGATCGCACGATCATCGACGTGATCCGCAGCTATGCGCCCGGCTTCATCTTCACCACCTCGCTGTCGCCGGTGCTGGTCGCAGGCGCGCTTGCCAGCGTCCGCCACCTCAAGGCCTCCTCGGAGGAGCGCGAGGGGCAGCAGGCCGCCGCTGCCCAGCTCAAGGCGATGTTCCGCGACGCCGGCCTGCCGGTGATGGACTCGACCACCCATATCGTGCCGCTGATGGTCGGCGATCCGGTCAAGGCCAAGCGGGTCAGCGACATCCTGCTCGCCGAATACGGCGTCTACGTGCAGCCGATCAACTTCCCGACCGTGCCGCGCGGCACCGAGCGCCTCCGCTTCACCCCCGGGCCCGCCCATGACGAGGCAATGATGCGCGAGCTCACCGATGCGCTGGTCGAGATCTGGGGCCGCCTGGAAATGCGCCGCGCGGCCTGAAGGCTGCGTGCTCCTGCGCAGGCAGGAGCCCAGGGCAACAAAGCGCAACGTCGGATAACTCTTGGCTCCTGCCTGCGCAGGAGCACGGCTCGCGCTAGGTGCGCAGCTTCCCCGCCAACACCGCCCGCGCGTCCTCGCAATCGCGCGCGATCTGCGCCTTCAGCGGGTCGAGCCCGTCGAACCGCCACTCCGGCCGCAGATACCCGATCAGGTCGACCTCGATCCGCTGCCCGTACAAGTCTCCGGAGAAGTCGAAGAAATGCGGCTCGAGCAGCTCCAGCGGCGGCTCGATCATCGGCCGGATGCCCAGGTTGGCGACGCCGTCGAGCACGCGCCCCTCCGGCAGCCGCCCGCGCACCGCATAGATGCCATAGGCCGGCCGCAGATAGGTGCCGAGCGCCAGGTTCGCGGTCGGGAAGCCCAGCTCGCGCCCCAGCCGAGCACCCGGCTCCACCACGCCCTGGATCGCGAACGGGCGGGTCAGCAGCGCCGCGGCCTCCGCCGGCTTGCCCCCCTCCAGCAGCGCGCGGATGCGGCTGGAAGAGACCGGCTCGCCGCCGTCCTCGACCGGCGCCACCGTGTCGACCGAAAAGCCCTGCGCCGCGCCCAGCGCCGCCAGCACCGCGACATTGCCGTCGCGTCCCTTGCCGAAGGTGAAGTCGGCCCCCGTCACCACGCCGCCGATCCCCGCCAGCCCCCGCAGCCGCTCCTCGACGAACGCTGCGGCCGAAAGGCTCGCGAGCGCGGCATCGAACCGGAACACCAGCATCGCATCGGCGCCGGCTTCGGCGAACAGCCGCTCGCGCTGGTCGAGCGTCGTCAGCCGGAACGGCGCGGCGTCGGGCCGGAAGTGGCGAATCGGGTGCGGGTCGAAGGTGGCGACGATCGCCGGCCGGCCCTCGGCATGGGCGCGCGTCACAGCCCGGCGCACCACCGCCTGGTGCCCGAGATGGAAACCATCGAAATTGCCGAGCGCGACGATCCCGCCGCGCAACCCTGCGGCGACCGCCGAGCTACCGTCCAGCCGCTCCATGCCCCGCGCTATAGGGAAAGCCGGCGCGCAGGCAAACCATGCGCGTCACCGCAGGCCGCGCTCCGGGGCTGCCGTGCTCCTGCGCAGGCAGGAGCCCAGGGTACCCCGCGCTACCGTTCGCGGCCTGGCTACCGCACCAGTGTTACGAAGCTGTACCCGGGCCGCTCGCCCTCGGCCGGAAATTCTTCCCGCGCCACCTCGCGCCAGCCTTCGAACGCCGGCACCACCGCATCCCCTTCCGGCGCGGCATGGACCTCGGTCAGCTCGATCCGGTCCGCTTGCGGCAGGAACAGCGCGAACACCTCCGCCCCGCCGATCACCGCCACCTCGCCGCCGCCGGCAAGCGCCAGCGCCGCCTCCGGATCGTGCGCCACCTCGGCGCCGGCGGCCGACCAGTCGCGGTCGCGCGTCAGCACGATGTGGCGCCGTCCCGGCAGCGGACTGGGAAAGCTCTCGAACGTCTTCCTGCCCATCACCATCGGCTTGCCCATGGTGCCCGCCTTGAACCGCTTGAGATCGGCCGGCAGGTGCCAGGGAAGCTGCCCGTCGCGTCCGATCACGCCATTGTCGGCCCGCGCCAGGTGGAAGACGATCATACCGCCACCGGTGCTGCGATATGCGGCTGCGCGGCGTAATCGTGGAGCACGAAGTCCTCCAGTTCATAGCCGTCGATGCCGTCCGGCCGGCGCAGGATCTCCAGCCGCGGCAGCGCCGTCGGCGTGCGCGACAGCTGCGCGCGCGCCTGGTCCAGGTGGTTGAGGTACAGGTGGCAGTCCCCGCCCGTCCACACGAACTCGCCCACCTCCAGCCCGCACTGCTCGGCCAGGATGTGCGTCAGCAGCGCATAGCTCGCGATGTTGAACGGCACGCCCAGGAAGATGTCGGCCGAGCGCTGGTAGAGCTGCAGCGACAGCTTGCCGTTGGCGACATGGCACTGGAACAGGCAGTGGCAGGGCGCCAGCGCCATCGCCGGCAGGTCCCCGGGGTTCCAGGCGGAGACCACCATCCGCCGCGACGCCGGGTTACTTTTCAGCGTCGCGATCAGCTCGGCGATCTGGTCCAGGTGACGCCCGTCGGCCGTCTCCCAGTCGCGCCACTGCTTGCCATAGACGGGGCCGAGGTCGCCCGACTCGTCGGCCCACTCGTCCCAGATGCGCACCTTGCGCTCCTGCAGCCAGCGGACATTGGTGTCGCCGCGCAGGAACCACAGCAGTTCCACGATGATCGAGCGCAGGTGCAGCTTCTTGGTGGTGAGCACCGGGAAGCCCGCCGAAAGGTCGAAGCGCATCTGGTGGCCGAACACCGAACGGGTGCCCACGCCGGTGCGGTCCATCGTCTCCACGCCCGTGTCGAGCGCGCGCTGCATCAGGTCTAGATATTGCTGCATGCCGCCGGGGTAGCGGCTGCGCGCGCGCAGAGGAAGCCGCTAGTCAGCCTTGGGTGCCGACGCCGGGCCCGCCTGCGGGTTCAGCCGGCACGGGCGGATCGCGCTGGGCTCAGGCCGCGGCCCCACCGCCTGGAAGGTCGCGAGATAGCCGCCCGCGGACGGCATCGGCCGCATCGCCACCTGGCGATAGCCGACCGCCTCGAACTCGCAGCGCAACAGCGCCGGCGGCGTGCCGTGATTCTGCGTCGCACGGTTGGCGTCCACCACCACGACAAGGCCGTCCGGCCGCAGCGACGGCCGCAGGTGCCACAGGAACGCGTAGGGCTCGGCGATCTCATGGTACATGTGCACCATCAGCACCCGGTCGAAGCTCGCCTCGGGCAGCCGCGGGTCGTCTGCCTTGCCCAGCCGTACGCTGACGCTGTCGAGCCGCTCGCGCGCGACGCGCTGGGCGAGCGCGTCGCGCACCTCCGGCACGATGTCCTCGGCCAGCACCCGGCCGTCAGGGCCGACGCGCTGGGCCAGGCGGATCGTGTAATAGCCCTCGCCCGCGCCGATGTCGGCGACCGTCATCCCCTTGGCGATGCCGGCGCCGTCCATCACTTCCTCGGCCTCGTTCAGCCGGTCGCGCGCTTCCTCGGTCGACCAGCGCGCCGACACGATGGTCGCGACCGGCCGGTCGGCCGCCGGGAAGTCGGATGCCTTCGCCTCGGACTTGCGCTCGGGCAGCTTGGGCTCGGTCGCGTCGCAGGCGCCCAGCAACAGGGCGCACGCCGCCATCGCCGCCCCCCCGGCCAACGCCGCGCGGCGCCTATCCAGCCCAGGCAGGACCCGCCCCACGTTCAGTCGACGTCCTCCACCTCGACCGTCTCGCCGGTCACGCGCTGCGACAGCGCCGCCGCCATGAACGGATCGAGTGCACCGTCGAGCACGTCGCCCGGCGCGGTTGAGGTCACGCCCGTGCGCAGGTCCTTGACCAGCTGGTACGGCTGGAGGACGTAGGAGCGGATCTGGTGGCCCCAGCCGATGTCGGTCTTGGTGGCGTTCTGCGCGTTGGCCGCCGCCTCGCGCTCGGCCAGCTCCCGCTCGTACAGACGCGCGCGCAGCTGGTTGTACGCCTCGGCCTTGTTCTTGTGCTGCGAACGCTGGTTCTGGCACTGCACCACGATCCCGGTCGGCAGGTGGGTGATGCGCACCGCCGAATCGGTCGTGTTGATGTGCTGCCCGCCCGCGCCCGACGCGCGGTACGTGTCGATGCGCAGCTCGCTCTCGTTGATCTCGATGTCGATGTTGTCGTCGATCACCGGATAGACCCACACGCTCGAAAAGCTCGTGTGGCGCCGCGCCGCGCTGTCGTACGGGCTGATGCGCACCAGCCGGTGCACGCCGCTCTCGGTCTTGGCATAGCCATAGGCGTTCTCGCCCTTGACCAGCAGCGTCGCCGACTTGATGCCCGCCTGCTCGCCGGCATGATAGTCGATCAGCTCGACCTTCATGCCGCGCCGCTCGGCCCAGCGCGTGTACATGCGCTGCAGCATGCCCGCCCAGTCCTGGCTCTCGGTACCGCCGGCGCCCGAGTTGATCTCGATATAGGTGTCGTTGGCGTCGGCCTCGCCGGACAGCAGCGCCTTCACCTTGTCCTGCTCGGCGCGTTCCGCCAGCTGGGCCAGGCTCTGCGTGCCCTCGTCCGCCATCTCGGCGTCGCCCTCGGCATCCGCCATCTCGATCAGCTCGACCGTGTCGGACAGTTCCGCCTCGATCGCGCGGGTCGCGGTGATCGCCTCGTCCAGCCGGCGGCGCTCGCGCATCACTTCCTGCGCGGCCTTGGGGTCGTTCCACAGGCTCTGGTCCTCGACGCGCGCGTTCAGCTCGTCGAGGCGGCGCAGCGCGCGGTCCCAGTCGAGGAAGCGGCGCAAGAGCGCCAGCGCGTCGTTGATCTTGTCGACATGGGCTTGCGCTTCGGCGCGCATCGAAATTCTCTCCACCTTCGAAGACCCCGGATGAACCCGGGAATCTCGGGCCGCAAGGGCGGCGCTTCAATGTATCGTCAGAAAGGAACTGCCGGCTCGGGCAGGATGGTCATCCCCGCCCCTAGTAAATGCCGCCCTCCCTTTGCAAGAAATCGCTGTCCTGCGGGGCCGTCTGCGCGCGCGGGGCGGCCTTCTGGACCGGTGCCGCCTCTTCGCCCTCGCGCGAACGGCGCGCGCGGCGGCGCGGTTCGCTCTCCGGCTTGAAGGCTTCCCAGATCACCGATGCCTTTGGATCCGTCGTCGGCCAGGCGCCGTAGACCGGCTTGCCGCTCCCCCGGTCGACGCGCACCATGCGGATGCCCGCGGGTGCGGTGAACGGCAGCTTCTCCATGCCCTCGAACGCCTTGAGCGCGAACGCCTTGAAGATCGGCGCCGCGAGCGTGCCGCCCTGCGCATAGCCGCCCAGGTTCCGGGGCGTGTCATAGCCGATGTAGAGGCCGCCGATCATCTGCGGCGTGCCGCCCACGAACCACACGTCGGTCGGCCCGTTGTTGGTGCCGGTCTTGCCCATCATCGGCCGGTCGAGGTCGCGGAGCGTGACGGCGGTGCCGCGCTGGACGACGCCCTCGGTGATGTGGACCATCTGGTAGGCGGTGAGCGGGTCGAGCAGCTGGCGCGATCGGATCACCGGCCGCGGCATCGCCTTGCCGTCCCAGTCGCGCGCGTTGCAGCGGTCGCACGCGCGCCAGTCCTGCGGCCAGATCACTTTGCCGTGGCGGTCCTGGACGAAGTCGATGACGCTCGGCTTCAGCGCGCGGCCATGGTTCACCAGGATCGAATAGGCGTTGACCATCCGCGCGACCGTCGTCTCGCCCGCGCCCAGCGCATAGGAGAGATAGGACGGATAGCGCCCCTCGCTCACCCCCAGCCGCTGGATCAGGTCGGTGACGTTCTTCATGCCCGTCGCCGCCGCCGCGCGGACCGTCATCAGGTTGCGCGACTGCTCGATGCCCCAGCGCATGGTGTGCGGGCCGGCATAGGAGCCGGAGAAGTTGCGGAAGCACTTGGTGCCCAGCCGCCCGCCCTGATCCACGCAATAGGGCGCGTCGGCGATGATGGTCGCCGGGGTCATGCCCTTTTCCAGCGCGGCCGAATAGACGATCGGCTTGATGGTCGATCCCGGCTGGCGCTTGGCCTGGGTCGCGCGGTTGAACGCCTGCAGCCGCGAATCGAACCCGCCCTGCATTGCCAGGATGCGCCCGGTACGCGGCTCCTCGACCACCATGCCGCCCGAAACGCGCGGAACCGAGCGGAGCGCGAAATGGCCGCCCTCGGGCGCCACCGCGATGATGTCGCCGGCCTTGAGCGCGCCAAAGGCAGCGCCGCCCGTGCCCCGCACCGGCATCTGCGCGGCCGAGCGCGGCAGCGTCCCCGTGCTGCCGTCGGCAAAGCCGATCACGGCCGAACCGCTGTCGCGCGACACGACGATGCCGGCGCGCCAGTCGCTATAGTCCAGCCCGATGTTGGTGTTGAGCAGCGCCTGCTGCCAGCGGTCGCCGTCGATCTCGACTTGGCGCACCGGCCCGGACCAGCCACGCCCCGATTCGTAGCGGATCAGCCCGCGCCGCAGCGCGTCCTGGGCAAAGCCCTGCAGCCGCGGGTCGAGCGAGGTGCGCACCCACAGGCCGCCCGCATAGACGCTGTGCGGCCCGTCCTTGTCGTTCTCGCCGAAGCGGCCGAGCAGCTGGCGGCGCACCTCCTCGATGAAATAGCCGCCGACGCGTTCGAACCGCGGCGTCTGGCGGGGCGTGGTGCCGAGCGGCTGGGCGACGGCCCCGTCATGCTGCGCCTGGGTGATGAAGCCGTTGCGCTGCATCTCGCCCAGCACCCAGTTGCGCCGTGCGATCGCGCGATCATAGCCGCGCTCGGGCGTGTAGTTGGACGGCCCCTTGGGCAGGATCGCCAGATAGGCCATCTGCGCGAGCGACAGCTGCTCCAGGTCCTTGTCGAAATACGCGTGGCTCGCCGCCTCGACGCCGAACGCGTTCCGGCCGAGCGCGATCTGGTTGAGGTAGAGCTCCAGGATCTGCTGCTTGGTCAGCACGTCCTCGATGCGATAGGCGAGGAACGCCTCCTTCGCCTTGCGGACGTAGCTCACCTCGTTGCTCAGCAGCAGGTTCTTGGCGACCTGCTGGGTGATGGTCGAGGCGCCGATCGGGCGGCCGTCGTTGCGCAGGTTGGTCAGGATGGCGCTGGCGATGCCGGGGTAGTCGACGCCGTGGTGCTCGAAGAAGGTGCGGTCCTCCGCGGCCAGGAACGCCTTGACCAGCAGCGGCGGATATTCGGCATAGGACAGCTCGACCCGGCGCTCGCGGGCATAGCTGTGGATCGGCGTTCCCTCGATCCCGCGCACGTTGGTGGGCAGCGGCGGCTCGTAGCTGCGCAGCGCCTCCACCGACGGCAGCGTGCGGATCAGGAAGAACCAGATCACCACCATCGCCAGGCCCGCAAGCAGCGCGGCCCAGGCGAGCAGGCGGAACCACCAGCGGCGCCGGATGCGGCGGAAACGGGCGCGCCGGCCCTCGGGCGCGGGTTCTGGGCGGGCGGTCGCGGGATCGAAAGCGGCACTCATCGGCCGCGCGATGTAGCAGGTTTGGACCGCCGTGCCAGCAGCTTGGCCGCGGGGCGCCGGTCGACTCGCCCCGCCCGGGCGTCAGCGTGCGGCGAGACGGCGTGCGAAATGCACCTCCACCGCACGCCGCACGCTTTCGGCAAGGGCGCGCCGGCCGGAGTCCGAATTGAGCCGCTTGGCGTCGCCCTCGTTCGAGATGTAGCCCGTCTCGAACAGGATCGACGGCATGTCCGGCGCCTTCAGCACCATCAGCGACGCCATGCGATGGTAGTTGGGCTTCAGCGGCACCAGCGGCTTGGCCTCGCGCCCAAGAAGACGGGCGAAACCGGCCGAGGCGTTCATGGTCTCGCGCTGCGTCAGGTCGATCAGGATCGACGAGATGTCGGCCGACGCATCCGCCAGGTCGACGCCCGCCAGGATGTCCGCCTTGTTCTCGCGCGCCGCCAGGCGGGCCGCCTCGCGATCGGAGGCGACTTCGGACAGCGTGTAGATCGACGCGCCCGATGCGCCCTGATTCTCCGCACTGTCGCAGTGCACCGAGATGAAGAGGTCCGCGCCCAGCCGCCGGGCGATGCCGAATCGCTCCTGCAGGATCAGGAACTCGTCGCGGTCGCGGGTCAGCGCCACCCGGACCCGGCCCGACGCCAGCAGCCGGTCGCGCATTTCGCGCGCTAGCTTCAGCGTCAGGTCCTTTTCGCGCAGGCCCCCGTCCCAGGATGCCAGCGCGCCGGGATCATGCCCGCCATGGCCTGCGTCGATCACCACCAGCGGCCGCCCGGCCACACCCTCGATGCGCGGCAGGCGCCCGGCCTTGCGCGCGGCCGGCACGGTCATCCGCGCCCGGGCCGCATCGCCTCCCGGCGGCGGCGCTGCGGTTGCGACCAGTGGCGAGGCCAGCATTGCCAGCGCGGCGGCGCAGAGCCCCGCAGTGCGAAGGGTGGGTCCGAACCCTGCCCAGCGTGAAATCATAAGCCTACTCGTTGTCCGCGTGCAGTCTTGTCGGGGGCGCGCCCCCTTGCCCGAGCAATGGTGAAAGCTTCGGGTTAAAGTCTTCCTAAGCCTGTTCGCCGATGCAAGCCCCGTGCGGCCGGCAGGTGCCGTAGCGCGCTGTTGCCGCATCGCAACGGCAATGCTACGCAGCGGATACGCCGTTTGTCGTCCAATCGACGGCCGGCGCTCCCACACCCGCCCGCCGCATCTGCGCCGACCAGCGGGGAAACCAGGTTGACGCTCGCATGAGGCATGTTCCGTCCCGTTCCAGCAGCACCGCGATAGGCGGACGCTGGTCGGTGACGTTTGGCCCGGACCACCGGTCCGGCCATGCCCGTGCGGCAGAGGCATTCATCGACCCATGCAGCGCCGCCGCGGATCCCGATCCGCCCGGCAGCGCCGCCCATGGCGCGCCGCGCCGGCCCAAGGCCGCCCGCCGCGCCCGGAGACTTTTCAATGACCACGCGTATGCTGATCGACGCACGCCACCGGGAGGAAACCCGAGTGGCTGTCGTCAAAGGGAACCGGATCGAGGAGTTCGACTTCGAATCCGCTGAGCGCAAGCAGCTCAAGGGCAATATCTATCTCGCCAAGGTGACGCGCGTGGAGCCGTCGCTCCAGGCCGCGTTCGTCGAATACGGCGGCAACCGCCACGGCTTCCTAGCCTTTTCCGAAATCCACCCCGACTATTACCAGATCCCCAAGGAGGATCGCGAGGCGCTGCTGCGCGAGGAGGCCGAGCACGCCGCCGAGGAAGCCGCCCTGCGCGCTCGTGAGGACGACGAGGACGAGGACGACGAAGGCTACGACGACGAAGACGCGATCGCGCTGGACGCGGACGGCGACGTCGACGTGCTGGAGCACGACGAGGACGAGCACGACGAGGAAGCGGGCGAAGACGCCGGCGACGACGAGGGCACGCCCGCGCCGTCCAACCGCAAGCGCAAGCGCCGTGGCGGCGGCGACGATGCCGCGGTCGACGCGCTGCGCCAGCGCCGCATGAATCTGCGCCGCCGCTACAAGATCCAGGACGTGATTCGCCGCCGCCAGGTGCTGCTGGTCCAGGTCGTCAAGGAAGAGCGCGGCAACAAGGGCGCGGCCCTCACCACCTATCTCAGCCTCGCCGGCCGCTACTGCGTGCTCATGCCCAACACCGCGCACGGCGGCGGCATCAGCCGCAAGATCAGCTCGTCGTCGGACCGCAAGCGGCTGAAGTCGATCATGTCCGAGCTGCAGCTGCCGCCCAGCATGGGCTGCATCGTGCGCACCGCCGGGCTTCAGCGCACCAAGACCGAGATCAAGCGCGACTTCGACTATCTCGCCCGCGTGTGGGACGGCATCCGCGAGCAGACGCTGCACTCGACCGCGCCCGCGCTGGTCTATGGCGACAGCGACCTCCTGAAGCGCGCGATCCGCGACATCTACAACCGCGACATCGAGGAAGTGATCGTCGAGGGCGAGGACGGCTATCGTCAGGCCCGCGAGTTCATGAAGCTCCTGATGCCGAGCCACGCGCGCAAGGTGAAGCAGTACGCCGACGCGGTGCCGCTGTTCCAACGCGCCGGCGTCGAGGACCAGCTGGGCGCCATGTACAACCCGGTCGTCCAGCTGAAGTCGGGCGGCTATCTCGTCATCAACCCGACCGAGGCGCTGGTGTCGATCGACATCAACTCGGGCCGCTCGACGCGCGAGCACAACATCGAGCAGACCGCGACCGCGACCAACCTGGAAGCGGCGCAGGAAATCGCCCGCCAGCTGCGCCTGCGCGACATGGCCGGCCTCGTCGTCATCGACTTCATCGACATGGACCACGGGTCCAACGTCCGGAAGGTCGAGAAGGCGATGAAGGAGGCGCTCAAGAACGATCGTGCGCGCATCCAGGTCGGCCGCATCTCCGCCTTCGGCCTGATGGAGATGAGCCGCCAGCGCCTGCGCACCGGCGTGCTCGAGGCGTCCACCCGCACCTGCCCGCATTGCGAGGGCTCTGGCCTGGTCCGCACCGCGTCGTCCGCGGGTCTCTCGGCGCTGCGCATGATCGAGGACGAGGCCGCCCGGGGCCGCGGCTCCGAACTGCTGCTGCGCTGCAGCCAGGAAGCGGCGTTCTACGTGCTCAACAAGAAGCGCGCCGACATCGCCGAGATCGAGGATCGCTATGGCGTGACCGTCGAGGTCACGGCCGACGGCACGCTCGAGGGTGCGCGCATGACGGTCGAGGCCGCCGGCCCGCCCCCGGCCTATCCGCCCAAGATCGCGCCCCTGCTCGAATTGCCCGAGGACGAGTTCCTCGACGAGATCGAGGACGAGGAGGAGCTGGACGAGGCCGAGGAGGCGACGGAAGCGCGCGAGGAACAGCCGCAGCGTCGCCGCGACGAGGACGAAGGCGAAGGCCGCAAGCGCCGCCGTCGCCGTCGCGGTCGCCGCGGTCGCAACCGCGAGGACGCGTCCGGCAATCCGGAAGCCGATGAGGCCGAGGACGTCGCTGACACCGACGAGGAAGCCGAGGCCGTCGAGGTCGAGGCGCTCGACGAAGTCGAGGCAGCTCCCGCAGGCGAGAACGACGCCGCGGGCGAGGGCCGCCGTCGTCGCCGTCGCGGCCGTCGCGGCGGTCGTCGCAGCGACGCTCCGGCATCGGCGGGCGAAGCCGAGACTGCGGCGCAGGACGAGGCTCCGGCCGAGACCAGCGCTCCGGTAGAGGCCGCGCCGGAAGCGGCTCCGGCCGAAGCCCCGGCCGAGCCGGTCGCCGAAGCGCCCGCAGCGCAAGCACCGGTTGCGGAAGAGGCGCCCGCCAAGCCCAAGCGCACCCGTCGCCGTCCGTCGGCCCGTCCGGCCGAGGCAGCAGCGGCGGAGGCGGCTCCCGCCCGGGCGAGCGAGGCTCCGGCCCCCGAGGCCGAGGCTCCCGCCGCCGAGGAAGCGCCCAAGCCCAAGCGCACCCGCCGCCGCAAGGTAGCGGAGCCCGCGGCCGAGGCGGAGGCGCCGGTCGAGGCCGCGCCCCCGGCGCCGGCCGAGGAGGCACCGGCGAAGCCCAAGCGCACCCGTCGCCGCAAGGTAGCGGAGCCTGCGGCCGAGGCGGCGCCGGAAGCGGAAGCGGCAGCGCCCGCAGCCGAACCCGCGCCGCCCGCCGCGCAGCCCGAAGCAGCACCGGCGGACACCGACGCCGACGCTGCCCAGGACGATGCCTCGCCCGAAGCCCCCGAAGGCGCTACGCCGCGCCGCGGCTGGTGGCAGCGCACCTTCGGCGCATGAGCCACGCGACCCCTCCCGCCGCCCGCGGCGGGAGGGGTTCGCTTCACCGGCGGTTCAGCCGCACACCGGCAGCAGCGAGACGCCCGCGTTGAACCCCGCGCCGGCATCGCCGATAAGGACCGGCATGAAGCGCATCCTCGCAGGTTTCGCCACCGCGCTCCTCCTCTGCGCGCAGCCAGCCGCCGCCCAGTCGATCCTGCGCGACGCCGAGACCGAGTCGCTGCTCGCCGACATGGCCCGGCCCATCGCCGTCGCCGCGGGGCTCGACCCGAAGAACTTCACCGTCGTCCTGCTCAACGACCCCAGCGTCAACGCCTTCGTCGCCGGCGGGCAGACGGTCTATCTCCACTCCGGCCTGATCGACGAAGCCGACAACATCAACGAAGTGCAGGGCGTCGTCGCGCACGAGGTCGGCCACATCATCGGCGGCCATGTCGCGCTGGCCGGTCGCGGCGCGGGCCCCGCCACCAGCATCTCGATCCTCAGCCTGCTGCTCGGCGTCGCCGCCGTCGCCGCCGGCGCGGGCCAGGCGGGCGCGGGCATCCTTGCCGCCGGCCAGCAGGCCGCGCTCGGCAACTATCTCGCCTTCAGCCGCACCCAGGAAACCTCTGCCGACGCCGCCGGCGCCCGCTACCTCGGCGCCGCCGGGGTTAATGGCGCGGGCATGCTGTCCTTCTTCAAGAAGCTCCAGAACATGGAGTACCGCCTCGCGATCCCGCAGGAGAACAGCTACAACCGCACCCACCCCTTGAGCGGCGAGCGCATCAGCGCGCTGACGGCGGATCTTCAGGCGCAGCCCGCTTGGGGCAAGCCGACCGATCCCGCGCTCCAGGAACGTTTCCTGCGCGTCCAGGCGAAGCTGCGCGGCTACGTCAACGATCCCAAGGAAACGCTGCGCCGCTATCCGGCGAGCGACAACAGCATCCCGGCCCATTACGCCCGCGCCTATGCCTATCACCTGACGGGCTATCCCGATCAAGCGCAGCAGGAGACCGCCGCGCTGGTGCAGGCCAAGCCCCACGACCCCTATTTCCTGGAACTCCAGGGACAGATCCTCCTGGAGTCCGGCCGCCCCGCCGACGCGCTCGCGCCGCTGCGCGAGGCCACCCAGCGCACCAATTCGCAACCGCTGATCGCCGCCACCTTCGGCCACGCGCTGATCGCGACCGAGGATCCCGCCCATCTGGCGGAGGCCGAGCAGGTGCTGCGCCAGGCGGTCGGCCGTGATCGCGCAAACCCGTTCGCCTGGACCCAGCTTGCCACCATCTACGAGCGCAAGGGCGATCAGCCCCGCGTCGCGCTTGCCATGGCAGAGCGGGCGAGCCTGATCGGTGAGCCGCAGATGGCGCTTGCCAGCGCCCGCGCCGCGGTCGCCGGCTTGCCCGAGGGAAGCTCCGAACGGCTCCGCGCGCAGGACATCCAGATGATCGCGCAGAACGAACTCGACGAGCGCAAGCCCAGCCGCCGGCGCCTCAGCGCGCAATAAGGACCCCGATGCCGCGTAATCCTATCCTCGCCTTCGGTGCGCTGCTGCTCGCCGCGCTGCTGGGCGCTGCCACCTTTGCGCTGCTGCAGCCGCTCCTTCCCGGCAGCGACCGCGCCCGTACCGAGGCGATCGTCCGCGACTATGTGCTCTCGCACCCCGAAATCCTGCCGGAAGCCATGCAGAAGCTCCAGGAGCGCGAGGTCGGCAAGGCCGTGGCTGCCAACCGCAGCGGCATCGAGACCCCGTTCGCCGGCGCCTTCGCCGGCAACCCCCAGGGCGACGTCACGCTGGTCGCCTACATGGACTATGCCTGCGGCTATTGCCGCGCGAGCCTGCCGGCGATCGAGAAGCTGCTCGCCGACGATCCCAAGGTCCGCATCGTCTATCGCGAGCTGCCGATCCTGAGCCCCGGCAGCCGCACCGCCGCCGAATGGGCGCTCGCCGCCGCCGAACAGGGCAAGTTCCGCCCCTTCCACGTCGCGCTCTATGCGGAGCAGGATCTCGGCGAGGATGCGATCGCGCGCGCCGCGGCCAGGGCCGGGCTCGACGTCGCGCGCGCACGCGCCGCGATCCGCTCGCCGGCCATCGCGCAGGAGATCACGCGCAACATGCAGCAGGCGGGGCAGCTCGGCGTCACCGGCACGCCCACCTGGGTCGTCGGCGACCAGATGCTGAGCGGCGCGATCGGCTACGAAGGGCTTTCCGCCGCAGTCGCAAAGGCACGTGCGGGCGCCTGATCCGTCCGCCGCATCGGACCTGCCACCGCCGCGTTATGCTGCTAGGATCGCCGCGCCGCGCCGCGGCCCCACGAGGAGCTGTTCCCATGCGTTTGTCCCCGCGCCTGATCCTTCCCCTGGCCCTGGTGCCGCTGCTCGCCGGCGGCTGCGTCGCCAAGACCGCCTGGGACGTCGCCACCGCGCCGGTGCGCGCGGGCTCGCAGGTGGTCGACTGGACCACGACGAGCCAGGACGAGGCCGACCGCAACGCCGGACGCAAGCTGCGCAAGCAGCAGGCCGAGGAAGAACGCCAGCGCCGCAAGGAAGAGAAGCGCGCGCGCGAGGAGGAAAAGCGCGCCCGCGAGGACGCCGAGCGCATCCGCCGCGACCAGCCCTACTGAGCGGCGCCCTCGGCCAGGATGCCGGCGATCGCCCGGAGCACGTCGGGCCGCAACTGAACGCCCAGGTGGCTGCTGCGGATCTCGATCGCGCGGCAGTCGTCGCTCCGGCAGGCGAGCCCGTTCACCAGCCCGTCGCTCCGGCTCCAGATCGCGGTGGCGGGCACCGGCAGCGGGCTTCGCACCAGCGCCGCCAGCGCCAGCGTCTCCGCGGCATCGACCCGGTCGCCGGTGATCCGCTGGTAGGCGCGCCACACCCGGGTGGCCCGCGCGGGCCCTGCATAGGGCGAGGAGACGGTGATCACCTCCCGCACCCGGCCCGGCATGCGATGCGCGGCCAGCCTCGCCATGATCCCGCCCAGGCTGACGCCGATCAGCGTCACGGGCGCGCCCGCCTCTGCTGCCCGCTCGTCCACGCGCGCGAACAGCCGCTCGCCCTCCGCGCCGATCGTCCGCCGGCCCAGGTTGCGCCCCAGCCCCCAGCCGCTCGCCCGATAGCCGAGCGCCGTCAGGTGGCGGACCATCACCAGGTTGGATCGGTCGGAGTTGAACAGCCCGGGCAAGACCATCACCGGCCGGCCGTCGCCGGCGGGGCCGGTCACCAGTGCCCGCCATTCGATCGCCAGCTGCGCCACGCCCCAGGCGGCGCGCGGCCATTCGACGAACGTGTGGCGAAGCGGCGGCGGCCCCAGCGGCGGCCTCACCGCAGCCACGCCATCACCGTCGCGGAAAACGGCGTCCAGGCGCCCATGCGCACGCCCGCGTGGCGCAGCGCCTCGCCGGTCCAGCTGTTGCAGGTGCGGATCGCGCTATAGCGGCCGTGCGCCGCGTAGAAGGCGTCCGACCGCCCATAGCCCGGCACGCTTCCGGCGCGCCCATCCGGGCCCACGGCAAAGCTCCCGCGAATGAAGCCGGCCAGCCGGCGATACTCCTCGGGCCGCAGCAGCACGGAGCGCACGCTCACCGCCTCCACGGGCTCTGCGAGATGGCCGACGTGGAGCACCGTGTCCTCGCTGCCGACTGCCGCGCGCAGCACCGTCTTCGGGCTCAGCTCGCCCCAGGTCGGCGTACCGATATAGAAGGCGCGATCCCCCCAGCCGATCGAAAGGTGGCTGTGCCCGGCGAAGCGCGGGTCGCGCAGGTCCTCCGGCCGCACCAGGTCGCGCCAGTCCACGCCCTCCGCCGCCATCGGCACGATGATGCTGGTGTGGATGCCATTGTCCTCGACCCAGACGCGCACGCCCGCCTCCGGCGGCAACCAGCCGCGGTTGAGCGCAAAGGCGCCGCCGACCAGCCCCGCCACGCCATAGCCGACCACCAGCGCACCCAGCCACGCCAGCAGGAGCAGCAGGCCGCGCCCGGTGCGGCCGAGCAGGGGTCGGCTGGCGGTCAGATGTCCAGCGCCCAGCCGTCGCGCCCGGCCGGATCGATCGGCGCAGTGGGGACATAGCGTTCCGCGCCCGCGCGCAGCCGCAGGATCGTCCAGTCGCCGCGATCATCCCGCGCTTCCAGCGTGCAGCCGCATGCCGTGTACGCGCCGATCACCTCGCTCGCCTGCCGGCCGAGCAGTCCCGCCAGCACCACCGTCGCGTGCGGAGCGGCGATCGCCGCCACCTCCGGCGCCATCGATACCAGCGGCCCGGCCAGGATGTTGGCGATCAGCAGGTCATAGGGCGCGCGGTCGGTGATCGCATCGGCAAGTGCCCCGTCGGCGACCACCAGGTCGATGCCCGGAACCGCGTTCACCTCGGCATTCTCGCGCGTGACGTCGACGGCGACGGGATCGATGTCGGTCGCGAGTACCCGCGCCTCGGGCCAGAGCTCGCGCGCGGCAAAGGCGAGCAGGCCCGTGCCCGTGCCGATGTCGATCACGTCCGTGAAACGCGCGTCCGCCAGCCCGTCGAGCATCGCCAGGCATCCGCTGGTGGTCTCGTGATGCCCGGTTCCGAACGCACGCCCCGCCTCGATCCGGAACACGCGGGCCCCCTCCGGCGGCGGTGCGTCCTGGGCGGCGGTGTGGACATAGAAGCGGCCGACGTGGAGCGGCTCGAGCCCGGCCTGGCTCATGGTCACCCAGTCCTCGTCGTCCAGCTGCTCGATCGCAGGCGCACGCCCCCGCGCGCTGGGCACCAGCGCCTGCACCGCGGCCACTGCCGCGTCGTTGGGCTCGACCTCGAAATAGGCGTCGAGGTGCCAGCGCTCGGCATCGTCCTCGACGTCCTCGGTGGTCATCAGCACGGGCGCGGAGTCGAGCCCCAGGTCCTCGGCGGCGTCGATCGCCTCGGCCTCGGCGCGGGTGCACGGCAGGGTCACTTTCCAGCTCGGCATGGGAATTCCTTTTATTCGACGTACCGGCCGGGATCAGCGCACGTAGCTCGCGCCGTTGATGTCGAGCACCGCGCCCGTCATCGACGGCGGGGCCTCCAGCGCCAGGAAGCGCGCGGCGGTCGCCACCTCTTCCGGCATGGCGACTCGGCCAAGCGGAATGTCCGCCAGCAGCTTGTCGCCGCCGCGGCTCTCCAGATAGTCGTCGGCCATGCCGGTCATGGTGAAGCCGGGGCAGATCGCGAATGCCAGGATGCCTTGCGCCGCATAGCCGCGCGCGATGGTCTTGGTCATTGCCACCATGCCGGCCTTGGCGGCGGCATAATGCCAGTGCGCCGGGCTGTCGCCACGATAGGCGGCGCGGCTGGCGACGTTGACGATCCGCCCGCCCTCGCCCCGCGCCTGCCAGTGACGCACCGCCAGCCGGCAGAGCTCGGCCGCCGCCGTCAGGTTGATGCGCATGGTCCGCTCCCAGCCGGCGACCCACTCGTCGTGCGGCAGGTCGAGCGGCGTCGCCTCGAACACGCCGGCGTTGTTGACCAGAACGTCGATGCGCCCGTCCAGCGCCTCGAGCGCCTGCTCCCACAGGCGTGCGGGCGCCGCAGGATCGGAGAAGTCGGCCGGGATGCCGCTCGCGGTGCCATGGCCGACCACGCGCACGCCCGGCGCATCGAGCGCGCTCGCGATCGCGGCGCCGATGCCGCGCGAGCTGCCGGTAAGGAGGATGTGGGTCATGCCCCGGCGATAGAGGCTGGCCGGCCGCCACGCCAGAGCCGCGCGTTCGCCGATCCACATCGGCGCTTTGGCGGCGGCGCAAGTTGCCGTACAGAACTGGCGCACCACGATATTCGCCATCGGGCCGTTTACGTCGGCCTACCCGGGCTCTTGCGTCTTGCATCACACCGCCCCCCGGGTAGATAGGCGCGGTTCGCGAAAGGAACTGACTTGGCTTCCAAACCCTATGCGCGCCCGCTGTCGCCACACCTCGGCATCTGGCGCTGGGGCCCGCACATGCTGGTCTCGATTCTCCACCGCGCCACCGGCGTCGCCAATTCCGTGGGCCTCGGCCTGCTGGTCTGGTGGCTGGCGGCGATCGCCGGCGGCGAAGACAGCTATGCCACCTTCGTCGACGTCTTCACGGTGTCGGGCGGCGGGCTGAACGTGATCGGCTATGTGGTCGGCATCGGCCTGACCCTGACCGTGTTCCAGCACATGGCCAGCGGCGTCCGCCACCTCGTGCTCGACATCGGCGCCGGCTATGAGCTGCGCAAGGGCAAGATGACGGCGATGGCCACCATGGTCTTCTCGCCGCTCGCGACGATCGCCTTCTGGGCCTGGCTGCTGGTGGGGAAGCACTGATGGGCAACGGTACGAGCATCGGTCGCGTCCGCGGCCTGGGATCCGGCAAGCACGGCACCCATCACTGGTGGCACCAGCGGCTGACGGCGGGGTCGAACCTGCTGCTGCTCCTGTGGTTCCTCTTCTCGATCGCGATGCTGCCGTCCTACGACGGCGCCAGCCTCACGAAGTGGCTGAGCTCGGGCTGGGCCGCGCTGCCGATGGCGCTGCTGATCGCCACCCTCTTCTATCATGCGCGACTCGGCCTTCAGGTCGTGATCGAGGACTATCAGCAAGACGAGACGCGAGTCGTTCTGCTCGTCGTGCTCAACCTGCTCACTGCGCTCGGGGCCGGCCTGGCCATCTTCTCGATCCTGCGCATCGCTTTCACGGGGACGCCCGCCTGATGTCTCAAGCCTACAAGATCATCGACCACACCTATGACGCGGTGGTGGTCGGCGCCGGCGGCTCCGGCCTCCGCGCCACCATGGGGATCGCCGAGTCGGGCCTGAAGACGGCTTGCATCACCAAGGTGTTCCCGACCCGCAGCCACACGGTCGCGGCGCAGGGCGGCATCGCCGCCTCGCTCGGCAATATGGGTCCGGACCACTGGACCTGGCACATGTACGACACCGTCAAGGGTTCCGACTGGCTCGGCGACCAGGACGCGATCGAATATCTGTGCCGCGAGGCGCCTGCCGCCGTGTACGAGCTGGAGCACGCCGGCGTGCCGTTCAGCCGCACGCAGGAAGGCAAGATCTACCAGCGCCCGTTCGGCGGCATGATGCAGAACATGGGCGAAGGCCCGCCCGCGCAGCGCACCTGCGCCGCGGCGGACCGTACCGGCCATGCCATGCTCCACACGCTCTATCAGCAGAGCCTGAAGTACGACGCCGACTTCTTCATCGAGTATTTCGCGCTCGATCTCATCATGGAGAACGGCCAGTGCCGCGGCGTGATCGCGCTGTGCATGGAGGACGGTTCGATCCACCGCTTCCGGAGCCATGCGACGGTGCTGGCGACCGGCGGCTACGGCCGCTGCTATTTCTCGGCCACCTCGGCGCACACCTGCACCGGTGACGGCAACGCCATGGTGCTGCGCGCGGGCCTGCCGCTCCAGGACATGGAGTTCGTGCAGTTCCACCCGACCGGCATCTATGGTGCGGGCGTGCTCATCACCGAAGGCGCGCGCGGCGAAGGCGGCTACCTCACCAACTCGGCAGGTGAGCGCTTCATGGAGCGCTATGCCCCGTCGGCCAAGGACTTGGCGTCGCGCGACGTCGTTTCCCGCTCGATGGCGATGGAGATCCGCGAGGGTCGTGGCGTCGGCAAGGAAGGCGACCACATCTTCCTGCACCTCGATCACATCGATCCCAAGGTGCTGGCCGAGCGGCTTCCGGGCATCACCGAGACCGGCAAGATCTTTGCCGGCGTCGACCTGACCCGCCAGCCGCTGCCCGTCGTCCCGACCGTCCACTACAACATGGGCGGCATCCCGACGAACTTCCACGGCGAAGTCGTGCACAAGCGCGACGGCAACCCGGATGCGGTCGTCCCCGGCCTGTTCGCGGTCGGCGAAGCCGCCTGCGTGTCGGTCCACGGCGCCAACCGCCTCGGCTCCAACTCGCTGATCGACCTCGTGGTGTTCGGCCGCGCCACCGGCCTGCGCATCAAGGAGACGGTCAAGCCCGGCACCGCGCACAACCCGCTGCCCAAGGATTCGGAAGCGATGGCGCTCGGCCGCCTCGACCACTTCCGCAATGCGAAGGGCGCGACGCCCACCGCGCAGCTGCGCCTCGACATGCAGAAGACGATGCAGCGCCACTGCGCCGTGTTCCGCACCGACGAGCTGATGGCCGAGGGTGTCACCAAGATGGAGAGCATCTATGCGGGCATGCAGGACATCGGCATCACCGATCGCTCGCTGATCTGGAACACCGACCTGGTCGAGACCATGGAACTCGACAACCTGATCGGCCAGGCGATGGTGACGATCCGCGGCGCGATCAACCGCAAGGAAAGCCGCGGCGCCCACATGCACGAGGACTTCCCGGAGCGCGACGACGCCAACTGGATGAAGCACACCATCGCGACCTTCGATGGCTGGGGCGGCAAGGGCGGCTCGACCACCCTGGATACACGTCCGGTGCACGATTACACGCTCACCGACGAGATCGACTACATCAAGCCCAAGAAGCGCGTGTACTGATCCCGTCGAACGACGAACCCGACAAAGGGGCGGACGGCAACGTCTGCCCCTTTTTCTTTGGGCGCGTCTCGCGCCTCCTTGGAACCATCGGGTAGCGCCTCGGTTGGCGCGCCATGACTGACGCCACCCAATATCCGCTCCTCGCCACCCCGCATGTCCATCTTGCCGGGCCGGTCGACCATTCCATGTATGCCAACTTCCGGCAGCAGATGGCCAACGCCCCTGCCGAAGGCTCGCTGGTGATCTCGATCTCCACCCTCGGCGGCGATCCGGAGGTCGCGCGCGCCATGGGCGACGATGTACGTCTGCTGCGCGAGTATTCCGGCCGCGAGATCCTGTTCCTCGGCAAGGTCGCGGTCTATTCGGCCGGCGCCACCTTTATGGCCGCCTTCCCGGTCGAGACGCGCTTCCTGACCAAGGGCACGCGCCTGATGCTGCACGAGCGACTCATGTCCAGCTCCGTCGAGCTCTCCGGGCCGCTCAAGACGCTCAGCTACACGCTCAAGGCCAAGCTCCACGAGATCGAACATTCGATCCGGATCGAGGAAGAGGGATTCCGCGATCTCGTCGCCGGCTCCGACGTGCCGTTCGAGGAGCTGGTCGAAAAGGCCCCCTCCAATTGGTACATCGAGGCGGAGGAAGCCAAGCGCCGCCGCTTGGTGCTCGACGTCATCTGACGCGGGCACCCCTTCGTCACCCTGAACTCGTTTCAGGGTCCATCTCTCCGATGGCGACGCCGACTCTGGTGGCACGATGGATGCTGGAACAAGTTCAGCATGACAGAAGGAGGGGGCGGCAAACGCCCTCCCCCCAGAAAAGCGCGCTTGCCGTTTGCGACAGCGGCAGGGGTCATGTATCGGAAGCCCAAATCGCCCCGGGGCCTGCGTCGCCCCACCGCATCCAGAGCTGACGGAATCCGCGCAATGGCCGAATTTTCCCTGCCCAAGAACAGCAAGATCACCGGCAAGTCCCGCGAGCACAAGGCCGCTGCGGACGCCGCGCGCGTCAAGAAGTTCAAGGTCTACCGCTACGACCCCGACACCGGCGAGAACCCGCGCTACGACAAGTTCGAGATCGACCTCGACCAATGCGGCCCGATGGTGCTCGACGCGCTCATCAAGATGAAGTCGGAGCAGGACCCGTCGCTCACCTTCCGCCGCTCGTGCCGTGAGGGCATCTGCGGCTCGTGCGCGATGAACATCGACGGCCGCAACGGCCTCGCCTGCACGACCGCGATCGAGGACATCAAGGGCGAGGTGCGGATCACGCCGCTGCCCCACATGGACGTGATCAAGGACCTGGTCCCCGACTTCACCCACTTTTACGCGCAGTACAGCTCGATCAAGCCGTGGCTGCAGACGGTCACCCCGGCCCCCTCGGGCAAGGAGCGGCTGCAGTCGCCGGAGGACCGCGCGAAGCTCGACGGCCTGTACGAGTGCATCCTGTGCGCCTGCTGCTCGACGTCCTGCCCCAGCTACTGGTGGAACAGCGACAAGTTCCTGGGTCCGGCGATCCTGCTCCAGGCCTATCGCTGGCTCGCCGACAGCCGCGACGAGATGACCGGCGAGCGCCTCGACGAGCTCGAGGATCCGTTCCGCCTCTATCGCTGCCACACCATCATGAACTGCGCGAACGTCTGCCCCAAGGGCCTGAACCCGGCCAAGGCGATCGCCGAGGTCAAGAAGCTGGAACTCGAGCGCACGCTCTGATCCGGCCCGGGGCCGTCCGTCCTGCGGCGGCCCCGTTCCTTTCTCCTGTCGGTCGCAGTCGCGACACTGCCGCATCCGCGGCGCCTGACGCACCGTTGCCGACTGCGCGAACCGGCGGTGCGGGAGTGTCCCGCTTGGCCCAGGTTCTCGCCCGCTACGACTCGCTGATCGCCGCCGGCGAGCTACGCGCCGATCCCGACCAGCGCGCCGCCGCCCTCCGCCTCGACCGCCTCGCCACCGAGCTCGAGTCGCCGCCGTCGCGCGGGCTGCTCGCGCGCCTCACCGGCCGCCACGCCCCCTCCCCGCGCGGTGTCTACCTCTGGGGCGGCGTCGGCCGCGGCAAGTCGATGCTGATGGACCTGCTGTTCCACTGCGTCGCGATTCCCGAAAAGCGCCGGGTCCACTTCCACGAGTTCATGCTGGAGGTGCACGACCGCCTGAACGTCGAGCGCAAGCGCGAGGCGGGCAATCCCGTGCCGCCCGTCGCCGCCGCCATGGCGGAGGGCCTGCGCCTGCTCGCCTTCGACGAGATGGTGATCAACAACACCGCCGACGCGATGGTGCTCTCGCGCCTGTTCAGCGAGATGATGACGCATGGCCTGACCGTGGTCGCGACCTCCAACCGCCCGCCCGACGACCTCTACAAGAACGGCCTCCAGCGGCAGAGCTTCCTGCCCTTCGTCGCGCTCCTGAAGGAGCGGCTCGACGTGATGCCGCTCAACGGCCCCGTCGACTATCGCCGCGATCGCCTGGGGGTGATGGACACCTGGCTGGTGCCGAACGGTCCGGAGGCGACCGCCAAGCTCTCCGACGCCTTCTTCCGCCTCACCGACTATCCGGTCGAGGATCGCGACCATGTTCCGAGCGAAGAGCTTCCCGTTCACGGCGGCCGCACCCTCCACGTGCCCAAGTCGCTGAAGGGTGTCGCCGTGTTCAGCTTTAAGCGGCTGTGCCGCGAGGCACGCGGCGCGCCCGACTATCTCGCGATCGCGCGCCACTACCACACCGTCATTCTGGTCGGCATTCCGCGGCTGGGGCCGGAGAACCGCAACGAGGCGGCGCGGTTCGTCACCCTCATCGACGCGCTCTACGAGCACAAGGTGAAGCTGCTCGCCGCCGCCGACGCGCTCCCCGAGCACCTCTACGAGCAGGGCGACGGCGCCTTCGAGTTTGAGCGCACCGTGTCACGCCTCAACGAGATGCGATCGGAAGACTATCTCGCCGCCGGCCATGGCGAGGCGGACGCGGACGGCGCCTGACGCGATCGGGGGCGTTCAACCGCCTCCGCAGACCGGCCAGCGGTGCCGCGAATGGGGCAACCGTTTGCCGCCAAGCGCGTTGTTCATCCCGCTGCAAGCTTCGGTTTTCCGCGGCGCTTGATCCTTATTGCAACTGCTTCGCAGCTGCAAAGATAGTCGGTTTGCCGGGTTGTTCGGGTCCTCCAAAGGGAGTAATGCCCGCCCGATTGCGGTTCTGTCCGAACCGCGGCATCCACACGGGAGGATTCATGGCCCGCAAGAAGATCGCGCTCATCGGCGCCGGTAACATCGGCGGCACGCTCGCCCACCTCGCCGCCCTCAAGAACCTCGGCGACATCGTCCTGTTCGACGTGGTCGAAGGCGTGCCCCAGGGCAAGGCGCTCGACCTCAGCCAGTGCGGCCCGGTCGAGGGTTTCGACGCCAAGATCACCGGCTCGAACGACTATGCCGACATCGCAGGCGCGGACGTGATCATCGTTACCGCCGGCGTCGCCCGCAAGCCGGGCATGAGCCGCGATGATCTCCTGGGCATCAACCTCAAGGTCATGAAGGCCGTGGGCGAGGGCATAAAGGCCAACGCCCCCGACGCATTCGTGATCTGCATCACCAACCCGCTCGACGCGATGGTGTGGGCGCTGCGCGAATTCTCCGGGCTGCCGCACAACAAGGTCGTCGGCATGGCCGGCGTGCTCGACTCGGCGCGCTTCAGCCACTTCCTCGCCGAGGAGTTCAACGTCTCGGTCAAGGACGTGAACAGCTTCGTGCTGGGCGGCCACGGCGACACCATGGTGCCCGTGCTCGAATATTCGACCGTGTCGGGCATCCCCGTCACCGACCTGATCGAGATGGGCTTCTCCACCAAGGAGCGCATCGACGCGATCGTCCAGCGCACCCGCTCGGGTGGCGGCGAGATCGTCGGCCTGCTCAAGACCGGCTCCGCCTTCTACGCGCCCGCCACCTCGGCGATCGCGATGGCCGAGAGCTATCTGTTCGACAAGAAGCGCGTCCTGCCGGCCGCGGCCCATCTGACCGGCCAGTATGGCATCGACAACCTCTACGTCGGCGTGCCGATCATCATCGGCAAGGACGGCGTCGAGAAGGTGATCGAGATCAAGCTCTCCGACGAAGCCCAGGCGAACCTCACCGTGTCGGTCGACGCGGTCAAGGAACTGCTGGTCGCCTGCAAGGGCATCGACGGATCGCTTGCCTGATCCGGGTAGCCTCCTTGCGCTGACCCTGGTGCTCGCGCCGCAGCTTCCGGCTGCGGCAGCGGGTGCTGGAGACACGATCGCTGCCGGGGTCCGCGCCTGTCTTCAGGCGACGGTCCCCGCCGGCATCGAGGAAGCGTCGCTCAAGGCGGGTGGCTGGGAGGCCTATGACTTCAACGGCGGGGACGCGGCCAGCATGCCGCTGCGGATCCACAGTCGGGGACGCGGGCCGATCCTCCTGACGGGCGTGGGCGCCGCCGCCAAGGACTGGGGCTGCCACGTCGTGGCCCCGCTCTCCTCGACCGCCGGCTTTGCGGCCACCGTCGACGGGATCACAAAGGAACTGGGGGTCCGGCCGACCAGCAACGATCCGGCCGAGACCCTGTGGATCGTCGGCGACAAGGGCGTTCTGCTCGCCGCCGCAAAAGATACCAAGCAGACGAGCGTGCGGGCCACGGTCGTCACCATTGCCGAGGGAATGAAATGAGCATCCTTGTCGACAAGAACACCAAGGTCATCACCCAGGGGATGACCGGCGAAACCGGCAGCTTCCACACCAAGGCGGCGCTGGAATACGGCACGCAGATGGTCGGCGGCGTGACGCCGGGCAAGGGCGGCACCGAGCACCTCGGCCTGCCGGTCTACAACACGGTCGCCGAAGCCAAGTCCAAGACCGGCGCCGACGCGTCGGTCATCTACGTGCCGCCGCCCTTCGCGGCCGACTCGATCCTGGAAGCGATCGACGCGGAGATCCCGCTCATCGTCGCCATTACCGAGGGCATTCCGGTGCTCGACATGGTGCGCGTCAAGCGGGCGCTGTCGGGTTCCAAGTCGCGCCTGATCGGCCCGAACTGCCCTGGCGTGCTGACGCCGGGCGAGTGCAAGATCGGCATCATGCCGGGCTCGATCTTCAAGAAGGGCTCGGTCGGCGTCGTGTCGCGCTCGGGCACCCTCACCTATGAGGCGGTGTTCCAGACCTCGAACGCCGGCCTCGGCCAGACCACCGCGGTCGGCATCGGCGGCGATCCGGTCAACGGCACCAACTTCATCGACGTGCTGGAGCTGTTCCTGGCCGACGACGCGACCGAATCGATCATCATGATCGGCGAGATCGGCGGCTCGGCCGAGGAAGAAGCGGCGCAGTTCCTCCGCGACGAGGCGAAGCGCGGCCGCAAGAAGCCGATGGCAGGCTTCATCGCCGGCCGCACGGCGCCTCCGGGCCGTCGCATGGGTCACGCCGGCGCGATCGTCTCGGGCGGCCAGGGCGGCGCCGAGGACAAGATCGCGGCGATGGAAGCAGCCGGCATCAAGGTCGCGGCTTCGCCCAGCGAGCTCGGCTCGACGCTGCTGGAAGTGCTGAAGGGTTAACGACACCGCCGCGCGCTCCCATCTTGCGTGTTCGCCAAGGACACGCCGGAGCGCGCGGCACGTCCCTCGACGGTTTCTCGGGACGAACGGACAGGACGCACCATGGGCTACGAAGGCCAGGATTTCTCCGATATCGCAGCCGGCGTCAGCCCGGCGTTCGTGGAGACGCTCTACACCCGCTACAAGGCGGATCCCGCCAGCGTCGACGCTGGCTGGCGCCAGTGGTTCGACGGGCTTGAGGGTGCGGTCTCCGGCCCCAGCTGGCAGAGCAAGCGCTGGCCGCTGACCGAAACCGACGCGCTCACGGCGGCGCTCGACCCCACCCAGATGGAGCCCGCGCCCAAGCCCGCCAAGGGCGGCGGCAAGCCCGCGCCGGCACCGGCCGCGGCCCCCGCGCAGGCCTCCACCGCTGACATCGCCAAGGCGGCCGGCGACGCCATCCGCGCGCAGATGCTGATCCGCACCTACCGCGTGCGTGGCCATCTGGCAGCCAACCTCGATCCGCTCGGCCTCGCCCCGCACCGCGAGCTGCCCGCCGATCTCAC
Source organism: Sphingomonas desiccabilis (assembly GCF_004135605.1). Lineage (GTDB taxonomy): Bacteria > Pseudomonadota > Alphaproteobacteria > Sphingomonadales > Sphingomonadaceae > Sphingomonas > Sphingomonas desiccabilis. The sequence continues at coordinate 145,964 of NZ_SDPT01000002.1, read as the reverse complement.
CACCGAGTATTACGGCTTCAGCGATGCCGAGATCGACCGTCCGGTCTATCTGGGCGGGACGCTCGGCCTCGAGACCGCGACCATCCGCGAGCTGGTGACGATCCTTCGCGCCAACTACTGCGGCAACGTCGGCCTCGAATATATGCACATCGCCGACGTGGAGGAGCGCCGCTTCCTCCAGGACCGCATGGAGGGCAAGGACAAGGCCATCCAGTTCACGGTCGACGGCAAGAAGGCGATCCTCTCCAAGGTCATCGAGGCCGAGCAGTGGGAGAAGTTCCTGGGCCGCAAGTATGTCGGCACCAAGCGCTTCGGCCTGGACGGCGGCGAGTCGATGATCCCGGCGCTCGAGTCGGTCATCAAGTACGGCGGCCAGATGGGCGTTCGCGAGATCGTCTACGGCATGGCCCATCGCGGCCGCCTGAACGTGCTCGCCAACGTGATGGCAAAGCCGTTCCGCGTGATCTTCCACGAATTCTCGGGCGGCTCGGCCAACCCGGAGGACGTCGGCGGCTCGGGCGACGTGAAGTACCACCTCGGCACCTCCACCGACCGCAGCTTCGACGACATCACCGTCCACATGTCGCTGGTCGCCAACCCCTCGCACCTCGAGGCGGTGAACCCGGTGGTGCTCGGCAAGTCGCGCGCGATCCAGACGGTGCGCAACGACCTGGCGGATCATGAGCAGGTGCTGCCCGTCCTCATCCACGGCGATGCTGCCTTTGCCGGCCAGGGCATCGTCTGGGAGTGCCTCGGCTTCTCGGGCATCCGCGGCTACAACACCGGCGGCTGCGTCCACTTCGTCATCAACAACCAGGTCGGCTTCACGACGAGCCCGCAGTTCGCACGCTCCTCGCCGTACCCGTCGGACGTCGCCAAGGGCGTCCAGGCGCCGATCCTGCACGTCAATGGCGACGATCCCGAAGCCGTGACCTTCGCCTGCAAGGTCGCGATCGAGTTCCGCCAGACCTTCAAGCGCGACGTCGTGATCGACATGTGGTGCTATCGCCGCTTCGGCCACAACGAGGGCGACGAGCCTTCGTTCACCCAGCCGCTGATGTACGCCAAGATCAAGACCCACCCGCCCGTCTCGGAGATCTACTCCAAGCGCCTGATCGCGGAAGGGGTGGTCGACCAGGCGTTCGTGGACGGCAAGACCCACGAGTTCACGACCCTGCTGGAAGGCGAGTTCGAGAGCGCCAAGAGCTACAAGGCCAATCGCGCGGACTGGTTCGCCGGTCGCTGGTCGGGCCTGCACATGCCGGCCGATCCGGAAACCGCGCGCCGCACGGCCGAAACGGGCATCGAGGCCAAGCTGTTCGACTCGCTCGGCCGCACGCTGACCGAGGTCCCGGGCGACATCGAGATCCACAAGACGCTCGGCCGCGTGCTCGAGGCCAAGCGGCAGATGTTCAAGACCGGCCAGGGCTTCGACTGGGCGACGGCGGAAGCGCTGGCGTTCGGCTCGCTGCTCTCCGAAGGCTTCGGCGTCCGCCTGTCGGGCCAGGACTCGGGTCGCGGCACCTTCTCGCAGCGCCACGCCGTCTGGGTCGATCAGAAGGACGAGCACAAGTATGTGCCGCTCCAGCAGGTCGAGCACGGCCGGTTCGAGGTGCTCGACTCGCCGCTCAGCGAATATGGCGTGCTCGGCTTCGAGTACGGCTATGCGCTGACCGATCCCAAGACGCTGGTGCTGTGGGAGGCGCAGTTCGGCGACTTCGTGAACGGCGCGCAGATCATGATCGACCAGTTCATCGCGTCGGGCGAGGCCAAGTGGCTGCGCGCCAACGGCCTCGTGATGCTGCTGCCGCACGGCTATGAAGGCCAGGGTCCGGAGCACAGCTCCGCACGCCCCGAGCGCTTCCTGCAGCTGTGCGCGCAGGACAATATGCAGGTCGCCAACGTCACCTCGCCGGCGAACTATTTCCACCTGCTGCGTCGCCAGATGCATCGCAACTTCCGCAAGCCGCTGGTGCTCATGACGCCGAAGTCGCTGCTGCGCCACAAGATGGCGGTGTCGACGACCGAGGAGTTCCTGGGCGACAGCCAGTTCCACCGCCTGCTCTCCGATCCTTCGGCCCCGGCCGATACGGAGGTCACGCGCCTGGTGCTGTGCTCGGGCAAGGTCGCCTATGACCTGATCGAGGCACGCGACGCGGCGGGCGACAAGAACACCGCGATCGTGCGCGTCGAGCAGCTCTATCCCTTCCCGGGCGAGCCGCTGGTCGAGCGCCTGAAGCGCATGCCGAACCTCCAGGACGTGGTCTGGGCGCAGGAAGAGCCGAAGAACAACGGCTACTGGTTCTTCGTCGAGCCGCTGATCGAGGAAGCGCTGGAAAAGGCCGGCACCCGCGTGTCGCGGGCGCGCTATGCGGGTCGTGCCGCTGCCGCCTCGCCTGCGACCGGCCTCATGAAGCGCCACACCGCGGAACAGGGTGCGTTGGTAGCCGAAGCCCTCGGCCACAACGTGCGCGAGGAAATCCGCCGCACGCGCAAGTCCGACGAGCCGGTGGTCGGCAAGCCCACCGCCTGATCCGAACCCAATGTCTGCGTCCCCTGGCGGGGAACCAAGAGGAAGACCCATGGCAACCGAAGTCCTTGTTCCCGTACTGGGCGAATCAATCACCGAAGCCACGCTTGGCGAATGGCTCAAGCAGCCCGGCGACCCGGTGAAGGCCGACGAGCCGATCGCCAGCCTTGAGACCGACAAGGTCTCGGTCGAAGTCCCCTCGCCCGTCGCGGGCGTGATGGGCGCCCACGCCGTCCAGCCGGGCGACACCGTCTCGGTCGGCGCGATGATCGCGACGATCGACGCGGGCGATGGCGCCCCGGCCAAGACGGCCGCGCCCGAGGCCGGCAGCACCACCGCCGCGGCTCCGGCTCCGGCAGCCGCCCCGCAGGAGGCCGGCGGCAACGTCGACGCAGCCGCGCTGTCGCCGTCGGTGCGCCGCGCCATCCTGGAGCATGGCGTCGATCCGGCGACCGTGAAGGGCAGCGGCAAGGACGGTCGCCTGACCAAGGAAGACATCGTCGCCGCCGCGTCGAACAAGCCGGCCGCAGCCCCCGCCGCGGCCCCGGCGGCCGCTCCCGCAGCGGCGCCTGTCGCTGCCGGTGGCGAGCGTCGCGAGGAGCGCGTCAAGATGACGCGCCTGCGGCAGACCATCGCCCGTCGCCTGAAGGAAGCGCAGGACACCGCCGCGCTCCTCACCACCTTCAACGACGTCGACATGACCGCCGTCATCGAGGCGCGCACCAAGTACAAGGACCTGTTCGAAAAGAAGCACGGCGTCCGCCTGGGCTTCATGGGCTTCTTCGTGAAGGCCGCGTGCATGGCCCTCAAGGACATCCCCTCGGTCAACGCGTACATCGAGGGCGACGAGATCGTCTATCACGACTATGCCGACATCTCGGTCGCGGTGTCCGCGCCGCAGGGCCTGGTCGTGCCGGTGATCCGCTCGGCCGACCAGATGTCGGTGGCGCAGGTCGAGAAGACGATCGGCGACTTCGGCAAGCGCGCCAAGGAAGGCACGCTCAAGATGGACGAGATGAAGGGCGGCACCTTCACCATCTCCAACGGCGGCGTGTTCGGCTCGCTGATGTCGACCCCGATCATCAACCCGCCGCAGTCGGCGGTGCTGGGCCTCCACCGCATCGAGGACCGCCCGGTCGTCCGCAACGGTCAGGTCGTGGTGCGCCCGATGATGTACCTGGCGCTCAGCTACGACCATCGCATCATCGACGGTCGTGAGGCGGTGACCTTCCTCGCCGCGCTCAAGAACGCGATCGAGGATCCGACCCGTCTGCTGATCGACCTGTAAGCTCCCGCAACCGTACCCCGGCGAAGGCCGGGGTCCAGTTGCGCCGCTGTTTGTAACGACACGAGACGCGCCCCAGATACGTCTCGAAACTGGGCCCTGGCCCGCGCCAGGGTACAAGGAAGAGAACAATGGCTGAATACGACTTCGACGTTCTCGTGATCGGTGCCGGCCCGGGCGGCTATGTCGCCGCGATCCGCGCGGCACAGCTCGGTCTCAAGACCGCCTGCGCGGAAAGCCGCGAGACGCTGGGCGGCACCTGCCTCAACGTCGGCTGCATCCCTTCGAAGGCGCTGCTCAACGCGTCGGAGAAGTTCGACGAGGCGATGTCCGGCGTCCTCGCCAAGCATGGCGTCAAGTTCTCGGGCGTCGAGCTCGACCTGTCGGCGATGATGGCCGACAAGGACAAGGCCGTCACGGGTCTCACCGGCGGCATCGAGTTCCTGTTCAAGAAGAACAAGGTCGAGTGGCTGAAGGGCCTCGCCACCTTCCAGGACGCGCACACCGTCCAGGTCGGCGATCGCACCGTCAACGCCAAGAACATCGTCATCGCCACCGGCTCGTCGGTGACCCCGCTGCCGGGCGTGACCATCGACCAGAAGGTCGTCGTCGACTCGACCGGCGCGCTGACCCTCGAGAAGGTCCCCGAGCACCTCGTCGTGATCGGCGGCGGCGTGATCGGCCTGGAGCTCGGCTCGGTGTGGAAGCGCCTAGGCGCCAAGGTGACGGTGGTCGAATATCTCGACCAGCTGCTACCGGGCATGGACGGCGAAGTCCGCAAGGAAGCCGCCAAGATCTTCAAGAAGCAGGGCATGGACCTGAAGCTCTCGACCAAGGTCACCGGCGTTGCGGTCGACGGCGGCCGCGCGACCGTGACGGTCGAGCCGGCAGCCGGCGGCGCTGCCGAGACGCTGCAGGCGGACGCCGTGCTGGTCGCGATCGGCCGTCGCCCCAACACCGAAGGTCTCGGCCTCGACAAGATCGGGCTGCAGCTCAATCAGCGTGGCCAGATCGAGACCGACCACGACTTCCGCACCGCCGTCGACGGCGTGTGGGCGATCGGCGACGTGATCCCGGGCCCGATGCTCGCTCACAAGGCCGAGGACGAGGGCGTCGCGGTGGCCGAGAACATCGCCGGCCTCACGGGCATCGTGAACCACGACGTTATTCCGGGCGTCGTCTACACCCACCCGGAGATCGCCGGCGTCGGCCTGACCGAAGAGCAGGCCAAGGAGCGCGGCGAGATCAAGGTCGGCAAGTTCCCGATGATGGCGAACAGCCGCGCCAAGGCGATCGACGACACCGCCGGCTTCGTGAAGGTCATCGCCGACGCCAAGAGCGACCGCGTGCTGGGCGTGTGGATCATCACCTCGGTTGCCGGCACGATGATCGCGCAGGCGGCGCAGGCGATGGAGTTCGGCGCCACCAGCGAAGACATCGCCTACACCTGCCACGCGCACCCGACGCACTCGGAAGCGATCAAGGAAGCGGCCATGGCCGTGCAGGGCAAGCCGATCCACATGTGATCGGCCGGTCTCTGGTCTAGCGAAACGGCGTCGGTGGCACCCCACCGGCGCCGTTTTCGTATCCGGACCCTGCCCGCGGCGCCGGAAGCAGTCCAAGACAACAAGCGCCCCGCCCGGCGCCCTGGGCTATCATACCGGCCGGGCACCCGCCGAGACCACCCGTACCCCGGCGACGGCCGGGGCCCAGTCGGGATAGCGGCTGAAGCACGCGCGATGATCGCCATGGCAGCGCAACTGGGCGCCGGCCTCCGCCGGGGTACGAAGAAGGAAAGCGGCGCCCGGAGCGAATCTGCACTGCCCCCGCCCGAACAGCCTAACTCACCCTCACTCGTCCGCCGGCATCCGCGCGACCAGCAGCGTCAGCAGCCCCGCCAGCACCGCCGCGATCCACACCGCGCCGTCGCCTGCCAGCTGGAACGCGCCCGCGCCGCCCAGCGTGCCGAACAGGAACCCGCCCCAGAACAGCAGTTCGCGCCACCAGCCGGCGCGCGGCCCGACGCCCATCAGCGCGTCCGCCAGCCGCTGGCCGAAGCGCACCAGCGTGCCGGTCATGTAGGTGAGCCCCACCCGCACCTCGCCGTTGCGGCTGAACACGGCGTTCTCCGCCCCCATCGCGCCCGCCAGCAGCACCAGCGCCAGCGGCCGCGGCCCGAACCCCAGGCACAGCGCCGCCAGCGCCAGCAGCGCCGTCACCAGCAGCATCACCGCCTCGCGGCCCCGCACGCCGCCCGCGCGTGCCGCGATCGCACCTCCCATCACGCCGGAGACGAACGCCAGGATCAGCGAGATCGCCGTATGCAGTTCGGCCTGCAGCCCGGACGCGATCGCCACGCCCAGCCGGGTCGTGTTGCCGCTCATGAAGGAGGCGAAGAAACCGGCGAAGGCCGAGAAGGCGATGGCGTCGACGAAGCCGGCGAGCGCGGCGAGCAGCACGGCGACCAGCAGGACGGAGAGCGGAAGACGTTGCATGGCCCCTTTTCCCTCCTTCGTCCGCCATCGCCAACCCCCGGGCTTCCGCAATCTGCGACGAAGCGCTAGCGAGCGCAGGTCGTGCCGATGGAAACCCTCTCGCTCGGGCCCGTGCTGCAGGTTCTCAACCTGCTCGGCATCGCGGTCTTCGCCGCCACCGGCGCGCTCGCGGCGGCGCAGCGCGCGCAGACGCTGGTGACCGCCACCTTCTTCGCGCTCATCACCGGCGTCGGCGGGGGGACGATCCGCGACCTGCTGATCGGCGCCCCCGTCTTCTGGGTCCGCGACGCGCAGACCGCCGCGCTCTGCCTGTCGGTGGCGGTGCTGATCTGGATCACCCCGCAGCGCTGGTGGCGCCAGCAGGCGCTGGAATGGCTCGATGCGGCAGGGCTCGCCGCCTATGCGGTCTATGGCGTCGCCAAGGCGCTGGAGTTCGGCGTGCCGCCGATCCCCGCCGCGATCATGGGCGTGGTGACGGCCTGCGCCGGCGGCATCCTGCGCGACATGCTGGCCGGCGAGCCGTCGATCCTGATGCGCCCGGAGCTATACGTCACCGCCGCGGCCCTCGCCTCCGGCCTCTATGTGGTGCTGGTCTCGCTCGGAATGCCGAGCTTCGCCTCGGCGCTCTGCGCCTCCGCCGCCGGCTTCCTGCTCCGCGCCGCCGCCATCCACTGGAAGCTCGGCCTGCCGACCTATCGCGGCCGGCACTGACGCCTCCGTGCTCCTGCGAAGGCAGGAGCCCAGGGCCGCGGGCACCAGCCTCTGCTCCTGGAATGAAGCCTAGCCCCGCACGACGCCGACGTCTCGGAACGGCCGCGGCTCGGGCGGCGGCATTCCGGTGTGCGCCAGCTCGCATTGCCACAGACCGATGTCGATCCACTGGCCCTGCTTGTAGCCGATCGAGCGGATCACGCCGGCGCGGCGGAATCCCACCGCCTCGTGCAGCGAGATCGACGGCCCGTTGGGCAGCGCGATCACCCCCATGGCCTGCGCGAAACCCTGCGCCCGCAGCGTCACGATCAGCGCCTCGTAGAGCAGCCGCCCCGCGCCCTGCCCACGCGCGCCACCCGCAAGGTAGATCGTCGTCTCGACGGAGAAGCGATAGGCGGCGCGCGACCGGAACGGCCCAGCATAGGCATAGCCCAGGATCGCACCCGGCCCGGTCTCCCCCAGCGGATCGGTGCCGGTCGCGACCAGCCAAGGATAGAAGCCGTCATGCGCCGCCATCCGCTCGGCAATGGCTGCCGCATCGGGCGGCTGCTCCTCGAAGCTGATCGTGCTGCCGGTCACATAGGCGGCATAGATCTCCGCGATCGCCTCGGCATCGTCGGGAGTCGCCGCCCGGATTGCGATCACAGGCCGAACCGCGCCAGCATCAGGTCCATCAGCCGCACGTCCTCGCGCGCCGGCACCACCGGCCCCAGCCCGGCGCACTCCAGGCAGCGCGCCTGCATCGCAGCGCCCCCCTTCACCAGCCGCCGGGCGTCGCCCAGCGCCTGCGCCAGCAACGCGCGCCGCTCGCCCGCCAGGCGCGAGACCAGGTCGGTGGAGGCCGATCCGACGCGATCCTCGTCCTCCTCGCCCGCGCGCATCGCCGCCAGGAACTGCTCCAGCGCCCCCGGCTCCTTCTCCAGATACTCCGCATGGACCTTGGCCGGGTCGAGCTTGGCGCGCCGCGCCGCCTCGGCCACCGCGTCGGAGAGCGTGCCGAACCGGTCGACCAGCCCCAGCTGCCGCGCGGTGCCGCCGTCCCACACCCGGCCCTGGCCAATCTGGTCGACCCGCTCCGGCGTCATCCTGCGCGACTGGGAGACCAGGCCGATGAACCGGCGATAGCCGTTCTCGATGGTCGCCTGCACCAGTGCGTCGAACGTCGCGTTGGTGCCGCCCGTGACGTTGGGCTGGCCGGTCAGCGGCGTCGTCTGCACGCCGTCGGTCGTCACGCCGATCTTGGCGAGGGTGTTCTCGAACGTCGGGATCAGGCCGAAGATGCCGATCGAGCCGGTGATGGTGTTCGGCTCGGCGAACACCACGTCGCCGGGCGTCGACACCCAATAGCCGCCGCTCGCGGCAAGCCCGCCCATCGAGACGACCACGGGCAGGCCCTTTTCCTTGGCCTGCAGGATCGCCTGGCGCATCTGCTCGGACGCGAGTGCCGAGCCGCCGGGCGAATCGACGCGCACCACCAGCGCCTTCAGCTCCTTGTCGGCCAGGCCCTTGAGCAGCAGCTTCGACACGGTGTCGCCGCCGGCGGTGCCGGTGCCGGAATCGCCGTCGACGATCTCGCCCGCGATGGTCAGGATACCGATGGCATCGCCCGTCTTGGGCAGCGGGTTGGCCGCGATCCAGTTCCGGAGCGGGATCGCCTTGAAGCTGCCGGCGATCTTCTTGTCGCCGATGCCGACGCCCTCCAGCTCGGCCACGCGCTTGCCGAACGCGACCCGGTCGCCCAGCCGGTCGACCAGCCCCGCCGCCAGGTTCGCCTTGGCGATGTCGCCGCCGGCGGCGACCACCAGCCGGTCCGGCTGGGTCAGGAAGTCGGCGACCTTGGCCTTGGGGCGCGCCTTTGCCACGGCCTCGCGCCACTGTCCGAAGATCGCGCCGTAGAGCGCCTGGTTGGCGGCGCGCGCGGGATCGGACTGGTCGGCGCGGGTATAGGGCTCCACGGCCGACTTGAACTCGCCGACGCGATAGACGTGGGCGTTGATGCCCAGCTTGTCGATCAGGCCCTTGTAGTAGAGCTGCGCCCCGCCCGGTCCGGTGAACATCGCGCCGCCCATCGGGTTGACCCAGATCTCGCTGGCGTTCGCGGCGACCAGATAGCTGCTGTCGGTATAGCCGGTCGCATAGGCGAGCACCGGCTTGCCGCTCGCCCGCACCCGGCCGACCGCGGCGGCGACTTCCGCCACCACGGAGGGATAGCCGCCGACGAAGCGGTCCAGGTCCAGCACCACCGCCGTCACCCGCTTGTCGTCGCGCGCCTTGTCCAGCGCGTGCACCACGTCGCGCAGCCGATGTTCGCGCGCCACGCTCGCACCGCTCAGCGTCGCAAAGGGGTCCATCTCGCTCGGCTGCTCGACGACCGTGCCGTCCAGCGCCACCAGCAGCGCACCGGGCTTGATCGCCGGATTGGGCTTGGCGGCCAGCGCCGCAAACAGCAGGCCGAAGAACAGCAGCATGGCCAGCAGGACGAGCCCGTCCTTGACCGCGACCAGCACTTTCCAGGCACCCCGAACCAGTCTCACGCGCATATCCTCTTGTCAGGCCTCTGCGGTGCTAGAGCAGCGCCAAAGGCGAGTAAACCGCGCGTCCCGAACCGCTTGCGCCGCGCCTGGGCGCCAGGGCGGCGCGCCCCCGCGCGATTCCGGCACGCCCTGCCCGCCCCTGCATTTTTTCCGCCCGCCGACCCGTTGACGATGGCCGGGGCCGATCGCATATGCCGGCTGCTGGCACTCGCTGGGGGTGAGTGCCAAGAACTTATTTGCAGGAAAGGAAAGCGCGCATGAACTTTCGTCCGCTGCACGATCGCGTGCTCGTTCGCCGCGTCGAGGCCGAGGAAAAGACCGCCGGCGGGATCATCATCCCGGACACCGCCAAGGAAAAGCCGCAGGAAGGCGAAGTCGTCGCCGCCGGCACCGGCACCAAGGCCGAGGACGGCAAGGTCACTCCGCTCGACGTCAAGGCCGGCGACCGCATCCTGTTCGGCAAGTGGTCGGGCACCGAGGTCAAGGTGAATGGCGAAGACCTGCTCATCATGAAGGAATCCGACATCCTGGGGATCGTCGGCTGATTTCCTGACCCGGTTCGGCGCTCCGGCGAAGGCAGGAGCTCAGAACCACCCATCCAGATCCTGCGCTCCGGTGTTTCGCCGGAGCACCAGCAAGAGGAACCGCCAACATGGCAGCCAAGGAAGTAAAGTTTTCGCGCGACGCGCGTGAGCGCATCCTCAAGGGCGTCGACATCCTGGCCGACGCGGTCAAGGTGACGCTCGGCCCCAAGGGCCGCAACGTCGTGATCGACAAGTCCTTCGGCGCACCGCGCATCACCAAGGACGGTGTCTCGGTCGCCAAGGAAATCGAGCTCAAGGACAAGTTCGAGAACATGGGCGCCCAGATGGTGCGCGAAGTGGCCTCGAAGACCAACGACGTCGCCGGTGACGGCACCACCACCGCGACCGTCCTCGCCCAGGCGATCGTTCGCGAAGGCATGCGCTCGGTCGCAGCCGGCATGAACCCGATGGACCTGAAGCGCGGCATCGATCTCGCCGTCGGCAAGGTCGTCGAGGACGTGAAGGCGCGCTCCAAGCCCGTCGCGGGCACCCAGGAAGTCGCCCAGGTCGGCATCATCTCCGCCAACGGCGACCGCGAAGTCGGCGAAAAGATCGCGGAAGCGATGGAGAAGGTCGGCAAGGAAGGCGTGATCACCGTCGAAGAGGCGAAGGGTCTCGAGTTCGAGCTCGACGTCGTCGAGGGCATGCAGTTCGACCGCGGCTATCTGTCGCCGTACTTCATCACCAACCCGGAAAAGATGACGGTCGAGCTCAACGACCCGTACATCCTGATCCACGAGAAGAAGCTCTCGAACCTGCAGGCGATGCTCCCGATCCTGGAAGCCGTCGTCCAGTCGGGTCGTCCGCTCCTGATCATCGCAGAGGACATCGAGGGCGAGGCTCTGGCCACGCTCGTGGTGAACAAGCTGCGCGGCGGCCTGAAGGTCGCAGCGGTCAAGGCGCCGGGCTTCGGCGATCGCCGCAAGGCGATGCTCGAGGACATCGCGATCCTGACCAAGGGCGAAGTCATCTCGGAAGACCTGGGCATCAAGCTCGAGTCCGTGACCCTGGGCATGCTCGGCACCGCCAAGCGCGTCACCATCGACAAGGACAACACCACCATCGTCGATGGTGCGGGTGAAGCCGACGCGATCAAGGGCCGCACCGACGCGATCCGCCAGCAGATCGAAGTCACCACCAGCGACTATGACCGTGAGAAGCTCCAGGAGCGTCTCGCCAAGCTCGCAGGCGGCGTGGCCGTGATCAAGGTCGGCGGTGCGACCGAGGTCGAGGTGAAGGAGCGCAAGGACCGCGTCGACGACGCGCTGCACGCGACCCGCGCAGCCGTCGAAGAGGGCATCGTCCCGGGCGGCGGTACGGCTCTCCTCTACGCGACCAAGGCGCTCGAAGGCGTCACCGGTGCGAACGAGGACCAGACCCGCGGCATCGACATCGTCCGCCGCTCGCTGACCGCCCTGGTTCGCCAGATCGCGCAGAACGCCGGCCACGACGGTGCGGTCGTCTCGGGCAAGCTGCTCGACCAGAACGACACCTCGTTCGGCTTCAACGCGTCGACCGACACCTATGAGAACCTGGTTGCGGCCGGCGTGATCGACCCGACCAAGGTCGTGCGCACCGCGCTCCAGAACGCGGCGTCGGTCGCGGGCCTGCTCATCACCACGGAAGCAACCGTGGCCGAGCTGCCCGAGGACAAGCCCGCGATGCCGGCCGGCATGCCCGGCGGCGGCATGGGCGGCATGGACTTCTGATCCGATTGCGGCCCGGGCCAGCATGCGCTGGCCCGGGACTCGCACCGGATCGGCCGGCGGACTTCGGCCCGCCGAAGTCCGTCCGACGTCCGCACCGGCTTTGCCGGTGCCGTCCCAAGGAAACGGGCCGGAGGGGAAACCTTCCGGCCCTTTTCTTTTCCCCCTCTTTCCTTCCACCCCGCGAATCCCGATGATCGGCACAGGCGCCGTCCGGCGCATCCATCCACGGGAACCCGCATGATCGATCTCACCCGCCGCGAAGCCCTCGCCACCTCTGCGCTTGCAGGATTCGCCGCCGCCACTCCTGCCTGGGCCCAGCAGCCCGCCGCCCCCGCGCCCGGCGCCACTACCGCCGCCTGGGACCTGACTGAGCTCTACCCGACCGATGCAGCCTGGGACGCCGCCCGCGTGAAGGCGCTCGCCGATGCCAAGGCGCTCGCCCAGTGGAAGGGGCGGCTCGGCGAAAGCGCCGACGTGCTCGCCCAGGCGCTCTCCGCCCAGTCCGATGTCGGCCGCACCGTGTCGCGCATCTACACCTACATCAGCCTCAAGGCCGACGAGGACGTGCGCGTTGCCGCCAACCAGGAACGCCGCGCCCAGGCGACCGACCTGTGGGTGGCACTCGGCGAGGCGACCGCCTGGACCAGCCCCGAACTGATCGCGCTCGGCCGCCCCAAGATCGAGGCGTTCACCGCCCAGAATGCGACGCTGCGCACCCGCTTCGGCATGGTGCTCAAGAACGTGCTGCGTCAGGCCGAGCACACGCTCAGCCCCGAGGGCGAGGCGCTGCTCGCCAGCGCCGGCGCCGCGTTGTCGGGTCCGGGCGACACCGCCGAGCAGCTGCGCTCCTCCGACATGCCGCGCCCGACCGTCCAGCTGTCGACCGGCAAGTCGGTGCGGCTCGACGACCAGGGCTATTCGCTCAACCGCGATGCGCCCAACCGCGCCGATCGCAAGCAGGTGTTCGACGCCTTCTGGAAGAGCTACGACGCCTTCGAAAGCTCGCTGGGCGCCGCGTACGTCGCCAAGATCAAGGGCGACATCTTTAATGCCCGCGCCCGCAAATACCCGAGCTCGCTGGCCGCAGCGGTATCGGGTGGCAACATCCCCGAGGGCGTCTACCGGACGCTTGTGCAGGAGACCAACGCCGGCCTGCCGCAGCTCCACCGCTATTTCGAGCTGCGCCGCCGGATGCTCAAGCTGCCGGACATGGCGTACTACGACATCTATCCGCCGCTGGTGTCGCTCGACCGCCGCTTCACCCTGTCGGAGATGCGCACGCTGACGCTGGAGGCGACCAAGCCGCTCGGCCCCGAATACGCCAAGCTGATCGCCGAAGGCACCGCAGCCCGCTGGATGGATCCCTTCCCGCGGACCGGCAAGCGCTCGGGCGCGTACATGAACCCGGGCGCATACGACGTGCACCCGTATCTGCTCCTCAACCTCGGCGAGAATTACGAGGGGCTGTCGACCTATGCGCACGAATGGGGCCATGCGATCCACTCGCTGCTCTCCAACCGCGCCCAGCCCTATGACATGGCCGACTATCCGATCTTTCTGGCGGAGATCGCCTCGACCGCGAACGAGGCGCTGCTGGTCGACTATATGCTCAAGCGCGCCAAGACCCGCGAGGAGAAGCTCTTCTACCTCGGCCAACGCATGGAGAGCATCCGCGGCACCTTCTTCCGCCAGGCGATGTTCGCCGAGTTCGAGCTGGAGGCACACGAGCTGGCCGAAAAGGGCGAGGGCGTCTCAGGCGCGCGCTTCACCGCGCTCTACCTCGACCTGCTCAAGCGCTATCACGGCCCCAAGGTCGCGATCGACCCGGCCTATGCGATTGAGTGGGCGTACATCCCCCATTTCTATTCCAACTTCTACGTCTATCAGTACGCCACCTCGATCACCGCGGCCGAGTATTTCGCCCGCTCGGTGCTCACCGGCGGCACGGCGGAGCGCGACCGCTATCTGACGGTGCTGAAGGCGGGCGGTTCGGACTATCCGATCGACATCCTCAAGCGCGCCGGCCTCGATATGACGAGCCCGGCGCCCTATCGCCAGCTGGTCCAGAGCTTCAAGGAAACGCTCGACCAGGCCGAGGCCCTGCTGGGCTGAGGCTGGGAGGGGAGGCGGCGACGCCTCCCCCATCCGCGGCGCGGTCGCACCAGATCGCGGTGGCGCCGCGCGCCCATGCGTCTCCCGCATCTGAGCCCCGGCGTTCGCCGGCACCCTCGTCCCAACCCTTCCCGTGCTCCTGCGCAGGCAGGAGCCCAGGGTCTCAGGCGCCAACCGCCGTCGCTCTGCTGGGCCCTGCATCCCTGCCTGCGCAGGGATACGACAGTGTTCGGGGGTGGCTGCGTGCTTCGCGAAGGTCAGGCGTGCACCGGGAACAACTGCGCTCCGGCTCCAGGCTTCGGCGGGATTGTCCCTCAGACCGTCAAATAGGCAACGCCCGGCACCGGAACGCCGTGTGACGTCGCCGCCCGCAACATCCCGTCGCTCCCGATCCGCAGGCTCGCCACCGTGCCGGATCGCTGGTTCGCCACCAGCATCTCTCCACGCTCCTCCAGCAGCAGGAACATCCGCGGCCAGTTGCCGCCGCACGCAACATGCTGGAGCAGCGTCAGCCCGCCGTCCGTGCCGACCGCGAACACCGCGATGCTGTTGTGCCCGCGGTTGGAGACATAGAGCCGGTCGCCCTTGCGGTTGAGCGCGATATGTCCCGCCGCCGAAGACCCGGCGAACCCCGCCGGCAGCGTCGAGACGACGCCCCGCCGACGAAAGCTCCCGTCCCCCTCCGCACCGAGGATCGTCACCGTGTTGGCGAGTTCCGCCACCAGATACGCGACCGGCAGCCGCGGATGCCGTGCGAGGTGGCGGGGTCCCGATCCCGGTTCGGCACGATAGGCGACCGTCGTCCTCGCCAGCGCGCCGGATTGCGGGTCGAGGTGGTGGGCAAAGACCGCGTCGGCGCCCAGGTCGACCGCGTGCAGCAGGGGCTGCCCCGGCACAAAGCCGACCCAATGCGCATGTGCGCCGGCCTGCCGCTCCCGGTCCGGGCCGCTGCCCCCATGAACGATCCGCGCCGCCTCGTCGATCGGCAGCCCGGTCGTCGGGTCGAGCTTCCAGAGGGCCACGCTCCCGCTCGAATAATTCGCCACGGCCAGCGCACGACCGTCCGGGCTCAGCGCGACATGGCAGGGATCGGCGCCCAGCGTCGACACCCGCGCCATGCGCCGGAAGTCGCGCCCATAGATGCCGAGCGCCCCCTCGGCCTGCTCATCCACCAGATAGCGCACGCCCGTGCCGCCGCTTTGCACGCCGAAGGAGGCGTTCGCGATCTCCGGCAGCGCCCGGCCTGCGCTCCAGCCGCCGCCCGGCGCCGCCTCCAGCGGCACGAACCCGGCGCCGCCCTCCTGCACATAGGTGCCGGCAAGCACCCTGCGGCTTTCCTGCGCCAGAAGCCGGGTCGGAAACGCCGCAGCAGCGGCAGCGGCGGCGACCAGCGTCCGTCGCGACAGGGAAAGCGGGGAAGCAGCCATGCCAGCTTGATGGCGCAGGATCGTGCGCGAGGTCAAAGGCTCTGCACCGCGTCGACCGGCGATCGCCTCCGCTGGCGCCTCTTGCCGGCTTAGCGGGCGCCCGCCTCGGCCGCCTGCTCCCGTGCGGCGATGTTCCTGCCGATGCCGTACCCCGACGCGAACAGGAACGCGACCAGCCCGACGATCAGGAAACCCAGCAGCACAGCCTGCGCCGGTTGCAGCCTTTTCATGAACTATCCTCCCGCTTCGAGGCCATCGCGTCTGCGACCGGTGCTGCCGACTGGGCCGAACCCACCCGGCGCAATGGCGCCCTCGCCCAGGATGATGGTCGTCGATCCCTTGGTTGCCTCGATCGCCTGCAGCAGCCGCAGATTGGCAAGCGCCGGATTGTCGCTGACGAGCCGGGCGGCATTGGCGAGCACGCGAAGCGCAGCCTGCTCGCCGCGTGCGCGCTCGAGCGCACCCTGCGCCTCCATCTTCGCACGCTCCACGTCGGTGAACATCTTGCGCGTCTCGGGCGGCAGGTTCACCGCCGTCAGCAGCAGCCGGGAGACGGTCGCTCCAGGTACCGCGCCCTCGATGCGGGCGAGGACATCCGCCGTCAACACGCCGGGGGATGCCAGAATTTCCGCCAACGTCCGTTCGCCCGCAGCCTCCAGCGTCGCCGCCGCCACCGACGGGTACAGCGCAGCGTGAACGCCGCTACCCCCCACGAAATGAGCGAACGACGGGGTATCGAGGCTTTGCTGCGTTTCGAAATAGGCACGAGCATCCGTCACCGCCATCACCGGCGCCAGGCTCAGGCGGAACGAGAACTGATCCTTGGAGAGAATCGTCACCTCCGGAAGCGAGACCGGCCGTTCCGCCACCAGGACCTGAACGATCCTGGTCCGCTTCAGCGGATCGAAGCGGATGTGCCGCCCGGGCAGCAGTTCCCGCTGGAACCGGCCGTCCCGATAGAGCAGCCCCACCATCGGGGGGTAGATGATGGTCGCCTCAAGGGACGCCCACAGGACAAGCCCCGCAATCGCAATGACGAGGACGACCAGAAGAAGCGGAGTCATCAACCACTCACTTTCCGGCACCACGGCGACGCGGCGGGAGCCCGAAGCTCGCAAAGCCGCGACACGGTTGCCGATGGGCTGGCGCCGGAAAGCTTGAGTTGGAGCGCTTCACAGGCACTTGCTACCACAGCGAGGACATTTCTCATCTGTGCTGTCCGCACCTTTCAGTGTCGCGTTCGAGAAATGCCCAATGGGGAGTCGAACCCCACAAATCGATGTGTGGGGGCAGTGCAGTCCAGCTGTCAACCAAGCTCGGGAAGAACTTGGTCCACGCCGGTGGATCAAAGGTTCAGAAGATCCCCAGGAACTTCTTGCGCTGGGTCTTCTTCTCCTCGCGCGAACCCTTGCCGTCCTCGTCCTTCGACGTGGTACCCGCCCCGACATCGTCGCGCGGCTTGCCCTTGGTGGTGCGCTGCGCCTTGGCGGTGGCGCCGGCGAGGATCGGCCCGCATGCTGCCGACTTGGCATCGCCCACGTCGACGAACGCCAGCAGCCCGCCGATCGGGGTCGCCACTGCCGCCAGCCCCAAGCCGATGCCGGCGCGGCCGACCAGTTCCGGGCTGATCACGTCGAAGCCCGGCTCCGCGAAATAGCCGTTGATCCCGACCGGCGACTGGCCCGCGAACAGCGAGAACTTCTTAGAGTCCGCGCGGAACGCCAGGTCGATCGCCTCGGTCTTGAAGCTGAAGCCGCCGCGACCCAGCATCACGTTCTTCTGCGTGTCGATCAGGATCGGGTCGGCCGCCGCTACGCCGTTGCGCACGGTGAAGCCGATCAGCCCGCAGTTGATCTGCACCGGCTCCTTCAGCTTGTCCTCGAACATCTTCTGCACGAAGGTGCCGACGTCGATCTCGGACAGCTGGATGTTGCGCGTCCAGAACGTGCCCTTGGGCATGATGAAGGCGATGCGCCCGTTGGAGCTCGCCAGCGAATCATGCACGCTGTTGCCGCTGCCGGTCATCTTCACGCGCGCGGAAATGGTGCCGCTGGTACCTGCCTCCGCCACGCCGAAGCCCGCGAGCAGCTTGCCCATCGGCGTCGGCGTCAGCCGGATGTCATAGTCGGTGAAGACCGGCGCCCGGCGCGCATTGATGCTGATGTCCGACAGCACCGTGCCCCGCGCCATGGTGAAGTTGAGCGGCGAGAGTTTCAGCAGCCGGTCTTCGAGCGACAGCCCGAGCTTGATGTTGGAGATCGGCACATTCTCCGACCGCACCTGCCGCACCGTCCAGTTGACCTTCGCGTCGAAGTTCTTGAGCGCCTCGACGTTGAGCGGCGTGTCCGGCAACAGCCGCGGCGTGCCGCCCACGCGCGTCACCGTGCCGGATTTGCCCTGCTTGTCCAGCCGGTCGGGATTGTAGCCGATGAACGGCGCGACATCGATCATGTCGAGCCGGCGGGTGGCGAGATCGGCGGTCAGGTACATGCGCGGCTCGCGCTGGAACACGCTGAACGCGCCGCTCAGATCGCTCTCGCCAAAGGTGCCGCGCAGCCCTGTGAAGCGCCACTCCTCGCCCCGCTTGGTCAGCGCGGAGGCGAGATGGTAGCGGCGCGTGTCGGGCACGGTCAGCCCGAACACCTCGAACAGGTTCGCCAGGTTGCGCCCGCGCAGGTCGACCTTCAGGTCCGATCCCTCGATCACCGTTGGCTCCGGCAGCGTTCCCGTCACGGTGCCCACCGCATCCACCGCCCGCACTGTCAGAGCGAGCTGGGTGCGCCCACCCGCCAGCGCCGCGTTCGGCGACAGCAGCGCGCCGGTCAGCGTGAACGGAATGCCGCGCGCGCGCCCGTCGCCGTCGAACCGCACGGCGTTGGCGACCTTGCTGTCGCGCGCCTCCACGGTGCGGAAGCGGACGTTGGCGAGGATCCGCATCGACGGGTCGCTGTAGCGCAGCCCCGAATTGCTCACCGCCGCCTGGCGGATCACCGGCATGTCGAACGGCTCGCCCTTGGCGTTGGGGTCGCCGAAGGTCCAGGTGTTGCGGCGGTGGTCGGCGTCCCAGGCCAGGTCGACGCGCGCGCCGTCCAGCCCCAGCCAGTTGATCCGCCGCTTGCCGAACAGGAAGGTGAAGGTCGCGATCTGGCTGTCGAACTTCCTCGCCTCCAGGAAATTGCCGCCGCCCGCCCAGGCCGGGTTGGAGACCGTCAGCCCCTCGGCCAGGAACTTCAGGTTGATCGGGTTGAAATAGAATTGGAAATCGCCCGCGACCCGCACCTGCCGCTCGGCCGAGCTCGACGCGATCTTCTCGAACGTGGGCTTCAGGAACCGGCCCTTGGTGATGAACAGGATCGCCCACACCAGGAACAGCGCGACGAAGATGCCCAGCACCACCCGCAGCAGGATCGTCAGCCAGCGCGGCCGTCCACGTCGCGGCGGCGCCGCCGGGGGTGCGGCAGGCGGCGGCGGCACATCGTCCGCGACAGGGGGCACTTCGCGATCAGCCATGACGGCAAAAACTCGCCGGAAGCGAAACGAGTTCCGCACGCGCCATCCGTGCTCCTGCGCAGGAGAAGCACGCTTCCGCGCCACCACCCGCGGTTGCGTCCGCACCGCCATTGCGCTAAGCGCGCCGTCTTTCCACGACTCTTCGAGCCCGTCTCGAGGGATCGCCCGGCCAAAAGGGCTGCCGCGGCGATCTTCTGGGTCGTGTCACACAAGGAGACCAAAATGCCCAAGCTCAAGACCAAGAGCGGCGTGAAGAAGCGCTTCAAGTTCACCGCTACCGGCAAGGTGAAGCACGGTGTGGCCGGCAAGCGCCACCGCCTGATCAGCCACAACGCCAAGTACATCCGCCAGAACCGCGGCACCTCGGTGCTCGCCGACGCCGACGTCGCACACGTCAAGGCGTGGGCGCCCTACGGTCTGCGCTAAGGAGGTACTGACACATGGCACGCATCAAGCGCGGCACCACGACCCGCACCAAGCACAAGCGTATTCTGGATCAGGCGAAGGGCTATTACGGCCGTCGCAAGAACACGATCCGCATCGCACGTCAGGCCGTCGAAAAGGCCGGCCAGTACGCCTATCGCGACCGCAAGGTTAAGAAGCGGACCTTCCGCGGCCTCTGGATCCAGCGCATCAACGCAGGCGTCCGGGCCGAGGGCCTGACCTACTCGCAGTTCATGCACGGCCTGAAGCTCGCCGGCATCCAGCTGGACCGTAAGGTCCTGGCGGATATCGCGATGCACGAAGGTGAGGCATTTACCGCCATCGTCGCTCAGGCGAAGGCGGCGCTGCCCCAGGCCGCCTAAGCGACCTGCAGCGTCAAGCGAACATGGGGCGTCGGTGGCAACACCGGCGCCCTTTTCGTTTTCGCCCTTGGCCACCCGGGTGGCGGGGGCAAATGAGGAGGCACGAATGGCGATGCACCTCTGGTGGCTCTACGTCACCGCCGTGTTCCTGATCGCGGGCACCCCCGGCCCGAACATGCTGCACGTCATGGTGCAGAGCATCCACCACGGCCCGCGCCGCGCGGTCTTCTCCATGGCGGGGCTTATGAGCGCCAACCTGCTGTGCCTGCTCGCCTCGGCAATGGGACTTGGTGCGCTGCTCCAGGCGTCGCCCCGGCTCTACGGTGCGTTGCGCTTCGCCGGTGCCGCCTATCTGATCTGGCTCGGGATCAAGGCGTGGCGGGCCCCGGTCTCGGATGCTCCCAGGGCAGAGGGCTTCACCCGCAGCCGTCCCGGCGCGCTCTATGCGGCGGGCCTCGGCACCGGCCTCTCCAACCCGAAGCTGATCGTCTTCGCCGCCGCACTGTTCCCGCAGTTCCTCGACCCCAGCCGCCCCTTCTGGCTCCAGCTGGCGATCCTGGTCGCGACGTTCGTGGTGATCGAGGGCGGCTGGTACGCCGCCTATGCGCTGGGCGGCCGCTCGCTCGCCCGCTGGCTGGCACCGCCGCGCCGGCAGCGCCTGTTCAACCGCGCGACGGGGTCGCTGTTCATCGGCTTCGGCGGCCTTCTGCTCGCCGCGCGTGCGTGACGGACCCCGGAACGGCTTGACCTCAGCCGCCGACTAAGGTTCGGACCTCCCAATCTTGCGAACGGAATTCCAATGACCCCCGATCTCGAACAATTGCGAGCCGACCTCTTGGCGGCGATCGACGCGGCCGCCGGGCTCGACGCGCTCGACGCAGTGCGCGTCCACGCGCTCGGCAAGCAGGGCGCCGTCACCGGCCTCCTCAAGACGCTCGGTGGCATGACCCCCGAGCAGCGCCAAGTCGAAGGCCCGCGCATCCACGCGCTGCGCGAGTCGGTGACCGAGGCGATCGCGACGCGCAAGGCGGGGCTGGAGCAGGCCGCGCTCGACGCGCGGCTCGCTTCCGAGACGCTCGACATGACGCTTCCGGTCGACCGCACCGCGCCCGGCAGCGTCCACCCGGTCAGCCAGGTCATGGACGAGCTCGCCGAGATCTTCGCCGACCTCGGCTTCGCCGTCGCGACCGGCCCCGAGATCGAGGACGACTGGCACAATTTCACCGCGCTCAACATCCCGGAGACGCATCCGGCACGCGCGATGCATGATACGTTCTACCTCGCCGGCGAGCACGAGCGGCCGATGGTGCTGCGCACCCACACCAGCCCCGTGCAGATCCGCACGATGCTGTCGCAGAAGCCGCCGATCCGCATCATCGCGCCCGGCCGCGTCTATCGCTCGGACAGCGACGCCACCCACACGCCGATGTTCCACCAGATCGAAGGGCTGGTGATCGACAAGGGCATCACCCTTGCCCATCTCAAATGGACGCTGGAGACCTTCCTCAAGGCGTTCTTCGAGCGCGAGGACATCGTGCTGCGCCTGCGCCCCAGCTACTTCCCCTTCACCGAGCCTTCGGCGGAGGTCGACATCGGCTACACCATGCAGAAGGGCAAGCGCGTGGTCGGCGGGTCAGAAGGCTGGATGGAAGTGCTGGGCTCCGGCATGGTCCACCCCAAGGTGATCGCCGCCTGCGGCCTGGACCCCGACGAGTACCAGGGCTTCGCCTTCGGCACCGGCGTCGATCGGCTCGCGATGCTGAAATACGGCATGGATGATCTCCGCGCCTTCTTCGACGGCGACCTGCGCTGGCTCAAGCACTATGGCTTCTCGGCGCTTGACGTGCCCACGCTGTCGGGGGGAGTGGGCGCATGAAGTTCACCGTTTCTTGGCTGCGCGAGCACCTCGACACCGACGCTTCGCTCGACGCGATCCTCGACGGCCTAACCCGCATCGGGCTGGAGGTCGAAGGCGTCGAGAACCCGGCCGCGCGCCTCACCGGCTTCCGCGTCGCCCGCGTCCTCACCGCCGAGCGCCATCCCCAGGCCGACAAGCTCCAGGTGCTGTCGGTCGATGCCGGCGACGGCCCGCTCCAGGTCGTCTGCGGTGCCCCCAACGCGCGTGCTGGGCTGGTCGGCGTGTTCGGCATGCCCGGCGCGGTCGTCCCCGCCAACGGCATGGAGCTGCGCGTCGCGGCGATCCGCGGCGTCGAATCCAACGGCATGATGTGCTCGACACGTGAGTTGGAACTCGGCGAGGACCATGACGGCATCATCGAGCTGCCGGCCGACGCGCCGGTCGGCACCACCTTTGCCGACTATGCCGGCCTCGACGATCCCGTCATCGACGTGGCGATCACCCCCAACCGGCAGGACTGCATGGGTGTACGCGGCATCGCCCGCGACCTTGCCGCCGCTGGCTTGGGCACGCTGCGCCCGCTCGAGGCGGTGCTTGGCGATCTGCCTCAGATCACGCCGCAAGGCGCCGGCCCGGACGTCGCCACCCATGACCCGGAGGGCTGCCCCGCCTTCTTCGCCCAGACCGTCGCGGGCGTCACCAACGGCCCCTCGCCCGACTGGCTCCAGCGCCGCCTGACCGCGGTCGGCCAGAAGCCGATCTCGGCGCTGGTCGACATCACCAACTATGTGATGCTCGGCCTCGGCCGCCCGCTGCACGTCTATGATCGCGCCAAGCTCCAGGGCGGGCTGGTCGCTCGGCATGCGACCGCGGGCGAGCAGGTGCTGGCGCTCAACGGCAAGACCTACACCCTCGACGGCGGCGAGACCGTGATCGCCGATGATGCGGCCGTGCACGACATCGGCGGCATCATGGGCGGCGAGCATTCGGGCGTGTCGGAGACGACCACCGACGTGCTCATCGAATGCGCCTATTTCACGCCGGAGACGATCGCCCGCACCGGCCAGAAGCTCGCGCTCACCTCCGACGCGCGCCAGCGGTTCGAGCGCGGCGTCGATCCCGCCTTCCTCGACGAAGGGCTGGCGATCGCCACCCGCCTGGTGCTCGCCCTGTGCGGCGGCACCCCGAGCGAAGTCACCCGCGCCGGCGAGCCGCCGGCCGATCCGCGCCTCGTCGCCTACAATCCGAACCTCTCCGAGACGCTCGGCGGGCTCGCGGTCGCGCCCGAGCGGCAGCAGGAGATCCTCGAACGCCTCGGCTTCGTGGTCGACCTCGAATGGAACGTGGTAGTGCCGAGCTGGCGCCGCGACGTCGACGGCCCGGCCGACCTGGTCGAGGAAGTGATCCGCATCGAGGGCATCGACAAGGTCCCCTCGACGCCGCTGCCCCGCCCCGCCGGCGTCGCCCGCCCGACCGCCACGCCCGAGCAGAAGCTGGAGCGCCGCCTGCGCCGTTCGGCCGCTGCGCGCGGGCTCAACGAGGCGATCACCTGGAGTTTCATCGCCGAGGATGCCGCCGCAAGCTTCGGCGGCGGCGCCTGGACGCTCGCCAACCCGATCAGCGAGGACATGAAGGTCATGCGCCCCTCGCTGCTCCCCGGGCTGCTGTCGGCCGCGAACCGCAACCTCAAGCGCGGCGCCACCGGCGTGCGCCTGTTCGAGATCGGCCGCCGCTATCTGGCCGACGGCGAGCGCCTGACGCTGGGCGTCGTCCTCGCCGGCGAGCAGCGCAGCCGCGGCTGGCAAGCGGGCAAGGCTGCGCCCTTCGACGCGTTCGATGCCAAGGCCGAAGCCCTCGCGCTGCTGGAGGCCGCCGGTGCGCCGGTCGCCAACCTCCAGGTCATGGACGGCGCGGGCGATGCCTATCACCCCGGTCAGTCGGCGACGCTGCGGCTTGGGCCGAAGACGGTGCTCGCCGCCTTCGGCACGCTCCATCCGCGCCTCGCCAAGGCGTTCGACCTGTCGGGCTCCGTGGTCGCGGTCGAGCTGTTCCTCGACGCGCTTCCCGGCAAGCGCGGCACCGGCTTCATGCGCCCCGCCTATGCGCCGCCGGCGTTGCAGGCGGTGACGCGCGACTTCGCCTTCCTGGTACCCGCCACCGTCAGCGGCGACGCGCTGGTGCGGGCCGTGCGCGGTGCGGACAAGGCGGCGATCGTCGACGCGCGGCTGTTCGACGTCTTCACCGGCGCCGGGGTCGAGGAAGGCAGCAAGTCGCTGGCCGTCGAGGTCACGCTCCAGCCGGGCGAGAAGAGCTTCACCGACGCGGAGATCAAGGGCGTTGCCGACAAGGTCGTCGCCGCCGCCGCCAAGCTGGGAGCATCCCTGCGTGGCTGATCGGGTGGAGATCGGCAACGGCATCCTCCGGGCGGCGATCGATCCGCTCGGCGCCGAGCTCGTGTCGCTGCGCGATGCGCAGGGCCGCGAGCTGATGACCGATGCCGATCCCGCCTATTGGACCGGCCATGCGCCGATCCTGTTCCCGATCGTGGGCCGGCTGGCGGGCGACCGCTACCGGCTCGACGGCGGCGACTATGCGCTGCCCCAGCACGGCTTCGCCCGCCGACGCACCTTTACGCTGGCAGAGCAGGGCGCGGCGCACGTCCGCTTCCGGCTGGAGGACGATGCCGAGAGCCGCGAAGTCTACCCGCGCGCCTTTGCGCTCGACGTCACCCACGCGCTCGGAGGCTCGACCCTCACCACTACTGTCACGGTCACCAACCGCGACACCCGCGACCTGCCGGCGAGCATCGGCTTCCACCACGCCTTCGCCTGGCCGCTCCCTTACGGCCGCCCGCGCGAGGCGCATCGCATCACCTTCCCGGAGCATGAGCCCGCAACCCTCGCGTCGATCGAGGACGGCCTGATCGCGCCCGCCCCACGCCCGAGCCCGCTCCGGGACCGCGTGCTCCCCCTCTCCGACGCCCTCTTCACCGAGGACGCGCTCGTCTGGCAGCAGCTCGAAAGCCAGTCGCTGCGCTACGACGCCGGCGAGGGCCCGGCGCTGGAGATCGGCTTCCCCGACACCCCCATGCTCGGCATCTGGACCAAGCCCGGCGCGGCCTTCGTCTGCGTCGAGCCCTGGCACGGCATCGCCGACCCGGTCGGCTTTTCCGGCGACATCTGGGACAAGCCCGGCATGATGCGCGTCGCCCCCGGCGCCAGCCGCAGCGCCATCATGTCGGTGACGCTGCTGCCCTGACCGGGCGACGCTGGACAAACTGGCCCCTCTCCTATTTGTATGATCAAAAGATCATCGGGAGAGAGCCATGCGGACCATCTGGAAGCGCGCCGTCGCCATGGCGCTAGCCGCCCTTGCCGCAGCCGTGCCGGCGACCGCGCAGGTCGCACCCGGCGGCCCTGTCACGCCCTATGTCGATCCGGCCAAGGCCTATCTCTTCGCCCACATGACCAAGGAACGCTACGGCGTCCTCTATTACTCGGTCAGCCTCGACGGCTTCCACTGGACGCGCCTCAACGGCGGCAAGCCCGTCTCCGCCGACTACCACGGCCACGCCTCGATCGCCCAGGGCCCCGACGGGCGCTACTATCTGGTCGGCAACAACAGCGACGAGGACCCGCTGATCCGCTTCTGGGTCTCCGACGATCTCGTTCGTTGGGCGCCGTTCGGCACCTACCGTCCCGATCTCAAGGACATCCCGGGCCACCCGCACGCCATGCAGCGCATCGGCGCGCCTAAGCTCTATTTCGACACGCCCTCTCGCCAGTTCCTGCTCACCTGGCACACCCCAAACGAGGACGGCAATCGCGAGGATCCGGAACGCTATTGGGCGAGCCAGCGCACGCTCTACGTCCAGTCGCCGGACCTCAAGACCTTTGGCGCCAAGCCTCGCCGCCTGTTCAGCTGGGACATGGCGACCATCGACACCATCGTCCAGCCCGATCCCCGCGGCGGATACTGCGCGGTGATCAAGGACGAGCGCTACCCGTCGTACGAATGGACCACCGGCAAGACGATCCGCATCAGCTGCGCCGCGCAGCTGCTCGGCCCCTATCCGCTGCCCGGCGCGCCGCTCAGCCCCAATTTCCGCGAGGCGCCGACGCTGGTCCGCTCGCCCGGCGACAAGGACTGGCTGCTCTATTACGAGCAATATGCCGGGACCAGCTACGGCCTCTCGATGGCGCCGACGCTGCAGGGGCCGTGGTATCAGGTGTCGGGCAATAGCGGCGTTCCCGAATGGAACCGCTACGAAATGCCGGGCGGCACCCGCCACGGATCGATGCTGCCGATCAGCCGCCGGCAGTATGACGCCCTGCGCGCCGCCTTCCCCGAAGGCTGAGGGTCAGCGCGACTTGCGCCGTAGGATCACCGCGCCCGCCACCATCCCCAGCACCAGCAGCACGGGAACGTCGAACAGCCACAGCCGGTCGTCGCCGTTCATCTCCCAGGGCCACGCCGCCCGGCACCCGCTGGAGTTGGGTGCATAGCCGCACGCCGTGTTGCGGAGCGCGGCAGCGGCGAGGACCGCCAGGCCCGCGATCCCGGCGGCGAGCACGAACAGCAGGTTGGACAGCGCCCGCACCGCCGCGATCAGCCCGCCATCGGCTGCAGCGTGATCCGCCGCCGCACCGTCTCATGCACCAGGCACATGGGCACCTCGACCATGTCGATCGTCCCGCCGGTCCGCTGCGCCTCGCACTCGGCGTCGCGCCGCTTGATCCAGGCCCGCTCCTCGATCCGCAGCTTCGCCTGCTCGGCCGGCCCGCGCTTGTCCATGGCCGATTTATAGGCCGCGTTCAGCCGCGCGTCCTGCACCGCCAGCTCGTCGCGGACGCACGCGCCCATAGCCACCGACACGCCCTTGGCGGCATCGCCCGAGTTCAGGCACGCCTCCAGAGCGGGCGAAAGCTGCGCCTCAACGTCCGCCTGGGTGATGTCCAGTGCCGGTCGCTCCTGCGGCAACGCCACCGGGCTCGGCTGGGGCGAGGCGGTCGCCGGGGATGGGGTGGCAGTCGGCACCGGCACCGGCGCGACCGTCGCCGCCGCTTCGGGAGTCGGCTCCGACGCCGCATTGTCGGGCGCTGCCGTTCCCCCGTCGTTGCAGGCAGTGGCGAGCAGGATCAGCGCCAGGCCGAGGCCGCGCGTCGGAATGGAGTTGGAGAGCAAGGTCATGCCCTTTCATAGCTGTGCCTCCTGCCTGGGGCGAGGGCCGCACGTGCTGCCGTCGCCGTAAACCACCCGCCCACCGCGCCGCTGCACCGCAGCGACGATCCTGGCTTCCCCGAACCTTTGAAATTTTATAACACTCGCTTGAAACGAGTCTGCGCGGGGTTCCGGCCCCGGACGGCAGGCCTAGGAGAGACGAGTGAGCGAAGAGTCGCTGCGACCCAATCTGCCGCCCCTGGCGCTGCACGTGCCGGAGCCCCGCTTCCGCCCCGGCGATCCGGTCGATTTCGCAGAGGTCGTCATCCCCCCCGCCGATGCGGCCCGCCGCCCCGACACCAGCGCGCAGCCGGCCGAGTTCCACGAGCTCGCCTATACGCTGGTGCGCGTGCTGGACGAGGACAACCAGGCGGTCGGCGCCTGGAACCCGCGCCTCGCACCCGAAGTGCTGCGCCGGATGCTGCGCTCGATGGCCCGCACCCGCGCGTTCGACGAGCGCATGTTCCGCGCCCAGCGCCAGGGCAAGACCAGCTTCTACATGAAGTGCACGGGCGAGGAGGCGGTGGCCGTCGCCGCGACGCTGGCGCTCGACCGCGACGACATGTGCTTCCCCAGCTATCGCCAGCAGGGGATCCTCCTCACCCGCGACTATCCGCTGGTCGAGATGATGAACCAGATCTACTCGAACCGCGGCGATCCCCTCCACGGCAAGCAGCTGCCGATCATGTATTCGTCCAAGGACACCGGATTCTTCTCGATCTCCGGCAACCTCACCACGCAGTACCCGCAGGCGGTGGGCTGGGCGATGGCGTCGGCGGCCAAGGGCGACACCCGCATCGCCGCCGCCTGGTGCGGGGAAGGGTCGACCGCGGAGGGCGACTTCCACTCCGCCTGCACCTTTGCCGCCGTATATCGCGCGCCGGTGATCTTCAACGTCGTCAACAACCAGTGGGCGATCTCCAGCTTCTCCGGGTTCGCCGGGGCGGAGGCGACGACCTTTGCCGCCCGCGCAATCGGCTATGGCATCGCGGGGCTGCGCGTCGACGGCAACGACGCGCTCGCGGTCTATGCCGCCACCCGCTGGGCAGCCGAGCGCGCCCGCACCAACCAGGGGCCGACGCTGATCGAGCATTTCACCTATCGCGCCGAGGGGCACTCGACCTCCGACGACCCCTCGCAATATCGCTCCGCCGAGGAAGCGACCGCCTGGCCGCTGGGCGATCCGATCGCGCGGCTGAAGGCGCATCTGGTCGCGATCGGCGAATGGGACGACGAGCGCCACGCTGCGATGGACCGCGAAGTCGCGGAGGAAGTCCGCGCCGCACAAAAGGAGGCCGAAAAGAACGGCGTGCTCGGCCACGGCCTGCACCAGCCGCTCGACAGCCTGTTCGACGGCGTGTTCGAGGAGATGCCCTGGCACCTGCGCGAGCAGCAGGCGCAGATGCTGGCGGAAGAGGCCGCCTCCGGCCGCCCATGGGCCCGCAAGTGAGCGAGGAAGCAGCGATGGCGGGCACCTCCGCTCCGGGCGAGACCGCGCCCATGAACATGATCCAGGCGATCAACTCCGCGCTCGAAGTCATGATGGCGCGCGACCCGGACGTGATCGTGATGGGCGAGGACGTCGGCTATTTCGGCGGCGTGTTCCGCGCGACCGCCGGCCTGCAAAAGAAGTTCGGCAAGACCCGCGTGTTCGACACGCCGATCACCGAGACCGGCATCGTCGGCGTCGCGATCGGCATGGGCGCCTATGGCCTGCGCCCGGTGCCGGAAATCCAGTTCGCCGACTATATCTACCCCGCGCTCGACCAGCTGGTGTCGGAGGCGGCGCGGCTGCGCTATCGCTCCAACGGCGACTTCACCGCGCCGATCACGGTGCGCTCGCCGTTCGGCGGCGGCATCTTCGGCGGGCAGACGCACAGCCAGAGCCCCGAGGGCATCTTCACCCATGTCTCGGGCATCAAGACGGTGATCCCCTCCACCCCCTATGACGCCAAGGGGCTGCTGATCGCCGCGATCGAGGACAACGACCCCGTCCTCTTCTTCGAACCCAAGCGCATCTACAACGGCCCGTTCGACGGCCATTGGGACCGCCCTGCCAAGAGCTGGGCGGGGCATCCCGCCGCCACCGTCCCCACTGGCTACTACCGCGTGCCGCTCGGCAAGGCGGCGGTGGCGCGTGCGGGCGAGGCGCTCACCATCCTCGCCTATGGCACGATGGTCCATGTCTGCCAGTCGGTGGTCGAGGAGGCCGGAATCGATGCCGAGATCCTGGACCTGCGCACGCTCGTCCCCCTCGACATCGAGGCGATCGAGGCGTCGGTGAAGAAGACCGGCCGCTGCATGATCGTGCACGAGGCGACCCGCACCTCCGGCTTCGGCGCCGAGCTGTCGGCGCTGGTGCAGGAACGCTGCTTCTACCATCTCGAGGCGCCGATCGAACGCGTCACCGGCTTCGACACGCCGTATCCGCACAGCCTGGAATGGGCCTATTTCCCCGGCCCCGTCCGCATCGGCGAAGCGCTCAAGAAAGTGATGAGGACCTGATGGCACGCTTCAGCTTCCGCCTGCCCGACATCGGCGAAGGCATTTCCGAGGCGGAGATCGTCGCCTGGCACGTGAAGATCGGTGACCGCGTCGAGGAGGACGCACGCCTCGCCGACATGATGACCGACAAGGCGACCGTAGAGATGGAAAGCCCCGTCGCCGGGGTGGTGATCGAGCTCGCCGGCGAGCCCGGCGATTCGATCCCGATCGGCTCCACGCTGGTGGTGATCGAGACGGAGGAAGAGACCGAGAGCGACGCGGTGGTGGCGGAGAACCCCGGGGTGGAGGTTGCCGGCGATGCCGCGCCCGCGTGCCTCACCCCGCCGGAAGGGGAGGAAGCATCCTCCCCCCCTTCTTCTTCTGACCGTACCCCGGCGAAGGCCGGGGCCCAGATGGGGGACGCCGGCGAGGAGAACGCAGCGCGTATCACGACGACCCCCGATGCTGGGCCCCGGCCTTCGCCGGGGCACACGGGTTCGCCGGGATACGAAGAAGAAGCACCCGCTTCTGCTTCAAAGCACCCCATCCTCGCCTCCCCCGCCGTGCGCGCCCGTGCCCGTGACCTCGGCATCGACTTGGCGCAGGTCCGCACCGAGGGCGACCGCATCCGCCACGCCGACCTCGACGCCCACCTGCGCTACGGCCAGTCCCAGGGCTATCACGCCCCCCACGCCAGCCGCGCCCGCGACGACCAGCCCGTGAAGGTCATCGGCATGCGCCGCCGCATCGCCGACAACATGGCCGCTTCCAAGCGCCACATCCCCCACTTCACCTATGTGGAGGAGGTGGAGGTCACCGCGCTGGAGGCACTGCGCGCCGACCTCAACGCGAACCGCGGCGACCGGCCCAAGCTCACCCTGCTGCCGCTGTTCATCGCCGCGCTGTGCCGCACCCTGCCCGACTTCCCGATGCTCAACGCCCGCTATGATGACGAGGCGGGCGTGGTCACCCGCCACGGCCGCGTTCACCTTGGCATGGCGACGCAGACCGACGCCGGCCTCATGGTGCCGGTGATCCGCGACGCGCAGGACAAGAACGTCTGGCAGCTCGCGGCCGAAATCGTGCGCCTGGCCGAGGCGGCGCGCACCGGCAAGGCGCGCTCGGAAGAGCTGTCGGGCGGCACCATCACCGTCACCTCGCTCGGCCCCTTGGGCGGGGTCGCCACAACCCCCGTCATCAACCGCCCCGAAGTCGCGATCCTCGGCCCCAACCGCATCGTCGAGCGGCCGGTGTTTGTCGACGACGGCCGCGGCGGCGACGCGATCCGGCGCGCCAAGCTGATGAACGTGTCGATCTCGTGCGACCATCGGGTGGTCGACGGCTGGGACGCGGCGAGCTTCGTCCAGGCGCTCAAGCGGCTGCTGGAGACGCCGGTGCTGCTCTTCGCCGACTGAGCGGCGCACGGCTTATCGAACCAAACGGTAGCTTTTCCCGTCGAAGGCCATTAGCCTCCCCGGCATGGCGCTGATCGATATGTTCTTCGCGCGGGCCGTTCGGAAGGGCCAGCTGACCGTCCACAACGCCAACGGGAGCACCGGCCGCTTCGGCACGCCGGACCCCGGCTTCCCCGATGTCACGATCCGCTTCACCGATCGCAAGGTCCTCGCCGCGATCGTGCGGGACCCGAGCCTCGGGGCGGCGGAAGCCTTCATGGACGGCCGGCTGGTCATCGAGCAGGGTGACATCCGCGACCTGCTGGTGCTGTTCAAGAAGAACAACCTCTGGGAGGCCGGCGAGAGCAAGCTCAAGGCCCGCGGCATGCGCCTCGTCGCCAACGCCGTGCTCCACCGACTCGATCGCTACAACCAGGCCCGCCAGTCGAAGCGCAACGTCGCCCATCACTACGACCTGTCCGACCGGCTCTACGACCTCTTCCTGGACGTCGACCGCCAGTACAGCTGCGCCTATTTCGCCGATCCCGGCAACAGCCTGGAACAGGCGCAGGTCGACAAGAAGGCGCACATCGCCGCCAAGCTCGCGCTGCGCCCGGGCATGCGCGTGCTCGACATCGGCTGCGGCTGGGGGGGCATGGCGCTCTACCTCCACCGCAAGACCGGGGCCGAGGTGCTGGGCATCACCCTGTCGGAGGAGCAGCTCAAGGTCGCCCGCCGCCGGGCGCAGGAAGCCGGTGTCGCCGACAAGGTCCGCTTCGAGCTGATCGACTATCGCGCGGTCCGGGGCCAGTTCGACCGCATCGTCTCGGTCGGCATGTTCGAGCATGTCGGCCCGCCGCAATACCGCACCTTCTTCGCCAAGTGCCGCGAACTGCTCACCCCCGACGGCGTGATGCTGCTCCACACCATCGGCCGCGCCGGTGGGCCGGGGGTGACCGACCATTTCACCGCCAAGTACATCTTCCCCGGCGGCTATATCCCGGCGCTGTCGGAGATCGTCCGCGCGCACGAGGGGAACAAGATGTTCCTGACCGACGTGGAAGTGCTGCGCCGCCACTATGGCTTCACGCTCGCCCATTGGTACGACCGCGCGGTCGCCGCCCGCCAGGCGATCGTCGACCTCTACGACGAGCGCTTCTTCCGCATGTGGACCTTCTATCTCGCCGGCTCGCAGGTCAGCTTCGACTATGGGGGCATGGTCAACTACCAGCTCCAGTTCGCCCGCGCGCGCGACGCCCTGCCGCTGACCCGCGACTATATGCTCGAGGAGGAGCGGCGGCTGCACGAAGTGGCCGTCGGCTGATCCGACGACCACCCCGCGTCCGTTCGTGCGGAGCAGGGAGCGTGTCGGAGCCCCGTATCGAACCACCCAGCCCCATGACCACGCCCGCCCCGCTCACCCGCGCCTCGATCTTTCAGCAGGCATGGCCGATCATGCTCGGCCAGACCACCGTGCCGCTGGTCGGCATGGTCGACACGATCGTCGTCGGGCGCACCGGCGATGCCGCCGCCTTGGCAGGCGTCGCGCTCGGCACCACCGTCGTCAACTTCCTGTTCTGGAGCTTCGGCTTCCTGCGCATGGGGATGACCGGCATGACCGCCCAGGCGCAGGGTGCCGGCGATGCGGAGGAGGTGCGGGCCATGCTGCTGCGCGGCCTGGCGCTGGGCTTCGGGCTCGGCGTGGTGCTGTTCGCACTCCAGCTGCTGCTGGTCCCGCTCGCCTTTGCGCTGCTGGCAGGCGGCGGCGCGCTCGATGCGGCGGCCAGCGGCTATGTCGGCGGCCGCTTCTTCGGCGCCCCCGCAAGCCTCGGCGTGTTCGCGCTCAACGGCTGGCTGCTCGGGCTCGGCCGCACCCGCGCGGCGCTGCTGCTCCAGATCGCGATGAACCTGGTCAATGCCGTGCTCGACCTCTGGTTCGTCTGGGGGCTGGGCCTCGGCGCACGCGGCGTCGGCCTCGGCACCGCCTGCGCCGAATGGAGCGCGCTGCTGCTGGGCATCTTCCTCGCGCTGCGCATCCTCGGTCCCGGCGCCCTCGGCGGCCTGAGCGCACGGCTGTTCGATCGCGACACGCTGCGCCGGTTGTTCGCCGTCAACGCCGACATCATGGTCCGCACCGTCGCCCTGCTGGTGCTGTTCGGCTGGTTCGCCAATGCGGGCGCGCGGCTGGGCGAGGTCCCGCTCGCGGCCAACCACGTGCTGATGCAGTTCGTCTCCGTCTCCGCCTTCGTGCTCGACGGCTTCGCCTTCACCGCCGAGTCGCGGATCGGCGAGGCGATCGGCCGCGGCGCCCGCACCGAGCTGCTCCGCGCGACCCGGCTCACGGGCGAGTTCACGCTGGCCGCCGGGGCCGCCTTCGCGCTCCTGATCCATCTCGACGGCGTGCCGCTGATCGCCGCCGTGACCGACCATCCGGAGGTCCGCGCCCACGCGGTCGCGCTGCTCCCCTTCGCCGCGCTGGTGCCGCTGGTCGGCGCCCCCGCCTGGCTGCTCGACGGCGTGTTCATCGGCGCGACCGCGGGCAGGAGCCTGCGCAACGCCGCCGTCGCCGCCACCCTGCTCTACCTCGCTACCGACCTGCTGCTGCGGCCCTGGGGCGCGGTCGGCATGTGGGCCGCGCTGCTCGCCAGCTACGCCTACCGCGCCGCCGGCCTCGGCCTCGCGCTCCCGCGGCTGGTGCGATCCGTCGGCGAGCCGCTTGCGGAAGCGCCGCGCGAGGCATAGAGCGCGCGCGCAACCTGCCCGCGTGAGAAGCGCCGGCCCGCCCTGCCACCGGCACGCGGGCCCCGGTGAGGGCATTTCGGAGAATGAGCTGATGGCCGACAAGATCAATCGCGTGGTGCTCGCCTATTCGGGCGGCCTCGACACGAGCGTGATCCTGAAATGGCTGCAGACCGAATATCAGTGCGAGGTGGTGACCTTCACCGCCGATCTCGGCCAGGGTGAGGAGCTGGAGCCCGCCCGCAAGAAGGCCGAGTTGATGGGCGTGAAGCCCGAGCACATCTTCATCGACGACCTGCGCGAAGAGTTCGTCAAGGACTATGTCTTCCCGATGATGCGCGCCAACGCGCTCTACGAGGGGCTGTACCTGCTCGGCACCTCGATCGCGCGGCCGCTGATCGCCAAGCGCCAGATCGAGATCGCCAAGATGGTCGGGGCCGACGCGGTCAGCCACGGCGCCACCGGCAAGGGCAACGACCAGGTCCGCTTCGAGCTCGGCTATTACGCGCTCCAGCCCGACATCAAGGTGATCGCGCCGTGGCGCGAATGGGACCTCACCAGCCGCACCGCGCTGATCGACTTCGCCGAGAAGAACCAGATCCCCGTCCCCAAGGACAAGCGCGGCGAGAGCCCCTTCTCCACCGACGCGAACCTCCTCCACACCTCGTCCGAGGGCAAGGTGCTCGAGGATCCGTGGGAGGAGGTGCCGGACTATGTCTTCTCGCGCACCGTCAGCCCGGAGGACGCGCCCGACCGGCCGGAGATCATCACCGTCGACTTCGAAGGCGGCGACGCGGTGGCGATCAACGGCGAGGGGCTGTCGCCCGCCAGCCTGCTCGCCAAGCTCAACGACCTCGGCCGCACCCACGGCATCGGCCGCCTCGACCTGGTCGAGAACCGCTTCGTCGGCATGAAGAGCCGCGGCATGTACGAGACGCCGGGCGGCACCATCCTGCACGCCGCGCACCGCGCGATCGAGCAGGTCACGCTCGACCGCGGCGCCGCCCACCTCAAGGACGAGCTGATGCCGCGCTATGCGGAGCTGCTCTACAACGGCTTCTGGTTCTCGCCGGAGCGCGAGATGCTGCAGGCCGCGATCGACTACAGCCAGACCAAGGTCACCGGCACCGTGCGGCTCAAGCTGTACAAGGGCGGCGTCCACATCATCGGCCGCAAGTCGCCCTATTCGCTCTACTCGGAAAAGGTCGTGACCTTCGAGGACGATCAGGGCGCCTATGACCAGCGCGACGCCGCCGGCTTCATCAAGCTGAACGCGCTGCGCCTGCGCCTGCTCGGCCGCCGCGACCGCTAAGGGCATCGCGGGGCCGGTGCATCCGCGCCGGCCCCGTTCCCCTCCCCATGCCGCAGCTCCTGCGCCCCTCCTCGTCGCGCGCCGGGCGACACGCCGACGCGCATTCGCTTGCCGCCGGACAGATGCCGGGTAAAAGCGGGGCCATGCAGGGGAATGGGGCAACGCCACACTGGTGGCAGACGCGGTGGTTCGTGGTCGCGATGGCGCTGCTGGCGGCCGTGCCGCTGCTGTGGCCGGAGATCCCCCCGCTCGTCGACCTGCCCGGCCATATGGGCCGCTACCGCGTGCAGCAGACGATCGGCACCGGCGCCGCCCCCTGGCTCACCGACTGGTACAACTTTCACTGGAGCCTGATGGGCAACCTGGGGGTCGATCTCCTGATCGTGCCCCTCCAGCCGCTCCTGGGCCTGGAACTCGCGGTCAAGCTGATCGTCATGGCGATTCCCGTGCTGACCGCGGTCGGCCTGTTGTGGATCGCGCGTGAGGTGCACGGCCGCATCCCGGCGACGGCACTGTTCGCGCTGCCCCTGGTCTACAGCTACCCGTTCCACTTCGGCTTCGTGAACTTCGCGCTGTCGATGGCGCTCGCGCTCAACGCCTTTGCGCTGTGGCTGCGGCTCGGGCGGCTGGGCAAGCTCCGGCTGCGCGGAATCCTCTTCCTGCCGCTCGGCGCCCTGATCTGGCTCACCCACACCTATGGCTGGGGAACGCTCGGCGTCCTCGCCGCCTCGGCAGAGCTGATCCGCGAGCACGACCGCCGCCGCAACTGGTTCGCCGCGATCTTCCACGCCGGCCTCCACTGCCTGGTGCTCGCCCCGCCTGCGCTGCTGATGCTGCTGTGGCGCTCGGGCCATGTCAGCGGCCAGACCGGCGACTGGTTCAACTGGCGGCTCAAGATGCAGTGGGTCACCATGGTGCTGCGCGACCGCTGGCAGCTCTACGACATCGCCTCGCTCGCGGTGCTCTACCTGGTGCTGTTCAAGGGCGTGCGCGATCCCAACATCCAGTATTCGCGCAACCTCGGCCTGTCGGCGCTGTTCCTGCTCGCCGTCTACCTCCTGCTGCCGCGGATCGTGTTCGGCTCCGCCTATGCCGACATGCGGCTGGTGCCCTATCTGTTCGGCATCGCGCTGATCGCGCTGCGGCCCAAGCCCGGCATGTCGATCCGCCATGCCGCGACGGTCGCGGCGATCGGCCTCGCCATCTTCGTCGGCCGCATCGGCGCGACGACGGCGAGCTACTGGCTCTACGACCGCGACTACGACCGGGAGCTCGCAGGCCTCCCGCACGTGCCGGTCGGCGCCCGCCTCATCACCTTCATCGGCGAGACGTGCCACAACGAGTGGATGATGACCCGGCTGCAGCACCTGCCCGGCATCGCCCTCGAACGCCGTCTCGCCTACGCCAACGACCAATGGTCGATGGTCGGCGCCCAGCTGCTCACCACCCGCTACCCGGCGCGCGGCTTCTCGCACGATCCCTCGCAGATCGTGACGGACGTCCAGTGCCCGCGCGAATGGTGGCGGCCAGTCGCCGGTGCCCTGCACCGCTTCCCGCGCGACAAGTTCGACTATGTCTGGATGATCCGCCCGCCCAGATATGACCGGCGGCTGGAGCAAGGCCTGATCCCGCTGTGGCGCAACGGCAGCAGCGCCGTGTTCCGCATCGACCACCGCCAGCGCGCGGCCACCCTGCTGCCGACCGACCTCTACGGCCCCGTGGGCCGCCGCATCGACCGCCCGACGCGCGAGTCCTGAGGGCACGAGGCAAGGGTGCCCCGGCGAAGGCCGGCGCCCAGTGGGGATGGCGGCGATAAGGGTCCGCGACGCCGGACTGGCGCCTCAGCCGCCTCTACCCCCGCCGGAACGGCGTCAGCTCGCCCAGATACTCCTGCTCGTGCACCACCGCCTCGCGCTCGCGCTCCAGATACTCGGCGACGGCACGGCGGAAATTGGGGTCCGGCAGGTAATGCGCCGACCAGGTCGTGACCGGCGCATAACCGCGCGCGAGCTTGTGCTCGCCCTGCGCGCCCGCCTCCACCCGCCGGAGCCCCCGCGCGATCGCCGCCTCGATCGCCTGGTAATAGCACAGCTCGAAATGCAGGAACGGCACTTCCTCCACCGCTCCCCAATAGCGTCCGTACAGCGCGTCCGCCCCCACCAGGTTGAGCGCGCCTGCGATCGGCCGGTCGCCGCGATAGGCCAGGATCAGCAACACCCGGTCGCCCAGCGCCTCCGACAGCAGCGGGAAGAACGGCCGCGTCAGATACGGCTGCCCCCACTTCCGGCTGCCGGTGTCCTGGTAGAACGCCCAGAACGCGTCCCAATGCGCCTCGGTGATCTCGGCACCGGCCAGGTGGCGGATCTTAAGCCCCTCGACCGCGGCCGCGCGCTCCTTGCGGATCGCCTTGCGCTTGCGGCTGGCGAGCGCGCCCAGGAAGTCGTCGAACCCGGCATAGCCCTGGTTCTCCCAGTGGAACTGGGTCCCCGCCCGCATCAGCCAGCCCGCCGCCTGCCAGCGCGGCAGTTCCTCCGGATCGACGAAGGTCGCATGCGCGGAGGACAGGCCGTTCTGGCGGGTGAGCGTCTCCAGCGCGGCGATCAGCGCCGGTGCCTGGGCAGGATCGCGCAGCAGCAGCCGTGGGCCGGGCACCGGCGTGAACGGCACCGCCACCTGAAGCTTGGGATAATAGTCGCCCCCCGCCCGCCCCCAGGCGTCGGCCCAGCCATGGTCGAACACATATTCGCCCTGGCTGTGAGCCTTGCCATAGGCGGGGGCGATCGCGGCCGGGCGCCCGTCGGGCCCGTCCACCACCACCGGCAGCGGCTGCCAGCCGCTTCGCCCGCCGACCGAGCCGGACCGCTCCAGCGCGGCCAGGAAGCCGTGGGTGAGGAAGGGATTGCCCGTGCCGGCGCAGGCGTCCCAGTCGGCGGCGGGGATGGACAGCACGCCCTCGGCGATGCGCGCGGTGATGGCGGTGCTCACCCCTGCAATCTAGGCACGCGCCCGGCTCCCTCCAAGCACCGGCCGCGCCGTTTTTGCCACGTTCAGGCGTCCGGGCCTGCGGGTGCCTCCGACGGCTGCGGCGGAACCGCGTCCGGATCGGCCGCACCAGGGGCCGCGAAAGCGGCGCCGCCCGCCGGATCGCGCAGGATCATCTCGCGCCGGGGCACCGGGATGACGATGCCGTGCTCCTTGAACAACAGCCACAGCCGGTTGAGCACGTCCGAACGCACGTTGCCGACGCCGCTCTCGGGATCGCTGATCCACACCAGGATGTCGTGCTCGGCGGCATAGTCGCCATAGCTGGTGAGCCACACATTGGGCTTGGGGCTCTTCAACACCCGCGGGCTCTCGCTCGCCGCGCGCAGCATCAGCGCCTGGGCGAGCTTCAGGTCGCTTTCATAGCCGACCTTCACGGGGATGCGCACGCGCACGTTGCGGTCGGTGAAGGACCAGTTCTCCACCTCCTGCGTCATCAGATTCTCGTTGGGGATCAGATGCTCCTTGCCATCGCGGGTGATGACGGAGACGGCGCGCACGCCGATCTTGTTCACCCAGCCGAAGCTCTCCCCCACCACGATCACGTCGCCCGGCTTGATCGACCGGTCCATCAGCAGGATGATGCCCGCGATCAGGTTGCCGACGGTCTTCTGGAGACCAAAGCCGATCGCCAAACCAAGCCCGCCCGAAAACACCGCAAACGTGGTGAGGTCGATCCCCAGCAGGTCGATGCCGAAGAAGAAGGCGACCACCACCGCGCCGATCGCCGCCAGCTTCTGCGCGAGCAGCTTCTGCGTCGCATCCAGGCTCTTGGCGCGTCCGATCGAATGGCTGACCAGCCGGTTCGCGAGCCGCACCAGCGCGTAGAGGCCGACCGCCACCACCGCGACCGACACCAGCGACAGCAGCGACAGCCGCCGCCGCCCGACGTCGAAGCCGACCCGCTCCAGCGCACCGGTCACATTGTCGAACCCGCCGAGCGCATTGCTCAGCACGGCCACGAAGATCACCGCGCCGATCGTCCACGCCGCCCAGCGCGGCAGGTGCAGCCCGCGCAGCACGTCGATCGCGAGCCGCGCGGTCGTCCAGCCGAGCACCAGGCCGATGCCGAACGCCGACAGCGGGTGCCAGCCATAGCTGCCGGCGACGATCGCCAGCAGCGCGGCTGCGACCGCATGGCGCACGATCTGGCAGAGGCGGGGGGCGATCCCCTCCCCCTGCCCGTCGAAGTGGTTGCGCCAGAAGCCGGCGAGCGCGGGGCCGAGCCTTCGGCCCGCGAGCCATCCGAGCGTCAGCGCCAGCAACACCAGCGCCGCCGCGAACAGCGCCTCGATCAGCGCCGGCGTGCCGGGAATGGTGATGCCGAATTCGGCGAGCCGGCTCACCACGCCGTCACCCCCGCGCCGCGCGGAACCGGGCGAGCCCGGCGTCCAGGTCGGCGATCAGGTCGTCCACGTCCTCCAGCCCGATCTGCAGCCGCACCATCGGCCCCTCCGCTTCCCAAGGGGTGGCGCTGCGATAGCGCTGCGGGTCGATCGGCACCGCCAGGCTCTCGAACCCGCCCCAGCTATAGCCGATCCCGAACAGCTCCAGCCCGTCGATCAGCGCCGTCCGCGCCGCCTCGTCGCCGCCCGCGAGCACGAAGGAGAACAGCCCCGAAGACCCGCGGAAGTCGCGCGTGAAGACGTCGTGACCCGGCGTCCCCGGCAGGGCCGGATGCAGCACGCGCGCCACCCCCGGCTGCCCGGCCAGCCAGCGCGCGATCGCGAGCGCACTCTCGCCGTGCCGGTCGAGCCGCACCGCCATGGTGCGCAGCCCGCGCGAGCCCAGATAGGCGTCGTCGGGCGAGACATGCTGGCCCAGCTGGTAGCTGGCGTTGCGCAGCGCCGCGAACTTACCCTGTGCCGCCGTCACCGATCCCAGCATCGCGTCCGAATGGCCGACGACATATTTGGTGCAGGCCATGATCGTATAGTCGACGCCCAGTTCGATCGCCGGAAACAGCAGCGGCGTCGCCCAGGTGTTGTCGAGCAGCGTGGTGACCCCGCGCGCCTTGGCAGCCGCGACGATCGCCGGCACGTCCTGCACCTCGAAGGTCAGGCTCCCCGGGCTTTCCATGAAGATCGCGCGCGTGTTCGGCCCGATCATCTCGGCGATGCCCGCGCCCACCATCGGGTCGTAATAGCGCGTGGTGATGCCGAAGCGCTTGAGCAGCCCGTCGGCCAGGTGGCGCGTCGGGTCATAGGCGCTGTCGACCAGCAGCAGCTCGTCGCCCGGCGACAGCACCGCCAGCAGCGCGGTCGAGATCGCCGCCACGCCCGATGGGTAGAGCAAAGTC
This sequence comes from Sphingomonas desiccabilis, assembly GCF_004135605.1. GTDB lineage: Bacteria > Pseudomonadota > Alphaproteobacteria > Sphingomonadales > Sphingomonadaceae > Sphingomonas > Sphingomonas desiccabilis. Next base: position 105,913 of record NZ_SDPT01000002.1, on the reverse strand, counting down.
GCCTCGGCGCCCGGCTCCAGCTGGGTGAGCGCATCGGCCAGCGACCATTGCGTCGGCGTGCCGCGCCTGCCGTAGAACAGCGTGTGGTGGGTATCCCGGCCCGCAGTCGCGCGCAGCTCCTCGACCGTGTCGTAGAGGATGGTCGACGCCCGCCACACCGGCGGGTTGACGATGCGCTGGGTCCATTCCGGCCGCCGCCCCGCGCCGACGACGCGCGTGCCCGCACCCTTGCCCTCGCCCGCTTCGCTCACAGCGTCACCGTCGCCTTGGGCGTGGTCGGGTCCGACGCCCAGTCTGTCCAGCTGCCGTCGTAGAGCGCGGCGTCGCGGCCGAGCAGGTGGAGCCCGAATGCCAGCACCGCCGCCGTCACCCCCGAACCGCAGGTGGTGACGATCGGCCGATCGAGATCGACGCCGGAGTCCTCGAACGCCGCGCGCAGCGCCTCGCCGCGCTTCCACGTGCCGTCCTGGGCGAAGAGCTTGCCATAGGGCAGGTTGAAGGAGCCGGGGATGTGCCCGGTCGGCAGCCCGCGCGGGTCGAGTTCGGCGCCGCTGAAGCGCGCCGCCGAACGGGCGTCGAGCAGCTGCTCGCCACCGCTGTCCAGGTTCGCGCGCACATCGGCCTTGCTCCGCATCCGGCTGGGATCGAAGTGCAGGTGGCGCGTCACCGTGTGGGGCGCGCCATGACCGGTCTGGAGCGGCCGTCCCTCCGCGCGCCATTTCGTGATCCCGCCATCGAGCAGGCTCGCCGCCACCCCATAGCGCTTGAGCAGCCACCAGGCGCGCGCCGCGCTTCGATAGGGCGAGTCGTCATAGAGGACGATCGTCGCGCCGTCGTCGATCCCCAGCGCACCCAGCAACCGGGCGACGCCGGCGGTCGCACCTTCGGCCGCCGCCTGGGAGAGATGGCCGAGGTCGAGAAAGGCGGCTCCGGGAATATGCCCGGCCGCGAACTCCGCGGCCGCATCGCGCCCCTCGGCGCCCAGCGTTCCGAACCAGGTCGCATCCAGCAGGTGAAGCCCGGGGCTCCCCAGCTGCGCCGCCAGTTCGTGTGTGGTCACCAGCGCGTCCATGCCGTCTCCTTCGCTGCGTCGCCTCGTGCTCTACGCATCGCCGCCGGTCCCGTCGAGGCATCGGAAAGGCGGATCGCCCCGTTCCCTTTCGGGGGCCGGCATCCTACATGCGCGCGCATGACTCCAAAGCATCTGGGCCAGAGCAGCGGGCTTCCCGCATCGCCGGAACAGGCCGAACTCGACTATGTCCCCAACCCGCGGGAAGGCTCGCGCTACTGCGTGCGCTTCACCGTGCCCGAATTCACCTCGCTGTGCCCGGTCACCGGCCAGCCGGATTTCGCGCATCTGGTGCTCGACTATGTGCCCGACGCCACCATCGTCGAATCCAAGTCCCTGAAGCTGTTCCTGGGATCGTTCCGCAACCACGCGGCCTTTCACGAGGATTGCACGGTCGGCATCGGCGAGCGGCTGTTCGCCGAGATGAAGCCGCTGTGGCTGCGCATCGGCGGCTATTGGTATCCGCGCGGCGGCATTCCGATCGACGTGTTCTGGCAGTCGGGCGAGCCGCCCGCGGGCGTCTGGATTCCGTCGCAGGACGTCCCCGGCTACCGCGGGCGCGGCTGAAGTTCCTGACGCGGCGCAGCAGGATAGAAGCGCTTTTTACCCTGCTGCGTCGGTTTTCCGATATTGCACTGCACCATCGGTGAAACTAACTTCCGTCTCACGCATTTGCCTGTTGTAGCCGGCGAGTGTTTCGCCGGCCTTTCCAGCGTGAGGGACGTGGATGGCGCCGAGTATCGCCGCACCGGGTGGCATGGATCACATCGCCCTGATCGGCAACTTCTTGCCGCGCAAGTGCGGCCTGGCGACCTTCACCACCGACACCTACAACGCGCTCAAGCAGCGCTTCCCGGACCTCAAGGTCGACGTCTATGCGATGGACGACCGGCCGGGCCTGCACGCCTATCCGCCCGCGGTTACGCACAGCATCCCGCAGAACGACCGCGCCGCCTATAGCGAGGCTGCGCGCCGAATCGCGGAGAGCGGGGCGAAGGCGCTGTGGGTCCAGCACGAATACGGCATCTACGGCGGTGCGGCCGGCGACTATCTGCTGGCGCTGCTCGACCGGGTCACCGTTCCCGTCATCGTCACCCTCCACACCATCCTGGAGAAGCCCAGCGCCGACGAGCGCCGGGTGATGGACGCGCTGCTCCGCCGTGCCGCGCGCGTGATCGTCATGGCCGACAAGGGTCGCGAGATCCTGACCCGCGTCCACGGCGTCGATCCGCGCAAGCTCGTGATGATCCCGCACGGCGTTCCCAACCGCGCCTATGTCGAGCCCGCGTCCATGAAGGGCCGGTTCGGCTGGGCCGATCGCGACGTGATCCTGACCTTCGGCCTGCTCGCGCCCAACAAGGGCATCGAGACCATGATCGAGGCGCTTCCGGCGGTCGTCGGCGCGCACCCGCGCGCGCTCTACGTGGTGCTCGGCGCCACCCACCCGCACCTCGTCGAGCATGAGGGCGAGGCCTATCGGGATCGGCTGAAGGCGCTCGCCGCCGAGCGTGGCGTCGCCGACAACGTCGTCTTCGTCGACGCCTTTGTCGAGCACGAGGAACTGCTCGACTATCTTCAGGCGGCCGACCTCTACGTCACCCCCTACAGCAATCCGGCCCAGATCACCTCGGGCACGCTTTCCTATGCCGTGGGCATGGGCAAGGTCGTGATCTCGACGCCGTACGTGCATGCCAGCGAGATCCTTGCCGACGACCATGGCGTGCTGGTGCCGTTCGGCGACAGCGGCGCCTTTGGGCGCGAGATCAACCGCCTGCTCGGCAACGCGACGGCCCGCCATGCGCTCGCCGAGCGCGCCTATGCGCATGGCCGCACGATGCTGTGGCCGCGCCTGGCGGAGCGCGCGATGGCGGAGGTCGCCGATGCGGTCGCGGCCCTCCCCCACCGCATCCCGCGCACCAACGAGCTCGCCCCGCTCAAGCCCACCATCGCCGCGGTCGAGCGGATGAGCGACGCCACGGGGATGCTCCAGCATTCGATCTTCTCGATCCCCGATCGACGCCACGGCTATTGCATCGACGACAATGCCCGCGCGCTGATCCTGATGCACCGCATCGACGAGCTCAACGAGGCGACGCGCGACAAGTGGACCAGCGTCTACGCCGCCTTCCTCCAGCACGCCTGGAACCCGGACGCGCGGCGCTTCCGCAACTTCATGAACTTCGACCGCAGCTGGTGCGAGGACGAGGGTTCGGAGGATTCGAACGGCCGCGCGCTTTGGGCGCTGGGCGTCACCGCGCGCGAGGCGCGGGCGCGCAAGCATCGCGACTGGGCGATCGCGCTGTTCGACGCCACCGCCGGCATCGCGCTGGAACTCGGCAGCCCGCGGGCGCGCGCCTTTGCAATGCTCGGCGCCGCCGCGATGCTCGACGTCTATCCGGGCCACCCGCTCGCGCGCGACATCCTCACCCGCTTCGGCGGCGAGCTTGTGGAGCTGCTCCACGAGACCCGCCGCCCCGAGTGGCAGTGGTTCGAGATCGTGCTGGCCTATGACAACGCGCGCCTGCCCGAAGCGATGATCCGCGCCGGCCAGACGCTGGAGCGTCCCGACCTTCTCCAGGTCGGGCTGGAGACGCTCGACTGGATCGTCGCGCGCCAGACCTCGCCGGAGGGGCGTTTCCGCGCGGTCGGTACCGAGAGCTTCCACCGCCCCTATGCGGACCCGCTCCCCTTCGATCAGCAGCCGCTGGAGGCGCAGGCCACCATCGACGCCTGCATCGCTGCGCATGAAGTCACCGACGACGAGCGCTGGGCGGTCGAAGCGATGAAGGCCTATCGCTGGTACCTCGGGGTCAACGACCTCGACCTGCCGCTCGCTTCCGGCGCGGATGGCGGCTGCTTCGACGGCCTGATGCCGCACGGGCTCAACCAGAATCAGGGCGCGGAGTCGATCCTCGCTCTGCAACTCGCCTCCTGTGCGATTTCCCGGCTTTCAAAGCGCCCCCCGGTCGTGGCAGAGGGCCGCGCCGTCGCCTGAACGGGCGAACGCGCAATTCGAAGGCTTCCCAGAGGTTTCGCATGCTGAATCTGGTCACGCACCCGCTGCGGCTGCACGCCGATCCCTCGCGGGTGGTGGTTCGACCCTTCCATATCGCCTGGCAGTCGAACGGCACCACGCCCAGCCGCACCGAGCGGATGGTGACGGCGGTGCTGGCGATGTCGCCCGAAGAGACGCGCCACCAGCTCGAGGTGGTGCTCAAGGACTTCGAGGCACGCCACTGGCAGACGCGGCGCGTCTTCATGACCCGCTATGACGAGATCGAGGCGCAGCTCGGGCTCGACGGCAGCCAGATCGGCGACGAGAAGCGCCAGCTGATCGGCGCCTATTTCTGCCACGAATACAGCTATGCCGCCGCGGCGCTCATGAACCCCAGCGCGGTGCCGCACTTCGACCAGTCGGGCATGCAGCCGGGAAGCCTGCGCATCCTGATGTCGATGCGCTCGGTGGGTGAGGGCCACATCTCCTCTGTCGCCTTCCGCGAAGGCATCATCACCGACCAGAACGAGATGCGCCTCGCGCCCGAGCCGCCGTTCGCGACCGCGGCCGACGCGATCGGCGACGAGGAGACGGCGCCCGCCGGCCCCGTCACCGTCTACCGCCACCGCGATTCGACGCTGTCGGGTACGGTGATCTTCCCGATCACCCAGGCCCAGTCCAAGGGGCTGGAGGACATGCGCCTCGTCCACTTCACCCACGACGACGGGCAGCAGGAGTGGCTGGGCACCTACACCGCCTATAACGGCTCGCAGATCCAGTCGGAGCTGCTGCGCACCCGCGACTTCCGCGCGTTCGACCTCGTGCCGATGACCGGCAGCGCTGCCCGCAACAAGGGCATGGGCCTGTTCCCGCGCAAGGTGAACGGCAAGTACATGATGATCGGCCGTCAGGACGGCGAGAACCTGTTCCTGATCGAATCCGACACCCTCACCCATTGGGACGAAGGTGCGCTGCTGCTCACCCCGGAATATCCCTGGGAGCTGGTGCAGATCGGCAATTGCGGCCCGCCCATCGAGCTGGACGAGGGCTGGCTGGTGCTGACCCACGGCGTAGGCGCGATGCGCAAATATTCGATCGGCGCGGTGCTGCTCGACAAGCAAGATCCGTCCAAGGTGATCGGCCGCACCCGTGAGCCGATCCTCGCCGCCGCCAACGAGGACCGCGAGGGCTATGTCCCCAACGTCGTCTATTCCTGCGGCGCGCTGCGCCACGGCGACAAGCTCTTCATCCCCTATGGCGTCGCCGACAGCTCGGTCGCCTTCGCCTTTGTCGACATCCAGTCGCTGCTCTCGGTGATGTAAGCCCCGGGAGGTCCTCCTCTCCTTCGCCCTCTTCGTACCCCGGCGAAGGCTGGGGCCCAGTTGGGAGAGGGCGGCGAAGGTCTCCAACTCCGCCTCGGGTCGCCAAGACGCACGCGAGCAACACCCCGACCGGACCCCGCCTCCCCCGGGGTAGGCCCGCACCTCCGGGCAACCCCCTCTCAAATCCCCTATCCCCGCGCAGGCGGGGATACGGGGCCAAACAGCACAACCTTCACCGCGGAACCCTGGGCTCCCGCCTGCGCGGGAGCACGAAGGAGCGCGCCCCAAACGCAAGCGGCCCGCCGCTCCTTCGAGCGACGGGCCGCAATGCACTGCGGAAAGGCCGCCTCAGCCGCCGATGCGCACCGGCATGTAGATGCCCTGGCCGCGACGCTGGACGAACAGCAGCACCTGGTCGCGGCCGGCCGCCTTGGCCTGGGTCACCTGGCGGGCGACATCGGCGGCGTTGGCCACCGGGGTCCGGTTGACCGAGACGATCACGTCGCCGCGGCGGATGCCCTTGCCGGCCGCATCGCTCGACGGATCGGTGCCGGTCACCACCACGCCCTTCACCGCCGGGTCGACGCCGATGCTGCGCGCGATGGACGGGGTCAGCGGCGTCACGCCGATGCCCAGCGACGCCGACGACGTGTCCTGCGGCGCTTCGGCCTGCGGCATGCCGCTGTCGTCTTCCGGGTTGAACTGCGCCAACTGCTCCTCCGGCGGGCGCTTGCCGACCGTCACCGTCACCGTCTGGCGCTTGCCGTCGCGCAGCAGCTCGACCGGGATGCGGGTGCCCGGCGCGGTGTTCGCGACCAGGTAGCTGAGCGTCTGCTCCGGCGTCACTTCCTTGCCGTTGACGGCCACCACCACGTCGCCCTGGCGGATGCCGGCCTTGGCCGCCGCCTCGCCCGGCTCGATACGCGAGATCAGCTCGCCGCGGTCCTTCGGCAGGCCCAGCGCCGCGCCGATGTTCTCGTCGATCGGCTGGATGCCGACGCCCAGATAGCCGCGCTCGATCGCCTGGCCGCGCATCAGCTTGTCGACGATCGGCTTGGCCTGCTCGGCCGGGATCGCGAGGCCGATGCCGATGTTGCCGCCGGTCGGCGACAGGATCTGCGAGTTGATGCCGATGACATTGCCCTGCAGGTCGAACATCGGGCCGCCCGAGTTGCCGCGGTTGATCGCGGCATCGGTCTGGATGAAGCGGTCATAGGTGCCGCCGCCGGTCACGCGGTTGATGGCGGAGACGATGCCCGCGGTCACCGACCCGCTCAGGCCGAACGGGTTGCCGATCGCGACGACCCAGTCGCCGACGCGCGCCTGGCGCGAATCGCCGAAGCGCACGAACGGGAAGGTCGCGCCCTCGATCTTGAGCACGGCCAGGTCCGACGCCGCGTCGCGGCCGACCAGCCGCGCCTTGAACTCGCGCCGGTCGGACAGGGTGACGGTGATCGTCTCGACCACCGCAGAGGCGGTGCCGGCCGAGACGACGTGGTTGTTGGTGACGACATAGCCGTCGGCCGAGATCAGGAAGCCCGATCCCAGCGACTGCGCTTCCTGGGTGCGGGGGCCGGCGCCGCCGCGCGGGCTGCCGAAGAACTGCTCGAACGGCGTGCCCGCGAACGGGTTGCTCTGCTGCACCGTCACGCGCTGGGTGGTGGAGATGTTGACGACCGCCGGCTGGAGCCGCGCGACCAGGTCGGCGAAGCTCATCGGCGCGCCGGCGCGCGGCGCGGTGCTGGCGATCGCGCCGGGTTCGTTCTGCGCCGTCTGGGCGCCGGCGGGGGGCTGGAAGCTGAAGGCTGCCGCGGTGCCGCCGAGCAGCAGCGCAGAGGTAAGGGCGTAGGCGTAACGCACTAGGATTGGTCCTCTCTAAACGACAGGGATCGTTCGATCCCAGGCTAGGTGCTTGATGCTGAACTTGATTTGAATGCCCCCCGGCACGGCCTCCTCAGCGCTCCCGCCCCTGAAACTCCCGAAGATAGCCATTGTTCGGCGACAGCACGATCGAGGTATCGCCGTTGCCCTCGCCCTTGGCAAAGGTCGTGCGATACGACTCCATCGCGCGCCAGAACGCATAGAAATCGGCGTCCTTGCCAAAGCTCTGCGCATAGATCTGGGCCGCCTGCGCCTCGGCGTCGGCGCGGATGATCTGCGCCTGCTTCTGGCCGCGCGCCTGGATCGTCACGGCCTCCTGCGTGCGGGCCGAGCGCATGCGGTTGAGCGCGCTGGTGAGCGGGCTGCCCTCGGGCAGGTCGGCATGCTTGATCCGCACGTCGACGATCTCGGCGCCATATTGCGCAGCGGTGCGCTGGAGGGCGGTCTGGATGTTCTCCATCACCTGGCTGCGCTCCGGGCTCAGCAGCGCCGCGAACGGCCGCTTGCCAAGCTCGCCGCGCAGCGTCGAGCCAAGGATCGGCTGCAGCTGGTCGGCCACGCTCTGCTCGGACCCGGCCGTCACCACCATCTGCACCGGGTTGACGATGCGGAAGCGCGCGAACGCGTCCACTTCCAGCCGCTGCTGGTCGCTGGAGAGCACCTGCTGGTTGTCGAGCTCGACGGCCAGCACGCGCTTTTCCACCCACACCAGCCGGTCCAGGAACGGAATGCGCAGCACGATGCCAGCACCGCTGCGGCCGAACGGCTGGCCCGGCTCATAGCGGTTGACGATGCCGATCGGCTGCTGGACGCGCAGGATCACCGCCTGCTTGGCCTCCGGCACGATCGCGATGGAGCTCGCCGCCAGGATCGCGAGCACCAGCAGCGCGATCCCGATCGCCACGGGATTGCGGAACAGGCTGCGGCTCATCGTGCGGTCTCCATCGCCTCGGGCGTGGGCGGTTCGGGCGTCGTCTGGGGGGCGGCGCGGCGGCGCACCTCGGGCAGCGGCAGATAGGTCTGCACGCCCGGCTCGACGATCGTCTTGTCGGCGCCGCGCAGCACCTGCTCCATGGTCTCGTAATAGAGCCGGCGGCGAGTCACCTCGGGGGCGGCGCGATATTGTTCGTAGATGCGGTCGAACTGCGCGGCATCGCCCTGCGCCCGCTCGATCACCTGCTGGGCATAGGCGCGCGCGTCGTTCAGGTTCGACTGCGCCTGCTGCTGCGCTGCCGTCACCGCCTTGAACGCGTCGTCGACCGCGGCCGGCGCCGCCGCCTGCTTGATCGCCACGCCCAGGATGCGGATGCCCGACTTATACTCGTCGAGCAGCGCCTGCATGCGCTGCTGCACGTCGCCCTGGATGCCGATGCGGCCTGCGCCGATCGCCTGGTCCAGCTCGACGTTGGCGATCTCGGCGCGCATCGCGCTTTCCGCCACCGCGCGCACCGTCTCCCGCGGGTCGGCGATCTCGAAGACGTAGTTCTCCGGCGTCTTGATGTCCCAGCGCACGGAATACCCCAGGTCGACGATGTTCTGGTCGCCCGTCAGCATCAGGTTGGGCTGGTTGCCCGCCGGGAAATTCTCCGTCCGCACTTCCTTTACGTCCACCATCTGGACGGAGGCGAACGGCGTCGGCAGCGTCAGCTTGAAGCCCGGATCCAGCGTGCCGGTATAGCGGCCGAAGCTGGTGGCGACGCCGCGTTCCTGCGGGCCCACCACATGGACGCAGGTGATCAGCCAAAGCCCGATCAGCACGATCAGGCCGATCAGCCACAGCTTGCCGGCGCTGGTCGGCAGGCCCGGCCCGCCGCGGCCGCCACTGCCACCGCCGCCGCCGCCGCGGGCGCGGCGCAGGAAATCCTCGAGCGAGGTCGCCGTCGCCGGGCGCGTGCGCCGGCCGTCGGGGGGCAGGTTCCACGGGTTGCGCGGGCCGCTCGGGCCGTCGCCGCCGCCGGATCCGCCTTCGGAACCGCCGCGCCCGCCCCAGGGACCCTTGATGTTGTCGTTCCTGAGCACGCCGGCGCGTGCGAACCAGCCGGAAAAGCTTCGCATCCCTTCTTTATAGGAGGGCGGCGCGCAATTTACAGTGGCAAGACATTGCTGCGCGCCTATCTGCGACGCGATGACCGACCGTTCTGCCCTGCAAGCCGCCCTCGCCCCCATCGCCGCCGGCCGCGCCACGGTGCGGGTCGAGGGCTCCCGCGCCAGCATCGTCCTCGACGTGACCGGGCTTCCCACCGCCGCGCGCGACGCGCTGGAGGCCGACGTCCGCGCCGCCGCCCTCGCCACGCCCGGCATCGCCGACGTGCGCGTCGCCCAGACCAGCGAACGCGTCGGCCGCCGGCTGATCGCGGTCGCCAGCGGCAAGGGCGGCGTCGGCAAGTCCACGGTCGCCGCCAACCTCGCCATTGCGCTCGCCCGCGCCGGCCGCCGGGTCGGCCTGATCGACGCCGACATCTACGGCCCCTCGCAGCCCAAGCTGATGGCGGTCGAGGGCACCCGGCCCGAGGCCCGCGAGAAGCAGCTGCTGCCGGTCGAGACGCCCTATGGCGTGCCGCTGCTGTCGATGGGCCAGCTCGTCCCCGCCGGCCAGGCGATCGCGTGGCGCGGGCCGATGGCCGGCGGCGCGCTCACCCAGCTGGCGGAGGCCGACTGGGGCCTCCACGACACGCTGGTGGTCGACCTGCCGCCCGGCACCGGCGACGTGCAGCTCACGATGATCCAGAAGCACAAGCCGGCGGGCGCGGTGATCGTGTCGACGCCGCAGGACCTGGCGCTGATCGACGCCACCCGCGCGATCGACCTGTTCGCCAAGGCCGAGGTGCCGGTGATCGGCCTGGTCGAGAACATGTCCGGCTATGTCTGCCCGCATTGCGGCGAGGCGTCGGAGCCGTTCGGGCAGGGCGGTGCAGAGGCCGCGGCCGCGAAGCTCGGCATCCCCTTCCTCGGCCGCATCCCGCTGGCGATGGCGGTGCGTCAGGCGTCGGACGCGGGCACGCCGCCGGCCGCCGGGAACGGGCCGGAGGCGACGGCGTTCCACCAGATTGCCGGCCAGGTCGGCGAATGGCTGGACCGCAAGGAGGGATAACCCGCATGCCGTTGACCCGCGACGAGGACATCCGGACGCTTCTGGAAAACGCCCGCACCATCGCGCTGGTCGGCGCCTCCGATCGCCCCAGCCGGCCGTCCTATGGCGTCATGGCCTATCTCCAGGGCCACGGCTATCGCGTGATCCCGGTCAACCCGCAGATCACCGGCGAGCACGTCCACGGCGAGTTCGTCTTCCGCGAGCTCGCCCAGATCGGCGAGCCAATCGACATCGTCGACATCTTCCGCAACTCGAACGCCGCCGGCGACGCGGTGGACGAGGCGATCGCGGTGGGCGCCAAGGCGGTGTGGATGCAGCTGGGGGTGGTTAACGAAGCCGCCGCCGCCCGCGCCGAGGCCGCCGGACTTCAGGTGGTGATGAACGCCTGCCCGGCCATAGAAATCCCCAGGCTAGGCATCCCGCGCGTCGCCTGAGCTTCCCTCTTCTTGCACCCCGGCGAAGGCCGGGGCCCAGTTTGGGGGACTTAACCGCATCCAACGAGCCGCCCGCACCTGGACCCCGGCCTTCGCCGGGGCACAATAATGCAACCGTGCTCCTGCGCAGGCAGGAGCACGAGTTCCTCAATCCCGCAGCAGCTCGTTGATCCCCGTCTTCGCGCGGGTGCTTTCGTCCACGCGCTTGATGATCACCGCGCAGTAGAGCGCCGGCTTGCCCTCGCCCCCGCCCAGCGAGCCCGGCACCACCACCGCATACGGCGGCACTTCGCCCATCGTCACTTCGCCGGTCGCGCGATCGACGATCTTGGTCGACTTGCCCAGATACACGCCCATCGACAGCACCGCGCCCTCGCCCACGCGCACGCCCTCGGCCACTTCCGCGCGCGCACCGATGAAGGCGCCGTCGCCGATGATGACCGGGTCCGCCTGCAGCGGCTCCAGCACGCCGCCGATGCCTGCGCCGCCCGACAGGTGCACGTTCTTGCCGATCTGCGCGCAGCTGCCGACGGTCGCCCAGGTGTCGACCATCGTGCCCTCGCCGACATAGGCGCCGATGTTGACGAAGCTCGGCATCAGGATCGCGCCCTTGCCGACGAACGCACCCTGGCGCACGACGCTGCCCGGCACCGCGCGGAAGCCGGCGTCGCGGAAGCGTGCCTCGTCCCAGCCCTGGAACTTCGACGGCACCTTGTCGAACCAGGTCGCGCCGCCCGGCCCCTCCATCACCGCATTGTCGTTCAGCCGGAACGACAGCAGCACCGCCTTCTTCAGCCACTGGTTGACGCGCCAGCCGCCCTGGCCGTCCGGCTCGGCCACGCGCGCGGTGCCGGCGTCCAGCTGCGCCAGCGCCTCGGTCACCGCCTCGCGCACCGCGCCGGTGGTCGACAGGCCCAGGTTCGCGCGATCGTCCCAGGCGGCGTCGATGGTGGTCATGAGGTCGGTCACGCGGGGGTCTCCAGGATGGTGTCGAGCCAGTCGCCCAGGTCGGCGACGGTATAGTCGATGAAGCTGCGGTCGGCGCCCGGCCCCTGTTCGGAGCCGTTGTCGATCCACACGGTGGTCATGCCGATCGCCTTGGCGGGCTTGAGATTGCGCGCGAGATCCTCGACGAACAGCGCCGTAGTCGGGTCGATCGCATAGGCCTCGCACAGCCCCTGATAGGCGGCCGGGTCTGGCTTGGGCCGGTACTGGGTCGCATGCACGTCGTGCACCGCCTCGAACGTCTCGGCCAGGCCGATCCGGTCCAGCACCCGCGCCGCATAGGTCGCGTCGCCGTTGGTGAAGACCAGCTTGCGGCCCGGCAGCGCCCCGATCCGCGCGGCCAGACCCAAATCCTCCAGCACGTCCATCTCCACGTCGTGGACATAGTCGAGGAAATGGTGCGGGTCGGTGCCATGCTCGGCCATCAGCCCGGCCAGCGTCATGCCATGGGCGTGGTAATACTGCTTCTGCAGCGTGCGCGCCGCCGCCGGCTCCAGCCCCAGATGCTCGGCGATATAGGCCGTCATCCGCGCGTCGATCGCCGGAAACAGGCTCACGCTCGCCGGATAGAGCGTGTTGTCCAGATCGAAGATCCAGGTGCGGATGGGGGCGAGCGCGGGGATCATGGGTGGCGCCCGTTTAGGCAGCGGTCCTCCGGCGGGCAAGCCGCTGCGTCGGCCGCCTGGTTGGCGCGCGGCGCCCGCGTCCCCATCTCTTGTCCATGACCGATTATTCGCTGCTCGACCTGGTTCCGATCGTCGCCGGGGGCGACGCGGGCACCGCCCTCGCCAACGCCGCCGATCTCGCCGCCCATGCCGAGGGACTCGGCTACAAGCGCTACTGGGTCGCCGAACACCATGGCATGCCCGGCATCGCCAGTGCCGCCACCGCCGTCGTGATCGGCCATGTCGCCGCCGCCACCCGCACCATCCGCGTGGGCGCAGGCGGCATCATGCTCCCCAACCACGCACCGCTCACCATCGCCGAGCAGTTCGGCACCCTCGACGCGCTGTTCCCCGGCCGGATCGATCTCGGCCTCGGCCGCGCGCCCGGCTCCGACCAGCGCGTCGCCCGCGCGCTGCGCCGTACGCTCGACAGCGATCCAAACGCCTTCCCGCAGGACGTCATGGAGCTGCAGAGCTATTTCGCGGCCGACGGTCGTACGGGCATCGAGGCGGTTCCCGGCGGCGGCGCGAACGTGCCGCTCTGGATCCTGGGCTCCAGCCTGTTCGGGGCGCAGCTCGCCGCCGCGCTCGGCTTGCCCTATGCCTTTGCCTCGCACTTCGCGCCGGCGGCCCTCGACCAGGCGCTCGCCATCTACCGCCGCGACTTCCGTCCCTCGGCGCAGCTCGACAAGCCCTATGCGATGGCGGCCTTCAACGTGCTCGCCGCCGACACCGACGAGGAAGCCCGCTTCCTCGCCAGTTCGACCGAGCAGTCGTTCGTCGCCATCCGCACCGGCCACGCCATCCAGATGCCCCCGCCGGTCGCGGGCTACCGCGACTCGATCGGCCCGCAAGGCTCGGCGATCCTCGACCAGGTGCTCGAATGCTCGGCGATCGGCGGCCCCGAGACCGTCGAGCGCGGCCTCGCCGCCTTCCTCGAGCGGACCCGGGTGGACGAGGTGATGATCACCGGCGCCATGTACGATCCCGCCGACCGCCGCCGCAGCACCCGCATCGCCGCAGAAGCGATGCAGCGCCTGAACGCCCGCGGCTGAGCTTGAACGCGCCGGGTCCCGTCACACACCGAGCAGCAGCGACGCCCGGCGACTCTTCCGCGCGAGCAGCAGAAGCGGCACCAGCAGCACGAAGGTGAGGACGAACGCGCCCAGGAGTGCCGCGGCTTCGGGCAGGAATCCCGCCAACCGGCCCCTTGCCGCCCGGATGACGAGCGGGTGCCAGAGGTAGAAATAGAGCGAGTACCGTCCGACGAACGCGAGCAGGGGCAGAGCCAGCAGGCTTGCTCGCCGGGCAGCGGGAAGCGCGATCACCAGTCCGGCGTTGAAGGCCGTAAACAGGATGACCTCCGCGACCGGATTGGGCACGGCATAGAAGATGGCCCATCCGCACAGGCCGACTGCCCCCAGCGCCAGGGCCGCCCCGCCGTGCCACGCGCTTGCCTCGCGCGGCCGCGCGCGGACGCCTACCCCAAGAAAGAAGAAGCCGCCGAGCGAAAGCAGCTTCTGGAGGAGAGCCGCCCGCAGCAGATCATGAAGCGGCGTGAGTTCGAGCAGGGGCTGCTGGTGGCCGACGCCGGCGAGGATCCCGCCTGCCAGGATCATCGGCACGGCCAACCCACCCCACCAGGAGGGCGGTATCCGGATGACATAGACGAGCCCGATCATCACCAGCACCGCCGGCACGTACCAAAGGTGAAAATAGGGTGTGACGATCAGCCCGATCATATCGAGCGGCCCATGAATCCGGTGGGTCGCCACGGCGTAGACCAGCGACGCCAGCGCCCAGGGCACGATGATCCGCATGTATCCCGCAACCACTTGCCGCACGGTCTGGCGGTGGAGCTTCTCCACGTTCAGCAGATAGCCCGAGAGTCCCAGGAATACCGGCATGTGGAAGCCGTAGAGCACCCACTTCAAGGCGTTCTGATCCACGCGTTCGACGAACACGTGCCCCACCACCACCAGCAGGATCAGGAGCCCCTTCAGCCCGTCAATATGTGCGTCTCGCCCGCCGGGACGGGGGGCGGGCATCGACGCGGGCTTGGCAAGCCCGCAGCTGGCGGTTGCAATCATCAGCGACCGTTTGCCCGATGACGTCCGTGCCTACAATCTCTCTCGAACTTTCCTCGACCTCGGCACCTCGGGAGCACCGGCTGCACCGCCGCCTGCCCGCGCGCTCGACCCCGGCAGCACCGCGGATCGATCTCGCAGCACGTCGGGAATAGGTCGGGACTCTCAGGTCCGCGCGTTTCCCCTCCGTTCCGCGCAGGTCCGCGAAATGCCCTATTGCGGCTGCCGGAAATGGCGCTATTCCGCGGGTCTCTCGAGAGAGGGCGCTTAGCTCAGTTGGTAGAGCATCTCGTTTACACCGAGAGGGTCGGCGGTTCGAGCCCGTCAGCGCCCACCATGCGTCGATCGGGCGCATTCCCGGACCTCCCCGCGCCGCCGCCCTTCTTGGCCGCGCTCTTTCCCCCGGCTATCCCCGGCGCATGATCGCGGTCGGATGCCTGTCGCTCGTCGTGCTGCCGCTGCTCGGGCTGGTGCTCGGCGGCCTCGTCGCGGGGCCGGATGGCGCGACCTGGGGAGCCGTCGCGGGGTTGGTCGTGGCGATCGCGATCAGCGGCGTCATGGGCTATGCGCTGGTGAAGATCGGCCGCCGCCGCTAGCACTGGCCGGCCGGGTGCGCAGCCTTTCGCCCCCTCGCCCGTTCCTGGATGCGCCCCCGCATCAAGGACGCCGACCGATGACAGACACCGCCCCCCGCCCCTTCGCCGTCGTGACCGGCGGCTCCAACGGCATCGGCCTGGAGCTCGCCCGCCAATTCGGCGAGAACGGCTACGACCTGCTGATCGCCGCCGAAGACGAGGCCCATCTGCGCGCCGCCGCGGCCGAGCTCGCAAGGACCGGCGCCCGCGTCGACATCCACGCCGGCGATCTCGGCCAGGAACAGGCGGTCGACGCCCTCCACCGTGCCATCGTCGCCACCGGCCGTCCGGTCGACGTGCTGTGCGTCAACGCCGGCATTGGTCTCGGCGGCCCGTTCGTGGAGACCGACCTCCGGACCGAGCTCCAGATGATCGACCTCAACGTCCGCGGCGCGGTGCAGCTCACCAAGCTCGTGCTCAAGGACATGGTCGCGCGCGACAGCGGCAAGCTGCTCTTCACCTCGTCGATCTCCGCGACCATGCCAGATCCGTTCGAGGCGGTGTACGGCGGCACCAAGGTGTTCCTGCGCTGGTTCGGCGAGGCGCTGCGCAACGAGCTGAAGGATACCGGCATCACCGTCACCGTGCTGATGCCGAGCATGACGGAAACCAACTTCTTCCACCGCGCCGACATGGACGACACCCGCGCCGGTCAGGCGAACAAGGACGATCCTGCCGTCGTCGCCAAGGCGGGGTTCGATGCGCTGATGGCGGGCAAGGACAAGGTGCTGCCGACGCTCAAGAACAAGGTGCTGGGCGCGATCGCCGACGCGCTGCCGGACCGGGCGGCCGCGCAGGCCCACCGCGGCCTCTCCGAGCCGGGCTCCGCCGACTGACCGCGGCGCGCCCATGGCCCGCAGCGCCCGGCTGAAGGTGTTCCGCACGCCGATCGGCTTCCACGACGCCTATGTCGCCGCGCCCAGCCAGAAGGCGGCGCTGGAGGCCTGGGGCAGCGACCACGACCTGTTCGCGCGCGGCGTCGCCGAGCGGGTTGAGGATCCCGAGCTCACCCGCGAGCCGCTGGCGAACCCCGGCACCGTGATCCGCCGCCTGCGCGGCACCACCGCGGAGCAGATCGCCGCCCTGCCCAAGGACCCGCCCCGCCGGGCGCGAGCGGCGCCGGAGGCGCAGAAGCCCGCCCGCGCCCGCAAAGCCACGCCGAAGCCGAAGCCGGATCGCACGCCGCTGCGCGAGGCGGAACAGGCACTCGCCGACGCTGAGGCGCGCCACGCCGAGGAGCAGGACGCCCTTGCCCGGCGCGAAGCCGAGCTCGCGCGCGAACGCCGCACCCTGGAAAAGCGTCAGGCCGCCGAGCAGGCACGGCTCGAACGAGCACGGGACCAGGAACGCGATCGCTACGACCGTGCCGTGCGCGACTGGCGCGGCTGAACGCATTTCGTCCGGCTGCGGGGGAACAGCGCCGCCGCCGCGTGGTTGGTCTGCCGGACGATCGAAGTGGAGCGCACATCCGTGACCGACAAGAGAACCGGCATCCCCCTGGATCGCGAGGGCAATTCGGACCAGCAGGCGCAAGGCGTCTCGGGCTTTCGGGGAGAGCGCGGCGGCGATCCCTCGGCCGAGCATCCGGAACAGCGCCGCACCGTGGCGACCGAGGACGGCACCATCGTGGTCGAGGAAAACTCCGGCACCAGCTTCGCCGAGGCTCGCGGCACCGGCCAGCGCGCTCCGCACGCGTCGAAGGCGGGTACGCCCGAGACGGACGCGCGCAACCTGCCGCCCGAGGCGCCGGAGGACGATCCCGATCGGATCGCCTGATCGCCTCCGCCGCAGGGTCGCCGCTTTCGCGACACGATGGGAAGGCGCTTTCTTCGAAGCCGTTCGTGAAAAGCGGCAAGGCCACAGAAACTTCCTAACCTGTGCAAGTGTCGGGGAACCCCGCCGGCTGCCTCCTGTTTGCCTTGGAACAACAGGGAGGAAGAACTCATGAAGCGCTGGCTGATTTGCGCAGGCCTGCTCACGCTGGCCGCTGGCTGCACCCCGATGGGCACCGATACCGCCGCCCAGATGCCCGCCGATGCGACGCCGACGGCGGCGCTGCCCTATGTGGCGATGGCGGGTTCGAGCGATCTGTACGAGATCGAGTCCTCTCGCCTCGCGATCCAGCGCGCACCGAGCCCCGCGGTCAAGCAGTTCGCGCAGATGATGATCGATCATCACACGATGACAACGCAGCAGGTAACCCAGGCCGCGCAGGCCGCGGGGCTGACCCCGCCCCCGCCCACCCTTCTCCCGCCGCACCGGGCAATGGTGGACAAGCTCCAGCCGCTTAACGACGCCGCGTTCGAGCGCATGTACCTCCAGCAACAGCGCGTCGCCCATCGCATGGCGCTCGCCCTGCACCAGAACTACGCGACGGACGGCGACACCCCGCAGCTGCGCCAGGTCGCCGGCACGGCAGTGCCGATCGTCCAGCGCCACATCGACCAGCTGCGCAGCCTGCCGGGCAGCTAACCTCTTCGGCCCCCGCCGAACCCCTCGGGCCAGCGCTTCCTCCCGGACGCGCTGGCCCTTTCTTCATGCGCGACCGTTCAGCCGGCGCTGGAAAACGGGCTAGAGCCGCGGATCCGCGACCTGTCGAGACGCCACCGGCGCCTTGCCTTCCTGCACGGCCGGAGGATGTTGCGAGGACCGGTCCGACTGCGAGTATATTTCCATGCTGAGAAACCCGGCAGCGGCGCCGATCATCGCCATCGCGAGCTGAACGTCCAGCCTGCTGCGGCGCAAAACGGCCTTGCGGTTGAAGATCCCGTCGATCAGCCGGACATTCCCTCCGACCGCGGTCAATGCCGCCAGGCCGAAGAAGATCACGGAGATCCACACCGACCCCGGCGCCCCTTGGAGCAGGCTTCCGATCAGCGTGATCGCCAGCCCTGCTCCGGCCACGCTCACGGTCGCGAGCTGATCCAGCAATTTGGATTGCAGCTCATAGGCCAGATCGGGCGACACCTCGGCCGGCCGTTCATTGCGGACGTCATCCGCCGATTCCCGATCCGATCGTCGAAGCAAGCGCTGCACCGTCTTCCCCCATCCGCACGCCGATCCCTCGATCTATGGCCTAGCGCCGCCGATCCGTACAGAAGCACGGCTTCCGGCGAAGGCCGAGGTTCCTCTCTCCGCTTGCGCGCCCCGCCTGCGCCCAGCGCAGGCGCCCCCTCCGACTCCGTGCGCCGGCGTCGTTACTCTCCTTCGCGCCGTGCCTTGGCCACGCGCTCGGGCGTCACGGTCGCGGCCTTGCCGCCGAAGTGGCGCAGCACATAGTTCGCCACTGCCGCGATCTCGGCATCGTTATAGGCGCGGCCGAACGACGGCATCGAGGCGCCGCCCTGCGGGGTGCGGATCTCCGAACCGTGCAGGATCACCTGGACCAGGTTCGTCGCCTCCGGATCGTTCACCGTCTGCGCCCCGCGCAGTTCGCCATAGGGGCTGTGCGTCCCCGAACCGTCCCAGCCGTGGCAGCTGGCGCAAGCGCCCTCAAAGATCCGCAGGCCGACCGCATCCGACCCCACTTCCGCCCGCGCTGGCGCGAACGGGGTGGAGGCGGCCATCAGCGGCGGGTTCGGGTTGACTTTGGACCCCGGCGTTCCGGGCTTGGGCGGGATGGTCTTCAGATACACCGCCATCGCCCGCAGGTCCTGCGGCGTCAGCCGGCTGAGACTCAGGCTCACCGCCTCTCCCATCGATCCGGCCGCAGCCCCGCGGCCCGGCGTGTGCCCGGTCGCCAGATACCGCGTGATCTCGTCCACCGACCAGTCGCCGATCCCCGTCTCGGGATCGCTGGTGAGGTTGTAGGCCTTCCACCCCTGCGTCGTCGCGCCCGCGAACTTCTGCCCGCTCTTCAGCCCGAACAGCAGGTTGCGCGGCGTGTGGCACTCGGCACAGTGGCCAGCCCCCTCCACCAGATAGGCGCCGCGGTTCCATTCGGCCGACTGGTTCGGGTCCGGCTGGAGTGGCTGCCTGGGCATGAACAGCAGCTTCCACGCGCGCATCAGATAGCGCTGGTTGAACGGGAAGGAGAGCTGGTTGACCGCCACCGCCTGGTTCACCGGCCGCAGCGTGTTGAGGTACGCGCGGATGGCGAGCACGTCGTCGGTGCTCATGTGGGTATAGGCGGTGTAGGGAAACGCCGGATACAGTTGCTGCCCGTCGCTGCGCACGCCGTGCCTTACCGCGCGCACGAACTCGGCATCGCTCCACGCGCCGATGCCGTTCTTCCGATCGGGCGTGATGTTCGACGAGTAGATCGTCCCGAACGGCAGCTTGAACGCCAGGCCACCCGCATAGGGCTCGCCATTGGGCGTCGAGTGGCAGGCGACGCAGTCGGCGGCGGTGGCGAGATAGCGCCCCTTCTCCACCAGCGCCCGGCCGGTTGGCTGAGCGGGGCTCGGCGCCACCGCCTCCAGCTTGGCGGGCCAGGCAAAGAACGCGATCGCCGCCACCAGCAGCAGGCCCGCGACGACCAGCGCGATCAGGCCGAAGCGCCTGAGCCGGGAGCCCTTCATGCCGCGCCTCCCGTGTCGCTACCCCAGGCGAGTGCTGCCGCGCCCAGCCCCAGCGCCACCGCCGGCGGCGCGATCACGCGCTTGCCAGCGCCCTTTTCCATCAGCGCCGCGCGGTCGATCGGCAGGCGCCGCAGCCGCACGCCGGTCGCCGCGAAGATCGCATTGGCGAGCGCGGGCGCCGCCGACACGGTGCCCGCCTCGCCCACGCCGCCGGGATCGTCGGTGCTCTGGACGATGTGCACCTCGATCGGCGGCGTCTCGTTGATGCGCAACTGGCGATAGTCGTTGAAGTTGCTCTGCTCGACCTGGCCTTCCTGGATGGTGATCGCATTGTAGAGCGCCGCCGAAATGCCAAACAGCACGCCGCCCTCGATCTGCGCCTGGACGCTGTTGGGGTTCACCGTCTGGCCGCAGTCGATCACCGCCACCAGCCGGCGCAGCCGCACCTCGCCCGCCGGGGTCACATGCGCCTCGCACACCAGCGCCAGATGGCTGCCGAAGCTGTCGTGCAGCGACACGCCGCGCCCGGTGCGCGGCGGCAGCGGCTTGCCCCAGCCGGACCGGCGCGCCGCCATCTCCAGCACCCGGTAGGAGCGCGGATTGTCCTTCAGCATCGCCAGCCGGTACTCGACGGGATCGCGACCGACCGAATGCGCGCATTCGTCGATGAAGCTTTCGACCACATGGACGTTGTGCGCCGGGCCCACGCCGCGCCACCAGTTGACCTTGATCGGCGGGTCGCGCCGGATCCAGTCCACCCGCACGTTGGGGATCGAATAGGGCGTCCGATCCGCGCCCTCGACCGCGTCGCTGTCGAGCGTCCCGTCGGGAAGTCCGGTCGGAAGGTAGCTGCCCAGCACCGATCCGCCGGTGATCCGGTCGGTCATCACCTTCACCAGCCCGTCGGGGCCCAGCCCCGCGGCGATGCGGTCGTAATAGGCCGGGCGGAACAGGTCGTGGCGGATGTCCTGCTCGCGCGTCTGCACCACCTTGAGCGGATAGGGCACCTGGCGCGCGAACTGCACCGCCTGGGTGACGCTTTCGGCCACCAGCCGCCGGCCGAAGCCGCCGCCGATCAGGTGATTGTGCACCATCACCCGCTCGGGCGGGATGCCCAGCACCTTGGCGGCAGCACCCTGCACCGCGGTCGGCGCCTGGGTGCCGACCCAGATGTCGCAGCCGTCGGGGCGGACATGCACCGTGGTGTTCATCGGCTCCATGGTGGCGTGCGCCAGGAACGGCAGCTCGTACACCGCCTCCACCCGGCTGTCGGCGTCGTCCATCGCCTTGTCGGCATCGCCCAGCACACGGCCCAGGATCGGCTTGCCGTTCTCGGACGCGTGCTTCAGGTCGGCGAGGATCCGCTCGCTCGACACCTTTTCGTGGCCCGCGAAGTCCCAGCGCAGCTCCAGCTGCTCCAGCCCCTTCTTGGCCGCCCAGAAATGGTCGGCGACCACCGCCACCGCATTGTCGATGCGCAGCACGTCGACGACGCCCGGCACGGTGCGCGCGCCGCGATCCTCCATCGACCGGAGCCGCCCGCCCTGCGCGGGGCAGATCTCCATCACCGCCACCTTCATGTCCGGCACCTTGACGTCGATGCCGAACACCGCGGTGCCGTTGACCTTGGACGGCGTGTCCACCCGCTGCAGCGATCGCCCGATCAGCTTGAACTGGCCCGGCTGCTTGAGCGGCACGTTCCTGGGCACCGGCTGGGCGCGCACCGCCTGCACCAGCGCGCCATAGGGCAGCGACTGGCCGTTGGCGCGGCAATAGACCCGGCCCTGGTCGGCAAAGCAGGTGTCGGTCGCGACGTTCCAGCGCTGGGCGGCGGCCGCGATCAACATGGTGCGCGCGGCAGCACCCGCCTGGCGCAGCGGACCCCAGGCACCGCGGGTGGAGGTCGATCCGCCCGTCGCCTGGCTCTTCAGGATCGGCTGGCTGTAAAGCAGCTCGTTGGGCGGCGCGGGCACCACCTCGACCTGATCGAGCGTGACTTCCAGCTCCTCGGCCAGCAGCATCGCCTCGCCGGTGTAGATGCCCTGCCCCATCTCGGTCGACGGGATGATGAAGGTGATCTTGCCCTGGGACGGGATGCGGATGAAGCCGCCCGGCGCAAAGCCGTCGAAGGCGGCGCCGCTTTCCGGCCCGCCCGGCGTGATCGCGCGCAGCGACGGCTCCTCGCCCTGGCTCTGCGCCGCCGCCTTTCCCGCGCGCGCCAGCACGGCGAACCCGAACATGAACGTGCCCGCCTTCAGGAACCGGCGGCGCGAGGCGACGCTCAGGTCCTCGGGCTCCAGCACGCCATAGGCGGGCCGGCCGATGGGGCCGTGCATCAGACCGTCTCCGCCGGCAGGCCCGCCGCGCGCTTGATGGCGGCGCGGATGCGGGGATAAGTGGCGCAGCGACAGATGTTGCCCGACATGGCCGCGTCGATCGCGGCATCGTCCGGCGCCGGGTTGCGCCCCAGCAGGGCCGCTGCCGACATGATCTGGCCGGATTGGCAATAACCGCACTGGACGACCTCGACGCCCAGCCACGCCTCCTGCACCCTGCGGCCGATCTCGGTCTCGCCCACCGCCTCGACGGTGGTGACGGCGCGGTTGCCGACGGCGGAGACCGGCAGCACGCAGCTGCGCGCCGGCTTGCCGTCGACATGCACGGTGCAGGCGCCGCACTGGGCGATGCCGCAGCCGAACTTGGTCCCCGTCAGGCCGACCACGTCGCGCAGCACCCACAGCAGCGGCATGTCGGGCGGCACGTCGACCTCGCGGGCCTCGCCATTGATCAGGATCGTGGTCACTCGTGTCTCCGCATCGCGCCGCCCGTTCCGCGGCACGCAATGCGGCGGGCGCTACGCCCGCGCTTCCGCGCCGTGCAACAACCCAGGTCAGTCGCCCTGCAGCGCCTCCTGGTTGATCTCGGCGTCGGCGATCGCGGTCAGGTCCTCGTCGGTCTGCGACTCTTCCTGCAGCGTCTCGTCGAGCAGCGTCACCGCCTCGTCGAGGCCGAGCACGCCGGCCCAGCGCTTGAGTGTGCCATAGCGGGTGATCTCGTAATGCTCGACGGCCTGGGCCGCCGCCAGCAGCCCCGCGTCCAGCGCCGGAGTATCCTTATACTCCTCCATGATCTCCTCGCCCTCGGCGACGATGCCGTCGATCGCCTCGCAGGTCTTGCCGCGCGGCGCCTTGCCGATGATCTCGAACACCTGCTGCAGGCGCTCGATCTGTCCCTCGGTCTGCTCCTTGTGCTTCTCGAACGCGGCCTTCAGCGCCTCCGACTGCGCGGCGCGGGCCATTTTGGGCAGCGATCGCAGGATCTTGCGCTCGGCGTAGTAGATGTCCTTGAGCGTGTCGTAGAACAGGGTGTCCAGGGTCTTTTGCGCCACGGCTTTGTCCTCCAGCTGGTCCGACTGAAACCGCACGCTTCCGCGAAGGTTCCTGCCGCCGGCTCCGCCCGCGATCCGCCCCACCCGGGCCTTGGTCCCCAGGGCGCCAGGAAACGGCTTTAATGCACCCCTGCCCCCTCCTATCTACGCGCGGCAAAGGGGGACCCATGCCAGAACCGATCCTCGCCGTCGCCGGCGTGTCCAAGACCTACAAGGGCGGCTTCACCGCCCTCCACAGCGTCGACCTCACCATCAACAAGGGCGAGATCTTCGCCCTTCTCGGCCCCAACGGCGCCGGCAAGACCACGCTGATCAGCATCATCTGCGGCATCGTGACCCCGTCCAGCGGCACGATCCGGGTCGGCGGCCACGACGCGCTCGCCGACTACAAGGCCGCGCGCCGCCTGATCGGCCTCGTGCCCCAGGAGCTGTCGGTCGACATGTTCGAAACCGTGCTCGCCACTGTCACCTTCTCGCGGCGGCTGTTCGGGCGCTCCGGCCACAGCGCCTATATCGAGCAGGTGCTGCGCGACCTGTCCCTGTGGGACAAGCGCGACGCCCGGATCATGGAGCTGTCGGGCGGCATGAAGCGCCGCGTGCTGATCGCCAAGGCGCTCGCCCATGAGCCGGAGGTGCTGTTCCTCGACGAGCCCACCGCCGGCGTCGACGTGGCGCTTCGCCGCGACATGTGGAAGCTGGTCCACCGCCTGCGCGAACGCGGCACGACGATCATCCTGACGACCCATTACATCGAGGAAGCCGAGGAAATGGCCGACCGCGTCGGCGTCATCAACAAGGGCAGGCTGCTGCTGGTCGACGACAAGACCGCGCTGATGCAGAAGCTGGGCAAGCGCGAGTTCGACCTGACGCTGGTCGAGCCGCTCGATGCGGTGCCCGCCGGCCTCGAAGCCTGGCAGCTCAGCCTGGTGAACGACGGCACCACGCTGCGCTACGTGTTCGATTCGACCCGCGAGGACACCGGCATCCCGTCGCTGCTGCGCGCGCTCGCGGACCGGCACATCGCGTTCAAGGACCTGGAGACCTCCAAGTCGAGCCTTGAGGACATCTTCGTCGATCTGGTGGGGGAACGGGCATGAACCTGCACGGAATCTGGGCGATCTATCGCTTCGAAATGGCCCGGTCGCTGCGCACCCTGTGGCAGAGCCTCGTCGGCCCGGTGCTGACCACCAGCCTCTACTTCATTGTCTTCGGCGGCGCGATCGGCAGCCGGATGCAGAGCGTGGAGGGGGTCGGCTATGGCAGCTTCATCGTGCCCGGCCTCATCATGCTCTCGCTGCTGACGCAAAGCGTGGGGAATGCGTCGATCGGCATCTATTTCCCCAAGTTCACGGGCACGATCTTCGAGCTCCTGTCCGCCCCCATCTCGGCGATGGAGATGGTGCTGGGCTATGTCGGCGCGGCCGCGACCAAGTCGGTCGTGATCGGCGCCATCATCCTTGCGACCTCGGCCTTCTTCGTGCCGCTCACCGTGATGCACCCGGCGGCGATGATCGCCTTCCTGCTGCTCACCTCGGTCGCGTTCAGCCTGTTCGGCTTCATCCTGGGCATCTGGGCCAAGAGCTTCGAGCAGCTGAACTTCGTGCCCATGCTGCTGATCACGCCGCTCACCTTCCTGGGTGGCAGCTTCTATTCCATCGATATGCTGCCGCAGCCGTGGCGGACGATCAGCCTGTTCAACCCGGTCGTGTACCTGGTGAGCGGCTTCCGCTGGAGCTTCTTCGGCAAGGGCGACGTGGACATCGCGGTCAGCCTGGCCGTGACGCTGGGGTTCCTGGTCGCCTGCCTCGCCGTCGTCGCCTGGATCTTCAAGAGCGGCTGGCGGCTCAAGAACTGAGCCGCCGGCCGCCCCGGCGCATCACCGCCCCGAGCGGCATGTCGCCCGGTGTCGATCCCGCGCGTCGCTCCCGCCATCGGCCGAGGGGCATCGCGGCCTGCCGCAGGCGTGCCGATCCGCTCGTGCGCCTGCGGCCCCCGCGCGGATCATCCATCGTTCCGCGGCAGCCGCTCCCGGAAGGCGCTGGGCAGGTTCATTCGCCCTGCGGGTCAGCCTGGTTGCGCGCAGGCACCCGCAGCTGCTCGTTCAGCGCCCGCACGTCATATTGAACCCATTCCTCGGCGAGGCGCCCGTCCTCGTCGTATCGAAAGTGGTTCATGACCTCCCAGCGGATCTGCCTGCCGTTCGGCTGCAAGGGGCCGCCCGGTGCTGCCGTGAACACGGCATCGAACGTACCGGAGAAGATGGTGCGGGCAGCAAGGTAGCTACCCTCGCCGATGATGGCCGCGCGCTCCACCGTCATCCCGGACAAGGCAGCCCGCAGCGAGGCGAAATAGGCCTTCAGCTCGGGGTAGGTGAGATCGCCTCCGGGGCCATGGAAGAGGAAGTTCGGGGCGAAATATGCGTCGAGCGCCGCATCGTCTTGCCGGGCGATCGCCGTCTCGCCGATCCGGATCAGCGGCTCGGCAAAGGGGCTCGTGGACATGGGCTGGGGCATGCAGCGGACTCCGGTTCGTTGGCCAGGAACGGTAGCAGGACGCGCCCCCGCGCTTCGGGCATCGCTGCCCGGGTTGGCGAGGGTTCGACCCAGGAAGTCGCGCACCAGCGCCGCGATCTTCTCGTGGTGGGTCTCCAGCGCGAAATGACCCGCATCGAGCAGATGGACTTCGGCCTCCGGCAAGTCGCGCGTGTACGCGAAGGCGCCGGCCGGGACGAATGCCGGATCATGCCTTCCCCACGCCGCAAGAAGCGGTGGCTGATGCGCGCGGAAATAGGCCTGGAATGCCGGGTACAAGGCCAGGTTGCTGCGGTAGTCGAGGATCAGGTCCAGCTGGATCTCCTCGGCTCCCGGGCGCGCCATGTAGGCGATATCCAGTTCATATCCATCGGGGGACAACAGGGCGCGGTCCGATCCGGTGCCATACTGCCAGTCGCGGATCGCGTCCGGCGAGAGCGAAGCGCGGCACGCCTCCCGGTTCGCCTCGCTCGGGTCCCGCCAATAGGCTTCCCAGGCGCCCCACTGGTCGCTGAACCCCTCGACATAGGCATTGCCGTTTTGGGAGATGATCGCGGTGACGCGCTCGGGGTGCTTCATCGCCAGGCGCAAGCCGGTCGGTGCCCCATAGTCGAAGATGTACAGCGCATACCGCTCTAGGCCGATCGCATCGACGAAGCCGCCGATCACCTCCGCCAGCGCATCGAAGCTATAGGGGAAGCGCTCGCGCGGAGGCGCCTTGGTCTGCCCGAAGCCGGGAAGATCGGGCGCGATCACGCGGTAGCGATCCGCGAGCAGCGGGATCAGGTCCCGGAACATGTGGCTGGCGGTGGGAAAGCCATGGAGAAGCAGGAGAACGGGCGCGTCCCCCGGCCCCGCCTCCCTGTAGAACACCTCGACGTCGCCGACCTGCTGTTGCCGGTAGTGAAGGGTGGCCACGGATTCACCTCGATGGTTTCGACTGTTTGGCCACAGTTGATTGCCTACGTACCATCTCTCAAGTACGCACCTCCCAGTAAGTATGGACGAGTTCCCGAAACCCACTTCCGTCGCCGGCGACGTCATGCGGTCGGAATGCCGTGCCCGGGCCGCGCTGGCGCTCCTCGCCGAGAAATGGGTGCTGCTGGTGATCGAGGCGCTCAGCGACGGGCCCAAGCGCACCGGTGCGCTCAGGCGGCAGATCGGCGGTATCTCCGAGAAGATGCTGATCCAGACCTTGCGGCGGCTGGAAGCCGTGGGCCTGATCGCGCGGCACGATTTCCGCGAAGTCCCGCCAAGGGTGGAATACACCCTCACCGAACGGGGCCGCTCGCTCAGCCCCATCGTCCTCACGCTGGACCGTTGGGTGGAAGCACATGCCTTCGACATGCTGCCGAGGCCCCCTGCCTCTCCTTCTCCCCCGTGAAGATCGCATGGCGGAGGGCGGGACGATCGGCCGGCAGACAGGCGCCCGGCACTCCCGGCGCGGATTGCCGGCGGAAGGCAAGGCCCGACGATGAAGCAGGCGCCCCGTCGCACGGCCCGCCGGGACGTGCAAAACGCGCTCGCCCATCCAGGTCGCTGCCCCGTCTCGGTACCGGAGGAAGGCGGACAAACCGCGGTTTCCCGCGGCGTCTCAGGGTCTCAACCCCTTAGAGGGGGAGTGGTGCCCAGAAGAGGACTCGAACCTCCACGACCTTGCGATCGCCAGCACCTGAAGCTGGTGCGTCTACCAATTCCGCCATCTGGGCACGGGGTAGGCCGGCGCCTCTACGGGTCCCTGCCGGGGGTGTCAACAGCCCCGGTACGACTTTTTCCGGAGCACTGCGTTTTTTCGCGCCGGTCCGCGCTCCCTTGCCCTTCGGGGCTGAGCGCGGCATGGGCTGGACTTGCGAAAAAACCTGGGCGGACCAAGGCAAGCACGATGAAGAACAAGGTGATCACGCTGATCGGCGGCGGCGGGTTCGTCGGCCGCTATGTCGCACAGGCCCTGCTGCGCCGCGGCGCGCGAGTGCGCATCGCGCAACGCGATCCGCGCCAGGCCTATTTCCTGCGCACCCAGAGCGCGCTGGGGCAGACCCAGTTCATCGCGGCCGACGTCCGCCGCCCCGACACGATCGCCCGCGCGATGATGGGCGCCGATGCGGTGGTGAACCTCGCCGGCACGCTCGGCGGCGACGCGGACGCCGTCCAGGCCAAGGGCGCCGCCGCCGTCGCGGAGGCCGCCCGCGCCGCCGGCGTCGAGGCGCTGATCCATGTCTCGGCGATCGGTGCCGATGCCGGGGGCGAGACCCCCTATGCCCGCTCCAAGGGCGAGGGCGAGGCGGCGGTGCGCCAGCACTTCCCCAACGCCACCATCCTGCGCCCGTCGCTGATCTTCGGCCGGGAGGACCAGTTCGCCAACCGCTTCGCCCGCATGATCGAGAAGCTGCCGGTGGTACCGGTCATCGCGCCCAGGACGCGCTTCCAGCCGGTCTATGTCGTCGACGTCGCCGCCGCCGCGGTCGCGGCGCTCGAGGATCCGGAGCGCTTCGGCGGCCGCACCTTCGAACTCGGCGGCCCGGACGTGCTGTCGATGGCGGAACTGATCCGGCAAATCGCATCCCTGCTCGATCGCAAGATCCGCACCGTCGAGCTCGGCACCGGCACCGCCGGGCTGGTCGCGGCGCTTCCGGGCACGCCTATCACCCGCGACCAGCTGCGCATGCTCGGCCACGACAATCTGGTGTCGCCGGGCGCGGAAGGGCTCGCCGAACTGGGCGTTACGCCGACCCCGTTCGAAGCGGTGGCGCCGCAGTGGCTGGTCCAGTTCCGCCGCTACGGCCGTTTCTCGCGCCACGCGCACACGGCCTGAGGGCCTTTGACGGGACGCTCATGACCGATCTCCTGACCATCATCCTCCTCGGCATCGTCGAGGGGGTCACCGAGTTCCTGCCCGTCTCCTCGACCGGCCACCTGATCCTCGCCGGGGCCCTGCTGGGCTTCAAGGACGAGGCATCGGGCACCTTCGAGATCGTGATCCAGCTGGGCGCGATCCTGTCGGTGATCGTCCTCTACTGGCGGCGATTCTGGGACGTGTTCGTGGGGCTCGGCCGGCGTGATCCGCGCGCGATCGCCTTTACCCGCAACGTGGCGCTCGCCTTCCTGCCCTCCGCCGTCATCGGCCTGATCGTCTACAAGATGGTCAAGGCGATGCTGGAAAGCCCGATGACGGTCGCGGTGGCGCTGGTCGTCGGCGGCATCGCCATCCTGGTGATCGAACGGCTGGTCCGGGCGCCCAAGGTGACCAACGTCGAGCAGATGAGCTGGAAGGTGGCGCTCGGCATCGGCATCATCCAGTGCCTGGCGATGGTCCCCGGCGTCAGCCGCTCGGGCGCCACCATCATGGGCGCGCTGGGGCTGGGAGTCGATCGCAAGACCGCGGCGGAGTTCAGCTTCTTTCTCGCCGTCCCCACCATGCTCGCCGCCTCCGCCTATGATCTCTACAAGAATGCGGAGTCGATCGGCAGCGACGGCTGGCTCGCAATCGCGATCGGCTTCGTCGTCTCGTTCGTCGTCGCGCTGCTGGTGATCCGCTGGTTCCTCGGCATCGTCACCCGCCACGGCTTCACGCCCTTCGCCTGGTATCGAATCGTCGCCGGCGGCGTCGCCATCGTCTGGCTGTCGCAGCTGTAGGTCCGAAACGGCCACATCATCTTCCCGGATGATGCAAGTGCCTCGCAACGCCGGTCGCTTTTGCAAAGAACAAGGTCAGCATTGCTGACCTAACGACAGAATATTGCGTGACTTGGGCCTTCGGCTGTGCTTTTCGCACACGCCGGAGGAAGTCATGGCTGCTGACCAGATGCTCAAGTTCGTTGCGCGCCCACAGGCCTATCCGGCCAAGCGGGAGCCGGAGTTGCGCGCGGAGGACTTCCGCGAGATCGCGGACCGCTATGCGACGCCCACGGCAGAGGCGCAGGCCGGCCGCTGCTCGCAGTGCGGCGTGCCCTATTGCTCGGTCCACTGCCCGCTTCACAACCACATCCCCGACTGGCTGCGCCTGACTGCCGAGGGGCGCCTGCGCGAAGCCTATGAGCTCTCCAATGCCACCTCGGCGATGCCCGAGATCTGCGGCCGCATCTGCCCGCAGGACCGGCTGTGCGAGGGCAATTGCGTCATCGAATTCTCCGGCCACGGCGCCGTCACCATCGGCTCGGTGGAGAAGTTCATCACCGACAAGGCCTGGGACGAGGGCTGGGTCGAGCCGGTCGCGGTCGGCCCGGAGCGCGGCCAGTCCGTCGGCATCATCGGCGCGGGCCCGGCCGGCCTCTCCGCGGCCGACTGGCTGCGCACCGCGGGCTATGAGGTCCATGTCTACGACCGCCACGACCGCGCCGGCGGGCTGCTCACCTATGGCATCCCGGGCTTCAAGCTGGAGAAGCACGTCGTCACCCGCCGCGTGCAGCGGCTGAAGGACGCCGGCATCGTCTTCCACGAAGGCTTCGAGGTCGGCCGCGACGCGACCATGGACGAGCTGCGCCAGCGCCACGACGCGCTGCTGGTCGCGACCGGCGTCTACAAGCCGCGCGCCATCAAGGCGCCGGGCGTGGCGACGGACGGCGTGGTCGACGCGCTCGACTATCTGACCGCCTCCAACCGCAAGAGCTTCGGCGACGCGGTGCCCGCCTTCGACGGCGGCGCGCTCAATGCCGAAGGCAAGAAGGTCGTCGTGATCGGCGGCGGCGATACCGCGATGGACTGTGTCCGCACCGCGATCCGCCAGGGTGCCACCTCGGTGAAGTGCCTCTACCGCCGCGACCGCGCCAACATGCCAGGCTCGCAGCGCGAGGTCGCCAATGCCGAGGAGGAAGGCGCCGAGTTCGTCTGGCTCTCCGCCCCCGCGTCGTTCGAGGGCGAGGGCAAGGTGACCGCCGTCCGCGCGACGGCCATGCGCCTGGGCGCCCCCGACGCCACCGGCCGCCGCGCGCCCGAGGTCGACCCCGGCAGCGAGTTCGTGCTGGAGGCCGATCTGGTCATCAAGGCGCTGGGCTTCGATGCCGAGGACCTGCCCACCCTGTTCGGCAGCCCCGACCTCGGCGTCACCCGCTGGGGCACGCTGCGCGTCGACGGCAAGTCGATGATGACCAGCCTGGACGGCGTGTTCGCCGCCGGCGACATCGTCCGCGGGGCCTCGCTGGTCGTCTGGGCGATCCGCGACGGCCGCGACGCGTCCGAACACATGCACCGCTACCTCCGCGACAAGGCCAAGGCCGCAAAGGCCGGCGCCGTCCCCGTGCCGGAGCGCCAGGCGACGATGGTCGCGGCATGATCGAAGAGGATTTCCCGATGTCCGCCACCCCCACCCTGCAGTCGGAGCGCGAACGCCTCGCCCGCGAAGGCATGTACCGCCCCGAGTTCGAGAGCGACGCGTGCGGCGTCGGCCTGGTCGCCGCCACCGACGGCACCAGCTCGCGCCGCGTCGTCCAGTCGGCGATCGATGCCCTGCGCGCGGTGTGGCACCGCGGCGCGGTCGACGCCGACGGCAAGACCGGCGACGGCGCCGGCCTGCACGTCGATCTCCCCACTCGCTTCTTCGAGGATGCGGTCGCGGTCGCGGGCCACCGCATGCGCCCGAACCGGCTGGCGGTCGGCATGATCTTCCTGCCGCGTACCGATCTCGGCGCGCAGGAGACCTGCCGCACGATCGTCGAGAGCGAGATCATCGACGCCGGCTACACCATCTACGGCTGGCGCCAGGTGCCGGTCGACGTGTCCGTCATCGGCCTGAAGGCCCAGGCTACCCGCCCCGAGATCGAGCAGATCATGATCGCCGGGCCGATGCCCGATGCGGTCGATGCGGCCGAGTTCGAGAAGAACCTCTATCTGGTGCGCCGCCGGATCGAGAAGCGCGTGATCGCAGCCCAGATCAGCGGCTTCTACATCTGCTCGCTGTCGTGCCGCTCGATCATCTACAAGGGGCTGTTCCTCGCGGAATCGCTGTCCGACTTCTACCCGGACCTGAAGGACGACCGGTTCGAGAGCCGCGTCGCGATCTTCCACCAGCGCTATTCCACCAACACCTTCCCGCAATGGTGGCTTGCCCAGCCGTTCCGCTGCCTCGCCCACAACGGCGAGGTCAACACGATCCGCGGCAACAAGAACTGGATGCTCAGCCACGAGATCAAGATGGCGAGCCTGGCGTTCGGCGAACGCTCGGAGGACATCAAGCCGGTGATCCCGGCCGGCGCCTCCGACACCGCCGCGCTGGACGCCGTGTTCGAGGCGATCTGCCGCTCCGGCCGCGACGCGCCCACCGCCAAGCTGATGCTGGTGCCCGAGGCGTGGCAGGAGAATGAGGACCTGCCTGCCCCTCACCTCGCCATGTACGAATATCTCGCCTCGGTGATGGAGCCGTGGGACGGGCCGGCGGCGCTGGCGATGACCGACGGCCGCTGGGCGGTCGCGGGCATGGACCGCAATGCGCTCCGCCCCCTGCGCTACACCCAGACCAACGACGGCCTGCTGATCGTCGGCTCCGAAGCCGGCATGGTCGTGGTGCCGGAGGCGACGGTGCTCGCCAAGGGTCGGCTGGGCCCGGGGCAGATGATCGCCGTCGACCTGCACGAAGGCCGCGTCTTCGACGATCGCACGATCAAGGACCAGCTCGCGGGCGAGGCCGATTATGCGGCCATGATCCAGAACTTCCTGACCATCGACGACCTCGCCCCCGTCGCCGGCGAGCAGCTGCCCCGCTACGACCGCGCCGAGCTCGCGCGCCGCCAGGTCGCCGCCGGCCAGACGCTGGAGGACATGGAGCTGATCCTGTCGCCGATGGTCGAGGGCGGCAAGGAAGCGATCGGCTCGATGGGCGACGACACGCCGCTTGCCGTCATCTCGGACAAGCCGCGCCTGGTCAGCCAGTTCTTCCGCCAGAACTTCAGCCAGGTGACCAACCCGCCGATCGACCCCTTGCGCGAGCGCCACGTCATGTCGCTGCGCACGCGGTTCGGCAATTTCTCCAACATCCTCGACACCCGCGGCCGCCCCAACGCGGTGCTGGTGCTCGAAAGCCCGGTCCTCACCAGCGAGGACTGGCTGCGGCTCAAGCGCTATTTCGGCGCCCAGTCGGCGGAGATCGACTGCACCTTCGAGGCCGGCGACGACCATGAAGTGCTGCGCGCCGCCATCCAGCGCATCCGCCAGGAGGCCGAGCAGGCCGTGCGCGAAGGCCGCAGCGAGCTGTTCCTGACCGACGAGAACGTCGGCCCCGATCGCGTCGCCATCCCCGGCGTGCTCGCGGCCGCCGCGGTCCACACCCATCTCGTCCGCCGCGGCCTGCGCGCCTATGCATCGGTCAACGTCCGCACCGCCGAGTGCCTCGACACCCATTATTATGCGGTGCTGGTCGGCGTCGGCGCGACCACGGTGAACGCCTATCTGGCCGAAGCCGCGATTGCCGACCGCCACGCCCGCGGCCTGTTCGGCGACATGACTCTCGACCAGTGCCTGGGCCAACACCGCCATGCGGTGAACGAGGGCCTGCTCAAGATCCTGTCGAAGATGGGAATCGCGGTGATCTCCAGCTATCGCGGCGGCTATAACTTCGAGGCGGTCGGCCTTTCGCGCGCGCTGGTCAACGATCTCTTCCCGGGCATGCCGGCAAAGATCTCCGGCGAGGGCTATCACTCGCTCCACTACAGCGCGATGCTCAAGCACCAGGCGGCGTTCGACCGCGGCGTCGCCACGCTGCCGATCGGCGGCTTCTACCGCCAGCGCGACGGCGGCGAGACCCACGCCTATTCCGCCCAGCTGATGCACCTGCTGCAGTCGGCCGTCGCCCGCGACAGCTTCTCGACCTACATGCAGTTCTCGCGCGGTGTGCGCGACCTGCCGCCGGTCTATCTGCGCGACCTGCTCGAGTTCAACTATCCCGACGAGGGGATCGCGATCGAGCGGGTCGAGGCGATCACCGAGATCCGCAAGCGCTTCGTCACCCCCGGCATGTCGCTCGGCGCGCTGAGCCCCGAGGCGCACGAGACGCTGGCGATCGCGATGAACCGCATCGGCGCCAAGGCGGTGTCGGGCGAGGGTGGCGAGGACAAGGCGCGCTACCAGCCGTATGAGAATGGCGACAACGCCAACTCGACCATCAAGCAGATCGCGTCGGGCCGCTTCGGCGTGACGGCCGAATATCTCAACGCCTGCGACGAGATCGAGATCAAGGTGGCCCAGGGCGCCAAGCCCGGCGAGGGCGGCCAGCTGCCCGGCTTCAAGGTGACCGAGTTCATCGCCAAGCTGCGCCACGCGACGCCGGGCGTCACGCTGATCTCGCCGCCCCCGCACCACGACATCTATTCGATCGAGGATCTCGCGCAGCTCATCTACGACTGCAAGCAGATCAACCCGCGCGCCCGCGTCTGCGTGAAGCTCGTCTCCTCGGCAGGCATCGGCACGGTCGCGGCCGGCGTGGCTAAGGCGCACGCCGACGTCATCCTGGTCTCCGGCCATGTCGGCGGCACCGGCGCCTCCCCGCAGACGTCGATCAAGTACGCCGGCACGCCTTGGGAAATGGGCCTGTCGGAGGTGAACCAGACGCTCACCCTCAATGGCCTGCGCGGGCGCGTCACGCTGCGCACCGACGGCGGCCTCAAGACCGGGCGCGACATCGTCATCGCCGCGATCCTGGGCGCCGAGGAGTTCGGCATCGGCACGCTTTCGCTGGTGGCGATGGGCTGCATCATGGTGCGCCAGTGCCATTCGAACACCTGCCCCGTCGGCGTGTGCGTCCAGGACGAGAAGCTGCGCGCCAAGTTCACCGGCTCGCCCGAAAAGGTCATCAACCTGATGACCTTCATCGCCGAGGAAGTGCGTGAGATCCTGGCCCGCCTCGGCGTCTCCAGCCTCGACGAAGTGATCGGCCGCACCGAGCTGCTCCGCCAGGTCAGCCGCGGTGCCGAGCATCTCGACGACCTCGACCTGAACCCCGTGCTGGCCAAGGTCGATGCGACCGATGCGGAGCGCCGCTTCTCGCTCAACACCTTCCGCAACGAGGTGCCCGACAGCCTCGACGCGCAGATGATCAAGGACGCGGCTGCCGTCTTCTCGCGCGGCGAAAAGATGCAGCTGACCTATTCGGTGCGGAACACGCACCGCGCGGTCGGCACGCGCCTGTCGAGCGAGATCACCCGCACCTTCGGCATGTCCAAGCTATCTGACGGCCACGTCACCATCCGCCTGCGCGGCACCGCCGGCCAGTCGCTCGGCGCCTTCCTGTGCAAGGGGATCACCCTGGAAGTGTTCGGCGACGCCAACGACTATGTCGGCAAGGGCCTGTCGGGCGGCGTCATCGTCGTGCGCCCGATGGTGAGCTCGCGGCTGGTCAGCCAGCACAACACCATCGTCGGCAACACCGTGCTCTATGGCGCGACCTCGGGCCGGCTGTTCGCCGCCGGCCAGGCGGGCGAGCGCTTCGCGGTGCGCAACTCGGGTGCCACGGTGGTGGTCGAGGGCTGCGGCGCCAACGGCTGCGAGTACATGACCGGCGGCGTCGCGGTGGTGCTGGGCGACACCGGCACCAACTTCGGCGCGGGCATGACCGGCGGCATGGCCTTCGTCTACGACGCCGAGGACCGCTTCCCCCGCCACGCCAATCCGGAGAGCATCGTCTGGCAGCGCCTCGACTCCGCGCATTGGGAGGGCATGCTGCGCGACCTGGTCGAGCAGCACCACCGCGCCACCGACAGCCGCTGGTCCGGCGAGATCCTGGAAGACTGGGATCGCAGCCGCACCCGCTTCTGGCAGGTGGTGCCCAAGGAAATGCTCACCCGCCTGGCGCAGCCGCTGTCGGATACGCCGGCCGAGGCATCGCAAGAAGCGATGGTCGCTGCGGAATAACCAAACCCCCGGTCCGGCTTCCCGCCGGACCGGGGTTCTTTTGCGGCTAGGCTGACGCCCCGCCTCGCTAATCAGCTGTTCTTGGGGATTCGGGCGACCACCTTGATCTCGAAGTCGAAGCCCGCGAGCCAGGTGACGCCGATCGCCGTCCAGGTCGGATAGGGCGCGGCCCCGAAAATCTCGCTCTTCACCGCCATGATCGTCTCGAACTGCTGCTCTGGATCGGTGTGGAAGGTCATGATGTCGATTACGTCGTCGAACCCGCACCCACCCGCGCGCAGTGTCGCTTCCAGATTGGCGAACGCCCGCCGCACCTGCGCCTCGAAATCCGGATCGGGCGAGCCGTCGTCGCGGCTGCCAACCTGACCCGACACGAACAGGAGGTCGTCGGAGCGGATCGCCGCCGAATAGCCGTGCGCCTCGTACAGCGCGTGCCGGTTGGGAGGAAAGACTGCGTCACGCTTGGCCATGTCATCATCTCCTTCGTCGTGCCGGCACGCCCGTGTGATCCGCGTACTGGACATTGGGAGCTTGCAGGATCATCTGCATACGCAGCGTATGTGAACACGCACGCGGCGCATGTCAACTCAGATACGTCACGTATGTGAAAGGAATAGTGTCTTGGCCGCAAAGCGCCGTGCCGAAACCATGGAGGAAAATCGCGCCAAGCTGATCGGCGCGGCGCGACGGGCGTTTGCGGCATCCGGGTTCGCCGGGGCGTCGATGGACGAGCTCACCGCAGAGGTCGGCCTGACCCGCGGTGCCCTCTACCATGGCTTCGGCGACAAGAAGGGGTTGCTCGCCGCTGTGGTCGCGCAGGTCGATGGCGAGATGGCTGCGCGCGCGCAGCGCGCCGGAGCTGCCGCGGCCAACGAGTGGGAAGGGCTGCTCGCCGAAGGCGCCGCCTATATTGAAATGGCGCTCGATCCGGAGGTGCGGCGGATCGTCCTGCTCGACGGACCGGCCTTCCTGGGCGACCCTGCGACATGGCCGAGCCAGAATGCGTGCCTGAGTATCACCATGGAGGCCGTAGCGAGGCTGATTGCTGAGGGCGTCATGCAGCCGGTCGATGTCGAAGCCGCGTCCCGCCTGTTGAGCGGCGCGGCCTTCAACGCCGCGCTATGGGTGGCCGCGAGCGAAAACCCTCAGGTCACCCTGCCCAAGGCGGTTGCCGCCTTCCGGCTCATGGCTCAAGGATTGCTGGCGAAGCGCGACTGAACCTGAAATCAGGCTCCCGCTTCGCCCAGCAACGCCCGCGCATCGGCGCCGGTCCACTCCATCGCGCCCTGCACCCGCCACAGCTCCTTGCCCGCGGCATCGTACAGGACCGTCGTCGGCAGGTTCGCGTTCAGCCCCGTCGACAGCCCCAGCTTGGGATCGGCATAGGCGGCCAGGTTCTTCCAGCCGTGCTTGGCCAGGAACGGCGCCGCTGCCTTGCCGCCCTCCAGGTCCTGGCTCACCGCCACCACCTTCAGCGTACCCTCGCCCGCCAGCGCGTCGAGCGTCGGCATCTCCTGGATGCAGGGCGCGCACCAGGTCGCCCACAGGTTCACCAGCACCGGCTTGCCGCGGAACGCCGCAAGACTGGTGGGCTTGGCGTCCGGACCCTCGAACGTCACCTCCGGCGCCGCCTCGCCCTTGTGGCTGCGGTCCACCGTACCGGCCGGCGCAGGCGCCCCGCCGCCGCCGGGCGCGGCAACGTCGGGAACGGTGCCCGCTTCGTCTTGCCGGGCCGGGTCGTGTCGCCTATCGCAAGCGCCGGTCAGCAGCAGCGTTGTGGCAAGGAGAAGCGCGATTACCGAGCGCAAGGCAGGCTCCAATTCGATGTGGGGCGGGCGCTTCGCCGAGGGTCCCTCGGCTGTGATGCGGGAGATAAATGCCTCCATCCCATTCGACAAGCGAATGTGGCAGCAGGACATCGCCGGATCGCAGGCCCACGCCGCGATGCTCGCCGCGCAGGGCATCCTGACGGCGGAGGACGCCGCCGCGATCCGCAGCGGCCTGGACGGCGTTGCTGAGCTTTATGCCCGCGACGGCGTGGCGGAGGACCTCGCGCTCGAGGACATCCACATGCAGACCGAGGCGCGGCTGGCCGAGGCGATCGGCCCCGCCGCCGGCCGCCTCCACACCGCGCGCTCCCGCAACGACCAGGTCGCGACCGACTTCCGCCTGTGGGTGCGCGACGCGATCGACTCGGTCGATGCCGCCCTGGGCCAGCTCCAGGACGCGCTGATCGCGCGCGCCGACGAGCATGCCGATACGGTGATGCCGGGATTCACCCATCTCCAGGTCGCCCAGCCGGTGACGCTAGGCCATCACCTGATGGCCTATCATGCGATGGTCGCGCGCGACCGCGGCCGCTTCGCCGATGCCCGCGCGCGGCTCAACCGCTGCCCGCTCGGCGCCGCAGCACTCGCCGGCACCGGCTTCCCGATCGATCGCGAGACAACCGCCCGCGCGCTCGGCTTCGACGGCCCCACCGACAATTCGCTCGACTCGGTGTCCGACCGCGACTTCGCGATCGAGTATCTCACCGCCGCCGTGCAGGCGTCCCTGCACCTCTCGCGCATGGCCGAGGAATTCGTGCTGTGGGCGTCGCAGCCGTTCGGCTTCGTCTCCCTGTCCGACGCCTGGTCGACCGGCTCGTCGATCATGCCGCAGAAGCGCAATCCCGACGCCGCCGAGCTGGTGCGCGGCCATTCGGGGCGCATCCTGGGCTGCATGACCGCGCTGATGGTCACCATGAAGGGCCTGCCGCTCGCCTATTCGAAGGACATGCAGGACGACAAGCCGCCCGTGTTCGAGGCGACCGACCTGCTCGCCCTGTCGATCGCGGCGATGACCGGCATGGTCGAGAGCGCGACCTTCCGCCCCGCCCGCATGCGCGCCGCTTTGGAGGCCGGCTTCCCGACCGCGACCGACCTCGCCGACTGGCTGGTGCGCGAAGCCGGGCTGCCGTTCCGCGAGGCGCACCACGTCACCGGCCGCACGGTGAAGCTCGCCGAGGAGCGCGGCATCGCGCTCGACGCGCTGCCGCTCGCCGATCTCCAGGCGATCGACCCGCGCATCACTGAAAGCGTCTATGATGTGCTGACCGTCGACGCGTCGGTGCGCAGCCGCACCAGCTTCGGCGGCACCGCGCCCGATCGCGTGCGCGCCGCCGTCGCCGCGGCCCGCGCCGCCCGTGCAAAGGAAGTCGCATGACCCGTCGTCCGCTGCTGCTCGCCGCCCTTGGCCTCGCGCTCGCCGGCTGCGGCGCGCGGCGCGACCTGCGGCCTGCCGAGGGCGAGGCGCTGCCGCCGCCGCCCTATGGCGCCACCGCGACCCCCACGCCCGGCGACCTGCTGACGCCAACCACCCAGCAGCGCCCCACCCGCAGCGACGAGCTGCTGCGCGAGTCGACGGAACGCCAGGACGATCCGTTCGACATCCCGCCCCGCAACTGAGCCCCTGAACCCATGGACAATTTCCAGCTGCGCGACGGCGCGCTCCATGCCGAGGACGTGCCGCTGGCAGCGATCGCCGACGCGGTGGGCACCCCCGTCTACGTCTATTCGACCGCGACCCTCGCCCGCCACGTCGCCGTGTTCCGCGAGGCGCTTGCCGGCCTCGACGATCCGCTGATCGCGTTCGCGGTCAAGGCAAATCCCAATGGCGCGGTGCTCGCGACCCTCGCCCGCGCCGGCCTCGGCGCCGACGTCGTCTCGGGCGGCGAGCTCGCACGCGCGCTCCACGCCGGCGTACGCCCGCAGGACATCGTCTTCTCCGGCGTCGGCAAGACGGCGGAGGAAATGGCGCAGGCGCTCGACGCCGGCATCGGCCAGTTCAACGTCGAGTCCGAACCCGAGCTCGACATGCTCTCCGCCGTCGCGACGGCACGCGGCGTCACCGCCCCGGTCGCGATCCGCGTCAACCCGGACGTGCTCGCCGGCACCCATTCGAAGATCTCGACCGGCGGCGCCGACAACAAGTTCGGCATCCCCTATGACCGCGCACTCGCCGCCTTCGCCCATGTCGCGGCGCTGCCGGGGCTGGAGGTGCGCGGCGTCGCCGTCCACATCGGCAGCCAGCTGACCGACCTCGGCCCGTTGGAGGCCGCCTTCGGCCGCGTCGGCGCGCTGATCGCCGAACTGCGCGCCGCCGGCCACCGCATCGCCACCGCCGATCTCGGCGGCGGCCTCGGCGTCCCCTACGACCCGGCCAAGCCCGCGCCCCCTTCGCCCGCCGCCTATGGCGAGATGGTCCGCCGCGCCACCGCCGGATGGGACGCGCGCCTGATCTTCGAGCCCGGCCGCCTGATCGTCGCCAATGCGGGCGTGCTGGTGTCGCGCGTGATCCGCGTGAAGCAGGGCGCCAACGCGCCGTTCGTGATCGTCGATGCGGCCATGAACGACCTGCTGCGCCCCAGCCTCTACGACGCCTATCACGCGATCGAGGCGGTCGAGCCGACCGGCCGGCGCGAGACCGTCAACGTCGTCGGCCCGGTGTGCGAGACTGGCGACACCTTCGCCACCGCCCGCACCATGGACCAGGTCGCGGCCGGCGACCTCGTCGCCTTCCGAACCGCCGGCGCCTATGCCGCGTCCATGTCGAGCACCTACAACTCGCGCGCGCTCACGCCCGAGGTGCTGGTCTCCGGCGATCGCTTCGCCGTGGTCCGCGAGCGCCCGTCGATCCGCTCGATGGTAGAGGCGGACGTGCTGCCGGACTGGCTCGCCTGACATGATCGGCCTGCCGGTCCTGCTGCGGCTCGCCGGCAGGCCGGTGATCCTGAAGGGCACCGGCCCCGCCGCCGAGGCCAAGCGCCGCCTGCTCGAACGCGCCGGGGCGCAGGTGATCGAGGATCATCCCGACGCGCGCCTCGCCGTCGTCGCCCTCGCCGACGAGGCCGAGGCGCATGCCGCCATCGCCGCGCTGCGCGCCCGCGGCATCCTGGTCAACGCCGTCGACCGGCCCGAGCTCTGCGACTTCACCCTGCCGGCGATCGTCGACCGCGATCCGCTGCTGGTCGCCGTCGCCACCGGCGGCATCTCCGCCGGCCTCGCCGCCGCCGTCCGCCAGCGGCTGGAGACGCTGCTTCCCGCCGGCCTCGGCCGCCTCGCCGAGCAGCTCCACGCGGCCCGGTCGGCCCTGCGCCAGCGCTTTCCCGACGGCGACGCCCGCCGCCGCGCGCTCGGCACGGCGCTTTCC
The DNA here is from genome assembly GCF_004135605.1 of Sphingomonas desiccabilis. Lineage (GTDB taxonomy): Bacteria > Pseudomonadota > Alphaproteobacteria > Sphingomonadales > Sphingomonadaceae > Sphingomonas > Sphingomonas desiccabilis. The sequence goes on along the minus strand of NZ_SDPT01000002.1, from coordinate 65,266 downwards.
GCAGGGGGCGCGCTCGACCCGCTGCTCGCCCACGACGACGATGCCGTCGCCCGCTGGCTCGACACCGCCGACGCGCCGCCGTCCGAAACCGTCCGCATCGCCCTGCGCTCGCCCGACCCCGACGAGCTCACCCTGCGCGAGGCCCGCCTGCTGGCGCGTGCCGACCGGCTGGTCCACGCCCCCGACGTGCCCGCCGCGATCCTCGACCGCGCCCGCGCCGATGCCGATCGCATCCTCGGCGACACGCCCCCGCCCGACGCTCCGGGCCTCACGATCCTGCTGGAGATGCTGCGGTGAACGGCTTTGCGATGCAGGTGAAGGACGGCGCCGCCCGGGCGGTGCCGCTGGAGGACGCCCTCACCGCAGACGGCGCGCTGGTGTGGATCCACCTCCATGGCGAGGAATCGGCGCTGCGCCCCTGGCTGGAGGGCGTCGCCGGCCTCCCCGCCTATGTCGTCGACCCGCTGGTGGCGGTCGAGACCCGCCCACGCTGCACCGCGTTGGAGAACGGCGCCTTCGTCAACCTGCGCGGCCTATCGCCCGACGAGCTCGCCACCTCCGATCCGCTCGCCTCGGTGCGCCTCTATGCCGCCGCCGGCCGCGTCTTTTCGGTCACCCGCCACCGCCTCACCGCCATGCCCGCGGTGCGCGAAGAGGTCGAGCAGGCCCATGTCGCCGATCCCGGCGACCTCATCGTCGCCTTTGCCGAGGAGATCACCGGCGAGCTCGACCCGCTCGTCGCCGAGTTGGGCGATACCCTGGACGACTGCGAGGAAGGATTGAGCGCCGACCGCGTGTTCGAGCTGCGCCGCGTCGTCAGCCGCACCCGCATCCAGGCGATCGGCTACCGCCGTTTCCTGGCGCCCCAGCGCGCCGCGCTCGAAAAGCTCTCGGCGCTGCCCGGCGACTGGCTGGGCGCCGACGATCGCCTCCACCTCGCCGCCGCCGCCGACCAGGCCGCGCGCATGGCGGAAGAGCTGGAGGCGATCCGCGAGCGGGCCGCGCTGATCCACGAGACGCTGACCGATCTTCGCGCCGAACAGATCGACCAGCGCTCGCTCCAGATCGCGATCGTCGCGATGGTGTTCCTGCCGCTAACCTTTCTCACCGGCCTGCTCGGCATGAACGTCGAGGGCATTCCCTTTGCCCACGCCCCTTGGGCGTTTGCCGGCGTCATCGGCGTGTGCATCCTGCTCGCCGTCGCCATCACCGGCTGGTTCGTCCACCGCCACTGGCTCAACCGCTAGGGCGCAGCCGTCCTTAGCCCGCGCCTGCCGGTGCCCGGTTCGCCTCGACGATGCGATAGGATGCCGTCGCCAGGATCGCCCGCAGCCCGGCACGGTTGAAGCGCGCCGTCTGGCCCTTCGCCACGCACGCCTCCACCGTCGGCGCGAGGGTGCGGATCGCCGTCGCTTCCGCGTCGCTCGCGGCCGGCGTCGCGAACAGCGCCGCGACCTCGCGCGGGGCCGTGCGCGCCACGCAATGCGCGATCAGGTCGGTCTCGCCCACCGCCTTCACCGCCGTCTTGCTCGGATCATAGGCAAGCGCCTCGGCCAGGTCGTCGGTATGCGACAGCAGCCCTTCGGCAAGCGCGCCCGCGAACAGCACCGGCGCGAACCGGCCGTGCTTGCCGGGCACGCAGCTGGTGTTGGACAGCGCGATCTTCTTAAGCGCCTGCTGATATTGCGGCGTGGTATAGTCCATCTGCAGCAGCGCCGCCGCCTTGGCGGGCACGCGGCGCGCCGCACAGCGCCCGAACGCTTGCATCTCCACCAGCGAGGCAGGGTCGCTCGCGGTCCGATCCCGCGCCGCCCGTCCCGACTCGCCCGGCCGGGTCGGTGATGCCGATGCAAACACCGGGTCGCTCCCCTGTGGGACTTGGGTCTGCCCCAGCAGCAGCGCGGCGATCACGGCCGCGATCACAGCACCCCTCCCCGTTCCGCCGACTCACCTGCCTTTGCGATGCTGACGTGCATTCGGCCGCCTCCCTCAAAGCGCGGCGTTCCTGCGCATGGCGCAGCAACGCCTTCTCGGCAAAGCTGATCGGAAACCCCGCCCGGCGCAAGCAGGATCGGCCTAGCGCCGCGTTCCGCGCCCAAGCTGAGCCGCCAGCGCCGAAACTGCCGCCGCCGGCAGCGCCAGCACAGCCAGGATCAGCACCCCGGCGGCCCATAGCCCGCTGCCCTCCCCATTGCCGATCCACACCACCGGCAGCTGGGCGAAGGTGACCAGCACGCCCGCCAGCCACCCCCGCTTCCGCCAGAACCATCCGGCAACCGCCGACAGCGCAAGCGACGCGGGAACCCACCATCGCCAATAGGCCTCCGCGTCCCAGGGCTCGCGCACGCCCGCCAGCCGGCACGCGACCAGCCAGCAGAGCGCGCTTGCGAGGAACAGCAGCATCGCCTTCAGCGGCACCGGCGATCCTCGCACGACGGACGCGGGGCTATGCCGCCGGGAACAGCGCCAGCGCCAGGAGCACCGGCACCCCGATCAGCAGGATCATCAGCACCAGGCTCAGCTCGCCCGGCTCCTCGCGCACAGGGGCGGCGCGGTACGACGCCAGCGCTTCCTGGCGCCCCGCGTCGGGATCCTCCATCTCCAGGTGGAAGGTGTTGGAAAAGAAATGCTCCGGCCGCATCACCAGCTCGCGCGGTGCGGGCTCGGCGTGGATCTGCGACGCGTCGGCCACCGGCCGGCGCGCCGGTGCCATCGAAACTGCTCGGGTCATGACAGGGGTTCCGCTTACTCGAGAACCGGGCGCGCAGGGCGCGTCCCGTAGATCGGATCGAATAAGTCCCGGGCCCGGGCGGCACGCCGCCGAACCCGGGCTACGCGCGCGCGGCGAGTTGGCCGGCGTGGTCGCGGAAGCGCTGATATGTCGCGTGGGCGGACATGGGCGAAGGGTGATGCCGTCGACCGGCTTTGTCAACCAGACCGACTTTGTTACACAAACCTGGCTTGACCGCGGCGCACCGCGCCCTAGCTTGAGGGTGCGGGCCGGGCCCCTCTGGCGCTCCTCCTTCGGGAAGAACGTGATGTCGGACCGCATCGGGTGATCTCGATGTTGGCCTGGCGTCCCGCCCCCTCCCATCGCCGATCATCCGATCTTTCAATCTCGGATTGGAGAGAGGCTTTGAACACCTTCGTCTACAGACTGACCCAGCTGCACCAGCGGCTCGACGAGCAGATCCGCGCCGAAACGAAGCGGCGCGCCCCCGACACGCTGAACCTGCTGCGGCTGAAACGGCTGCGCCTGCGCGTGAAGGATCGGCTGCACGCCATGAGCCGCCGGCCGCAGCCCGCCTGATCGGGCCCGCCGCACCCTCCCGGCCGGCGGCCCGCGGGCGACGGCATCCGCCAGCGCCCGCCCCCCGGCCCTCCTTTCAGACGATCGGGAAGTCTCATCATGTCTACAGCGTTCGGAGCGATGCTCCTAGCCGCCGCCGCCACCGCCACCCCGGGGGGCGCGCATCAGGTCACCGTCCAGCACCCCTCCGGCCCCGTCCACGCCGACTATCGCGGCACGGTTCGGGTCGAGCACCGCCAGCTGGGCACCGTCGCCCCGGGCGGGCGCCCCTCGACGCTGCGCTGCGCCTGGGCCGCGCACCTTTCGGTCGATCGCGCCGCCACGCGGGGGCAGGACGCCTCCTTCTCGCGCAGCTTCGTCCGCAACGACGTGGCGAGCGGCAGCCGCCCGGGCTGGTGCAGCACCAATCGCGACGCGATCGCGCGCGACGTCGCCGCACGGATGGGCGACACCGGCCGCCACCTCGCGCTAGCAGCGGGCGAGGACCGGCCCGTCCTCCATGCCGAGCTGGACCGGCTGCCCCCGCGACGGTCCGACAGCTGATCCCGGCGCGGCACCGGGCCGCCGGCAGAACTCGGCGGCCCGGCCGTCCGGTCAGCCCCGCATGCGTCCGTCCGGCGCCAGCCTCACCGTCTGGCCGCGCTCGGCCGAGGCGTAGATCGCCTCCATCAGGCGGAGGTCCCGCAGCCCCATTTCCCCCGGCGTCCGGATCGGCGAGCCGGTGCGGATCGCGTCGGTGAAATGGTCGAGCTGCCCTGCGAACTGCACCTCCGGATCGCCCGGCGAGAATGCGCGCGCGTCGCGCCCCTCGGTCCACATCTTCTGGCCCGAATAGCTGGTCGCCGGGTCCATCTTCAGCACGCCCTCGGTGCCGCGCACCTCGGCGAAGTTGATGCCCGCTGAGTCGTAGGAGGTCACCAGCTGCGCCACCGCCCCCGACGGGAAGCGCCATTGCGACGACACATGCGCCAGGATCTCGGCAAAGCGCGGGTCGCCTGCGGGGCGGAAGGTGGTGGCGCTGATGCTCTCCGGCATCTCGCCGGTCAGGTAGAGCGCCGACTGGAGGCCGTAGATGCCGTAATCCTCCAGCGGCCCGCCGCCCGCCAGCGCCCGGCTCGTCCGCCAGTTCTCGCTCGGGCGCGTCGGCCCCATGCGATAGGATTGCTCGGTGCGCAGCAGCCGGATGGTGCCCACCGCCTTTTGCCGCATCAGCCGCATCGCCTCGACGTTGTACGGCTCGAAATGCGATCGATAGGCGATCATGAGCTTGCGGCCGGCGCGCTTGCCCGCCGCGATCATCCGCTCGCAGTCGGCGCTCGAAAGCGCCATCGGCTTCTCGCACAGCACATGCTTGCCCGCGGCAAAGGCGCGGATCACCCATTCCGCATGCAGCCCGGTCGGCAGCACGACATAGACCGCCTCGATCCGCTTGTCGGCAGCGATCCTGTCGAAGGTTTCGTAGGAATGGCGCGCGTCGGCGGGCACGCCATAGGCGTCGCCCACCTGGCGCAGCTTCTCCGGGTTGCCCGAGACGATCGCCGCGACATGCGCCCGCTTCGCCTGGGGAAAGCGCGGCATCATCTGGTTGAGCGCATAGCCGCCCAGCCCCACGATCGCGAAGCCGACGCTGTCGGCGGCCCTGCGCGCCGGCGGCGTGGCGGGGAGCTTCGCCCCGTCCGGCAGCGGCTGTCCCGCCAGCCGTGCGCCGCCGCCGCCCTGGACCAGCGTGGTCGCCGGACCGGCGGCCGCGACCAGCGAGGCAGCGGCCACGCCTCCCCCGGCCTGGAGCAACCCTCTTCGCGTCACCACGCTTTCCACCATCGCCTGTCTCCTTGTCGGGAACTGCTGTGTCGGTACGTCCTGCCTTGCGAATGTCGTTCCGGTGCCGCCGGGCGCTGCCTCAGCCGCGCCCCACGAAGCCCATGATCTGCCGCACCATGGTCGCGATCTGCGGCTCGGCCTCCAGGATCGCATTAGCGCTCGCCAGCGTGTTGATCGCAACCCCCATCGGCGTCGGCCAGCCGCGCAGCGCGTGCGCCACCGTGCGCAGCGTGCCCAGCGTCGCCACCGCCGCCTGCCAGCCCGCCGCCGTCGCGATGATCCCCACCGGCAGACCGTCGAAATAGACGCGCTCGTCGCCGCGCATCAGCTCGACATGGTCGAGGGCGTTCTTGACCAGCCCCGACAGCGTGCCGTGGTATCCCGGCGATCCGATCACGATCCCGTCCGCGTCGCGCAGCGTCGCCAGGAACGCCGCGATCACGGGATTCTCCAGCGCGCTCTCCGGCTCGTAGTTGGGAAAGTCGATCGCGGCCCCGGTCAGCAAGGTGGTGCGCGCGCCATGGCTCTCGGCCTGGGCGAGCGCGATCTCCAGCGCGCGGGCGGTGCCCGAGCTGGCGCGGAGCGTTCCGCCGATGGCGACGATGTGCGGCTGCTTCATGGTCCCGGCGCTACCGCAAAGCCGCAGCGCATGCCAGCGCACGCGACTGCCCTGCGGTTGACTCGAGGATATACGGTCCATATACGCTTCGCTTACTCCCCGCCTGCACAAGGACCCCCGATGGGCATCGTGAAGATCGACGACCACCTCCATGCGGAGGTGCGCCGCGCCAGCACCGTGATGTGCCGCTCGATCAACGCCCAGGCCGAGTTCTGGATGAAGATCGGCATGCTCGCCGAGGCCAATCCCACCCTCTCCTTCAGCGACATCGTCAAGGCGGAGCTTGCCGCCGCCGCCGCCCTGCCGCCCACCCACGCCGCGGCCGCCTGAGATGGTGAAGACGCCCGAAGAACTCGCGCTGATGCGCATTGCGGGCAGGCTGCTCGCCTCGGTGTTCGAGATGCTCGACCGCCAGGACCTCGCCGGCATGTCGACCCTCCAGGTCAACGACCTGGTCGAACGCTTCATCACCGACGACTGCGCCGCACGCCCGGCCAGCAAGGGCCAGTACGGCTTCCAGTACGTCCTCAACTGCTCGATTAACGAGGTGGTCTGCCACGGCGTGCCGAGCGCGCAGGACATTATCCGCGACGGCGACATCATCAACCTCGACATCACGCTGGAGAAGAACGGCTTCATCGCCGATTCCAGCAAGACCTACATGGTCGGTACCGTCAATCCGGCCGCCCGCCGGCTGGTGCGCGTCGCGCAGGAGGCGATGTGGGAGGGGATCCGCCAGGTCCGCCCCGGCGGAAACCTGGGCGACATCGGCGCCGCGATTGAGCGCCATGCCAAGAAGAACGGCTATTCGGTCGTGCGCGAATATTGCGGCCACGGCATCGGCCGCGAGATGCACGAGGAACCCTCCGTCCTCAACCACGGTCGCCCCGGCACCGGCCCCAAGCTGCGCGAAGGCATGACCTTCACCGTCGAGCCGATGCTCAACCAGGGCAGCCGCCGCGTCGCCACCGCCGAGGACGGCTGGACCGTCGTCACCCAGGACGGCCGGCTCTCCGCCCAGTTCGAGCATACGGTCGCGGTGACGCGCACCGGCGTCGAGGTGCTGACGCTGCGCACCGACGAGGCGCCGGCCCGCCGCTGAACCCGCCCCCCTAGCGATCGCTTGCGATCCGTCCCGAACGGGCGCAGCCTCGCTGCCATGTGGAGGAGGATGCTGGCCGTTGCGGCGCTGGTAGCCGCCCCTGCGCTCGCGCAGCAGGTCGCCCCCGGCCCGACCGGGGTGATCGCGCCCGAGGAGGTGGTCGACGAACTCGCGATCACCGAGGCGGATCTGCGCATGACCGTTCCCGTGTCGGTCGCGGGAAGCACGCCCTGGCCCTTTGTCATCGACACCGGCTCCGAACGCACCGTGATCGCCGCAGAGCTCGCCCGGCGTCTCGCGCTCGCGCCGGGACCGGTGCGCCGCGTGACGACGATGGCAGGCACCGCCCCGGCGTCGACCGCGCTGGTGCCCGAGCTGCGCGTCGGCACGCTCGCGATCAAGGGCATCGAGGCGCCGGTGTTCCTGCGGGCGAACCTCGGCGCGGTGGGCATGCTCGGCATCGACGCGCTGCAGGGACACAAGGTCGAGATCGATTTCGACCGGGAGACGATGACGCTCCTCCCCTCACGCCGGCGCCGTCCCCCGCGGCCGCAGCCGGACGAGATCGTCGTGGTCGCCAAGTCGCTCTACGGCCAGTTGATCGTCACCGACGCGCACTGGCGCGGGCGCCGGATCGCGGTGGTGCTCGACACCGGCTCGTCGCTCACGGTCGGCAATCCGGCACTGCTGGCGCTCGGCCGCCGGCCCCCGCCCCTGCTCGGCCAGGTGACGATGATCGCGGTCACCGGCGCGGCCATTCCCGCCAACAGCTACCGGCTCGACCGGGTCGAGATCGGCGGCGTCACCTTCGAGGGCGTCCCCGTCGTGATCGCCGACGTCGCCCCCTTCCACCGCTTCGGCCTCACCGACCGGCCGGCGCTGCTGCTCGGCATGGACGCGCTGCGCCTGTTCCGCGCGGTCGACATCGATTTCGCCAATCGCGCGATCGTCCTCAGGCTCCCGCGCGCCGCCCGGATGGGCGCCACCGGCCGCTGACGCCGGCCGGCGCCCGCGCTCAGAAGAACAGCTTGCGCACGCTGATCCGCACCGTCCGGCCCAGCGGGTCGAGGAACCCGCCCTGGTAGCTCAGCGGGATCACGCCCTGCGCATCGCGCACTTCCTGGCGCTGGTCGAAGATGTTGTCGACCGACAGCGTCACCCGCGTGCCGCGCAGCCACGGGTGATCGCGCACCAGTGCAGGCTGCTGGCCCAGGTTCGCGAACAGCCGCAGGTTGGCGGTCGCGAGCGAGCCGAAGCGCAGCCGGTCGTTGCCGGTCGCCCCGCCGTTGACCTCGGTGGCGCTCTGCCAGTTCGCGCTGACGCGCGCCCCCAGCCCGTTGACGACATAGCCGCCCTGCAGCTGGATCTGGTGGCGTGCCTGCCCGCCGCGGCTGCCGGAGGCAGAGCCGTTCAGCAGGTCCAGCTCGGGCAGCCCCTCGCGGATCAGGATCGAGTTCTCGAACTGCCAGGTGTGATAGGCCGCGAACTGCAGGCGTCCGCCCGCGCCGCCGCCGCCACGGCCGCCCCCGCGACCGCCCCAGCCGCCGCCGCCCGGCCCGCGACCCGCACCCGGGCCGCCTTCGCCGCGCGGCCCGCGCGGCGGCGCGGTGCCCGCCGCCTCCGCCGCCTCGCGCTCGGCACGCCGCGCCTCGCGCGCCGCCTCTTCCTGCCGCTGCCGCTCGGTCACGATCGGCTTGGAGAAGTTGAAGCCCCAGCGCAGCTGGCTGCGCTTGGAACGGGCGAAGTTCACCGGCCGCGTATCGACGCGCAGCAGCGTGCCGTCCTCGCCCCGCTCGAAGCGGTCCGGGAACGCCGCCTCGATCTCGGCCGTCGCCGCCGGGAAGCTCGACACCGGGTTCTTGATCCGGCTCGACACGTAATCCGCGGTCAGCGTCAGGTCGGTGTCGCGGATCGGGCGCAGGTTCAGCCCGGCCTTGAACACGCGCCGGCTGTCGCCCTCCAGGTTCGGGTTGCCGCCCTCCAGCTGGGTCACGTCCACCGTCTCGCCGCGCACATAGTCGAAGATGCGCACGTTCGGCGTCACCAGCACCGGATTGCCCAGCTGCTGCGGCGTCGGCGCGCCTTCCTCGTGCGTCACCGACACCAGCAAGCGCACGGGCTCGGCCGGCTGCCAGTTGAGGCCATAGCCCAGCGTCGTCTGCGACCCGAAGTCGGACAGCTGCTCCACCTCGGCATTGCCGTTCAGCGACAGGTTGCCCAGGAACGCCAGCACGTCGCGCGATCGGCTCGCGATCGGCAGGTCGATGTTGCCGCGCGCGGTTCCGCTGTCGCGGCCTATGTCGACGGACTGGGCGATGCCGGCGCGCAGCGAATCGCTCTGAAGGTCGGTGGTGTTGCCGATCACGCGGAAGCTCGCCGCCGCCGGGCCGGCCGGCATCTCGAACAAGGTGCCGGCCGCCAGCGCGTCGATCGCCGCCACCTGATTGACCGACTTCGCCCGGTCGACGGTGCGGGCATAGAGGTCGAGCGGCCCGAACGGGCTCGCGGTCGGATCGCCCGCATCGATCGCATCCTGAAGATCGGTCGTGTCCAGCCCGCGCTCGGTGAAGGTGCGGGACTCGTCGCGCTGGTAGCTGGTGTTGAGCGACCAGCGCCACCGCCCGATGTCGCCGTTGAAGGCGGCGGTGGCGTTGCCCGACCAGCTGCGGTTGCTGCGCTCCAGCGGATCCACGTCCGCATAGCGATAGAGGGTGGTGTCGTTCGCGAAGGGCGAGAAGGGGCTTCCGGCCGGCAGGTTCAGCGTGACTCCCGGCAGTCCCGACAGCGCATGGCTTTCGCTCCGCTCCAGCCGCACCGTTCCGGTCGCCGCGACATTGCCGAAGATGCTGGTGCTGTAGACCGCATTCGCCGCCACCCGGTCGCTCGACGGCTGGAGCGTGCGGAAGGGCGTGGTGTCGGTGACGTTGAGGACGCCGGCGGTGCCCGCATAGTCGGCGAGCCCCGGATTGGCGATCCCGGCCGGCACGCCCGCCTCGGTCACGGGCCCTCCGACCAGCGCGCTCAGCGCCGGATCGATCTCCCGGGGTTCATCACGCGGAACTTCGATCCGTGGGTCGAGAGTGATGTTGCCGGCAAGGTCAAAGGGTCGTCGCGCGCTGGTGCTGGGCGTGATGTCGCGCTCGCTCTCCAGCAGCTTCGAAACGGCCTCGGCTTCCAGGTTGACGTTCAGCCGGCCCGCGTCGTTGATCCGGGTGAGCCCTGCCTCCGCCTGGAACTGGTTGCTGCCGCCGCCGGTCGGGATGCGGTCGGTCAGCTCGCCCGTGATGCTGCGGAAGCGCGGCCGCAGCACGAAGTTCACTACCCGCTGGTCGGCGCGGAAGCCGAACTTGAGCGCCGCTTCCTCCGGCAGGATGTCGACGCGCAGGATCGCCTCGGTCGGCAGGTCGCGGATTTCCTGGAAGCCCGCGGTGCGCCTGCCGTTCACCAGCACCACCGGCGCGCCGTTGCCGTCGCGCCCGCGGCCGCTGCCGGTCTGCGGCGCCAGCTCGTCGAGCAGCTCGGCGACCGAGCTCACGCCATAGGAACGGATGTCGGCGGGCGACAGCTGGATCTCGGGCGGGATGTCGCCCGGCACCGTCCCCGGCGGCGTACGCCCGGTGACCACGATCTCCGTGCCTTCGGTCTCTTCCTCCACCACCTCGGGCGGGCCGGAATCGCCGGGGTCCTCCGGCGTCGTCGTCTGGGCCGGCACCGGGTCCGTTTGCGCGGCTGCGAGCGCAGGACTGGCCACACCCAGCAGCAACCATGCTGCCGTCGACAAAGGACGCATTCGTATCTCCCACCCGCGCGACGCCCGCGCGTTCACTCCGAGCAGCGCTTAGCGAGCAAATGTCGCAGAAGTTTCACGCCATCGCAGGTGCGAAGGAATATGTGTCGCCGGGTGTCGCTGCGATGAATCGCGCGGGCGCGATGCCGCGTGCCGTCAGCGCCGCCGCCAGCCGCGCCACCGGCTCCTCGCGCGCCTCGTCGGTCAGCTGGAACGTGCCCCAGTGGATGCCCAGCGCGTGGGCCGCCCCCAGCAGCTCGAACATCGCCACCGCCTCCTCCGGGTCGGCATGCTGCGGCGCCATGAACCAGCGCGGCGCATAGGCGCCGATCGGCAGCAGCGCGACGTCGGGCGCGCCGTGCCTGGCGGCGATGTCGCGAAAGATGCCGCCGCCGCACCAGCCGCTGTCCCCGGCGAAATAGATGCTGCCCGCTGGCGTCTCGATCCAATGCCCCGCCCACAGCGCCATCCGGCGGTCGCCGGTGCCGCGTGCCGACCAGTGGTTGGCCGGCACCAGCGTCGTCGCGGCACCCCCGGGCAGCGCGATGCGGTCGCCCCAATCGCCCGTCGCCGTCCGCGCGCCGGGCACGCCCTTCTTCACGATCGCGTCGTTGCCCAGCGGCATCACCATCAGCGGCGCGTCGCGCGCATGCAGCCGCTTCAGCGTCGCCATGTCGAGATGGTCGTAATGGTTGTGCGACAGCAGCACCGCGTCGATCCGCGGCAGCGCGTCGAACGCGATTCCCGGCGCCGTCACCCGCTTCGGCCCCGCAAAGGTGAAGGGGCTCGCCCGCTCCGACCAGACGGGATCGGTGAGCAGGTTCACGCCCGCCGCCTGGATCAGCAGCGTCGCATGGCCGACTGCCGTGATCGACAGCCCCGCCACCCGCGGCTCCGGCACCGCCTGCGCGACCGGCACCGTCTTGGGCCAGGTCGCCGGGCGCGGCCCGAACTTCCACCGCAGCATGTCGGGCAGCCCGCGATCGGTCGCAGGCTGCCCGGGATTGAAGAAGCGCACGCCGTCGAAATGGTCGCTCGGTGGCCCCTGGTAATAGCGGTTGCGCGCCACGATCAGCCCTGCCGCCCTGCGGCGGCAGCTGCCCACCCGCCGTGCTCCGCGCCGCCAACCTTGCTCATGCGCGTCCCCCTGTCACAGTCTGCGGCGGGAGAACGCGCGGGCCCGGTTTTGGTGGCAGGGCGCGCGCGTCCCGCTCAGGCGCCGAACGCGCCGTCGATCGTGTGCATCGCGCCCGTCACGAACCCGGCTTCGGGTCCTGCCAGCCAGGCCACCATGCCGGCCACTTCCTCCGGTCGCCCATGGCGCTTGATCGCCAGGAAGCTGTGCATCAGGTCGCGCATCGGACCATCTTCGGGATTGGCGTCGGTGTCGATCGGCCCGGGCTGCACCACGTTGATGGTGATGCCGCGCGGCCCGAAGTCGCGGGCAAGGCCGCGCGCCAGCCCCTGCAGCGCCGACTTGCTGAGTGCATAGGATGCCATGCCCGCCACCGGCATCCGGTCGCCGTTGACCGATCCGATCACGATGATCCGCCCGCCCGCCGGCATCTGCCGCGCCGCCTCGACAGAAGCGTGATAGGGCGCATGGACGTTGATGCGGAACAGCCGGTCGATCACGTCCGGATCCTGCTCCAGCGCGTCGCCGAACACCGCGATGCCCGCATTCACCACCAGCACGTCGAGCGGCCCGCTCTCGCGCACCCGCGCAATCACCGCATCGCGGTCGGCGCTGTCCGTCACCACCGCGGTGCTGCCCGTCTCCGCCGCCAGCGCCTGCGCCGCCTCGGCCGAACCTGCGTAGGTAAAGGTCACCGCCGCGCCGTCTGCGGCAAAGCGCCGCACGATCGCCGCCCCGATGCCCCGGCTTCCGCCCAGCACGAGAACGGACTTTCCCTGAAACGCGGTCATCTGGCACTCCCTGGCAAATTACTGTAGGGGTCGCTACATAAACAGCGACCTCGCACCGTCAAGGCATTCTGTAATCGTGACTACAAATAAACCCCGCACCCGCGGTCGTCCCCGCAGCTTCGATCCGGAACAGGCGGTGGCCATCGCCCAGACGCTGTTCCACACGCGCGGCTATGACGCGGTCAGCGTCGCCGACGTGACGGAGGCGCTCGGCATCAACCCGCCGAGCTTCTATGCGGCGTTCGGCAGCAAGTTCGGCCTCTATACGCGCGTGCTCGATCGCTATGCCGGCACCGGCGCGATCCCGCTCGATGCGATCCTCCTGCCCGACCGCCCGGTCGCCGAGGCGCTGGCGGCGCTGCTCGAAGAGGCCGCGCGCCGCTATGCGGCGGCGCCGTGCACCACCGGCTGCCTGGTTCTGGAGGGCACGCGCTGCAACGACGCGGAGGCGCGGGAAGCCGCCTCCGCCTTCCTGGTCGCAGCCGAAGCCGTGATCCGCCGCTACATCGCCGATCGCCATCCCGAGGACGCCGATCGCCTGACCGACTTTGTCTGCACCACCATGGCCGGCGTGTCAGCCGCGGCACGTCACGGCCACGACCTCGACCGCCTGCTCGCCACCGCCCGCCTCGCCAGCCACGCCATCGCCCAGGCGCTCGGCGACTGAGGGGAGGTCCATCAAAGCGGACCGCGAGGAAAGCGGTTCGTGTTGGCCGGTAAGCGGACCTTCCGCAGTGCGAGCCATGTCCACTTCACACCAGCGGCCTGGTTGCCGGCCTGCAAGGATGCAGCCTCAGCAACGCGCACGATGTCGAAGCCGATCTCTCTTGCGCCGGCTAAGGTACGCCCGACATCAACAGGGAAAACCCGCCGGCTCGGTGCGCCGGCACCGTGGCGCAGGGACAGGATCAGGAGACCCCCGTCCGCCGTCATCTCGGCAAGGTGGCAGATACCGACCGCGCGATCATCCTCGTCGAGATGCTGCCAAACCGCGCACGCAGTCACAAGGTCGAAGGCGGGCTCTCGCCTTGCAGCGACTAGGTCCGGCAACCGATCGTCGAGCCAGGCGATCCTTTTGTCCCTGTGAAGAGCCATGCCTGCCGCGCGGAGTTCCTCGACAGGCTCCACTGCCAACACTTGATGGCCTTTAGACGCGAACCACGCCGCATCTCGTCCCGTGCCGGCACCGATGTCTGCGATCCGTGCCGGCGAGACCGGTAGTAGGTCCGCTACGGGAGCGAGGAGGTCACGCGTCGAGATGGCCTCGAACCGCGCGATGAGTCCGGCGCTTGCTTCGGCGTAGCCTGTGAGAACATCGGTCATGCGAAATGGCTACGGCGACGAGCGCTTTCTTTCACGGCGCGCGCCCTAGCCCCGGTACGTCACCCCGCCCGTCATCGCCTCCGGCGCCCCGGTCGTCCCTGGAAACGAAATCGCCAGCCCGCGTACCGATCGCGCCGCCAGATAGGCGAACGCCTCCGCCTCGATGAAGTCGCCGCGCATGCCCAGCGTGTCCGACGAATCCACCCGCCCCAGCGCCTCCGCCAGCATCGCCATCATCACCGGATTGTGCCGCCCCCCGCCGCACACGATCCAGTGCCAGTCGGCCGACGCCTCGCCCAGCTGCGCGCGGCACGCCACCACCGCCGCGACCGTGAACGCCGTCAGCGTCGCCGCCGCATCCGCGTCCGCCAGTCCCGCCACCGCATCGAGCGGAAAGTCGTAGCGGTCGAGCGACTTCGCCCCGGTGCGGGTGAAGTACGGGCTCGCCATCAGCCGCTCGACCACGCCGCGATCGACCGTCCCGGCCGCCGCCAGCCGCCCGCCTTCGTCGTAGCGGCCCAGCCCGCGCGCCTGCACCAGCTGGTCGATCAGGCCGTTGCCCGGCCCCACGTCGAACGCGGCCAGGCTCCCGTCGCGCGCGATCGCCGTCACGTTGGCGACCCCGCCGATGTTCAGGAACGCGACCGGCCGCGCGCACCCGGCCCACTCCGCCAGGGCCGCGTGATAGATGGGCGCCAGCGGCGCGCCCTGCCCGCCCGCCGCCAGGTCCGCCTGCCTGAGGTCCGCGACCACCGGCACCCCCAGCGCCACCGCCAGCGCATCCGGATCGCCCAGCTGGATCGACAGCCGGCGCTCGGGCCGGTGCAGCACCGTCTGCCCGTGGAAGCCGACCAGCTCGATCGTCCCCGCGTCCGGCTGCGCCAGCAGCTCGCGCGCGGCGCGGACATGGACGTCGTGGATCACCCGCTCGGCCTCGGCGAAGCTCGCCGGGCGCGGGCCGTGGCCGTCGCTCGCGATCGCATCCTCGGTCGCCTGCTCCAGCACCCGGCGCTCCTCGGCCCCGAACGGCAGCATCAGCGCGGGGCCGAAGCCGGTGACGCCCGCACCGTCCGTCTCCAGGATCGCGGCATCGACGCCGTCCAGCGAAGTGCCGCTCATATATCCCAGCACGCGCATTGCCGCTCTCCACCCAAATCGCCGCTCGCCGCGCCGCCCGACCCGCGATAGCTTGGGGCCACGGCGCTGCTGCCCGATCCAAAGCACAGCGCGCAAAGCGATGCCAGCGTGGAGACAGGACCATGTCGGACGGCGATCGGTGCGAAGTGCTGGTGGTGGGCGCAGGGCCGACCGGCCTCATGGCGGCGCTGCTGCTGCGACGACAGGGGATCGACGTCCGCATCGTCGATCGCGCCGCCCAGCCGTCCCGCGAATCCCGCGCCTTTGCCGTCTCGGCGCGCACGCTGGAGCTGTTCGCCAGCCTCGGCCTCGCCGACACCCTGCTCCAGCGCGGCGTGATCGACAGCGGCATCGGCTTCCACGTGTCGGGCGAGTGGGTCGGCGGGCTCGACTTCGACCACGCCAGTTCGCCCGACACGCCGTACCGCTTCATCCTGATGCTGCCCCAGGCGGAGACCGAGGCGGTGCTGCTCGACGCGCTCGACGAGGCCTGGCTGGCGGTGGAGCGGGAGGTGGAGGTGACCGGCCTCGCCGTCGATCCGGACGGCGTCTTCGTGGAGGCGCAGGACGCTTCCGGCACCGTCACCACCCTTCGCGCCCGCTATGTGATCGGCGCGGACGGCGCGCACAGCATCGTCCGCCACGCGCTCGACCTCCGGTTCGAGGGCGCGCCCTATCCGCAGAACTTCCTGCTGGGCGACGTCGCGGTCGACTGGCCGCTCGACCACGACCGCTTCCGCGTCTTCGTCCATGCCGATCGCATCGGCCTGTATTTCCCGCTCGACGGCACCGGCCTGTCGCGGGTGATGGCGACCGACCTGCACGCCCGGGCCGACGAGCACGCCGCGCCGGAGCTCACCCTCGCCGAGCTCCAGTCGGCCTTTGCCGACGCGACCTGCCTTCCCGTCACCCTCTCGCGCCCCGAATGGCTCACGCGCTTCCGCAGCCATCACCGCGTCGTCGATCGCTACCGCGTCGGCCCGGTGTTCGTCGCGGGCGACGCCGCCCACATCCATTCGCCCGCCGGCGGCCAGGGCATGAACACCGGCCTGCAGGATGCCGCCAACCTCGCCTGGAAGCTCGTCTCGGTGCTGCGCGGCGGCGCGTCGGAGGCGCTGCTCGACAGCTATGGCAGCGAGCGCCTGCCCGTCGCGCAGGAGGTGCTGCGCTTCACCGACCGCATCTTTAACGCCGCCGCCGGCCAGGTCGGCTGGCGCGCCTGGCTGCGCGACGCGCTCGCGCCGATGCTGGTGGGCCCGGCTTCCGCGCTCGACGTCGTCCAGGACCGTGCCTTTCGCCGCTTTGCCCAGCTCGACATCGCCTATCCCCCCAACCCTTCGGTCGCGGAGCTGCCCAAGGGTCCGGCGCCCCGGCCGGGCGAGCGCGCGCCCAATGCCCAGCTGACCCGCCACCGCGACCTGTTCGATCTGCTCGCGGGCTATCGCTTCCACGTCCTCGCCGTCTCCCGCCGCCGTCTCTCGGCCGTCGAGGCGAGCACCCTCGCCGACGCGCTCGCGCGCCTTTCCGGCGAGCGCGTGGCCACCCACCTGCTCGCCCGCATGACGGCAGGCGCCCACGGCGCCGTCGAGCGCCTGGAGCGCGCCGACCTGTTCGAGCGCTACGGCCTCGCCGACGAGCACGCCCAGGCCCTGCTCCTGGTCCGCCCCGACGGCGTCCTCGCCTGGCGCGCCGAAAGCCTCGACCTCCCCGCCTGCACCGCCTTTCTCCGCAGACTGGGCGCCCTCCCCCGCTGAGGCCGGCGGCGGCGACGCCCCCATCTGCGTACCCCGGCGAAGGCCGGGGCCCAGTTAGGCAACACTCGCGGCTCCATCGAAACGCCCCCACCTGGACCCCGGCCTGCGCCGGGGTACGGCGCGCTCGATCGGACCCGCCGCCCCCGCCGCTGTCCTACCCCGCCAAACCATGGCATGGAGCCCCCACGCCGCCCCTCCGGGCAGCCGGTGCGCCCCCGCATCCTGGACTCACGTTCGACGAACCTTCTGCCGCGATGACCCTGCCGATCCACGTCGTCCTGCCCGCCCTGCTCGGCCACCTCGCCAGCCGCAGCAGCGCCGTGCTCGTCGCCCCGCCCGGCGCCGGCAAGACCACCGCGGTCGCCCCCGCGCTCCTCGACCAGTCCTGGTGCACGGGCGAGGTGCTGCTCCTCTCCCCCCGCCGCATCGCCGCTCGCGCCGCCGCCGAGCGCATGGCCGCGCTTGCCGGCGAACCGGTCGGCCGCACCTATGGCTACGCCACCCGCATGGACAGCCGCCGCTCCGCCCAAACGCGGGTGACGGTAGTGACGGAGGGCATCTTCGTCGCCCGCATCCAGGCCGATCCCGAACTCGCCGGCATCTCGGCCGTGCTGTTCGACGAGGTCCACGAACGCAGCCTCGACAGCGACTTCGGCCTCGCCCTCGCGCTCGACGCCCAGGCTGGCCTGCGGCCGGACCTGCGCCTCGTCGCCATGTCGGCGACCCTCGACGGCGCCCGCTTCGCCCGGCTGCTCGACGACGCGCCGGTGGTGGAGAGCGAGGGCCGCAGCCACCCCCTCGACCTCCGCCACCTCGGCCGCACCGCCGAGCAACGCATCGAGGACGGCATGGCCCGCGCGATCCGCACCGCGCTCGCCGACACCGACGGCGGCGTCCTCGCCTTCCTGCCCGGCGTGGGGGAGATCGAGCGCACCGCCGAACGGCTGGAGGGCCTCGGCTCCGACATCGTCCTCCACCGCCTGCACGGCAGTCTGGAGCCCGCCCAGCAGCGCGCCGCCATCGCCCCCGATCCGGAAGGCCGCCGCAAGCTCGTCCTCGCGACCGCCATCGCCGAGACCTCACTCACCCTCGACGGCATCTCGACCGTGGTCGACTCCGGCCTCGCCCGCCGCCCGCGCTACGATCGTGCCGCGGGCATGACCCGGCTGGTGACCGAACGCGCCAGCCAGGCGGCGGTGACCCAGCGCGCCGGCCGCGCCGCGCGGCAGCGACCGGGCGTCGCCTATCGGCTGTGGGAGGCTGCCGCCACCGCCGGCCTGCCCCGCTTCGATCCCCCTGAGATCCTGGAGGCGGACTTGTCGGCGCTGGTGCTCGACTGCGCGCGCTGGGGCGTCACCGATCCGACGACGCTGCGCTGGCTCGATCCGCCTTCGGCCGCCGCGGTTTCCGAGGCCAAGGCGCGGCTCGCCATGCTGGAGGCGATCGACGCCGACGGCCGGCCTACCCCGCATGGCGCGGTGATCGCATCGCTGCCGCTGCCGCCCCGGCTCGGCCACATGCTGGTGCGGGCCGGCGAGCGCGGCCTCGCCCAGGTCGCCGCCGAGGTCGCGGTGCTGCTCGGCGAGCGCGGCCTCGGCGGCCAGGACGCCGACCTCGAACTGCGCCACCGCCGCTGGCGCAGCGAGCGCGGCCAGCGCGCCGAGGCCGGCCGCCGCATGGCGCAACGCTGGGCGAAGCTTGTCCCCGCCGCCCCGCCTGCCGAGCGCGACCCCCAGGCGCTCGCCACCTGCGTCGCGCTCGCCTTTCCGGATCGCGTCGCCCGCCGCCGCGACGCAACCGGCGAGCATTGGGCGAGCGTCGGCGGCCGCGGCTTCCGCCTCGATCCCACCTCGCCGCTCGCCAGCGCCGAATGGCTGGCGGTGGCCGAGACGCAGGGCGCCGCCTCCGGCGCGCGCATCCTCTCGGCCGCGGCGCTCGACCTCGCCACCATCGAGTCGCTGTTCGGCGACCGCATCGCCGTGCGCCGCGACGTCGCCTTCGATCCCGCCACCGGCGCGATCAGCGCGGTGCGCGCCCGCGCGCTCGGCGCGCTGCGGCTCAGCTCCGGGCCCGACAGCGCCGCCTCCGCAGCCGAGATCGAGGCCGCGCTGCTGGAAGGCGTGCGCAACCACGGCCTCGCCCTCCTGCCCTGGGGCGACGACGCCGCCGCGCTGCGCGCCCGCGCGCGGTTCGCCGCCGAGATGGGCGGCATCGACGATCCGCTGTCGGATGCCGTGCTGATCGACCGGCTCGACGAATGGCTGCCGCCGCTGCTGACCGGCAAGCGCCGGCTCGACGCGATCGGCGGCGGCGTACTGGTCCAGGCGCTGGAGGCGCTCGCCGGCTGGGACGCGATGCAGGCGGTGCGCCGCCTCGCCCCCGCGCGCTTCGAAAGCCCCGCCGGCTCCACCCACGCGATCGACTATGGCGCCGAGGGCGGCCCGCGCGTCGAGCTGCGCCCCCAGGCGCTGTTCGGCCTCGCCCGCCACCCCACCGTCGCGGGCGGCGCAGTGCCGCTGGTGCTGAGCCTCACCTCGCCGGCCGGTCGCCCGATCCAGACGACCCGCGACCTGCCCGGCTTCTGGGCCGGCAGCTGGGCGGCGGTCGCAAAGGAGATGCGCGGCCGCTACCCGCGCCACCCCTGGCCGGACGATCCCGCCTCGGCCTCCGCGACGCTGCGCACCAAAAATGCGGATGCGCGGGCGCGCGAGGGGCGTTAGAGCGTTTGCCAACAAACCCCATTTCCCGCGTGGAGAAGCTTGTGCCGTCCGCCCGTATCTATCAGCGCCCCAAGAATTCCACCCAGTCCGGCCGCGCCCGCACCGACATGTGGGTTCTGGAGTTCGAGTCCACCGAGCCCAAGCAGGCGGATCCGCTGACCGGCTGGGCCGGCTCGGGCGACACCCGCGACCAGGTCCGCCTGACCTTCCCGACCGTGGAAGCGGCGCAGGCCTATGCCGAGAAGCAGGGCCTGACCTACCACGTCGTCCCGGCGCCCGAGCGCAAGCTCAAGCTCCAGGCCTACGCCGACAACTTCCGATAAGCCTGGGCGGGGGCGGCGCTTACCGCCCCGCCAGGATCCCGGCGCCCAGCAGCAGCAGCAGCTTCACGTCCATCGCGAAGCCCTCGGCCCGCTTGGCGGCGATGAACGCCTCCACCTCGGCGAGCGGCACCCGGTGGACGGTGATGTCCTCCCCGTCGACGCCGCCGCCCTCGCCGGTCTTCACCAGCTCGGTCGCGCGCATCAGCGTGAAGCCCTCGCTGACCATGCCGGGCGAGGAGTGGAACATGCCCAGCGACTCGATCTTGCCGGGCCGGTAGCCCGTCTCCTCCTCCAGCTCCCGCGCAGCCGCGATCTCGGCGCCTTCGCCGGCGACGTCGTCACCGATCAGCCCGGCCGGCAGTTCCAGGCAGCGCTTGCCCAGCGGCATGCGGAACTGGTCGACCAGCAACACGCAGCCGTCCTCGTCCACCGCCAGGATCACCGCCGCCTCGATGCCGCGGGCCCGGCCCACATACTCCCACGTCCCCTGCTTCTTGGCGACGATATACTTGCCCTCCCACATCGTCTCGACGGGGAGGTTCGCGTCCTTGGTCATAGTTCGATCAATCGGTCCGGTAGTTCGTTGATGTCGTCGGCGCTGCGCGGGAAGTGCTCGGCGAGCACCACTCCCACCTGCTCGACCGCGCGCGCCATGCCCTCGCCGACGCGCCCCTCGCGCACGGAGGCGACCAGCGCCGCCATCGCCTCGCCCCACACTTCGGGCGCGACCTTGGCATGGATCGCCTCGTCGGCGATCAGCTCGGCCCGGTGCTCGGCCAGCGACAGGTAGAGCAGCACGCCGGTGCGGGCACGCGTGCGCTTCTCGGCCGCGGTGCGGAACAGCCCCACCGCCCGCCTGCGCACCCGCCGCGTCTTGGTGGCACCGGGCGTCATCGCGATCCGCAGCTTCGGGATGGCGAGCAGCAGCCGCACCGCCAGGAACGCCAGCGTCTGGAGCAGCAGCGCGATCAGCAGCAGCACGCTCGGGTGCACCACCTGCGTCCAGGGATCGAACACCCGCTCATACAATGCCGCCGCCATGCCGGGCCACACCGACAGCAGCGCCAGCACCAGCAGCATGGCGAGTACCGCCCAGTGCAGCGCCACGTCGTGGTAGGAGTCGGATCGGCCCGCGACCACCGTCACGATCTCGCCGTCCGTGCCGCGCTCGGCCGCGGCAACGGCCGCCGTGACCGCCGCATGATCCTGTTTGCTCAGATGCATCACCAGCTCCCCGAAGCGCCGCCGCCGCCGAACGACCCGCCGCCGCCGCCGCCGAAGCCGCCGCCTCCCCAGCCGCCACCGCCTGAGCCGCCGCCACCGCCGCCCCAACCGCCCCAGCCGCCGCGGTCGTCGTCGTCGCGCGAGCCGTGTTCGATCGCATTGGCGATGGTCCACAGCACGATCGGCCAGTCGCTGCCGCCGCCGCCCCGCGAGCGATAGCGCCGCCCGCGCCACTTGCCCTTCCTGCCGCCCCCGCCGCGCAGCATCGACAGCAGCACGAACAGCAGCACCATGCCCCAGAACACCAGCCCCAGGGGGAAGCCGCCGCCGTTGCCGCGTTTGGCGGCGGTGCTGTGGGTGCGGTCATATTCGGCGGCCGCCGCCTTGGCCCGCGCCTGCGCGTCGGCGTCGGGCAGCGACAGCTGCGTCGCCAGCGCATCGGCGCCCGCGACGATCCCGCCCGCCAGGTCGCCCGCCTTGAACCGCGGCAGGATCGTGCCGTTGATGACGACGCTCGAATAGGCGTCGGTCAGCACCGGCTCCAGGCCGTAGCCGACCTCGATCCGCACCTTGCGCTCGTTGGGGGCCACCAGCAGGATCGCGCCATTGTCCGCGTCCTTCAGGCCCACCGCCCAGGCCCGGCCCAGCCGATAGCCATAGTCCTCGATCGGGTAGCCCTGCAGGTCCGGCACCGTGGCCACCACCAGCTGGTGGTTGGTCTGCTGCTGGAGCCGGTCGAGCTTCTGCGTCAGCGCCGCCTCCTGATCGGGCGGCAGGACGTTCGCCGCATCCACCACGAAGCCGGTGAACTTGGGAAAGTCCTGCGCCTGCGCCGCGCCCGCGCTTCCCAGCGCGAGCAGCGTCGCCAGCAGCAGCCGAACCAGCGCCATGGCCCGGCTCAGCTGGCGTTGCCGAAGTCGACCGTGGGTGCGGTCTCCGCGCCCGCCTGCGCCTGGAACGGCACCTTGGGCTTGGCGCCGTAGAAGATGCGCGCGCCCACCGCGTCGGGGAAGGTGCGGATGCGGGTGTTATAGGCCTGCACCGCCTCGTTATAGTCGCGCCGCGCGATCGCGATGCGGTTCTCGGTGCCCTCCAGCTGGCTCTGCAGCGCCATGAAATTCTGGTTGGCGGTCAGCTGCGGATAGGCCTCCACCACCGTGCGCAGCTGTCCCAGCGCCTGGGTCAGCTGGTTCTGCGCCTCGCTGAACCGCTCGAACTGCTGCGGGTCGGACAGGTCGTCGGTGGTGATGTTGATCGACGTGGCGCGCGCGCGTGCCTCGGTCACCTTGGTCAGCGTGCCCGATTCATGGGCGGCATAGCCCTTCACGGTCGCGACCAGATTGGGGACCAGGTCGGCGCGGCGCTGGTACTGGTTCTGCACCTCGCCCCACTTCGCGTTCACATTCTCCTCCGCGGTCGGGACGCTGTTCACCCCGCAAGCCGCGAGCAGCCCCGCACCCAGCATCGTCAGCATCGTCCGAAAGCGCATCTGTCTCTCCTCAGCCTTGCCATCGCCGCTTGTAGCGGGGCAGGAACGTTCCGCGAAGGGCAATCGATCAATGAGGAATTCATGACGCTGTTGCACGAGTTCCGGAAGTTCGTGGCGCGCGGCAACGTGCTCGACCTGGCGGTCGGCGTCATCATCGGCGCGGCGTTTGGCACCATCACCAAGTCGCTGACCGACGACATGATCATGCCGGTGATCGGCTGGCTGTTCGGCGGCTTCGATTTCTCGAGCTATTTCCTGCGGCTGGGGCCGATCCCCGCCACCTACACCGGCTCCCCCGACAATTACGCCGCGCTGAAGGCCGCGGGCGTCCCGCTGTTCGGCTATGGCCAGTTCGTCAGCGTGGTGATCAACTTCCTGATCCTCGCCTTCATCGTCTTCCTGCTGGTGAAGTTCGTGAACCGCGCGATCGCGGTCGTGCACGAGGAGCAGAAGGCCGGCACCGCCGCTCCCGCCGCCGACCCGCCCGAAGTGGCGCTGCTGCGCGAGATCCGCGACGAGCTGCGCGCGCGCAAGGATGATGCGGGCAGCAGCCCCACATCGTCATCCTGACGGACGCGGGACCTTCGGAGATCCCTTACCGTGCTCCTGCGAAAGCAGGAGCCTGGAGCCCCAAACACCGCAAGCCGTTGTTCTGCTTGGCCCTGGATCCCGCCTGCGCACCGATCCGATAGCGCCGTGCGCCGGCGGGGCCTCGCCCCTCAGTGCCCGCCGCGGCAGGCGAGTGCCTCGACCAGTTCCTCGATGCGCGCCGGGTCGCCTGCGGCAATGACCTCGCCGTTGCTAGCGGCGTGGAGGGGGTCGCCCGCCCAGTCGCACATGCGCCCGCCCGCGCCCTCGACCACCGGCACCAGCGCCGCGAAGTCGTGCAGCTTCAGCTCCGCCTCGATCACCACGTCGAGATGGCCGGAGGCGAGGCAGGCGTAGTTGTAGCAGTCGCCGCCCAGCACGGTGCTGCGGACGGCCGCGTCGACGTGCTCGAACGCATGGAGCTGGTCGTCCGTGAACAGCGCGGGAGAGGTCGTCGCCAGCAGCGCGTCCGCCAGGTCGCGGCAGCGGCGGGTGCGCGCCTCCTGGCCGTTCAGAGTCGTTGGCCGGCCGACCACCCCCAGCCAGCGCTCGCGCAGGATCGGCTGGTCGATGATGCCCAGCACGGGCCAGCCGTCCTCCACCAGCGCGATCAGCGTGCCGAAGATCGGCCGCCCGGCGATGAAGGCGCGGGTGCCGTCGATCGGGTCCAGCACCCATTGCCGCCCGCTGGTGCCGGCGCGCTCCCCCTCTTCCTCGCCCAGGATGCCGTCCATCGGCCGCTCGGCGACCAGCAGCCGGCGCATCGCCGCCTCGGCCTCCTTGTCGGCGAGCGTGACGGGAGAGGCGTCCGCCTTGGTCTCCAGCCCGAACTCGGCGCGGAAGCGGGGGCGGATCGCGGCGCCCGCGGCATCCGCGAGGCGCAGGGCGAGGTCGATGTCGGTCTGGGAAACGGCCATGCCCACCCCTACTCCCGGCATGCGCCCCCGCCAACCACCAAGCCGCGCGAAGCCGCGTGACGCCGGCCGGCCACCCGGCTAGGCTGGCGCATGTCCTGCGGGAGTTCGACCATGCGTCCAATGCTGCTGATCGCTTCGTTGCTGCTGCCCTTCGCCACCCCCGCCGGGGCGGCACTCGCCCCCGGTGCCAAGGCGCCCGACTTCGTCGCCAAGGGCGCGATCGCGGGCAAGCCCTTCACCCTCCACCTGCGCTCGCAGCTCCGCAAGGGGCCGGTGGTGCTCTACTTCTTCCCCGCCGCCTTCACCGGCGGCTGCAATGCCGAGGCACGCGCCTTTGCCGAGGCGGTCGACGAGTTCCGCGCGGCGGGCGCGACCGTGATCGGCATGTCGGCCGACCCGCTGGACAAGCTGGAGGCGTTCTCCGCCCAGCATTGCGCGGGCAAGTTCGCGGTGGCGAGCGCCACGCCGCGCGTGGTCCGCGGCTATGACGTCGCCCTGGGTGCCCCGGCTTCGGGAAAGAGCGCGCCCATCCGTACCAGCCGCACCAGCTATGTGATCGCGCCGGACGGCCGCATCCTTTACGCCCATGACGACGCCAGCCCGCTCGAGCATGTCCAGCGCACGCTGGCGGCGGTGCAGAGCTGGCACCGGCAGCATGGCGGCGGGCGCAGCTGACGCGGCCGCACGTTCCACCAAGTCGTGGCGCATTGCGCCGCACGCGCTCGGCGAGTCTCGCCAACTTGGCGCTTCCGGCCGATGCAGCACTCGTGTTTTCAAGCACTTAGGAAACTGGCACGACCCCTGCAAAGTCCCTGGCATCGGTCGCCGGATGGTCCGGCGGCCGAAAGGATCAGGGAGTTTCCACCATGTCGACCCGTCTCCAGACGCTGCAGTTCAGCTTCGCTTCGCTCGTCGCCGCCGTCGCCTTCGCCTCGCTGACGATCAGCGCCGCCGCATCGGTCGTCCCGGTCGCCTGACCGGGACACCTTCTCCATCGAGTCGGAGACCCAGCCATGCGCTCCTTTCTCATCGCGCTCGCATCCTTCGTCACCACCGCCACGGTGATCGTCGCGACCAGCGTGCCCTTCGCCGGCGGCATCGCCTGACGCGAAACCCGGCCGTTTTTGCGTCCGACCCTTGTTCCGGTGCTGCAACGAACCCTAGGATCGGGGCGTCCCTTGGAGCCAAGCCGCCGCTGGGCGGTTCTCCAGGGCACCAAGCAGCAAGAGGAACTGGGATGCTCGAACATCTACCACGCTGGCTGGGCGCGCTGCTGCACGACGTGCGCGCCGGGGCGAGCAAGCTCACCATCGTGGACCCGACGCTCGGCGACTTCGCCGCGCTGAACCTCGCGAGCCCGGCCTTCGCAGACGGCGCGCGGCTGCCGGAACGCTTCACCGCCGACGGCACCGGCGTGTCGCCGCCGCTCTACTGGACGGGCGTCCCGGCCGGCACCGAGTCGCTCGCGCTGGTGGTGGAGGATCCGGACGCCCCCGCCGCCCAGCCGCTGGTGCACGCGATCGTCTGGGGCATGCCGCCGTCGACCGACCAGCTGCGCGAGGGCGCGATCCAGGCGGATGGCGACGGCGCGCTCGACGGCAGCGACGTCGGCCGCAACAGCTATCTGCGCGAAGGCTGGCTGCCGCCCGATCCGCCGAGCGGCCACGGCGAGCATCGCTACGTCTTCCAGCTCTTCGCGCTCGCACCGGGCGAGGATCTCGATCCTACCCCCGGCCGCGGCGCGGTCGTCCACGCCATGGCCGGCCGCGTGCTCGCCGCCGGCCTGCTGACCGCCACCTATTCCCGCGACGAACCCGCCGACATCGGCCCGGTCGGAAGCGCGGTACCCGCCTGAACCCCTGGGTCCCCGCGCAGGCGGGGACCCAGGGCCAAGCAGACCAACCGGCAGCATTGTGGCCCGGTGCTCCCACCCGCGCGGGAGCACCGGTTCTGGCTTACCCGTTGACGATCGTGCCGCCGTTCGGGTGCAGCACCTGCCCCGACATGTAGCTCGCATCCTCGCACGCCAGGAACAGGAAGGACGGCGCCACCTCGTTGGGTTCGCCGCGCCGGCCCATCGGCGTCGATTCGCCGAAGCTCTCCAGCTTCTCCGGGGTCGCCCCGCCCGACGGGTTGAGCGGCGTCCAGATCGGCCCCGGCGCGACCGCGTTCACGCGGATGCCCTTCTCGATCAGGTTCTCGGAAAGGCTGCGCGTGAAGGCGGTGATCGCCCCCTTGGTGGACGAATAGTCCAGCAGCTCCTTCGACCCCTGGTACATGGTGATCGAGGTGCAGTTCACGATCGCCGCGCCCGGCTTCAGGTGCGGCATCGCCGCCTGCACCAGGAAGAACATGCCGAAAATGTTGGTCTGGAAGGTGCGGCGCAGCTGCTCCTCGGTGATGTCGGTGATGTCCTTGTCGGCATGCTGCTCGCCGGCATTGTTCACGAGCACGTCGAGCTTGCCGAACTCGGCGATCACCTGCGCCACCGCCTGCTCGCAGAACGCCTTGTCGCCGACGTCGCCGGCGATGGTAAGCGCGCGCCGGCCCTCGCCGCGCACGATCTCCGCGGTCTTCTCGGCATCGTCGTGCTCGCACAGGTACACGATCGCGACGTCCGCACCCTCGCGGGCATAGAGCGCCGCCACCGCGCGGCCGATGCCGCTGTCGGCGCCGGTGACGATCGCCACCTTGTCCTTGAGCCTGCCGGAGCCGGGATAGCGCGGCGTCCAGTCGGGCTTGTCGTCCATCCGGCTCTCATGGCCGGGCAGCGCATCCTCATGGATCATCGGGTCGAAGTCGCTCATCGCGAAAGGCCTTTTCGTCTGGGGGAGACCCCATGAACGGAAGGGCACTGCGCGAAGTTCCTGACTCAGCACTTCGTGGAAAGCATCACGCCGCTGGGCGCCCTCCCGTGCTCCTGCGAAGGCAGGAGCCTAGGGTTGCGGAGCGCAATCGCCGCTAGTTCTGCCTGGCTCTGGATCTCTGCCTGAGCAGGGATACCGCGTTACAGGTCGAGCTTCTCGTAGTCCGGCGGCGGGGCCACGCCCTCCATCCGCTCGGCGAGCAGCGGGCGGAAGCTCGGGCGGCTCTTCATGCCGACGTACCAGCGCTTGGCGGTCGTGTGCGTCTTCCAGTCGATCCCGCCCAGATAGTCCGCGACCGAGATCTGCGCCGCCGCCGCCAGATCGGCCAGGCTCATCGTCGCCCCGCCCAGCCACGCGCGGTGGTCGAGCAGGTAATCGATGTAGTCGAGATGCTCGACCGCCGCCTTCATCGCGTCGCGCAGCGCGCGCGTGTCCGGCGGCAGGCGATGGACGATGCGCTTCTCCATCCGCTCCAGCAGCAACGGCCCGGTGATCTCGCGGAAGAAATGCGTGTCGAACCAGGTGACGAGCCGGCGGATCTCGGCACGGTCGGCCGCGGTGCCGTTCAGCATCGCCGCCTTGTCGACCGTCTCCTCGAAATATTCGCAGATCGCCATCGAATCGATCAGCGTGACGCCGCGCTCGACATCGACCATCACCGGCGTCTGCCCGGCGGGGTTCAGGTCGAGGAACTCGTCGCGGCGCGCCCAGGGCGATTCGCGCACGGGTTCGTAACCGACGCCCTTTTCCGACAAGAGCAGGCGGACCTTGCGCGAAAAGGGACACAGCGGGAATTGCAGGAGCTGCCACATGGCTTTGCTGTTAGGCGGGCGGGAAGGCGGGCGGAAGGGGCTTGATGCAGGACGGGCATAGAGAATGACGGCAGTGCTGTGGCTCGCGGGTGCGATCCTGTTCGCGGAGGTGTCGCGCAACCGTGCCGCCTGCGCCGGCGCGGTGCTGCTCGCGTGTCTTTCCGGCACCACGCTGCCCGACCTCGACCTGTCGCTGGGGCTGGTCCACCGCAGCATCCTCACCCACGGCCCGCTGCTCCCCGCCCTGCTGCTGCTGGGGCCGCCCCGCTGGCGCGCCGTGGCGGCCGGGCTCGCGCTCGGCATCGGCCTCCATGTCGCCGCCGATACCTTTCCCAACGCCATGACCGGCTATGCGACGGTGAAGCTGCCGTTCGCCGGGTCGATCGGCGCCACCGCCTCCTACCTCTGGCTCGCGGCCAATGCGCTGGCGCTGACCATCGCCGGCGGGATGCTGCTGGCGCGCACCTTCCCGCCCAAGTGGTTCGCGGGGCTGCTGGCGGGCAGCGCCGCGATCGGCATCGCCTATCTGTTCGTCACCGACGGCGGCTGGCCGGCGCTCGGCGTCTACGCCGCCTTCGGCTGGCTCGCCGTCCGCCAGCGCAAGCAGGCGCGGATCGGCTGACGCCTCAGCGGCAGGTGGTGCCCGGCCGGGTCGCCTCCCACGCCACCGCCTGCAGCCGCTCCGCCATGTCGCTGCCGATGCCGAGTTCGATCGCGGAAGCCTCGTCGCGGCCCAGCGTCCGCGGATCGCGGCCGGTGATCTCGGCAAAGACGATCAGCGCCTCCAGATAATAGCCGTACACGCTGGCGTGATACTGGTCGTAGGACCAGAGCGGCGCCTGGTCATAGGCGATGCCGTCATAGGGGTTCGCATCCGCGACGCCGCGCGCCATCGCGCAGTTGAAGCCCTCGCCCACCGGCAGCACGCGCGTGCCCGGCCGCACCGCCGCCGCGCGGTCGTACGCCCGGCGCAGGTCGCGGGCCATGGTCTCGATCGGCTTTCCCCTCCACGGGCTGGGTTTCTGGAACACCAGGTCCGGCCGCGACCAGGTCGCCATCAGCCGCAGGTCGACCTTGGGGTTGCGCGCCGCGAACAGGGCGGACAGGCGCCGCACGCCCTCCATCAGCCCGGCGGGATCGCCCGGCTTCTCCGGGTCGAGGGTGCTGTATTCCTGCAGCACGACATGGTCCCAGGCGCGATCGAACCGGTCGCGCCGGTTCTGCCAGTGCCAGTTGAGCGTGCGCCCGCCCGCCGTCTCCAGCGCCACCTGATAGTCGAGCCCGGCCTGGTCGGCGAATCGCTTGAACAGCGCCGGCACGCCGCCCAGCCCCTCGCCGTTCAGGTCGGTGACGGTGTCGGGACGGTATTTCCACGCGGGCGAGTTGGCGCCGAAGGTGAAGCTGTTGCCGACGAACAGGATCGTCTCCGCACCCGCGGGCACCGCCGCTGCCAACAGCGCTGCCGCCGCGATACCGATCCAGCGTGCGAACTTCATGCGTCTCTCCCGATGCGCCGTCTCCGGCTCCGGGTGCATCAACCGCAATCCCCCCGCCACCGCAAGCGCCCGCGCGCAGGACGGCCGAGTCCCCGAACGGTCGGCATGCGGCTGCGCGCGCAACTTGCGCTTTGTCTCACCCACCGCGGGATTCGCCGCAACAATCTAAACATAGGTTTGTCATCCGGAATTGCCGTTTCTAGGAACGCTGCCGGCAGAAGCGACCCAGCATCCGCGTTTCGAACGCCCGCTCAGATGTCGCCCCCACGACCCCGGCAACCGACCGGGGCGTGCTACCCCCTTCAGCACCGAACTTCCCCACTTCGTAACCCACGCGAACCCGTCGGCTTGGTGCTGCCGGGCGGTGTCTTCGCGCCTCAAGGTATCCGATGAAACTCCATTATATTTTGGGGGGCGCCGGCCTGACCGTCGCCGCCCTTGGCTCCGCATTCGCCGCGACCAGCTGGTCGCCTCGAAAGCAGAATGACACCGCCGGCACGGTGATCATGCCCCGTCCGTCGACGGACGCTACAAGCGCGTACCGGCGATGGGCCGCAGCCCGGCCGGCGCCGACCCCCACGCCCGCTCCGGCCCCTTCCCCGACCCTCATGGCCGCCACGGCGACCACGCCGACGACCACGCAGATCGTCCGGCAATCGGTCGCGATCGGCAACGATCCGGCGATGCTGACCTATTATCAGAAGTGGCTCGGGCGGCCGGTGGATGCCGTGACCCTCTTCGGCGGCGCCGCCAACTGGACCGACTGGCAGAACTCCCCGGGCTACCTCGCCAATCGCTACAAGGGCATGACGGGCGACATCCTCTGGTCGATCCCCCTCATTCCCAAGGGCGCCACCCTGGATGAGGCGGCGCGCGGCGGTTACGACACCTACTATCGCAACCTTGCCCGCACGATGGTGAACTTCTCGCCCAACGACCGGTACATCAACCTGCGCGTCGGATGGGAATTCAACGGCAAGGGCTGGTTCCCCTGGTCCGCGGTCGGCAAGGCCGAGCAGTACAAGGGCGCCTTCCGCCACTTCGTCCAGGCCTTCCGCTCGGTGGCACCCAAGCGCTTCGTGTTCGAATGGGCGCCCAACGTCGGCAATGTCGGCATGGACCCTTCCACCGCCTATCCCGGCGATGACGTCGTCGACATCATCAGCATGGATTTCTACTGGGACACCAAGTGGCTCGGCACCGATCCGGCCAAGGCCTGGAACTACATGGTCACCCAGAAGTGGGGGCTCCAGTGGCACCAGGATTTCGCCAAGGCGCATAACAAGCCCACCGCCTATTCGGAGTGGGGCGTCAACTCGGACACGGCGGGCGCCTACATCCAGTCGGCCTCGAAGTGGTTCGAGGATCACCGCGTCGTCTACCACGGCTACTGGAACAACAACTCCGCCTTCCGGGGGGACTTGAGCCACGGCCAGTACCCGCGTGCGGCGAGCACGTTCAAATCGGTCTTCGGCGGCAAGCCCAAGGCCGGCCCGCTCCTTATCGCGGGCAGATAAGCCAGCCGGCAGGCGGGCCGCTCCCCAAGGGGCGGTCCGCCTGGACCGAGCGGCAGCCGCCGAGGGCAGCGGCACCAGAGTCGCGCACGAGACGCTGCCTCAGGCTTCGGCGATGGATTTCAGCAAAATACGGGATTGTGCGGTTCTCGGGCCGATCTCCAGGCCGGAACCGCAGGCCAACCGGGCATTTCGCCGATCAGCAGCACTGGATGCCCCGCGTGGATTCGAACCACGATTGACGGAGTCAGAGTCCGTAGTCTTACCATTAGACGACAGGGCAATGTCGTGAGGGCGCGCTGTTAGGGGGCGCGCGCGACGCGGTCAAGCCTGTTTTCATGCGGATGCGCGATCGCCCCCGCCCCACGCTCCGGCGAGCCCAGCGGGCGCCCTGTCGCGGAACGGCTCCCGGCTGCCGTTCGCCCGCCAGCCTCGCCTTGCCGTTGCCAGAAGGTTCCGCTAGCTTTTCGGACAAGCACCGAGCGGCGGATCTCCGCCGTGACGGAACAGAACATAAGAAGAAAGTGACGGCATGGGGGACTCCACCGCCCGGTTGCCGCACCGGCGGGGCGTTGCCCCCGCCCGTTCGGGACCACATGCACCAGCGCAATCGCGCTTTGCCAAGGCGCGCCATTTCGCGGCGCTGGACCTCGGCACGAACAACTGCCGGCTGCTGATCGCCCGGCCCCAAGGCTCGGGCTTCGCGGTCGTCGATGCCTTTTCGCGAATCGTGCGACTCGGCGAGGGGCTTGCGGCGACCGGTCGGCTGAGCGAAGCCGCAATCGAACGCACCATCGCCGCGCTCCGGATCTGCGCCGACAAGCTGCGCCGCCGCAACGTCACCCTGTCGCGCGCCGTCGCGACCGAGGCGTGCCGGCGCGCGACCAACGGCGCCGACTTCATCCGGCGCGTACATGAGGAGACCGGTATCTTTCTGGACGTGATCTCGGCCGAGGAGGAGGCCCGCCTCGCCGTGCTAGGCTGCCATGCGCTGCTGGAGCCGGGCGACGGCCCTGCGCTGGTGTTCGACATTGGCGGCGGCTCGACCGAACTGGTGCTGCTCGACACGGCGGGGCCGGTCCCCAGCGTCGTCGACTGGCACAGCACCCCCTGGGGCGTGGTGTCGCTGACGGAGAGCCTTGGCGCCGGTCGCGCCGCGCCGATTCCTAGTGGCGCGTTCGACGCGATGCGCGCCTGCGTGGCCGAAAGCTTCGCGCCCTTTGCCGCGCGCCTGCCCAAGGTCACCGGCCAGCGCCGGCTGCTCGGCACCAGCGGCACCGTGACCACGCTTGCCAGCGTCCATCTGGGGCTCGACAGCTATGATCGCTCGGCGATCGACGGCCTGATCGTGCCGTCCGACGCCATGCGCCAGGTCAGCCGCCGCCTCGCCGGGCTGGAGCTCTCCGGCCGCGCCAAGGTGCCCTGCATCGGGCCCGAGCGCGCCGACCTGGTGGTGGCCGGCTGCGCCATCCTGGAGGCGATCCTGGACCTGTGGCCGGCCGAGCGCCTCGGCATCGCCGATCGCGGCATCCGCGAGGGCATTTTGCGTCGCCTGATGCAGGGGCGCTACGCATGAGGGGCGCACCTCCCGGGCGCCAGCGCGTCCGCACCGCCCGCGGCCGCACCGCGCAGTCCACGCGCTGGCTCGAACGCCAGCTGAACGATCCGTATGTGAAGCGCGCCAAGGCCGAAGGCTATCGCAGCCGCGCCGCCTACAAGCTGCTGGAGCTCAACGAGCGCTTCCACCTGCTGCGCGGCGTCAAGCGCGTGGTCGACCTCGGCATCGCGCCGGGCGGCTGGTCGCAGGTGGTGCGCAAGCTCGCGCCCTCCGCCGCGGTCGCGGGCATCGACCTCTTGCCGGTCGATCCGATCGACGGCGTGACCATCTTCCAGCTCGACTTCCTGCACGCAACCGCGCCCGACCTCCTGCGCGAGGCCTTGGGCGGCGAGGCGGACCTGGTGATGTCGGACATGGCGGCCAACACCGTCGGCCATCCCCAGACCGACCACCTGCGCACCATGGCGCTGGTGGAGGCCGGCGTGATGTTCGCCTGCGAAGTGCTGCGCCCGGGCGGCGCCTTTGTCGCCAAGTCGCTGGCAGGCGGCGCCGACAATGCCCTGATTGCGGAACTCAAGCGCAACTTCGCGACGGTGAAGCACGCCAAGCCCCCGGCGAGCCGCAAGGGTTCGTCGGAATGGTATGTGATCGCGCAAGGCTTCAAGGGCCGGGCGAAGCTCGCGTCGGAGGACTCGGCGGAGAACTAGGCCGTAGGCGTATGAACGGACTGCCGGGAGTGGGTGGAAAGCTAACTTCTTCATAGCTACGCTCCCGGCATGCGGGACTTCCTCAAAAGCTACGCACGGCAAAGCCCTTACCGACTGGCAAGTCTCACGCTTGTTGTGCTCCTGGGGTTGGACCTGGCAGCCGTCGCGACCCTTGGTGGACCGGAGTGGCTCGCCTTTCTGCTGGGCCTCCCTATTTACATAGGTCTCGTCGGAATGACTTATCATCGACTCCGGGATGCGAACCTGTCGGCAAATTGGTTGGTCCTGATGATCATCAGTCCGACCTTCGGGCCCAAATGGGAAAGCTCCGGATGGTTGGTTCTGTACGCATCCAATCTTCTGCTTCTGGTTCCGATCGCGCTGGGGTGGCTGGTCGGGAAGATGCCGGCGAACTCGGACGGCGCCCCAAACGTCCGCTAATGGAACGTTAGCGGACGTTCCCGCCGATTGGTTCTCGGCGCAGGCGGAACAGCGTCCGCCCCACCTTCCCTTCCAGCTTCCCACAGCTCCGTGTTTCCACGCCTCCGCCCACGCCTTGCCTTCGGCGAGGCGTTGCGCCACTCCCCGGCGCATGAACGCACCCGCTCCCAAGCCCTGGGTCCTCGACATCGCGCCCTATATCCCGGGCCGCGCGACCAACGACGGCGGCCGACCGGTCGTGAAGCTCTCGGCCAACGAGAACCCGCTCGGCACCTCGCCCGAGGCGAAGGCGGCGTTCGCGGCGGCCCAGGCGAGCCTGGAACGCTATCCCGATCCCGGCGCCACCGCGCTGCGCGAAGCGCTCGCCGCCGCCCATGGCCTCGATCCTGCGCGCGTGATCTACGGCACCGGATCGGACGAACTGCTGCACCTGGCCGCCGGCGCTTATGCCGGCCCGGGCGACGAGGCGATCTACGTCCGCTACGGCTTCGCAGTCTACGACATCGCGATCCGCCGCGTCGGCGCGACCCCGGTGGTGGCGCTGGACCGCGACTATGCGACCGACGTCGACGCGATCCTGGCCGCGGTGACCGATCGCACCACGCTGGTCTATGTCGCCAACCCCAACAACCCCACCGGCACCTTCGCGCCCGCCGCCGAGATCGCGCGGCTGCACGCCGGCCTGCCCTCGCACGTGCTGCTGGTGCTCGACCAGGCCTATGCCGAATATCTGGAGCCGGAGGACGACGACCTCGGCCTCCAGCTGGTCGAGGCCCATGAGAACGTGTTCGTCACCCGCACCTTCTCCAAGATCCACGGGCTTGCCGCCGAGCGGATCGGCTGGGGCTATGGCTCGGTCGCGGCGATCGACGCGATGCACCGCATCCGCGCACCCTTCAACGTGACCACCGCGGGCCAGCTCGCCGCCATTGCCGCCGTCGGCGATACCGGCTTCGTCGAACGCAGCCGTGCCCACAACCGGCAGTGGCGCGACTGGCTGGCGGGCGAGGTCGCCGCACTCGGCAACGCCGGCCTGCGCGCCGTGCCGTCCGAAACCAACTTCCTCCTCGTCCTGTTCGAGGGGCCGGTCTCGGCCGAGACCGCGTACAAGGGGCTGATGGACGCGGGCTACATCACCCGCTGGCTGCCGGGCCAAGGCCTCGCCAACGGCCTGCGCATCACCATCGGCACCGAGGAGCAGATGCGCGGCCTGGCCGACGCGTTGCGCGGGATCGTCGGCTGATGCTGCCCTTCGCCCGCGTCGCCGTGATCGGCCTGGGGCTGATCGGCTCGTCGGTCGCGCGCGCGGTGCGCGAGGCGATGCCGAACGTCCGCCTCACCGGCCACGACGCCGACCCCCAGGTGCGCGAGACCGCGCGCGCGCTCGCCCTCGTCGACGACGTCGCCGACCATCCCGGCGCCGCCGTCCTCGATGCCGAGCTGGTGGTGCTGTGCGTGCCGGTCGGCGCGATCGGCGCCGTCGCGGCCGAGCTCGCGCCCGACCTTCCCGCCGGCGTGATCGTCACCGACGTCGGATCGAGCAAGGCGAGCGTCGCCCAGGCGCTGGCCGAGGCGCTTCCCGGCGTCGCTGTCGTCCCCGCCCACCCCGTCGCCGGCACCGAGCGGTCGGGCCCGGAGGCGGGCTTCGCGACGCTGTTCCGCAACCGCTGGTGCATCCTGACGCCCGCCGAGGACGCCGACCCCGTCGCCGTCGCACGCGTCGCCGAATTCTGGCGCCGGCTGGGCGCCGACATCGAGCAGATGGCGCCCGAGCACCACGACCGCGTGCTCGCCGTCACCAGCCACCTGCCGCACCTGATCGCCTACACCATCGTCGGCACCGCCTCGGATCTGGAGGAAGTGACGCAGAGCGAGGTGATCAAATATTCGGCCGGCGGCTTCCGCGACTTCACCCGCATCGCCGCGTCCGATCCGACCATGTGGCGCGACGTGTTCCTCAACAATCGCGAGGCGGTGCTCGACATGCTCCAGCGCTTTTCGGAGGACCTGTCGGCGCTGCAGCGCGCGATCCGCTGGGGCCAGGGCGACGAGCTGTTCGACCGCTTCACCCGCACCCGCGCGATCCGCCGCTCGATCGTCGAGCAGGGCCAGGACGACGCCCGCGCCGACTTCGGCCGCAGCCACGAATAGCGGGAAGAGCCCGTACCGTACCCCGGCAAAGGCCGGGGCCCAGTTGGGAAAGCGGTCGTAGCAGCCGCACCCAGTCGTCACCCGCCCTCGCCGTGCTCCTGCGAAGGCAGGAGCCCAGGGTTGGGGGGGTGAACCGCTGTTGTCCTGCTTGGCCCTGGATCCCCGCCTGCGCAGGGATACGAGAGGGAACAGGGGATCGGCTAAGCACGGGGACCTGCCCCACCACCACCTCTCCACCTGGGCCCCGGCCTTCGCCGGGGCACAAGTGCGGCGCCTCAGTCCGCGAACGGATCCCGGACCAGGATCGTGTCCTCGCGCTCCGGGCTGGTCGAGACCAGCGCCACCGGGCACTGGATCAGCTCCTCGACGCGGCGGATGTACTTGATCGCCTGCGCCGGAAGCTCCGCCCAGCTGCGCGCGCCCGCGGTCGATTCCTGCCAGCCCGGCATCGTCTCGTAGATCGGCTCGACCCGCGCCTGGTCGGCGGCGTGCGTCGGATAATAGTCGAGCGTCTCGTCGCCGAGCTTGTAGCCCGTGCAGATCGAGATTTCCTCGAACCCGTCGAGCACGTCGAGCTTGGTGAGCGCGATGCCGGTCACGCCGGACACGGCGACGGACTGGCGCACCAGCACCGCGTCGAACCAGCCGCAGCGGCGCTTGCGGCCCGTGACGGTGCCGAACTCGTGCCCGCGCTCGCCCAGTCGCTGGCCGGTCGCATCCTCCAGCTCGGTCGGGAACGGCCCCGAACCGACGCGGGTGGTGTACGCCTTGGCGATGCCGAGCACGAAGCCCACCGCGCCCGGGCCCAGGCCCGAACCGCCCGCCGCGGTGCCGGCGATGGTGTTGGACGAGGTGACGAACGGATACGTGCCGTGGTCGATGTCGAGCAGCACGCCCTGCGCGCCCTCGAACAGGATGCGGCGGCCGCGGGTGCGCGCCTCGTTCAGGTCGCGCCACACCGGCCGTGCGAACGGCAGCACGAAACCCGCGATCTCGCGCAGCTGCTCCAGCAGCGCGGCGCGGTCGATCGGCGGCTCGCCGAAGCCGGCACGCAGCGCGTCGTGGTGCGCGGAGAGGCGATCGAGCTGCGGCTCGAGCGAGTCGA
The DNA here is from genome assembly GCF_004135605.1 of Sphingomonas desiccabilis. Lineage (GTDB taxonomy): Bacteria > Pseudomonadota > Alphaproteobacteria > Sphingomonadales > Sphingomonadaceae > Sphingomonas > Sphingomonas desiccabilis. Next base: position 28,575 of record NZ_SDPT01000002.1, on the reverse strand, counting down.
GATGCGCCAGGTCGCACACGCGCAACGCGCGGCGGCCGACCTTGTCCTCGTACGCAGGACCAATGCCGCGGCGGGTGGTGCCGATCTTGCCGGCGCCGCTCGCATCCTCGCGCAGCCCGTCCAGGTCGCGGTGGAACGGCAGGATCAGCGTGCAGTTGTCGGCGATGCGCAGCGTGTCGGGGGTGACCTCGACGCCCTGCTCGCGCAGGCGGGCGACTTCGTCCCGAAGCGCCCAGGGATCGAGCACCACGCCGTTGCCGATCACCGAGGGCGTGCCGCGCACGATGCCGGAGGGGAGCAGCGACAGCTTGTAGGTCTTGCCGTCGACCACCAGCGTATGGCCGGCGTTGTGCCCGCCCTGGAAGCGCACCACCACATCGGCGCGCTCCGCCAGCCAATCGACGATCTTGCCCTTGCCCTCGTCGCCCCATTGAGCGCCGATTACCGCCACGTTCGCCACGCCAGTTCCTTTATATGCGTGAAAAGCGGGGCCGCCCTAAAGCGCGGGGGCGTCCGCGTCCACCCGTGCGTGGCATCGGACGGCCGCCGGCCGCCCGGCGTCAGTATTTCTGCTGGCGCTCGTAGAGCGAGCGATAATGCTGGATGCGGGTGACGCGCAGCCCCGGCATGCCCGACCGGTCGATCGCGCGCTGCCAGCTGGCGAATTCCTCGGGCGAAAGCCGGTAGCGGCTGCAGACCTCGTCGATGGTCAGCAGCCCGCCGTTCACCGCCGCGACCACCTCCGCCTTGCGCCGGACGACCCACCGCGTCGTGTCGGGCGGGGGCAGCGAGTCGAGCGTCAGCGGCTCGCCGAGCGGCCCGATCACCTTTGCGGGACGGATCTTCTGGTTCTCGATCATCTTCTACCTCTAGGGGCGCCGGCCTGCCCCAACACGACCGACTCCCGGTTCTGACCCCTGTTATGCCTCGCGGGTAAAGATTCCCTTCACCCCTGCCCTTCCCCCGGTGCCACGCGCGGCGAGCGCAGCGCTTCCGCAACCGCCGGATGGAACGCCCCGTGGCGCGGCGACAGCAAGCCTTCGCTTGCCCGTGCCATGGCGACCTTTGCCTGCACCCGCGCGGTCGCACTTGCCGCCTGGCGCGCGCTTGCCCCCGCGAGCAGCACGGCCAGATCGACGGGCAAGGCGGTAACCGCGATGCCGCGCTCCAATCGGGCGAAACTCAGGTCCAACGAGGCTCCTTCCAAACGGGCGCTAGCCAGCCGGTTTAGGGAAAGATGCTAAACAGCCCGTAAAAACGCCCTCCGCCCGTCCTGCTTTTTGCATCCGGTCGTCGCGCACCCTATGTGGCCGCCCATGATCGAGGGCGATTTCCAGCTTGAGTCCCCGGTGCGGGCGCGCCGCATCGTCGTCGCCATGTCCGGCGGCGTCGACAGCTCGGTGGTGGCCGCACTGGCCGCGCGCACGGGTGCGGAGACGATCGGCGTCACGCTCCAGCTCTACGACCATGGCGCCGCCGTTGGCCGGGCCGGCAGCTGCTGCGCCGGCCGCGACATCCGCGACGCCCGCGCGGTCTGCGACAGCCTCGGCATCGCCCACTATGTCTTCGATCACGAGACCAGCTTTCGTGAGAATGTGATCGACGACTTCGCCGACGAATATCTCGCCGGCCGCACGCCCATCCCGTGCGTGAAGTGCAACATGGGCCCCAAGTTCACCGACCTGCTCGCCCTCGCCCGCGATCTGGGCGCGGATTGCCTGGCGACGGGCCACTATGTCCGCCGCGTGCTCGGCGCCGAGGGTGCCGAGCTCCACCGCGCGGTCGATCCCGCGCGCGACCAGAGCTATTTCCTGTTCGCCACCACCCGCGCGCAGCTCGACTTCATCCGCTTCCCGCTCGGCGGCATGCCCAAGGCGCGGGTGCGCGAGATCGCCGCCGAGATGGGCCTGGGGGTCGCCGCCAAGCCCGACAGCCAGGACATCTGCTTCGTGCCGGACGGCGACTATGCCGGGCTGGTCCGCAAGCTGCGCCCGGGTGCCGACGCCGGCGGCGAGATCGTCGACCTGGAAGGGCGCGTCCTCGGCCGCCACGCCGGCCTTGTCGGCTTCACCGTCGGCCAGCGCCGCGGCATCGAGATCGGCGGCCAGCCCGAGCCGCTCTACGTGGTCCGGCTGGAGCCGGAGACCCGCCGCCTCGTCGTCGGTCCGCGCATCGCGCTCGCGGTCGGCGCCGCGCGGCTTGCCGACATCAACTGGCTGGGCGGCGATCCGGGCCAGCCGCTCACCGCCAAGGTCCGCTCGCTCGCCAAGCCCGTGCCGGCACGACTCGACGGCGACCGGCTGGTGTTCGAAGCTCCGGAATATGGCGTGGCACCCGGCCAGGCGGCGGTGCTCTACGCCGGCGACCGCGTGCTCGGCGGCGGCTGGATCGCGGAAACCGAGCCGGCAATGGCGCTGGCCGCCTGAGGTTGAGCAGCACCCCGGCACCACCCATTCCCGTTCTTCTCGAGTAGCCATCGAGTAGCGGCGCAGCCGCGTATCGAGAGGGCGTATCGAGAGACAGGTTGGCGCTCGGAACCGTACCTCGATACGAGCCCTCGATGCGCTGCTGGCGCAGCTACTCGGTCTCTACTCGGCACGAACGGGGAAGAAAGGGCACAATACCCTCAGCCTTCCCACCCTTACGGCAGCAGGAAGCTGCCCTCGATCACCGTGACGCAGCGCCCGCCCAGGACCGCACGGTCCCCGTCCAGCCGCACGTTCAGCCGCCCGCCGCGCGCGCTCGCCTGATAGGCGGTGAAGCGGTCGCGCCCCAGCCGCTGCGTCCAATAGTTCGCCATCACCGCATGGGCGGAACCCGTCACCGGGTCCTCGGCGATGCCGCAACCCGGTGCGAACACCCGGCTGATCACGTCGGTGTCGCGGCCCGGCGCGGTGACGATCACGATCGCCTCGCCCGCCACCATCAACCCGGGGGCATCGGGCTGGAGCTGCTCGACCGTCTCGGCACGCGCCACCACCGCCAGCGCATAGCCGTTGGCGTGCCACAGCGTCTCCTCCACCGCGCAGCCAAGCGCCGCGACGATCTCCGGCAGCGGCTTCGGCTCGGGCGCCCAGGCGGGCAGCACCATCGCATAGCCGTCGCCGTCGCGCGCCACCTCCAGCACCCCGGCACGGCGCGTGCGGAACCGCACCCGCTCCAGCGCCGGATCGGCCGACAGCAGCGTGTGGCCGCTCGCCAGCGTCGCATGGCCGCACAGCATCACCTCCTCCGTGGGGGTGAACCAGCGCAGCTCGCGATCGGCCTCGCCGCTCGCGTCGGGCACCAGAAAGGCGGTCTCCGACAGGTTGTTCTCGGCCGCGACCTGCTGGAGCACCGCGTCGTCGGGCCAAGCCTCGAGCTGGAGCACCGCCGCCGGATTGCCGGCGAAGGCCGTGTCGGCGAACGCATCGACCTGCGTGAACGGTACCCGCATGCTCATCCTCCCACCCGCTTGCCGAACCAGTGCGGCGTCACGTCCGCTTCCACCAGCGGATTGTCGGTGTCGACGTGCCCTTCAGGGTCGAGGTGGATCAGCACCTCCACCCGCGGATAGGCGCGGCGCAGGTTCTTCTCCACCGCCTCCACGATGTCGTGCGCCTCGGCGACGCTGAGCGTGCGGTCCACCTCCATGTGGAACTGCGCGAAGTCGTGGCTGCCGGAGCGGCGCGTGCGGAAGTCATGGATACCGCGCAGCCCGTCCTGGCGCGCCGCCACGTCCAGGAATGCCCGCCGCTCGGACTCCGGCCACTCCTTGTCCATCAGCTGGTCGATCGCCTGGCTCGACGCGCGGAACGCACCCCAGGCGAGCCACAGCGCGATGGCGATGCCGAACACCGGATCGGCGCCGGACCAGCCGACATATTGATCGAGAGCGATCGCCGCGATCACGGCCAGGTTGAGCAGCAGGTCCGACTGATAGTGGACGCTGTCCGCGCGCACCGCGACCGATCCGGTCTTGCGGATGATCGCGCGCTGGTAGGCGAGCAGCGCAAAGGTGGCGACGATCGCCACCACCGACACGCCGATGCCGAACTGCGGGTCGGCGGTCTCGCCGGGCTCGGCAAAGGCGCCGATCGCGCGCCACGCGATGCCGACCGCGGAGGCGGCGATCAGCGCGACCTGGAACAGCGCCGCCAGCGCCTCCGCCTTGCCGTGGCCGAAACGGTGGTCGTGATCGGCGGGCGTCGCCGCCAGCCGCACGCCGTAGAGCGTCACGAGGCTGGCGAGCAGGTCGAGCGCGGTGTCGGCCAGGCTGCCGAGCATCGCCACCGAGCCCGTGGTCCAGGCCGCCACGCCCTTGAGCGAAAGCAGCGCCAGCGCCATCGCGACCGACGCGATCGCGGCGCGCACCGCATAGGGAATGATCCGCCCGCGCTCGGCCTCGGTCATGGGAACAGCAGCCCCTCGGTCCAGCCGTCGGCGGTACGGGTGAACAGGCGGCGTTCGTGCAGGCGATAGGCGCGGTCTTGCCAGAACTCGATCGTGTCGGGCACGACGCGATAGCCCCCCCAGTGCGGCGGGCGCGGCACGTCGCCGCCCGCAAAGCGCGCCTGCACTTCGGCGAACCGCTCCTCGAAGCGCTCGCGCGCCTCCAGCGGGCGCGACTGGAGCGACGCCCAGGCGCCGAGCTGCGAGTCGCGCGGCCGCGACGCGAAATATACGTCCGACTCGGCATCGCTCGCCTGCACCACGGCGCCTTCGATCCGCACCTGCCGGCGCAGCCCCTTCCAGTGGAACAGCAGCGCCGCCTGAGGATTGGCGGCGAGGTCGCTGCCCTTCCGGCTCTCGCGATTGGTGTAGAAGACGAAGCCCAGCTCCGGGCCATGGCCCTTCAGCAGCACCTCGCGCACCGACGGGCGCCCGCCCGCGTCCGCCGTGGCCAGCGCCATGGCATTGGGGTCGTTGGGCTCGCTCGCCGCGGCTTCGTCCAGCCAGGTGTCGAACAGCGCGAAAGGGTCGGTCGTCATGCGCGGCCCTATACGCCGGTTGGCGCGGTTTCGCACCCCTGGCCCTCGCGGCGATTCCGCCGGGCGGCGGGAACGACTCTTTCTCCTGGGAATTGAATCGGTTGCGCAACAAGGAAACGGCGATGGCGGCAAGGGCCTATTGGCAGGGGCAGATACGGCTCGCGCTGGTGTCGATCCCCGTGGAGATCTACACGGCGACCAAGTCGGGCGCGGCGGTCTCCTTCCGGCAAATTCACGAGCCGACCGGCAAGCCCATCAAGTACGAAAAGAGCGTGGCTGGCGTCGGCCCGGTCGACCCCGACGAGATCGTCAAGGGCTATGAGGTCGAGAAGGGCAACTACATCCTGCTCGAACAGGATGAGATCGACGCCGTGAAGCTCGAGTCCAAGAAGACGCTGGAGCTCACCCAATTCGTCGACGCGCACGAGATCGACGTGCTCTACTACGAGAAACCCTATTTCGTGGTCCCCGCCGACGACCTCGCCGAAGAGGCGTTCATCGTGCTGCGCGAAGCGCTTCGCCGCACCAAGAAGGTGGGTCTGGGCCAGCTCGCGCTCCGCGGCCGCGAATATGTGGTGAGCCTGAAGCCGTGCGGCCGCGGCATGATTCTGGAAACGCTGCGCTACGCCGACGAGGTGCACCGCGCCCAGGGCTATTTCCGCGACATCCCCGACGAGAAGCCCGACGAGGACCTGCTCGATCTCGCCGAGACGCTGATCGCCAAAAAGACCGCCAAGTTCGATCCCCAGGAGTTCCACGACCGCTACGTCGATGCGCTCAAGGACCTGATCGAGCGCAAAAAGAAGTCCAAGGGCAAGATCGTCGACACCACCGACGACGCGGACGCCCGCCCGTCCGGCTCCAACGTCGTCGACCTGATGGCCGCGCTCAAGAAGTCGCTGGAGAAGCCCGGCGACACGAAGCCGGCGCCGAAGAAGCGTGCCGCGAGCAAGGCGGCGGCGAACGACGCCGAAGACAAGCCCGCGCGCAAGACGGCTGCGAAGAAGTCGGCCGCCAAGCCCGCCGCCAAGGCCCCGGCCCGCAAACGTGCCTGACCGCCGCCTTACGCCCTTGACCCGTATCCCGGCGCAGGCCGGGATCCAGAGCCCAGCAGGGCAGCGGCTGGTGAGTCCCAGCTGGACCCCGGCCTTCGCCGGGGTACGCGAGACGAGCGCAGCCTGACATGGCCAAGACCGACCCCCTCGCCCTCTACAACGCCAAGCGCGACTTCAGCCGCACCGCCGAGCCCGCCGGCACGCTGGAGCCCGGCCACGGCAACCGCTTCATCGTCCAGAAGCACGACGCGACCCGCCTCCACTGGGACTTCCGCCTCGAACTGGACGGCGTGCTCAAGAGCTGGGCGGTGACGCGCGGCCCCAGCCTCGATCCCGACCAGAAACGGCTGGCGGTGCGGACCGAAGACCATCCGCTCTCCTACGGCGACTTCGAAGGGACCATCCCCAAGGGCGAGTATGGCGGCGGCACGGTGATGCTGTGGGACGACGGCACCTGGGCGCCGATCGCCGGCAAGTCGGCCAAGGACCTGGAGAAGGGCCATCTCCACTTCGTCCTCGACGGCGAGCGGATGAAGGGCGAGTGGCTGCTGATCCGGCTGAAGCCGCGCGGCCGCGAGAAGAACGAGAACTGGCTGCTGCGCAAGATCGACGACGCGGAGGCCGGCGGTGCCGACACACTGGTCGAAACCGCGCTCACCAGCGTCAAGACCGGCCGCACCATGGACGAGATCGCCGCCGGCAAGAAGGGCGCGACCAAGCCCAAGGCGAAGGCGAAGCCGGCTGCCAAACCGGCCACCAAGGCCGCCGCCAAGCCCGAGCCCCGCGCCCCCGCCAAGTCTCGCGCAAAGACCGCGCAAGGCGGCAAGCGCCCCGCCTTCACCGAGCCGCAGTTGTGCACGCTGGTCGACGCCGTGCCAGCCGGCAACACCTGGCTGCACGAGGTGAAGTACGACGGCTATCGCGCCCTGGTCGCGATCGGCAAGGGCGGCCCCACCATCTACACCCGCAGCGGTCTCGACTGGACGGCCAAGTTCCCCGGCATCGCCGAAGCCGCCGCCGCCATCCCCGCCGACAGCGCGCTGATCGACGGCGAGATCGTCGCGTTCAAGGACGGCCGCCCTGACTTCTCGACGCTGCAGGAGGCGATCAGCAACGGCGGCGACATGGCCTTCTTCGCCTTCGACTTGCTTGAGGTGGATGGCGAGGACCTGCGTGCCCTGCCGCAGGTCCAGCGCAAGGACCGGCTGCGCCCGCTGATCGAGAATGTCGACGCCCGCCTCCACTATTCCGAGCATGTCGTCGGCGCCGGCGAGAAGCTGTTCGAGGCGATGTGCCGGGAGGGCTATGAGGGCGTCGTCTCCAAGCGCGCCGATGCCCCCTATCGCGGCACCCGCTCCAAGGGCTGGCTCAAGACCAAGTGCATCCGTCGGCAGGAGTTCGTGATTGTCGGCTGGTCGCCCTCGACCGCCGCCAGCCGCGGCCTGCGCTCGCTGCTGCTGGCGGTGAACGGGCCCGACGGGCTGGTCTACGCCGGCAAGGTCGGCACCGGCTTCAACGCAGACACCATCGACGACCTGCGCCGGCGCCTCCACAGGATCGCCACCAAGACCCCGCCCGTCTCCGTCCCCCGCGCGGCAGCCCGCGGCGCGCATTGGGTGAAGCCGAAGCTCGTCGCCGAAGTCGCCTTTGCCGAATTCACCGCCGAGCAGGTCATCCGCCACGCGAGCTTCGTCGCGCTGCGCGAGGACAAGCGCCCGGAGGAGGTGGTCGCCGAGACGCCCGAGGAGCTCCCTGTCGCGCCACCCCGCGGCGAGCCGGAGGTGCCCGCCTCCTCGGTCAAGATCACCAACCCGGACCGGGTGATCTTTCCAGAGGACGGGCTCACCAAGGGCGATCTCGCCACCTACATCGCCCAGGTCTCGCCGATCATGCTGCCCTGGGTCGCCAACCGCCCGATCAGCCTGGTCCGCTGCCCCCAAGGCCGCGCCAAGCAGTGCTTCTTCCAGAAGCACGATGCCGGCAGCTTCGGCGACCATGTCGACCATGTCGACATTCGCGAGAAGGACGGCTCGACCCAGCCCTATCTCTACGTCCGCGACCTCGATGGCCTCATGGCCTGCGTGCAGATGGGCACGATCGAATTCCACGGCTGGGGATCGCGCGCCGAGGATGTCGAGCGTCCCGACCGGCTGGTGTTCGACCTCGACCCCGACGAGGGGCTCGACTGGAAGGACGTCCAGCGCGCGGCCGAGGATCTGAAGCGCCACCTGGCCGACATGGGGCTCGCGAGCTTCCCGATGCTGTCGGGTGGCAAGGGCGTGCACGTCGTCGTGCCGCTCACGCCGCAGGCGGAATGGCCGGCGGTGAAGTCCTTCGCCGATCGCTTCGCCCGCGCCCTGGCCGCCGCCGAGCCCGAGCGCTTTGTCGCCACCATGTCCAAGGCGAAGCGGGTCGGCCGCATCTTCATCGACTGGCTGCGCAACCAACGCGGCGCCACCGCCGTCATGCCCTATTCGGCGCGCGCGCGTCCGGGCGCCCATGTGGCGGCCCCGGTCAGCTGGGCCGAATTCGGCGACATCGAGACGCCCAAGCGCTTCTCGATCCACGATGCCGCCGAGCTCATCGAGCGCGCCAACGGACGCGGCCTCGCCGGTTGGGGCATCGCCGACCAGCCACTGCCGGACCTTTGACGGAGCACGCCGCCACCACCTGCGGTTGCACCGCGGCACGGATTGTGGTCGACACCCTCCAGCTGCAACCGGAGTGTTGAATTGGCGAGCCCCGCCCTAGCCAGCCTGTTCGACGCTCGCACCATCGCCGGCCGCTGGGCCGCCGATTATTGCGCCCAGGCGCCTGCCGGCGACGTGCTGTGCGATTCGGCGGGCCGCGCCGCCTGGCTCGCGGCCCTGGAGGAGCTTGCCGCCGCCGCGGGCGACTCGCTCGGCCACGCCCGCGAACGCGCGCAGCGCCAGGCCGACGACATCGGCCTCGGCCACCGCATGCCCGGCGAGAGCGAGGAGCGCCGCTGGCCGCTGTCGCCGGTCCCGCTGCTGATCGACAGCACCGAGTGGCAGGCGATCGCCGCCGGCATCGCCGAGCGCGCCGAACTGGTCGAGGCGGTGACGGCCGATCTCTACGGCCCCGGACGCCTGGTGTCGGATGGCGCGATCCCGGCTGCCCTGGTCACCGGCAGCCCCTTGTTCCTGCGGCCGATGGTGGGGGTGACGCCGCCGGGCGGCCACCATCTCCATTTCTTCGCCGCCGACCTCTGCCGCGACGCCGACGGGCGCTGGCGCGTGCTCGCCGATCATCTGCGCGCGCCGGTCGGCGCCGGCTATGCGCTGGAGAACCGGCTGGCGATCGCGCGTACGCTGGGCGGCTTGCAGGGCCGGCTCAACGTCCGCCGCCACGCGCCCTTCTTTGCCGCCATGCGCGACGGCCTCGCCGCCACCTGCCGCCGCAGCGAACCGCGCATCGGCCTGCTCACGCCCGGCCGCCTCAACCCCAGCTATGCCGAGCAGGCGCATCTCGCCCGCTACCTCGGCTTCCTGCTGGTCGAGGGCGCCGACCTCGCCGTCCGCGACGACCGGCTCTACGTCCGCACCATCGCGGGGCTGAAGCGGATCGACGCGCTGTGCCGTCGGGTCGATCCCCGCCTGCTCGATCCGCTCGCCTTCGACGCCAGCTCGACGATCGGCGTGCCCGGCCTCATCGACGCGATGGCGGCCGGCAACGTCGTCGTCGCCAATGCCCCGGGTGCCGGCATGCTCGAGGCACCGGCTTTTTCCGCCTTCCTCCCCGCGCTCGCGCAGCGGCTGAACGGCGCCCCACTCCAGCTTCCCAACATCGCCACCTGGTGGTGCGGCCAGCCGGCCGAGCGCGCGCACGTGCTCGCCAACCTGGATCAGATGGTGGTGGCACCCGCGTTCGGCGCCGTGCCGCTCGGCCTTCCGGGCGGCGGCCCCGTGCTCGGTGCCGATCTCGATGCCGACGCCCGCCAGCTCCTGGCCGAGGACATGGCACGCCGGCCGCAGGATTATGTCGGCCAGGAAGCAGTCTGCCTCTCGACCATGCCCTTTGCCGAGGGGGAGCGGCTCGCCCCACGGCCGTTCACGCTGCGTGTCTTCGCCGCGCGCGATGCGGACGGCCGGTGGGCGGTGCTTCCCGGCGGCTTCGCGCGCCTGGGCGGCGAGCCGGATACCCGCGCGACCGTGATGGGCGAGGGAAGCTGGTCCGCCGACGTCTGCGTCCACGGCGCCGACCCGGTGCCCCCGGTCTCGCTCCTGCCCGTCGCCGGCGCGGTCGAGCTGCGCCGCAACCCCGGCACCCTGCCCAGCCGGGTCGCCGACAATCTCTTCTGGCTCGGCCGCTATCTCGAACGGGGCGAGGCGCTGCTGGGCGCAACCCGCGTGCTGCTCGGCCATTCGATCAGCGCGGACACGGGTGCGGCGCTCGCCGACGAGACCGTCGCGCGGCTGGTCGCGCTGATCGCCGACGCGGGCGCCGCCCCCGCGCCCGCCGGCCGCCGCCGCCGCGAGCTCGTCGAGTTCGCCCGCGTCGCGATCGACGGCGCCGAGGGCCAGTGGCACAACGTCCGGCAGATCAACCGGCTGGCGGCCGGCATCGGCGCCATCTCGCGCGATCGGCTGTCGGCGGACATGATGCGCCTGCTCGACGCGCCCCACCCCAGCCGCGGGGGGCTGCTCGACCGTGCCGGCTCGCTCCAGCGCCGCTATGCCGCCCTTGCCGGGCTCTCGGCCGAGCATATGGCGCGCACCGACGCCTGGCGCTTCCACGATCTCGGCCGCCGGCTGGAGCGGGCGCTCGCGATCACCCGCGCGCTTCGCACCTTTGCCGGCTGCGAGGCGACCTCGGACGATCTCTCCACGCTGCTCGATCTCGCCGACAGCCAGATCAGCTACCGCCAGCGCTATCTGACCAGCTTCGGTCGCCTGCCCGTGCTGGACCTGGTCGCGCTCGACCCCGGCAATCCGCGCGCCATCGCCTTTCAGGTGGGGGCGATCGCCGAGCATCTCGCCCGGCTTCCCGTGCTCTCCGACTCCGGGCTGGCGGAGCCGCAGCAGGCCGTGGCAGCCGCGGTCCAGGCGATGGTCGCCACCGCCACCGCCGCCAGCCTCGATCCCGCCACCATCGGCGCATTGGAGGCCAAGCTCATGCAACTCTCGGACGCGATCGCCGCGCGCTACTTCCTCCAGGGGGCCGAGCCGTTGCGCGGCTCCGGGCTGACGCTCGCATGATGCGCTATGCCATCCGCCATGTGACCCGCTTCGAATATGCCGATGCGGCCGGCTTCGCGCGATGCAACCTGCGGCTCAAGCCGATCCTCTGGTCCGGCCAGACGCTCGACGACTATCACCTCTCCGTGGAGCCGGGCGGCGAGATCGCCCCCGCACGCGCCCAGGCCGGGCTCGCCAACGTCATGCGGCTCGTCGTCGAAAAGCCGGAGCGGGAGCTCACCATCGAAAGCCGCGCGCGGATGACGGTCGACCGGCCGCTGCCGATGCCCGCCGCCGACGACCCGACCCTGGCCGAGATCGCCGCCTGGGCGCGCGACAGCCGCGACGTCGGCCCGGCGAGCCCCGCGAGCTACCTCTTCCCCTCGCCCCACATCCCGCTCGATCGCAACATCGGCGCCTGGTGCGCGGAGGAGCTCGATCCGGACCGCGGCGCGCTGGAGGCGGCGATCGCGCTCGCCCAGCGCATCCAGCGCGAGTTCGCCTTCGACACCACCGCCACGCTGGTCGACACGCCCCCGCACGTCGCCTTCGCCCAGCGCGGCGGCGTCTGCCAGGATTTTGCGCAGATCATGATCTCCGGCCTGCGCGCCGCCGGGCTGCCGGCCGCCTATGCCTCGGGCTATCTGCGCACCCTGCCGCCGCCGGGCGCGCCGCGGCTGGTGGGGGCGGACGCGACCCACGCCTGGGTGCTACTGTGGTGCGGCGACCGGCTCGGCTGGATCGGGGTCGATCCGACCAACGGCATCTGGATGGCGAACGACCATGTCATCGTCGCGGTCGGCCGCGACTATCCAGAGATCGCGCCGATCGACGGCGTCGTGCTCGGCTCCGGCGCCCAGACCATGTCCGTCTCGGTAGACGTCGCGCCGATCGAGGACTGAAGGCGCCTCAGCGCACCAGCGCGCTTCCCGCCAGCAGCGCGATCAGCGCCGGGTCCCGCGTGCTGCGCGGATCGGCACGGATCGCGGATTCCTCGCGCCCGATCGCGCGGAAGATCGCCTGCCCGGCCTGCTCCGCGCCCGTGCGTGCCAGCGCCATATAGTCGATGCCGGTGCGCGCACCCGCCACCGCCGTCAGGATCTCCAGCGCGTCCGATCGCAGGCCGGTCGAGAATTCGGGGAACATCGCCTCCACCAGCGCGCCGCCCACCTGCCGCTGCAGCAGGTCGGTCGCTGCGGTCGGCCCGCCTCGCAGGATCGCGATCGCGTCGGTGACGCTCATCGACCGGATCGAATCAAGCACCACCGGCGTCGCCCGCTCGGCCGCATCCACCGCCACGTCGTTCAGCGCCATCGCCACCCGGCTGCGCACCGCATTGGTCCGCAGCAGCGCGCCCAGCACGTCGTTGCCGCCGGTATCGGGCAGCGTCAGCCGGGTCAGCTGGTCGTCATAGAAGCCGCCGGGCTCCGTCAGCCGGGCAAAGGCGCGCTGGCTCGACAGCGTCAGCAGCCGCCGCACGCCCTCCTCCACGCCATAGCTTCCCAGCGTCGTGGCACAGCCCGGCAGGGCAAGCAGCGGGAGCAGCAGTGCGGACTGGACGAGCAGGCGGCGACGGGCGGGGGAAGCGCAGGCGGTCATGACCTCGTGAAACGGCCGCCCGCAGGCTTCGTTCCGCCATGGAAATGGATGCGGCCGACCCATTGCCGCCGCGCCCTGCACCGCCTAGCTAACGGGCATGGCAGACCCTTACGCAACCCTGGGCGTGGCCCGCGACGCGAGCGAAGCGGACATTAAAAAGGCGTACCGTACGCTCGCCAAGGAGCTGCACCCCGATCGGAACAAGGACAATCCCAAGGCCGCCGAGCGCTTCAGCCAGGTGACCCAGGCCTATGACCTGCTCACCGACAAGGACAAGCGCGCCCGGTTCGATCGCGGCGAGATCGACGGCGAAGGCAATCCCACCGCACCCTTCGGCTTCGGCGGCGGCGGCCCCCGCCCGGGCGGCGGCGGACGCACCCAGTTCGACTTCGGCGGCGGCGGCGATGCCGGCGGCTTCGAGGATCTGTTCGAGGGGCTGTTCGGCGGCGGCCAGCGCGGAGGCGGCGGCTTTGGCGGCGGCAGCTTCGGCCGGCGGCAGGCGCCCAAGGGCGCCAACGTCCCCTATCGCCTCGCGGTCTCCTTTGCCGATGCCGCGACGCTCAGCCCGCAGCGGATCATGCTGCGCGACGGCAAGACCATCGACCTGAAGCTTCCCGCTGGCCTCGAAAGCGGCACCCAGATGCGCCTCGCGGGCAAGGGCGATCCTGGCCCCGGCGGCCCCGGCGACGCGATCGTCACCCTCGAGGTGCAGCCGCACCGCTTCTTCACCCGCGACGGCGACGACGTGCGGCTCGACCTGCCGGTCAGCCTGGCGGAGGCGGTGCTGGGCGGCGAAGTGCGCGTGCCCACCGTCGAGGGCGCGGTGATGCTCAAGGTCCCCAAGGGCTCGACCTCGGGCAAGGTGCTGCGCCTCAAGGGCCGCGGCTTCCACAAGAAGGGCGGCGGCCGCGGCGACCAGCTGGTGACGCTGATGGTGGACCTGCCGGTCGGCGACGACGCGCTGGTCGAATTCGTGCAGGGCTGGCCCGGCCGCGATCAGGATCCCCGCTCGAAGCTCGGCCTGTGACGGATCCCCGCGTCGGCTCCGACCTTCCGATCGGCGCGGTTTCCCCCGAGAGCCCGGAGGCACGGCGGCACCGCCGTGCGCCGCTGCTGTCGCGCATGGGGCTGAGCGAGCGGGTGATCGAGATCCTGCGCCGGGTCGCGGTCGGCACCTATACCGACGGCTTCACCCACGCCGGCAACCTCGCCTATCTCTCGCTGGTGACGCTGTTCCCCTTCTTCATCGTGGCGGCTGCGGTCGCGCGGCTGGTGGGGCGCACCGGCGACGGCGTCCACGCGGTCGAGGCGTTCCTGCGCACCGTCCCGCCCGAAGTCGCAAGCGTGCTGGAAAAGCCGATCCTGGACGTGCTCCAGGCGCGCTCGGGCTCGCTGCTGTGGCTGGGCGCGCTGGTGGGCCTTTGGACCACCACCGGCTTCATCGAGACGGTGCGCTCGATCCTGCGCCAGGCCTATGGCATCCCCTTCAGCCGGCCGTTCTGGGAATATCGCCTGGGCTCGATCGGCCTGATCGTCGGCTCGGTGATCCTGGCGATGGCGGCGTTCAGCTTCCAGGTGGCGCTGCTCGGCGTCGAGCAGTTCATCCTGCGCGTGATGCCGTTCCTGACCGACACGGCGCGCATCCTCTCGGTCGCGCGGCTGGCGCCGGCGGTCGCGTTGTTCGTCGCGCTTTACATGCTCTTCTACACCCTCACCCCCAGCAAGTACCGCTACAGCAAGTGCCCCAAATGGCCGGGTGCGGCGCTGACGGCCGGCTGGTGGCTGGGCACCACCGCGCTGCTGCCGCTGTCGCTCGACTTGCTCGGGGGCTATGATCTCACCTACGGCAGCCTGGCAGGCGTCATGATCGCGCTGATCTTCTTCTTCGTCGTGGGGTTGGGGGTGGTCGTCGGCGCAGAGTTGAACGCGGCGCTGGCGGAAACCCCCGAAGCGGGGCTAGAGGAGCCGGCCGGACCACAGGAGGATACAGCGGCGTGACGGGACTGATGCAGGGCAAGCGTGGGCTCATCATGGGGCTTGCCAACGATCGTTCGCTGGCATGGGGCATCGCCAAGGCGCTCCACGAGCAGGGCGCGGAAATGGCCTTCACCTATCAGGGTGAGGCGCTGGGCAAGCGCGTGAAGCCGCTCGCCGAGCAGCTGGGCTCGGACACGCTGATCGAATGCGACGTGTCGGACATGGGCGCGCTCGACCGCGCGTTCGACGAGCTGGCGCAGAAGTGGCCGACGATCGACTTCGTCGTCCATGCGATCGGCTTTGCCGACAAGAACGAGCTGCGCGGTCGCTACTACGACACCAGCCTCGAGAACTTCCTGATGACCATGAACATCTCGGTCTACAGCTTCACCGCCGTCGCCAAGCGCGCGCGGGAGATGATGCCGAACGGCGGCAGCCTGCTGACGCTGACCTATTACGGCTCGGAAAAGGTCGTCCCCCACTACAACGTGATGGGCGTGGCCAAGTCGGCGCTCGACACCTCGGTCAAGTATCTGGCGGTCGACCTCGGCCGCGACAACATCCGCGTCAACGCGATCTCGGCCGGCCCGATCAAGACGCTCGCGGCCTCGGGCATCGGCGACTTCCGCTACATCCTGAAGTGGAACGAGCTGAACTCGCCGCTCCGCCGCAACGTCACCATCGAGGACGTGGGCGGCGCCGGCCTCTACATGCTCTCCGACCTGGCGAGCGGCGTCACCGGCGAGATCCACCACGTCGACGGTGGCTACAACGTCATCGGCATGAAGGCCGAGGACGCGCCCGACATCGCGCTGTCGTGAGCATCACCATCCGCCCGGCCTCGGGCGGGGACGTAGCCGCCATCGACGCGCTGCTGCGCACCGCCTTTCCGGCACCCGACGAGGCGATGCTGGTCCAGCGGCTGTGCATCGACGGCGACATGGTGCTGACGCTGGTCGCGGACGACGAGGACGACGGCATGCTCGCGGGCATGGTGGCGTTCAGCCGCATGGCCGTGGAGATCGCGGGCAAGCCCATCGCCGCGGTTGCACTCGCGCCGGTCGCGGTCGCCGCCTCCCACCGCCGCCAAGGCGTGGGCGAGGCGCTGGTCCGCGCCGGGCTCCAGCATCTCGCCGACGCAGGCGTGCACCTCTGCTTCGTGCTGGGCGATCCCGAATACTACGGCCGCTTCGGCTTTGCCGCCGATTGGGCGAAGGGCTTCGCCTCGCCCTATGCCGGCGACTATCTGCTGGCGCTGCCGCTGCAGCAGGGTGCGATGCCCTGCGGCGTGCGCGGCGAGGCGACGCACGCCGGCGCCTTCGCGCTGCTGGGGGAGGCCGCATGAGCGTCAACAGCTTCGGGCGGGTGTTCCGCTTCACCACCTGGGGCGAGAGCCACGGCCCCGCGATCGGCGCGGTGGTCGACGGCTGCCCGCCGGGCCTCGCGCTGACCGAGGCCGACATCCAGCCGTTCCTCGACGCGCGCCGCCCCGGGACCTCGCGCTTCACCACCCAGCGCCGCGAGCCCGATGCCGTGCGCATCCTCTCCGGCGTGTTCAAGGGCCGCACCACCGGCACGCCCATTTCGCTGATGATCGAGAATGTCGACCAGCGCTCCAAGGATTATTCGGAGGTCGCCCAGGCCTATCGCCCGGGCCATGCCGACTATGCGTACGACGCCAAATACGGCTTCCGCGACTATCGCGGCGGCGGGCGTTCCTCCGCGCGCGAAACCGCGTCGCGCGTGGCGGCCGGCGCCGTCGCCCGGCGGGTGATCCCGGAGGTGACGATCACCGCCTGGGTCGAGGCGATCGGCGGCGACGCGATCGACTATGCCCGCTTCGATGCCGCCGAGATCGGCCGCAATCCCTTCTTCTGCCCCGACGCCGAAGCCGCGGTCCGCTGGGAGGCGCTGGTCGACCGCGCCCGCAAGGCCGGCTCGTCGCTCGGCGCCGTGGTCGCCTGCGAGGCGACTGGCGTGCCTGCCGGCTGGGGCGCGCCGCTCTATGCCAAGCTCGACAGCGAGCTCGCCGCCGCCGCCATGTCGATCAATGCGGTCAAGGGCGTCGAGATCGGCGACGGCTTCGCGGCCGCCGCGCTTTCGGGCGAAGAGAATGCCGATCCGATGCGCCCGGGCGAGGACGGGCCCCGATTCCTCGCCAACCACGCCGGCGGCATCGCGGGCGGGATCGCCACCGGTCAGCCCGTCCGCCTGCGCGTCGCCTTCAAGCCGACCAGCTCGATCCTGACGCCGATGGAAACCATCACCCGGGAAGGGGAGGCGACGACGCTCGCCACCCGCGGCCGGCACGACCCCTGCGTCGGCATCCGCGGCGTACCCGTAGTAGAGGCAATGGTCGCGCTAGTCCTCGCCGACCAGAAACTGCTCCACCGCGCCCAATGCGGTGGAATCAACCTATGATAATCTAAGGATTTTTCGGCCAAGAATCTTGGCGAAAACATGGCACTTCTTGCAACCCACGGCGTTGAGCCCTCGGTTTTGGAGAAGGAAACCCCATCATGCGTAAGACAATCCTGATCGGTATGCTGGCGGTTTGTGGCTCAGCCGCCGCGATCGCCCAGACGACGACGAGCCCGACGACGACGAACCCGACGGCGAATCCGACCACCACCCCGGGCACGGAAACGACCGGCGACATGCAGCGCGGTACGCAGACCACCAGCCCGGACACCTCGACGACGACGACCCCGGACCGGTCCGATCGCCCGTCGCGCCGGGGCTCGAAGACGAACCGCGGTTCCACTACGACCGCACCGGGCGGATCGACCACGCCCGGCTCGACCACCACGTCTCCGGACGGCCTTCCCAGCAGCTCGGGCGGCACCAGCGGTAGCTGGAGCAGCTCAGGCGGCAGCGGCACCACGGGCACGACCGGCACCACCGGCACCGGAACGACTGGCACCACCGGCACCGGCACGACCGGGACGATGGGCACCGGAAGCACCGGCAGCGGAACCACCGGCACCGGTGGCAGCTCGGGTGGCAGCACCGGCGGCAGCTCGGGCGGCAGCTCGGGCGGTCGCTGATCGACCCTCCCGGCACCCGCCGGGATCCTCGCACGTCCAGCCGGCGGCACCGCGCCGCCGGCTGGCGCGCGCTTTCCCTTCCCGGGGCCGCGTCCGGAATAGCTCCGGCACGCCGTTGCATCTACAAGGCGCAGGCCCCCGCAACCGGAGACCTGCCGAATGTCGTTCGAGCCCCCCTACCAGCCCGATCCCGCGCGCTATGACGGGCGTATGCCCTATCGGCGGTGCGGTCGCAGCGGCCTGGACCTGCCGGCGATCAGCCTCGGCCTCTGGCAGAATTTCGGCGGTGCGGACGTGTTCGAGACCGGCCGCGCGATTCTGCGCCGCGCGTTCGACCGCGGCGTCACCCACTTCGATCTCGCGAACAACTATGGCCCGCCCTATGGCTCGGCGGAGGAGAATTTCGGGCGCGTGATGGCGCACGATTTCCGCGCCCACCGCGACGAGCTGCTGATCTCCACCAAGGCCGGCTGGGACATGTGGCCCGGGCCGTACGGCGGCATCGGCGGCAGCAGGAAGTATCTGATCGCCAGCTGCGACCAGAGCCTGAAGCGCATGGGCCTCGACTATGTCGACATCTTCTATTCGCACCGCGTCGATCCCGACACGCCGCTGGAGGAGACGATGGGCGCGCTCGCCCAGATCCACGCCCAGGGCAAGGCGCTCTATGTCGGCATCTCCTCCTACTCGCCCGAGCTGACCCGCCAGGCCGCGGCCATCCTTGCCGAGCACAAGGTGCCGCTCCTCATCCACCAGCCGAGCTATTCGATGCTCAACCGCTGGATCGAAGGGGGCCTGCTGGAGACGCTCGCGGACCTGGGCACCGGCTGCATCGCCTTTTCCCCGCTCGCCCAGGGCATGCTTACGAACAAATATCTCGGCGGCGTCCCCGCCGATGCGCGCGCCTCGCGCGGCGGCTCGCTGTCGCAGGGGCTGCTGACCCCGGAGAATCTCGATCGCGTCCGCGCGCTCGGCGCCATTGCCCAGGCACGCGGCCAGAGCCTCGCCCAGATGGCGATCGCCTGGGTGCTGCGCGACCCCCGCGTCACCTCGGCGCTGATCGGCGCGCGCACCGTCGCCCAACTCGACGACAGCCTCGATGCGTTGAAGCGCCTCGACTTCTCGGACGACGAGCTCGCCCGCATCGACGCCCATGCCGGCGAAGGCGGGATCAACCTGTGGGAAGGCTCGTCCAGCCTGCGCCAAACCCCGCCGGCCGGCGGCCGTAGCGCCGCCTGACCGGCCGGGCGGGTGCCGGCATCCCGGCGCCCGCCCGCGGTTCAGGCCTGTCGCAGCTGCTTCACCGCATGGTCGGCCGCGCGCGCGGTCATCGCCATGTAGGTCAGCGACGGATTGACGCAGGAGGCGGAGGTCATCTGCGCGCCGTCGGTCACATAGAGGTTGGACGCGTCGTGCGCCTGGCTCCAGCCGTTCAGCACCGAGGTGCGGGGATCGGCGCCCATGCGCGCGCCGCCCATCTCGTGAATGGCGTCGCCGGGCACATGCTCGCCCTCCCAGCTGCGCACGTTGAGGAGGCCGGCGCCCTTCAGCATCGCCTCGCCCTGCACCCGCGCGTCCGCCATCATCTTGAGCTCGTTGTCGCGGAAGCGCACGTCGAAGCGCATCAGCGGCACCCCGAACCGGTCCACCTTGTTCGCGTGCAGCGACACGCGGTTGTCCTTGTAGGGCAGGCATTCGCCGAACGCGCCCATGCTGAACTTCCAGGGCGCATAGCGGCGCAGGCCCTGCTTCATCGATGCGCCGAAGCCGACCGGCGGCGACGGGTCGCGGCTGGCGCTGCCCTGGTAGCCGTAGCCGCGCTTGAAGCCCACGCCCTCGTCGCCGCCGATGTTGCGGAAACGCGGGATATAGACGCCGCCGGGCCGTCGGCCATATTCGATCAGGTCGGTCATGCCGGGCACCTCGCCCTCCATGCCGACGCGGAAGATATGGTCCATCACATAGCGGCCGAGCGTTCCGCTGCTGTCGAAATGGCTACGGTCGCTTCCCGCGGCGCGCGAGTTCATCAGGATCTGAACCGACGCCATCGCCGATGCGCAGACGAACACCAGGTCGGCCGACACCGTCTGCGCCTGGCCGGTCTTGGCATCGACGTAGCGCACGCCCGTCACCCGCTTGCGCGCGGCATCATATTCGACGTTGGTGACCACCGCGTCGGACTGGAGCGTCAGCCGCCCGGTCGCCCGCGCCGCCGGCAGCGTCACCGCCTGGGTCGAGAAATAGGCCCCGAACGAGCAGCCGTTGCCGCACTGGTTGCGCATCTGGCACTTGGTGCGGTTCTGCTCGGGCTTGTCCTCCGTCAGGTTGGACAGGCGGGTGTGGATCAGCTTGCGGCCCGGAAACTTCGTCTCCAGCCGCTGCTTCAGCCACTGCTCGGCGACGTTCATCGGCATCGGCGGCTGGAACTCGCTGTCCGGCAGATAGGGCAGGTTCTCGCGCGAGCCTGACACGCCGATGTACTTCTCGACATAGCTGTACCAGGGCGCGACGTCGTCATAGCCGATCGGCCAGACGCCATCGATGCCGTCGCGCTTGTTCGCCTCGAAGTCCTCGGGCGCCCAGCGGAAGCTCCACCGGCCCCAGATCAGCGACTTGCCGCCCACCGCGCCCGGGCGGATCCAGTAGAACTTGTCGCCCTCGTCATAGGCATAGGGGTTCTGCCGGTCGTCGTTGTAGAAGCGCTGGTTGCTGGGCTGCACATAGCCGTGGCGCGCGATGAAGTAATTGCTGTCCATCACCGGCTTGGGCATGATGTTGCGTGCCGGCACGTCGAACGCCGGCTTGCCGTCATACGGATAGCCCTCGCCGTGCTCGACCATGACGCCCCGGTCGAGCATCAGGACGCGCAGCCCCTTTTCGGTCAGTTCCTTGGCGGCGAAGCCTCCGCTCACGCCCGATCCGATGACGATCGCGTCGAACCTGTTGGTCGAAGCCATGATGTTGTTCCCCTGGCCGTACGTGCTCAGAACCGCAGCGCGCGGAGCGTGTTGAAGCTGGTGGTGATGTCGGGAAGATAGGGCGCGGGCGCCTCGTCGTTCTCGACATAGAAGTGGCGGACCCCGGCGCTTCCCTTCAGGCGGAACAGCGCGGCGAAGTCGGTCTTGCCCTGGCCCACGGCGGTCATGCTGCGGTCGGCGCGCATGTCCTTGACGTGATAGGCATAGATGCGGCGGTTCAGCCGCTCGATCAGCCCGGCCACGTCCTCGCCCGCGTGCGCGGCCCAGTAGAGGTCGAGCTCCACCTGCACCAGCGACGGATCGGTCTCCTCGATCAGCCGGTCGAACAGGCTCTTGCCGCCCGGCTTCACCGTGAACTCGAAGTCGTGGTTGTGATAGGCAAAGCCCAGCCCCGCCTTCTTCAGCTCGGCGCCGAAGCGCGCGATGTTCGGCAGCGCCGCCTTCCACCCGGCTTCCGTGCGGTGCTGGTCCGTCATGTACGGCAGCACCACCGTGTCCGCGCCCAGCGTCTTGGCCATGGCCACCGATCGCTCAAACTGGCCGAGCAGCGCGTCATAGCCGATGTGTACCGACGGCGCGCGCAGCCCCAGCCGGTCCATCGTCCGGCGCAGCAGCGCATGGTCCATCGCGTCATAGCCGCCGCCGCCGAACTCGACCTCGCGATAGCCGATGCGCGCCACCTGCCCCAGCGTCCCCACCGGGTCCTTCTGGAAGATTTCGCGCACGGTGTAGAGCTGGATCCCCACCGCCGGGATCTGGGCGGCAAGGGCGGCCGGGACGATCCGGTCCGACAGGGCGACGGCCGCGACGCCCCCGGCGCCCGCGAGCAGGGTACGGCGGCTGATCATGCGCTGTAGACCTTGTTGACTTGGGAATAGGGGAAGGCGCCGTTGTATTCGCCCGGCACCGGCAGATACTCGCGCTCCTGGGTGATGCCGATCTCCGACGTGTAATAGCCGGTGATCACCATCTGGCGCATCGCCTCGAAGAAGTCCTTGCCGCCCGGGATCTGGCCGTTCATCGCCAGCGTCAGCAGCGCATCCTGCTGCTCCGGCGTCGCCTTGGCGGCGGAGACCTTATAATCCTTCAGGCTGCGGGCCTCGACTGCCTGCAGCCCGGCCAGGATCGGCTTGCGATCGTCCGGCACCGCCCAGTCGGCGAGCAGCTTCTCGATGAACATCGGCACGCCCGCGGCGATCGCGCCCGGCGTGTCGGTGGTCGGGATGATCCGCTCGCTCAGCACCGTCACCAGGGCGCGCTGGTCCGGCGTGAAGACCGCCGTGCTCGGCGGGCCGTCGGAGATCACCGGCATCCGGGATGCCTGGGCGGCACCGGCCGCCCGCGCGATCGGGGCGAACAGCCCCGCGCCGAACATCGTGACCACGCCGGCAAGTGCCGTTCTGCGATCGATCACTTCGCTTCTCCTCCCATAGTGCGGGGCATCCGTCCCTCCCCGGTCATTGTGCGTCGATCGCGCGATAGGCGGCGATCAGCCGGTCCTCCCCCGCGCGGCCCTTGATGGAATTGCCGTGCTCCATGCCGATCACGCCGGGATAGCGGCGCTGGCGCAGCCACCGGACGATGTTGGCGTAATGGATCTCGCCGGTGCCGGGCTCGTTGCGCCCGGGATTGTCGCCGAACTGGATATAGCCGATCTCGCTCCAGCAGGCGTCCATCACCGGGATCAGGTTCCCGGACTGGATCTGCTCGTGGTAGAGGTCGGCCAGGATCTTCACGCCCGGGCTGTTCGCTCCGCGCGCCACGGCATAGCCCTGGGCGATGCTCTGCATGTAGACGCCGGGATGGTTGGTGCGCGTGTTGAGCGGCTCCATCACCATCGCGATGCCGTGGGGCGCGACGATGTCGCCGGCGCGGCGCATGACGTCGATCACCCGCGCGGTCTGGATCTCCACCGGCACCTTGGGGTCCATGAAGCCGGTCACCACCGTCATCCGGTTGGCATTGAGCCGCTTGGCGACGTCGATGGCGCTGCGGACGTCGGCCAGGAACGCCTCGCGCTCGGCCCCGTCGTTGGCGCCCAGCAGCGGCCGCGACTGCGACCATTTCGGCATGCTGGCGACGAACACGCCCATCGCCATGCCGCGCTGCTGCAGCGCCTTGGCCATGCGCTCCTGTTCCGCGACCGGCCGGCTGCGCGCCTCATTGTCTTCCCAGGCGGTGAAGCCCTGGTCGGCGGCATAGGCGATCTGCTCGAGCAGGCCGCCGCGGCTGGCGAAGCTGCCCTCGTGCGGCGCATAGCCCAGCGAGAAGCGGGCGGCGTTGGAGCCGCCGCCGCCCTGCGCCAGGCCGGCGCTCGCCGCGAGCGGCGCGACCGCGCCGGCAGCCAGCACGGTGCGACGCGAGACCGTCATGCCCCCCGCCCGATCATTTGCCGCCCTGCGCCTTCAGGAACGCGATGATCGCCTTGCGCTTGGCGGCGTCCGCCATGCCGATCGGCATGCGCGTGCCCGGCACCTTCTTGGTGGGCGCGGCCAGGAACTGGTCGAGCGTCGCCTCGTCCCAGCGAAGCTTCGAGGCCTTCAAGGCGTTGGAATAGTTGAAGCCCGGCACCGCGGCCGCGGGCCGGCCGACCACGCCGTTCAGGTTCGGGCCGACGCCGTTGCGGCCGCCCTTGTCGACGGTGTGGCACGCCTTGCAGGCGGCAAAGGCGGGCGGCGGCGCGGTCTGCGCCACGGCTGGTGCCGCGGTGACGACCAGCATCGCTGCCGCCGCCCCCAGGCTGATGATACGCTTCATACACTCTCTCCCGGATCAATCCTGGTCCACTTCCGGTCCGAGGCCGCATTGGCGACCACGGCCTCGACGAATTTCATGGTGCGCAACCCGTCGCCGACGCCGGGGAACCAGCCGCCCGACTCGCCGCGCAGCGCCGCCGCAAAGCCACGATAGAGGTTGGCGAACGCCTCGACATAGCCCTCGGGATGCCCCGCGGGGGTGCGCAGCAGCCCGCTCGCGCCGTCGCTCAAGCCCGGCCCGCCCGCACGCAGGATCTCCGCCGGCCGATC
This sequence comes from Sphingomonas desiccabilis, assembly GCF_004135605.1. GTDB lineage: Bacteria > Pseudomonadota > Alphaproteobacteria > Sphingomonadales > Sphingomonadaceae > Sphingomonas > Sphingomonas desiccabilis. The sequence goes on along the minus strand of NZ_SDPT01000002.1, from coordinate 4,725 downwards.
GAGCCAGCGCAGCGTGAGGGTGTTGGGCTCCATCTGCGCCCATTCCAGCCCGCCGCGCTCGCCATGGATGCGCAACTTCAGGCCGTTTTCCTCGCCGGCCGCGACCTGGCTCGCCTTCAGCGTCCCGCGCGCGCCGCCGCCGAAGCGCAGCAGCGCGCTCACGTCGTCGTCGAGCCGCCGTCCGGGCACATGGATGGTCAGGTCCGCCGCCACCGCCTCGGCGCGCAGCCCCGACACATGCTCGGCCAGCTGGAACGCATGGGTGGCGATGTCGCCCAGGCAGCCGCCGATCCCGGCGCGCGCAGGGTCGGTGCGCCACTCGGCCTGCTTGTTGCCGGCCTCGTCGATCGGCGCGCTCAGCCAGCCCTGGAGATATTCGACCTGCACCAACCGGATCGCGCCCAGGTCGCCGCGCGCGATCCGGACGCGCGCCTCCTCGACCAGCGCATAGCCGCTGTAGGTGAAAGCCAGCGCGAACGTCCGCCCGCTCGCCTTGGCCGCCGCCGCGATCGCCTCCGCCTCGGCGACGCTCATCGCCATCGGCTTTTCGCAGAATACGTGGAAGCCCGCCTCCAGCGCGGCGATCGCCATCGGCGCGTGGAGGTGGTTCGGCGTCACGATCGCGAGCACATCGATGCGCGCCTCCGCCGGCAGCGCACGCTCGGCCGCCAGCAGGGCGTCGAGCGAGTCATAGACGCGCGCGGGATCGAGCCCCAGCTGCTCGCCGGTGCGGCGGTTGCGCCCGGCATCGGTGCTGAACGCGCCGGCCGTCAGCCGCCAGTCGCCGTCGAGCGCGGCGGCCATGCGATGCACGGCGCCGATGAACGCGCCCTCGCCGCCGCCCACCATGCCGAGCCGGAGCGGCTGCCGCATCACGCCTCGCCTTCCTTCAGGCCCAGCAGCGATCGAATCGCGGCCCGGTCGACGCCGCTCGCCGCGAAGTCGTCGAACGGGCGCTCGGTCACGCGGATGATGTGGTCGCGAATGAACGGCGCCCCCTCGCGCGCGCCGTCCTCGGAGCGCTTGAGCGCGCATTCCCACTCCAGCACCGCCCAGCCTTTGTAGCCATATTGGGCAAGCTTACTGAACACGCCGACGAAGTCGACCTGGCCGTCGCCGGTCGAGCGGAAGCGCCCGGCCCGGTTCACCCAGCTCTCATAGCCGCCATAGACGCCCGAACGGCCGCTCGGGTTGAACTCGGCGTCCTTGACGTGGAAGCACGAAATCCGGTCGTGATAGCGGTCGATGAAGTCGAGATAGTCGAGCTGCTGCAGCACATAGTGCGACGGATCGAACAGGATGCGCGCGCGCGGGTGCTCGCCGACCGCCGCCAGGAACCGCTCCCACGATGCGCCGTCGTGGATGTCCTCGCCGGCGTGGATCTCGAACGCGCAGTCCACGCCCGCATCCTCGAACGCATTGAGGATCGGCGTCCAGCGCCGCGCCAGTTCGGCGAACGCCTCCTCGACCAGCCCGGCGGGCCGCTGCGGCCAGGGATAGACATAGGGCCAGGCCAGCGCGCCGGAGAAGGTCGCATGCGCCGACAGCCCCAGGTTGGCGCTCGCCTTGGCGGCAAGCGTCACCTGCTCGACGGCCCAGGCCTGGCGCGCGTCGGGCCTGCCGTGCACCTCGGCCGGCGCGAAGCCGTCGAACAGCGCGTCATAGGCCGGGTGCACCGCCACCAGCTGGCCCTGGAGATGCGTCGACAATTCGGTCGGCTCGATCCCGAACCGCGCGAGCCGCCCGCGCAGCTCGTCGCAATAGTCCTTGCTCTCGGCCGCGGTCTTCAGGTCGATCAGCCGCGGGTCGCACGGGATCTGGACGCCCACGAAGCCGAGGCCCGCCGCCCATTCGGCCAGCCCGTCGAGCGTGTCGAAGGGCGCGGTGTCGCCCAGGAACTGCGCCAGGAAGATGCCCGGCCCCTTCATCGCGGTCATGCGCGCGCCTCTCCCTTGGTCTGGTCGCGGAAGCTGATCTGGAACAGGATCGCGACCACCGCCGCCGCGATCGCGGGGTACCACCACATGTGCTGCCAGTCGGCGACGCTCGGCGTCTCGGGCAGCTGGGCGTAGAGCAGGCCGCCGATCTGCGAGCCGAGCAGCATGCCCACGCCATAGGTGAACAGCGTCAGCATCCCCTGCGCCTGCGCGTTGACGCCCTTGGGCGAGGCGATGGTGCCGGTGTAGATCGCGCCCGCTACGAAAAAGAAGTCGTAGCACACGCCGTGCAGCGCCACGCCCAGGTAGATCGCCCACAGCGAATCACCGCCGTCGCCGATCGCGAACAGCGCATAGCGCACAGCCCAGGCGATCATACCGACCAGCAGCAGCGGCTTCACGCCGAAGCGGCGATAGAGCCAGGGCATGGAGAACATGAAGGCGAGCTCGGACATCTGCCCGATCGCCATGGTGCCGCCGACGTTCTCGATGCCCGCGGTGCCGATATAGGCCGAGGCATAGGCGTAATACATCGCCAGCGGGATCGAGATCAGCGTCGCGCAGGCGATGAAGATCAGGAACGAGCGCTGGCGCATCAGGCCGAACGCCTCGATGCACAGCACCTGCCGGATCACGCTCTCGTCGCGCGGGGCGTCCGCCTCCACATTGGGGAGGGTGGCGCTGTAGAGCCCGAGCGCGATCGAGACCGCCGCGGCGATGGTGAAGATCTGCGGGCTCGCCGACAGACCCGCCCAGCCGATGATGAGCCCCGCCGCGATCCAGCCCAGCGTGCCGAACGCGCGCACGAACGGGAAGCGGTCGACCCGCTCGCCGAAGCTCTTGAGGGCGATGGTGTTCGCCAGGCCCACGGTCGGCATGTAGAGGATCATGTAGCCCAGCAGCAGCCAGACGAAGCTGTCGCCATGCTCGGGCGTCACCAGCGAGGGCAGCACGAACAGCAGCACGCCGCCCACCAGGTGCAGGATCACCATCAGCATCTTGGGACTGAAATAGCGCGCGGCGGCCATGCCGAGCAGGAAGGAGCCCACGATCGAGGCGATCGGCCCCACGGAGAAGGCGTTGGCGATCAGGTTGCCGATGCCGACCGTCTGCATGACCAGGCCCAGGGTCACGTTCCACGCGCCCCAGATGAAGAACTGCATGAACATCAGGGCGCTCAGCCGCCCCGTCAGCATTCCCGACGCCGGGCGCACGTCACCCGTCAACGTCCCTTCGGCAGCGACCATGCGCTTATCCCCTCCGCCGCAGTTTTCCTGCTCTCACGGGGTAGCCTAACAGCGCGAACCGCCATGTAAAGGATTACATCACCAGCTATCGACACGGTTCGCCGCAGGCGACATGAAGTGGGCATGACGACGATCATCCAGGTCGCCGCCGTCGCCGGGGTCTCCACCGCGACGGTGTCGCGCGTGCTGAGCCAGCCTGCGCGCGTGGCCGAGCAGACGCGCCGGCGCGTGCTCGATGCCGTCGATGCGCTCGGCTACCAGCCCAACGTCGCCGCGCGCAGCCTGCGCACCCTGCGCGCCGCCAAGATCCTGCTGACCGTGCCCGACATCTCCAACCCCTTCTTCGCCAGCGTCATCCGCGGCGCGGAGGAGGCCGCGCGCGATGCCGGCTATTCGGTGGTGGTGGGCGACACCCGCCACGATCCGGAGGTGGAGGATCAGTACGCCGACATGCTCTCGCGCCGCGAGGTCGACGGGCTGGTGTTCCTCGGCCACCGCCTTCCGGCCAGCCTCGCGCCGCTGCTCGCCGCCCAGGGGACGGCAGCACCGATCGTCAACGGCTGCGAATACAGCCCCGACATCGGCGTGCCGAGCGTCCATATCGACAATGCCGCCGCCAGCAGCGACGCGATCGAGCATCTGATCGCGCTCGGGCACCGCGACATCGGCGTCATCACCGGCCCGGCGATCAGCCCGATCAGCCGCGATCGCCTGACGGGCGCGCTGCGCGCCGCCGACCGGCACGGGGTTGGCGACCAGTTGCAGCTGCGCGCCGGCGACTATTCCGCCGCCTCCGCCTTCCAGCGCGCGGGCGAACTGCTCGCGGGCGGGGTCACCGCGATCTTCTGCTTCAGCGACGAGATGGCGATGGGGGCGATCAGCGCGATCGCCCAGGCGGGACTCTCCTGTCCCGACCAGGTTTCGGTGATCGGCTTCGACGACCTGCCCCTCGCCCGCTTCTTCTCGCCGCCGCTCACCACGATCGCCCAGCCCAAGGACCTGATCGGCCAGCGCGCCGTGGAGCTCCTCGTCGACATCCTGCGCGGCACGACGCCCGCCCGCCGCCAGCTGACCCTCGCCCACGAACTCGTCGTCCGCAGCAGCACCGCCCCGGCCCGCCGCTAGCGCGGCCGCCCGTGGTCGGCCGCAGCACCATGAAGATCCTCTGCGGACCCACGCAACACCGGCAAAGCAGCGAAGCCGCGCTTGACGCCTGAGCTCGAAAGACGCCGTCGATCCCGAGGAACCACTTTCATCGTACCCCGGCGGAGGCCGGGGTCCAGTTGCGGTGAGCCCTGTTGATGAGCGCGCTGTTTGGCGCCAGTTCGGCTGAGGAGGCGCGCCACGCCCACCGCGACCGTTTCCACGCGGCCACGGCATCTCCAGGTCCTGAACCCGCCTACCCCGGACGCAGCAAAGCCCGCGAGGTCGTTGGACCTGGCGGGCTTTGCTGTGTGTTGAGTGTTGGTTGCGGGGACAGGATTTGAACCTGTGACCTTCAGGTTATGAGCCTGACGAGCTACCGGGCTGCTCCACCCCGC